>NZ_JBQFXN010000215.1:0-500 GCF_056540885.1 Ruegeria sp. AL12 | reverse complement strand
CAAGTTGAACACAAACGGGTTGTTGATGCCACAGCAGGACATGTTCAGGAAATCCAGAACAAACCCATAAAGAAGCCGGTCGACCACATTCCCAAGCGCTCCGCCGATCAGCAGGCCGCCACAGAACAACATGTATTTCGAACGCGTCGAACGACCAAGCCAGACAAGCACACCGATGCAGATCACCACGGACACACCGATCAAAAACCAGCGCGCAGCCTCAGAGTCGCCCTGAAACAGGCCGAAATTGATGCCCCGATTCTCGCCGTATTTGAACACCAGCAGCGGTGGCAGAACATCGATACCGTCGGGCCGTTCAGCCACGCGCAGGACGTGAACGTCCAGATATTTGCTGATCTGGTCGATCGCGAAGGCGGCCAAGGCCGCCCAGAGAAGCAGGCGTGACCGCATCAGTGACGGAAATGACGCATACCGGTGAAGACCATCGCCAGACCAGCCTCATCCGCTGCGGCGATCACTTCATCGTCGCGCATGGACCC
>NZ_JBQFXN010000214.1:0-501 GCF_056540885.1 Ruegeria sp. AL12 | reverse complement strand
TCAAGCCTAGAGGCGATCGTTGTCCCGGAAGAGGCCTTGTACCTTTTCAGCCACAAGGGCCATGTTTGCCTGACCAGCCCAATTTTCTCGGATCTGGCACCATTGCTGGACGGGTCTTTTCTGGTTGACGACATATTTGACCAACTGTGCCGGCGCTATGTCAGTGCCGACATATTCTCAGCGTTGGACATTCTGAAACAGCGCGGCTTTCTAGCCGAAGATACGGCCCCCATCCCCCGCGAGCAGCAAGCCTTCTGGGAATGCGCTGGGGCATTGCCGTCGCAAGCGGCGGAACGTCTAGCAAACGCGACGGTCGATGTAATCTGCGACGATGGAACTGCCGAAGATCTGCGCATGTTGCTTGAAAGGAACGGGCTTTGTGTCGCGGATCGCGGCGAACTGAGTGTCGTTGTTGCAGACGATTACCTAAACCGGGACTTGGCCGAGTGGAACAAAATGGCCGTCGCAGAACAGAGGCCGTGGATACTGGTCAGCCCCGGC
>NZ_JBQFXN010000213.1:0-505 GCF_056540885.1 Ruegeria sp. AL12 | reverse complement strand
AGAAAACGTTGAAATCCCCTTATTTCGAAACTGGTCCCGCCGCGGTCGGCGAAAGCCCGGTGGTCGATCACCAGAAGGTCGTTCTCGAATGGTTGGGAGAGGGCAAATGAACGCACGCAGCTTCCACCCGCTGACCGTTCTCGACACCCGCGACGAAATCGGCGGCATGGCCAGGACGGTCATGTTCGACGTGCCTGACGGCCTGCGCGAAACCTTCGCCTGGCGGCCCGGCCAGCACCTGTCGTTCCGCATTGCAGTGAACGGAGAGGAACAGCGCCGCAGCTACTCGATCTCGTCCTCGCCTTTCACCGGTGATCCGCTGCGGATCACAGTGAAGCGGGTTCGGGACGGTGTGGTCAGCAACCACATCAACGACAACGTGCGGAAAGGAGACGTGATCGAGGTGATGCCGCCCTTTGGCGGGTTCTGCCTCGATCCCGGCGCAACGTCGCGACGCACGCATTACTTCTTTGGCGCCGGCTCTGGCATCACACCGCCTTATGCG
>NZ_JBQFXN010000212.1:0-509 GCF_056540885.1 Ruegeria sp. AL12 | reverse complement strand
CAAGACGCGTGGATAAAGAAGAAAAGCCAGGCTGGGATCATTTGGACCGACCAGTTTATACCCTTCGAAAAAAGCTGAGGTGACATCGTCGGGAACGACTCGGCCGGGCCCCACCTCGTTTGCGGAACGGGTCAGGGTGGTGAAATCTAGCAAGACCTTGGAAATGTCATGTCCGACCGGCGCCATTTGATCGCTGGAAAAGTCAAGCCCGAGTGTCCGCTGGTCGTCTCGTATCAGATTGGATAGGTGAAAGTCGCCGTGCTGAATTGCCGAAATCGTTTGCTGGCCTTCGAACTGTGGCGCCAGCTCGATGATCCGTCGGATACCGGCGAGAAACAGTTGCCGTGCGGGTACGGTTGCAGTGCCTGCGGTGATCTGTTTTTCCAGCTCTTGATAGTAACAGACCGTGTATTTGGGCTGAAAGATGCGCCGCTCTTCGATCTGCGTGCGGTGATAAGCATCCAGCCAGACCCCGGCTTGTTTTAAAAGGTCCAATTGTTGGACAGGCC
>NZ_JBQFXN010000211.1:0-514 GCF_056540885.1 Ruegeria sp. AL12 | reverse complement strand
GGGGGCGGCCGAAGCTGATTTTGCGGACGGAACATGGCAGGACCTGCAGCCGGTGACCGCCTATCGCATCGGCACACCGGAATACCCGGATCGCTCGGCAACACTTATCGTGGAATGTGACGCGCTTGAACCAAGCGGGGCTGCGCTGCGCGGACCGGGCATCAAATCGGCCGCGCATCTGTCCCTTCCGGACATCGCTGCGTTGCAGGGCAATGCGATGCTGTATCCGCTGGGATGCGATTTCTTTTTCACTTGCGGCGACCGGGTTGCGGCTCTGCCGCGCAGCACGCAGATCACGGACGAGGGCTAGGCGATGTATGTTGCTGTCAAAGGCGGCGAGAAAGCCATTGAGAACGCTCATACCTGGTTGGCCGAGGAGCGGCGTGGGGATACCGATGTCGCGGAACTCAGCCTGGCCCAGATCCGAGAGCAGCTGAGCCTTGCCGTCAACCGGGTGATGGCCGAGGGGTCGCTCTACGACCCCGACCTTGCCGCTCTGGCGATCAAGCAGGCG
>NZ_JBQFXN010000210.1:0-518 GCF_056540885.1 Ruegeria sp. AL12 | reverse complement strand
GACGTTCTGAACCCAGCTCACGTACCGCTTTAATTGGCGAACAGCCAAACCCTTGGGACCTGCTCCAGCCCCAGGATGCGATGAGCCGACATCGAGGTGCCAAACAACCCCGTCGATATGGACTCTTGGGGGTCATCAGCCTGTTATCCCCGGCGTACCTTTTATCCGTTGAGCGATGGCCCTTCCACGCGGGACCACCGGATCACTATGACCGACTTTCGTCTCTGCTCGACTTGTCAGTCTCGCAGTCAGGCAGGCTTATGCCATTGCACTCGACGACCGATTTCCGACCGGTCTGAGCCTACCATCGCGCGCCTCCGTTACTCTTTCGGAGGCGACCGCCCCAGTCAAACTACCCACCATACACTGTCCCGGACCCGGATGACGGGCCGCGGTTAGACATCCACGAAGATAAGGGTGGTATTTCAAGGATGGCTCCACGCGAGCTGGCGCCCACGCTTCAAAGCCTACCACCTATCCTACACATGCCTTGGCGAATGCCAGTGTAAAGCTATAGT
>NZ_JBQFXN010000209.1:0-522 GCF_056540885.1 Ruegeria sp. AL12 | reverse complement strand
GCCCAACACCAACCTTGGCCAGGAAACGCCCGGCCGACGGGAAGGTATAGAGCTTCAGCCCATCCAGGTCGCCAAGGCTCTTGATTTCCTTTTTGGTGTTGAAGTTGCAGGGGTCCTGACCCGCTGCCGACAGCCACGTCACGCCAACCTTCTCATATTCCGAGCGCCAGATATCAGCCAGACCGTACTGGTTGAACAGCACCGGAACGTCCAGAATATGCTTGGTGGCGAAGGGGAAATAACCACCGAACTGACGCAGCGGAGTAGGCGAAGCCATGGAATCGTCGTCTGAATGCACACCGTCAATCGTGCCGCGTTGCAGGGCCTGGAACAGTTCACCTGTCGGAACGATCTGGTCCGCATAGAACAGTTCGATCTCAAGTTCGCCATTGGCATTGGCGTTGATGTAATCGATGGCTGGCTTGGTTACATGTTCGCCCAATGCGCCACCGGCATAGGTCTGGAACCGCCACTTGATGGCGGATTGCGCTTTGACGATCGCAGGAGATGCCAGTGTGGCGG
>NZ_JBQFXN010000208.1:0-522 GCF_056540885.1 Ruegeria sp. AL12 | reverse complement strand
GGATGGCGTGGCGCTATGTGTGCCAGTCGGGCAATGACGTTGCCGCCCTGCTGGCCGTTGCGGGCAGCATCCGCCAGACCGAGGACTGCCCCGAAGCCCCGCGCGAGGCGCGCCATGTGCACGGCCTTAGCGATACGGTGATGGATTTCCCTTATGGCACCAATGGCGACACGACCTATCCGGTGGCGCTGTGGCGGGCGGCGTATGAGTGCCACGATGCCACCCCGCGCGGCGATTGGAGCGTGGTGCCGATCCTGACCCTCAGCCGGGTGGAGTGGACCGATTGCGCACGCGGGCAGGTGACGCTGGACACGCATCCGGGCGGGCATTTTATCCCCCATGGCTGGATCGGGCGGCAATTGGACGAGCTTTTGGGCCGCACCCCCACCTATCCGTGACGCGCAGCGCTTGCACCTTGGCGCATTCTTTGTCATTGCCTGTGCCGACTGGATATCTGCCAAAAAAGGCCCCGAGCAATGAAATTCACTCTGTCCTGGCTGAAAGACCACCTCGACACGGACG
>NZ_JBQFXN010000207.1:0-523 GCF_056540885.1 Ruegeria sp. AL12 | reverse complement strand
CGTCTGTGGCATTTTCCAAAAGCTGCGTCTTGATGGATGACCGCCACATTGAACGCGCTTTTTTCAAGGCCGATATTGCGGCGTCAGCATCGCCCGCAACCATGTCACCGGGTTGTAGATTATCAATGAACTGGTCGATTTCGTTGACAGCCTGATTTGCGATATTGGCGTTGCGTGTGGGGCGGAACGCGTTATCGACCTCACGCCCCAGAATGCCAGCTTCCCTACGCACATCCTCAATCGCCTTGAGCGGAATGCCGAACTGGCCGGGGCGATCTCCGATCTTGGGCGGCCCTTCAATAGCCAGGTGCGGGCCAGCCTGTCGGGGGCGTCTCGCAGCCTCATCTGCTGCGTTAGCCACTGTCTGCGCTGCGTCGGCTTCTGTCAGCATCGCGGCCAAGGTTTTGTTGATGTCCCGGCCTGCGCGGGGCTTTCTGCCCAATGGTCCGGGGATATTCGGCGCGCCTGCGTCATCAATCCGTTGCCCAACTTGCTTTTGCAGTCGCTCCATGGCCTCTGGCCC
>NZ_JBQFXN010000206.1:0-525 GCF_056540885.1 Ruegeria sp. AL12 | reverse complement strand
CGACGGACCGGGAGAAGTCCATTTTCGCTGGCCTTTGACTTTTTCAAGCTTCGCAAGAAACGCGGAAAGCTGAGGTTTTACGAGTACTTTCTTTACGAGCTTTATGATCGGGAGCGTTGGTCTGATATTGAGCGTGAGGAGTTCGTTTCATCTCATGTCCACTGGCCGCTTGTAAATGCTTGCAACAACAGTCAATGGCAGGCCCTCACCGAAGACAAATGGTTGTCTGCGTGTTTCCTCGAACACAACAGGCTGCCCGTGCCGAAAACTTTGGCTGTCTTTGATCGCAGCGCGCGCCAGTTCGGTGGAACGCCAAAACTGACAAACGCCGAAGACTTGAAGTCCTTCTTTTCGACCCACGCGTCATGCTCGGCTTTCGCGAAACCTATCGTCGGGATGTGGAGCGCAGGTGCCATGCGCATTTCGGGGCATACTGATACGCATGTCATTCTGGACGGGCAGGAACCTCAAACCTACGAGGACTTCGCAAATTCGACACTTGGTGAAATCCCCTACATCTTTCAG
>NZ_JBQFXN010000205.1:0-526 GCF_056540885.1 Ruegeria sp. AL12 | reverse complement strand
CCTCCGGCCTCTGGCCCATCGGCACGCTGGGCTGGCCCGAAGATACCGAGGAGCTGGAGCGCTACTTCCCCACGGACGTCCTGATCACCGGCGCGGATATCCTGTTCTTCTGGGTCGCCCGGATGATGATGATGCAACTGGCCGTGGTGAACGAAATCCCGTTCCACACCGTCTATCTGCACACGCTCGTCCGTGACGAGAAGGGCAAGAAGATGTCCAAGACCACCGGCAACGTCATCGACCCGCTGGAAATCGTCGACGAGTTCGGTGCCGACGCGCTGCGGTTCACCAATGCCTCGATGGCGGCGATTGGCGGTGTGCTGAAACTGTCGCGCGAGCGCATCACCGGCTATCGCAACTTCGGCACCAAGCTTTGGAATGCCGTCCGCTTTGCCGAGATGAACGAGGTCTTTACCGACGCCGTCCCGCAACTGGACGTGGCCGACCTGCAGCCCAAGGCCGCCGTAAACCGCTGGATCATCGGCGAAACCGCCCGTGTGCGGGCGGAGGTCGACGCGGCGCTGGA
>NZ_JBQFXN010000204.1:0-529 GCF_056540885.1 Ruegeria sp. AL12 | reverse complement strand
ACACTCTGCATGGAAATAAGGGGTCGGATACCTATGTGTTCACGCGTGGCGATGGTCAGGACTCGATTGAAGACAACGGATTTCGCGACACGGATAAGCTGGTTCTCCATGGGTACACACCGGACGAGATATCGGTCTCAAAACCTGCGGCAAACAGCAACACTGCCATTTTGACCTTTGCGGGGACCACCGATCAGATCACGATCATCAACACGCTCAGCAATGACTCGTCCGACGGCATTGAGCAGATTGTGTTCGACGACGGTACGATCTGGACCATGCAGGACTTGCGCGACGCTCTGCTGGCAGCGGATGCGACATCCGGTGATGACATCATCTACGCTTACGGCACTGACGATGTGATCAACGGGCAAGCGGGCGATGATGTGATCACTGCTCACAATGGCAACGACGTGATCACCGGTGGTCTGGGCAACGACACTCTGCATGGAAATAAGGGGTCGGATACCTATGTGTTCACGCGTGGCGATGGTCAGGACTCGATTGAAGACAACGGATTTCGCGACAC
>NZ_JBQFXN010000203.1:0-530 GCF_056540885.1 Ruegeria sp. AL12 | reverse complement strand
GACGCATGAAGCCCCTGCTGAACCCAATTCTCCCCTTCACAGAAGGGGAGACCCCGTCAAGCTATGTTGCTCGGTTGGCTCGACTATACACGAGCACGCCCCGTGATTTCTGCTCGGATCTTGGAATGCGATGGCCACATATCTGCTCAGCGCATTTGAACCAGTTGGAGACGTTGTCCCTGCTAACCAGGGTGCCTCTGACCAAGCTGGAACATGGAGCGGCCAGGTTGATTGGCCCCTGTCGCTATCGCGTCGGGCTTTCATCAGCGACCAACGGTACGCTACGCCGTGCGACCATCCGCATTTGTCCACGATGTATTTTGGAGACCATGGAGGCTTCTGGTCCTGAGAACGCGTTTCAACTTGTTGAGTGGTTGGTGCTTCCGATTGGGACCTGCGCAAAACATGGCGTTCCGCTGCTCCAGCTTCCCAACGCGTCATACGTACATCGCACCTATGATGTGGTTGAACAAGTGACGCGTCACCAAGATCTGATCTTTGAAGCCGCTCAAGACGCGACATCGCTTGGG
>NZ_JBQFXN010000202.1:0-531 GCF_056540885.1 Ruegeria sp. AL12 | reverse complement strand
CCCACCGGCAGGCCCGGCAGATTGTGCATGCCGAACACCTTGGTGATGCCGAAACGCTCCATCATGCCGTCTTTGACCATCTCGCGGCCGCCTCCGCCGCCTTCCTCAGCCGGCTGGAAGATCACCGCCACCGAGCCGGTGAAATTGCGGGTCGCGGCAAGGTGGCGCGCGGCGCCCAGCAGCATCGCGGTATGGCCGTCATGGCCGCAGGCATGCATCTTGCCGGGTGTGCGCGAGGCCCAGGCCAAGCCCGTGGTTTCCTCGATCGGCAGCGCGTCCATATCGGCGCGCAGCCCGATGACAGGTCCGTTGGCGCCGGGCCGGCCATGAATGACGCCGACGACGCCGGTGCGGCCGATGCCTGTTACGACTTCATCGCAGCCGAAGGCCTTGAGCTTGTCGGCGACAAAGGCGGCGGTGTTGTGAACATCAAACAGCAGCTCCGGATCGGCGTGGAGGGTTCGCCGCCACTGGGTGATTTCTTCTTTTCCCGCGACCACGTCATCAACAAGCTGCATGTTCTTCCCCTGC
>NZ_JBQFXN010000201.1:0-532 GCF_056540885.1 Ruegeria sp. AL12 | reverse complement strand
GCAGCCTGACAAATCGCCGCGTCATCGCCCATATAGTCGATCACACGCACAAAACCGTGGTCCAGAACCTGATGCGCGGTGTACAGGTGATCCTCCATCCCCGGAGCAACAACACGACGCGTTTGATACGATTGCGCCCGTTGCGCTTCGATCTCGGTCAGTTGGTCAGAGGACAGCGGCATGAAATTTCCTTTCCAGCGAATGAGTCGCAGACCACTATATATCGGCAAAACCACGACAGGAACCGCGATATGTGCGCTAACTTGCGCAAACTCTAAATTGTGTCCGCCGCGCCCCTCGACAGACTATGTTAGCGCGCTAAGGTGCATGGCATCACCTGAACAAAAAAGGAAACCGCAATGGGGCTGACATACCTCCACACCATGGTCCGTGTGAAAGATCTTGAGAAATCCATGGCGTTTTATGAACTGCTGGGGCTGAAAGAAACCCGTCGGTATGACAGTGAACAGGGGCGGTTTTCGCTGATCTTCATGGCACCTCCGGGGCAAGAAGATCGTCCGATAGAGTTGAC
>NZ_JBQFXN010000200.1:0-533 GCF_056540885.1 Ruegeria sp. AL12 | reverse complement strand
GGCACGGGCAGGTCGGGATTCAGCGGCGGTTTCTCGGTCTCGTCAGCGTTGAAGATCAGCAGAACCGTCGCGCCCACGCGGTAGAACACATGACGGTCGGTGACCCGCTGGATTTTTTCCAGCGCCAGAACCTCACCATAGAAGTGTTCGGCCGCGTCGAGGTCTTCGACGTACAAAGCCGCCTCAAGGATGCCCAGCGGGGTGGGGATATCCGACGTGATTTTCATGGCCTAAGCCTATCACAATGGGCGGTTTTTGTCACCGACGGGGTCGGCGGTCGCGTTTGCGTTGCGGGGCCGCGTTGATCGCGGGTTCGGGCAGGCTGTCCCATTGGCCGGGATCCAGCCCGTCCAGCGTCCAGTCGCCAATGCGGGCGCGGATCAGGCGCAGGGTCGGGTGGCCCACAGCCGCCGTCATGCGCCGAACCTGCCGGTTCTTGCCTTCGCGCAGGGTTAGCTCGATCCAGCAATCGGGCACTGTCTGACGTTCGCGGATCGGAGGGGTGCGCGGCCACAACCCATCGGGTTCATCCA
>NZ_JBQFXN010000199.1:0-534 GCF_056540885.1 Ruegeria sp. AL12 | reverse complement strand
CCCGGGATACCCGAACAGCCGCGGCAGCCACAACACCAGATCCGGAAACAGCACCAGCGCCGCCAGCGCCAGAACCAGCACACCCAGAAATGCCCAGATTTCGCCGATGATCTCGCGAAGCGGTATCTGGGTGACCGCATTGATGACAAACAGCAGGATACCATAGGGTGGCGTGATCAACCCGATCATGCAGTTGATTACGGCGACCACGCCGAAATGCACCAGGTCGATACCCAGTTCGCGGCAGGTGGGCAAAAACAGCGGAATAATCACCAGAATGATCGTGGTCGCATCGAGCACGCAGCCGAGCAGCAGAAGCAGGATATTGACGCCGATCAGAAACGTCAGGGGCGACACGTCCAGCCCCACCAGCGCCTCGGCCATGATGTTGGGAATGTTTTCGGACGCCACGACATAATTGAGGATCAAGGCGCCGCCGATGACGAGGCCGACGGCGGCGGAAGAGCGTGCGCTGTCGACCAGAATGCCGTAGAGCGCCTTAAGCGACAACGCCCGGTAAAACAGGCCGGCCAA
>NZ_JBQFXN010000198.1:0-535 GCF_056540885.1 Ruegeria sp. AL12 | reverse complement strand
CGCGCCTTGCGCCCGTGAATGGCGGTCAGCGCCGCAAAGCCGGTCTCATACTGCACCATGCGCGCGGCGAGTTCGATCAGCAGCATGGCAATGACAAAACCGGTCATCGAGTGCACGAACGACAGATTGACGAGTGTGGCGCCGGCCAGAACCGAGCCGACCACCATGACCGGCCGGGCGCCGAAGCGGTCCATCGCATGGCCGACAACGGAGGCTGTGACTGCGCTTGTCAGCAGCGCAACGGAGAACACGCCGAAGACGAAGCTGTTGCTCCAGCCCAGATCGCGGGCAATCTCGGGCCCGAGGATCGCGAAGGGGTAGTAGAGCGTGCCGTAGCCAATGGTCATCGACACGCCGATCAGCAATGTCAGCGGCTCGACCCTGGGCACCGAACCGCTCACGATAGCGGGCGGGTCTTGATCGCCGCCGCCGGATGTTTGCCCAGCTTCATATGATTTCCGTCCGTCTCGATTCGGCGCAGACTAGAGCCGCGCCAGGACCGCGGCAATCGAAAACACTCCGGAATTCAGGGCTA
>NZ_JBQFXN010000197.1:0-535 GCF_056540885.1 Ruegeria sp. AL12 | reverse complement strand
CCTCACCGAGTTCGACGGCTGGCAAGGGCTTTCGGCGCTGGGTGCGCATTTTAGTATCCACGCTTTGGAGGAAACCCTCCGACTTCCAGTCGGACCAGCTTCAGTGCGAAGAATCGTGTTATGACCTTACCCTTTGGAAAATGAGCCGTAGCCACTCGGGAGGCTCATTTTCCAAAGGGTAAGGTCATGCAGTATGACACCGGCAGACACTGCGTTTTCTATCACCGCTATCACATCGTCTGGTCGACGAAATATCGCTACAAAGTTCTAACCGGAGGGGTGCGCCTGCGGGTGCGTGAGATCATCCGTCAGGTCTGTCGCGAGAACGAGGTCGACATCTTGCGCGGGGTGTTGTCGAGCGACCACGTCCACATGTTCGTGTCGGTGCCGCCGAAGATCGCCATTGCAGATCTGATGCGCAAGATGAAGGGCGGTACGTCACACAAGGTACAACGGGAATTCCCTGCGCTGCGTAGGCGCTATTGGGGGCGCCGGTTCTAGGGCAGGGGCTATTTCTCGACCACCAACGGAGCCA
>NZ_JBQFXN010000196.1:0-539 GCF_056540885.1 Ruegeria sp. AL12 | reverse complement strand
GTGACGACCGCAAAGACCTGCCCCCCGCCGCCCAACGCGCACTGGCCGAAGCGGAAGAACGCCGCCAAAAAGCCCGGGCCGAGGCCAGGGAAATGCCCAAGGAACTGGGCGGGCGCGATGGGCTGGACCCCGCCCGTTACGGTGATTGGGAAAAGAAAGGCATCGCCATCGATTTCTAGGCCCTCAGCCGCGCAGCGCCTTCAGAAAATCATCGATCAGGGCGCGCTGTTTTCTGGACTGCGCCCGATCTTCGGGCCATGTCAGCCAATACCCGTCCTTGGTCTGCAGCTCTGGCAGCTCTAACCTGCGCAACCGGCCATCCTTTAGATCACCGGACGCCAGCGGAACCGAGCCCAGCACAATCCCCATTCCGCGCCTTGCCGCCGAAACAGCATGTTCCATCGAATCGAAACTGACATGTGATGGCGCGACGTCCCCGTGCCCGTATTTCCGGTTCCACTCGCGCCAGCCAGGACGCTCGCCGCGCAGATCGATCAGGGGGGGACCCCATTCAACGCCCGGCGCGGCCATCGGCACCA
>NZ_JBQFXN010000195.1:0-541 GCF_056540885.1 Ruegeria sp. AL12 | reverse complement strand
CGGCGGTCTCGGCGATGACGTGATCAATGGCAACCGTGGCAATGACAGCTATTACTACTCCCGTGGCGACGGCAACGACACGATCACGGAGACGGTTTGGAACGGCACGGACGATCGGCTGATCCTGACCGACATCAACCCTGCTGACGTGAGCCTTGTGCGCAATGGCAATGATCTGACGCTGGTCATTGCCGAGAGTGCGCCCGACGCTGGCGATGGCGGTTCGATCCTCATCAAGCACACGCTCGACGATGCGTCAGATCAGGGCCTTGAGAAGATCGTCTTCGCCGATGGAACCACATGGACGAGAGGCGATCTGCGCCCGATGTTGCTTCAACAAGTGCTGACATCTGGAGATGACATCATCACCGGCTTCAACGTCGCCGACGTTATCGATGCGGGTGCAGGCAACGATACGATCGATGCCGGTGCGGGAGACGACATCATAACCGGCGGTCTCGGCGATGACGTGATCAATGGCAACCGTGGCAATGACAGCTATTACTACTCCCGTGGCGACGGCAACGACACGATCACGGAG
>NZ_JBQFXN010000194.1:0-545 GCF_056540885.1 Ruegeria sp. AL12 | reverse complement strand
TGGTTGAAACCCCGGATGGCAACCGGCTGACGCGTGCGGGCAGTTTCTCGCCAAATGCCGAAGGCGATCTGGTTGCGATGGATGGTGCGCGTGTTCTGGATGCCAACGGTGCCCCGGTCTTTATCCCGCCCGATGCAGCTTCGATTGATGTCGGCAGTGATGGGACGTTGAGTGTCAACGGCCAGTTTCTGGGCCAGTTGGGCGTTTTCAATGTCGCTGATCCGCAGGAGCTGGTCCGCGAAGGAAATACGCGGTTTCGTGCCAATGGTGCGATAGACCCGGTTGATGAACCCGTTGTTTTGCATCGCTTTCTCGAAGGTTCGAACGTCAACGCTATGCAGCAGGTGACCCGCTTGGTGGAAATCCAGCGCGCCTATGAGCTGGGACAAAGCTTTCTTGACAGCGAAGACGAACGCGTGCGCGGGGCGCTCAAGGCGCTGATGCGCTGAACGGTAAAAGGAGAGTTTGACATGAGAGCCCTGAAAATTGCCGCCACCGGAATGACCGCGCAACAGATGCGGGTCGAAACGATTTCGAACAACCTG
>NZ_JBQFXN010000193.1:0-547 GCF_056540885.1 Ruegeria sp. AL12 | reverse complement strand
GCACCCCGTGCGGCCAGGCCCAGACCAGTTCAAGTTCGGCCGCTTTTCCGGCGGCGGCAAACAGCGGCACCGCCTGCGAAGCCTGTCGGGTCAGTTTCGCACGCGGCAACACGCCTGCGCCAATACCCATCCAGGCCCATTCCTCGATCACCGGATAGCTGGTGGCGTGGCCAGGATAGATGCACAGTTCCACCCCGTGCTCGGCGAACAGATCCTTCAGCGCGTCATTGAGCCCGCAGCCGCCGCCGGTCAGAATCACCGGATCGGCCGGCAGGTCAGTCAGCGCGAGACTTGAACCAAGCCGCCGCGCAGCACCGCTTCGGGGCAGATAGAACAGCGGATCAGAATAGAAATCGAGCTGTTCGAAGCCTCCGGGAACCGCATGGCGCGGCAGAATGGCGATGTCGACCGCTCCCGTGTCGAGCCGTTCGCCAAGGTCGTCGAGCAGGCATTCCTTGAAGAAAACCTCCACACCGTCATGCAGCGTCGAGAAGGGTCCGGTTACCGATGTGACCATGCGCGTGTCCACCAGCGGCGACAGGCCGAT
>NZ_JBQFXN010000192.1:0-555 GCF_056540885.1 Ruegeria sp. AL12 | reverse complement strand
CAAAGCCCCCATGCGGGAGACCATGGCCGCTATGTTCCTGCGAGAGTGCGGATACATCGGATCCGAACCGGTTCTGGACCCGATGTGTGGCTCAGGCACCTTTGTCATAGAAGCCGCCGAGATCGCCTTGGGGCTGAACCCTGGTCGCAGCCGCAGCTTTGCCTTCGAAAACCTTGCCGGGTTCGACCCCGCCACGTGGAGTAACCTACGTGCTAATGAGGATATATCCGAAACCGATCTTGTTTTCTCCGGCTCCGACCGCAACTCTGGCGCTGTTGAAGCCGCCCAAGCCAATGCGACGCAGGCCAGAGTGGGTGAGGTTGCAAGGTTCCAAACCCGCGCCGTCAGCGACATCAAACCCCCTTCTGGCGACGCCGGTCTGGTCATCGTCAACCCACCTTATGGTGCACGAATCGGCGATGAAAAACGCCTGCGCTCTCTCTACGGGGCGTTGGGCAAAGTACTCGCCTCCCGTTTCAGCGGCTGGCGTGTGGGGATCGTGACCAGCAATGCGGGGCTTGCCCGCGCAACTCGCCTGCCTTTGCTGCCGCCCGG
>NZ_JBQFXN010000191.1:0-561 GCF_056540885.1 Ruegeria sp. AL12 | reverse complement strand
GAACGAACTGAACTCTGGGGGCAAGCTCTGCGATCTGCTGATTGGCGACAGCCAATGGATCGGCGGTGGGGCTGAAAACGGTCATTATGTCCAACTGAACGACTTCTTCGATGCTGAAGGCATCAGCATGGACGATTTCGCGCCGGCCACTGTTTACGCTTATTCGACCTGGCCCAAGGGCACACCAAACTATTACGCGTTGCCTGCGATGGGCGATGCGAATGGCTGGTTCTATCGCAAGGATTGGTTCGAAAACCCTGATATCCAAGCCGCGTACAAAGAGGCGACTGGTCAGGACCTGCGCGAGCCTCAATCTCAGAAAGAACTCTTGCAGATCGCGCAGTTTTTCCAAGGTCGTGAGATCGACGGCAAGACAGTTTATGGGGCCGCAATCTTTACCGAGCGTGGCTCGGAAGGGATTACTATGGGTGTGACCGGGGCTCTGTACCCATGGGGCTTTAAGTATGAGAACACCCCGGGTTCATATGACATGGAAGGCGCGGTAAATTCACCCGAAGCAGTTGAGGCGCTGGAATTCTACAAGGAGTTCTACCAAACGGC
>NZ_JBQFXN010000190.1:0-562 GCF_056540885.1 Ruegeria sp. AL12 | reverse complement strand
CCGAAGTGTTCCAGCGCAACATCATGGCATCGGGTGTGGTGCCGCAGATCAGCGTAATCATGGGGCCCTGCGCGGGTGGTGCGGTGTACAGCCCGGCGATGACCGACTTTATCTTCATGGTCAAAGACACCTCTTACATGTTCGTGACCGGCCCGGATGTGGTGAAGACCGTAACCAACGAAGTGGTGACTGCCGAGGAACTGGGGGGGGCCTCGACCCATACCAAGAAATCCTCGGTCGCTGATGGCGCGTTCGAAAACGACGTCGAAGCTTTGGCCGAGGTGCGGCGCCTGGTGGACTTCCTGCCCCTCAACAACCGCGAAAAGCCGCCCGTGCGCCCGTTCTTTGACGAACCCGGCCGGATCGAGGCTTCGCTGGACACTCTTGTGCCAGAGAATCCGAACACGCCCTACGACATGAAGGAACTCATCGCCAAAGTGGCGGACGAGGGCGATTTCTATGAAATTCAGGAAGATTTTGCCAAGAACATCATTACCGGGTTCATCCGGCTGGAAGGTCAGACCGTAGGCGTCGTCGCAAACCAGCCGATGGTGCTGGCCGG
>NZ_JBQFXN010000189.1:0-562 GCF_056540885.1 Ruegeria sp. AL12 | reverse complement strand
GTTCAGCGACGGTGTGACCTGGACACTGGAAGATATTCTGGCGAATACGCGCGTCGAGGGCACGTCCGGGGCGGACACTCTGACCGGCTACAACAGCGGGTACTATGCCGACAACCTCTTTGGCTTTGCTGGGAATGACACGCTCAGGGGGCACGGAGGCGACGATGTATTCGTCGGTGGCTTGGGGGATGATGTGCTCCATGGTGGCACAACCTCATGGCAGAGCAGCAACGGAAATGACACCTATGTGTGGTCCCGGGGCGACGGGAATGATGTCATCTGGGATCACGGCCGCAGCCTGACGGAAACGGATCGGCTTGTTCTGACGGATGTGGCTTCTACGGAGGTTTCGTTGACGCGAGTCACAGGGGCCGACGACTTGTACATCGAAGTATTGCCCACCGGCGAAGTCCTTGAAGACATGTTCAGGTTCAACGACGTATCGTTCGGCTACGGGCTGGAGGCAATCGAGTTCAGCGACGGTGTGACCTGGACACTGGAAGATATTCTGGCGAATACGCGCGTCGAGGGCACGTCCGGGGCGGACACTCTGACCGGCTAC
>NZ_JBQFXN010000188.1:0-563 GCF_056540885.1 Ruegeria sp. AL12 | reverse complement strand
CTGACGCGATCATCGACCGGTTCAACGCCAAAACTGCCGTGGCGGCGGAATAACCCCAGTTTTCAGGAGGGTTCGAAATGTCGGAACTTCAAGGCCAATGCATGTGTGGTGCGGTCACAGTCACCGCCACCCCTGTACGGGATGCTCTGGGGGCGTGTCACTGTGATCAATGCCGTCGGTGGACCAGTTCGATGCTGGTGACCTTTCAGGCGAAAGAAGGCTATGCCGCGCTGGGCCCGGTCAAGACATTTACCTCGTCCGACTGGGCAGAACGTGCTTTTTGCGGCGATTGCGGATCCTCGCTCTGGTATCGGATCACGCTGCCGGGTGAGATGCACGGACAGACACAAATGGCGGCTGGCCTGTTTGAAAATGCGACAGGTAACCCGCTGAAACTTGAACTTTATATCGACAAAAAGCCCGAGGGATACGCGTTCGCAGGTGAACGTCGGCAAATGACCAAAGCCGAGGTCGAAGCCATGTATTCCTCCTCTGACGAAGGAGACAGCCAATGACCAAATATGATGCCGATTGGGTGCGGGCAGAAGAAGCAAAACGCAAGT
>NZ_JBQFXN010000187.1:0-566 GCF_056540885.1 Ruegeria sp. AL12 | reverse complement strand
TCTTCTGAGGTTTTCGTTGCGGCCAAGCATCTTTGCAGCCTGCCGGGTGTTGAAATCCGCGAGATGGACAGGATCACCTACACGCATTTCATGTTCGACCAGCATCACATCGTTCGGTCGAACGGAGCGTTGACAGAAAGCTATTTCTTTGGCGAAAGCGCGAAACATGCCTTGTCCTCGGCGCAGCGAGCCGAGATTGTGGCCCTGTTCCCCTCGCTTGACCACGCAAGGGACGCCTTCCGTCACACCGCAGCCGCGACGATCAACGCCCGTGAAGCAGCAGTTCTAAGCGCGTATATGTGACGTGACAGGATGCGGGATGCCGCCAATCCCGGCATTTGCGCAACGCACCCGAACGCTGCATTGTCTGCAGATACAAATGCGGACGATTAATGCGAAGAGAAAAACCTTGGCATGTGGTGGAACTTTCAGGACTCGACCCTCGACAAAACAGCCTTGAAACTTTGGCCAGGTTTCGCCGCCCAGGCGGGGTTGTCACGCCATGGCTGGACGCTGACCAAACTGTCCCGCCGAGACGATCCGGAAAACTCTCGGATTGTTCTTCG
>NZ_JBQFXN010000186.1:0-567 GCF_056540885.1 Ruegeria sp. AL12 | reverse complement strand
GCCGGGGGCCTTCGCCCATCCGACGGTCACCGATGTCCACCCCTATGTGATGCTCAACTATCTGGGCAAACCGCGCGATGTGATGACGCTTGCCCATGAACTGGGTCACGGCGTCCATCAGGCGTTGGCCGCCGGTCAGGGCGAGATGCTGTCATCCACCCCGCTGACGTTGGCGGAAACCGCCTCGGTCTTTGGTGAGATGCTGACATTCCGCAAGATGCTGGACCAGGCCGAAACCCCGGAACAGCGCAAGGTACTGCTGGCCGGCAAGGTCGAAGATATGATCAATACGGTGGTCCGCCAGATCGCCTTCTACGACTTTGAATGCAAGCTGCACGCCGCCCGACGTGAGGGCGAGCTGACCCCGGATGACATCAACGCCCTGTGGATGAGCGTTCAGGCCGAAAGCCTTGGCCCCGCATTTGAATTCATGGACGGGTACGAGACCTTCTGGGCTTACATCCCGCACTTCGTCCACTCGCCCTTCTACGTCTATGCCTACGCCTTCGGCGACGGCCTCGTGAACGCGCTCTATTCCGTTTACGAAAGCGGCGCGGATGGGTTTGA
>NZ_JBQFXN010000185.1:0-568 GCF_056540885.1 Ruegeria sp. AL12 | reverse complement strand
CTCTTGATCCAGGCGCAAAGCAACACCGTCCACCATAACCAGATGGATACCCGAACCGCCATTGACCAGATAGGCCGTTTTACTGGAGTAGCTCACGGGAGTTGCCTCATCCCTGCGGTCGGACACAAAGACCTCGTGCAAAGTCCCATCCAGGTCAATCCGACCGATATATACCGTGACGCCAGTGGTCGGGTGCAGAAACTCACCTTCGTTCAACAGCTGAGCGGTCACGTCGCCTGCGACTTCGGCCTGACGCAGTTCCAGCTGTTCGACCGAGGCAGGGCGCAGGAAAATACTGATCGACGCCATCATGGCGCCAGACACAAGACCAAACAGGAAAACCGCGCGCGCAAGGCGCCACGGGCTGGACCCGGTCGCCAGCATTACGGTCAGTTCACTTTCACGACTCAGTCGGTTGGTTGCGTAGACGGCCGCAGCAAATACAGCCATTGGCATCACGGTTCGGATTAGCGTCGGCAGAGTCAGGGCGGTAAATTCCAGAAACACAAGCGCCGACTGTCCGCCACTGATTACCCGGTCAAACAAGCTTACCGAGCGAGTGATCCAG
>NZ_JBQFXN010000184.1:0-568 GCF_056540885.1 Ruegeria sp. AL12 | reverse complement strand
GGCCGAATAGACCATGCGCTGCTGCGGAACCGGCACGCCAAGATCGTTCAGCAGATTATGGGTGTCTTCCTTGTCACAGGATATCTCGACCGAGATATGCTTGGTCTCGGACGTAATTGTCGCCTGAATGCGTTTCTGAAACTTGCCGTGTCCAAATTGCACAAGCGAGCCGGAATTCAGCCTGATCCACGGAATGTCGCGTTCCTGCGCCGCCTTGACCAGCGATCCGGTCGATGGGCCAAATTCCTTGCGTTGCGCCCGCAGCACAAAGCTGCGCAGTTCTTCATCCCAGTTGAAGTCCGGGTCGAATTCGTAATCCACCTGATCTTTCAGGGATTGCGGCAGCAGGTGCATCAGTAACCGCATCGCCAGATTGCCCGCATCCAGACCGACGTCGCGCTGGCGGTATTCATAGACCATATTGTACTGGCCCGGCTCACCTGTGCCGCGCGTACGTCCAAAGGTCACGTCGGACCCGGCCACGTTCTGAACTTCGTTGGCGCAATGTTCCAGCACATGTCCCAGCCAGGTGCCTTCATCCTCGCGCAGGCGGCGGATAAAGCCGCCG
>NZ_JBQFXN010000183.1:0-569 GCF_056540885.1 Ruegeria sp. AL12 | reverse complement strand
TGTCAACAATCGCGATTGCTGCCGTGGCCATGTACGCCAACCATCCATGGTCGGTCGCCCTGGCGGTGGGGTTGACCCTTTCGCTTTCATCGACCGCGATCGTTCTTCAAACCCTGTCAGAAAAAGGCCTGATGCAGACAAACGGCGGCCGCGCGACATTTTCGGTTCTGTTGACGCAGGACATCGCGGTGATCCCAATTCTGGCTTTGTTGCCACTGCTGGCGCTGCCCGCCATGCCACGTTTCCAAGCAGATGGATCGATTGACCGGGGGGCTGGAGGATCACATGGCGCAGGCGATCACAGTTTGTCACTGGTCGAAGGGCTGCCGGGCTGGGCCGTCACCCTTGTCACAATCGGCGTGGTGGTGTTTGTCATTCTGGCCGGTGTCTACCTGACAAGACCGTTGTTTCGCTTCATCCACGCAACCCGTCTGCGCGAGATGTACACCGCACTGGCACTGATGATTGTCGTGGGCATTTCGTTTCTGATGACACTGGTCGGCCTGTCACCTGCCCTGGGCGCGTTCCTGGCAGGCGTTGTTCTGGCCAGTTCTGAATTCAGACATGAA
>NZ_JBQFXN010000182.1:0-570 GCF_056540885.1 Ruegeria sp. AL12 | reverse complement strand
GGCTCGGACTGCATCATTGTGGCGGGCGCTGTCTCGGTCAGCCCCCAGGACGAGGTCATCAGCGGTATCTCACCTTTGACATCCAGCGCCATCTGTTCAAATCCAGACCAGATGTCCTGTGGCAGTGAAGCGCCCGCATAAAAGATCAGATCAAGTTCTTCGAAGAACCGCCGCCGCAAATTGCCATCCCGCTGCAATGCGCCCAGCAGCATGCCGTAACCTACGGGAACATTGAAGCTGAGCGTGCCGGTGACCATGGACAGGTTTTCCAGCGTCCTCTCAAACAGACCAGCTACCGGTTTGCCGTCGTCGATGTAGAAGCTTCCGCCGTTGGCGAGCATCATGTTGAAATTATGTGATCCGCCAAAGACGTGGTTCCATGGCAGCCAATCGACCACTCGGGGCGGACGCGTGCGCAGAAATGGCAACGCGTCGGCCAGCATGGTTTGGTTCACACACATCATGCGTTGGGTCGTGATGACCCCTTTCGGGGCCGAGGTTGAACCGCTGGTCATCAGGATCTTGGCGACGGAGGCGGGGCCAACCAGTTCATAGGCGGCCCCAAGATCG
>NZ_JBQFXN010000181.1:0-572 GCF_056540885.1 Ruegeria sp. AL12 | reverse complement strand
GTCCTTGATCACCAGCTTCATGTTCCGGCCCATGACAAGGCTTTCGCCTGCGGCATTGACCAGGATCTGCGGGTTCTCGAAGGATACGACACCAGCCTGGCTGGCTTCCTGGAACGACTGCTGACCACCTTGCGCAACACCACCGATGTGGAAGGTCCGCATCGTCAGCTGTGTACCGGGTTCACCGATGGACTGGGCGGCGATGATGCCGACAGCCTCACCCGTGTTCACCATGGTACCGCGAGCAAGGTCACGACCGTAGCAGGTGGCACAGACGCCTTCCTCAGACTCGCAGGTCAGAGGTGAGCGGATGCGGGTCGACTGAACGCCCGCTTCGTCGATGGTGTCTGCCATACGTTCGTCGATCAGCTGACCAGCCGCAACAAGCACCTCATCCGTACCCGGACGCAGGATATCGTCAGCCGCCACACGGCCCAGGATACGCTCGGCCAGCGAGGCGACAACCTCACCATCGTTGACCGCAGCTTCGGCAGTGATTGCGCGCTCGGTGCCACAATCGATCTCACGAACGATGCAGTCCTGCGCCACGTCCACCAGACGACGGGTCAGGT
>NZ_JBQFXN010000180.1:0-574 GCF_056540885.1 Ruegeria sp. AL12 | reverse complement strand
CGAGGATGGCATCCTGACCGGCTACATGCAGGATCGGCAAAACGCCCGGCTGATGGGCGTTGCACCCACGGGAAATGGGCGGCGACAGAGCTATGCGCACAAACCCATGCCGCGCATGACCAATACGATCATGTTGGGGGGCGACGCTGATCCGGCGGCTTTGGTGGCAGATATTAATGACGGCATCTGGGCGGTTGGATTCGGCGGCGGCCAGGTCGACATCACCAACGGCAAGTTCGTTTTCTCGTGCACCGAGGCGTATCGTGTCGAAAACGGCAAGATCGGCGCGCCGGTCAAGGGCGCCACGCTGATCGGTGACGGGCCATCGGCCTTGAAGCGCATCCGCGGCCTTGGCAACGATATGGCGCTGGATCCGGGTATGGGAACCTGTGGCAAGGACGGTCAATGGGTGCCCGTGGGTGTGGGTCAACCGACGGTGCTGATGGACGGGTTGACTGTCGGCGGGTCGGCAGCCTGAGGCGGAAGAGAAGCGCAAAGGCAGGCGCAGGGTTAACCATGCGCCACTTTGATTCGATAGCACTCCAACCGACGCCATTGATTTGAGCGCCGGTTG
>NZ_JBQFXN010000179.1:0-574 GCF_056540885.1 Ruegeria sp. AL12 | reverse complement strand
CGCAACAAGGCGATAATACGTGCGCCAGTGCATCCCCTTCGGCTTCGTTCCTTCCATCAGATCCGGATCGTTCAACCAACCCAGGCGTTCGCGTATTTTATCAGCACGCCTTTGGTTACGTTGAAAAGTAGTTTCTCGCTGGGACGGATATGCGAGCTGGTGGCAATGACGACACGCGAAAATACGCCCACCATAGAGCTTAGCGACACGTCGACCGCAACCGTGCGCTGGGCAAGCGAACCAGTAGCGATGGCCCCCGTAATGACAAGGCTGAGAAAGCAATCGCACCGGGTAGTCGAGGCACTCCCACTCGTCGCCGTGGTCCCGGCTGCGATAGATGAGTCTCACACACCCATGCTCGGCCAGTACGTCGATGCTGGCGACTTTTTTGCCTTCGATAGACCATTGCCATGAAAAGCGTCGTCCAGGCGTCAGAAAGCCCTCACGCGCCCAGCGCCGCGCATCGATGCTGCGATAATCGGAAGTCGTGTTCTTTGCTCCCCAATGCCAGTGCCTACCACTTCCAATACCGCCCATTTGCTTCTCCAGATTTTATCGAAATCATAAGGGAGAA
>NZ_JBQFXN010000178.1:0-577 GCF_056540885.1 Ruegeria sp. AL12 | reverse complement strand
CGGCGCAGCCGTGTTGATCCAGCGTGACGTAGAGCGCCTTGACGCCCAGATCCAGGCAGTGTTGGGCGAACTTGGGCAACTGGTCCATCGTGAGTTCGCTTATTTCCTGCAACTCGTCAGAACCGTATTCTCCCTTGAACCAACTGCATTGAGCCTCTTCCAAATTCATCTTTAGAAGGTCGATATGTGGAAGCCAGCGATCTCGGTCGATCCAGAATTTATGATACCGTTCGCCATGTGCAGAACACCCGCTGGTGGGGCCATGCGCATCAAATACAACCAGACCATCGCTGTTGGCCTTGATGTATCGAATCGTTTCCAACGGAACCTCGAAATCCGTGATCGGAACGAAAACGAAAGCCTCGCAATCCATCAGGTCTTCGATGTCGTCGGGCAGGATCGGGTTCATGAAACCCGTTTGCTTTTCGTTGCGATGGTTCTGATCGACGTAGACAAGATCGATCACCGCGCCCTGATCAGCGTCGCCCGTAACATGGCCGACATCCAGATACGGAAACTCAGACAGCAAGTTGCGAACATTATCGACGTCTGACCGGCGTACATGGCTGACGACGTT
>NZ_JBQFXN010000177.1:0-577 GCF_056540885.1 Ruegeria sp. AL12 | reverse complement strand
CAGGCGTTCAAGCTGGGCTGTGACGGAGTGATCTGTGGAACCGGCATCAATCGTCAAATCGCTGACACGAAGCCCGTAATGGGGTTGCAGCCGCGTTGGAGCGTTTCTCATCACCTCCAGAAACAGCTCATGAATCCGGGCCTGATTCATCAAGGTATGTGGCATCTCGGATTGATCGTCGGCCACGTCCTGCACCGTGCCCGCCCGGCGGATGTGGTCCGGGTTTGCGGGATTGGGCGTCCAGAATGCCGTTTGGTTGACCCAATACGCTTCGCGCTTCACTTTCTCAGCGAAACCAAACGCCTGAAACATCTCCATCGAACGGACGTTGACACCGTCCGCCTGGCCTTTCTCCATCGGACCCGGTTTTTGATCCACGATCATTGTCGAAATTTCGGCGAACCCGGCCAGTTGCGCCGCAAGGCAAAGCCCGGCCGGTCCACAACCCGCGATCAGAACATCAACCTTTTCGGGGAGGGTTGTGGGGTGGATGTGGTGACCGAACGCAGCCGGTTTGATATCCGGATCACCCGGACGAAATCCATCAACGTAATATTGCATTGTCCCCTCCTCCGCA
>NZ_JBQFXN010000176.1:0-581 GCF_056540885.1 Ruegeria sp. AL12 | reverse complement strand
GATAGGTAAAGCGGATCGTGGTCAGCTTGGCGATCCCGCCCGATGCCGCGATGCACAGGATGGTCCCGACGACGTTGGCCAACGCCAGCAGCCAGACGATCGAATAGGTGATGTCGAGATTGTCCTTGAGCATGCTCGGACCGACCTCGATATCGCCTGACCCCAGCAAAGCCACCGCGCCGATGAAGATCGCCATCGAGCCTGAACCAGGGATGCCAAACAGCAGAGTTGGCACCAGCCCTCCACCCTCTTTGGCGTTGTTCGAGCTTTCCGGGCCGATGACGCCGCGCACTTCGCCTTTGCCGAAATTGCTCTTGTCCTTGGTGGATTGCACCGAGTGACCGTAGGCGATCCAGTCGACAACCGAGCCGCCGAGGCCGGGAATGACTCCAACAATCACGCCAATGATCGAACAACGCACCGACAGCCATATATTTGCGAACCAGTCTTTGACGCCGTCCAGCCAACCGGCGCCCAGTGAGGCCCCCTTGGCAATCGACCGATCTTGACGCAGCAGCGATACGATCTCGGGCACCGCAAAGATACCCAGGCCAACGATGACCAGCTTCAAACCGTCCGTC
>NZ_JBQFXN010000175.1:0-581 GCF_056540885.1 Ruegeria sp. AL12 | reverse complement strand
CTTCCATCGAATAGACGCTTTCTACGGCGATCCAGATTTGCCCGGCCCCACCTTTCGCGCGCCACTCCTCAAGGATACGCCGGGCGTCCTCCACGTCATTATGTTTGAAAGCCCGGGTTTCAGCGCGACCGAGGCGCATTCCTTCGTGTGCACTGGCATGAACAAGCGCATCATAAAGGATTAGATCTTCGGCTGCGGGCAGAGTCGAAAATATTGCCTGATTTGCCTGAAATCCGCCGCCCATGAACAGAGCAGCTTCGGACTGGAAAAAACGGGCCGCTGACTGCTCAAGCGCCTCATGTTCCGGGTGGTTGCCGCGTAACAGGCGTGATCCGCCCGACCCGACAGGCACTTCGCGGGCAAGGGCGTTGCGCGCGGCGTCGGCCATAAACTCGGACTGTGCCAGCCCCAAGTAGTCATTGGAGGCAAAGTCTAAACCCTGCGCTGCGGTCAGGCTACGTCTGCGATGCCGTTCCGTAAGGGTCGTAAGCATCGCGTCAAGGCGATGATGTGCTTTCATTCAGCCGCTTCCCTGCTGCTTTGTCCTGCTACGGTCTCTGACTGCAGGCCGAGTTTTGCGA
>NZ_JBQFXN010000174.1:0-581 GCF_056540885.1 Ruegeria sp. AL12 | reverse complement strand
TCGATGCAGTCCCGGGCCTGCAAGCCGTCGAACTGGGTGACAGCGATGCAATCCGTGTTGGCCAAGATGTCGTAGCGATCGGCAACCCGTTTGGTTTGAGCTCCACGGTCACTACCGGCATTGTATCGGCTAAAGGTCGCAATATCTCGGACGGGCCATATGCCGAGTTCATTCAAACGGACGCAGCTATCAACAAGGGCAACTCTGGTGGCCCGCTTTTCAACATGGACGGCGAAGTGATTGGCGTGAATTCGGCCATTTATTCCCCCAGTGGCGGATCTGTCGGGCTGGGATTTGCCGTAACCTCGAACATCGTTGAGCATATTGCGGCCGATCTGCAGGATGACGGGCAGGTCAGCCGTGGGTGGCTGGGTGTATCTATCCAGAATATCAGCCCGCAGCTTGCGGCGGCACTGGGAATTGATGCCTCCTCGGGCGCACTGGTGGCAGATGTTGTCGCCGACAGCCCTGCAGATGGCGTTCTGGAGCAAGGCGATGTTATCCTGTCCTTCAACGGCGAAGCCGTAGACTCCAGTGGTGACCTGCCCATTCTGGTGGGCACAACCAAGGTCGGCACCGCC
>NZ_JBQFXN010000173.1:0-583 GCF_056540885.1 Ruegeria sp. AL12 | reverse complement strand
TTTGCGCAGCAAAATGACCTGAACTGGAAGCTGGTCCTGCCGGCCGATCAGGTTCGGTTCCTCAGCCTTGAAACCGGCGATGAAGATGCCGAAGGACAAACCCTATTGGTTCAGACCGCGTTAACGGATGCCACGCCCTATACGCTTGAAGACCTGAGATACGACACCGCAACCGACGGCGCGGTGATACATGTGGCAGCGATCGCCCGGCAGACGTTGGATGAGGCAATGGCATTCGCCAACGACTATGGCTTTGTTCCGACCCAAGTCACGACCGACACCGACGGGCAGGACTACCCGTCCGAGCCTGAATTCCTGACACCAAGAAACCCGGCCCCTGCAGAAAAGACTCCCGTTTCGACGCTTCCGGTGCACGCGATCGCGGCCGAAGAAAAGCCAATGGAATTCCGCGCAGCGGCGGCTGCAGAGCACAACGAGGTGTCACTTTCAAACCGTCTTGAAGGATACGGTATACCTATCGGCGCCGCGGCAGCTCTTGGTATCGCCACCGTTTTGATGTGGGCCTTCCTTGGGTCGGGTGATGATGATGCCACTCTACCGGAAACGGCACTTGTCGAAGAAG
>NZ_JBQFXN010000172.1:0-583 GCF_056540885.1 Ruegeria sp. AL12 | reverse complement strand
ATCCTGATCACTCCGCTTCCCGGCGCCACCAAACTCAAGCCAGGCTCGGCGACACGACCGTTCTTCGGAGTCCAGCCGCAACTTGTCGACAGTGACGGCGATGTGCTCTCGGGTACGACGGAAGGCAATCTGTGCATCACCGATTCCTGGCCGGGGCAGATGCGCACGGTCTATGGCGATCACGAGCGCTTCATCCAGACCTATTTCTCGACCTACAAGGGCAAATATTTCACCGGTGACGGCTGCCGGAGGGACGAGGACGGCTATTACTGGATCACCGGCCGGGTCGACGATGTGATCAATGTCTCCGGTCACCGGATGGGAACGGCGGAGGTGGAAAGCGCGCTGGTCTCGCACGATTCGGTTTCGGAAGCCGCGGTCGTGGGCTATCCACACGATGTGAAAGGCCAGGGAATCTATTGCTACATCACGCTGATGGAGGGACAGCAGGGAGACGACGCGCTGCGCAAGGCGCTGGTCAACCACGTACGGCACGAGATCGGACCGATCGCCTCCCCCGACAAGATCCAGTTCGCTCCGGGATTGCCGAAAACACGATCGGGCAAGATCATGCGCCGGATCC
>NZ_JBQFXN010000171.1:0-585 GCF_056540885.1 Ruegeria sp. AL12 | reverse complement strand
CGGGCGCTGGCGTCACAGTTGCAAAACACGGGAACCGGAACCTCAGTTCGAAATCCGGTGCGGCCGATGCGTTAGGCCAGATGGGTATCAACGTGATGGTCGGGCCAGAAGTCGTTGAAAAAGCGCTAAAAGAGGCTGGAATAGGCTTCATGATGGCCCCCATGCACCATCCGGCCATTGCCCACGTGATGCCAACACGTCAGGAACTTGGGACACGTACGATCTTTAACATTCTGGGGCCACTTACAAACCCGGCAGGAGTGAAACGGCAATTGACGGGCGCGTTCAGCCGAGAATTGATCCGTCCGATGGCCGAGACGCTTGGCGTGCTTGGTACCGAACACGCATGGCTGGTTCATGGGTCCGATGGCACCGACGAATTGACCATCACTGGTGTCAGCTGGGTTGCCTCATGGGAAAACGGCGGTGTGCGTGAGGTTGAACTGCATCCAGAAGATGCTGGCCTGCCAGTGCACCCGTTCGAGGACATTCTGGGCGGAACACCTGAAGAAAACGCTGTTGCCTTCCGCGCCCTGTTGGATGGCACTCCGTCCGCGTATCGGGACGCAGTCCTTTTGAACTCTG
>NZ_JBQFXN010000170.1:0-590 GCF_056540885.1 Ruegeria sp. AL12 | reverse complement strand
CGCGATATTCACCGCCGACGTGGATCATCGCGCCACGATCCCACGCGCGCAGCGTGAACGCCCGGATGGTGCACGCAGCTGGAACAGCAGATCACGGAAATTGCAGCGCGCCTTGCTGGAGCGCTGGGGGGCACTTTACGGAAGCTGAAACCTGAAACCGGCCTGAAGCAGGCGTCAGACAGTATGGCGCGCCCGGGCCCCGCGCTCGATCGCGGCCGCGTGCAGGCGGTCGATGTCCAGCTCGTACCGGATTTCTTCCAGCAGGCGCAGTTCGGATTCGGCCAGCGTTCCGTCAGCGGCAGCGACGTCACAGGCCAGGGCATAGGCGGTTTCGTTCAGGCGTTCGGGCAGGTTGTCCCGGATCAGGCCGAACAGCGCATCCAGCCCGTCTTCCTGTTCGAACAGGTCAAACACGACCTGCGACACGTGGCGCATCCGGTCGATGTCGTACCCGGCGAAAACCGGCAACATGTTCACGGCGACCTCGATCTTGACCAGCTCGGCGGTTCGGATGGTTTCGTCGGAGGCCGAGATCGCAACCATGATCGCCACAAGGCAATCCTGTGGGGACATCGGGTGGGGAACTTGCT
>NZ_JBQFXN010000169.1:0-590 GCF_056540885.1 Ruegeria sp. AL12 | reverse complement strand
TTCGGCATACATCAGCGACGGCGTCGGGTCAGTCGGCGAGGGCTTGAGCACAAACGTGTTGCCCGCCGCAATCGCCACCGGGAACATCCACATCGGCACCATGACCGGGAAGTTGAACGGGGTCACGCCCGCCACCACGCCCAGCGGCTGGCGCAGGGTCCAGTTGTCGATGCCGGTCGAAACCTGATCGGTGAAATCGCCCTTGAGCAGCTGCGGGATGCCGCAGGCGAACTCGACGATATCGATGCCGCGCTCAACCTCGCCACGGGCGTCGGTGAAGACCTTGCCATGCTCGGCGGTGATCGCGCGGGCCAGATCGTCCTTGTGCTCGTTCAGCAGGTTCAGGAACTTGTTCATCAACCGCGCGCGGCGGATCGGAGGCATGTTCGACCACGCCGGAAACGCAGCTTTCGCCGCCGCAACCGCCTTGTCCACATCCCCCGCCGAGGCCAGATCAACCTGCCCCGTCAGAGCCCCCGTCGCCGGGTTGAACACGTCCTGAGTGTTGGTGCGCGCACCACCATAAACCTCGCCATTGATATAATGGCCGATTGCTGTCGTCGTCATGGATGCCTCCTCCTTGGGTTGAC
>NZ_JBQFXN010000168.1:0-593 GCF_056540885.1 Ruegeria sp. AL12 | reverse complement strand
GCAAGCGCGCGCCCGACCTTGGCTGGCGCATGACCGACGCCTGGCTTTCGATGGCCGGTGCTGGTGACAAGGGCGAGCCGAACGGTATTCCGGTTGACGAATGGGGCATCCGCATGGAAGCGGGCACCTGTAACCCGGTCGGCGCCTCGGTGTCGCGCGGTGGTGCTGCAAACGGTCCGGCTGCGGTCTATGCGATCCGCAAATGGGACGAATGGCTGCGGGCCTACGCGCCTCCGGGTGCGGCGTCTTATGACTTCTATCAGTCGCTGCCGGCACTGAGCCAGGGCAACGTGGCCCAGCAGATTTTCTGGTACACCGCCTTTACCGCCGACATGGTGAAGCCGAAGTCCGAAGGCAACAACACCGTGGATGACGAAGGCACGCCGCTGTGGCGGATGGCGCCCAGCCCGCACGGCCCCTACTGGGAAGAAGGCCAGAAGGTTGGCTATCAGGACGTGGGTTCCTGGACGTTCCTGAAATCGACCCCCTCGGATCGTGCGCAGGCAGCCTGGCTTTATGCCCAGTTCGTGACGTCCAAGACTGTTGATGTGGAGAAGTCCCATGTGGGTCTGACCTTCATCCGCGACAGCTCG
>NZ_JBQFXN010000167.1:0-595 GCF_056540885.1 Ruegeria sp. AL12 | reverse complement strand
GACCGCAATGTCAGCGAAACGGCGCGGCGGCTGAACATGCACCGCCGGACCTTGCAGCGGATACTGGCGAAGCGTAGTCCGCGTTGAGACTATAACCTAATCACCGCAAAAACCCCACTCAGCGTCACTGAAGGGAGCACTTTATTTCAGCGCAAAGCTGCTGTGTCAGGTGACGATAACCGATTGGATTGGGGTGTAGGCCGTCCGATGTCCACTTGTCGATGTTATTACTATACCCGGGAGGGGAGTTGAGAAACGTGCAGTTTCCCATTTCCAAGCAAGTTTGTTGTGCTGCAATGTTGTAGGCGGTTCGAAACGTTTCGTTTTCGATAGTCCAAGTTTCGCTGGCGACAGGCAGAACGGCACGCCAGATCAATCTGTCTACGGAGGTGAACACATCCGCTAACTGCTTAACATATTTCGGAACCTCCTCCAGAGGTGCGTCGTTCAGGGCGTCATTAACCCCAACACCCAAGTACCAGACCGGAACATGAGTGATGAGCTCCGGGTGTACCCTTGCTATTAAGCCTTGGGTTGTGTCCCGACTGATTCCCAGATTCAATGCGTTTGAAACGATGTTGCTGGTTAGCCATCC
>NZ_JBQFXN010000166.1:0-596 GCF_056540885.1 Ruegeria sp. AL12 | reverse complement strand
ACACATAATTGAAGCCGTGGTCCTCTCGGGCAACGGCTTTCCAATTCGATGGCAAGCCTATACAGGAAGGCACTGTCGATAACAAGAGCCGCATTTGTTTTTGCGGCCGCCGGGTGTTTCGCCCGCGCACCGCCCAGGAGTACACGTGGCCAATCAGACCGAGACACCCCGGACCACACGCCAATCGGTACGACCGCTTACCCGGCTCTTCCCCTATATCAAGCGTTACCCCCGTCTCGTCCTCGGCGCGCTCGCCTTCCTGTTGCTGGCCGCGGTTACCACATTGACGTTGCCGACCGCCGTGCGGCGGATGATTGACCACGGATTTTCCGTCCAGGACGCCGGCTTCATCAACAGTTACTTCTCTATGCTCGCCGGCATCGCCGCCTTGCTGGCGCTGGCCTCGGCCTGCCGCTACTATTTTGTCATCACGCTGGGCGAACGGGTGGTCTCCGACATTCGCCGCGATGTGTTTGACCATGTCACCCGGCTCTCCGCATCCTTCTACGATGCCAACCGCTCCGGTGAGATCGTCTCGCGGCTGACCGCCGACACCACGCTGATCAAATCCACCGTCGGGGCCACCGCATCGCTCG
>NZ_JBQFXN010000165.1:0-597 GCF_056540885.1 Ruegeria sp. AL12 | reverse complement strand
GTATCTGTGCCGCGATATTGGCCTCGATCTCGGCACTCTGCGCAAATGCGCCCGACGCCAGCCCGGCGCTCAGGGATAATGCAAGCAGTAGTCGACGCATGGGGCCACCTCCTGTTCCAAGGATAGCCCCATGCCGGTTCAGGTCAAATCAGACCAGCTCTCCGGCCAGTGCCTTGTCGATCAGCGCGATGGTCTCGGGCACGCCGTAAAGCGCGATAAAGCCCCCGAAACGCGGCCCTTGCGAGGCCCCCAGCAGCACCTCATAAAGCGCCGAGAACCACCCTTTCATTGGATCAAACCGCTCGCGGCCGATGGCATAGACCACCGATTGCAACGCTTCATCCTCGGTCGGGCCATCATATGCCTCAAGCGCCGCCTTCAGCGCTTCCAGCGCCTCGCGCTCCTGATCCGTCGGCGCGCGATGCTTACGCGTCGGTTTGACGAAATCGTTGAAGTACCGCACGGCGAAACCGGCTGCCTTGTCCAGATCGGGATGGCTCTCTGCCGTTGCCTCGGGCGCATAGCGGCGAATAAAGCCCCACAGCGCCTCCTTGTCTTCGGCACCGGAAACCGATGCCAGATTCAGCAGCATCGCAA
>NZ_JBQFXN010000164.1:0-598 GCF_056540885.1 Ruegeria sp. AL12 | reverse complement strand
CCGAACGGCACGACGCGCCTGATCCCGATCTCCGGATCGATCGTCGGGTTGGCTTATGATGAGCCGCGACGGCGGATCTTCCTGCGCAATCTTCCCGGCACCCAACTACAGGAGTTGGACCGAAATGGCCGTGTCCTGCGTACCTTTGCGGCACAGCGGGTTCCGGCCGGATGCGGTGGCATCACACCTGACGAGTTTCCCATCAAGGAATGCGGGTTGGCCATTCGGGGAAGCGACGGGCATTTGTTCCTCGACCATCCGAACGGGGTGATGATCGCGGAACTGACCCGCGACGGGCAATTTGTGCGCAACATAACCCTCAGCCAGCCACAGGGGCCGATTGGCGGGCTGGCCTTTGATGAAACGACCGGCACGCTTTATGTGCTGTTCATCCGCAATCGCCTGATCGCCGAGGTGGATTTGAACGGCACGGTGCTTAGGACAATCCGGGCGACCAATCCATCGGTCGGCGCAGCGGTGCAGATCGAACGCTTTGGCCTTGGCATCAATTCCAAACGCCGCGAGCTTTATGTTGCGCTTCAGAACGGCAACCAGCTTGGCGTTCTGGACATGTCCGGCGGGTTGATCGCAACGTACA
>NZ_JBQFXN010000163.1:0-598 GCF_056540885.1 Ruegeria sp. AL12 | reverse complement strand
CATCGTCCCTGATGCAGGTTGAAATGGTCAACCGTATCCTGCCAGCGGGAAAACGCGCCGGGGTTCTGACCATATCAGCCTCTACTCTGACCCAAGATCACTTGCTGGCCGCCAATGTTCCATTGGACACACCCATCGGCACAACCGAAGGCGGGGCGGAGTTCACCCGCGCAATCCTTGGAAATGAGCTTGGTCTTGATGTGGAAAAGGCCCGCAAAGACAATGTCGAAGCCGCAATGGCCCTGACATCGGAACACACCGATCTTGGCGCGATCGTGCTGGAATGCACGAATATGTGCCCCTACGCGCCCGATATTCAGCGCGCCACAGGGCTGCCCGTGTTTTCTATCGTGTCTTTCGTGAAGTGGTTTCAGGCCGGTCTTGTTCCGCCCACCTACTAGACAAGTGACACGGGCGCTCTGACTGACCCGCCCTAAGATGTCACAGGTTCAGGTCGCCTTGTACCGAGTTCCGGATCACCCGCTCGGCATTCGGAATGTCGTTTGAAAGCGCCCGCTCTCTTGCGGACTGTTTGCCCAGCCCAAACCCAACCCAACGGTCGGTGAGCCGGGTTTCCAGTGTAGCAAGATCGACGCCC
>NZ_JBQFXN010000162.1:0-599 GCF_056540885.1 Ruegeria sp. AL12 | reverse complement strand
AAGGACCGGAAAACGCAATTCCGCATCTGGTGATGGTTGGCGCGGCCCTGTAGGGTCGCGCCATGTCTTTGCCCAACGTGACCTTCTCAGATGATCAGGCCGCCGCGTATGACAGCATCGCCGAGATGCTGCGCTCAGCCGGTGTCGACCTGGAGGACGATGCCCTTCTCAAACTGCCGGGGGCAGGGAAGTCTGGCGTGATGGCTGTCATCGGCAAGGCCGGGTCCGGCAAAACGTTGCTACTGGCCGAACTTTACAAAGCGCTGGCGGAGACCGGCGTTCAGGTCGTGTCCGGCGATTACGAAAGCCGGAAATCCAGAGACAAGCGCAGCCTTGCCATTCTGGCCCCCACGAACAAAGCCGCAAGTGTTTTGCGCCTTCGCGGTGTTCCGGCAACTACTATTCACCGCATCCTTTATACGCCGGTCTATGACCCGGAATACGAGCGTATCGCCGAGTGGCTGGCCGGAAATGATGAACGCCCCGAGATCGAAGGTCTGACAGACGAAGCTTTGGACCGTGCTGCTACGTTTTATCGTAACAACAAATCGATCCCCGGAGCGCTGGCCGCAGCCGGATTGCGCGGATCGGATTTCATC
>NZ_JBQFXN010000161.1:0-603 GCF_056540885.1 Ruegeria sp. AL12 | reverse complement strand
GCAGGAAGGCAAGTGCCGGGGAGATGGTAAAAGTGTTGACGGTCGAGTTGCGCGATATTCGAAAACCGCCATCTATACCTTTGCCCAAGAAGTCGAAACTCGCGGGATCTTTATCAACCGCTCTTTCGAACTCTTCGGTTCTGAGTTCATTCAACCCAGCATAAGGGTCTTCGGAACCTCCTTTTCCGATACCAATACTACAGTTGGGGCTGGGAAACGCTGCAATCCAACCGTTTCCCTTAGGGTCAGGATTCATAACCAATAGATGACGGTTGCGGCCAGAGCGATGGCTGAGAGGAAGACCTTGGGACAGCGATCATAGCGTGTCGCCACACGCCGCCAGTCCTTGAGCCTGCCGAACATGATCTCGATGCGGTTGCGTCGTTTGTATCGGCGCTTGTCGTATTTGACCGGGGTCTTGCGTTGCTTTCTGCCGGGGATACAGGCGCGTATGCCTTTGTCTTTCAACGCGTCCCGGAACCAGTCGGCGTCATAGCCACGATCCCCGAGCAACCAGTCGACCTTTGGCAGGCTGCTGAGCAGCGCCCGCGCGCCGATGAAGTCGCTGACCTGGCCGGCGGTGACGAACAGGTTGAGCGGTCG
>NZ_JBQFXN010000160.1:0-606 GCF_056540885.1 Ruegeria sp. AL12 | reverse complement strand
AAGTGTTTTCACTGCATAGGTGCAAGACAACAAGGCAGCTGTGGCCGCTGCCCCAAGCCCATTTTTGTGCATATAGATCCCATTCCAAGTGTCCCCCCACGGTGGGATACCCCTTGCTTGCGGGAACGCAATGATTGCCCCCATTGCCAGCACCATGGATAAGCCGAAAAAAGTCGCAATGAATAAAAGCAACCCTCGCAGCGACATCATACTGCCCAGGGCCAGGCCGAATGCGGTTGTTACGATCAGCGGAATGCTGCGTTCCAAAGACTCGGCGGGATAGGTGCTCCACGTTACTGATGCTGCAGCAAGGATCACAATCAACACGATCTCGGGTGATGCGACGGCCCCGCGGAGCAGATGCCGATAATAGAGGCACGTGATTGCAAGCATCGGCGCCAGAGATAGGATTTCGATTTTATTCGCCAGCGAGTTTTGCCACAGCACGATGGACAAAAGTCCGGTTCCCGTCAGAACGAACAGAACCTGGCACACCATTAACACAACCTGATGGAATGTGCTCCCATCCAGGGTCTGGCTCGAAAATGTGCGGTATGTTGCTTTCATAGGGTCAAGGCACGATTCAGGGTTCGGACTAAAAGTGGC
>NZ_JBQFXN010000159.1:0-607 GCF_056540885.1 Ruegeria sp. AL12 | reverse complement strand
ATAAGGTGAAGGCCAAGACGAAGAAGGGCAAAAAGTCCAAAAAGGACGACAAAGCCAAAGACAGTAAGAAAAAAGATGACAAGAAAAGCAGCAAGAAAAAGGATAAGAAAAAGGCGAAGAAGTAAGACCTCTTCGCCCTTTGATCTTGTTGTAACCGGCGGCTGCAGCGCGCCGGTTTTCTTATGCCAGTGTGCCGTCCGTTTGCAGCGTCAGCTTGCCGCCCAGATAGGGGGAGAGCACCTCGGGCAGGGTGACTGTGCCATCGGCGTTCTGGCCGTTTTCCAGCACCGCAATCAGGCAACGCCCCACCGCCAGACCCGAGCCGTTCAGGGTGTGGACATATTCCGGCTTACCCCCGCCTTCGGGACGGAAGCGCGCGTTCATGCGGCGGGCCTGAAAATCACCACAGGTCGAGACCGAGCTGATCTCACGATAGGTGTTCTGACCGGGCAGCCACGCTTCGATGTCATAGGTGCGGCGCGCGCCAAAGCCCATATCGCCGGTGCACAGGATAACGGTGCGATAGGGCACGCCCAGCTTCTCCAGAATGCCCTCGGCGCAGCGCAACATGCGTTTCTGTTCGTCGTCTGAGTTGTCCGGATGCGTG
>NZ_JBQFXN010000158.1:0-607 GCF_056540885.1 Ruegeria sp. AL12 | reverse complement strand
ACGGGTTTCTGCCAAAGAAAAAGACCGCCCCAAGGGGACGGCCTTTCTTTCACTGTCTCTTTTCAGAGGTTCAGGCAGCCAGAGCAGCCTGAGCTTTGGCGACGATCGCGCCGAACGCTTCCGGTTCGTGCACGGCCAGGTCGGCCAGAACTTTGCGGTCCACTTCGATACCGGCCAGGTTGAGACCGTTGATGAAGCGGGAATATGTCAGAGCCTCGTCATGGCTGCGCACAGCAGCGTTGATCCGCTGGATCCACAGCGCGCGGAAGTTGCGCTTGCGGTTCTTGCGGTCACGGGTCGCGTACTGGTTGGCCTTGTCGACGGCCTGAGTTGCGACTTTGAAGTTGCTCTTGCGACGACCATAATAGCCTTTTGCGGCCTTGATGATCTTCTTGTGACGGGCGTGAGTTACGGTTCCACCTTTAACGCGGGACATCTCTTACATCTCCTCTTAGCGGTCGTAGGGCATGTAGCCCTTGACGATCTTGGCGTCGGGGGCGGACAGGGTGGTGTTGCCACGGGCATCGCGGATGAATTTCTTGGTCCGCTTGATCATGCCGTGCCGTTTGCCGGCCTGGCCAGCAAGGACCTTACCGGTCGCAGTCAC
>NZ_JBQFXN010000157.1:0-610 GCF_056540885.1 Ruegeria sp. AL12 | reverse complement strand
CGCTTGTCAAAACCGCCCTTTCGCGCGTTCAGCCGAAAGGGCGGAGTTGCTTACTGAAACTGCGCGACTGGCTCGTGCGCCGATTTGACAGTTTCAAGTGCTTTGGCCAAGTCCAGTGTCTTGCGGAACAACGCGCGCCCGACAATCGCGCCCGAGATATTGGGGATGTATGCCAGCCGCGAGATATCGTCTGCCGTGCGCACGACACCGCTGGCAATCACCGGGGTACGCGAATGGTTTGCCAATCGCGAGATCAGACCCAGCTTTGCCTCGACATCTTCGATGTCGCTGTCGATATCGGTTACCACGATGGCGGCAAAAGGCGCATCACCGAACGCGTCAATAAAGGCTTCGGGCGTGAACGCACTTTGGCTGCGCCAGCCGTCAGTCATGACAAAGCCTTGCCAGACATCAACCGACAGCACGATCTGATCCGGGTGCAGCTTGGCCAGATCCTTGACCAGGTTCGGTTCACGCGCAGCAAGCGTACCAACCACGATGCGACCCGCGCCCTTGTCGATCCAGCGCTCAATCTGCTCGCGCGAGCGCATGCCACCCGCCAACTGCACCGGAATCTCGGCCTTGCGAATGATATCTTCGACCAGCTGCG
>NZ_JBQFXN010000156.1:0-614 GCF_056540885.1 Ruegeria sp. AL12 | reverse complement strand
GCCAAGCCGGCCCACTTCTGTCCGGCTTATGTCGGCTGCTTTTTCGACCTTGAGATAGTCTCTGAGCTGCACGTTGCCCTCCCCTGCAAAGGAAGAAGGCTAGCTCATTAGGTGGCTAAGCGCCGTGACAGAGGTCAATGAATTTGCAAATAGGCAGGCTCTTTTGACCTGTTTGCCCCAGCTGTGGCGCCGCTCGGGCGCCTGGCGAGTTCGCAGCAACCAGCGAATTGGGCGCAAATCGGGTCAAGGCCGGCCCCGCGCAGCTTGATGCCGTGGTGCGGGGCCGTTTTGCGTTTGGATTTAGATGAGCTTCGCCATGGCGATGGCGGTATCGGCCATGCGGTTGGAGAAGCCCCATTCATTGTCGTACCAGGTCAGGATCGAGGCCATGGTCCCTTCCATCACCTTGGTCTGGTCGGTGTGGAAGATCGAGGAATGCGGGTCGTGGTTGAAATCCATCGAAACCAGCTTCTCGTCGGTGTAGCCGAGAATGCCCTTGAGCGGGCCTTCGGACGCGGCTGCGCGGATGAGATCGTTGATCTCTTCGACCGACGTGTCGCGCTTGGCGATGAATTTGAGGTCGACGACCGACACGTTGGGGGTCGGCACGCGGA
>NZ_JBQFXN010000155.1:0-615 GCF_056540885.1 Ruegeria sp. AL12 | reverse complement strand
TTGCGCATGGTCAGCAGAACCTCCCAGCCGATATCGTTGAAGCCACCGATTACGGCCGCAATGATCACCATCGACAAAGCCGCCATAAGGCATTGATTCACGCCGACCATAGTCTGGGTCGCGGCCGCTGGGATTTCCACCTGAAACAGTTGCTGGAACCGCGTACCACCGGACATGATGGCGGCCTCTTTGATCTCGGGCTCGACCCGCTCCAGCCCCAGCATCACATTGCGTGCCATGGGCGGTGCCGCGTAGATGGCCGAGGCGATCAGACCCACCACCGGGCCAAAACCAAAGAGCAGCAGCAAGGGCGTCAGATAAGCAAAGGTTGGCACAGTCTGCATGACGTCCAGCACGGCCTGAACAAAGTTTTTCACGCGAGGGATCTCATTGGCCAGAATGCCGATTCCTCCACCCACAACCAGCGCCACAGGGACCGAAACGGCCACCAGCGCCAGAGTGTTCATGCTTTCAGCCCAATAACCCGAGGCCAGCACGAAGCTGAGGCCGAATAACCCCAGCGCGGCCATTGGCAGCCCGCCCAGATACCAGCCCAGCGCGGTGACAAACCCGATCAGGATCGGCCATGGCGTATTTGCCAGAACGAAATTCGCC
>NZ_JBQFXN010000154.1:0-616 GCF_056540885.1 Ruegeria sp. AL12 | reverse complement strand
TAAGGATCAGACCGAAACTCCAGCCGACCGCACCAAGTGCAATGGATTGCTGCACGATCAGCCCGATGATCGTGCGGTCGGGGGCGCCGATCAGTTTGAGTGTGGCGATCTGCTTTAGCTTTTCCATGGTCATCGTGTAGATAATCAATGCGATCACAACGGCTGAAACGGACAATAAGATGCCCAGAAACAAACCTATCTGCCGCTTTGCCCGATCCACCACAGACATTAGCAAGATAGACTCCTGATCGGCTTGTGTCAGGGCCCCAAGATGTTTCCATTGGCGCACCGACTGCGCCACTGCTTGCGGGTCTGCAAGCGGTTCAAGCCGTGCGATCACAGCCGCAACGCTGTCCTGACTTTCGAGCAACCCCGCGCCTCGTGCCTCCTGGACGCGTTGAGCCGACGGGGCCAGTTGCGTCTGTAGCACTTGCGCATCGCGCAAGGTGATAAACGCCGCCGGATCACCGGCGGAATTCATCGTATCCTCGACCAACCCGACCACAGTGAAAGGATCGCGGCCCAGTCGGATCACATCGCCGACGGACAGTCCGGATTTGGCATCTGCCACGATCTCGAAATGGGACTGGCTGATCCCACGCCCTACCGAGATTGC
>NZ_JBQFXN010000153.1:0-622 GCF_056540885.1 Ruegeria sp. AL12 | reverse complement strand
GCTCCGTGATCAGGCCCGCCTCTAAGTCACGCAGAACCTCGGTTCGGCTACGGTCCCGGGGTAATCCAAAACCTCCACCCCCCGGTGTTTCGAATACAAGAGTCTGACCCGCCTGAATTCGGACCTGACCTTTTCCTGGCAAGTCAGAACCATCGTGGCCGATGCGAATGCGCCCATTGGCACCTGCTAATCCACCTGATCGCCCACGTGCGGGGTTTTTGACCCGTTCCACTGAAAGGAACAGCAACAGGTCTTCGTCACAAGCGGATCGAAGCTCGATATGCTGCCCTAGACCGCCCCGCCTTTGACCCGCGCCACCGGAATCGGGTTTCAATTCTCGTCGAGTTATCAATACCGGTGCGACCGCTTCGGTCGTTTCGACCTGCGATCCCCAAACCCCAGATGGGAACGCAGTTGCCGAGAGGCCGTCCAAGCTGGGTCTCGCGCCAGTACCACCACTGAACACCAACTCAAGCGCGAACTGTTCGCCTCCGGTCTGCGGCGCTTCGGGCGCATGTCGCAAAGGCAGGTCGTACATGCACGACGCGCCTTCGGCAGGTACGTGATCGGGCAGGGCCTGCGCGAGGCACCCATACACCAGATCCGACGTCATCTGGCCCAG
>NZ_JBQFXN010000152.1:0-623 GCF_056540885.1 Ruegeria sp. AL12 | reverse complement strand
CGGTTCAATCTGTCTTCGTCCATATGGGCCAACAACGCTTTTCCGATGCCCGACGCGTGCATGGGTGACAATGTGCCGGGGGGAAAAAACGCCCGGATGCTTTCATGTGTTTCAACCTGGCTCAGGAACAGCACCAGACCTTCTTTCTCAATTCCCAAATTGGCGGTCTCGCTCGTGGTTTCCATCAGCTTGCGCATGATCGGCCTTGCCCGTTCCACCAGACTGGTACGGCGCAGAAACCGCGAGCCGATCACAAACGCCTGCGGGCCAATGTGCCAAACCTGTTCTTCATAGTCGAACTCGACCAGGCCCCTGCCCTGCAACGTCACGAGGATACGATAAACAGTGGCCGGTGCCTGGCGCATTTCATCTGAAAGTTCAGTAAGCGCTTTGCCTTGGGCCTGGCTCAGATACTCGAAAACCTCCATCGCCCGATCCAGTGATTTGATCGTATTCTGCGCGGTTTTGTCATCCCACCCCCGCGGTCTTCCCCGGGCTTTGCGACGGAGTTTCGGGTCATTGTCTTGCAATTCCATAAAAACCCTCTGATCATTTATGAAAGACTATTTCAGGATATGAAAAATATAACCCACTGACAACTATAAGTTAAATCTCTTATCACG
>NZ_JBQFXN010000151.1:0-624 GCF_056540885.1 Ruegeria sp. AL12 | reverse complement strand
CGGATTTTTCACCCAGTCCCTTTCTGATCGTGATCCCGAGCTTTTTGGCTCGATCACGTCGGAACTGGGTCGTCAGCGCGACGAGATCGAGCTGATCGCGTCCGAGAACATCGTCTCTGCCGCCGTGATGGAGGCGCAGGGCTCGGTGATGACCAACAAATACGCCGAAGGCTATCCCGGCCGCCGCTATTATGGCGGCTGCCAGTTCGTCGACATCGCCGAAAACCTGGCCATCGACCGCGCCAAGCAACTGTTCGGCTGTGAATTCGCCAACGTGCAGCCCAATTCCGGCTCTCAGGCCAACCAGGGCGTGTTTCAGGCGCTGATCAAGCCCGGCGACACCATTCTGGGCATGAGCCTGGATGCCGGTGGCCACCTGACCCACGGTGCGCGGCCCAACCAGTCGGGCAAGTGGTTCAACGCGGTGCAATACGGCGTGCGCCAGCAGGACAACATGCTGGATTACGATCAGGTCGAGGCGCTGGCGAAGGAACACCAGCCCAAGCTGATCATCGCCGGCGGTTCGGCCATCCCGCGCCAGATCGACTTTGCCCGCATGCGTCAGATCGCCGACATGGTCGGTGCCTATCTGCACGTGGACATGGCGCATTTCGCCGGTCTGGT
>NZ_JBQFXN010000150.1:0-628 GCF_056540885.1 Ruegeria sp. AL12 | reverse complement strand
CCGGCGGCGTAGCAATTCGACCGTTGTCAACAGCGCGATCGAGATCACCACAAGGATCGTGGCCACCGCCAGAATGGTCGGGCTGATCTGTTCGCGCAGACCGGTGAACATCTGCCATGGCAGGGTCTTTTGGCTGGCCGAACCGACAAACAGCACCACGACCACTTCATCAAACGAGGTGATGAAAGCAAACAAACCACCCGAGATCACGCCTGGCAGGATCAGCGGCATCTGGATCTTGAAGAAGGTCCGCACCGGCCCTGCCCCCATGTTGGCAGCCGCACGCGTCAGTGAACGATCAAAGCTCACAAGCGTGGCGGTCACAGTGATGATCACGAACGGGATACCCAGAACGGCGTGCGCCAGGATGACTTTCAGATAACCCACAAAGTTCTTGTTCATGCCCAGCGTGCCTTCAAGGAACCGACCGATATCGCTGTAGAAAAAGAACATGCCAGTGGCCGAGATGATCAGCGGAACGATCATCGGCGAAATCAGGATACCCATGATAGCACGGCGGCCGGGGACGTGGCTCTGGCTGAGACCAATGGCCGCCAAGGTGCCAAGCGAGACCGAGATGATTGTGGCAATCGGGGCAATGATCAGCGAGTTCTTGAAGCTGCGTTGC
>NZ_JBQFXN010000149.1:0-636 GCF_056540885.1 Ruegeria sp. AL12 | reverse complement strand
CGGGTCTCCTGTGAACCTTAGGGCGACGACAGGATGAATTCCGTGAGCATGACCTCATCTTCCCGGGTAACTCTCAACCGCAGCGAAATTCTCCTTCGGCGGGCCGCACTGCAGCGTCATCAAGCCATAGCCAATGTCTGTGGGTGGCTCCTGCATTGCAAGAGTTTTTTGGCGATTTCTGCGGTCGATTTCGTCAGTACTGTCGTCTGTCCGGCCTGTTCGTGCGGTGGTGTTCCGCTGGCCCTGATGAATTCCGCGAGCGAGGTTCCAATCGGCTTATCGGCCTCGGAAGAGGGCCGCTGCCATTCCCGGAGTGTCCTTGCTCTTGGTTGACTTACTTCCGCATCATCACTTCAACGTCTTGCATCTCGTGGGCAGTCGGTGTGGTTAGAACGCCGGCTGCCGGTATTCCTGTTTCTTCGTGAGCATCGCCCAGATGGCCCGCGCTGCCTTGTTTGCCATGGCGACTGTTGCCAGCCGGAACGGCTTGTCAGCGATGATCTTGGCAGTCCAGAGATCGACCTTCTCGGGTGAGCGTTTCGCCATGACGGCGCGCGATGTCATGCTCACGACCAAAAGTTTGCGAATGTAACGATCGCCTTGCTTTGTGATCTTGCCCAGCTTCTCCTTGCCGCC
>NZ_JBQFXN010000148.1:0-641 GCF_056540885.1 Ruegeria sp. AL12 | reverse complement strand
GCGGCATAGCGCGGAAGGTTGGGAAACAGCGAAGCGTATTCAGGCAGCGCAGCAATGCCGGGGCCGGGAACATCGGGCAGAATGTCTGCCAGTCTGTCAGGATTGCTCAGCATCAAAGACGTACGCGCGCGCAGAACCTCGTCTGTCAGGTGACCGGACAGTTGCAGTGCCATAAGTTTGATCACGGCAATACTGTCGCCCGGTTGCCAGGGTGAGACGGGGGCATTGAACAGGAACATTTCAGGCGCGCCGCGCCCCAATGCCTCGTCGTTGATCTCGGTCAGGCGTGCGTTGACCCCGGCCGCATAAGCACGAAGGGCGGCCTTAGTATAGTCGTCCTGTACCTCAACCGAGCGATGGGCAAGGCCGTACAGATCCAACCGGCGCAGCAGCTTGTCAACGCGCAGGGTGCGCGGTCCAAAGATCTCGGACAAGCGACCCTGTGCAGTGCGGCGCATGACCGTCATCTGCCACAACCGATCCTGCGCGTGGGCATATCCAAGACCGAAAAACACATCCGGGTCATTTTGGGCCAGAATGTGCGGCACATTGGCGGTGTCGCGCACGATCTCAACCGGTGCGGTCAACCCGTTGACTTCGTGCGTCTGGTCATAATCCGGCAGGGATTGGCTGGCCAGAAA
>NZ_JBQFXN010000147.1:0-641 GCF_056540885.1 Ruegeria sp. AL12 | reverse complement strand
TGTATTTACAGGAGACGGGCTGATGGCAATACCGCTTATGGCCAAAGCAACCGCCGTTTGGCTGGTGGACAACACCACGATCAGCTTCAAGCAGATCGCGGATTTCGTAGGAATGCACGAGCTTGAGGTGCAGGGCATCGCCGATGGCGACGTGGCCGCCGGTGTCAAAGGCTTTGACCCCATCGCCAACAACCAGCTCACCCAGGATGAGATCGACTCGGCGCAGAACAACCCGCTGCACAAGCTGAAACTCAAGTTCAACGCCGCAGCCGCGGGTGAGGAAAAGCGCCGTGGCCCGCGCTATACCCCGTTGTCCAAGCGTCAGGACCGTCCGAACTCGATTCTTTGGCTGGTGAAGTTCCACCCCGAACTCAGCGACGGTCAGATCGCCAAACTGGTCGGCACCACCAAGCCCACCATCCAGTCGATCCGCGAGCGCACGCACTGGAACATCACCAATATGCAACCAATCGACCCGGTTGCGCTGGGCCTGTGCAAACAGTCTGAGCTGGATGCGATTGTCCAGAAAGCCGCCGCGAAGAAAGCGGCTGAGGGTGGCGTCATGAGCGATGATGAACGCCGCAAGCTGGTTTCGACCGAGCAGTCGCTGGAAATGGACGCCGCACCGAAAATCCCGACGG
>NZ_JBQFXN010000146.1:0-644 GCF_056540885.1 Ruegeria sp. AL12 | reverse complement strand
CGCCATCTTCCGCGGGTTCGATCACAATCCGGCGCTTGTTCTTGTAATCGCGGCCGAAGCGGATCGTGCCATCGATCTCTGCGATGTCCGCATGATCCTTGGGACGGCGCGCTTCGAACAGTTCCGCAACACGCGGCAGACCGCCGGTAATGTCCTTGGTCTTGGCGCTTTCCAGAGGCACACGGGCAAGCACATCGCCCTGGCTGACCTTGGCGCCGGGCTCGACCGAGAGGATCGCATCGACCGAAAGCTGGAACCGGGCCTCGCCGCCGCGACCGAGCTTGAGGACTTCGCCGTCCTTGCCCTTGATGACAATCGCCGGCTTGAGGTCGGAACCCCGCGGGGTCGACCGCCAGTCGATGACCTGACGCTTGGTGATGCCGGTGGCTTCATCGGTGGATTCGGTCACCGACACACCGTCGACAACATCCTCGAACTCGACCACGCCCTCGACTTCGGTCATCATCGGACGGGTGTAAGGATCCCATTCCGCAAGGCGCTGACCGCGTTTGACCGTATCGCCGTCATCCACAAAAATCTTGGAGCCGTAGGCAACGCGCTGCGAGGAGCGTTCGGTGCCCTTTTCATCCAGGATCTGGACCGCCATCGAGCGGCCCATGGCAATCAGATTGCCATCGGAGTTG
>NZ_JBQFXN010000145.1:0-645 GCF_056540885.1 Ruegeria sp. AL12 | reverse complement strand
AAACCGCGCGTCAGAAAAAAACGGAAAACTTGGGTCGCGTTAGTACTGTTTGCCCTTTTGTGTGGGGCCGCCTTGCAATGGGTCATTGCAAATCTTTTAGATGAGTGGCCGCCCGCAGATGCAGAAGACCTGGCCGTTCTGAATGCGCTTTCTGAAACCTTTCTGGTCCCCGAAGAACAGCCTGAGGCTGCAACCACCAGCCTGCCGGACGCAATAGACACTCCTACGCCAGAGGGTCTGTTGGTTTCAGGGGCCCCTGAGCCTGAGCCTCTCTCAATCCCCGCCGACGTCAGCGAACCCCTGGACGAGCCTAATAGCGAGTCCGTCGATCCGGTAATTTTGGATCACTCCGATGTAACCCCTTCCGAGGAGACGGAAAGCGCTGTCATGCCGGAAAGCGAGTTTACAACCGGCCCGAATCCTGAAGCGGCAACGGAGAAGCCGGAGATTTCCTTAACACCGCCCAGGATTTTCATTCCGGCCCAATTGGAGCCCACGTTGGCCGTCGCAACTGCTTCAGACATTCAAGCCGCGATTCCAGCCTGGTATGATCCACGATTTCGCAATCTCAATCCGCTGAACAAGGACGGGTTATCGCAAATGTCGCAGATAGCCCATGATCCCGTTCCGCAAGAGATCGACACA
>NZ_JBQFXN010000144.1:0-645 GCF_056540885.1 Ruegeria sp. AL12 | reverse complement strand
TCACACCACGCCCCACCAGATGCGGAGGCACGAAGGCCCGACCATGGGCCATGATGACCGGAAAGCTGGCACCGGTAAAGCCGATTACGGCCATCAGCAGGACAGACAGCCATGTTGCATCCTCGATCCACAAGCAGAGCAAGCCCAACGCAGCTGCGCCCAGTGCGTTGCCAGCGAAAACCACCCATTTCCGGGTACCAAAAACGCGGTCCAGCGGTCCGTAGACAAAAGTGCCCGCAATCATAGCCGCACCCATGATCAGCGTTGCAGTGCCGATCTGAGTGGCACTTAAGCCAAAGACATCGTTCAGGTAAGGCCCGGCCCAAAGCCCTCGCAGCGCAGCAGAGGGGGCGTAAGCAACCAGCATCAAGGGCAGGATCAGCCACAGGGCAGGCTCCTTCAGCAGATCCAGCAGGGATCCCTTGTGTTCTGTTTCGACCTTCGCCGGGTCGTGATCAGTCAGCCACAGGCCCAATGCGATTGCGGCGGACACTGTGGCCAGCCCGACCATCGTTGCGCGCCACCCCATCCATTCCACGGCAAGCGCGGTTGGATAAGAAGCCACCAGATTTCCAACGGACCGTGCGCCCAACATCACGGCGGCCAATGTGGCAAACCGCGCCGGGGGGTATTCACGCGCAAAGA
>NZ_JBQFXN010000143.1:0-647 GCF_056540885.1 Ruegeria sp. AL12 | reverse complement strand
CTCGCAGCTTTGATCGTCGCCAGCCCTGACGCGTAGGTCACGCGAGAGCCATGGCTTACGTCATTGTAGCCCAGCGTGGCCGTATCGGCGATGGTCACCCGGATGTTTTCATACGGAATGCCCAGAACCTCGGCCGCCATCAGGGCCATCGACGCGCGCGAGCCACCGATATCAGGCGTTCCGACCATCACCTGAGCCGAGCCATCCTCGGACAAGGCAAGCGAAACGCTGGTCTCGCCACCATGGTTAAACCAGAAGCCACAGGAAATACCGCGCCCCTGCCCTGGCTTCAGCGGAGCCGAATAATGAGGATGCGCCTTGGCTGCTTCCAACGTTTCGACAAGACCGATGCGCTCGTAGGTAGGTCCATAGCTGGCTTTCGTGCCCTCATGCGCGGCGTTCTTCAGACGTACCTCAACGGGGTCGAGTCCCAGCTTGTTGCACAACTCATCGATCACCGACTCGACCGCAAAGGCACCCATTGGTGCACCCGGCGCGCGATACGCTGCCTGCTTTGGGCGGTTGGACATAACGTCATAGCCGATCTGCTTGACGTTGGTCAGGTTGTACGGCGCAAAGGCACACATGGCTGTCATGTCGCCCGGCGCACCGGGAAAGGCCCCGCCCTGCAAGCGGAAAACACCCTG
>NZ_JBQFXN010000142.1:0-652 GCF_056540885.1 Ruegeria sp. AL12 | reverse complement strand
TTCAGTCACCACCGAGAACCCGATCAAACTACCGAATTCGAGGCCCATGACGGTCACTACCGGGATCATGATGTTTTTCATTACATGCACCAGAATGATGCGTCGGGTCGAAAGCCCTTTGGCCCGGGCATACTTCACGTAATCCTGTCCCATCGCTTCCCGGACACCCGCTCGGGTAAGGCGGATTGCCAGTGAAATCTTAAGAAGCGCTAGGTTGAGAGCAGGCAGGAAGATGTGGCTCAACCCATCGAGCGTAAAAAGGCTGCTGTGAATCCCAAGAAACGAGCCGATATCGCCGCGCCCTGTCGCTGGGAGCCATCTAAGTTCTACGGCAAACAGCATGATGAGCATAAGCCCGACCCAGAAGGTCGGCAGCGAAAACCCAAGGATTGAGCCAGCCATAATGCCCTTGGACAGCGGGCTGTCGGGATAGAGCCCGGCATAAAGACCCAATGGAATACCGATCACGATAGCAAGAAAGAGTGCACTGAAGGCCAGTTCCATCGTGGCAGGCATATGGTGCAGGATCAGTTTGAGCGCGGGCTCACCGAAGACGAAACTGTCGCCGAGGTCACCCTGTGCAGCACCTTTGAGGAACAACCAGTACTGTTCCCAAATAGGCCGATCCAATCCAAGCCGTCGAATTGCAGCT
>NZ_JBQFXN010000141.1:0-656 GCF_056540885.1 Ruegeria sp. AL12 | reverse complement strand
TTCCACTATCCCGCGCAGACCTACGCAGGTATTTTTCGCGACGTGGTCGAAGACGACGGTGCCGTCATTCTCGACGTGAGAACCCGCAAACTCCGCGAAGGTTCTGCATTTCTGGAAACTTTGGGTCAGGTTTCTTTACTTGTGGATGCGGCGCAAGGTGGTGCGAAACGGCTAATTGTCCGAAAAGGCCCGTAGGTTTATTGCGTGGGCAGCTTTGGCGCTTAGGCGCGAAAGAAAACGATCGTTTATCTGAGCAACAAAACACATGCTTTCGCAAACGAAAAAGACCTACCGAATGGGTAGGTCTTTTAGGGCTTAAAGCTCAGTGCACGACCGCATCATCAGGACGTGGCCGATCAGACGTTCCCAACCGGTCGCCAATAATAAGGCCGTCTGAGCCCGAAGTAACCGGGACGGTCTCACCATCCTTGATCTCACCAGCCAGCAATGCTTCGGCCAGAGGGTTCTGAAGCGCGCGTTGGATCACACGTTTCAGCGGACGGGCACCAAAGACCGGGTCATAGCCTTCATCGGCCAGCCATTGCTTGGCACCATCGTCCAGCGCCAGCTCGATCTTGCGGGCGGCCAGACGTTTTTGCAGACGCGCCATCTGGATATCGACGATGCCATCCATGTCGGCCCGCTTGAGCCGGTCA
>NZ_JBQFXN010000140.1:0-656 GCF_056540885.1 Ruegeria sp. AL12 | reverse complement strand
GATCACGCTTCCTGAACTTTCATGTCTTCGGCCGAGATTCCTGCGACGGCGACGGGTTTTTTCATTGCGTCGCGGCGGAAGGGTTCGCCGAGCTCCTGGTTGATCAGGGCCTCGATCAGCGTGGTGATGCCGTTCTTCTGGTCCTCGATCGCCTGGTTCAGCGCTGCGGTCAGCTCGTCCTGGGTGCGGGCCACGACGCCTTTCAGGCCACAGGCCTGCGCGATACCGGCGTAAGACACTTTGGTGTCCAGTTCGGTGCCGACGAAGTTGTCATCGAACCACAGGGTCGAGTTGCGCTTTTCCGCGCCCCACTGGTAGTTGCGGAAGACGATCTGGGTCACGGCGGGCCATTCCTCGCGGCCGATCGCAGTCAGTTCGTTCACCGCGATGCCGAAGGCGCCGTCACCGGCAAAGCCCACGACCGGCACGTCCGGGCAGCCGATCTTGGCGCCGACGATGGCCGGCAGGCCATAGCCACAGGGCCCGAACAGGCCCGGCGCCAGGTATTTGCGGCCCGCCTCGAAGGACGGATAGGCGTTGCCGATGGCGCAGTTGTTGCCGATATCCGAGCTGATGATCGCCTCTTTCGGCAGCGCCGCCTGAATCGCGCGCCACGCCATGCGGGGGCTCATCCAGTCGGGCTTGGCCGCGCGGGC
>NZ_JBQFXN010000139.1:0-665 GCF_056540885.1 Ruegeria sp. AL12 | reverse complement strand
TGGCTTCCCATACAATGTCACCCAGCATCTGCACCGTATTTGGTGGACTGTTCGGGTTGACCAAAAGAGCCTGCCCCGAAACCCGTAAGCCGCAGCCTACAGCCAACGATCTTCACGCGGAACGCGACTATATTAATGACGTGATCTGGAGTAATCCCGCTGCGTTTTCGAGTGAACTGGACGTGCAGAACATGATGAGTCTGTATCCAGGAAGGTTCTGACGACACTTGGTGACAATCGGCCAAATAAGGCAACGAGATCACATCCAAGGCAGTTGCGAGCTGTAAGTGACAGCTACGTAACCGCGTAGTGGCCTTCTCAGCTATGCGTCGTCGGCTATGATTGCATCGACTTCGATCTCGACCAACCATTCAGGGTTCACAAACCGATTGATCGCCATAATTGTGTCGACGGGTCGTGCATCGACGCAATACTTCTTCCTTGCCTCGATGGCTTCTTTCCAATTGTCGATATCTGTCAGTATGACTCGCGTCCGAACAATGTCTTGAATTCCGGAACCTGCCTGTTCGAGAGCCGCCTTGATGATTTCAAAGCACTGGGTTGTTTGGGCAAATACATCTCCGACCCCTACGGTCTTGCCTTCAGCATCGACAGGTGCGGTGCCGCCAACAGATATGTGGGGACCAACCCGAACTGCTCGGCTG
>NZ_JBQFXN010000138.1:0-668 GCF_056540885.1 Ruegeria sp. AL12 | reverse complement strand
GCTTGAGCCACCAGTGCCGGGTTGCATCCCGATCACGCGCTCAACTGCGGTGGCATGATCAAAGCGCCAGCGTTGAAACAGGCTTTCCACATCCATCAGTTTTTCGGCCAAAGCATAAAGATCCCAGTATTTTTCAGTGTTGCGGAATACCTCGACCCAGATTTGTACCACGCGCGAATCGCCGCAATAGGGTTGGGCGTAATCGCGTTCGATCAGATCCTTGGGCACGTCGAACCCTTGACGGGCCAGCATGTGCAACACTTCGTCATAAAGCGACGGTTTGGTCAGAGCGGCATTCAGCATCTCCATCACCTCTGGGTCATGCGCATGGACCTTCAGTGTTGACGCATCCTTGTTGCCAAGAATGAACTCAATCTGCCGATACCCGTAGCTCTGAAACCCTGACGAGCTGCCCAGTGCCTGCCGAAACGTTAAATAGTCGGCAGGCGTCATGGTCAGAAGGGTTTCCCAGGCCGCAATCAGCTGCCGCTGAATGGCCTTGATGCGATCGAGGTTTTTCATCGCTGGGCCAAATTCATCCTGTTGCAAAAAACGGCGCACCTCGACCAGTTGGTGATGCATCAGTTTCAGCCACAGTTCGCTAACCTGATGGATGATAATGAACAGCATCTCGTCCGGCTGCGCGGGGTCCTGAAAGGTCTTTTGCA
>NZ_JBQFXN010000137.1:0-670 GCF_056540885.1 Ruegeria sp. AL12 | reverse complement strand
GAGCATAGGGGATCTCGCGGTTATTGGCGTTGACTTGCGGGACGGTGTTAAAACCCCACGTATGCGGCCCGTCCGTCATCTTGGCAAAGCCCACAGGCATGTGGATCAACGGGTGATTGTCTTTTCCGCCCGCCTCAAGCAGTAACACCCTGACGGCGCCGTCTTCGGTCAGGCGATTGGCCAAAACACAGCCCGCTGATCCGCCACCAACGATGATATAGTCAAATCCGTTTGCCATTACTCTACCCAATGCGACCGCTTGCCGATCTCGACATGGATCGACTTGATCTGCGTGTATTCCTCGACGCCGTGCATCCCGGCCTCGCGGCCCCAACCAGATGCTTTGAACCCGCCAATCGGCAGTTCAGGCCCCCCAGCCAAAGTTGTGTTGACCCAGAACCGTCCGGCCTGAACGCGGCGAGAGATGGTCAGCGCCTTGTCGATATTCTTGGTCCAAACACTTGCCGCCAGACCGTATTCAGTATCGTTGGCAATCGAGATCGCTTCGTCAATCGTATCAAACGGGATCACAACCAGAACCGGGCCGAAAATCTCTTCGCGCGCTATGGCCATGTCGTTGGTCACATCAGTGAATACCACCGGGTCGATATATTGCCCGCCCGAGATTTCGGGCGTTCCGCCCCCGATCAGCAGGGTCGCGCCCTCTTCC
>NZ_JBQFXN010000136.1:0-673 GCF_056540885.1 Ruegeria sp. AL12 | reverse complement strand
TATAAACCAGACCATCCACCGCGCCCGCCCCGGCCACTGCGGCGCGAACCGAATCCAGATCGGTCACATCCATAGGGATTGCGCGAGCGTTGGGCAAAGTCTCACACATCTCGGCCAGACGGTCGGCATTGCGCGCGGATAAGATCAGATGCGCGCCCTGACGGCTGAGAGCTTGGGCCAAAGCCCGCCCCAGACCTTCGCTGGCACCAATGATCCAATAGGTTTTTCCGTCAAAGCTGCTCATGCGCGGGCCGATTCAGTCATGTTTCATATTCTACGGGCCCGTGACGCAATTGGATCAAATGCGATCGCGCTTCTGACAAAACTTCCAACCGGATTGATCCAGCTGCACCTACCCCGCGTATTTCATTCTAAGAACCACATAACGAGGCTGGAATGTTCGACGAAACCCAGGGTGTACGGAAGAAAATCGCAGTTATTGGTGCAGGTATTTCAGGCCTTTCAGCCGCCTACTACCTTTCAGAAAACCACGACGTGACCCTCTATGAGGCGGAACCGCGTTTAGGTGGCCATGCCCGCACTGTCATGGCCGGGAAGAACGGCGATCAACCGGTGGATACCGGTTTCATCGTCTTCAACTACGCAACCTATCCTTTTCTGACCCGACTTTTTAATGTGCTCAATGTTCCCGTTATCGAAAGCGAAATGAGTT
>NZ_JBQFXN010000135.1:0-675 GCF_056540885.1 Ruegeria sp. AL12 | reverse complement strand
TGGTAACCGGGGTCAGCGGCCCCTATCTTTACCGAAACTGAAACCGCCCAAACCGCTGGTTACATATGGGAAAAACTGCTACGACGCTCAGAGAACAAAACCTATGGAGCAAACGATGATCCGCACTCTACTGATTGGGGCCGCCCTATTGACTTTGACAGCGTGTGAAACGGCAAAAGGTGTCGGGAAAGACATCGGCAAAGCTGGCGACGCGATCAGCAACACTGCAAGTGACGTACAGCAGGCTATTTAACGACCGCGGCTTGTGACCTGAAGCCGGTGATACGGCAGCGCATTCTCTATACTCGGTGACGCGATTGCCGGGGCAACCAAAAATCTGGCGAACGCGCAGCCGCACCATTTTCAGGATTTTCAACAAGTTGGGTCGGACAGCGGCTTCGTTTCGCCACACGAGGCTGCGCTGAAGGTCCGCACGGGTTAGGAAACCGATGCCGGGAACACATTCCGACATCGGACCATCCTGCCCTTATCGCGAGCGATCCAGCCACCGCCCGACCCGTCTCCTCCCTGTGGAGACCAATTTGAGAAGCGCTCCGACCCGACCGGGATTACCTACTAAGCGCTGCAGATTAACTACAGCCAGTACCCCCTACAGCCCAACCGGGCCAGAGACGCTTCAGTTCACCTGACGTTCCAGAACGGTGCTGTAGGTCG
>NZ_JBQFXN010000134.1:0-677 GCF_056540885.1 Ruegeria sp. AL12 | reverse complement strand
TGAGGTCAGCGTATTTTCCGCAGTCGCCATGGCCTTCTCAGAGGACCACCCTTCATGGGCCTGATTTGTTACCAGCTCAAGCCCCGGGTTCGCTTCGACAATCTCCAACACACCGCTGCTCATGGCAATCGCGTTAGAGTCGCCGGGTTGACCTTGAATCAGGGCGATCTTGCCGGACACCTCTCCGTTCTTCTCCTGCAACCATTCGACCATGGCTTCGCCTTGCAGGCGACCCACGGCCCAGCTGTCTTGCATCACCATCGCATCCAGCGGCCCGTCCACAAGCATCGAGTCATACCCGACAACGCGCACACCTTCGCTGTTTGCCATGCTGACCATGCTACCAGCAGTACCGGTATTCACCGGCTGCAACACGATGACATCTGCTCCCTTGGCGAGCATGTTTTCAAACTTAGCCAGCTGGGTCAGCTCGTCATTGTTCGCTGAATCAAAGATAACTTCGGCGCCCAGTTCCTCAGCTTTCGCAGTAAACGCGGCGCGGTCGCGCTTGTAGCGCTCTTCCTGCATGGTTTTCAGCAGAAAGCCAATTTTGACATCGCCTGCAAACGCTGTCCCGGCAGTTAGTGCGACAGCGGCGACAGACAGCAAGGCGGCTCTACGGGTAATGGTCTGCAAAAGGGACATATTTCCTCCAGTGTATGTTCCTTGGCTGCCGG
>NZ_JBQFXN010000133.1:0-678 GCF_056540885.1 Ruegeria sp. AL12 | reverse complement strand
ACATCTCTGATGACATGTCCTTTTTTCGAAATACGGACTCTCTTCTGAGAAAGCTCATCACATCCAATTTGGTGCGGTGGAAGAAATACTTTGCAGGGCGGTTCCGGTACCCGTCCAACATTGGAAGATTTGAGCGCGCGGATTTCCAAGGATAGAAAATCTGCCGCAGCTTAGCTGGCGACGTAAGGGTTTCTCGACCCATTTCCTCCAGAAGCAAACAGCGCTGAACACCGGAGTTTGCATCGCACCAACAAAGGTAAACAAGCTTTGGATCGCTTAGTTTAGAAAACTCTGAGATCAACTCAACAACAACACGCTGAATGCCCGAGTAGCGATCAACTTTTTTGATATAGTCGATTAGTCCTGAGATATCGAAGAATACTTTTTTGCCATCTTGGTTAAACGTAGGGGCGTTCATAGCTTACTCTCCATGCAGTCTGCCAGATGAAGTGGTCTCATCTTCTTGGATTGTTTCGCAGTAATACCGAAGTGTACTGATTTTAAGGGCTTTTGCGACTAACTCGACTTCATGAGCAAGTAATCGCGCTTTTCTGGAAAATTGAGGTTCACACAACAGAAGGGCTGACTCTTGACGGCGAGTGTGGCGTCTGCCTGACAGAATGCCGAGTAATGCGGAGACCTGCGCGCAGCGCCGAGGTCGATTGGACCAAAACCACG
>NZ_JBQFXN010000132.1:0-680 GCF_056540885.1 Ruegeria sp. AL12 | reverse complement strand
CGCAGATCCGTGCCCTTAGGGACGCGCAGCCAGACAAGTCCGCCGCCCCAGTCAAACAGTATCTGATCCGCTTCAGCACGCGCAGAAACTTCGGCCGCATCTCCGGGTTTTACGGAAAGCCGCCAGACATCCCCGTCCTGCCTCTGAAACGGATGAGCATCGCGGATACCAGCCCAAAGCGTGTCTGCACCTGCTTCTTCTGAAATCTCACCAAACCGGGACAGTTCAGCCGTCAATCTGCCTGTGCGATATGCAACCGCGTCCGTGAAACCTTCGAGCCTAAGCAGGGCTTTCCCGGCGTCAGGATCATACGCAGCCCCCGTTACCTCGAACGGAGATCTCAGCGCGGCGGACAGAACCCGAACCGCAGTACCAGCATCCCGGACCCCAACAGATAATGTTGCCACCCGTTCTGGTTTTGGAAGCACCTTCAGCGAAACTTCGGTCAAAACTCCTAAAGTACCCCAGGACCCACCCATCAATTTGACCAGATCGTACCCGGTGACGTTCTTCATCACGCGGCCACCGTTCTTGATCACCTGCCCGCACCCATCGACATAGCGTACCCCAAGCAGAAAATCCCGGCAGGCCCCGGCCTGAGTCCGTCGCGGGCCCGAAATATTGGCCGCGACGACACCGCCAATGGTCGGTTCACCCTGTGTTCCCAGCAAACCGCGATG
>NZ_JBQFXN010000131.1:0-685 GCF_056540885.1 Ruegeria sp. AL12 | reverse complement strand
TCACGGGTGAATGCCGCCCTGAAGCAAGCAATGAAAGACAAAGCAGCCGAGCGTCTGTCGACGCTGCGGTTGATCAACGCCGCCATCAAAGACCGCGACATCGCGGCACGTGCGTCCGAAAATGAAGAAGCAAAGGGATGCAGCGTCGCAGAGGTTCTTGAAATCCTTGGTAAAATGACCAAGCAGCGCAAGGAAAGCGCCCGCGCCTACGAAGAGGGCGGTCGCCTGGATCTGGCCGAACGCGAGATTCGCGAAGTCGAGGTGATCGAGGAATTTCTGCCCAAACAGCTGGATGACGATGAGGTCAGCAAGGCCATTCAAACCGCCATCACGGCAACCGGCGCGGGTTCGATCCGCGATATGGGCAAGGTGATGGGCGAGTTGAAAACGCGCTATACCGGCCAGATGGATTTCGGCAAGGTCGGTCCTATGGTCAAGGATCACCTGTGCGCAGCCTCAAACGGAGATTGCTGAGGCACTGGGCCTCGGAAAACATTACTGCGCGACCGGCTCGCGCAGTCTTAGGACCAGCTCGTCATAAAGCGTGATCCGCTCATCTTCGGACAGAAACGCCCCGATTTCGACCTCGCGCCCGTCTCCGACAAGGGTGACATAATGCGGAACCGGGCCGCCTTTCTCGTGCATCGCGGGCCGCGCCCAATAGCGGTTGCAAGACCATTCGTGC
>NZ_JBQFXN010000130.1:0-689 GCF_056540885.1 Ruegeria sp. AL12 | reverse complement strand
CCACGTTCGGGTTTCAGGCTGAAATCCAGATCGTCGTATTTCGGACCGCCGACGGCGCCCAGCAGAACCGCGTCAACCTCTTGCGCCTTTGCCATGGTCTCATCGGACAGAGGCTTGCCGTGGGCGTCATAGGCGGCACCACCCACCAGGTCCTCGCTCACGTCAAATTGAAGACCACGATTGGCACCGAACCAATCGATGATTCTGCGCACTTCGGCCATAACTTCTGGGCCAATTCCGTCTCCGGGCAGGATGAGGAGCGAGGGGTTGGGCATGAAGGGTCTCCTTGCGTTTTGTTGCACAGGCCCTAGCGTCTGCGCAGCATCGGGTCAATGAGACAGACCTGTCAAAACACAAGGAAAACACATGCTGACACCCGGAAATCTGGTTCCTGCGCTGAAAATTGAAACTGTCGCCCATGGCAGTTTCGACCTCGAGACCAACAAGGGCGAAAACGGAACGCTGGTGATTCAATATCGCGGATTGCATTGCCCGATCTGCATCAGGCAGATGACCGAGGCCGAGGCGGCGCTGGACGATTTCGCGGCGCTGGGTGTCGAGGTTATCATGATCACCACCGATACCGCCGAACGTGCCGCTGAAACCGCAGCAAAAGCCAATGTTTCCCGCCTGCGTGTAGGCCACAGCCTGCCCCTGTCTGAGGCACGGGAGGGTTGGGGGCTGAACAT
>NZ_JBQFXN010000129.1:0-692 GCF_056540885.1 Ruegeria sp. AL12 | reverse complement strand
TTGTACGCCGCCGGATCAACAGAACGCCGCAGATCGACCCGACACTCGGAAATTTTGCCGCCAGTGTGATCAAGTGGGCAATTCTGGCCATAGTTCTGGTCGCAGTTCTGGGGATCTTCGGGATAGAAGCCACCAGTATCGTCGCCATTCTGGGCGCTGCGTCACTGGCTGTTGGGTTGGCACTTCAGGGTACACTGAGTGATCTTGCGGCCGGTGTGATGTTGGTGGTTTTCCGACCCTACAAGCTTGGACAGTATGTGGATATCGGTGGCACGGCAGGAACCGTTATGGATCTGAGCCTGTTCACGACCGAGCTTGTGACTCCCGACAACGTGCAGATCATTGTTCCAAACGGTCAGGCATGGGGGTCGATCATAACCAATTATTCAGCCCACGACACACGTCGTGTCGATCTGGTGTTTGGAATTGATTACGGGGACAGCGCAGATACCGCCATGCAGATCATTCTGGATGTGGCCAAGGCCGACCAGCGCATTCACAGCGATCCTGAACCCTGGGTGCGGGTCACGAATCTGGGCGACAGCTCAGTCGATCTGACTGCGCGGCTATGGTGTGCGGCAGCCGATTACTGGGACGTCAAGTTCGAGCTTACGAAGGCGGTTAAAGAGGCGTTTGACGCCAAAGGTGTTTCGATTCCGTATCCGCATTCGGTCGAAATTCAAAAACAGGGG
>NZ_JBQFXN010000128.1:0-700 GCF_056540885.1 Ruegeria sp. AL12 | reverse complement strand
AGGGTATCCTGCTGACCGCGTCAGATACGTCGTCCATCGTTCCGGCGGTGCAGCAGGCCCGCGATGCCGGGCTGCTGGTGATTGCGCTGGACACCCCGCTTGAGCCTATCGACTCGGCCGACGCGACCTTTGCCACCGACAATTTCCTTGCGGGGCTTCTGATCGGACAATGGGCAAAAGCCACTCTGGGAGATGCGGCAAACGACGCCAAAATCGCCACGTTGGACCTTGCGGTCAGCCAGCCCACTGTGGATGTGCTTCGCAATCAGGGGTTCCTGCAGGGGTTCGGTGTTGATCTGGCCGATCCGAACGTGATTGGCGATGAAAACGACCCGCGTCTTGTTGGTAGCGATGTCACCGCTGGCAACGAAGAAGGCGGTCGTCGCGCCATGGAGAACCTGCTGGCCAAAGACCCGACGATCAACGTGGTGCACACCATCAACGAACCGGCGGCAGCGGGCGCTTATGAAGCGCTTAAGGCTATCGGGCGCGAAAATGACGTGTTGATCGTTTCCGTCGATGGCGGCTGCCCTGGCGTGCAGAACGTGGCGGACGGCGTCATCGGTGCAACATCACAGCAATACCCGCTGCTGATGGCATCGCTGGGCGTTGAGGCTGTCAAGAAATGGGCGGACGAAGGGACGAAACCCGAGAACACACCCGGTAAGGACTTTTTTGACACCGGCGTGGCGCTTGTGAC
>NZ_JBQFXN010000127.1:0-701 GCF_056540885.1 Ruegeria sp. AL12 | reverse complement strand
GCTGCAGGCCCTCAACGATCACGCTTTCACCTTCACGCAGACCATCCTTTACAATGATCGCTGTCCCTTCGGTCGTGCCTGTGGTGATGTAGCGTTGTTCAACCATTTGCTGGTCATTCACCACCAGAACAAAGTCACCACGCTGGTCGCGTTGCAGTGCAGCTTGCGGAACCAGAACTTCCAGGGTGGGTTCGAGTGCTTCAATCTGTACGGACAAGAAAGCCCCATCCACGATCAGACGTTTATCATTTTGAAATTCGGCGCGCATCGTGATTGCGCCGGTGAGTGGGTCGATGCGGTTGTCAACGAACACGATCTGGCCGGTCTCGTCCAACTCTGATCCGTTGGGCAGGATCAACTTGACGACCGGACTTTTGTTGCTTTCGGCCAGAGTGGCTGCATTTTCGCCAACCGTTTCCAAAACCGAGGTGAACTGTTTTTCGTTCAGCGAGAAATTGACGTAAATCGGCGCCTCGCTGACGATATTAACCAATGGCGGGTTTGTGGGGCCAACGACGTCGCCGACACTGATAGCGACGCGGCCAATGCGGCCGGTAAAGGGGGCGTGTATCTGGGTATAGCTCAGATCCAGATCAGCCTGCAGGATCGCAGTCAAAGCGTAATAGATATTGGCCTCGGTGATCAGATCGTTGTTACGCGCGAAAACACGCACAGAAACAGGAGTGTCAACCCTATCAATG
>NZ_JBQFXN010000126.1:0-706 GCF_056540885.1 Ruegeria sp. AL12 | reverse complement strand
ATGTATCCCTGGATACTCTGGATGACGACAAATTTGCCAAGGTCACACGCTGGGGCCGCCTCAAACAGGTACTGAACGGCATCGACGCGGCGCAGAAGGCAGGGCTGCGGATCAAGATCAACGCTGTTGCGCTCAAGGGTTTCAACGAACCCGAACTGCCCAAGATCACTGAATGGTGCGCCGAGCGCGACATGGACCTGACCTGGATCGAGGTCATGCCGATGGGCGATATCGGCAACGAGGATCGCCTGGACCAGTACTGGTCGCTCAAGGACGTGCGCAAAGAGTACGAAAACCATTACACAATCACGGATCTGGCCGAACGCACTGGCGGCCCGGCCCGCTATATCAGGCTGGAAGAAACCGGTCAGAAGATCGGCTTCATCACGCCCCTGTCCCACAATTTCTGCGAAAGCTGCAACCGCGTGCGCCTGACCTGTACTGGCGAGCTTTATATGTGTCTTGGGCAGGAGGACATGGCTGATCTGCGCGGCGCATTGCGGGATCACCCCGATACAGAACAGCCGCTTGAAGATGCCATCCGCGCGGCGATCAACCTGAAACCAAAAGGTCACGACTTCGACTAATCCCGCCAGTCCGTCGATGGCCGGATGACCCGCCATATGAGCCATACAGGCGGCTGATACATGCCGGATCCCCAAGACCGACCCACAGCGCTGTACTACCTGTACTGCGCTCTGATCTC
>NZ_JBQFXN010000125.1:0-708 GCF_056540885.1 Ruegeria sp. AL12 | reverse complement strand
CTTTTCTACTGGCCCCGATCACGGCTAAGGCTGCGTGCGATGGGCAGGACCTGCGCCCACTGCTGTCAGATGACGCGCGGGCCGAGTTGCAACGCGCCGTGGCGGACATCCCCTTTCCGGAAGGCAACCACTGGATTGCGCGCAAGGATGACACGGTTCTGCACATCATTGGCACCCTGCACACGTATGACGAACGTATGGAAAAGGTGGTTGAACGCCTGTCTCCGGACCTGAGCCAGGCTGACGCGTTCTATTTCGAAGTCACCCAGACTGACATGGATGCATTCGAAAAAAACCTGGCCAATAATCTCAGCGCTGTAATGATCACATCCGGGCCGACCCTGATCGACCTGATGGGAGATGAAGACTGGGCCGCATTCTCGACCGCGTTGAACCAGCGCGGCATTCCCGGCTGGATGGCGGCCAAAATGCGACCGTGGTTCTTGAGCATGATGCTGAGCATCCCGCCCTGCATGATGGAAGATCCGAACGGGACCTACGGCATGGACGCCCGCCTGAACGATCTGGCCGCAGAAAACGGCATTCCGCAACACTCGCTGGAACGTATCGACGACCTGATCGCCATGTTCGACAGTCACCCGCTGGAACAGCAGGTCGAGTCACTGGTGCGCCTGTCCGGGGCGATGATGGGAAGCAACGATCAACTGGCCACCATGGCGAATGGATATCTGGGAGAAAAGCACGCCG
>NZ_JBQFXN010000124.1:0-716 GCF_056540885.1 Ruegeria sp. AL12 | reverse complement strand
ACCCAGTTGGGCCATCAGAGCGTGTTCACCCGGTGTTTCGACACCTTCGGCCAAAGTTTCCAGATGCAAACGTTCCGCCATCATCAGAATGGCGCTGGCAAGCTGTTGCTGGCTTGGGTCCAGATCCGCTTTGGCAACAAATGACCTGTCGATCTTGATGCGCGATACGTTGAACCGTTTGATAGAACCGATCGAGGCATGTCCTGTCCCGAAATCGTCCAGATCAATACAGCACCCCATTGCGGCAAGCCCGGTGACGTTGCGGGTTATGACATCGTCGGGCCGTCTGGAGAACACGGTCTCCAACACCTCGACCGCCAACCTGTCAGGGGTCAGATCGAATTGATCCAGTTCCCATTTCAGACGGTCGATCAGGCCCGGATTGCGCAGTTCGTCAGATGAAAAGTTGATCCCGATGCGCGGCACCGACAGCATGGACCGATCCCAGTCGCGCATTGCGGAAAAGGAATGATGCCGCATGGCCTGACCCAACCGGTCCATCAGTTCGGCCTGTTCGGCAAAGGGCAGGAACACATTGGGGGCAAGAACCCCTTTTTTCGGATGTTCCCAGCGGGCCAGAGCTTCAAACCCGCTGATACGCCCGGTATCGGTTGAGATCTGGGGTTGAAACCATGGACGGATCTCACCGCTGTCCAGCGCCGCTTCGAATTCTTTGCGCAAGTTGATCCTGACCTGTGCCCGTCTGCGCGTCTGAG
>NZ_JBQFXN010000123.1:0-717 GCF_056540885.1 Ruegeria sp. AL12 | reverse complement strand
CCAGCTTCATGAGGGATGATGTCTTCGGGACGAATGGCTGCGATGACCGGAGTGCCATCATTGAACGTGTGGCTGAGGCAGGCAAAGGTCTTTTCCCCGACGCTCAACCGCCCGCCTTTGGTGACCTGAGATCGGATCTGGTTCATTTCACCGATAAAGTCGGCCACGAACAGGTTGGCCGGTTCGCGGTAGATCTCCGTGGGCGATCCGACTTGTTCAATCACCCCGTGGTTCATCACCACGATGCGGTCGGCCATGGCCAGCGCTTCTTCCTGATCGTGCGTCACCATCACGGTGGTCACACCCAGCTTGCGCTGCAATTCCTTGATCTCATGCCGCAGGTGAACGCGCACCTTGGCGTCCAGCGCCGACAGGGGTTCGTCCAGCAGCAGCAGACCGGGATTGGTTGCAATGGCGCGGGCCAGCGCAATCCTCTGCTGCTGGCCACCGGACAATTGCGCCGGGTATTTCCTGCCCTGATCCGGCAGACCAACAAGGTTCAGCAGCTCGCTCACCCGAACCGCGATATCCGACTTGCTGCGGCCCGTGTTTTCAAGGCCAAATGCGATGTTCTTTTCGATCGTCAGGTTCGGGAACAGCGCATAGGACTGGAACACAATCCCGAAATCGCGCTCGGACGGAGGCAGGTTGGAGACGTCCTTGCCATCCTGCATAATCGTACCCTTGGTCTGCAGATCCAGCCCTGCAATCGCCCGC
>NZ_JBQFXN010000122.1:0-728 GCF_056540885.1 Ruegeria sp. AL12 | reverse complement strand
AGCGCAGGACCCTTTTACCCCGCCGAGGCGTATCATCAGGATTATTACAAAGGCAACAAACTGGTCCTTACCCGTTTTGGACCAAAGCGCCAGCACAACGCCTACAAGGCGTATCGCAAAGCCTGTGGTCGTGACGCGCGCGTCAAGCAGCTTTGGGGTGGGGATGCGCCATTTGCAGGCTCCTAGTCAAAGGATGCGTCACGTACTTCTTTCAGATCGGGAATGACATCCGCCGTTCCGTGCCGCATGACCATCAGGGCTGCGGCGCGGTTTGCCTGCAATATGGCCTGTTCCATTGGCATTCCGCGATCCATGCCTGCCAGCACGTAGCCGGTGAAGGTGTCGCCTGCCCCTGTGGTATCCACCGCCCGCACCTTATGCGCGGGAAACTCGACCGGATCGTTGCCCTGCTGCAAGTACCTCGCACCTTTTGAGCCGAGGGTAACGATGACATGCCGAACGGGCAGATCGGCGATGCTCAGACCGGTTTCCTGGCGCAGCTGTTCAGCCTCCACCTCATTCAGGATCAGGAAATCCAGATAAGGCAGAACGCCCTGAACGGCCTGAGCCTGAAACGGGGCCGCGGCATAACAGACGGTCAGGCCAAGCTTGCGCCCCAGCTGCGCCGCTTCGACCTGGGCATTGGTTTCATTCTGCAAGATCAGCAGATCACCGGTGTTTGCCGAGGCCAGCGCCTGCCCCAGATGGGCGGGTTCCAATGCGTGATT
>NZ_JBQFXN010000121.1:0-729 GCF_056540885.1 Ruegeria sp. AL12 | reverse complement strand
GGATCGCGTTGATCCACTCTCGAGGGTTATTTGTGGGGGGTTGCGCTGCTAGTCGGTCGCCGCGTGGATTCAGACGGCTGAGAATTCCGGGGATAACGGCAGCGACCTGATCGCGGGTCATGCCGGTGTGCAGTTCGGGCGCATAAGCCGCGCGCAGGATCAGCATGTCGAACCCGGTCAAGACCGTATGAATATTGTCGTCGTTGAACACCGAATCCGGCAGATGATAGAGGTCGTTCAGAGGACCGAGGGCCTGTGCCAGTTCTTCGTGCAGACAATCGCGCATTTCCTGCGGGCTGACGTCGTAGGGGATAAAAATCCCCAATCTTTCGCGCTGGCGCAGCTCAACCCAACTGCTTTTGGGTTTGCGGCGGTCGCGCTGATACTCAGCCAGGCTGGACGCGTTTGGCACCACGAAACAGGCCGCGTTTGGCAGAATTTGCAGAATGTCCTTCTGGCTGACCGCTTCGATCGTGATATTGGTCTGCCCGTCGTTGATTTGTCGGATGTTGATACCCGCCTCGCGCTTCAGGCGGTTCAGCAGCCGGGTCAAATCCTGCTGCATACTTTGTGTCGGCGATCCGGTCAGGCGAACGGTGATCGGCGTTTCGAACCGGGTGAAAACGGGCAGGGCGGCCCCGCTTTCGAGTTCGAAATGCAGGGACAGGAAATCCGACGCGATGTTCGTATTGGACCGTGCCGGTGGAGAGGGACGCGGTGCCGCAAAAG
>NZ_JBQFXN010000120.1:0-729 GCF_056540885.1 Ruegeria sp. AL12 | reverse complement strand
CCGCCAGTTTGATCGGATGCCAGAACGGTGCGATCACAGTGCCGGTGCCAAGGCGCACGTTTTTGGTATGATGCGCGATGTCCACCAGCGACATCAGCGGGTTGGGTGCGATGGTGAAATCCATCCCGTGGTGTTCACCGGTCCAGACCGCACGCATCCCTGCCTGATCAGCCATCTTGCACAGCTCGATGAACTCTTCATACAACTTCTCATGCGACTCTTCGGGGCCCAGCCGTTCCATATGGGCAAAAAGGGAAAACTCCATTCTTCAGGTCCTTTCCGACAGGCTGTGCACATCGCCCCGCTGGGCGTCACCCAGATAAAGCGAGAAATTGCGGGTTCGGCTTTCCAGCGCAAAACGAGCCATCATTGTGGCGATGGGTGCTGACGCGTATGGCAGGGTCGCCAGTTCTTTGATTGCGATCTCCTGAAGCGTGCCATGCCGGGGCAGGGACGGCGCAGACGCAAGAATGTAAACATGATGCGTGTTGGCATCGTCATAGACGGAATACGCAACCCCAAGGCGTGCATCGACACCTTTAGCCGTCAGGTCTTGCACAAGGCTGTTTCGCAAATCTTGCCGATCTGACAGCGTGACTTGCGGCGGACGGAAACCGGCTTCTGTTCTCTCCAGCAAGACGTGCCCGTCCTGTTCGATGATTGCGCCGCAGACCACGTTTCGCCCGGATGGTTCCAGCGCGCCACGTTCCAGCCCGAGGCTGAAATACT
>NZ_JBQFXN010000119.1:0-731 GCF_056540885.1 Ruegeria sp. AL12 | reverse complement strand
CGCGAAGCGATCCGAACGGGCCTGACATACAGCTATTAAGGTTCAGGGTTATTTAACCCAACTCTCTCTAATCTGCCTGTGGTTTGAAAACTTTAGCTCCACAGGCAGATGCAGAACACCAACGCATTAATTCAAACGGTTCAAGGGGCTTCGGCCCCATTTTCCGCAGGAGGTGGCGACAGCCCGCGCCTTGTTCCCCGATCTTTGACCAGCCGTCAAAAGGCGGCTGTTGTCGTGCGCCTGTTGTTGAACGACGGCGCCGATCTTCCGCTGGAGGAGCTTCCCGATGACCTGCAAGAGAAACTGACACATCAATTGGGGGAAATGGGCCTTGTAGACCGGGCGACTCTGGGTGCTGTGGCGCAGGAATTCAGCGAAGCCCTGGACAATGTCGGTCTGGCCTTTCCACATGGTCTTGCCGGGGCCTTGGATGCCGTCAGTGGAAAAATCACACCCGCGACAGCCGCGCGTTTGCGCAAAGTTGCCGGAGTTCGTCAGATCGGTGATCCCTGGCAAAGGTTGCGCGACATACCAGCCCAGGACCTTGCGGCCATGGCACAGGCGGAAAGCACTGAAGTGGCCGCTGTGATGCTTTCAAAAATGGATACGGCACAGGCGGCGCAGATGCTGGGCCACATGCCGGGTCCGGTGGCGCGGCGGATCACCTACGCAATCTCGAAAACAGCAAATGTCACGCCCGAAGCGGTTGAGCGGATCGGCTGGTCACTGGC
>NZ_JBQFXN010000118.1:0-735 GCF_056540885.1 Ruegeria sp. AL12 | reverse complement strand
CCGCGCCAGATCACCCGAGTTGAACCAGCGTTCACCGTCGATTTCAAAAAAGATGCCCCGGTTCTGACTGTCGATCATGTAGCCTTCGAACACGTTGCGCCCCGAGATCATGATCACGCCGACCTCGTTCGTATCAGCCCAGCGATCAAATTCGTCATTGGCGTTCAGCACGGCGCAGCGCATCTTTTGATAGGGCAGGCGCAGGCCGATGGACCCGATCCGGGTGCCACCATCGGGGTCGCGGGGGTTCAGAGACGAGGCCACCGCGCCTTCGGTCATGCCATACCCTTCGACAATGGGAATGCCGGTGGTGCTGACGAAGCGGTTGAACAGCTCAACGGGCATTGGCGCGGCACCGCAGGCGGCGAATTTGATCGAGGACAGATCGGCCCCGTCAATCGGCACATCCAGCAATGCGGAATAGACCGTGGGGACACCCGAGAAAGTCACGATTTTGTAGCGTTCGGCGATCTTCCAGAAATTTGGGATCACGCCTTCGCCGCGATAGCCCTGCGGGGTGGCCAGAACGATATGGCCGCCTTTCAGCAGAACCAGCAGGCCGGTCACCAGAATGGCGTTGGAATGAAACAGCGGCAGTCCGCACAGCGCGGCTGACCCCGGTTCGAACGTGTTTGGGTTGAACTGGCTGATGGACCAGACGTCAAACACTTCGGAGGCATGACTGCGCCGCGCGATCTTGGGCAGGCCGGTGGTGCCGCCGGTACACAGCATGGT
>NZ_JBQFXN010000117.1:0-739 GCF_056540885.1 Ruegeria sp. AL12 | reverse complement strand
TTCCGACGGTCTCGACTTCGCGCACGCTGTGACGATAGGTGATGGCCCGGCCGGCATTCTCGCCGCGCTGGATGTCGACCGTGTTGGCCTCATCAAAATAGACCGCCACGATATCGGCCTTGCCGGCGCCTGGACCGATGGAAATGGTCAGGCCGTCGTCGGATTTGCCGACTTCGACGTCGACGGTGAGTCCGGCGCCGATGGCCGACAGTTTCTTGATTATGGATGCCACAGCGGCGCGATCCGACCCGTTGGCGTGGTCTTGTCCGTTGATGACCGCTTGAGGCGTGTAGACATTCTTGCGCTTGAGGGTGCGGGCATAACCGTATTGACGCTCGCTGCTGGCCTGGCTCGACAGCGTGTCGGCCCATCCGAGATAGTTCCAGTAATCGACATGGTAGCTCAGCGCCAGAACCTTGCCCTCGTCGGCCAGGCGCGCCAGTTCGGCATCGGCTGGCGGGCAGGAGGAGCATCCCTGACTGGTGAACAGTTCGACCACACCCGCAAACTCTCCGGCGCGTGTCGCGGCGGGCTGCGATACCAGGATAAAGGCCGCGAGAAGCGGGAGGGCAAGAGTGGCTGGAGATGTAAGAAAATGTGCGCGCGTGAGCATCTGGATGCAGTCCATAAGAGCGACCAAGTGACCGGGCGTGACCCATGAATTTATGTCCAGTGTTGTATCGCGGAGCGCCGCACACGGCCAAATCACGTTGCGGTGACAGCTTCAAACGGGAACCCG
>NZ_JBQFXN010000116.1:0-741 GCF_056540885.1 Ruegeria sp. AL12 | reverse complement strand
ACCTGATCCGCTGGGGCCGATGACGGCCAGAACTTCACCCGGGTCCAGCGCAAGCGATACATTCCGCAACACGGTAGACGCGCCGTCTGGGGTTGTAGCAAAGACGTTTTTCAGTTCCAGAACGCCGCGGGGTTGAGGCAATTGAACCGAAGGCTGGGACGGTGGGTAATCCTCGAGAAGAGAATTCAGTCGCTTACGCGCGGCAGTAGCCAGCACATATTGACGCCAGCTCCCGATCGCCTGTTCGGCCGGGGCCAATGCGCGACCGACCAGAACGGATGCGGCAATGATCGAACCGGCACTCAGATCGCCTGAAATCGCCAGATACGCACCCAGACCCAGGACTGCGGACTGAAGGACCAGACGAACAGTACGAGAGATCGAAGACAGGGTTGCCGCCATGTCGCTGATCTGGCTTTGTTTGACTTGGGCCTGGCCGTTCAGGCCGTTCCAGTGGTCATATAGATCGTCGCGCATCCGCATGGCGTGTGCCACTTCATGGTTACGTGACACGTCATTCAGCACGCGGTTGCTGCGGGTTAGGAATTGATTGGCCCGTGCAACACCGCGCTGGGTCAGAACGTTGTTCACCATGGCAACAACCAGCAGGAACGCGACGCCAGCCAAACCGGCATAGCCCAGCCAGGGATGCAGAAGATAGGCAAAACCAAGGTAGATCGGTGTCCACGGCGCGTCGAATATAACGGCCGGGGTCGAACCGCCCATGAAATCACGCAACGT
>NZ_JBQFXN010000115.1:0-744 GCF_056540885.1 Ruegeria sp. AL12 | reverse complement strand
CCGCGAATTCAGGCCCTAAGTCAGGCGAAGCATAGTGCCCACCCACGGTTTTGCCCGCATTCTGAGTCGCCGCGATCTCGGCCAGCATCTTGGGGTCGCCGTTGATCACACCAGGGAAGTTCATCATCTCACCTAGCCCGATAACGCCGGGCCAGCTCATCGCCTCGGCCACGTCTTCGGGGGTGATCTCATAGCCGGTTGTTTCAAGCCCTGGGGCCGACGGCGCGCAGGATGGCATCTGGGTGAAGATGTTCACCGGTTGCATCAGCGCCTCGTCATGCATCATGCGTACGCCTTCCAGCCCCAGCACATTGGCGATCTCATGCGGGTCGGTGAACATCGACGTCGTGCCATGCGGAATCACCGCGCGGGTAAATTCGGCCGGGGTCAGCATCCCCGATTCGATATGCATATGCGCGTCGCACAGACCGGGCAGCATATAGCGCCCGTTTGCCTCGATGATCTGCGTATCCGGCCCGATGCAATGTCCGGCATCCGGCCCCACAAAGGCGATGCGCCCGTTGGCAATGGCAATGTCGTGATCCGGCAGCGCTTCACGTGTGTGAACATTCACCCAAGTTCCTCCGCGCACGACCATGTCGGCCGGTTCACGTCCTGCGGCAACGGCGATCAATCGGGGGGCGGTGTCGGGCCAACTTGTGAAAGGCGTGTATTCCATGGCTCAACTTTTCTGAATGTGTCCGAAGGTGCAACCCCTGCCGAACATCTATCATCAAACCGTCA
>NZ_JBQFXN010000114.1:0-751 GCF_056540885.1 Ruegeria sp. AL12 | reverse complement strand
GTCAACAATCGCTGTGTTAGCGAACTCGATATGGGCGTTGGCCTCATCCGCGCCCCAGGCGATCTGGAGGTCATGGAAATCAAACGAAACAGCGCTTCTCGGATCTGCCACATTGCCAACGGCAACGGGGCCGGAAACAACAGGACTGTCGTCGACGATGTTGAGCGGGATGGTGTCATCCACGGTATCGCCGTCACCATCAATTGCGGTGAAGCCCAGCTCGAAGGTGGCGTTGTTCTCGTCCTGACCATCGGCATGCAGAAGATTGGCAACCTGCTCGTAGTTGTAGGAGCCCGTCCTGGTGTTCAGCGTGACCTCCGCCACAACCACCGGAGCCGCGCCGCCCTGATCCTGAAGGATCGACAGGATGCTCAGATCCGCATCAGAAGGATCAGCCGCAACCGCAAAGGTCACCTCGCCAAAGCCGCTGCCCGAGCCGCCATCATCGGCAACACCACCCAGCACCTTCATGGTTGCAAGGTTCCAGACAACTTCCGCCCCATTGGCGTCCGCGCCAAAGGCAATCGGCAGCGTCTTGTTGGTCTGGTTGAACTGTCCGCCATCACCAACTCCGCCGGGATTGCCGATATCCGGCGTGCCGACGTTCTCATCATCGCTAATGATCCGGAAGTTGTTGACCCGTTGAGAGGCCGTCCACGTCATCACCGGCGTGTCGTCGTCGATGTTGAGCGGGATGGTGTCATCCACGGTATCGCCGTCACCATCAATTGCGGTGAAGCCCAGCTCGAAG
>NZ_JBQFXN010000113.1:0-756 GCF_056540885.1 Ruegeria sp. AL12 | reverse complement strand
CTAGGCTCAGGATGCATTGATTTTAGCTGCGCTGCGTGACTCACGGCTCCCAGAACGGAGCGGAGACATGAGCGATCTTTATTGACGAACCGACGCGCAGATGGCGAAGCTTGTCCCATTTTTCCCGAAGTCGCACAGCAAGCCCCGGGTTGATGACAAAAGGGTTTTGAGCGGGATTATCTTCATCAATCGCAATTGTTTGCGCTGGTGAGGTGCCCCGGAAGCTTACGGACCGCACAAAACGCTTAACAGCCGATGGACGCGTTGGAGCGAGAAAGGCATCTTCGCACGGATCATGTCTGGTCTGGCCGCCCAGCATGGCGAAGAGACGACAGTCATGATTGACGCGACCTATCTAAGAACACACTGCATTGCCACCAGTATGGCCGCAAAAAGGGGGCGTGGCCGACTGATCGGTAGAACCAAGGGCGGCATGAATACCAAGCTGCATGCTATCTGTGATAGCGAGGGTCGCCCGTTCAACCTGTTCGTTACGGCCGGGCAAATCAGTGAATAAATCGGTGCTCGGGCTCTGCTCAGCAGCATACCAAACGTGAATTGGCTTCTCGGGGATCGTGGTTATGACGCCGACTGGTTTCGAGAAGCGTTGAAAGACAAAGGGATACGCGTCTGCACCCCCGGGCGAAAGCAGCGAAAGACGCCTGTCGAGTACGACAAGCGCAGATACAAGCGGCGAAACCGCATTGAGATTATGTTTGGCAGGCTTAGGGATTGGAGGCGCGTGGCGACACGCTA
>NZ_JBQFXN010000112.1:0-757 GCF_056540885.1 Ruegeria sp. AL12 | reverse complement strand
GGGCTTCGACCCTTCGCGTGTGCCTCTCTGCCACGTCACAATCTTCATGTATTTATGGACACTCAGCCCGCCAGTATAGCTGGCCGCGCCCGAGGTTGGCAGAACATGGTTCGTACCGGTCGCTTTATCTCCGTATGACACGGTTGTTTCCTCGCCCAGAAACAGCGATCCGTAACAGGTCAGCCGTTCCAGCCACCAATCCAGATCCTCAGCCTGAACCGTTAGATGCTCAGGTGCGTATTCGTCGGAACAGGCGGCCATCTCTTCGCGGTTGGAACAGACGATAACCTCAGCATAATCGCGCCATGCGGCCGAGGCGTTTTCGCGGTTCAGTTCCGGCAGATCTGCGATCAGCGCAGGCACCAGTTCCATCACCTTTTGCGCAAGGTCGCGATCATCGGTGACCAGCCAGACCGGCGAGTTGTATCCGTGCTCGGCCTGACTGACCAAATCGGTGGCGACGACATGCGCATCGGCGGACTGATCGGCAAGGATCAAACTGTCGGTCGGACCTGCGATCATGTCGATACCAACCTTGCCGTAAAGGATGCGCTTGGCTTCGGCCACGAATTGATTGCCGGGGCCTACAAGGATGTTGGCGCGTGGCAAACCAAACAGACCGTAGGTCATGGCGGCAACGCCCTGCACGCCCCCCATAGCCAGAATGCTGTCGGCCCCACTGATATGGGCCGCATAAACGATGGCAGGCGCAACCCCTTCGCCAGGGCGCGGAGGCGAGCAGGCCGTGATGTGGCGA
>NZ_JBQFXN010000111.1:0-758 GCF_056540885.1 Ruegeria sp. AL12 | reverse complement strand
GCTTCTGGCCGGTGAGGTGGATGCCGCCGAGTTCATTCCCTTTTCACGTGTGCCGGAGCTTGAAGCAGACCAAGCGATCAACATGAACCTCTATCCGTCCACACGGATCATATATTCGCCGATCAACACGCGTGAAACCCGTGCTGACGGATCGCCTAACCCTTTGTCAGACGCTCGGGTACGGCAAGCACTCAACTATGCCACCAACAAAGAGGCACTGATCGGGCTTGTGCTGCAAGGCGCCGGCAAGCCAATGACGTCGCCTTTGATGGCGGCGGCGACCCAGCTTTCCGCAAATCTTGATCCGTTGTATGCCTACGACCTTGACAAGGCGAAAGCTCTGATCGCCGAGGCCGGCGTAGCGCCAGGAACCGAAATCACCTTTACGACTTTGGCTGGCTCTGCGGATGACAGCACAATATTTGCGGCTCTTCAGCAAATGTGGGCTCCGTTGGGGATAAACCTGTCAGTCGAACAGGTGGATGGACCGACACGTGGCGCCAAGAACCGCTCGGGTGAGTTTGACATCCACACCTATGGTTGGGTGAACGACGTAAACGACCCCAGCCAGGTCGTAGGCTGGTTGGGTCATACACCTACGGCCAATGCGGTCGGTACTGGTTGGGAAAACGCGGAATTCAACGCTCTGTTTGAGGCTTCGGCAACCGAAATCGACGCCGAAAAAAGAGCGGCCCAGTATGCTGAAATGCAGGAAATATATGCAGATGCTGCCCCCTTGCTTTTCATGTATGAGACGC
>NZ_JBQFXN010000110.1:0-759 GCF_056540885.1 Ruegeria sp. AL12 | reverse complement strand
CATGGCGGTGAGCATGGGCATGGGATGGACACCCTGTCCGAGCGTTATCTGGGCCACACACCAATCCCGATCAAACCGCTGCTGGGGTCGGGAAAATCGGCAATTACCTTCGACAAGGTCGCAATTGACGAGGCCACGGCTTATGCCGCCGAAGATGCGGACATCACCTTGCGTTTGTGGCAGCTGTTCAAGCCGCAATTGCACCGGGCGCAGGTGACCACGGTCTATGAGACGCTGGAACGGCCGCTTGTGCCGGTGCTGGCCGAGATGGAGATGCATGGCATCAAGGTCGACCGTGATGTCCTGAGCCGGATGTCCAACGCATTTGCCCAGAAAATGGCCGGGTTAGAGGCTGAAATTCACGAGCTGGCCGGAGGAAGCTTTAATGTCGGGTCGCCTGCTCAGCTGGGCGAAATCCTGTTCGACAAAATGGGTCTGGAAGGTGGCAAGAAAGGCAAGACCGGCAAATACTCGACCGGCGCTGATATTCTGGAAGACCTCGCAACCGAGCATGAACTGCCGCGCCGTGTTCTGGACTGGCGGCAGCTGAGCAAGCTGAAATCGACCTACACCGACGCGCTGCAGACCCATATCAACCCCGACACAGGTCGGGTGCATACGTCTTATTCGATCACCGGAGCAAATACAGGGCGTCTGGCCTCGACCGATCCGAACCTGCAAAACATTCCGGTGCGGACAGAAGAAGGGCGGCGTATTCGTGAGGCTTTCATCGCCGAGCCGGGCAATGTGTTGGTAAGC
>NZ_JBQFXN010000109.1:0-761 GCF_056540885.1 Ruegeria sp. AL12 | reverse complement strand
CCCAGCTGGATGGCGCCTCGACCAGTGCGTGAAAGGTGTAGTTGGCGGTCTTGCCTATCGGTGATCCCCATTGGTCGGTGAACAGGATAACCGTCACACCGCGGCTTGATGCGACCTGCGCCAATTTCTCGAGATAGGCCTCGTATCGGCGGATATCAAAAATCACCAGAACCGAGGTTTCATCCATATCAAGCAGGTACTGCGGCCAAACGTTTGCCGAATTGCCCAGCATCGTCACATTGGGTCGAATAATCTGCATGTGATTGAACAGATAGTCCGCATTTGAACGCGTGATACGCCCGCCCACGACGTAAAGATGGCGATCCGTATTTGCCAGAAGCTGGGCAACGGTGTCGAACATCTCTTTGTCCAGACGTTCCAGCGTGTGGCGCATATTTGTCCAAACAGCCTGCGCAAACCGCGTTGTGGGATGCTCCGCCGCGTCATCCACAACCCAGGCATCCCGTTTCGAGATCGGCTTTTTGATCTGTGCCGCCACCTCTTCTCGCAGGGCGTCCTGCAGGGCGGGAAAACCGTCGAAACCCAGCTTGCGTGCCATACGTATGACCGTCGGGGTCGAGACCTGCGCGGCAGCGGCCAGCTTGGTGATCGATTGCAAGCCGGTCATTGGATAATCCTGCAAAAGTACCGAGGCCAGCTGCCGTTCTGACCGTGTCAGATCGTCAAGCTCTTCCTGTATCCGCTGTTTGACAAGTTTCGCAACGGTGGCCATCGGCACCTTCATTTCTCAAATTTTTTAC
>NZ_JBQFXN010000108.1:0-763 GCF_056540885.1 Ruegeria sp. AL12 | reverse complement strand
GAAGCGGCGTCTGGGAAACGATCAAGACCATCGTCTATGCCCTGCTGATCGCGGGCGTGTTCCGGACCCTCTTCTTTCAACCGTTCTGGATTCCGTCCGGTTCGATGAAGCAGACGCTGCTGATCGGCGATTTCCTCTTCGTCAACAAGATGGCCTACGGCTATTCCTACGCCTCATGTCCCAGCCTGATCATCCCCAGTGTCGGCCTGAATATCGACGCCGAAGATCTCTGTGGCTGGATGCAGGGCGACGACGGAAGCCGCATCTGGGGCGGCGATCCCGTGCGCGGCGACGTCATTGTCTTCCGCCACCCGGTCAGCGGGCGCGATTATATCAAGCGCCTGATCGGCCTGCCGGGCGACCGCATTCAGGTCCGTGAGGGGCAGATCATCCTCAACGGCACACCGGTTCCGCAACAGCCTGACGGCATATTCACCGAAATCGCCGAACCACAGGGCCCGCAACGACTGCGCCCACGCTGTGAAAACGGCCCCGTCGGTGTTGGCGGCGCCTGTGAAAAGTCGCGCCTGATCGAAACCCTGCCCAACGGCGTCACCTATGACGTGCTGAATATCGGCAATCAGGGCTCGGACAATACCGGCATCTATACCGTGCCCGAGGGCCATTATTTCTTCATGGGCGACAACCGCGACAACTCGGCTGACAGCCGCCTGCCGCAATCCGCTGGCGGGGTTGGCTATGTGCCCTACGAAAACCTGATCGGTCGCGCCGACCGGATCATGTTCTCGTCTGCCGGGCGGTC
>NZ_JBQFXN010000107.1:0-768 GCF_056540885.1 Ruegeria sp. AL12 | reverse complement strand
AGTCAGATCGCTGCGGCCTGATCGCCCGCACCAAACCTGACCTGCGTGGGCGCAAGGTCCCCGCGGGCTCGGTGCTGCGTTGACTGGTGGATCACGAGACAAACGCGAAAGGTTATCCGTGTTCCGGGGCGGCCGTCCCCAGAAATCGCTTGTTCCGAATTTCGTCCGGGCTGACGTCAAAGCTGCGTTGAAAGGCGCGTTTCAGCGCGACAGTCGATGAAAAGCCGGTCGCTGTCGAGATTTCGATCTGCGACATGTTGGTGAATTGTAAAAGGCTCTGCGCCCGCTCCAGCCGTAGCTCTTTGTAGGTCGACAAAAGTTTCGCACCGGTTTTGCTTAGAAACCTTCGCTGTAACTGGCGGGTCGAGGTCCTGAGTACATTGGAAAGTTCCGAGATCGTCAAAGGATCTTCGATGTTTTCCTGCATCGCATCCAGCGTGCGCATGACAAGCTGATCACCTTTTGCACGGTGCACCAGACGGGCGGCAAGCGTGCTGCCGTGCTTTTGTGTGGGTTCCGTCAGTCCAATGTATCCGCGCAGTATGTCCGCGATATGTTCCCCGTGGTCGATCGACACAAATTCTGACAGCAGGCGCAGCGCGCTTAACCGGGTGGTTGCGCTATGGGCGCACCCGTCTGCGGCCAGATGCGTGCCGGTGCCACAATCTTCCAGCCCGCCCTCCAGTGCAGCGGCTGCGAAATTCGGGTGGACAGCAACGGTGTTCCGGCCTGTTCTTCCGAGTTGCGGCAGAAGCAGCACCGCGCCGC
>NZ_JBQFXN010000106.1:0-770 GCF_056540885.1 Ruegeria sp. AL12 | reverse complement strand
GTTGACCTCACCGGCGCTGACGGTCGTGCCCGCTTCGGCAAAGACAGGCAGGGTTTCTCCGGTCAGAAGCGACCGGTCGAGTTCCGATTGGCCCGAGACAATCTCGCCATCCACGGGCATCCGCCCGCCGGGGCGGACCAAGATCAGGTCGCCCACATTCAGCGTCGTAACGGCGACCTCTTCTTCGGCCCCGTCCACCACGCGAATGGCGCGGGGCACTTCGAGCGCGGTGAGCTCCTCGGCCGCGGATCGGGCAGCGGCGCGCGTGCGATAGTCCAAGTATCGCCCTGCCAGCAGGAAGAAGGTCAGCGTCAGGGCGGCGTCGAAATAGGCATGCTCGCCGCTCAGCGCGGTTTCCCACAGCGACGTGACCAGCGCCAGCAAGATCGCCAGCACGATCGGTACATCCATGTTCAGACGACGCACGCGCAAGGCCGACCACGCATTCGCAAAGAAGGGCTGGGCGGAAAAGGCAATCGCAGGCAGCGCAATCGCCGCCGAAATCCAGTGGAACATGTCCCGCGTTGCATCCGCTGCCCCGGACCAGACCGAGACCGACAACAGCATCACGTTCATCGAGGCAAACCCGGCCACCGCCAGCCGCATCAGCAGATCACGCCCCGCCTTGTCAGCCTGCGTGGCGGACAGGGCGCCGGGGTCCAACTCATGCGCTTCAAAACCCGCGTTTTCCAGCACCGGGATCAGATCGGCAGCACGCAGATCGGGCGCGGCTTTGATCATGGCGCGTTTCAGAGTCAGGTTGACGCGCG
>NZ_JBQFXN010000105.1:0-770 GCF_056540885.1 Ruegeria sp. AL12 | reverse complement strand
TCCGCGAATGCGCGTCGAAGATATCATCGGCGAAGCACCGCGTATGCATGGGATCGTCCGCAAGGCAGAGAGTGCGGAATACGTGGACGACGTGATGCGCAAGGTCGGCCTCGACCCGTCGCTCAAGCGGCGTTACGCGCATCAGTTTTCCGGCGGTCAAAGGCAACGGATTGGAATTGCACGTGCGCTCGCCGTGAAGCCGAAGTTCCTTGTCTGCGACGAAGCCATCGCTGCGCTGGACGTGTCGATCCAGGCGCAGGTTATCAACTTGTTCATGGATCTGCGCGAAGAGCTGGGCCTGACCTATCTGTTCATCAGCCATGACCTGAGCGTCGTCGAACACATCGCCGACCGCGTGGCGATCATGTATCTGGGCCGCATTGTCGAGAGCGCATCGACTGAGGAAATTTTTTCGAACCCACGCCATCCCTACACGAAAGCGCTGCTTGCAGAGGCTCCGCGCCTTGATCAGCGCCGGCGTGAGTTTGCCCCGATTGAGGGGGAAATTCCGTCGCCGCTCGATCCGCCATCTGGATGTACCTTCCACCCGCGTTGCCCGGTGGCGACCGCTGAGTGCCGCACCACTGTTCCTGAACTGAAAGCGGGGCGCGGCGGGCGCGAAACGGCTTGCCTGCTGGAACACGCCGAAACCGTTTGAACGAGAAGCTGGAGAGCCCCTTGAAAAACGCCGATCCGATCTGGGACCACGTCGACCGCCATCGTGATGATTTTATCGCCTTGTCAGATCGAGTCTTTGACACGCCCGAGAC
>NZ_JBQFXN010000104.1:0-771 GCF_056540885.1 Ruegeria sp. AL12 | reverse complement strand
CTCATCCATCAGATCTTCCAGCTGCGACGCGTCGGTGATCTTGATCTTGTAGATCCATGCCTCACCTTCGGGGTCTTCGTTCAGCGCGCCAGGATTGTCGGCCAGCGCCTCGTTGACCTCGACGATCTCGCCATCAACCGGGGCATAGAGTTCCGAGGCCGCTTTGACGGATTCAATCACACCGATCTCGCCGTCTTTCTCGAACTCGTCACCCACTTCCTGCTGTTCCACGAAGACCACATCGCCCAGCTGCTCGGCGGCATGTTTGGTGATGCCCAGAGTGGCTGTGTCGCCGTTCACGTCAATCCACTCGTGCTCTTCGGAATAATAGGTTGCCATCTTGTCTCTCTCCTGACTTCAACGCTTGTAATTCTGGGTGACGAAGGGCAGCGCCACGATCTCGGCCGGTTGCGGCTTGCCCCGAATGATCAGATTGACCGTCTCGCCCGGCTCACCATGGCCTGCGGACACATAGCCCATCGCAACGGGGCCACCGACCGTCGGGCCAAACCCGCCCGAGGTGATCTGGCCAATGGTGTTGCCTTCCGTGCACTGGATCTCAACGCCCTGACGCGCAGGCGCGCGGCCCTCGGGCTTGATGCCCACCAGCTTGCGGGATGCGCCCTCGGCCAGTTCTCTCTGGATGCGCTCGGCCCCCGGGAACCCGCCCTCTTCCTTGCGGCGCTTCTGGATCGCCCAGCTCAGCGAGGCTTCGATGGGCGAGGTGCTCTGGTCGATGTCATTGCCATACAGGCACAGCCCCGCCTCAAG
>NZ_JBQFXN010000103.1:0-772 GCF_056540885.1 Ruegeria sp. AL12 | reverse complement strand
CCCGGCCATAACGGCGAATGCAAGCGCCGAGGCGCCGGCAAGCTTTGATAAGTTCATTCTTAATCCTCCCAGTATCTCCCGTGCCCTAAGTCGGCACATAAGCGATCGGGTGAAATTGAACCCGATCACACGGCAAAAGCATCCTCAGATTCGAGATGTGAGTCAATAAATAAATCACTCTTATTTATTATTGACAGATGACAACCCATTCCACATTTTCAAACAGTGGAGGGTCGATTGTGACGTCAGAACCAACACCGCAAGCCATTGCCCCGGATCGGGTGTCGAATGTGCGCGGTACAAATCAAAGTGGAATGCGGGCGCATAATGAACGTCTTGTGTTGTCTCTGGTTCGGCGGCACGAGGCGCTGGCTAAATCCGAAATTGCCCGCATGACGGGTCTGTCCGCACAGACGGTTTCGGTCATTATGCGACAGCTGGAAAAGGATGGTCTTCTGCTGAGGGGAGAGCCTGTTCGGGGCAAGGTCGGGCAACCCTCGGTTCCGATGCGTCTGAATCCGGAAGGGGCGTTGTTCTTTGGTCTGAAGGTTGGGCGTCGCAGCTCGGAACTGGTGATGACCGATTTTCTGGGCAATGTGCGCCAGCGTGCCCGGCGCACCTATGACTATCCGACCCCTGATGACACTCTGGATTTTGCGGCGAAGGCGCTGGACGACATGATCTCGGGGGTATCGCCGGACATGCGTGGCAGGATCGCCGGGCTGGGTATCGCGATGCCGTTTTTCCTCTGGGACTGGGCGCAGACCTTGCA
>NZ_JBQFXN010000102.1:0-775 GCF_056540885.1 Ruegeria sp. AL12 | reverse complement strand
TTTAGTTCCGCGGCGACGGCTTCACACGCGTCAGCCTTGCGCGACGCAATCAGAACCCGCGCACCAGCCCGAACCAATGCCTCAGCAGCCATGCGCCCAATTCCGGTGGCGCCCCCGGTCACAAATGCTGTCTTCCCATGCAAGGAAAATAGGGTTTCGGGCGTCATAGTGTGCTCCTCGATCATTTATTTGGCGCAATCGCATACGGCTGATCGACCGAGGGTTGCACCTCGTCGGTTTCTTGACAACACCCGCTGCTGCGCCAAACTTCCTCCTGAATCAATAACAAGGACAATAGGGCCAACATGCAAGCTTTACTCAGCGTCGCCCCGGGTGGACCGGAAACTTTGGAACTCACCACCCTGCCCGATCCGGAACCGGGAAAAGGCGAGTTGCTGATTGGTGTTAAGGCCGCAGGGGTCAATTACCCCGACACTCTGATGATCCGAGACCTGTACCAGATCAAGCCCCCCAGACCCTTTGCACCCGGTGGTGAGATTGCGGGCGAAGTTCTGGCCATTGGTGAGGATGTCGCGGGTTTTGAGGTCGGGGACCGTGTTCTTGCCTTGACCGGCCATGGGGGATTCGCGACTCATATGACGATCAAGGCGTCGACAGCGGTTAAGTTTCCGCAATCGATGCCGTTCGAGGATGCCGCTTGTTTCATATTTACCTACGGCACCTCATACCATGCATTGAAAGACCGGGCGCACCTGCGGGCAGACGAAACTGTTTTGGTCCTGGGCGCAGCGGGCGGCGTTGGGACAGCTGCGAT
>NZ_JBQFXN010000101.1:0-780 GCF_056540885.1 Ruegeria sp. AL12 | reverse complement strand
TGATATTGTTCGTCAGTCCGAACGCGGACGCGGCTGCGGTCATTGCCAAAGCCGAGCAGGTGTTTGCGCCTACGCCGGTGGTTGGCTGCACCACCGCCGGAGAACTTGCGGATAGCGGTTATTGCGAAGATCAGATCGTCGCAATCGGCCTTCCGCAATCCCATTTCGACACGCGTACGGTCCTGGTTTCCGATCTGAACGATTTTGAGGCGGAAAGCATCATCAACGAGATGATCCACAACCGAAATGCCATGATGGTCACGGCGCCCGACTGGAACCATGAATTTACATTCCTGATGATCGACGGATTGTCGACCAAAGAGGATGCGTTGACCTCCGAGTTGGCCGTCGGCTTGGGGCCGGTGCCATTGTTTGGCGGATCGGCCGGTGATGGAACCCGGTTCGGGCGTACTTATGTGCTGCATCAGGGCAAAGCACTGAGCAATGCTGCCATACTGACTCAGGTTCGTACGCGGTGCCCGATCAAGGTGTTCAAAACTGATCATCTGGTTCCAACGACCCGGCGTATGGTCGTAACCAAGGCGGATCCGGCAAAACGCATCGTTGAGGAGATCAATGCCGAGCCCGCCGCCCGCGAGTACGCCCGTATCCTTGGCAAGGATCCGGAACAACTGACGACATTCACCTTTGCGGCGCACCCCGTTGTTGTGCAGATTGGTGGGCAGCATCACGTCCGCGCCATTCAGCAGGTGGCGGGCAACGGGGACCTTGTCTTTTTCTCGGCCATTGATGAAGGGCTTGTGCTGACGCTGGCCGAAC
>NZ_JBQFXN010000100.1:0-791 GCF_056540885.1 Ruegeria sp. AL12 | reverse complement strand
GGGAAGCAGGCTTGTTCGCGGGTGTAGGGGCGGTCCCAGTCGCCGACCAGATCGCGCACCGTGTGGGGGGCGTTTTTCAGCGGGTTGTTTTCCGCGTCGATCTTGCCATCGATGATGTCCTGTGCTTCCGCCCGGATCGACAGCATGGCGTCACAGAAACGGTCCAGTTCGGCCATGGGTTCCGATTCCGTGGGTTCCACCATCAGGGTGCCGGCCACCGGCCAGCTCATCGTCGGCGCGTGGAAGCCTGAATCGATCAGGCGCTTGGCCACGTCATCGACGGTGACATGCGCCTCGGCGTCCAGGGGCCGGGTGTCGAGGATGCACTCATGCGCCACACGCCCCGTTTCCGAGGTATAGAGGATCGGATAGGCATCCTTGAGCCGCGCCGCGATGTAGTTGGCGTTCAGGATCGCCACCTTGGTCGCCTGGGTCAGACCCGCGCCGCCCATCAGCAGCACATAGGCCCAGGACACGGGCAGGATCGAGGGCGAGCCGAAGGGCGCCGCCGAGACCGGACCCACGGCGGTGCCGTATTCCGGGTGCCCGGGCAGGTGCTCGGCCAGATGCGCCTTGACGCCGATCGGACCCATGCCGGGACCACCGCCGCCATGCGGGATGCAGAAGGTCTTGTGCAGGTTCAGGTGGCTGACATCGCCGCCGATATCGCCGGGGCGCGACAGGCCCACCATGGCGTTCATGTTGGCGCCGTCGATATAGACCTGACCGCCGTGATCATGGGTGATCTGGCAGACCTCCTGCACGGTGGTCTCGAACACGCCATGGGTCGA
>NZ_JBQFXN010000099.1:0-794 GCF_056540885.1 Ruegeria sp. AL12 | reverse complement strand
GTCGGGCTTGGGCGTTAGAAACATGCAGGCGAAAAGCGGTCGGCCGATGGCCCAGATTTCTCCGCCACTTTGACAATGCGCAAGCATTCCGTCCACGTTCAGACGATGGATGGACGACGGAGGGTCGATCCGAGCATCCATGTACCGAAAGGACTCGCGCAGCAGCGCCAGAGCGTCATACAGAGCGAAGTCATCGCTCGGGATGAGCCACGGTGTTCTGTCTGGATCAGTCATAACAGCCAAGACACCTGACATTGCCGGTTTACTTTGACAAGGGGGGTTCCGTTTCCAGATCCGGCCAGATCCCGGGCGAGGTGGGCAACCCGTCGTCGAACTGGCTGAGATAGTCCAGCATCAGCGGCCGGTTGTCGATGAACCCTTTGTAGGTTGCCAGTTCCACTGGCAGATCACGAACAACACGATGCAGGCGACGACCCCATTTCGGTACAGTCATCAGATCCTGAAAACTACACAGATAACAGCGGATTGGGAATAACAGCGCGTTTGAACGCGGTAGTCGGAAGAATGTCTGCAACTCGACCCGAAGATGTTGTTTTTGGCCAATATTCTCCGGTGTCAGTGTGGTTTTCTGAATACCCCATTTATGGTAGTTCTCCGGGCTGGTATCCAAAAGCGGGTTGACCGTCATGGTCCAGTTCAGGCGGCGTGCGGGTGCGCCCTGCTGAATACTCAGCAAGAATTTCAGCGCACGCTGAAAGATACCCATCTCGTGGGCCAGTGGTACCGGGGCGTGCCATTCGAAAAAGTTCATGCCAATGTCGAAATCCAGGCTC
>NZ_JBQFXN010000098.1:0-797 GCF_056540885.1 Ruegeria sp. AL12 | reverse complement strand
CGGACATGATTAAGGCAGCCGCGCAGTAAAGAACCTACCGGTCCTTCATCAGCGCCTCCAACCCCACCCGGTAGTTCGGGTAGATCAATTCGACACCCAACTCATCCTTGATCCGGTCGTTTCGGACGCGTTTGTTCTCGTTATAAAAACTGCGCGCCATCGGTGTCAGATCGGCCTCGTCAAATGAAACCGCCGGCGGCAGAGGAAGCCCCTGCAACTCGGCGGCATACCCGATGACATCCTGTGGCGGGACAGGCTCATCGTCGCAGACATTGTAAACACTGCCCGGATTCGGCCTTGTCATCGAGGCTTGCAGAACCTGCGCAATGTCATCCACGTGGATACGCGAAAACACTTGCCCCGGCTTGATGATACGCCGCAGCCCACCGCGTGTGAGCTTAGAGAACGGCCCACGGCCCGGGCCGTAAATCCCTGCCAGACGGAAGATGTGAACAGGCAGGCCCGGCACAGCCGCCCATTGCTCTTCAGCCAGCATGCGCCACTTTCCACGCTTGGCGGTCGGTGTTGGCGGGGTGTCTTCGTCAACCCAGGCGCCCTGGTGATCGCCATAAACAGCCGTTGTCGATAAATAACCCACCCAAGTGAACTGACTTGCTCGTTTTCGGATCTCGTCGCCCAGCGCCGCCAGTACCGGATCGCCCGCCTCGCCCGGTGCCGTCGAGATCAGCAAATGCGTCACCCCATCCAGATTTGGGACCTCACCGGGCCAGATCAGCGGGTCCGCGCCAGAGGCACGTATCGCATCTGCGCCTTCGCCATCTCGTGTGGTGCCAAAA
>NZ_JBQFXN010000097.1:0-803 GCF_056540885.1 Ruegeria sp. AL12 | reverse complement strand
CGCGTGGCTTCGCGATGGGACGTGTGTGAGGTTCAATATGCGAAAACTGCTTCTCACCCTGCCCTTCCTGCCCTCAGCAGCCTTTGCCCAGGCCAAGGCCGGATGGGGCAATGTCGGACAAGAGGCCGAAAAAGGGTTCTCGTGGACGGACCCCCTTTGGCCCGATTTCTGGATGGCATGGACACCTGCCACGCTGGCCGTGTTTGTCGGTATCTTCTCGGCCATTGCATGCATTGGCTTGCTGGAAGGCTTCAAATTCCGCGACGGGATCGAGCGACGCGGGGTTCTGGGGCTGACGACCACGCTGGGGGATCGCCTGTTCATCACCCTTCTGGGGTCCGCATATATTTTCCTGGCGTGGCTTGGATTGATTGGGCAACCCGTCTGGACACCACTATTCCTGTCCATTGGCTGGGGCGTTTTTGTGTTCTGGAAAGTTTAGACTTTGAGAAATCGCGAAAGGATGCTTGTCTGTCAGGCATACTAACCATGACGACACCGAGACCAATGCGAAAGAAAAAGACAACAAATCTGCTGACCGAGGTCGAACTGGAGTTCATGAACGAGCTCTGGGCCCTCGGGCAAGGCTCGGTGCGTGATGTCCTGGACCGCCTGCCGTCAGAACGCAACCTGGCCTATACATCCGGGGCCACGATCCTGCGCATTCTGGACGAGAAGGGTTTTGTGGAAAGCCACAAGTCGGGAAAGACCCTGATCTATACGCCGCTTCTGGAAAAGGACAGATATCAGGCCCGTTCGCTTCAAAATCTGTCGCGCACGCTTTTCGACGACACCCCCGCCAC
>NZ_JBQFXN010000096.1:0-814 GCF_056540885.1 Ruegeria sp. AL12 | reverse complement strand
TGCAACGATCCCGCCCATGAAGCCCGCGCCGATTCCTACCTGCCAGGCCAGCATCGGGTCGTTGGTGGCCCAGTAAATTGGTCCGATCACGCCAAAAAGGTAGACGAACATGACCGGGGTCGAGATGCCGTAGGGCAGGGCGGTGACATCTTCGCCCTTTCTGGTGGCCGCCCATTTGGCGAGAAACGTATAAACTCCGACACCGGCCAGGATTGCTATGGCGGCACCGGGCACGATGCGGCCAAAGACGATCTCGGCTGGCATCTGGAACACGAACTGTCAGACCCCGGAAAGGATCAGCAGGTTCACTAGGTTATCCGTAAATAGCGCCCAGAAAGCGCTGAAGTCGCTGCGGGTAAACAGCTTGTATTCGTAGGTCCTCCCGTCCATGACGGTCTCCTCCTCTGATAGGACCGGAATTGCCTGTTGGATGTCAGGCGGATCTCCCTCTCCGGTCGTGATGTTGGCCCATGACGGGCGCCTTGGTTGCCCCGGTCGGGGCGGTCGCGGCAGTTTCAGAGGTCAGTTCAGCCATCACCTCGGCCACCACGAAGGCGGCGATGACGCTGGGCCGCTTGTCGCGGCTACCGCTTGCCCCGATGGGGCATCTCAAATGTTCGATGGATTGTCCGTCACACTGTTTGTGTGCCCAGTTCCTCAGCTTGATCCGCTTGGTCGCGGATCCGATCATGCCAACGTAGGCCGCATCCTGACGGTCAAGCGCGGCGGTGGTCAGCAGGAAATCAAGCCCGTGATCATGGGTCAGGACGATAAAGGCGCTGCCCGCAGGTGCACTGAGGATTTCGGCTTCGGG
>NZ_JBQFXN010000095.1:0-827 GCF_056540885.1 Ruegeria sp. AL12 | reverse complement strand
CTTTCCGACGTTTCCCGAAACTCCGGACTGCATTCGACAGGGGGGTAATTTGATCATCCCCGCCATAGACTGCACCGTTGAGCGTGACGTCATGTGCGAATGGATCGACGGCATAGTCAGGGTTCAGTTGCGTGAAAACAGCATCTGCCCTGCAACCATCCACCGTGAGGCGAACGATCCAATCCGCCTGGCAATGGAACGCGCGCCGTATCCCGTCTGGTTACTGGATGAACACGACACAGTTCGTTGGTGCAACGCAGCCTATATTTCGTTAGTGCGTAAAGTGCGAGGTCAGGATACAGATCTGACCGCGCCGTTGTTTCCCGGATCCGAAGAAGATGCCCGACTGGGTGGAAAGACGCGGGTTTCGATTTCGTCGGACGGCAGCGAAATCAAGCTTTGGTTCGATCTGACACGAGTCCACCATCCAGAGGGGCACTTATGTTACGCCGTCGACATCAACGCGATTGTCGACGCCGAAACCGCCCAGCGTAAATTTGTTCAGACGATGACCAAGACCTTTGCCCAACTGTCAATTGGCTTGGCGATTTTCGACCGCAACCGACAACTGGCCCTGTTCAACCCGGCCCTAATTGACCTGACCACCCTGCCCCCGGACTTCCTCAGCTGCCGGCCAAGCCTGTCCAGTTTCTTCGATAGGCTAAGGGATCAACACATGATGCCCGAACCCAAGAACTACCGAAGCTGGCGCAGTCAGATGAATGACCTGCTTGAGGCTGCCGAGGACGGGAATTATCAGGAAACGTGGTCGCTGCCCTCAGGGTCGGTTTATTCGGTTAGCGGCCGCCCCCATCCCGACGGTGCCG
>NZ_JBQFXN010000094.1:0-837 GCF_056540885.1 Ruegeria sp. AL12 | reverse complement strand
GCAGTGGCGTTCGGTGAGAATGCCCAAAGCGATGGAGGCAAGGATGCAGGCCGTGAACAGGTAGAGACCCCATGCGGTCTCAACAGTGGCGTAAAAGATGCCCTTGGCCAATGTGATGTAAAGCGCGATCAGGAAGATATCCGCCATCGCCAGCTTGCCTAGGATACTCAGCGCAGGCTGCACACGGGCATCTAGCAGGTTCCACTGTATCAGCGCGGTGCCAATGGTTTTGATGTAGGGCGCGAAGAGGGCAAAGATGGTGACGACCAGCGCAAGGAAGATGTCGGATTTCCAAAGCGACTGGAGGCCGGTGATGACGCTGATTTCGCTAAGGCCAAAGATCGGCAGGAACCCCGCGCGCATCAGCGGGGCGAACCACGCGACGGGGTAGAAAACCAAAAGTGACAGTGTTGCGAAACGCAATATCATGGCGGCCAACGCTATTAAGTGTGACCGCCTGACATTACGGTGTTGGATCGTGGGTTCAAGGATGCTTGTTCAAAAGCTTATCCTGCGCGCTTCATACGAGCCATCAGGTTGGTTTTGAGAATGAACTGATGGAACAAGGCAGCCAGAAAATGCAAGACAATCAGAACAAGCATTAGCGTTTTCAGGATCTCATGCACTTCGGCGGACGCTGCTATCCCACCAAACCAGGCCAAGGCACCTGAGGCGGGCACCAGCACCATCAACGCATAGAGTGAGAAGTGCGTGATATGTGCGGCGAGCTTCATCGCGGCTGTTTCTTTTTCCGGTAGCGGCGGCGCGCCGCGGGTCAGACGTAGTGCAATCCGCCAAATCGCGAGCGCAAGGACAAGCAATCCTCCGAATACATGA
>NZ_JBQFXN010000093.1:0-838 GCF_056540885.1 Ruegeria sp. AL12 | reverse complement strand
GTTCAACATGAACGACCTGAAAATGCAGCTGGAACAGATGATCCAGATGGGTGGCATGCAGGGCATGATGGGCATGATGCCGGGCATGGGTAAAATGGCCAAGCAGATGGATCAGGCGGGTCTGGACGACAAGATCCTGCGCCAGCAGATCGCCTTGATCCAGTCCATGACCAAACGCGAACGCGCCAACCCACAGCTGCTGCAAGCCAGCCGCAAGAAACGGATTGCAGCCGGTTCGGGGATGGAAGTCAGCGACCTCAACAAGCTGCTCAAGATGCACCGGCAGATGTCGGACATGATGAAAAAGATGGGCAAGATGGGCAAAGGCAAGATGCTGAAACAGGCCATGAAGGGCATGTTCGGCAAAGGCGGCCCCAGCCCCGAAGACATGGCAGCCGGCATGGACCCCAAGGCACTGGAACAGGCGGCCAAGGCGATGGGCGGCAAGATGCCCGGCGGTCTGCCCGGCCTGGGCGGTGGCATGGGGCTGCCACAGGGCCTGAGCGGGTTTGGCAAGAAGAAGTAATGAACGCCATCGCCCAACATATCCCCCGGCTTGAAACCGAGCGCTTGATCCTGCGCGCGCCGTCCGAGGCTGATCTGGACGCCGATACCGCGTTTTTCGCCAGCGATGCGGCGAAATTCGTCGGCGGGCCACTGCGCCGGGATGAGGTCTGGCGACTGATCGCTTCGCTGCTGGGCCACTGGTCCCTGCGCGGTTACGGGTTCTGGAGCGCCGAGGAAAAAGCCTCGGGCAGTTATGTCGGGCGGATCGGGCTTTGGTGCCCCGAAGGCTGGCCCGAACCCGAGATCGGCTGGACGCTGATGAACCATGCCA
>NZ_JBQFXN010000092.1:0-838 GCF_056540885.1 Ruegeria sp. AL12 | reverse complement strand
TTAGGGTCAGGACTCATAGCCAGTATATGACGAGCGCTGCGAGTGCGACGGCGGACAAGAAGACCTTGGGGCACCTGTCGTAGCGGGTTGCTACACGCCGCCAATCCTTCAACCTTCCGAACATGATCTCGATCCGGTTACGCCGTTTGTATCGACGCCTGTCGTACTTTACCGGTTTCTTCCGCTGCTTCCGGCCAGGGATACATGCTCGTATCCCTTTGTCTTTCAACGCTTTCCGGAACCAATCGGCGTCATAGCCGCGATCCCCGAGCAGCCAATCGACATCCGGCAAGCTGCTCAGTAATGCCCGCGCTCCGATGTAATCGCTGACTTGCCCAGCTGTGACGAACAGGTTGAGCGGACGTCCCCGGCTGTCGCAGATGGCGTGCAGCTTCGTGTTCATGCCGCCCTTGGTTAGACCGATCAGGCGTCCACGCCCCCCTTTTTGACGCCCAAACTGGTCGCTGTGCGGTGTGCCTTCAGGTAGGTCGCATCGATCATCACGGTCTTCTCTTCGCCGCGTTCGGCAGCCAGACCGGCCATCATCCGGGCGAAGATGCCCTTGTCGCTCCAACGTTTCCAGCGGTTGTAGAGCGTCTTGTGTGGGTCATAGGCCGAAGGTGCGTCACGCCACCTTAACCCATTGCGATTGATGAAGATAATGCCGCTTAACACACGTCGATCATCGACACGAGGTTTGCCGTGGGACTTGGGGAAGAATGGCTCAAGACGCGCCATCTGCGCATCCGTGAGCCAGAAAAGATCAGACATGGTCACCGCTCGTTTTTCGAACCGTGAATCATGCACCAACGCGGAAATCAATGGGTCCTGACCCTAG
>NZ_JBQFXN010000091.1:0-847 GCF_056540885.1 Ruegeria sp. AL12 | reverse complement strand
CAATGTTGTTAGCAGCGCGCAAATTGCGTTAATCAACACTGTCGTGAAATGCGATGCGCAGTCGGTTGCCCAGCCTGTGCCGTTTGTCTTCCTCGTACGGGCTGCAGCGATGGTTCAATTGCCACAGTGCCAACCAGTCCAAAATCAACCGTCCTCGGATGCAGGCGTCCAGAATGTTCATATGGATGGGGTGTGCGTAACGCCGGAAAAACATCTCTTTGTTTGTTTTCAAAATGCCACTGCGATCCACTTCCTGAGGGGGAGCGTCGCGAAACACATCGGACTTCAGGAAGTCCACGATGTCATAGGGGGCCAGTTTCACCCTGACCTCGGTGAAATCCAAACCGATCATATGCCCTCGGCCTACGATCAGGTTCTGTGCATGGAAATCACCATGTGAAAACACCTGCGTTTCCAGAGTGCCCCTGAGGTTCCATGCTTCGTTTGTCAGCACATCCAGCATTGCCGCGCTTTCGCGTTGAATCTCTTGTGGGACATGCACCGCTGCGGCCTGAATGTTGTCGAGCATCCATTTCGGTCGAAATCCGTATTTCTGTAGCGGGCGATACGCGTGCAAATGGTGCAGCCATTCTCCGGCGCGTCGATAAATCTGGGCGACCTGATCCGCATCAGGGCTTTTGTGAATAATATCCGCTGCGGTTGGACGGTCGATATACTCTGTCACGAAGAACGTCTGCGAGGGTGAGATGAAGACAGGGCGAACAACTCGCACAGTCTGCGTGTCTTCGAAATAAGCCGACAGGGTCGTCAGAAGGTCATATTCCTTCTGCAACCGACCCGTTTCCGGAGAGGTTGTATCAATCTTTAGGGCGTACTCCCCTGAACC
>NZ_JBQFXN010000090.1:0-853 GCF_056540885.1 Ruegeria sp. AL12 | reverse complement strand
GGCAAATGGAAAGTTGATAGGCTCGAACCGGCCGCCACCAAAGAGCGAGGGCGTTCGACCGCCCTGTTGGAACCAGCTTTGGGCGACAAGCACTGTCAGGCCCGAGGCGAGAAAGTTTATTGCGACACCCGAAATCAGCTGGTTGCCCCGGAAGGTTATCGATGCCAACCCGTGCAGCCCTGACAGCGCCAATGAGGATCCGATGCCTGCCAGCAAGCCCAGCCAGACTGAACCCGTAACCGCCGCGACAGCCGCAGAAAAGAACGCGGCCACCAGCATTTTGCCTTCCAGCCCGATGTCGAAAATGCCAGCCCGTTCCGAATACAGACCGGCCAAACAGGCCAGCAAAAGAGGCGTAGATAGGCGGATGGTCGAATCCAGAACCTGGATGAGGGTTACAAAGAAGTCCATTACTCTGCCCTCTTCCGCATACCAAGGAACAGTTTCTCAAGCGGCATCCGTACCATGTTGTCCAGCGCACCGGTGAACAGGATCACCAGCGCCTGAATGACCACGATCAGTTCACGCGGGATCGATGCCCACAGCGCCAGTTCCGCACCGCCCTGATACAGGAACCCGAACAAAAGCGCGGCCAGCAATACCCCGAACGGGTGTGAGCGCCCCATAAGGGCCACGGCAATCCCGATGAACCCAGCGCCTTCGGTCGAGTTCAGGACAAGGCGCTCCGCCTCGCCCATGACGTTATTGATGGCCATCAAACCTGCCAGCGCACCCGAGATCAGCATCGCAACAATAGTAATGCGAACCGGTGAGATACCGGCATAGACCGCGCCGGTTTCAGAGTGGCCATAAGCTCGGATTTCATAGCCCAGCCGGGTCCGCCAGATCAGCG
>NZ_JBQFXN010000089.1:0-855 GCF_056540885.1 Ruegeria sp. AL12 | reverse complement strand
ATGTGCCGGCCAAGAACCTTGTGCAGATCGGCATCGGCGGCTGGCAAGTCCCGCGTGAGGCCGTCAAGGTCACCCGCGAACGCGAGACCAACATCATCACTATGGGCGATATGGAGAAGATGGGCGTCGACAAGACCATCGAGATGGCGCTTGAGATGGCGTGGGACGGTGTCGATATGGTTTACATGTCCTTCGATATAGACAGTATCGACTGCGGCTTTGTCCCGGGCACCGGTTGGCCCGAACCCGGCGGATTCCTTCCGCGCGAAGCGCTGGCGCTGGCCTCGGGCATCGCTGCCGAAGGCATCTGTGGCATGGAACTGGTCGAGGTCTCGCCGCCTTACGACACATCCGATATCACCGCCCTGATGGGCACCCGCGTGATCGTGGATGTGTTGGGCGCGCTGGTGTCGAACGGCAAGATGGGCGCGCATAAGAAGTTCATCGACAAACCCGTCGCCATCCCACACGGCGAATTCGAGGGGCGGAGGTGGTCGAATGCCACATGATCACCCGCACCATCACCACCACGGTCATGACCATGCCCATCACGGGCATGGCCACAACCACGCCCATGGCGACCACCTGCACAGCCACATGCATCACGAGGATGAGGCAGCGGACCTGCAGGTTCTGGCCACGCAATTCATCGACGGTTTCCTGCAGGCCGGTGACAAGACCAGCTATCTGAAACTGGCCGGTGTCCCCTTTGAACGCCCGTCCAAGGACGGAGCCAAGGCGCTGAAACTGATCGACATCGAACTGAAGACCGAATGGCAGGTAGGCACCGCCTCACCTTCATTCGGCTCGCGCGAGCTGAGCTATCTGCCCTTTCCCGGTCAGATGGTGCAGGAG
>NZ_JBQFXN010000088.1:0-862 GCF_056540885.1 Ruegeria sp. AL12 | reverse complement strand
GCTTGCGGCGTTGCGCAGCCGCACCCGCAGACAAGTCAGAGCGGTATCAATCGTCGTATGCATGAACCCATGCGCCATCGCCGCGCTGTCACCCTGTTTCAGCTTTCTGCGAGCGGATTGCCAATTGTCCAGTGCGTCCGAGATCGCATCGCATGTCCAATGCTCGGCTTCATGCGCAACAAATTCGGCAAAGGCGTCGCCCGCAGGCCCTGCGGCCAGACGTGTTGCCAGCATACGCGCGTGTATGCCGTTGGCCCCTTCGTAAATCGAGGTAATTCGGGCGTCACGATAGGTCTGCTCCAGCCGGTATTCGCGCAAATAGCCATAGCCGCCCAGAACCTGCATACCCAATTCGGCGGCCTTGATACCGGCGTCGGAGCAATAGACCTTGGCGACCGGGGTCAGAAAATCGACCAGGTCAGGCGATGTGCCCCGTTCCATGGTGACAAATGCAAGATGTGCAAGACTGCGGCTACTGACCGCCAGCCAATCGATTTGATCCAGCATGCGGCGGATGTCGGCATGTTGATCCAGTGTTGCCGGTTGACCGTCGGGATTGCGTCCCTGTACCCTTTCACTGGCATAAGTACTGGCAATGTCATAAGCCCGCGCGGCGTGCGCGACGCCCTGTAGGGCGACATCAAGCCGGGCGTGGTTCATCATGGTGAACATGGCCATCAGACCTTCACCCTCGGCCCCAATCAATTCGGCTTTGGCACCATCAAATGCCAGCTGGCACGTGGGCGAGGCATGCAGGCCCATCTTTTCCTCGATGCGCGTTACGGTAGCTTGGTTGCGGCTGCCGTCTGTGCAGGAGCTGGGGCATAGAAACAGCGATAAACCTCTGACGCCGTCATCGGAC
>NZ_JBQFXN010000087.1:0-865 GCF_056540885.1 Ruegeria sp. AL12 | reverse complement strand
TTTGAAAAGCCAATCAGCTTGCTGGCGTTGAAGAGACCCCGACCTGAGCCGGACGCAACAGTCGGTCGTGCAGCATGAAACCTTCGGCGGACACCTGGATGATGTCCCCTGCCCGCGTGCCCGGGACCGGGGCCTCGAACATTGCTTCGTGCACATTCGGATCAAACCGGTCGCCAACCTGGGGTGTAATCACTTCGATCCCGTGTTTCTGGAACACATCCTTCAGGGCACGCATGGTCAGTTCGACGCCTTCCAGCAGTCCGGCGGCAACCTCTTTCTGCTCGTCGGTCGCGGCCTCAAGCGCGCGCTTCATGTTGTCGTAAACAGGCAGCATATCGCGGGCCAGCTTGGAACCGCCATACTGCTCGGCATCGCGGCGCGCCTTGTCACCGCGTTTGCGCGCGTTCTCGGCGTCGGCAAGCGCGCGCATGAATTTGTCTTTATACTCATCCCGCTCAGCGCGCAGCTCGTCCAGCTCCAACGCCTCGTCACTGATCTCAGTAAACTCCTCGGCCAGCTCTTCCGCTTCTGCCGCCATGATATCGTCCAGAAAATCTTCGTTCTTGGGCTCTGCCATCTCTTACCCTCTAGCTCCGGTCGGATATCAGCTTGCCGACCAGTTGCGCCGTATAATCCACGATCGGCACGATCCGTCCATAATTCAGACGTGTGGGTCCGATGACCCCGACCGCACCGATTATCCTACGATCAGCGTTCATATATGGAGACACCACCAAAGAGGAACCCGAAAGTGAGAAAAGTTTGTTCTCAGACCCAATAAAAATGCGCACACCCTCGCCGCCTTCCGTCAATTCGAGGAAATCAGCGATGTCGCGCTTGCGCTCCAAATCATCAAACAGGCTGC
>NZ_JBQFXN010000086.1:0-873 GCF_056540885.1 Ruegeria sp. AL12 | reverse complement strand
AACAGCCGCGGCACTGTACTATGTGTTCCATTCGACACTGGCGACAGCCCTGCTATTCCTGGTTGCCGATCTGGTGATGGCGCGGCGCGGCGGGGCCATCGCACCAACGCCACCCATGCCGCAAAGCGGGCTGGTGTCCGCGCTGTTCTTCGTGGGGGCGATTGCGATGGCGGGGATGCCGCCCTTGTCCGGCTTTATTGGCAAGCTGCTTGTGCTGGACGCCTCGCGCGATGCTTCGGATGCCACGACGGTCTGGGCCGTGATTCTGATCGGCTCGTTCGTCACAATAATCGGGTTGGCCCGAGCCGGAACTTTGATTTTCTGGAAAAGTTACGACACTCAGGCTGTTCCGATAGCTGAGCCAGCGGAAAATGAAGCTGCCCCTGCACCGGTCGCACCTGAACCGCAACCCGGTCTGGCCTTTACTGCCGTGTTTGGCGCCGTAGCCGGCCTGATCCTGCTGACATTGTTCGCGGGTCCTGCGCTGGAATATACAAGCCAAACCGCAGGGCAGCTGTTTATGCCTGAAAACTACATCTCTGCCGTATTGGGATGGGCCGAGTGATGAAACTGCTACACCGGATTTTTCCGCACCCGCACCTGACCATTTTGTTGACGATCGTCTGGATTCTGCTGGCCAACAGCCCGTCACTGAATTCTCTGGTCTTTGGCCTGATCCTTGGAATCATCATTCCCTTCGTCACACAACCTTACTGGCCCGACAGGCCCAAGCTGCGCAACTGGCCCATGGTCGCCGAATACATGATCGTGGTGCTGTGGGATATTGTCGTTGCAAATATGACGGTGGCCCGGATCGTCCTCTTCAAACGCAATGAAGACCGGCGGCCCAACTGGGTTAGCATTCCGCTGGAG
>NZ_JBQFXN010000085.1:0-887 GCF_056540885.1 Ruegeria sp. AL12 | reverse complement strand
CGATCTGTTGCAACATCCAAGTAAACGACCCGGATCGTTGACCGCCGCGCCAGCAATAGACCAGCGGCTTCCAACCGCCTTCGTGATGCGACAGGCTGTTTTCGATATGATTTGCGGCATTTCGAAAGACCAGGGCCGCCCCCAGTTTACGCGCCAGAAATGGGCTTTGCTGCACGTAAATTGTACCGACGCGTGCGCGCTCTTCATTATCCAGAACCGGAAGACTGATGGCGCCCGGCAGGTGATCCTCGGCGAATTCAGCGGGGCTGCGCACGTCGATCACAGTGTCGAAGTCGTGCGCGTAGAGATCGGGCAAACTGTTAAATGTCAAAGCCATGCCAACGATCTATCTTGCGCAAGCGGGCTTGAAAAGGACAGCCGTCATTCGACCAGAGGCTCGATCAGTGAAGACCCGCTGGCCCGGTTCGAATTCACGACCGGGTCAACGCGGTGGTATGTCAGGACATCTTCGGCACCCGGCGTCATAAGTCGCGCGGCCCCTTTCCCGGTCTCACCCAGCCACAGTGGCCAGTCCTGTTGTTCAAGGATCAATGGCATACGGTGATGAATGGCCCCAAGACGCGTGTTGGCGGGCGTGGTCACGATGGCGCATGTCCCTTGTCGGTTCTCGTCAGAGCCCCAATTCTGCCAGACCCCCGCAAAAGCAATCGGCGCTTGATCCTGACGATGGATATACCATGGCAGGCGGTCACCGTTCGGAGTTTTCGTCCATTCGTAAAACCCTGTCGCCACAATCAGACACCGCCTCTCGCGGCAGGCTGCGCGAAAGGCAGGTTTTTCAGCCAGGGTTTCTGACCGGGCATTGATTAGCAACGGCCCGGCCGTTTCAGATTTGTACCAGTGCGGGATAAAACCCCAGCGCAAGG
>NZ_JBQFXN010000084.1:0-900 GCF_056540885.1 Ruegeria sp. AL12 | reverse complement strand
GTTGTGGTCCTTTGCGCTCTGCATGGCCATCGTGGCCATGCTGGTGATGCAACCCGATTTCGGTCAGGCCTGCCTGATCCTGTTCGGCTGGGGCGTCATGTATTTCGTAGCCGGGGCCCCGATGCTGCTGTTGCTGGGCATGGCCGGTGTTGTCGTTCTGGGCGGGATGCTGGCCTATTCGAATTCTGAACACTTTGCCCGCCGCATCGACGGCTTTCTGAATCAAGAGGTCGATCCGACCACCCAGCTTGGCTATGCAACCAACGCCATCCGCGAAGGCGGGTTGTTCGGCGTCGGCGTGGGGGAAGGGCAGGTGAAATGGTCACTGCCCGATGCCCATACCGATTTCATCATCGCCGTCGCGGCCGAGGAATACGGCCTGATCCTCGTCATGATCATCATTGCGCTGTATGCGCTGATCGTCGTGCGCTCGCTGCTGCGGCTGATGCGCGAACGCGACATGTTCATTCGTCTGGCCGGTACCGGTCTGGCCTGCATGTTTGGCGTTCAGGCGATGATCAACATGGGTGTTGCGGTGCGTCTGCTGCCCGCCAAGGGCATGACTTTGCCGTTCGTCAGCTATGGCGGCTCGTCCCTGATTGCTGGCGGTATTGCCGTTGGCATGCTGCTGGCCTTCACCCGAAACCGCCCACAGGGCGAACTAGGCGATATTCTGCGCGGACGAGGATAATGGGGAACCCTTACCTGTTGATTGCGGCTGGCGGCACCGGGGGCCATATGTTCCCCGCTCAGGCGCTGGCCGAGGCGATGCTGCACAAGGGCTGGCGTGTGCGCCTGTCCACCGACCCGCGCGGTGCGCGCTATACCGGTGGCTTTCCCCATTCGACCGAAATTGTCGTGGCGTCCTCGGCCACCTTCGCCCGTGGCGGTCTGGCGGCA
>NZ_JBQFXN010000083.1:0-903 GCF_056540885.1 Ruegeria sp. AL12 | reverse complement strand
GCCCGCTTCCAATTGGCCTTTTGGTATCGCCTCGATCCCGGACCGGAAAATTTCGGCCATATAGGCGGAATAACCAACCGAGATCGCGATGATCCCCCGTGTCATATTGGTCATATCGATACCGCCGCCGGTAACATCCTTGACTGCGCCCGCCAGCGGCAAACCGATATAAAGAATGATCACCAGCATCGGAATGCCACGTATCGTATCCACGAAAAACTCAGCCCCGACCGCAAGCGGATGCAGCTTATGCTGAGCCCCGCCGATGGTCAGTGTCAGCAACAAAAACCCGAGCACGGCAAATGCCAGGGCTGGATTGCGGTACTTGTCGGGTAGAAATCTTGTTTGCCACAGGACCGGATAACCTTGCGAATGCGCCTCCTCCGGGACAAAAGCGCCCGAGACACTGTCGACCGTTTCGATTTGTTCAAGCGCGGCAGTGGCATCGGTTGCGCTGCGAATGCGATATTGCTGACCGCCGGCCCCCTCGAACTCGCCAAACCGGATAATGTCAGCCTGCGCCTGCGGCGTGCCGCGCACAACCGCGATACGCCCCTCGGTGCTGCCCACCAGAACAAAGCTGACCTGCGGCTGCATGAAGAAAAAGGCCGAGGCTGCCAGCAATGCCAAACTGATCGAACCATAGACGACCGTAGTACGCGCCTTTGGTTTAAACGATTGCAACCCGACCCAGACCAAACCAAGAATGGCCGCGAAGATATAGGCAAAGATGGCCGCGCGGAATGTAATGGCCACCCCGGTCGCGAACTGCCAATGAGCCATGAACATGAGATAAAACAGAACCGCGCCTGTGAGACTCTCCAACCCCAACAAGACGCGCCCGCGCCAGGGCGGCTGCAAACGTGCCGACAGTAGGCAAAGCGCGACTACAGCTGCGTAAAC
>NZ_JBQFXN010000082.1:0-904 GCF_056540885.1 Ruegeria sp. AL12 | reverse complement strand
GTCCCGGTCTGGGTCGATTGAGATGAACAGAGGCGTGACCGACTGGCCTCGCTCGGCCAGTATATCCACAGCCTCGGCATTGCGCGACATGTCGAACGGGCAGACATCGGGACAGAACGTATAGCCAAAATAAACCAGTGTCGGCTCGGTGATAACGTCAGTGTCAGTGACAGTCTGACCCTCTCCGTTGATCAATTCGAATGGGCCGCCAATGGCTGCGGTGCCGCCGGCGATTTGGCTGGACCGGCATTGCGCGAACTGATCATCCGATCCGGCACCTCGGGTCAGCAGCCACATGGCCCCCAGACCAATGGCAAGAACAACGGTGGCAAGAACGGCATAAAGACGGACCATGACTTCAATCCTAATGATCAGAGGGGTTGTTGATCGTTTCGGCCCGGACACCTATCAAGATGATCAGCCGATGCAACAGGACATAGTGAACCCATGGCCAATTCCAACATCACATTATGGCGTGGACAGGAACGCAGCAGCTGGATCAGGCTGCGCACGCTGATCCTGCTGCGCTGGGTTGCCATCATCGGCCAGATCACAGCCATCACCGTCGCCCAACAAACCTATCACGTCGAGCTGGATGTGATGCTGTGCTATCTGGCCATCGGGGTCTCGATCCTGGGCAACCTGACTGCGATCCTGATCTTCCCAAGAAACAAGCGCTTGTCAGAGTTCGAGAACTTCCTGATGGTTCTGTTCGACCTGCTGCAATTGACCGTTCTGCTGTACCTGACCGGAGGGCTGAACAATCCGTTTGCCTTGCTGCTTGTGGGGCCAGTGACGATCTCGGCCAATGTCATGAGCACCCGATCGACGTTGATCGTTGGCGTGGTTGCAATTGTTCTGACCACTCTGCTGGCCGAATTCCATGTGCCCTTGCGCACGGATG
>NZ_JBQFXN010000081.1:0-915 GCF_056540885.1 Ruegeria sp. AL12 | reverse complement strand
TCCACGGCGTTTCCTCTTTCACGAAACGCTGCAGGAATTGCGCGGCGGTGACTGAACCCGCGGGACGACCGCCCACGTTTTTCATGTCGGCAATGCGCGATTTCAGCAACTTGTCATAGGCATCGCCCAATGGCATCCGCCAGGCGCCTTCATCCTCGGCCTTGGCTGATTTCAGGAAGGCATCGCAGAATGTGTCATTGTTCGAAAAGACACCAGCATTCTCATGGCCCAACCCGATAATAATCGCACCGGTCAAAGTTGCCAGATCGTTCATGCCGACCGGCTTGAACCGTTCCTGCGCGTACCACATCACGTCACACAGAACCAGGCGGCCCTCGGCGTCGGTGTTGATAATCTCGACCGTATCACCTTTCATAGACCTGACCACATCACCCGGACGGGTGGCGTTACCTGATGGCATATTCTCGACCAGACCAACCAGCCCCACGACATTGGCTTTTGCCTTGCGCTTGGCCAGCGCGCGCATGGTGCCCGCAACAACTCCGGCTCCGCCCATGTCCATGGTCATCTCTTCCATGCCAGCAGCTGGTTTGAGCGAGATACCACCCGTGTCGAACACTACGCCTTTTCCGACCAAAGCCAGAGGCGCGTCGTCCTTGGCACCGCCATTCCACTGTATCACCACCACTTTCGAAGGGCTGTCCGAGCCCTGCCCGACGCTTAGCAATGTGCGCATCCCCAACTCGGCCAGCTTGTCTTCGTCCAGCACTTCGACCTCAAGACCCAGTTCCTGCATCTCAACCAGACGGTCCGCGAATTCGGTAGTGGTCAAAACATTTGCCGGTTCATTGGTCAGATCGCGCGTCATCCGAACCCCGTCAGCAATTGCATAGAGAGGTGCGAATTCTGCCTCGGCCTCAGCAGGCTTTGAGTGACAATCAGCCACTCAAAGCC
>NZ_JBQFXN010000080.1:0-918 GCF_056540885.1 Ruegeria sp. AL12 | reverse complement strand
AAATCGTAGCCTGCGGCGGTGTCCGAAAGTCCCGGGCGCGCTCGGTTGCCCTTGCATTCCAGCGCTATGCATTCCAAACAACCTCGAACTCCTCGCGAAACGCAAAGCGTTTCAGGTGGTCCTCTATAACACCCATCCAAAAGTTCAAATCCTCACGTGGGCCGACTGAAGCAACTATTTCCAGCCCTTCGTCCGTCGCTTTCATCGCAACCGCGCGCCGGTTTTCAAACGAAACGTTTCCTTCAGTTGCGCCAAATTCGACTTGCCCTTTGTGGGACCAGTGCTTGCATAACTGCTGAAGATACTTGCTGGCCATTTCTGTTCGCGCATTTCCAGACGCGCACTGGTCTGGCAACATTTCCAACGCAGTTTCGGCCGCCCCGCGCATAGACTTGGCAAAAAGTGTTACGTCGATATTCGTGGCCAGGAACGTAACCCCAAGATCCAGACACTTGCGCTGCATCACGGGGTCCAACGTTAGGATGCCCGCTGCCTTGCCCGCTGCCACGATCCTTGACAACGCGTCCAAAACCGCTTCGACCACGTCGGGGTGGCCAGCATTGCCGATGTGCCCCATATCCGCGGCCAAATCTGACGGACCGATAAATACGCCGTCGACATCTGTCGTCAGAATGTCATCCAGTGCATCCAGGCCAAGGCGGTTTTCCACCTGAACCAACAGGCAAATCTGGTCGCCTGCCGTTGTCAGGTAATCCGGGATCGCCGCGAAACGCGAAGCACGCGCCAGAGCAGACCCAACGCCTCGAACTCCATGTGGTGGATATTGCACCGCGCGCACCAATTCCCGCGCTTGATCGCCGCTTTCAACCATTGGCACCAATATGCTTTGGACGCCAGCATCGAGATATTGCTTGATCATCCAGGTCTCGCCAATTGGCAGGCGCGCTACCGGTTGGC
>NZ_JBQFXN010000079.1:0-918 GCF_056540885.1 Ruegeria sp. AL12 | reverse complement strand
ACTCACAGCCGCTTCACGAAGCGGCCGCACCGGTCTCGGAATGGGTCGCGTAAGCGGCAATTGACGGGGTCAACTGGGCCAGAAATTCCTGCGCAATCGTGGACAGAGGGCGTCCCTTTGCCGTGATGATCGCAAGATCCAGCATGACTGGCGGCGCAAATGGGCGGGTCAGATACCCGCTCTCGTCGTCAAAGGTCACGGTAAAGGGGTCGATCATCGCGACCCCCATACCCTGTTTTACAAAGCTCAGCAGGTTTTCGGAAAGATGGGTGTGTATCTGGGTGCGCCATGTGTGACCGGATGTCTGAAAGATGTCGCGGGTCCGGCGATGGGTCTGATGTTCCGGCCCCATTACGATGAAGGGTTCGTTTTCCAATATCTCTGGCGTCAGAACGTCGTGCTCGGCCAAGGGACTGCCCTCAGGAAAAGTCGCGAGCGTTTCAAACTGAAACTCCTGATAGTTCAGTGTGTCATGCAGAATGGGCATCTCGACGATACCGATTTCAAACAGGCCCGAGATGACCCATTCCTGAATCTTGGACGAATATTGCGACTGAAAGCTGACAGACAGGTTCGGACGCGTTTTGGCAAAACACGCGATCTCGCGGGGCATGAAGCCAAAGGACAACAGGTGAGGCGCGGCAACCTGCAATTGACCGGGATGTTTGTTCTGCAAATCGGTTACGGCCTGCGCCACGTGGTCCAGCCCGCGCACGACCGTGTCGACCTCGCGAAATAGCATCTCGGCCTCAGGGGTTGGCAGCAATCGGCCTTTTGTCCGTTCAAACAGAGGCAGACGCGCTTCGCGTTCAAGCTGTGCCAGAAGGTTGCTGATGCCGGGTTGCGATATCCCAAGAACCGAGGCCGCGCCGGTCACGGTTCCGGTTTCCATGATGGCATGAAAGGCCTGAAGCTGGA
>NZ_JBQFXN010000078.1:0-925 GCF_056540885.1 Ruegeria sp. AL12 | reverse complement strand
CGGAACCAGCCCCAATGCGCGCTGGTGTTCCGTATGAGCGCGAAGGCCAGACTTTTTTTGCGCATCCCGCGCGGATCGCCGCAATTCGGGCCGAAGGGCATTACACGGTACTCTATATGGATGCAGAGAAACTGTTCTGCCCCTGGTCGATCACCGATGCGGAAACGCGGCTTTTGCCCGAAGGGTTCCTGCGGGCGCATCGCAGTTATCTGGTGAACCCGAAACACGTCTCGCGATTTGAACGTCACAAGGACAACGGCACCTGTTATTTCGATGGTGTTGACGCGCTGAGCAAGGTGCCGGTCAGCCGGTCCCGCCTGACAGATATTCGCGAGGCACTGGGGGTCTAGGCGCAACTCGTGCAGTTCTTTCGCATTTCGTGAAACAAGCCGCGCGCTCCGTTTTCCTTAACTGGATCAGTTAAATCCGCCGTTCTTTCCTTACCTCAGGTCCCCCAAGGCATATCGCCCGGACCCAGGGAGGAAAAACATGATACCAGCCGGCTTTGAGTATCACCGGCCAGGCGACATTGCCTCGGCCATCGGCATTCTACAGGAATATGGCGACGAGGCGCGCGTGATCGCGGGCGGGCATAGCCTGATCCCGATGATGAAGCTTCGCATGGCCGAGATGGGTCATCTGGTCGATCTTCAGGCCATTGAAGAACTCAAGGGGATAGAGGTCGGGCCTGACACCGTTACTTTGGGTGCGATGGTCACGCAGCACGAGCTGATCACCCACAGCGGTCTGGCCGAAGCCATTCCGTTGATCCGCGAGGCGGCGCTTCAGATTGCGGATCCGCAAGTGCGGTACATGGGCACTGTCGGTGGCAATGTAGCCAATGGTGACCCGGGCAATGACATGCCGGGTCTGATGCAATGCTTGAACGCCGCGTTCGAGTTGTCCGGCCCGGACGGGAACCGGA
>NZ_JBQFXN010000077.1:0-979 GCF_056540885.1 Ruegeria sp. AL12 | reverse complement strand
CCGACAGCACATCGCGGTCTTAAGATTGCTGAAAAACACGCTGCCCCGATTCTGCGGGTCGAGGACGCCTTTCTCAGATCTCTGCACCCGGGCCGGAATGGCGAGCCCCCTTTGGGGTTGTTGCTGGATCGTTCCGGCCTGCATTTCGATACCGCCACGCCGTCTGAACTTGAAACAATGCTGGCCACGCACCCTCTGGATGACACGGCCCTGCTGAACCGGGCCCGCGCCGCGATCACGCGGATCAGAGAGCTTAACCTCAGCAAGTATTCCGCCTTCGATCTCGATCTTGAACCACCCGATCCGGGCTATGTTCTGGTGATTGATCAGACGGTCGGCGATGCGTCGGTAACAGCAAGCAGAGCGGACCGCGCCCGGTTTCTTGAAATGCTTGTCTTGGCGCAGGAGGAAAACCCCGGCGCACGTATCCTGATCAAGACGCATCCTGAAACACTGGCGGGTCACCGTCAGGGGCATTTTACCGATCAGGACCTGTCAGACCGGATAACGCAGTTCAGCGACCCGATCAGCCCATGGCCGTTGCTTGAAGGGGCTGTTGCTGTCTACACCGTGTCCTCGCAACTGGGGTTCGAGGCAATTCTGGCAGGCCACAAACCGCGTGTGTTCGGCCAACCTTTCTATGCCGGATGGGGCCTGACGCAGGATGACAGACCCGTTCCGCGCCGCCAGCGCAGCCTGACACGGGCGCAATTGTTCGCGGCCGCCATGCTGCTGTACCCGACTTGGTATGACCCCTATCGCGATCAGCTGTGCGAGCTGGAAACGGTACTGGACACGTTAGAGGCAAAGACCCGCGCCTGGCGACAGGACAAGAACGGCTGGACGGCATCCGGGATGCGCTTGTGGAAACGCAGGCATCTGCAACAGTTTTTCGGGCAACATGGAAAGCTGCGCTTTACGGCATCTCAACCCGGCACACCGGACCGCCCTCACATGGTCTGGGCCAGCCAGGCAAGGA
>NZ_JBQFXN010000076.1:0-1008 GCF_056540885.1 Ruegeria sp. AL12 | reverse complement strand
CTGCGAAAACGGCATGTAGACGCGGGTGCGGTCGATGTCATAGCGACCGGCCGAAAACACATAGACAACGCGATAGGCATTCACGCGCGGCGACGTGCCAAAGGCGGTTTTGACCCCGTTGGGCGAGGTCAGTTTGACCACATCCCCGACAGTGGCCCCGATGCTGCGGGCCACACCCGATCCAATGGCGATGACATCCTCACCCGTCTGGAAGTCCGACAGGTCCCCCGCCGCCTGTTCCGCCTGCGCGATACCCGGCAGGTCGAGCAGATCGTCGGGTCGGATGCCAAACACCTCGACCCCGCTGCTGCTGTCGCGGTTGGTGATCAGCACCTGCCCCTTCACCAGCGGTGCGGCACGCTCAACTCCGGGCACCTGCGCTATGCGGTCGGTGCGTTCCTTGTAGTCGGCAATTGTTCGATCCACCCGGCCCTGCGCGTCAAATTCACCCGAGGAATAGACCGTCACATGCGCATTGGCGCCCAGAATGGTGCCGACGAATTCAGAGCGAAAACCTGAACGGACAGCCAGCGTTGCAATCAGCGCAAACACGGCAAGCGTGATCCCGATCAAAGAGATCCATGTCATCACGCTGACACCGCCTTCGGCCCAGCGCGCGCGCACATATCGCCAGGCGATTTTCCATTCAAAAGGGGCAAAGGGCGGGGGTGTCTTGGCCATGCCTGCTCCGGGTTTTTTTGTTTGCGGCGACCCTTTCGGCATTTCGCCCAATGGTCAAGCCGGTTGTCACTCTGAACTGGCTCCTCAGCCTGAATGAGCCGAATCGTTGCAGGACATGACCAAAATACACGTGCAAAACAGGTGTCTTCTAATTCGGGCGCTACACCATGAGTTGTGAAGCGCATCACAGACAGAAGGTGATTGTTTCAGGTATGACGTTAATCATCGCACATCGTGAGCCACTGAATCGTAAAGGCAACAATAAGTGCGAAATTTTATTACTCTTTTTGATTATTTTCAGAAACTTTGCCACCCTAACCATGGGGG
>NZ_JBQFXN010000075.1:0-879 GCF_056540885.1 Ruegeria sp. AL12 | reverse complement strand
CCGGGGGTCAGCAGCAGCCCCAGCGGCGCCTGCCCCAGCGCACCGCCCTGTTCGGCGGCCAGATGCATCCGCCGCACCGGCGTCAGCCCCGGCGCACCGGGCAGATCGGCGACGATCAGCGGCATCGCACCGCTGCGCAGCGCCTCTTCCATGCACCACAGCAGATCCTCGGCCCGTTTGGGGCGGATGAAGAGAAACCGCGCCGGGTCGGCAAAGGCCATCACCCCGTCCGGGTTCAGCTGATCGGCCTCCCACGCGGGTGAAATCCACAGGACCGGCCCCTGCGCCCGGCCCGCCAGCCACAGCGCAAAGCTGCGCCGCGCCGGGCCACAGGCCTCATGCACCCGGGCCAGCGGCAGGGCGACGGCGGGGTGCGGACAAAGCGCGGGCACATCGCGCGCGGGTTTGCGGCCAAGAAGGTGAGTCGACATGCAGGCAGCCTAACATGTTCCACTTTTGTCCTCAATCGATGGATTGCCCGATGACCGGTTGAGACCCCGCAGACCGTTTCAGCATATTGGCGGTTGCATAGCGCCCGACGATAGTTAACCTTGATCAACATTATCATTGGTAGAAACCGGGCCTTCAGGCCCCGACAGAAATCGTTAAGTGTGTGTACAGACAGTTTAAAATAGATACACTTCATTCAAAAAATTCGGGAAACACAGTGGACACCCAACTCGCCACAACGATTATCGCGGATATTTCGGAAAGCACCCCGCTCTACCAGGCCATGGGCGATGACCAGGCGCAGCGGTTGATCCAGCTTGAGATCGACCGGCTCAGGGAAGTGATGCTTGACCATGGCGGCACGCCCGTGGGGCAGAAAGGCGATGACGTTCTCAGCTATTTCGACGATCACGACGCGGCCATTCAGGC
>NZ_JBQFXN010000074.1:0-1012 GCF_056540885.1 Ruegeria sp. AL12 | reverse complement strand
GATACCGAGCAGAAGCGCTGGTATCACTTATACCCCGATCAGGATCTGCCGCCAGAAGACGGGCTGCACTGGACGGGCCCTTACAAGAACTGGAACGCGCGCTGCGCCGAATGACACGCCACAGGGTTTGAAAAGAACTACGACGCGCAATCCAGAACATACTCTTCCCGACAGGCTGAGATTGGAGTTGGCTGCGAAGCTTGCCATGGACCGGGGTCGGCACATATCGATTGGACCAAAGGGCAGGGCGTTGCCGGGGGTCTGAGTGATAGAGGCTTTTCGATGAGCTGGGGCAAGGGCCAGACCGAGGCCGAGATCCAGCAATGCGCCGGATGTCATTCGCGGCGCGAGGCGCACGGCAACGGAAATCCTTTGCCGGGAACCCCGTATCATGATGCCTATAACCTGGCTGTGTTGCGGCCCGGTTCGTATCATCCGGACGGGCAAATACTTGATGAGGTCTACGTTTACGGCTCATTCCTGCAATCCAAAATGTATGCCCGAGGGGTCGGGTGTATGAACTGCCACGAGCCACACAGCGCGCAGTTGAAGGCCGAAGGCAACGGTATTTGCACGCAATGTCATTCCACGGCCGCAAACCCTGAATTCCCGACGCTAGCGAAACAGGAATACGATACCCCCAGTCACCATCATCACGTTATGGATAGCGCGGGTGCCCAGTGCAAAAGCTGCCACATGATCGAACGCACTTATATGGGAGTGGACGGTCGCCGGGATCACAGCTTTCGCGTGCCGCGACCGGATTTGGGATTAGGGGCTGATGCCTGCACTGATTGCCACCAGAATAAGGATCAGGTCTGGGCTGCCAGCCGGATCAAAGGGTGGTTTCCTGACACAGCCAATCGGGCCCCGCATTATGGCACGGTGTTCAAAGCTGCTGCCGATGGCCATTTGAACACGCCAGAGGGTTTGATTGCTGTCGCAACGGACCCCTCGCAACCCGCTATCGTGCGGGCAACAGCAGCGTATCTGCTGCAACCTTTTGGCCCGC
>NZ_JBQFXN010000073.1:0-1015 GCF_056540885.1 Ruegeria sp. AL12 | reverse complement strand
CCTTATAGCTAACGGTTGCCAAGGCGCCTTGGTCCGCAAGGACCAATTCGAGCGCGGTTCAGGAGTTCTTCTGGGCCCTGCTCTGAGCGAGGCGATAGCTGTCGCCGTTCATCTCCAGAATGCTGACATGGTGTGTCAGGCGATCCAGCAAGGCGCCCGTCAGGCGCTCTGATCCGAAGGTTTCCGTCCATTCGTCGAACGGCAGGTTCGATGTGATCAGGATGGAACCACGCTCGTATCGTTGGGAGATCAGCTCGAACAGCAGTTCGGCGCCGGTCTTGCTGAGGGGCACGAAGCCGAGCTCGTCGATGATCAGCAGCTTTTGCTTTGCCATCTGTTTCTGCAGCCGCAGGAGTTGGCGCTCATCGCGTGCCTCCATGAGTTCGTGCACGACGGCGGCAGCGGTAGTGAAGCGGACGGCCATTCCCTTCTGGCATGTGGCCAAGCCAAGGCCGAGCGCCACATGGGTCTTGCCGGTGCCGCTGGGACCCAGGGCAATCACGTTTTCACAGCGGTCGATCCACTCGCAGCGGGCGAGTTCCAGAACCTGCATCTTGTTGAGAGACGGGATTGCTGCGAAGTCGAAGCTGTCCAGACTCTTAGTCGCTGGGAATTTTGCGGCCTTGATCCGACGCTCGATCATTCTTCGTTCCCGGTCGATGAGTTCCAACTCAATCAGGCGCGCCAGGAACTGGACGTGATCTCGCCCTTCGGCAGCACAGAGCCGGGCCTGCTTGTCGTATTCCCGCAGGATGGTCGGCAGCTTCAGCTTCTTGAGCTGATGGTTCAGCAGGATCTGCGGGGCTTCCGTCATGTCGCGCCACCGGTTGTCAGGCACATGTAGCTGGCCGGAGATGTCGTCTGCACCTCGGCGCGTGGCAGGTACGGGTAAACATCCAGGTTGAGCCTTGGTGGCCGCCGTTCGATCCGGCACAGCACTAGGTGCTTCACGGCATCGAAGCTGATGGTACCCATCTGGAGCGCCGTCTGCACGGCAGCATGGACCTCCTCCATC
>NZ_JBQFXN010000072.1:0-1036 GCF_056540885.1 Ruegeria sp. AL12 | reverse complement strand
CCATGCCCGAACCCATTTCCCTGTCACAGGGCCGTCTGGACGCCCCATCGGTCGACGCGTATTGGCAAGACGGGTTTGCCTTTCCCATCACTGTCTTCTCGCCGGATGAGACCGCACAGTTCCGGGCCGAGCTGGAGCAGGTCGAGAAGACCTGGCGCGTGGCCGACCTTCCGCTGCCGCTGAACATGTACAAACGCCTGAACGCCCATGTGGTGATGCCGCTGGTCGCCCGTATCGCACTGGACCCCAGGGTTCTGGACGTCGTCGAAGGAATACTGGGACCGGACTTGCTGCTGTGGTCTGCGGAACTGTTCATCAAAGAGCCACGCACGACGCAGGTTGTTGGAATGCATCAGGACCTGACCTATTGGGGGATGGGCGAAACACCGGATCAGATGACCGCGTGGATCGCATTGTCGCCTGCCACGGTAGCAAGCGGCTGCATGGACTTTGTCAGAGGCAGCCACAAAAACCCGATCCTGCCCCATAACGATACGTTTTCAGACAACAACCTGCTGTCGCGCGGGCAGGAGGTGGCTGTCGATGTGGCAGACGAGGACAAAACGCATATCGAATTGCAGCCGGGTCAAATGTCGCTGCACCATGGCCTCACAATCCATGGCTCGGGACCCAATATGTCGGACGATCGGCGGATCGGGCTGGCAATCCGGTATCTGAACCCGAACGCACAGCAAAAAGTGGCGGACCGCGATTACGCGGTCTTGGCGCGGGGCGAAGACCGGGTGGGCAATTTCATCCTCATCGAACCGCCGACCGAGTTGTTTTCGGCACCAGCCTTGGCGCTTCACGCCCGCATCCGGGAGGATCAGGCCAAGGCGATGACACAAGGCGCGGCGCAAAGCACGCACCTGTACGGAAGCGAGGCGACCGGCACGGAGTGACTTCGGCAATCGTCGCCGCACAGGGCCTTCCCCTTCCCGTCTCCATTCGCTATTGCAGGCGCTGACCCGAATTTGTTGACGCAGGACGCATCCCATGGCGATGGAAAAGACATTCAACGCGGCCGAGGCCGAGG
>NZ_JBQFXN010000071.1:0-1042 GCF_056540885.1 Ruegeria sp. AL12 | reverse complement strand
AAACGACCAGGGGGCCACCCCATCCAACACACGGCGGGGCCATCGGCACCAGCACCTCGCGCGCGACCAATACCGCGTCGCGCCCGGCCCACACCCCCCTGCCATAGCGGATTTGCAGCCAGGTGCGTTCCTCATCCAGCGACGACCGGCGCGCAACCGAGTCGGTCATCACCCGAACCTCGGGGCGCAGATTTCGGAACACAGGCAGGGCCGGCAAAACAAGGGCGTGAATGTTTGATGACAACCCGGCGACCCTGAGTTCGCGTGGCGATTTTCCAAACAGATCCTCAGTGTTGCGTTCCAACGCCAGCAGGCTGTCCTGCACCAGCGGCAGATAGCTTTCGCCTTCGACCGTCAGCGACACGCCGCGCGCCTCGCGCACAAACAGGGACCGGCCCAGCCACGCCTCAAGATTGCCGATCCTTTGGCTGACAGCGGCCTGCGTCAACCCGAACTCTTTCGCAGCGGCCGAGAACCCGCCCAGACGCCCAGCGGCTTCGAACACACGCAACCAATCCAGTGGCGGTAATCCAGTCTTATTTTTAGCCATTAGTTTTTCCAAGCCTCAGCCGAAATAAGGATTAATTGTCGTAATGCCACGAACGGCGTATCTGCTCAACCAAAGCTCGCGCCGAACAGGAGACCCCCAATGCTGCGCACCGCCACCCACGACACCTCGATTGTTACAGTCGCGTTTGACACCGGGGCCAAGGCCCGTTTCCACGCCATCTGGCTGCGCGACAACGCGCTGGACGCTGATACCCGAGCGCCGGGCAACGGTCAGCGCCTGATCACCATCGGCGATATTCCTGCCGACATCTCGGTCAGTTCAGCCGAGGTGGTCGCGGGCGACCTGCAAGTCACGTTCCAGCCTGAGGGCAATATCGTTACCTTCCCGGCGGACTGGTTGGCCGAAAACAGCTACGACCGCGATCATGACATTGCGCTGGGTCGCATCGCCGCCGGCATCACGACCTGGGAGAGTGGCATCGCCGCGCCCAGCGGCGATTGGAACGAGGTCCAGGCCAACCCGGCTGCCAAG
>NZ_JBQFXN010000070.1:0-1044 GCF_056540885.1 Ruegeria sp. AL12 | reverse complement strand
TGATATCGGACATGACCATGAGCAAGCTTATGGAGCGGCGCGGCATGGTGGAGCGTCCGCACGGGTTTCGATCCAGCTTCCGCGTTTGGGTAGCAGAAACAACAAACACGACGTACGACGTAGCTGAAACCGCGCTTGGTCATGTGACAGGTAGCGCGGTTGAACGCAGCTATCGCCGGACGGATTTTCTAGAGCAGCGGTGGTTGCTATTAAAAAAATGGTCTGAATATTTGGCGGCTGAAGCAGCAGCTGACGCCCCTAAAACAAATCTGGAATCATCGTGAACGGCCCAGTGCCAAATTTTCTTTCAGATGAAGTTTGGAAGTTCTTGAAAGCGGAATTCGGAAATGAGGCTGTTGCATGGGCAATTCTATTCGGCTTTCTTTTTCGGGTTCGCATCAGGCCTTCAGGTCAACAACACAAGAACATCAAAGGTGACGTTGAAAAGCTCAATGTTGTGTCAAGGAATTTGGCTAGAGCAAGTCAGAACATCGACGACATGCGCGGCGGCATTTCCATTACCCTTTCTATGAACTTACTCAGAAAAGAGTCATCTGTAGAACTTTGGCATGAGAAACTGTCTACACTGGCGAAGGAAGTGGATGACTCCATCGCAGAACTGAAGAAATCGCAAAAGGCCTTGGCTCCTACTGGTGGAAGAGACCCAATGGCAATTTTATTGGCGGAGCAAATTGCTGAAGTGTTCACAGTGGTTGGTGAACCAGTCACATTCGGGCAGTCTTATTTAGGTGAACCATCTACCCGGTACAGCAGAACTGTCTGCTTCCTGCTTCAATACTTTGGCCATGAAATTCACTGGCGACGCGTTGCGGAGGCAGGCTTTCACTACGCGAAGCGACGCGCCAAAGAACCCAAAAGCTAATACCAGATCGCCGCACAAAAAAAATTGGATAGGCATTTTTTCAATCAATTACAGGGTTTGTATTTTTGCTCCATCAATCAAGATGGAGCACCAAAATGCGTTATCTCACCTTCCGCGACCTGCAAGAAAAACTCGGTGGCCGAGGCCGCACCACTATCTAC
>NZ_JBQFXN010000069.1:0-1044 GCF_056540885.1 Ruegeria sp. AL12 | reverse complement strand
TCAACGAATACACGGCCCATCACTCGAACACGCTGAACATGGTGCTGTTCACCCTGTCGCTGATGATCGGTACCGCCGGTCTGCCGCACGTTATCATGCGCTTCTTCACCGTTCCCAAAGTTGCTGATGCACGCTGGTCGGCTGGCTGGGCGTTGGTTTTCATCGCGCTGCTGTATCTGACCGCTCCGGCTGTTGGCGCAATGGCCCGCCTGAATATCACCGACATGATGTGGCCCAATGGTGGCATCGAAGGTGGTGCCGTTACAGTCGAACAGATCGACAATGATGCACGGTACGACTGGATGGCCACATGGCAGAAAACCGGCCTGCTGGATTGGGAGGACAAGAACGGCGACGGCAAGATTCAGTACTACAATGACAAATCTGAATCGATGCAGGCGATTGCGGAACAAAAAGGCTGGGTCGGTAACGAGCTGACCAAGTTCAACCGCGATATCCTGGTTCTGGCCAACCCCGAGATTGCCAACCTGCCCGGTTGGGTGATCGGTCTGGTCGCTGCTGGTGGTCTTGCGGCTGCTCTGTCGACTGCTGCGGGCCTGCTGCTGGCGATTTCGTCGGCCGTGTCTCACGACCTGATCAAGGGCGCAATCAACCCGCAGATCTCGGAAAAAGGCGAGCTTCTGTCGGCACGGATTGCGATGGCTGTGGCGATTGCTGTAGCGACCTGGCTGGGTCTGAATCCTCCGGGCTTTGCAGCACAGACTGTTGCTCTGGCCTTTGGTCTGGCGGCAGCCTCGATCTTCCCGGCACTGATGATGGGGATCTTCTCGACCCGCATCAACAACACCGGTGCTGTTGCCGGTATGCTGGCAGGTCTGGTCGTTACACTGGTCTACATCTTCCTGCACAAGGGATGGCTGTTCATTCCGGACACCAACTCGTTCACCGATGCTGATCCGTTGCTGGGTCCGATCCAGTCGACCTCGTTCGGCGCTGTCGGTGCCATGGTCAACTTTGCTGTCGCCTATGTTGTGGCTGGCATGACCAAGGAAACTCCGCCGGAGATCAAGGAACTGGTCGAAA
>NZ_JBQFXN010000068.1:0-1049 GCF_056540885.1 Ruegeria sp. AL12 | reverse complement strand
GCCGAACAGGTAGACCAGCGCGATGCCCGGCAGCAGCGAGGGAACCAGAATCGGCGCCATCGCGATCAGGCGAAAGACCCCCTTGAACCGCATGCAGCTTCGGTTCAGCGCATAGGCAAACCAGAACGCCAGCGTCACCGTAACGATTGTGCTGACAACCGAAATCCAAAGGGAATTCTTGATCGAGTTGAACAGGGCTGGTGTCGAGAAGTAGTTGATGAAGTTGCCCAGACCCCGCGCTTGAACCGGCCGCATCTGCACCCGGCGGAACGTGTTGGAATCAAGCTCGACCCAATCGGTGCCTTCGTTCAAAGTCGACCCGACCAGAAAGCGCCCGGCCTCCGTCGTGTTCCGCATCTGGTACATGACCGGGCTGCGAAAGCTGAAATCCGGAAAGAACCCGGTCACCGGCAAACGCCCGTCCGAGCCGGTTGTCAGATCGGTGTCGGAATACACCCCCAATTGCCTGTTCAGTTCGTCAGCCGTCAGGATCGTTCCGTCGAACACACCCGCTTCATCACTGACCTGAAACTCATACTGGGACAGCTCGACCCGGTAGGTCGAGAAGGACTTGGAAAGCATCGTGTAAAGCGGCAGCGCCAGTGTCACGATCAGATAGAGCGCGATCACCATCATGCTTCCGCGCATCAGGATGTCATCGCGGCTGAGCCTGGGCCTGATATCCGGTCCGACAGGCAATGTGTCGTGATTGGTCGACATCGTGCTCATGCCGCAGCCTCCGGAAGGTCAAACGCCATCAGGCGGTTCTCGGGAAGCTCGATCACCATGCTGCACCCCTCTTCCAGCTCAAGACGACGCACGGCGTTGATCGAAAAATCCGCGATCAGTTCAGAAGATCCGAACCGCTCGTTGTTCAGGCGGCAGCGCCAGAACGAGCCCAGAAACTCCATTTCATCGAGCGTGACCTCGATGCAGTTCCGATTGCCGCCCGTGTCAAGATAACCAGCTTCATGAGGGATGATGTCTTCGGGACGAATGGCCGCACTGCAAGGGGTTCCATCATTGAACGAGTGGCTGAGGCAGGAAAA
>NZ_JBQFXN010000067.1:0-1053 GCF_056540885.1 Ruegeria sp. AL12 | reverse complement strand
ACCATACCCCATATCTAGGGGTGGATAGAAAGGTGGATGTAGAATGGCACGGCCAAAACACAAACTTTCCAGCGCTGAACTCAAGGCTAAAGCCCCAGGCAAGTATTCGGACGGGGGCGGTCTATGGTTTCACAAGCGGCCCGATGGCGGCGCGCAATGGTTTCTGCGCTACACCCTGTTCGGGCGGCGGCATGAAATGGGGCTTGGCAGCTTCCCGGTGGTTTCGTTGAAAGCAGCGCGGCAAGAAGCCGAGAAATGGCAGGCCGTGGTACGTGACGGTAAAGACGCCATCAAGGAGCGGGAACGCCAGAGCCGTGAAGCTCAACGCAATCTGAACATTCTGACCGATATCGCCAAGGACGCCTTTGACAGCCGCAAAGCCGAACTGAAAGGCGACGGAAAGGCCGGGCGGTGGTTCAGCCCCTTGGAACTGCACGTACTGCCAAAGCTGGGCAAAATGCCAGTATCGCAGATCGATCAGCGTGATATCCGAGACACCCTTGCCCCCATCTGGCACACCAAGGCCGATACGGCGCGCAAAGCCATGAACCGTCTGTCTATCTGTATGCGCCATGCGGCGGCGCTGGGCTTGGATGTGGATCTGCAAGCGACGGATAAGGCCAAGGCCCTACTGGGTAAGCAGCGGCACACGGCAACTCATATCCCGGCCCTACCGTGGCAAGAGGTGCCAGCATTCTATCAATCCTTGGATGGCGGCACGACCGCTGAACTGGCGCTGCGCCTTCTGATACTGACAGTGGTGCGCAGCTATCCCTTGCGTCACCTGCACTTGGACCAGATCGACGGCGATATCTGGACAATCCCCGCAGAGGCCATGAAGGGCCGCAAGGGCGCGACAAGTGATTTCCGAGTGCCGTTGTCGAAAGAAGCCCAAAGAGTAATTGCTGAGGCCACTCCGTTTGCGAGAGATGGCTTCCTATTCCCCGGTATCCGCAAGGGCGTGATATCGGACATGACCATGAGCAAGCTTATGGAGCGGCGCGGCATGGTGGAGCGTCCGCACGGGTTTCGATCCAGCTTCCGCGTTTGGGT
>NZ_JBQFXN010000066.1:0-1060 GCF_056540885.1 Ruegeria sp. AL12 | reverse complement strand
GTAGATAGTGGTGCGGCCTCGGCCACCGAGTTTTTCTTGCAGGTCGCGGAAGGTGAGATAACGCATTTTGGTGCTCCATCTTGATTGATGGGTACCAAGGTACTGTCTGGCAAACAGAGGTTCACCGGAAAGAAAACAACGGTTAAATTCCGGTGCTTTTTAACTTTGTCTACTCTTGCCAATTCGTTTCAGCGCATTTGTAATTTCTTTTGACAATGCGGCGTTGTTGGGCACCTTAGTTCGTTCCACTGCCTTTCTCACACCATCTTCAGTCAAAAGAACGTCAAACCCTAACAATGCCTCCGCAACCAAGGCGCATGCCGAATTTGGCCCTCCATTGTGCGGAAGCCCACGCCTAACTAAGCCTTCCACCGCTCTAGCAATAATAAAGTCTCTCTCTATGTTCGCGTTCCTGCCTCGGCCACGCCCCTTTTTCGGTAGTTGTCCATTCAATTCAGCGGCAGCGAACTTGGAAAGTTCCGAAGGTAGTTTTTGGCTTTTCAAGAGAAGATCCGCTGCAACTTTTTTCAAGTAAGTTCTGGCGCTTTGATCCCCTGCAAAAGCGAGGTTTACCAACCGCGATATATCCCCGGGTCTAGGGGTCAGCCTCGGCACCCCATCCGCCTGCATGTTCAATAAAATCGTATTTACTTCGTGACTGTATTTCCTTGGAGATTTGCTGATCACGAAGAGAGGCAAGCTAACAAGAAATACGGCCAGTTCGAAGTTGGTCAGTTTTTCTGTGCCTTTGATCTTCCAGGTTCCGTCATCGCTTTTCTCAAAGCGGATATCTGAGAATTTTTGCAACACTAATCAGTTCACTTCTTTAATAGCCTTGCCCATCGTTCCATTAGACTGGCTCGATGCTCAAGATAATCCGTCCGTCGATAACTCCGCTCCACAGCCCCGCCGACAACATGGCCCAGCGCCGTCTCTGCAATATCGTGCGGGGTATTGGTCGCCTCAGCAACCCAAACGCGGAAGCTGGATCGAAACCCGTGCGGACGCTCCACCATGCCGCGCCGCTCCATAAGCTTGCTCATGGTCATGTCCGATATCA
>NZ_JBQFXN010000065.1:0-1074 GCF_056540885.1 Ruegeria sp. AL12 | reverse complement strand
TTGAGGCTGGTGCCCGCGATACGAACCCGTGGATTCACATCCCTGTTGGCTATTTGAAAACAATGCACAATCCACCGGTCGACTGGAGTTATCGGACCGAACCCGATCCCGGCCTGAACGGTCGATCCATCGATTGGCCACGCGGTAAGGTGCTGGGTGGGTCATCCTCTTTGAATGGGTTGCTATATGTGCGCGGCCAGAAAGAGGATTACGACCGTTGGCGTCAGATGGGCAACGAAGGTTGGGGCTGGGAGGACGTGTTGCCACTGTTCAAACGCTGCGAGGATCAAGAGCGCGGCGAGGATGAATTCCACGGTGTCGGTGGACCTTTGTCTGTGTCCAACATGCGCATCCAACGTCCCATCTGCGACGCATGGGTCGCTGCAGCGCAGGCCGCAGGTTATCCGTTCAATCCAGACTACAACGGGGCCGAACAAGAGGGCGTCGGGTACTTTCAGTTGACCACCCGCAATGGTCGACGCTGCAGCGCAGCCGTGGCGTATCTAAAACCTATCCGGGGTCGTCAGAACCTCAACATCATTACCAATGCCTTGGTAGCGCGGGTGGTTTTAGAAGGGAAAAAGGCAACCGGACTGGTTTATCGGGATCGTTCGGGTGCTGAACAAACTCTAAAAGTCCGGCGCGAGATCATTCTGTCCGGTGGGGCGATCAATTCCCCCCAAATTCTGATGTTGTCGGGAATCGGAGACCCAGATCATCTAAAGGAAAACGGTATCGAACCGCTGCACGCCCTGCCGGGTGTCGGCAAGGGTTTGCAGGATCACTTACAGGCGCGGCTTGTGTTTAAATGTAACGAGCCGACTTTGAATGACGAAGTCCGCAGCCTGTTCAATCAGGCGCGAATTGCCCTGAAATACGCGCTGTTCCGCGCAGGCCCGATGACCATGGCCGCCAGCCTTGCCACCGGTTTCATGAAAACCCGCCCCGAGGTTGAAACCCCCGACATTCAGTTTTCCGTCCAACCCTGGTCCGCTGACAGGCCTGGCGAGGGAGTGCATCCGTTTTCAGCGTTCACGATGTCGGTGTGCCAACTGCGCCCGGAAACCCGCGGAG
>NZ_JBQFXN010000064.1:0-1074 GCF_056540885.1 Ruegeria sp. AL12 | reverse complement strand
GGCAAACGCCGCATCGCCTTTCTGGGCGACATGAAAGAGCTCGGCACGCAGGAAGAGGCGATGCACGCCGCCATGGCCGATGCCAATGCGATGGCGCATGTCGATCAGGTGCATTGTATCGGCCCGTTGATGCGGGCACTGCACCACGCGCTGCCTCCGGCGAAACGCGGCCTCTGGTCTGAAACCAGCACCGAGATGGCCGACCGGTTGCCTTCGCTGGTCAGGGACGGCGATACTGTGCTGGCCAAGGGCTCTCTCAGCATGGGATTGGCCTCGATTGTTGACGGTCTGCGCAAAATGGGGCAAGGGGGCGCGCTTGATGGGTGATCACGCCCATGCGCCTCGTGTGAGAAAGGTATTGTCATGCTGTACTGGTTGACCGCCCTGTCGGATGGCGGGGATTTCTGGAACCTCTTCCGGTATATCACCTTCCGCGCAGGCGGTGCCTTCATGACGGCACTGATCTTTGGGTTCATCTTCGGAAAACCGCTGATCAACGTACTGCGCAGAAAGCAGGGCAAGGGCCAGCCGATCCGCAATGATGGCCCCGAGGGGCATTTTTCCAAGGCAGGCACGCCAACAATGGGCGGTTTGCTGATTGTCGGGGCTCTTGTGACCTCGACCCTTGTCTGGGCGCGTCTGGATAACCCTTATGTCTGGATGGTGCTTTTCGTGACCCTGTCTTATGCGGCCATCGGATTCGCGGATGACTATGCCAAGGTGTCGAAACAGAACACCAAGGGCGTACCGGGGCGGATGCGCCTCGCATTGGGCGTGATTATTGCCGTGCTGGCTTCGCTTTGGGCGACGTTGCACCACCCCGAAGCGTTGCAGAACCAGCTGGCCGTGCCGGTGTTCAAGGACACGCTGGTCAATCTGGGCATCTTCTATATTCCGTTTGCGATTGTCGTGATCGTAGGGGCCGCCAACGCAGTAAACCTGACCGACGGTCTGGACGGGCTGGCCATCATGCCAGCGATGATCGCCGCCTCGACGCTGGGCGTGATTGCCTATGCGGTGGGCCGCGTCGACTTTACCGAATATCTCGACGTGCATTACGTGCCGGGCACCGGT
>NZ_JBQFXN010000063.1:0-1080 GCF_056540885.1 Ruegeria sp. AL12 | reverse complement strand
GTTTGCAGTTCAGCCACCAATTGCTTGAGAGCGCTGTTCTGTTCCGCCTCAAGATCGGCAACGGCATAAACTTCAGACACCGCGTCTTTCGAAAGGATCACCCCCTTGGTAACCGTGCCGGGTGCCCCTGCCGGGCCATAGTGCTCACCGTTCATTGAGAAATAAACCGATCCCGACGCCCCTGCCCGCAACAGCGGTGGTTCTTCCGTTAGCGGAACCTCAAAGACACTGCCTTGCTCGACCGTTCCAAGGGTCCCTTCGAAAATAACACTGCCATCCGCCGCCGTCACCCGCATCCAAGAAGGATCGACAGCAACGATTTTCAGCATGGTATCAATCTGTTCCACGACCTGCGGCAAGGATGGTCGTTCAACCGTGTGCACTTCGGCGACTTCGAACTGCGGCAGGCTTGGCGGGCGGAAGGTTCCGACATCGCGTGGATCAAGGGTCGAAATTGGCGCATCGCGGGCAACCAGAACCGGAACATCCAAGGCCTGCGGACGATAGAGGCGGTCCAGTGCCTCGGTGTTCGCCGCAGCAACCGCATCATCGACAACGCCGCCGCGCACGGCATCCAGCGGATCAAGGTCGGAAAGCACCACAGGCGCTTGTTCAACCGGGCTGACCTGTACCTGCTGGATCTTGTTCAGAACCGCCCACCCGCCATAGCCGATGCCACCAATAACCGCCAAAAGCACCAGCGACGATCCGATAGCGCGCGGTTCAATCTGACTGACCAGAGATTCCTTGCCCGGAATATACGGCGTATTGGGCGAGATGAAGGGATCGCGCCCCATTGGCCCACGCGCCGGAAGCGCGCCGGTCGGCTTTCGCACCACCGAAGCCTCGGCCGACATGCCATGCGCGACCGAAAAACCGCTTTCCGCGCAGAAAGTCGAGAAGGTTTCATCCGGGTTCATCCCCAGATAACGCGCGTAAGAACGCACATACCCGGCGATAAAGCCGGGCGTGTCAAAGGCATCAGGATCTGCGTTTTCGATGGCAGCAATGTAGTTGGCTTTGATCCTCAGCTCGCGCTGAACATCCAACAGGGATTTGCCCATGGTTGCGCGTTCGCCG
>NZ_JBQFXN010000062.1:0-1100 GCF_056540885.1 Ruegeria sp. AL12 | reverse complement strand
GTCCCGCTACTCGGACCATGGTCCTGTTCAAACCAAAGTCCGGTTCCCCACATAAGCAGTCAGAGGGACGTCAAAGCAGACGTTGCCCCCGTGCTGAGCCCCATGGCTATATGTATATGTGTCCTGTTTCTTGTGACACCTTTCGGATCAATTTCCGGTTTGGCGTCACAGTATTTAGGACGGCCTCAATTCAAACTGGCTCAACCACCACCCAACCGTCACAACCATTGGGACGGAGTGTCCTGTTTTTGTGCGGGGCTTCTGTTTTTGCCGCCAAGACATGAAACGCTTCGCTGCTGGTTTACCGTCGCGTGTCGGCACTTCGCCCAGCGCCCAGACTGATGCCTTGCCGATACCAGACGGACCAAGGTGCGGGGCTTTTGTCATGGTAATGAACCCACGTTCCTGAAGTTCACGAAACCAAGGGCCAACCGTGTTGCGGTGAACGTTCAACGCCATTGCCGCGTCGCGATGGCTTAGAATGATATCGCCGTTGTTTGATCCGTTGTAGCGGCGTTTCAGTTCGACGTAGAGCGCCCTTGGACCCGGTGGCAGGGTTGCCCAGGCTTCAGACGCTTGCAACCACTCAGGAAGCTGGACATGACGCCCAGTCCCCTTTTTCTGACGTTTGTACGGCCTTGCCATTACTTGCACCCTTTCTGGGTCATCAGGGCCAGCCAAACGCTCACTTCGCGGATTTCGGTCTTGTGTGAAATTATGCGCTCGTCCAATAGCGCCTTGCACGTCCAGAGAACCCGTCTCTGGTTTGAATACCATTGATTGCTGCTCATAACCGTGTGCCCTTCGTTGTTGAGCAAACAAGGCGCTGGGCGTATGGTGCAGACGTTCCCGCAAAGAACATTCCCGCCCCATGCCCAGGCGCCAGGTCTGGGTGGGGTGGGTCTTATTGCCTATGTGCCGCGATTGCAGCGTCGATATCAGCTTCGGCCCAATACAGGCGCGAACCGATTTTCACGGGCTTGGGCAATCGGCCCATTTCCACGTCGCGGTAGATAGTGGTGCGGCCTCGGCCACCGAGTTTTTCTTGCAGGTCGCGGAAGGTGAGATAACGCATTTTGGTGCTCCATCTTGATTGATGG
>NZ_JBQFXN010000061.1:0-1112 GCF_056540885.1 Ruegeria sp. AL12 | reverse complement strand
CGCAGGCCGTTTTCCATCGCGATCGGCGCGATCAGCTCAACGCCGAACGACACGTTGTCGCCGGGCATGACCATCTCGGTGCCTTCGGCCAGGGTCACGGTGCCGGTCACGTCCGTGGTCCGGAAGTAGAACTGCGGACGGTAGTTCGCGAAGAACGGGGTGTGACGACCGCCTTCTTCCTTGGTCAGGATATAGGCTTCGGCTTCGAACTTGGTGTGCGGGGTCACCGAACCCGGCTTGCACAGAACCTGGCCACGCTCAACGCCGTCACGGTCAACACCACGCAGCAGCGCGCCGATGTTGTCGCCCGCTTCACCGCGGTCCAGCAGCTTGCGGAACATTTCAACGCCGGTGCAGGTGGTCTTGGTGGTGTCGCGGATGCCGACGATTTCGATCTCGTCACCAACGTTGATCACGCCACGCTCGACACGACCGGTCACAACGGTACCACGGCCCGAGATCGAGAACACGTCTTCGATCGGCATCAGGAACGGCTGGTCAACGGCACGCTCGGGGGTGTCGATATACTCATCAACAGCCGCCATCAACTCGCGGATCTTGTTCTCGCCGATTTCCGGGTTGTTGCCTTCCATCGCCGCCAGAGCCGAACCTGCGATGATCGGGATATCGTCGCCGGGGTAGTCGTAGCTGGACAGCAGTTCGCGAACTTCCATCTCAACCAGTTCCAGCAGCTCTTCGTCGTCAACCTGGTCAACTTTGTTCAGGAACACGACCATCTTCGGGATGCCAACCTGGCGGCCCAGCAGGATGTGCTCGCGCGTCTGCGGCATCGGGCCGTCAGCGGCGTTCACAACCAGGATCGCGCCGTCCATCTGCGCCGCACCGGTGATCATGTTCTTGACGTAGTCAGCGTGGCCGGGGCAGTCGACATGCGCGTAGTGGCGGTTGTCGGTCTCGTATTCCACGTGGGCGGTCGAGATGGTGATGCCGCGCGCTTTTTCTTCCGGCGCACCGTCAATCTGGTCATACGCTTTGAAGTCACCGAAATACTTGGTGATTGCTGCGGTCAGCGTGGTCTTGCCGTGGTCAACGTGGCCAATCGTGCCGATGTTGACGTGCGGTTTTGTACGCTCAAACTTTTCCTTTGCCAT
>NZ_JBQFXN010000060.1:0-1052 GCF_056540885.1 Ruegeria sp. AL12 | reverse complement strand
AACCAATGTCCTGGGCACATACAACATGCTGGAGGCGGCGCGCCGCTATTGGGCCGGACAGGGAAAACCGGACACTTTCAGGTTCCACCATATCTCGACCGATGAAGTCTTTGGCAGCCTGGGCCCCACCGGCCAGTTCACCGAGGATACTCCCTATGATCCGCGGTCACCCTATTCCGCATCGAAAGCCTCCAGCGATCATCTGGTCCGGGCCTGGCACGAGACCTATGGCCTGCCGGTGGTGCTGACCAACTGTTCGAACAATTACGGACCCTATCATTTCCCTGAAAAGCTGATCCCCGTTGTGATCCTGAACGCAATCGCGGGCAAGGCGCTGCCGATCTATGGTGACGGCTCGAATGTCCGCGACTGGCTGTATGTCGAGGATCACGCCGACGCGCTTTTGCTGGTGGTGCAAAAGGGGGCTGTCGGCCGGTCCTACAACATCGGTGGCGAGAACGAGCGCAGCAATCTGGAACTGGTGCAGACGCTTTGCACGATCCTGGACGACCTGCGCCCGAAACCGCAGGGGGTCTATGCGGACCAGATCACCTTTGTCACAGACCGCCCCGGGCATGATGCGCGTTACGCCATCGATCCCTCGCGGATGCGCAACGAAATGAACTGGCGCCCATCCGTGACGGTAGAGGAGGGTCTGCGCAGAACGGTTGAATGGTACCTGAACAATGAAGAGTGGTGGCGGTCCCTGCAAGGCCGGTCCGGCGTTGGCGAACGGCTGGGGGTCAGCGCGTGAAACTTCTGGTCTTCGGGGCGACCGGTCAGCTGGGCCGGGAACTGATCCGGTGTGGCGGGGAAATCTCGGTTGAAGCGCTTGGGCGCGACAAGGCGGATTTTACCGATCCCGAAGGGTGCGCGGCCCTGGTTCGCAACACCGATGCGGATGCGGTGATCAACGCCGCCGCATATACCGCCGTCGACAAGGCCGAGGCGGAGGAAGACCTTGCCCTGCTGATCAACGGAACCACGCCCACGGCGCTGGCCAAAGCTGCGGCCGGGCGCGGATTGCCGTTTGTTCAGGTCTCGACAGATTA
>NZ_JBQFXN010000059.1:0-1148 GCF_056540885.1 Ruegeria sp. AL12 | reverse complement strand
ATGACCACACCGAAGCGCACGCCTCTCCACTCTTTGAACGTCGAGCTTGGCGGGAAGATGGTTGATTTTGCTGGTTGGGAGATGCCTGTTCAGTATCCTTTGGGGATCATGGGAGAGCATAAGCAGTGCCGTGAGAAGGCGGCGTTGTTTGATGTGTCTCACATGGGTCAGGTGATCCTGCGCGGTGAGAATGTGGGTGAGAAGCTGGAAGCTTTGTGCCCGCAGGCCTATGCGACGCTGAAGGAAGGCAAGGCGCGTTACGGGTTCTTTACGAACGCCGAAGGCGGGATCATGGACGATTTGATCGTGTCGAATGCGGGGGATCACTATTTTGTGGTGGTGAACGCGGCGCTGCGCCATCAGGACATTCCGCATATGCGCGAGCACCTTGAAGGCGTCGAAGTGACCGAGATCTTCGACCGCGCGCTGGTGGCGGTTCAGGGCCCTTCGGCGGAAAACGTGGTGGGCGCGCTCTGCCCCGCGGCCCGTGACCTGAAGTTCATGGAAACCACTCTGGCCGATATCATGGGCGTCGAATGCCGCATCTCGCGGCTGGGCTATACCGGCGAGGACGGGTACGAGATCTCGATCCCCGAGGACAAGGCGATCGAGATCACACGGGCCTTCCTGGCGCATGAGGATTGCGAACCGGCGGGTCTGGGCGCGCGCGACAGCCTGCGGCTTGAGGCGGGGCTGTGCCTGTATGGCAATGACATCGACCAGAGCACCTCGCCGATTGAGGCCTCGTTGGCCTGGGCGATCCAGAAGCGCCGCAAGGAAGAAGGCGGTTTTCCGGGCGCGGAACGTATCCAGCGCGAACTGGCCGAGGGCGCATCGCGCAAGCTGGTGGGCATCAAGCCCGACGGCCGCGCGCCGGCGCGTCAGGGCGTGGAAATCCAGTGCACCGAAGGCAACACCATCGGTCAGATCACCTCGGGCAGCTTTGGCCCGACGGTCGGTGGCCCGATCGCGATGGGCTATGTGTCCGCGGGCCATGGCGCGCCGGGCGAGAAGGTGAACCTGATCATCCGGGGCAAGGCGCAACCGGCGCAAATCGTGGCGCTGCCCTTCGTCAAACAGAATTACAAGCGTTGAAGTCAGGAGAGAGAGACATGGCAACCTATTATTCCGAAGAGCATGAATGGCTG
>NZ_JBQFXN010000058.1:0-1153 GCF_056540885.1 Ruegeria sp. AL12 | reverse complement strand
TGGGGTTCAGGGACGACAGTGCCTGGGCGAGCGATGACGCGGGCACGACCAACACGGCCACGATTATGTCAGGCACGACCAGTCATATTTTTGGCACGGGCGGCATCGACATCATCACCGTTGAGACGGGAGCCACAGTTGGCGGTGGCATCTTCACCGGCAATGATACCGATACGCTCACTGTGAACAGCACGATCATCGGCAGCAATGTTAATCTGGGCGGCGGTGATGACACATTCGACATCACCGGGACAGGTGGGGTCAACGGCGTTGTGACCATGGGAAGCGGCAATGACACCTTCACCATGGATGGGACCAGTATCAATGAACTGCGGCTGGGGTTCCGGAACAATTCCAGCTGGGCGACCACAGATGATGCCGGCACGACCAACACAGCCACGATTAACACCGGGACGGTCAACAGTCATATTTACGGCACGGGCGGCATCGACATTATCACCATCGAGGCAGGAGCCTCTGTCGGCGGAACCATTACCACCGGCAATGATGCCGATGTGGTTACCGTGAACGGCACATCTGTCGGTGGATCCATCAGCACTGGTAACGGTGTTGACACTGTCAATCTGAATGATGCGACGGTGGGCGGCAATGTCGATCTGGGCGGTGACGACGACACCTTCACCATCGATGGGCTGGATGTGGTCACCGGTGATGTGGTGATGGGCACCGGGGCGGATGTGTTTACCATGAATGGCGGCACGATCAATGATCTGCGGCTAGCCACGGCGGGCTCATCCGTAGATGCAGCCGCTGATATGGCAACGATCAATGCGGGCACGATCACCGGCAGCATTGTGGGCAGCACCGGGGTGGACACCATCACCGTTGAGGCTGGGGCCTCGATTGCCTTTGACATCCTCACGAGCAGTGGTTCCGACATCGTCACGCTGAATGATGCCACAATTGGACGACATGTTAATCTGGGCGGTGACGACGACACCTTCACCGTCGACGGGCTGGATGTGGTCACGGGCGAAGTCGTTATGGGCACCGGTAATGACAGCTATACTCAGGATGGCGGCTCGATCGGCCGGTTGTTGCTGGGGTTCAGGGACGACAGTGCCTGGGCGAGCGATGACGCGGGCACGACCAACACGGCCACGATTATGTCAGGCACGACCAGTCATATTTT
>NZ_JBQFXN010000057.1:0-1191 GCF_056540885.1 Ruegeria sp. AL12 | reverse complement strand
GGCCGTCAATCGGGTCGATCTGAGGCACTTCAGCCAGTTCTTCGGCTTCGGGCGTCGGCACCCAAGGGCGATCATATTCGGGCGCGGTCGAAGACAGTTTGGACAGGACGAGATCGGCCTTGACCTCACCGTTGTGCATGATCAGGAAGCGGTCTTCGGCAATGGTTTCGCCAACGATTGCGAAATCGAGATCCCATTTTTCGAACACGGCGCGGGCCTCGGCCTCAAGTTCGGGTTTGAGAACCATCAGCATGCGTTCCTGAGATTCGGACAGCATCATTTCATAAGCTGTCATGTTCTCTTCGCGCTGGGGGACGTTTTCCAGATCCAGACGTACGCCCAGACCGCCCTTGTCGCCCATCTCAACCGCGGAACAGGTCAGGCCCGCAGCACCCATGTCTTGAATCGAGATCACGGCACCGGTCTGCATCAGCTCAAGCGTTGCTTCCATCAGGCGTTTCTCGGTGAAGGGATCACCCACCTGAACAGTAGGGCGTTTTTCCTCGATGGTGTCGTCAAACTCGGCCGAGGCCATCGTCGCGCCGCCAACACCGTCGCGTCCGGTCTTGGCACCCAGATAAACCACAGGCATTCCCACGCCCGACGCGGCAGAGTAGAAAATCTTGTCGCTGTCGGCCAAACCGGCGGCAAAGGCGTTCACAAGGCAGTTGCCGTTGTAAGCCGGGTGAAAGCGGACCTCGCCCCCAACGCAAGGCACACCGAAACAGTTGCCATAGCCGCCAATGCCTTCGACCACGCCGTTGACCAGCTGGCGGGTTTTGTGGTGGCCGGGTTCACCGAAGGACAGCGCGTTCATCGAAGCGATCGGGCGGGCACCCATGGTGAACACGTCCCGAAGGATGCCGCCGACACCCGTTGCCGCGCCTTGATAGGGCTCGATGTAAGACGGGTGATTGTGACTTTCCATCTTGAAAACAACGGCCTGACCGTCGCCGATATCCACAACACCGGCATTCTCGCCCGGTCCGCAAATGACCTGAGGCCCTGAGGTCGGAAGAGTGCGCAACCACTTCTTCGACGACTTGTAAGAACAATGTTCGTTCCACATAGCCGAGAAAATGCCAAGCTCGGTAAAGGTCGGTTCACGCCCGATGATCTCGAGGATCATGTCATATTCCTCGGGCTTGAGCCCGTGTGCGGCAATCAGATCGGGTGTGATGGCGGGCTCTT
>NZ_JBQFXN010000056.1:0-1202 GCF_056540885.1 Ruegeria sp. AL12 | reverse complement strand
CGCGGGCGCGATGGCGAAATTCGCACTTTCTATAACGTCTGCCAGCACCGTGCGCATGAAATGGTCTCGGGCGCAGGAAACACCCGCGTTGTCGTCTGTCCCTATCACGCGTGGACCTATGAATTGTCAGGTCAGTTGCGCGCGGGTCCAAATATCAAATCCGTCCCCGGATTTGACCGCAGTGCGATCTGCCTGACGGCGGTCCGGACCGAAATCTTCAATGGGTTTATCTTCGTCAATCTCGACGACAAGGCAGCGCCGATGGATGACTGGTATCCCGGAGTACGGCAGGAAATCCGTGCATTCGTCCCGCATATCGACGAACTCGAGCCGCTGGAGTGGGTCGAGATTCCGGAACACTGCAACTGGAAGGTCAGCGTCGAGAATTATTCGGAATGCTATCACTGTCCGAGCAACCACCCGACTTTCGCTGAAGGTGTCGTCAAGCCCGAAACCTACGACATCCAACCCGATGCAGGCGGCGGTTTCGTGCTGCGCCACACGACCGAATGTCAGAGCCTCGACAAGATGACTTACCCAATCGACCTGTCGGTGCCTCATGCGGGCGATTACCAGTCTTGGTTCCTGTGGCCTATGTTTTCGTTCCAGTGCTACCCGGGCAATGTGCTGAACACATATCACTGGCACGCAAGTGACACGGATCACTGCACCGTCTGGCGCGGTTGGTACACTGAAGGTGGTTCGGAAAGCGCGGTGATCCGGCAACTGGCCGTTCAGGACAGGGAAACAACGGTCGAAGAAGACATCCGGCTTGTGGAATCCGTCCATCGCGGCCTCAGATCTCGCGGTTACCGCCCCGGCCCGCTGGTGCTGGATCCGGGTTGCGGTGTGATGTCCGAACACTCAATCGCCAAGTTGCAACAATGGATGCGCGAGGCCGTGGAATGAAACCCGCCCTTGGCAGACATAACCTGTTTGCCCTGCCCTTGAGCGGATAGATCAACCACGCTGATGCTCAAGGAATGGCACCCTTGCGAAATCGACCGGCCCTGGCCTAAAGCCACGCAGGTATAACGACATAGTGGACCAGCCACACCGGTTAAAACAGATGCACCAGTTGATAATTTCGCACTACGATCCTGCATACAAACACCGCCTGACACGCTGACAAACCGGAGACCCACAATGGCCGACTTATTTGACGAAGACCTGTTCCTGAAAGGGTTGGAACAACGGAAGAA
>NZ_JBQFXN010000055.1:0-1112 GCF_056540885.1 Ruegeria sp. AL12 | reverse complement strand
GCATGGACCCGAGGTGCTGCGCAAACTGCCAGCCCGCTTCCTGTCGATCATCTCATATCCGCAGACGCGTTAGTCACGATTCGGCGATTGATAACCCGCTGCTGAGGTTTTGCGGGGTTGCTGTCCGTGATTTTTGAATGCGGGGGAAATAGATAGCCGAAAATATTCCCCATATGAATATTAATTTCCCTTTGTTGATAACCTAAAGTTCAGGTGTTAGCGTCTGCCCAACTCAACACAGGAGAAGCTGACACATGTGTGGAATTGTCGGCCTTTTTTTGAAGGACAAAACGCTCGAGCCTCAACTGGGCGAGATGCTGACAGATATGCTGATCACAATGACGGATCGCGGCCCGGACAGCGCCGGGATCGCGATTTATGGACCCGTCGGAGATCAGGCAAAGCTCACCGTGCAATCCGACAATCCGGACGCGGATTTTCAGACTCTGGCCGAAGATTTGGCCGACGTCTTGACCAGCCCTGTCAGCCTGGGCCGCAATGACACTCATGCGGTTCTGAGCATGGCCAACGACAAAGTCGGCGCTGCGCGGCAGGCCCTGAGGGAATTGCGCCCTGGCCTTCGGATCATGTCCGACGGTGACGCGATCGAGATCTATAAAGAGGTGGGATTGCCTCGGGAGGTGGCGGAGCGGTTCCAATTGACCTCGATGTCCGGCAGCCACGGGATCGGCCATACACGCATGGCCACTGAATCCGCCGTCACCACCGAAGGGGCACACCCGTTCAACACCGGCGCGGATCAATGTCTGGTGCATAACGGGTCGCTGTCCAACCACAACGCCCTGCGCCGCAAGCTGATGCGTGAAGGCGTTCGGATCGAATCCATGAACGATACCGAGGTCGGCGCGGCCTATCTGACATGGAAAATGCAAAACGGGGCCACTCTGGGTGAGGCGCTGGAAAGCAGCCTTGAGGATCTCGACGGGTTCTTTACCTTTGTGGTCGGAACCAAGGATGGGTTCGGCGTGGTTCGCGACCCCATCGCCTGCAAACCGGCAGTGATGGCCGAGACCGATCAATATGTGGCCTTTGGCAGCGAGTACCGCGCCTTGGTCAACCTGCCGGGAATCGAGGATGCCCGCGTCTGGGAA
>NZ_JBQFXN010000054.1:0-1124 GCF_056540885.1 Ruegeria sp. AL12 | reverse complement strand
GCAATCGGCGCGACCGTTGCCGGACCTGGTGGAGATTTTCAAGATGGCCGACACCTGCGGGCTACTGCGTGATCCCGATCTTGCCGTCTCACGGATGAAACGGCTGCTCGCGGTCTACGGGGCGTAGATCCGGTGCGCGATTTCACCTCCGATCATTCCATGCTGGCGCTCAACACCGCAACGCTGGGCCACAATCTCGATGGCCACGGCGCCGGCTGGAGCTCCGAGCAGGTGATCGAGGCCTGCGCCGAGCGTGGTCTGGGCGGCATTACTTTCTGGCGTCGCGAGATCGGCACGCGCGCCGTGGAGATAGGCAACAGTGTGCGCGCCGCCGGCCTGGAGGTGGTCGGCCTCTGCCGCACGCCCTTTCTGACGGGTCCGCTGGCCCCACCCACCCGGCAGGAGGTTATCGATGATTTCCGCGCCTCCATCGCCATGGCGCATGATCTGGGCGCTCCGGTGCTGACCATCGTGACCGGCGGGGTGATCACCGGCAGTCATTCGATCACCGAAAGTCTCAAACAGGTGCAGGACATCGTCGCGGCAATGGCGCCCGAAGCCTCGGATGCCGGTGTGGTGCTGGCGCTCGAGCCCCTCAACCCGGTCTATGGCGGCAACCGCTCGTGCCTTGTCACTGTCCGCGATGCGGTCGACATATGCGAGGCGATCGGCGCAGCCAACGTCCAGATCGCCATCGATGTCTATCACGTGTGGTGGGACACCTCGCTAGCCAGTGAACTTCAGCGCGCGGGCAAACACCGCATCGCCGGTTATCACCTGTGCGACTGGATGGCGGACACCACCGATGTGCTGCTTGATCGCGGCATGATGGGCGACGGTGTAGCCGATCTCAAATCCATTCGCGCGGCGGTCGAAGGCGCCGGATATGACGGCTATTGCGAGGTCGAGATATTCTCGGCGGACAACTGGTGGAAGCGACCGCCCGGCGAAGTACTGGATGTCATGATCGAGCGCTTCAGGTCGCTTTGTTGAGTGCCGCGGACGGCAAATATGCCCCCGGTTCTGCCAGGACCTGAAGGTTTTCGGGTGCTTCGCCCTCCAACTGGCGTAGCAACAGCCGCATCATGATCCGGCCGGCTTCCTCGATGTCCTCGCGCAGCGAT
>NZ_JBQFXN010000053.1:0-1226 GCF_056540885.1 Ruegeria sp. AL12 | reverse complement strand
AGGAAACACCCCTATGAAGATGACGACGGAAGAGGCCTTTGTTAAGGTTTTGCAGATGCATGGTATTGAACATGCGTTTGGGATCATTGGCTCTGCGATGATGCCGATTTCGGATCTGTTTCCGAAGGCTGGGATCATGTTCTGGGACTGTGCGCATGAGGGCAGCGCGGGGATGATGGCGGATGGCTACACCCGGGCGACCGGCAAGATGTCGATGATGATCGCGCAGAACGGTCCGGGCATCACCAACTTTGTGACCGCCGTCAAGACTGCCTACTGGAACCACACCCCGCTTCTGCTGGTGACCCCGCAGGCGGCCAACAAGACCATCGGTCAGGGGGGCTTTCAGGAAGTCGAGCAGATGAAGCTGTTCGAGGACATGGTCGCCTATCAGGAAGAGGTCCGCGACCCGACCCGCGTCTGCGAGGTTCTGAACCGTGTGATCATGCAGGCCAAGCGCGCCAGCGCCCCGGCCCAGCTGAACATCCCGCGCGACATGTGGACCCAGGTTGTCGATATCGACCTGCCCGCCATTGTCGAGTTCGAGCGCCCCTCGGGTGGCGAAACCGCCGTGGCCCAGGCGGCCGAGCTGCTGTCGAACGCCAGAAACCCTGTCATTCTGAACGGCGCCGGTGTGGTTCTGGCCGAAGGCGGCATCGAGGCGTCGAAAGCGCTGGCCGAGCGTCTGGATGCGCCGGTCTGCGTCGGCTACCAGCACAATGACGCCTTCCCGGGCAGCCACCCGCTGTTTGCCGGTCCGCTGGGCTATAACGGTTCGAAAGCGGGGATGGAGCTGATCAGCGAGGCGGATGTTGTCCTGTGCCTCGGCACCCGTCTGAACCCGTTCTCGACCCTGCCGGGCTATGGCATCAACTACTGGCCCGCGGATGCCAAGATCATCCAGGTCGACATTAACCCCGACCGTATCGGCCTGACCAAAGCGGTCAGCGTCGGCATCATCGGCGACGCTGCCAAGGTTGCAAAGGGTATTCTGGCCCAGCTGAGCGACACCGCCGGTGACGAAGGCCGCAAGGAGCGCAAAGAGCGCATCGCGCAGAAGAAATCGGCCTGGGCGCAGGAACTGACCTCGATGACCCACGAGGATGACGATCCGGGCACCACCTGGAACCAGCGTGCCCGCGCGGCCAAGCCCGACTGGATGAGCCCCCGCATGGCGTGGCGCGCGATTCAGGCGGCGCTGCCGAAAGAGGCGATCATCAGCTCGG
>NZ_JBQFXN010000052.1:0-1227 GCF_056540885.1 Ruegeria sp. AL12 | reverse complement strand
GCTTCTGCCTCGGCTGCGCCAGTGATCCCGGTGATCGAGACATAATAAACAAAGCCCGAAGTGTTTTGCAGAACACGTGGCAGGCGTTTGTCATCCGTGGTCGGGGTCGCCAGGCGAATAAAATTCAGACCCGCCGCTTGCGCGGGCAGGCAGAGTTCTGCGTCCTCCTCGGGGGGAAGGTCCACCACGATCAACCCGTCAATACCAGCTGCTTTTGCATCGGCCAGAAACGCATCGACACCCCGGCTGTAGATCGGGTTGTAATACCCCATCAGGACAATGGGGGTTGTATCGTCCGTTTCCCGAAAGGTTCGTGCCAGATCCAATGTGCGTTGCAAGGTCATGCCCTGCTCAAGCGCACGTTGGCCCGCGGCCTGAATTGTCGGGCCGTCGGCCATCGGGTCAGTAAAGGGCAAGCCCAGCTCGATAACATCCACGCCAGCACCAGGCAGGCCTTTGACCACTTCAAGCGAAGTGTCATAGTCGGGATCTCCGGCCATGACATAGGCGACAAAGGCTTTTTTTCCTTCGGCTTTCAGGGCGGCGAACTTGGCGTCGATACGGGTCATCGGATGTCCTTGCACTCGGGTTTCGACCTGATGTGCAGAAACTTTGACCGAAAATCAATCCCGCCCAGACAGGAATGGATCAGAAGCCCAGATGATATGGATCAGAAGCCCAGATGATAGCGTACCAGCAGGGCATTCACGCCCGGGTTCTCGTCATTTGTGCTGGCGTTGGATTTATGGGTAAGTGCGACAGATACGCTATTGCCATTGTTCAGGTTATAGCCAAGTCCCAAAAGGCTGCGAATCTGGAAATCGCCCCCCAGATCATTCAGGTCGTTGCTGGCGTTATAATACCCAGGCATCACGCTGCCTTCCACGAACCAGCGATCGCTTAGCGCATACTGCCCGATCAGGCCCGCGCCGATATGCGTGTCCCCATCCTCATCTACGGTTAGGGCCGCGCCCAAACCGGCGCGAAACCGCGTGGCATGATGAAATGGCGTGTGGTGGTATTCGATCGAGATCAGACCCTGATCTTCGGATGTGTCTTCAGAATAGTCCGCGTATCCGGCACCAAAAACTACGGTCTGGGCCTGGGCTGACGCGCAGGCCGTTGCCGCCAGTACGGTTGCAAGAAAAAAGTGCTTCATCTGTGTCCGCCAACAAAAAGTGATCGTGCGCTAATAACTGGTATTCGTAGCCGTCGTTTTTCAATTTA
>NZ_JBQFXN010000051.1:0-1232 GCF_056540885.1 Ruegeria sp. AL12 | reverse complement strand
ACGGCCAGAGCATGAACATTGCTGTCCGCAGGCGTGGTCATCTGGCGACGCTGCACCTCGGACACGCGGCCATGCGGGAACAGGATGAACACATCCACCGCGTCCAGCCCGCGGAACGCCTCGATCGCGGCTGAACCGGTATCCCCGCTGGACGCGCCGACGATGGTCACACGGTCACCACGGCGTTTCAGCGCCACCTGGAACAACTGGCCGATCAGCTGCATGGCAAAGTCCTTGAAGGCCAGTGTGGGGCCGTGGAACAGTTCCAGCAGGAAGTGGTTCTCGTTCAGCTGCTTCAATGGCGCGCGGGCATCGTGGCCGAAACCTTCATAAGCGCGGGCGATGATCGCCTTGAACTCAGCCTCGGCGAATGAGCCGCTGACATAGGGCCACATCACGCGGAACGCGATTTCTTCATAGGGTAATCCGGCCAGCGCCGCGATCTCGTCCTGCGACATCACCGGGATTTCGGCGGGCAGATACAGGCCACCGTCGCGGGCAAGCCCGGTCAACATTGCCTCTTCAAACGTCAGTTCGGGCGCCTGCCCTCGGGTCGAGATATATTTCATGTCGCGTCACTTTCAGAATTGGCACGGCTGCGCCACAGGAAGTACCCAGTCATCGCGGCCCAGACCAGAGCCAGACCAAACCAGGTGATTGCATATTGCAGGTGATCGTTTGGTATGCCCGCCGTGTCCACCGGCAGCGGTGTCACATTCGGATCGGTTCGCGAACGGGCGATCAGCAGAACAGGCTCCGCGCCCAGTGCAGCCGCAAGCGCGGGCACATCGCGGGCGAACCAGATGTTGGCGTCGAGATCAGGTGCGGGCGTGTAACTGTCAACTTCATCTGGCCAATGCAGATTGCCGGTGATCTCCATCGGACCGGTCAGACGTTCGGTCTGCTTCGCAGTTGTCGGGACAAAACCCCGATCAACTAGAATAGTGCGATCTTCGGTGTTGAAAGCCTGAATGATGCGATACCCCGCACCGACCTGTTTGAGCGAAACAAGAACGTGGACTTCCGCAGGCTCCATTTCGCCCGACACTGTTACCGGCAGGTATTTGTCCTGATCCACCGAAACCTGCCGCGGCAGGGAAACCGGCGCAGCCGAGATCCGCTCTTCGATCTCGGTCAGCACGTCCTGCTTCCACGCCAGACGCTGCACCTGCCAGATGCCCAGCGACAGCAGCACGCCCAAACCGGCGAGGCCGAAGATTAGCAGGAACAGG
>NZ_JBQFXN010000050.1:0-1239 GCF_056540885.1 Ruegeria sp. AL12 | reverse complement strand
GATCAGGACCAGGAACATCACCGGCACCATCATCAGGGCAGGGATGTAAAGGCCGGGAAGACCAAACACCATGGCGGAACAGCCCCACATGCTGAGGACCGCGCCGACGGTGTAATACAGGTCCTCCGCCTTGCCGTTGGCCGCGTCGCGGGCCAGCCACCCGAAAACCGGAATTGCAAAGAAAAGGCGCTGCCAAACCGGCAGGCGTCCGGGCATATCGATCGCGCTCATGGGGCTTCTCCGTTCTGTTCGTCGCTCCAGCGCATATAGGGCTGCGCATGCAGGTGCAGAACGTACGGATCGTCGCAGTGTGACAGGCTACCGCAGGCGGGCCAGAAATGCGGTCAGATCGTCCGTGTGATGGTGGATGTGATCGGCCTCATGCGGGTCCGGGGCGACATGAACCGTGCGCATTCCCATCTCATGCGGGGCGGCCAGATTACGCGGGTCATCCTCGAACATCGCGGCCTTGTCAGCCTGAATACCATCCTGTGCAAAGATGGCTTCAAAGGCGGCTTTCTGGGGCTTTGGCCGATACCCGGCATGTTCGACGCCATAGATTGCATCAAACAGCCCCGAAAGCCCGCGCGCCTGCAAAACCCGCTCGGCGTAGGGTGCGCTGCCATTGGTGTAGACGATGCGCCGTCCGGGCAGGGCGCGAATGTGATCGGCCAGCTCTGCATCCGGGTCCATATGGCTCATGTCCACCTGATGCACCGCGTGCAGATAGGGCTCGGGGTCCAGATCATGTTCGGCCATCAACCCGGCCAGCGTAGTGCCGTATTGGCGCCAGTACTGCCCGCGCAGCCTGTCGGCCTCGGCCCGGTCCACGCCGATGGCCTGCACCACGTAATCCGTCATCAGAACTTCGATCTGATCGAACAGCTGCATATGCGGCGGATAGAGGGTGTTATCCAGATCGAACACCCATTGCGTGACATGACTGAAGGACGGTTTGACCATGGCTTGGGTTTAGGGCGCGGGCGGGGTGTTTTCAATGCCGTACTTGATTGACGCCCCCAGAGACGGATAGACATGTCCGAACGAGGAGACAGAATACCCCATGAGCCAGACCCGATCCCCCACCAAGGATGCCTATAGCCTGATACTCGAAGCCATTGATGTCGGCGTCTACAAGCCCGGCGATCGTCTGGTGGAAAGCGAGCTGGCAGAACGGTTCGGGGTGTCGCGCACCCCGATCCGCGAAGCGTTGCAACGCCTGGAAACCCAGTCTCTGCT
>NZ_JBQFXN010000049.1:0-1319 GCF_056540885.1 Ruegeria sp. AL12 | reverse complement strand
CTGACCAAAATTCTTCGAGTCTGGCGTGCTCGCTCCCACCGGTGTATTTCCAGCGCGCGATGAACTCGTCGATCTGTGGGGCTTTGCTCACGCGAAGTTAGTTGCTCGAAACGGGAATGCGCTCAGTTAGAAATTGTTCGAAGGTGGCGCTTTCGATCGCATATGCGCTGGTGTCGCGCTTCCGGGTAATAACCTTTTCGATCAAGGCACACAGGCCAAGAACTACCACGCCCGGGAAGAACCAAAGCCCCGTCGCCAATGGCATTTGCTCACTGTGGAGCAAAGTTTGGAGAAGAGGCCAAATCAAGAACGGCATTGCAGCCAAGGCTGACCACTTGACTCGTTTCATCTTTTCCTCGGCTTCCGCAGCCAACCGGGCATGATTCTCGACCAATTCGCGCTCCCATGCTAGGGTCAGGATTCATAACCAATAGATGACGAGAGCGGCGAGCGCGATGGCCGAGAGGAACACCTTTGGGGATCGGTCATAGCGTGTTGCCACGCGCCGCCAGTCCTTGAGCCTACCGAACATGATCTCGATGCGGTTGCGCCGTTTGTATCGCCGCTTGTCGTATTTGACTGGAGCCTTGCGCTTCTTCCGGCCAGGGATGCAGGCGCGTATCCCTTTGTCTTTTAACGCATCCCTGAACCAGTCGGCGTCATAGCCGCGGTCTCCGAGTAGCCAGTCGACTTTTGGCAGACTGCTGAGTAACGCCCGTGCGCCGGTGTAATCGCTGACCTGCCCGGCAGTGACGAATAGATTAAGCGGCCGCCCCTGGCTGTCGCAGATGGCGTGCAGCTTCGTGTTCATGCCACCCTTGGTCCGACCAATCAGGCGTCCACGCCCCCCTTTTTCGCGGCCATGCTGGTCGCGGTGCGGTGGGCCTTTAGATACGTCGCGTCGATCATCACGGTCTTTTGCTCGCCATGTTCGGCAGCCAGGCCGACCATCATCCGCGCGAAGATGCCTTTCTCGCTCCATCGTTTCCACCGGCTGTACAGCGTCTTATGCGGTCCGTATTCCCTGGGAGCGTCGCGCCAGCGCAACCCGTTGCGATTGATGAAGATAATCCCGCTCAGCACTCTCTTGTCATCGACCCGTGGCTTGCCGTGCGACTTCGGGAAGAAAGGGGAAAGCCTGGCCATCTGCTCGTCGGTCAGCCAGTAAAGGTCGCTCATATCACCACTCCATTTTTGAAGCCGTGAAACACGCAGCGCGTTGAAAATCAATGCGTCCTGACCCTAACGCGGTTGCCAAAGTTACACTCTGGAATTCCTTTTGTAACCAAGCTCAAATACCATGAGCGTTTCTTGCAACC
>NZ_JBQFXN010000048.1:0-1342 GCF_056540885.1 Ruegeria sp. AL12 | reverse complement strand
GGTGACAAACCGGCCCGGCTGATAGCCGTGGAAAATGATCGAGGCATCAGCGGCGCCATCCATGATCAGGTCCATCTGCGCAGGGGGCGGGGCAAGGCCCAGCTTCAGTTCGGCGGTGACCTGACCATCGGTGGCCTCTTCGATCATCTCGACGAATTTCGGCCACATCTTGGCATTGATGCCATGGGTCGGCGGGGCCCAGCTGGAAATGGTCAGCGTATAGTCTGCCGCAAGCGCCACTGTACCTGAAACGGCCAGTGCAGCTGAGGCAAGAAGTGTGCTCAACCTTGTGAATTTCATAGTTCTGTCTCCTCCCTGTGAAACATGAGTCAAGAATGCGTTAATGGTCACTTTTGTAACCATCAACTTGTTAATTGTCCCCAAGACAACCCGCGACGCGCCATGAACCGGGGCTTTCCTTGGCTACGGTTTCCATCATTGCGTGCGACGTGTTGGCTCCGATTTCCTTGCAATAGTTCATCGGCCCGCCGCGCCAGCGCGGAAAGCCGTAGCCGTGAATTTGAACCATATCGACGGCTTCCGCGGACTCGGCGATCCCCTGCTGAATGATCAACGCGCCCTCGTTGGCCAGCACCGCCAGGATGCGCGACACGATTTCGTCCTGCGCATATGCCCGCCGCGTTATGCCCTGATCCGCCGAGTGGGACTCGATCAACGCCTCCACTTCGGGATCGCGGATCGGTTCGCGATGACCCTCTTCATAGCGATACCATCCTTTGCCCGTACGTTGGCCAAGACGACCCATCTCGCACAGCTGGTCAGCAATCGTCACATAACGTTCGTTCGGGTCGCGGGTTGCGGCATTGTGTTTTCGGTTGGCCCAGGCAATTTGGAGGCCGGTCAAATCTTGCAGCTCGTAGGGCCCCATGGGCATCCCGAAAGCTCGCATTGCCTGATCCACCTGATAAGGCAACGCTCCATCTGCCAGCAAATAATCGGCCTCGCGCCGATACGCAGCCAACATCCGGTTGCCGATAAAACCATCGCAGATGCCCGACAGGACAGAAACCTTGCGAAGCCTTTTTCCGAGCGCAAACCCTGTGGCGACAACTTCGGGCGAAGTTTGCGGCGTATGCACGACTTCCAACAGCTTCATGACATGGGCAGGGCTGAAGAAGTGCAGGCCAATGCACCGGGATTGATTTTCGATACCCGCGAAAATCTCGACCGGGCTCAGGTAAGACGTGTTCGTGGCCAGAATCGCGTCACGCTGCATATGGCGGGCCAATTCTGCAAAAACCTGTTGCTTGACTGACAAGTCTTCAAACACAGCCTCGATAGCCAACTGAACGTCGGCAGCTTCGGAGTAGCTGTCAACGGC
>NZ_JBQFXN010000047.1:0-1362 GCF_056540885.1 Ruegeria sp. AL12 | reverse complement strand
TCAAAATCCAACACCTCTTGCACCGAGCGTGCCATAACCGCACCCGGCGCAATCGCCTGCGCGGCTTTTCCCATCCCGGGATCGGGCTCGAATATCGCCGCGACACGCGTGCCGTCCAGCAAGGCGATATTGTGCAGGTGTTCCTGCCCCATCATGCCACATCCGATCAGCCCGTAATTGATGGTCCGGGTCATGCACGTTTCCTTTTACTTCAGACGTTGGACATAGGTGGCCCGGTCCGGGTCGAACCAGGTCTTTGAAAATTCGACAGGTTCGGATTTGTCCGACCAGCTGAACCGTTCGATATAACCCACCGTTTCACCGGCGGCTTTGGTGAACGCCGCGGGCGTCCAATCGGGCAGCTGGCCAATCGATACGCGATCTTCGGCCCGTGATATCCAGAAACCCAGCTGGTGCTGATAATAGCGGTAGAGCGAGTCCGACAGCAGGCTTCGCTTGATCAGGCCGGCTGATTCGTCCAGCCAGATTTCCTCGACCGCGATGATTGTGTCATTCAGATAGCGCATCCGACGTACGCGCGATCCGGTGTCCGAGGTGCCAAAATCCGGCAGATCGGAAGGTTTCTTCAGATGATCGACGGACAGGATATCCGCACGCGGCAACCCGCCCCCTTGGGGCAATTCCAGCCGGAACATCGCGTAGACGCTGTTCTGAGTTCCGGTCTCGCGGATGTAATTTCCTGACCCCTGAATACGCTCCAACATGCCTTTTTTCTCAAGCTCTGCGAGAGATTTTCGCAGCGTGCCGACCGACACGTTCAGCTCGGCCGCCATATCGCGTTCCGGGGGCAGACGCTCACCATCGATCAAGCGGCCCGCAGCGACATCGCGGATCAGCAGCTCGGCAATCTGAACGTAGATAGGCAGGGCATTGGGGTTTCGGGTGTTGGGGGGCATTTCAGGCGCTTCATTCGGTCGCAGGAAAAATTGATACACTATTGATCTACATCAATGTGATTGCTACGCAAGAGAAAAGTAAAAGATGCACGGAGCGTGAATCAAATGACCATCGTCCCCATCACATCCCCTGATCTGGATGCGGCCGAGGTTTCGTGGTTCGCCGCCTTATGTTCGGACGATTATCAGTTCCTGGGTGTGCCTGATGGTGATCTGCGGTCCAGCTGGGAGCATTGCTCGGCCATCGTGAAGGAGGCCGAGGCGCAGGGGTTCCGCAACATCCTGTGCCCGTCATCGTATCAGGTTGGGCAGGACACGCTGAGCTTTGTCGCCGGTTGCGCGCCGATCACGCAGAAGATCAACCTGTTGGCCGCTGTGCGCTGCGGCGAGATGCAGCCGATCATGCTGGCCCGCACGATCGCGACTTTGGATCACATGTTGAAGG
>NZ_JBQFXN010000046.1:0-1362 GCF_056540885.1 Ruegeria sp. AL12 | reverse complement strand
CCGTCGTGGGCCATGAATCGCGTCCTTTCCTCGGTCGTCTGGTCATATCATGCTGCACGTGCAGCGCAACAAAAATACTCAATTTGCTGCTAGAAAGTTCAAAAATTACCTTATCATTTTTGCAATGCAGAAGAAAATCCAGATGATATCTAGAAGGCATGGACCTGTTTTCCCTTCTGTCGCCGCAAGAGCTGTTACTTGCCATCGCCGTCGCCTTTGCCGCCGGATGGGTCAAGGGCATGGTTGGATTTGCCATGCCCATGGTGTTTGTATCTGGCCTGAATTCGTTTCTGCCACCGGATCTGACCCTGGCAGGGCTTATTCTGCCGACCCTTGTCACCAACGGCGTTCAGGCTTTTCGCGGGGGCGCCAGCGCCGCACTCAGCTCTATTCGACGATTTCGGGTGTTCCTGGTCGTTGGCGGTATTTTTCTGGTGCTGAGCGCACAGCTGGTTACGCTGGTGCCCGGCTCGGTCTTCCTGCTGCTGATCGGTGCATTCGTGTCCTTCTTCGCCCTTGTGCAGGTTCTGGGCGTCAGGCTGGTGCTACATCATCCATCAACCGGTGTTGAGGCTATTGTTGGCGGCGTCGCCGGGTTCGTGGGTGGCATGTCGGGCATCTGGGGTCCTCCCACAGTTGCTTATCTGACGGCTTTGAATACCCCGAAGGCCGAGCAGATCCGAATTCAGGGCGTCATCTATGGATTGGGGGCGGTCATGTTACTGGCCGCGCATGTCTGGTCCGGTTTTCTGCGGGTGCAAACGGTTCCGTTTTCAGTAATACTGATCTTTCCCGCCATGCTTGGCATGTGGGTTGGTTTGAAACTGCAGGATCGCATCGATCAGGCCAGCTTTCGCAAGGCCACGCTGTTCGTTTTACTGGTGGCGGGATTGAACCTGCTGCGGCGTGGCCTGATGGGCTAAGGCGCTAGCCCGGTCGCCTGTCTGCAAATCGGAACGCGAAATACAGACCCAGCATCAGAAAGAACAGGCCCGAGATGTCGCCGATCAGGAAGGCGATGTACTCAACCGTTGCACTGCCAAAGACCAGATTGGTCAGGCCAGAGACCAGAATGGATGTGGCTATGCCCACGCCCATAACGCAAATCCAGCAGGGTTTGCGGTTCGGGTTGGGGAACAGGTCCCATCCGACAGCCTTGAGCAGATAGAAAACCGCAGGAACTGTCAGAACCGCGACAGCAATTGCCAGCAGGCGGGTGGGCAGGAAAACATCCGTTCCCGCCAGATAAGCAAAGACGATGAACACACCCGGCAGCAACGCAAATACCGCGCGCCACCCCAGCAGCCAGGCCGACAGAACCCGCACGCCATGTGGCAAAAACAGCAGGCTCGCCCGGCTTGG
>NZ_JBQFXN010000045.1:0-1408 GCF_056540885.1 Ruegeria sp. AL12 | reverse complement strand
CAACCAGCCCGGCGGCGGATTTATCGCTGGGCTGATCGTCGCCATCGCCTATCTGATGCAATACATGGCCAGCGGCTATACTTGGGCGATTGAGCGGCAGCGGTTTTATTACCACGGCACCATTGGCTGGGGCGTGCTGATCGCCGCTGCCACGGGGCTGGGGGCCTGGTTCAATGAACGCCCCTTCCTGACAGTGATTTTGGCTATCTCCACTGGCCCCCGCTTGAGGAATTCGAATGGGCCACCGCCATGCTGTTTGACACGGGCGTGTTCCTTGCGGTTCTGGGTGCGGTCATGCTGGCACTCGACAGCCTGTCCCGCTTTGCGTGGCAGCCCGGAATGGCACAGGAATTCCCGATGGATATCAATCCCCTGCGGGACTCTCCACCGGAACAAGAACAAGAGAAGGAGCAGGCCTGATGGAAGCGCTCGTAGCCTCTGCCGTCGGTATCTTGACCGCTGCCGGAATATTCCTGATCCTGCGCCGCCGGACGTTCCCTGTTATTCTGGGCCTGTCGCTGATTACTTACGCGGTCAACGTGTTCCTGTTCGCGACCGGGCGCCTTGCGCTGAACGCCCCCCCGGTTCTGAACAAATACAAGGACGTCGCTTATACCGATCCTCTGCCACAGGCGCTGGTGCTGACCGCAATTGTGATTTCCTTTGGGATGACCGCGGTGATCGTGATGATCTCGCTCAGCGCGTACCTGTCCTCCAAGGATGACCATATCGACATGACAGCGCAGGACAGCGTAGATGCAGCAGGAGAAGACGCATGAACCACTGGATCGTTGCGCCGATCGTCCTGCCCGCGATCCTGGCTCCGTTTAACATCATGGTCCTGCGATACCATCTGGATTTGCAGCGCATCTTTTCGGTTGCCGGTGTTGTAGCCCTGTTGGGTATCGCCTTGACGATCACGGCACAGGCCTCGGGCGGAGATATTCAGGTATACGAGCTTGGCAACTGGCCTGCCCCGTTTGGCATTGTCATGGTGCTGGATCGAATGTCAGCCATGATGGTTTTGCTGACAGCTCTGCTTGCCCTGCCGATTGTGCTTTACGCCATTGCAACAGGCTGGGACAACCGGGGCAAGCATTTCCACGCCCTGTTCCATTTTCAGCTTATGGGTGTCTGCGGCGCTTTCCTGACCGGAGATGCCTTTAACCTTTTCGTGTTTTTCGAAGTTCTGCTGATCGCCTCTTATGGCCTGATGACCCATGGTGGCGGTGCGGTGCGGTTGAAGGCGGGTGTGCAATATGTCGCTTACAACCTGTTGGGATCGACTTTGTTCCTGTTTGCTTTGGGCACGATCTATGGCGTGACTGGGACACTGAACATGGCAGATATCGCCTTACGGGTAGCAGAAATCCCGGCCGAGGATACGGCATTGCTGCGGGTTGGCGCG
>NZ_JBQFXN010000044.1:0-1411 GCF_056540885.1 Ruegeria sp. AL12 | reverse complement strand
ACTCGGTTTCCTGATCCAGACCTTCAAGACCAGTGTACAATCTGCTGTCGAGGTATAGCGATGTGGCAAAGCGGGCCAACACGCCCAATGCCGCGGCGACCGGGACAGCGATCAGCATGCCGACGAAGCCGAACAGCGCGCCAAAGACCGACAGGGCCAGCAGCAACCAGACTGGATGCAGCCCGACAGAGCTGCCGACCAGCTTGGGTGTCAGGAAGTTCCCCTCGGTGACTTGTCCAATGGCAAAGATACCCGCGATAAGCCCGATATGAGCCCAGTCGCCCCAGAACTGAAACAGCGCAAGCCCAATGGCCAGCGAGCCTCCGATAAGGGCGCCCAGATAGGGTATGAACGTGACCAAGCCCGCGATAAAGCCCACAATCAGACCGAATTGCAGACCAGCAAGCATTAGTGCAACCGCGTAATAGGTGCCAAGGATCAAGCAGACCGTTCCCATGCCGCGCACGAACGAGGCCAGAACCGCGTCGATCTCACCCGCCAGCCGCCTGATGATGGGGGCGTGGTCACGTGGCAGCAGCTCTCCGATGCGGGCGGTCATGCGATCCCAGTCCAACAGCAAGTAGACGGCCACAACCGGCACAATGACCAACAGAACAACGATGTTGATCGCGGAACCCAGCGAGGACAGCACCGTCTGCATAACGTCCCCGGTCTTGGATTTCAGCGTTTCGCCAAAGGACACCAGCATCGCGTGCGTGCTCGATTCCCGGTCAAGCAAGGACGGGAACTGTTTTTCTATGAAACTGCGCAACTGTTTGAACAGATCGGGCAGTACATCGACAAGATCCAGCAACTGGGTGATCAGCGCAGGGACCACCATCAGAATTGCCAGTACAAACCCCAGAACACCGACGACCGTGATGACCGCCGTAGCGGCCATACGCGACAGGCCCAGCCGCTCCAGCCGGTCAGCGACCGGATCCAGAAAATAGGCAATGGCCCCACCGATGACAAAAGGCAACAAGACATCGCCAAGGGCCCACAGGATCAACGCGAAAACCGCAGCGGCGATGCTCCAGTATCTCAGCTGATCCTTAACCGGCAAAGCCATGGCGATCCCCTTGTTCAGGCCCTTGCAGGTGTTCTTGGCGCATCAAAGCCCATGATGCAAGCGGTTCATGGCGCTTGCGTTTACAGGGGTCAGCCGCGCAACGTCCCCAATTCCGGGGTGTCTTCGGTGGCGGTTTCGTCGGGCCAGTTGGTGCGCCAAATCTCGGCCGACCAGTGACCGCAATGAACCGCCGGACGGTCAAAGCCGGGCAGGGGCGGCAGCAAAGGCGCGACGACGACGTCGTGACGGGGCACCGCGAAATAGGGAAAAGAGTACCGTTCCCGCCCCGACCGGTTCACAACCCGATGGGGCGTGGATTTCAACCGCCCGCCCGACCAC
>NZ_JBQFXN010000043.1:0-1329 GCF_056540885.1 Ruegeria sp. AL12 | reverse complement strand
GGCCTGCCCTGGCGATGGGGGTTCGGTTATCCCGGATGCTCGGTCCTCAAGTAAGCGCGCCCTGCGCGCGAATGACGTGGTGACAGGCGTTCTGTTTTCCATTATCCAACAAATCAAACACGCGAATTGGGATTCTGAGACTCATGGCTGAATACAAGCACGGCGAAATGAACATCGACGTTCAAACCAAAACTTTCAACGGTTTCATCAAAGCCACCACCTGGTGTGTGGTCGCGATCGCCTTGTTGTGCCTGTTCCTGGCAGTTTTCGCCTCGTAAGCAATTCGGGGGCGGCTTTGCTCAGGATATTGACTGCGTGCCTTGTGGCCGCAACGCTGGCTGGTTGCGCTGCATCACAGCGCCCGCAAGCGGATCAGACTGAAATAACGTCCCGTTCCTATCGCGATCCGGGGCCATCGACCCTGACCTTGTACACGATGATCAGCACCCGGACCGGTTCGGGCGCGCATACGTCGTTGATGATCAGCGGCAGTGAGCGGGTTATTTTCGACCCGGCAGGGTCGTTCCGGGCGGATGTTGTACCGATCAGGAACGATGTGCTGTACGGTATTACCCCGAATGTCGAACGTGCGTATCGCAGCAGCCACGCCCGCGAAACACATTATGCGCGCATCCAGACGATCGAGGTCACTCCGCAACAGGCCGAAATTGCATTGCAACTGGCCAAGCAGATGGGCCCAGTGGCTGGTGCATTCTGTGCGAACTCTACCTCGCAGCTGTTGCAGCAGGTTCCGGGGTTCGAACAGATCACGACCACATTCTATCCGGTCAAACTGTCGGATCAGTTTGGAGCGCTGCAAGGCGTTCAAACGGCGGAGTACCGTGAAAACGACGACGCGGACCTGCAAAAGGGACTGGCGTTCAACAATGCGCGCCTGAACCAGCTGGACGCGGCTTCATCCAACTAAATACAGCAATATGTAAAGTGTTGCCGCCCCGGTAAAGATGGCGGCCAGCACATTCTTGGTTAGAATGCCCACAGACAGTGCAACCGCTGCGGCCGACATACGGGGTATATCCGGTTGTCCTTCGGTGGCCGCAGGCCAAACCACCAGCGGCGCGATCAGTGCGGGCAGGATGGCCACGGCTGTATATCGAAGGTGACGTAACAACCAGGGCGGCATCGGGCGATCACCGACGAGACCGATAAAGGTAAAGCGCAAAGCATAGCTGCCCACCGCAAGACCCACGATGATGATCCATATTGTTGTCTGATCGATCTGGTTCATGGCGTGTTCCGCTTTAGCATCAATTCCGCCTGCGCGCCGGCCATCATCCCTGCCGCGCCTGCGATCAGCAGGCGCAGATT
>NZ_JBQFXN010000042.1:0-1464 GCF_056540885.1 Ruegeria sp. AL12 | reverse complement strand
CCACGGCTGTCTATGCTGACGCCGATGATCCGGCCCGGCATCGCGCGTTTCAGCTTGTCAGTGGTCGCCATGTAAGCGGCATGCGGGCCACCATAGCCCATCGGCACGCCAAAGCGCTGGGTCGAGCCGATGGCGATATCCGCGCCCATCTCGCCGGGGGATTTCAGCAGCGCCAGTGACAGGATATCGGCGGCGACAACGGCGATGGCGTTATGTTCATGCAGCGCCGCGATCTCGTTCGTGAAGTCGCGCACATGGCCATGGGTGCCCGGATACTGGAAGATCGCGCCAAAGACGGCACCTGCATCCAGCTGATCGGGATCGCCCACCTGCACGTCGATGCCCAAGGGTTCGGCGCGGGTTTTGATGACCGCGATGGTCTGCGGATGACAGTTGCGATCCACGAAGAAGGCCGCGTTATTGGCCTTGGACCGGCCGCCGCGCTTGGCCATCGCCATGGCTTCTGCTGCGGCTGTGGCTTCGTCCAGCAGGGACGCGTTGGCCACATCGAGCCCGGTCAGGTCGCTGACCATGGTCTGGAAGTTCAGCAGCGCCTCAAGCCGGCCCTGGCTGATCTCGGGCTGATAGGGCGTGTAGGCCGTGTACCAGGCCGGGTTTTCCAGGATGTTGCGCAGGATCGGCGCCGGGGTGGTGGTGCCGTAATATCCCTGACCGATCAGCGAGGTCAGAACCTTGTTCTTGCCCGCCACCTGCTTCATGTGAAAGAGCGCATCGCGTTCCGTCATCGCCGGGCCCCAGTCCAGCGGTTCCTTCTGCCGGATCGCGGGCGGGACGGTAGCGTCGATCAGCTGGTCCAGCGTCTTGAAGCCGATCACCTGCAGCATGTCGCGCATCTCGGTCGGGCTGGGCCCGATGTGGCGGCGATTGGCGAAGTCATAGGCTTCGTAGTCGGTCAGTTTGAAGGCCATTGCAGCGCTCCTCAAGGATAGGTCAGGTCCGGCGGAGACGGCAGGAGCCTCCGGCGGGAGTATTTGGAAAAAGATGAAGCGGGGAGCCCCGGTCTCTGGGGCTCCGGGCCGGATTTAGCCGATGAAGGCCTTGTAGCCGGCTTCGTCCATCAGATCTTCCAGCTGCGCGGCATCGGCGATCTTGATCTTGTAGATCCAGGCCTCGCCCTCGGGGTCGTCGTTCAGCGCGCCGGGGTTGTCAGCCAGCGCCTCGTTCACTTCCGTAATCTCGCCATCAACCGGCGCGTAAAGCTCGGAGGCGGCCTTGACGGATTCGATCACGCCGATCTCGCCATCCTTCTCGAACTCGTCGCCCACCTCCTGCTGCTCGACAAAGACCACCTCACCCAGCTGCTCGGCCGCGTGTTTGGTGATACCCAGCGTGGCCGTGTCGCCGTCGACCGCCAGCCATTCATGCTCTTCGGAATAATAGGTTGCCATGTCTCTCTCTCCTGACTTCAACGCTTGTAATTTTGTTTGACGAAGGGCAGCGCCA
>NZ_JBQFXN010000041.1:0-1487 GCF_056540885.1 Ruegeria sp. AL12 | reverse complement strand
CGCAGGGATTTCGACGCTCTGTCGAATGACGGCCTGATCGCACGCGCGCACGGAGGGGCATCTGCCCCGGCACAAGGGCATTATCCAGGTCTGGACGAGCGAGCCAACGCGCGGATTGAGGAGCGCGAACGCATAGGTATCAGCGCGGCGAGACTGGTTCGTGATGGTGAAACGGTCATGATCGATTCCGGTTCGACTACAATCGAAATGGCCCGTGCATTGGCCTATCTCGGCACTCCTTGCACAGTGATTACGAATTCAATCCCGGTGGCAATGACCCTCGGCCATGGGGCTGCCGAGGTTCTGCTTTGTCCAGGAGAATATCTGGCAACCGAATCTGCGACGATTGGAACCGAAACGCTGGAATTCCTGTCTCGGTTCAATGTCGACAGATGCATGATCGGCTCGTCAGGTTTTTCGGTCGAAGGCCCTTCAGAAACCGTGCGCGGCTTTGCGGCTGTCAAAAGAATGATGCTGACGCGCGCAGCAAATCGACATCTTTTAATCGATTCAGGGAAATTTGGCCGTAAAGGCCTGTCTCAGGTCGGAGACCTGACCAACCTGGATTCCATAGTTTCCGACACGAAACCAACAGGAGAGTTGCTTAACGCGATCAACGGTGCCGAGGTTGATATTCTTGTCGCCCCGTAAACACTGAAATGAATGACGAACAGCGGACTGCAAAAAGACCGCGCATGACTGGGAGGAAAACATGAAGATAGACATCAGATTATTGGTTGGGGCATCGGCAATTGCGCTCATGTCGCTTTCCGGGACAGCTTCGGCGCAAGATTGCCCGAGGGGTGATCTGGACGAGCGGTTTTGCGACGTCGATGGGGATTTGATTGCGGATATCCCCACAGATTCTTCCCAGCTAATTGATCCTGACACCCTGATTTTTGCCTATACACCGGTCGAAGACCCAGCCGTATACAAAACCGCGTGGTCTGACTTTCTAGAGCATCTGAAGGCTGAGACAGGCAAGGACGTGGTCTTTTTTCCGGTCCAAAACAACGCCGCCCAGATCGAGGCGATGCGGTCGGGACGCCTGCATATTGCGGGCTTCAACACCGGGTCCAACCCACTGGCAGTAAACTGTGCCGGGTTCCGACCGTTTACGATTATGGCCTCAAAAGACGGTAACTTCGGTTATGAAATGGAGATCATCACCTACCCAGGCTCGGGCATCGAAAAGGTTGAGGATATCAAAGGTAAGCAACTTGCCTTCACGTCACCCACGTCCAACTCGGGCTTCAAAGCACCGTCGGCGATCCTGAAAAGTGACTTTGATCTTCTGCCCGATCGCGACTTCGAACCCGTCTATTCGGGAAAGCACGACAACTCGATCCTTGGTGTGGCGAACAAGGACTATCCAGCGGCATCGATTGCAAATTCGGTAAAGGCACGGATGATTTTGCGGGATGTGATCAAGGAGGAAGATGTTGTTACGATTTACAAATCGCAGACCTTCCCAACCACCGGATTTG
>NZ_JBQFXN010000040.1:0-1576 GCF_056540885.1 Ruegeria sp. AL12 | reverse complement strand
CCCGGCCCCCCACATCAGGAATGCGGCAACGTCCTCGGCCATATGCCCAACCGTGTCCGAGTGCCCGTCCGCGAATTCGACCTGCTCGTCAGCCAGCGGAGGCGCCATCGAAATCCAGCCGCCGGGGAAGGCGGTGTTTTCGTAGAGCACTGCACCCGCTTCTTCTTTTTCGTGGCCAGTGTAGCCGTGTAGCAGCGAGGCGATGTATTCCGGGCCACCCATGCCTTTGACCAGCTGGTTGATGCCCAGGCCATAAGGCCCATGGAATCCGGCACGGGCCTTGGCCATCAGGCTCAGGTCAGGTGCGCCGACGCCGGTATTGGCCGGGAAGTGGTCGGTGGGGATCGCCGGACGGAAATCGTCCAGCTCGGGGTCGAAGACTTCGAAGTTGCCAGCCGCGTATGCGATGACTTCTTCTTCCGAGTAACCCAGCGCTTTCAGATCGCGCAGCGGCACATATTGCAGACCGTGGCAAGCCGCGCAGACCTCGGTATAGATCTGCAGGCCACGTTGCAGCTGATGCTGGTCCCAGGTGCCGAACGGGCCTTCGAACGAGAAGGCGAAATCTTCGATATGCTGCTCACCACCACCTGCTGCAATGGAAGCAGCAGGGGTCAGGGCCAGAGCAAACGCGGCGCCGATTGCAAGTTTCTTGAACATGTTTCCGGTCCCTCTTCTTACTCGGCCGGCGTGGCGTCGGCGTCAGCCTTGCCATAATGCGCGTTGAAGTCTTCTTCGATGGTCTCGGGCTGGGCCAGAGGTTTCTCGATCACACCAAGGATCGGCAGGATCACGAAGAAATAGGCGAACCAGTAGGCCGATGCGATCAGCGAGAAGGTCGCATAGGGTTCTTCCGCAGGCATCGCACCCAGCCACATCAGGGCGAAGAAGTCGATGATCAGCAGGTAGAACCACCATTTCAACATCGGACGGTACTTGCCCGAACGCACGCTCGACGTGTCCAGCCAGGGCGCCAGCGCCATGGCCAGGATCGCACCAAACATCGCCAGAACACCGAAGAACTTGGCGTCAACGATACCACCGGTGATGAAGCTGGCGAACTGAACAACCCAGACTTCACCGGTAAAGGCACGCAGGATCGCGTAGAACGGCAGGAAGTACCATTCAGGCACGATATGTGCGGGTGTCGCCAGCGGGTTGGCTTCGATATAGTTGTCCGGGTGGCCCAGATAGTTCGGCATGAAACCGACAACGGCCCAGAACACGACCAGGATCACGGCCAGCGCGAACAGGTCCTTGATCACGAAATACGGCCAGAACGGCAGCGTGTCTTTCTTCGCCTCGTCTTTCGAGCCGCGACGCACTTCAACACCTGTGGGGTTGTTGTTGCCCGTGGTGTGGAAGGCCCAGATGTGTACCACGACCAAAGCCGCGATGATGAACGGCAGCAGGTAATGCAGCGAGAAGAAGCGGTTCAGCGTGGCGTTATCCACCGCGGGTCCGCCCAGCAGCCAGGTCTGGATCGCGTCACCCACAAACGGAATGGCACCAAACAGACCGGTGATCACAGTCGCACCCCAGAAGGACATCTGACCCCATGGCAGAACATAGCCCA
>NZ_JBQFXN010000039.1:0-1647 GCF_056540885.1 Ruegeria sp. AL12 | reverse complement strand
GGCCAGGCTGGAAACATGATCGTATAGATCACGCCCCAGAAGATGGTGGCGTAGAAGGTCCATAGCCACCAGCGCGGCATGGGGTTGTCGAATTCCTCGATTCCGTCCCAGCTGTGCCCGGTTGTATTAGGATCGCCCGGCTGTTTATCAGGTGTCTTGCTCATTGCCGCGCCTCCTTGGATGTGGCGGGTTTGTCTTGGTGCCGGAAGGGGATGTTGGCGGTGTCCTTGTATTCCTTGCTGGCACCGGGGCGGAAAACCCAGATCACGATGCCAACGAAGAAGACAAACAACACAAGCAGCATCCAGCTATCCGCGAACTGTCGAAGAAGTGTGTATTCTTCCATCCCACCCTCCTGTTAACGGCTTGCATCCGGGGTAAAGGTCGAGAAATCGACCAGCGTACCCAGCATTTGCAGATAGGCGATCAGCGCATCGGCTTCGGTCAGTTCAGGCTGACCATCGAAGTTGCGCACGTTGACCTTGTCACCGTACCGCTCGAGCAGACCGTCGTAGTCGCTGTCAGGGTCGGCCTGCGCGCTGAAATCGGCAACCGCGTTTTCCAGCATCTCGTCGGTATAGGGGGTGCCGACAACCGCATTGGTCGCCATGATGTCACCGATATACTTGCCGTCGATCTTGCGATGTTCGAGGAAGCCGTATTTCGGCATCACCGATTCAGGCACCACAGACTGCGGGTTGCGCAGGTGGTCCATCTGCCACTGATCTGAATAGCGGCCACCGACACGCGCCAGATCAGGCCCGGTACGCTTTGATCCCCACTGGAACGGGTGGTCATACATCGATTCAGCCGCCAGCGAGTAGTGGCCATAACGTTCGACCTCGTCCCGCATCGGGCGGATCATCTGGCTGTGGCAGACATAGCAACCTTCGCGGATGTAAATTTCACGCCCTGCCATTTCGAGAGGGGTGTAAGGGCGCATGCCCTCCACCTTCTCGATGGTGTTCTCAAGATAGAACAGCGGGGTGATCTGCACCAGGCCACCGATGGTCACGACCAGAAAGCTGAAGATCAGCAGGAGGGTCGCGTTGGTCTCGAGGATCTTATGTTTGTCGAGAATTGCCATTGCTCCGGCCCTCCCTCTATTCAGCCGGGACCGCGACGGTCAGGCTGGCCTCTTTGGCCGGCGCTTTCCGCACAGTCATCCACAGGTTGTAGCACATGATCACGGCGCCAGCGACGAACATCACGCCACCCAGAGCACGCACCACATACATCGGGAACTTGGCGGCCACGGTGTCAGCGAACGAGTTCACCAGGAAGCCATTTGCATCCACTTCACGCCACATCAGGCCTTCCATGATACCGGTGACCCACATCGACGCGGCATAAAGCACGATGCCGATCGTGGCGAGCCAGAAGTGCCAGCTTACCATTTGCAGCGAGTACAGACGCTCGCGTTTCCACAGGACAGGCACCAGGAAGTACAGTGCACCAAAGGTGATCATGCCGTTCCAGCCCAGCGCGCCCGAGTGCACGTGACCAATGGTCCAGTCTGTGTAGTGGCTGAGACTGTTCACAGCACGGATCGACATCATCGGACCTTCAAAGGTGGACATGCCGTAGAAGCCGACCGAGATGACCATCATGCGGATGATCGGATCGGTGCGCAGCTTGTCCCAGGCC
>NZ_JBQFXN010000038.1:0-1587 GCF_056540885.1 Ruegeria sp. AL12 | reverse complement strand
GCCTGAGCCATAAGGATGTCTTTAGCCAGGTACGTGAGGCCGGCGGCGTGACTGGGGCTGTCACACACAGTTTTTGGTCGCAGTTCTTCAACCGTCACCCGTTCGACTATGTCCGCGACGTCGAATATGACGAGCCAGAGAGCCAGACCATCAATCACGGTCGCTTTCACAGCATGACCGGCTACGGCAAAGACAACCAGATGACCCCGTCCGACGTCGATCTATTTGCCACCTTGACCAATCTGTGTCTGCGCTTTGGGCTGGACTATGGCATCCTGCACACCTGTACACTGGACAGCATGGGGCACCGTTTCTATCACGACTGCGAAGAAATGGATCATGCCTGCTTTGTTGCAGACGAGATGCTGGCCCCGTTCATCCCTCGCTGGCGCCAATTGGGGTATGAGGTGATCGTCACCGCCGATCATGGCCAAGACGAGCGCGGACACCACGGAGGGCGCAGCCCCCTGCAACAGGAAACCGCGCTGTATTACTTCGGCGAGGCCGACGGGCCTGACGTAGAAACCGTAATCGACCAGATCCAATTGGCCCCGACCATTCTGAGCCGATTGGGTGCGCCCCTCGCAGACACGATGAGGGCTAAGCCGTTCCTGATGTAACTGACTGACTTCAGTCGTAGGGCCAGATCTCTTGCCCCAGTGCTTCGATAGCGACCGAGATCCGTTCGAAGCTGTCTGCTGCGCGCTTTACCGAGGTTCGCGCGCGCAGGTACCCATGGACAAGGCCAGGTTCGTTGATCCAATGGGCCAGACCACCAGCTGCGCTGATCCGCTCGCAATAGTCCTTCCCGTCATCACGGAGCGGATCACAATCAGCAGTAATCACAACAGTAGGCGGCAGTTTCGAGAAATCATTGTCCTGTAGCGGCGCGTAAGTCGGATCGCCCTGAGGCGGGGTACCTGCGTATCGGACGGTTTCGTAGAATTTAATATCGTCCAGTGTCAGTAAAGGAGCATGGGCGTGCTCAAGATATGAGCCGCGCGATTGGTCTCCGCCAAAACCGGGGTAGATCAGCACCTGCCCCAGTATATTGTCCAACCGCCCGCGCGCATGGTGGGCGATAGCTGCTGCCAGATTTCCTCCCGCACTATCCCCGGCCAGAACAAGCGGGTCGCCATACTCAGCCGCCGCCCATTTCACAGCCGTCCAGCAATCCTGGAACTGCGCCGGATGCACATGTTCAGGGCACAGCCTGTAGTCAACTGAAACGACGCGGTATCCCGTTTGGGCACAGAACTCGGCACAGACATCATCATGGCTGTCCAGCCCGCCAACAACAAAGCCACCACCATGAAAATAGACGACCGTTCTGGTCGGATGTCCGGCGGTATAATGGCGGACCGGCACGCCATCGGCGTACAGGTCCTGGGTTTCGACACCGGCAGGGCGCGGTTGGCGAAACTGCTCGCACATCGTGTCATAGACGCGACGCTGGTCCTCGATGGACAAATCGACCGCATCATCCGGATAGCTTTCGGCCGTGCGGCGTATGAACGCCCAGGTTTCTTCGTCGATCAGGCGTTCATAGTCCATTGTTCCTCCGGCTTATTTGGACCACTCCCAGGG
>NZ_JBQFXN010000037.1:0-1700 GCF_056540885.1 Ruegeria sp. AL12 | reverse complement strand
CGGAGGTGCCACTCGATATCCTGCTCTCGGTCGGACGCTTTGCCGCCGAACAACTGGATGCGGAACCGTCAGAACACGCCCATGGCCCAGGCTGCGGTTGCCCCGAACATGAGCATCACCATAACCACGCGTCGAAGTTCTCGACCACGATGCTACGCTCGGATCTTCCCGTTAATCTCTCCGGCCTGCGAGACGCAATCAAGGGACTGCCCGGTGAGGTCTACCGGGTGAAAGGGTTTGTCTATAGCGAGGAAGACCCGGAGCACCGTATTGTCGTGCAAGTCGTCGGCAAGCGTATCGACATTGCCCGGGACGAGAAGTGGGGAACGCGCAAGCCGGAAACTCGTCTGGTCGCGATCGGTGCGCCCGGAGCCGTTTCGGAAGACACCTTGGGAAGAGTGTTCCTCGAAGTGGCATAAAGGAGACTACTCTTTCCGCGTTTACCTTGCCAAATACCGTCGAAAAGAGCGAACCGGACCTTCGTTGAGATCGCAGCGAATTCACACTTCCCGCCCCTTTAACTGTAAACTCAAAGCAAAGCTTTTTAGTGAAGCGCAAAACATAGGGCCACCACCGAGATGGACCTGTTACGTTTTCGTGCCGCTCCAAGTGTTCGTTTAAGCCACTTTCCGTTCGAAGGCGACCGGGCTTTTCCATCCCATGGCTGAGTGCCGACGCCGGGGATTGTAGAAGCCATTGATGTACTGGAAGATGGCTGTTTCAGCCTGGCGTCGGGTTGGCCATGAAGGATCTTGAATGATATTTAGCAATCACGTCTCGCTAGGGTCAGGATTCATAACCAGTATATGACGGTTTCCGCGAGTGTGATGGCTGATAGGAAGACCTTTGGGCAACGGTCGTAGCGTGTCGCCACGCGCCTCCAATCCTTGAGCCTGCCGAACATGATCTCAATCCGGTTACGCCGTTTGTATCGGCGTTTGTCGTATTTGACCGGCGTCTTGCGTTGCTTTCGACCGGGGATGCAAGCGCGTATTCCCTTGTCTTTCAACGCGTCTCGGAACCAGTTGGCATCATAGCCGCGATCCCCGAGCAGCCAGTCCACATTTGGTATGCTGCTGGGCAGTGCCCGAGCACCGATGTAATCACTAACCTGGCCAGCGGCGACAAAGAGGTTCAATGGCCGCCCTTTGCTGTCACATATGGCGTGCAATTTTGTATTCATGCCGCCTTTGGTTCTGCCAATCAGGCGGCCACGCCCCCCTTTTTGACGCCCAAACTGGACGCTGTACGATGGGCCTTTAGATATGTGGCGTCGATCATAGCCGTTTTCTTTTCACCGTGCTCAGCAGCCAGACCGGCCATCATCCGCGCAAAGATGTCTTTCTCGCTCCAGCGCTTCCACCGGCTGTAGAGCGTTTTGTGAGGTCCGTAGTCCTTTGGGGCGTCCCGCCAGCGCAACCCATTGCGATTGATGAAGATAACCCTGCTCAACACCCGTTTATCATCTACCCATGGCTTGCCATGCGACTTCGGGAAGAAAGGGGAAAGCTTGGCCATCTGCTCATCTGTAAGCCAATAAAGGTCGCTCATTTCAACGCCCCGTTTTCGGAGCTGTGAATCACGCAGCGCAGCGAAACTCAATGCACCCTGACCCTAATTTATCTGTCTGACAAATTTCTCGGGGGTTTGGGCATCCAAACTTCTGAAGTTGCCGATGCCATCGAACCCGCCCTAGTAGC
>NZ_JBQFXN010000036.1:0-1749 GCF_056540885.1 Ruegeria sp. AL12 | reverse complement strand
GTTCGGACCATCTTCAAACAGGAAGGATTTATCCAGATAATCCCAATGCTCTTCCAGCGTCTGACCCTTGATGGCGAAGACGGGAATGCCCGCCTCGGCGATCGCGGCAGCGGCATGGTCCTGAGTCGAGAAGATGTTGCACGACGCCCAGCGCACATCCGCACCCAGCGCAACCAGCGTTTCAATCAGAACGCCGGTCTGGATGGTCATGTGCAGCGACCCAACGATACGCGCACCTGTCAGAGGCTTGCTGTCCCCATATTCCGCACGCAGAGACATCAGTCCCGGCATCTCGGTTTCGGCAATATCCAATTCCTTGCGGCCGAACCCGGCCAGCGAAATGTCTTTAACGATATAGTCCACGGCCATCAGGCGCTCCATTTTCGGTAAATCACAGTCCCGGCTGCCCCTAGCACTCCTTGGGGCAGGTGGCAACTTTGAAGACTGTTACCGGAAGCCTGCTGGCCGCTTTCAGCTTGGCGTGCCTTCGATTTTTATCTTTGGTATCGCTTCAAAAAAATCTGTGCCAACGGCAACAATACAACTGATTCCGTTCGCATTGGTTACCAAAACGGTATAACTGCCCGTTTCCTTCGAGGCCCAGACCTCCATCACAGATTGCGCGTCGCGCGTCTTTTGCAAACCGCCAAAGGCCAATTCTTCGGCGTAGTTTTCCTGCAATCTGGTCACAATATCGTCGCGATCTGCGCAACTTCGGGCAAAAGCTGGTGGGGCGGTCGCGGCCATTCCAAAGGTCAAGGCAATGGCGAATAAACGCTTGAACATGACAAACTCCTATCGTTTCGCGTTTCACGGTCGAGAGGAGCACACCGGGAGAAGCATGTGCCCCCCTCGGTTTTGATGTCGGGATCATGGCGCGCCGTTTCAAAGCACAAATGCTCAAGAAACTGTTGGCAGCAAGTGATCCAGACAGGTACATCATAACACAAAAATATGGCGCAATCGCGTCCGGTCAGGCGAGGCATAGCAAAATGGCAACACAACCCAGGGCATGGCAGCGCATGTTATCGGGGCGTCGGCTGGACCTGCTGGACCCGACCCCGGTGGATATCGAGATAGAAGATATCGCCCATGGGCTTGCTTTTGTGGCGCGCTGGAACGGGCAGACACGCGGCGATTTCGCCTATTCCGTGGCCGAACACTCCCTGTTGGTTGAGGAACTCTTCGGCAGAATTGCCCCCAAGACACCCGTCAAGTGGCGGTTGGCAGCCCTGTTACATGATGCGCCGGAATACGTGATCGGCGACATGATTTCGCCGGTCAAATCCGCTGTGGGCCCCGGTTACGGCGCCTTGGATGACCGTCTGGCGGCAGCAATTCACATCCGCTTCGGCCTGCCAGCCGCGGTGCCGAAAACGGTGAAGCGGCAGATCAAGAAAGCCGACAAGATCAGCGCCTGGATGGAGGCCACCCAGATCGCAGGGTTTTCTGACGCTGAGGCAACGAAATTCTTTGGTCGCCCGGATAAAGCGGTGATGGAGGGATTGGAGATTACGTTGAGACCACCGGTCGAAGTAAGGAAAGCCTACACAGATCGGCACACAGTGCTTCTCGCGCTACTTTAGCGACTTGCAACCTGAACAGCTAAAGGAAATGGTGAAATGAGCGCGAAACGGCCGATTGGGAACCGGATCTTGCTTGCAACAAATTTGGTGCTGATCCTGGCGCTAGCAGCCGTGTTGATCAGAACTGGGTATCTGGCGAAGACAGTACGCAAGCTTACTGGAG
>NZ_JBQFXN010000035.1:0-1769 GCF_056540885.1 Ruegeria sp. AL12 | reverse complement strand
GGGCTGGGTAACGGGTTCAAACTTTACGAGATAAACGGCGGATAAGGCCGTGCCGATTTGGCAACAAGTTACGCTTGATCCGTCAAGCGAACCACGACGTCTCCGGCCATCATGTCTGCATTCGCACGGTCAAAGCGCAGATACGCGATTCCTTGGCCGCCTGATTGCGTGAACAGGGTGCCGACGGGTTTGCCGTTTGCGGTAATCTCAGTCCCCGCCGGAACCGATCCTTCGACAAAGACCCGCCGCAAGCCTTTGCGCAACTCGGTCTTGTGTTTCATGCGCGCAGTCACTTCCTGACCGACATAGCAACCCTTTTTGAAATCCACACCATTCAGCGCCTCGAACCCGGATTCGAGGATATAGCTGTCTGGCGTAAGTTCGACCCCAGCCTCGGGGATGCAGTGTCGAACGCGCAGCGCGTCCCAGTCGGTTCCGTCATCGCCATCTGGGGCTGTCGAATAGTCACGCCAACCCATATCCGCGTGACGGGGGTCGGGCAGGGCGGTGTCCGGTGCTGGACCTGTGCCGCGCTGCAGATGCAGATCCGTGCCTTCGATCACCACATCCGCACGGAGTTTGTACATGTTCAGGCGCTTGATCAGGTCATCTGCAAGTGGCTCGGCCACGTCCAGCAGCACGCCACCGTCATCGCGTTTCAGAAAGAAATCGGCCAGATACTTGCCCTGTGGAGTAAGCAACGCCGTATAAACAAGCCCATTGCCCAGCCCCTGAACGTCATTGGTGACGAGGTCCTGCAAAAAGTCTTCGGTGTCCGAGCCGGTCAGGCGCAGGATGCGGCGGGTGAGCATGGCTTGGTCCTCGTCATTGCCTTTGGCCTCGTGATATAGGAAGTCCCGCAGCCAAGACCAGAGGTTATCGGACGTGCCCGCACCCGTCACTGTAGTGATTCCAACCTTGAATGCCGCCGATTCCTTGCCTGCGTGCCTTGAAGCCCTGATGGAAGGGGTGCATTCCGGGCTGATCCGGGACCTGATCGTCAGCGATGCAGGCTCAACAGACCAGACGTTGAGAATAGCAGAAGATGTTGGCGCGCATGTCATTAGAGGTGAGCCATCGCGCGGCGGTCAATTGCGCCGGGGGTGCGCGCATGCTGATGGAGACTGGCTTCTGATCCTTCATGCAGACACCGTGTTGCAAGAGGGATGGGCCAAGAGCGTAAGCGCCCATCTGCCATCCAACGCACCAGCGGCGTTTCGGTTGGCTTTTCGCGCGCGTGGGCTTGCGCCAGCCTGGGTGGCCGGATGGGCCAATTTGCGCAGCAGGCTGTTCGGTTTACCGTACGGAGATCAGGGGTTGCTGGTTCAGCGTAATGTCTATCTGGCGGCTGGCGGGTATCCGGACCAACCCTTGATGGAAGATGTGGCGCTGGTGCGCGTATTGCCACGGATCGCAATACTCGAGTCGCGCGCCTTTACGAGCGCGGAGCGCTACGAACAGGCAGGTTGGTTTCGGCGGGGCACGCGGAACTTGTGGACACTTCTGCGCTATTTTCTGGGAGTTGATCCACAGGTGTTGGCGCGGGGCTATCGGCGTTGAGCTTCGTACGTAACTCGACCAAAGATTTTCCCAATCGAAATGGGGCCGCAAAGCTAACAAGACAAAGCGCCACGATTTGCAGCACCAGAATATGGGCGTTGGCCTGCAGGTATTCCCATTCGTTTTTCAACTTGCCGACCTGCTCGATCAGGTCCTCATAGCTTTGTGCGAGGATCTGATAATCTCCTGTAATCGCGGGGACCTTACGC
>NZ_JBQFXN010000034.1:0-1976 GCF_056540885.1 Ruegeria sp. AL12 | reverse complement strand
CCAGAAACCGCACCTCTGTTCCTGTCCGGTCCCCGCATTCGCCAACAACCTTCAGGTGCTCAACGGTTTCGCCACCTTCAAATCGCGCGATGTGCTCTTTGCCATTGCGCCAGACGCGCAGTTCCAACCAATCCGAAAGCGCGTTCACCACGGAAACACCCACACCGTGCAGGCCGCCTGACACCTTGTACGAGTTGCTGTCGAATTTTCCGCCGGCATGCAGTTGGGTCATGATGACCTCGGCCGCCGACACGCCTTCTTCCGGGTGGATGTCCACCGGAATACCACGCCCATTGTCGCTGACCGAAACACTGGAATCGGCGTGAATTTTCACCGTCACATGGTCAGCATGACCCGCCAGAGCCTCGTCAATCCCGTTGTCGACAACCTCATACACCATATGGTGCAGACCCGAGCCATCATCCGTGTCCCCGATATACATGCCGGGGCGTTTGCGAACTGCCTCCAAGCCTTTGAGAACCTTGATAGAATCTGCGCCGTATTCTTGAGGGGCCTGTGCGTCTTCGGACATTCAGTCAGTACCTATATTATTTTGGTAACTTATACGTTTTCTGGTAGGGATTGTCACGCCATCCCCCAATATTTTGTGTTGTTCCGGATCGTTTTTTGCCGCCCGAAAAAGGGATCACAAACGATCGATATCAGAAGCGATATCCGCGGCAATTTCCAACGCGTCGACATCCTTGCGCTCGGCCGACAATCGCAGCCCGAGAATGTCCGACTGATACCGTGCCGCCAGTCGATCCGGATCATGTCCCGCCCCGATTTCACCGGCATCCTGAGCCCTGCGAAACAGATCAGCGAAACAGCCTTTCATTTCCGCCATGTGATGCGCCGCCTGATCCGCAAGGTCATGATCCTTCGCCTTCAACTCGGCATATGTCTTTGCCAACATGCAGGCCTTTGCCGGGGTCTCGACCGCTTCGATCACCAATCGGGGCTGCGCTTTCAGCGCCTCCTTCGGACCCAGTCTCTCTGCCAGGGCCTTTAAGCGCGCCACACCTTCTTGCGTATAACTCTCCAGCGTCAGCGCATAGAGCGCATCTTTCGACCCGAACGCCGCATAAAAACTGCCAGGCTTCAGCTTCAGTTCCCGCTCCAGATCCTTCAGCGATGTACCAGCCCAGCCCTGACGCCAGAAGATATCCTTCGCCTTCGCGATCAACACGTCACGATCGTATGCGGGTTTGCGGGGCATCAGCATTACCAATTTTTGAACGTTCACTCAAGTATATACTTGAGCGTTCACTCAAGAAACCCTAAATACGACCCATCGCGCCAGAAACAGGAGTTCCGACATGGCCAATTTCCCGTCTCACGACCTCGAAACCGCGCCTGAAGCGTCCAAACCGCTGCTGCAAAAGTCTCAGGCCGCTTTTGGTCGCTTGCCCGGCCTGCATAAGGTCATGGCCGAAAGCCCTCAGCATCTGGAAGGCTATCAGGTTCTGCACGGCCTGTTCCTGCAAACTGATTTCGACAATGATGAGAAAACCGTCGTCTGGCAGACCATCAATGTGGAAAACGAATGCCACTACTGCGTGCCCGCCCACACCGGGATCGCCAAGATGATGAAGATCTCGGACGAGATATCGGACGCCCTGCGTAACGAAACTCCGTTGCCTTCAGCCAAACTCGAAGCACTGCGCACCTTCACCCTGCAAGTGATGGAAACCCGCGGCAACCCGACCGAAGACCAGCTTCAGGCGTTCTTTGACGCGGGCTATTCACACCGCGCGGTTCTGGATGTCGTGCTGGGTCTGGCCCAGAAAACCATGTCGAACTACGTCAACCACATGGCCAAAACCCCGGTGGACGAGGTTATGCGCGGCTTTCTGTGGGAACGCTAAGTCAGCGAACCGGCCTAAGCGGTCACGACCGGGCCCTGTTCGCTGTCGGTAACGATCAGCGTCTGGGCCCGGTCGCCCATTTCCGCAAACAGCTCAGGGCCCGTACCC
>NZ_JBQFXN010000033.1:0-1999 GCF_056540885.1 Ruegeria sp. AL12 | reverse complement strand
GCGAGAGCGTCGGGTTTTGTCATATTTCTGACATGCCGAGATACCTCAGATCGACACTTCGAGCAACGCAATTGCATTCACATTTTGCAATATGCAACTTATGCGCGATCACGATGTAGTGAGACTCTTTAAAGAAAAGGGGGCGATTTCGCCCCCTTTTTTCGATTAACCGATTGCTACGGCTTTGATGTCTTCGTCGATGAACGGAAGGTACTGTTCAAAGTTCTCGGCGAACATTTGCACCAGTTTTTCAGCCTGCTTGTCGAAGGCCGCCTGATCGTCCCAGGTGCGGCGCGGGTCCAAAAGGACTTCGGCCACGCCGGGCACCGAAACCGGTACGTCAAAGCCGAAATTGGCATCTTTGCGGAACTCGGCATCCCGCAGCGATCCGTCTAGCGCAGCTGTCAGCAGTGCACGGGTCGCGCGGATCGGCATCCGGCTGCCCACACCATAGGCGCCACCGGTCCAGCCAGTGTTGACCAGCCAGCAGGTCGCGCCGTGCTGGGCGATCTTGTCGCGCAACAGGTTGCCGTATTCTTCCGGGCGGCGCGGCATGAACGGCGCGCCGAAGCAGGTCGAGAAAGTGGGCTGAGGCTCGGTAATACCGCGCTCGGTCCCGGCAACCTTGGAGGTGAAGCCCGACAGGAAGTGGTACATCGCCTGCGCCGGAGTAAGCCGCGCGATCGGAGGGAGCACGCCGAACGCATCACAGGTCAGCATGATGATGTTCTTAGGGTGGCCACCCAGTGCGCTGCTGGACGCGTTCGAGATATACTCCAACGGATAGGCGCAGCGCATGTTTGCGGTCAGGGAGTCGTCCTCGAAATCCAGTTCCTTGGTTTCGGGATCGAGCACCATGTTTTCGATCACCGTGCCAAATTTGGTGGTGGTCGCGTAGATTTCCGGCTCGGCCTCGGCGTTCAGGTTGATCGTCTTGGCATAACAGCCACCCTCGAAGTTAAAGGTGCCGCGATCGGACCAGCCATGCTCATCATCGCCGATCAAAGTGCGGGCCGGGTCAGCGGACAGGGTTGTCTTGCCAGTGCCGGACAGGCCAAAGAAGACGGCGGTGTCGACCGGGTTGCCAACCGCATGGTTGGCCGAGCAGTGCATCGGCATCACGCCTTTTTCCGGCAGCATGTAGTTCAGCAGGGTAAAGACGGATTTCTTGTTCTCACCCGCGTATTCGGTGCCGCCGATCAGAATCAGCTTGCGGTCGAAGTTCAGCGCAATAACCGTCTCGCTACGGCAGTTATGTTTGGCCGGGTCAGCCTGAAAGCTGGGGCAGTTGATGATGGTGAAGTCCGCGGTGAACTCGTCCAGATCCTCGCGATCCGGGCGACGCAGCAGGTGACGGATGAACAGGTTGTGCCAGGCAAGCTCGGTCACCATGCGCACGTTGATCGCGTAGGTCGGATCGGCACCACCGACGAGATCCTGCACGAAATAGTCGCGGCCTTTCATATGGGCCAGCATGTCTTGGTAGAGGGCGTCAAATCCCTCTGGGGTCATCTCGGCATTGTTTTCCCACCAGATAGTGTCAGCCACGCTGCTGGTTTTGACGACGTGCTTGTCCTTGGGCGAGCGACCGGTGAACTTGCCAGTGGTGACCAGAAAGGCACCGCCATTTCCAAGTGTACCTTCGCCGCGCTTCAACGCATCTTCGATCAGCGCCGGTTCCATGAAGTTATAATAGACATTGCCCAGACCCTCGATGCCCTGATCCTCGAGGCGGAATTGCGGGTTAACCCGTCCAGATGTCATGTGTGTCTTCTCCTGTGGCGGCGCGGGGGCTTTGGGCCCTGAGGCGCCTTTGGGGCAGTGTACCGGGAAAACCGGCGGTTGGGCGCGTCTTACCACGGTCGTTCAGGACATGAACAGGCGGGTTTGACGCAGTTAGCGCAACCAAGTTCGGGTTTAGCGCCATCACAAATTCAATGACCGAGAACCGGGCATATTTTTGCGGGCATAAAGGCAAATTTGCCGCAGACCTGCCGCA
>NZ_JBQFXN010000032.1:0-2006 GCF_056540885.1 Ruegeria sp. AL12 | reverse complement strand
GGGCCAGATGTTCATCAAGGTGAAGGGCATGTGCGAATAGTCATGAACGTTTCCTGCACTGAAAAGGTTCGCACCAGAATTTTACCACTCTTGGTTGTCCGGCTCCCGCCGCAAGTTTGTGGGCTCCAAAAGAATGTTTGTTTGCTGTTTTTTACCTTGGCCTCACCCTATCCAGGGATCGAAGCTTCCAGAGAACCCGGCGCAATTCAGCGGTTTTTCGATTGGATGAAACTCCTCCAGTGCACTGCCTGTGCCCCAAAGTTAGAACGATTTGCGATCGTGTGGCTTTTTGTTGCTTTTTCTTGACCGGGCAAACGAATTGATACATTTTACCAAAATAAACCCAGAATGGAGCACAAATTATCACGAATATAGACCGTTTTTGTCGCTCCATACCGCCCTTGAGTCAGAGGTTTCGTCTCGGTGTAAGGATGGTTTCGGAGGGGCGGCAGTGCTAATAACGGAATGTCCTGTGCGGACTGGTTATGGTAACCTGAAATAGAAAGGTATCGCCCCGACAGTTTGCAGTTAACTGCACATTATGAGGGTGCAATTCTGTCAAATTGGCGGTCACTGGCTTCACTTCACCCAAAGCGCCTCGCAAAAGAAGGCACCCAACAAGAATGATCAACCAACAGAGGAAAACCATGAAACGGACGACATCATTTTATTCGGCATTGGCGGTCGGTTTACTGACTGCGACGGTTGCGGCATCGGAGACGGAACTGACAGTTTACACCGCTGTCGAGGCGGAGGATCTGGCGAGGTATGCAGAGACGTTCAACCAGAGTAACCCTGATATCAAGATCAACTGGGTCCGGGACTCGACGGGGATCATCACCGCGAAACTGCTGGCTGAACGGGACAACCCACAGGCGGATGTGGTCTGGGGGTTGGCGGCGACCTCTCTGCTGCTGTTGAAATCCGAAGGGATGCTGGAGCCTTATGCCCCGGTTGGCGTAGACAAGCTGGATGCGAAATTCGTCGATGGTGACAACCCGCCTGCCTGGGTTGGCATGGACGCCTGGGTTGCCTCGGTTTGCTACAACACGGTTGAGGCGGAAAAGGCCGGGTTGAAGCCGCCCACTTCGTGGAAGGACCTGACTGATCCGATGTACAAGGATCAGGTGATCATGCCGAACCCGAATTCGTCTGGCACGGGGTTCCTTGATGTGTCCAGCTGGCTTCAAATGTTTGGCGAAGAAGGTGGCTGGGAATACATGGATGCGCTGCACGAGAATATTGCGCGCTACACCCATTCCGGCTCGAAGCCTTGCAAACTGGCGGCGGCGGGTGAGATCCCGATTGGTATCTCTTTTGCGTTCCGTGGGGCGAAGTCCAAAGCTGATGGCGCACCGCTGGAAATCATTGTGCCTTCGGAAGGCGTCGGCTGGGACATGGAAGCAACCGCGATTGTGGCCGGTACCGCAAATCTGGAAGCCGCGCAGAAGCTGGTGGACTTCACCGTCACCAAAGAGGCCAACGAGATGTACAATACCGGCTATGCGGTCGTGGCGTATCCCGGCGTTGCAAAACCGGTTGAACACTTCCCAGAAGGTCTTCTGGATGCGATGATCAACAATGATTTCGAGTATGCCGCCAACAATCGCGCGGCAATCCTGAAGGAATGGCAGTCTCGCTATGACGGAAAGTCTGAAGCGAAATAATTCCATTGGCAGGAGGGGCTTTTGTGCCTCTCCTGCCCGCCACTCTCTTGTTCCCACCAACACAACCAACTCACCCGGCGCGCACCAGCCAGGATCGGTCGTGCCCGAGGTGCAGATGTGAGGACCTCTCCCGTGCTTCAGAAAACACCACCCGGTGAACTGTATCTCAGCATCCAGAATTTGTGGAAAGCGTTCGGCAGCTTTCTGGCACTCAAGGACATCTCTCTTGAAATCAAAGAAGGTGAATTCATTTGTTTCCTTGGCCCGTCCGGCTGCGGCAAGACCACCTTGTTGGGGGCGATTGCCGGGCTGGATCTGCAGACCAAGGGTACGATTATG
>NZ_JBQFXN010000031.1:0-2039 GCF_056540885.1 Ruegeria sp. AL12 | reverse complement strand
GTAGAACCGGATTCGAGTTTCCGAGACTATGGGTATTCGCCGTTAGAAAATTCGCCGACTAGATGCAGCCCTGTAAAAGCAACATAATCATTGTTACGCGCGCATTCTGCAAGTCAACGCTGCCCGTTCGCTCTGCCAAAAATACGCTTTACTTCAAAATCTTAAGGTCGGGTTACGACAAAATCCGGCACGATCGCTGCTTGTTTGATCGCTTCCTCGACATCATGCCCGGCGAAGAACCCAAAATCCGAGACAAGTGCGGAAGCCACTCCGGCATGACGCGCGCCCAGAATGTCAGTATGCAGACTGTCACCTACCATCAGAACGCGGGATTTGTCGACGGGCCCAAGTCGCTGAAAGGCAAGATCATAGATATTGCCGAAAGGCTTTCCATAAAACTGCGGGGCTACACCCGTTCGGTCGGCCAAACGGTGCGCGAAAAGACCGGGCTCTTTGGAAAAGCCGTACTCGCGTGGGGCAACGATGTCCGGGTTGCCTACCAATACCGGGCGGGGTCGGCTTAGCAATGCCGCCTCCAACATCGCCTGCCGGGTTTCGGTCCAGGCGGCTGACCCGATCATCAGAAAACCATCAACAGTTTCGTAGGGTTGCGGGTCATCCTCCAGATAGGTTAGTTTCAAATCTTCCAAATCGCGCAGCCCGGCGCTGGGTGTCGCCATCAAACCCCAGTGCAGCTCATGTTGACCATTCAGCCCGGACAGCAACGTAGCCCGACTGGTAATCACATCCTGCGGCGCGAAGTCATATCCCAGCCTGGTGTATTTCTCCAACAGCGTGGCATGAGGAAACCCTGCGGCATTCGAAACCACCAGGACACGTTTGCCCGCATCCGTCAGTGACTTGATCCGTTCAGGCGTTTCGGGGATTGCTGTTTCTCCGATATTGAGAACCCCGAACGCATCCAGAAGAAATACGTCAAACTCATCCATAACTTCGAAAAGGGTCTCGATACGACGATAATTCACGTCGTTCGGTTCAATATCTGGAAGGCGGTGCCGGACGGCTTCGTAAGCCTTAAATGCCTCCTGCGCTGAGAATCCGGTCAAATGATCGCTCCTCGTACTTTTGCCGAAACCCACTCGCTGATCATGACTGCAAGAAGAATTACTATCAGGATAAGGCTGACTTGCGGCCACGCCAGAACATTAAGCGAGGCCGAAAGCTGCAACCCGATACCGCCGGCACCAACCAGCCCAAGCACAGTGGACTCGCGAATGTTGATGTCCCAACGAAAGACTGCAATTCCGGCAAAAGCAGGCAGGATTTGCGGAACAATCCCATACGCCATGACTTGCCACCGCGAAGCACCGGTGGCTGTGATCGCCTCGACCTGACCGTGATCAATCTCTTCAATCGCTTCATAAAGAAGTTTGGCGCAGAACCCGATTGAACGGATGGCGATCGCTATGACACCGGCAAACACACCCGGTCCAATGATAGCGATCAATAGCAGCGCCCAGATCAGCGAGTTGATTGAGCGGGTCGAAACAATGACCAACAAGGCAATGGGGCGGATGAACAACGCCGACGGGGTAGTGTTGCGGGCCGCCAAAAAGGCAACCGGCACAGCCATGCACAGAGCGATGATCGTGCCCAGAGTAGCAATGTTCAGGGTATCCCAGATCGGGGGTCCCAACTGGGTGATATAGTCCCATTTGGGTGGCGTTGCGCGGGTCCAGATATCGTTGGCGATACGGGGCGCATCCCAGACGAAAAACCAGGTTGTCGATTGCGAAATGAGCTGCCAACAGTAGACAAAAACCGCTACTCCCAGAAGCCATCCAAACCAGCGAACCAGGCTTTGGCCGGTCGTCCGCCTGCGCCAGATTTGTGTATCGTCGCGTTCAAGAACCGGCATTACTGAACCCTCGCTCGGATTATTCCGGAAAGGTATTCGAGGGCCATGACGATCCCGATGATAAGGATCAGAATGGCGGCAGCCGTATCATATTCATATCGATCAAACGCGGTGTTGAGTGTCGCGCCAATGCCGCCTGCCCCCACCAGCCCCAGAATAG
>NZ_JBQFXN010000030.1:0-2208 GCF_056540885.1 Ruegeria sp. AL12 | reverse complement strand
TGGCACCGGGCCGCACCTGGGTTGGCTTGTCGACCGCAAGATCGCACCACATATCCCGGTCTTCGATAAGTCCGGCCGCAACGATGGCACCTGGACCCGCGCCGACTTTGAGTGGGACGCAGAAAACGATCAATATGTCTGTCCCGAAGGTCACGCCCTGAAGCAGTTCCGCCGTAACTACTCAGACCCGAACAGGGGGCCGACTGGCAAGGGCACTGCACGTTATCGCGCCTTGAAAGAGGTCTGTCAGATCTGTCCATCCAAAGCCAAATGCTGTCCAAACACCGAAGCTCGCAAGATCACCCGTGAGGAGCACGAAGACGCCCGTCAGGTCGCACGCGACATCGCCAAGACCAAGCAATACGACATCTCGATGAAACTCAGAAAGAAGGTCGAGATGCTTTTCGCCCACCTCAAACGCATCCTCGGGATGGGACGGCTCCGATTACGTGGCCCATGCGGTGCAAATGACGAATTTCTCCTCGCCGCCACAGCCCAAAACCTCCGCAAACTGGCCAAGATATTCCCTGCACCGCAGCAAATGCGCAAAGCCTGAATGGAAACGCACTCGCGCTCTGTTCAAAGCACCACTTTCTGCGTCAGCAACACGTTGTTTTTCAACAGAATCAGCCTATTTTGTTGAAAAACTCGGGCTTGATCGGTTGGTAAGTTGCTGATTCAATTCTTCCTAAAGGGAGGGATCAGCCATGATGGGACCGAGACAGGAAGCGCAAGCGTCGCTGTTTTACGAGTTCTCGCTGGAGGATCATGTCCCGCAAGACCACCTTTTGCGCTCGATTGACCGGTTCGTCGATCTGGGCAGCATTCGCGCGCACCTTACGGATTTCTACAGCCACACGGGCCGGCCCTCCGTCGATCCCGAACTGCTGATCCGCATGCTGTTGGTTGGCTATTGCTTCGGTATTCGATCCGAGCGACGGCTCTGCGAAGAGGTGCATTTGAACCTGGCATACCGCTGGTTCTGCCGTCTCGACTTGAACGACCGGGTGCCAGACCATTCCACGTTTTCCAAGAACCGGCACGGCCGTTTCCGGGAAAGCGAACTGTTGCGTCGTCTGTTTGAGACAACTGTGGCACGCTGCATTGAGGAAGGTCTCGTCAGCGGCCAGCGCATGGCGATTGATGCCAGCCTGATCGAAGCCGATGCTAACAAACGGAACTCAACACCGAAGGAAGACTGGGACGCGGCAAGCATTGACCCGGCAGATGCGTCCCGCGCGGTCCGCGAGTATCTCGACACGCTGGACGAGGCGGCATTCGGCGCGGCCAGCGAGGTACAGCCCAAGTTCACCTCACATTCTGACCCCGCCAGCCAATGGACTGCAGCCCGCAAAGGCCCTGCATTCTTCAGCTATTCCGACAATTATCTGATTGATACGGATCACGGTGTAATCGTCGATGTCGAAGCCACCAGATCAATCCGACAGGCAGAAGTCGGTTCAACAAAGACGATGTTGAACCGGGTCAAAGACAAGTTCGACCTGCACCCAGAACGGTTAATCGCAGATACCGCTTACGGTTCCGGCCCCATGCTGGACTGGCTGGTGAAGCGCAAGATCGCGCCGCACATTCCCGTTATCGACAAAGCTGGCCGGACAGATGGCACATGGTCCCGTGCAGACTTTGAATGGGATCCCGAGAACAACCAATACATCTGCCCTGAGGGCGAAGCGCTCAAGCAGTTTCGTCGCAACTACTCTGATCCGAACCGTGGCCCGACGGGCAAGGGCGTGGCCAAGTATCAGGCCCTCAAACACACCTGCCTGGCGTGCCCGTCGAAGATGAAGTGCTGCCCAAACGCCGATGCTCGCAAAATCACCCGCGAAGAACATGAAGACGCACGCGATGTGGCACGCGCCATTCGCAAAACGCCCCAATACAAAGTCTCGGCAAAGCTCCGAAAGAAGGTTGAGATGCTGTTTGCCCACCTCAAACGCATTCTCGGGCTGGGACGACTCCGATTACGTGGCCCTTGTGGTGCAACCGACGAATTCCTCCTCGCCGCCACCAGCATGCCTATTTTATCAGCTTATTTTTATGTGCCGCGGAACGTCTGCACAGTTTTTCGACATGCCATCACAGAATTCTGCACCGAACGCTGTCACGGCGCATTGGATCGTCATTTTGGCTTTCGACAGGGCCACTCTCTGGATCGTTTAGATCGAAAGGCGCTTCCACAGATGATGC
>NZ_JBQFXN010000029.1:0-2257 GCF_056540885.1 Ruegeria sp. AL12 | reverse complement strand
TAGATATCGTTCCAAGCACCCGGGAGCAGTCCAGCGGTCTCTCCAAACTTCGCGTTGTTCCGATATGGTCGGCTCGCGCGCGTCCTTGTAGAATTCACGATAGGCCTCCTGCGCTTTCTCCACATCACCCAAACAAGCATGGATGGCAACCATCATGCGTAGCGCACCCCGGGACAAGACTTTCATTTGCAGCATAGCGTCCCGCGCGCCTTCGCAATCACCTTTTTCCCACAGCGCCCACGCCAACTGCCAATGGACCATGTCGACGGGAAACGGGTCTATAGCCTTGGCCTGTTCCAATATTGCAATCGCTTTGTCCGTGTCGCCGGAATAGAGCAATTCGTCTGTACTACCTACAAGAAAGATGGAGGAGCTGGGGTTCAATGCAATCCCCTTGACATACCCTGCTTTCGCCCTGTCCCAGTCGAGACTGTCCGTATAAAGCCGTGCGAGTGCGTAGTGCACATCGGGGTCACGTCCGTCAAGGTGGTGTAATTATGCGAGTGGCCTGAGGTCATGATCAGGCGGCTTGGGTAGTGATGCTGAGAATAGGATCGGTCTCCTCGGTATCGATCTGCGCGAAGGCTTCGACCTGCATGTAGCGGTTCTGCGTCTGCCATTCGTCGTTCTGCTCAAACAGCACTGCGCCGATGAGGCGCATGATCGAGGCCTCGTTGGGGAAGATGCCGACGACATCGGCGCGGCGCTTCACTTCCTTGTTCAGACGCTCGATCGGGTTGGTGCTGTGCAGCTTTGTGCGGTGCTGGCGCGGGAAGGCCATGTAGGCCAGCACGTCGTGTTCGCTCTCGTCCATCAGCCCGGCCAGTTTGGGCCAGCGCGAACGGATCTGATCAGCGACATGCCGCCATGTCTCGCCAGCCTGTTTGCGGTCGGGCTGATCGAAGGCCTGGCGGATCGCGGCGGCCACGACGGTGTGCTGGCCTCTTGAGACATGCGCCAGGGCGTTGCGCATCCAATGGACGCGGCAGCGTTGCCAGGTGGCCTCGAATACCCGCGCAATCGCCCCTTTCAGACCGACATGCGCATCACTGACCACCAGCTTCACTCCGCCGAGCCCGCGGGCTTTCAGAGAGCGCAGGAAGTCCATCCAGAACGTTTCCGCCTCTGATGGGCCAAGCCCCAGGCCGATGATCTCGCGGCGCCCGTCCGTGTTCGCTGCGACGGCGATTATCGCAGCGACCGAGACGATCCTCCCGCCCTGACGCACCTTGAGATAGGTGGCGTCCAGCCACAGGTACGGCCACTCGCCGGTGAGCGGGCGGTTGAGGAACTCGCCGACCCGTTCATCGATGTCCTTGCACAGCTTCGACACGGTGCTCTTGGAGATGCCGGAAAGCCCCATGGCCTGCGCCAGTTCGTCGACCCGGCGCGTTGAGACGCCGCCGATCCAGGCCTCCTGGATCACCGCGACGAGAGCCTTCTCAGAGGTCTTGCGCGGCTCCAGGAAGCCGGGGAAATAGCTGCCCTGGCGCAGCTTGGGGACCTTGAGGTTCAGCGTGCCCAACCGGGTGTCGAGCGCGCGCTCGCGATAACCGTTCCGCCAGGTCGTGCGACCCTCGGCGCGTTCGTGACGGCCGGCGCCGATCAAGCCCTCGACGTCGGCCTCCATGATCAGCTGAAGGACCGCTTCGGCAACAGCGCGAAGGAAATCGCCTTGATCGTGCTTTTCCAGAAGTTCGCTGAGGTCCATTGTGGTCTTGGTCATCGGGGTCTCCGTGTGGTTCGGGGTTGAAGCGTCGAAACTCCACCTCGACCATACACCTCGATGGCCACCCGGATTACACCGGCAACGCCGAGGAAATTACACCACGTCCTCGGACACTAACTCCGATATGCTCGAACTGTTCAAAAACAACTTGCACCTACGGAGGCATCCATACATGCACAAATCGGTTCGTGAGCGGACTTCCCCTTTCCCCGGACGGACTTATGCTACGGGCTCTGTGACAGGTATACCAAGAGTCGTGTAGCGGTTGAGAACCGCGACGCGGATCTGGATTTCCGCGACTTGCCGCTCAAACTCTCTCGCCATCAGAGATTGGCCGAGGAGTTTGATGCAGTTCATCTTGCTCTCGACGCGGCTTCGGCGGTGGTATCCGCTCCATCGTCGCCAGATCGCGCGGCCGAGATAACGCGAAGCATTGACCGCTTCGTTGCGAGCGATGTCCCCGGCACTCGTGGGTTTCCAGGGTTTGGCATTTTTGCGTGGTTGGATTACGGCATGAGCCTCTCGCGC
>NZ_JBQFXN010000028.1:0-2429 GCF_056540885.1 Ruegeria sp. AL12 | reverse complement strand
CCGCGGCTTCGGCGAGGTCGAATTCCGCCAGATCGCCGACTGGATCATCGAAGTGGTCGACGGCCTGGCCGCCAATGGCGAAGACGGCAACAGCACGGTCGAGGCCAAGGTCAAGGCCGAAGTCGCAGACCTCTGCGCCAAATTCCCGATCTATCCGAACCTGTAAGACGAAGGACCAGAATCCATGAGCTTTCATTCCATCGACCAAGCCCCAGCCCGACTGAACCGAAGTGAATTGGCCGTGCCCGGCAGCCAACCCGGAATGTTCGAAAAGGCAGCCAAATCCGATGTAGACGTCATTTTCCTTGATCTGGAAGACGCGGTTGCACCGGATGAGAAAGAGCAGGCCCGCAGGAACATCATTCAGGCGCTGAACGACATCGATTGGGGCAACAAGACCATGTCGGTTCGGATCAACGGTCTGGACACGCATTACATGTACCGCGACGTCGTCGATGTGGTCGAACAGGCAGGTGAGCGGCTGGACCTGATCATGGTTCCCAAGGTCGGGACGGCTGCGGATGTTTATGCTGTCGATATGCTGGTGACCCAGATCGAAGACGCCAAGGGTTACAAAAAACGGATCGGGTTCGAGCACATCATCGAAACCGCGCTTGGCATGCAGAATGTCAGTGAGATTGCGGCAGCATCAAAGCGCAATGAAAGCCTTCACTTCGGCGTGGCCGACTATGCGGCCTCGACCCGTGCGCGCACCACGATCATCGGTGGGGTGAACCCGGACTACTCTGTTTTGACCGATGCGGACCCCGAGCGCGGTCGCCAGACCCATTGGGGTGACATGTGGCATTATGCTCTGGCCCGCATGGTGGTTGCTGCGCGCGCCAACGGGCTGCGTCCGATTGATGGGCCTTTTGGCGATTTTCAGGACCCGGACGGTTACAAGGCCGCCGCAAAACGTGCCGCCGTTCTGGGTTGCGAAGGCAAATGGGCCATTCACCCAAGCCAGATCGCGCTGGCGAACGAGGTGATGTCGCCGTCTGACGCCGAGGTCAACAAGGCGCAGCGCATTCTTGTTGCCATGGCCGAGGCCGAGGCAGACGGAAAAGGCGCCGTTTCGCTGGACGGCCGGCTGATAGATTACGCCTCAATCCGTCAGGCCGAAGTGCTGGTGGAAAAGGCAAGCCAGATTGCTGCGGCGTGAATCAAACTAAAGTTGCGTGGGCAAACTGCCCACGCGATATCATCGCCCGTTGCGGACGCCGAAGAAGTGCTAGGATCCTTCCGGCGCCATCGACCCCATGAACCGACGGTCCCGAACATCATCCGGGCTGGTTTTGTAGCAGCGTTGAAACGCACGTTTCAAAGCGACAGGCGATGAAAAACCGGTGGCTGCCGAGATTTCGATCTGCGACATGTTCGTGAACTGCAACAGGTTCTGCGCCCGTTCCAGACGAAGCTCCTTGTACGTGGAAAGAAGCTTTGCTCCGGTTTTGCTCAGGAACCGTCGTTGCAGTTGACGCGTCGAGGTTTTGAGCAAACGGGAAAGGTCCGAGATCGTCAGAGGATCTTCGATGTTCTCCTGCATCGCATCCAAAGTACGCACCACCAGAAGATCGCCTTTTGCCCTGTGCACCAACCGGGCAGCCAACTTGCTTTCGTGTTTTTGCGTAGGTTCAGTCAGGCCGATATAGCTGCGCAATGCGTCCGCAATATGCTCTCCGTGATCCATGGACACGAATTCGGACAACAACCGCAACGCGCTCAGTCTGCTGGTCGCGCTGTGGGGGTGCCCGTCGGCGGCCAGATGGGTTGCCGCGCCGCAGCTTTCCAATCCGCTTTCCAGCGCGGCCGCGGCAAAGTTCGGGTGAACCGCAACGATGTTTCGGCCTGCTCTGCCCATTTGCACCAGCAACAGGACAGCTCCCCCGACCAGAACGGTCCTTGAAGACAGGTTGAGAACTTGCGAAATCCAGCTTCTGCGCGGACCGGAGACGTCCCAGTTGTTCTCCAGGTCGCCCCAGAATATTGCCGTCCGACCTGCCCAATAAAGAGGTCCGCCGACCGAGTCATTTCCGGACACCCGGAGATTGACGACGTAAGAGCAGTTTTCGACCAGGCTGTTCAGAGCGTGATAGAACTCCACGACGATCTCAGCCGATGCCAGCGCCCGCGTGTCGCTGAGGATAACATCGATGTGTTTTATTCTTTCGGGCACCTCCGGCCCGGTCTTTGCCAGGTCGGCGCGATCATTTGCGAGGACATAGTGTTTCATTGTTCCTCCATCAAATTGACGAGAGGCAGCGCCTCGCAGGACGCTGCCCTCATTTTCGGATTTCAATCCGCCAGAGCAAACCGCGGATTGCTACGCCCGGTTCCCTATTCCGCGGCGTCTGCGTATGCGTCCATTGGGGGGCATGTGCAGACGAGGTTTCTGTCACCGTATGCGTTGTCGACGCGGTTGACGGGGG
>NZ_JBQFXN010000027.1:0-2566 GCF_056540885.1 Ruegeria sp. AL12 | reverse complement strand
TGTTGGCGCCGTCGATATAGACCTGACCGCCGTGATCATGGGTGATCTGGCAGACCTCCTGCACGGTGGTCTCGAACACGCCATGGGTCGACGGGTAGGTGATCATGCAGGCGGCCAGATGATCGGAGTGCTTTTCCGCCTTGGCGCGGAAGTCGGCGACATCGATATTGCCCTTGTCATCCGCCTGCACCGGCACGACCTGCCAGCCCACCATCTGCGCCGAGGCCGGGTTGGTGCCATGGGCCGAGGTCGGGATCAGGCAGACATTGCGGTGCCCTTCGCCGCGGGCGAAGTGATAGTTGCGGATCGTCAGCAGGCCCGCATATTCGCCCTGCGCGCCCGAGTTGGGCTGCTGGCTGATCGCGTCATAGCCGGTGATCTGGCACAGCTTGTCGTTCAGATCGGCGATCATCTCGTGATAGCCCTGCGCCTGATCTTCCGGGCAGAACGGGTGCAGGTTGCCGAATTCGGGCCAGGTGACCGGGATCATCTCGATCGTCGCGTTCAGCTTCATGGTGCAGGACCCCAGCGGGATCATCGCCCGGTCCAGCGCCAGGTCACGGTCGGCCAGGCGGCGCATATAGCGGGTGATCTCGGCCTCGGCCCGGTTCTGGTGGAAGATCGGGTGGGTCAGATAGGCGCTTTCACGCAGCGCATAATCCGGCAGGCGGTATTGCTTGTTCGAGCTGTCATCCTTGCGGTCGATGCCGAAGGCGCCCCAGACGGCCTCGATCGTCTCGGGGCGGGTCTGTTCGTCCAGGCTGATCCCCACTTTCGTGTCGCCGACCTTGCGCAGATTGACGCCACGCGCCACGGCGGCCTCCATCACCGTCTTCTGCAGGTGGCCGACCTCGACCGTGATGGTGTCGAAGAACACCTCGGGTTCGACCGAGAAGCCCGCCTCTTCCAGGCCGGCGGCCAGGCGCGAGGTCTTGCGGTGCACCGATTGCGCGATCGCCTTGATGCCGTCGGGGCCGTGATAGACCGCATACATCGAGGCAATCACCGCCAGCAGCGCCTGCGCGGTGCAGACGTTCGAGTTCGCCTTCTCGCGGCGGATGTGCTGCTCGCGGGTCTGCAACGACAGGCGGTAGGCCTTGTTGCCGCGGCTGTCGATGGACACACCGATGATCCGGCCCGGCATGGATCGCTTCAGCTTGTCGGTGGTCGCCATGTAGGCAGCATGGGGCCCGCCATAGCCCATCGGCACACCAAAGCGCTGGGTCGAGCCGATGGCAATGTCCGCGCCCATCTCGCCCGGTGACTTCAGCAGCGCCAGCGACAGGATGTCGGCGGCGACGATGGCGATCGCTTTATGTTCATGCAGCGCCGCGATCTCGGCGGTGAAGTCGCGCACATGGCCATAGGTGCCCGGATACTGGAAGATCGCGCCGAATACCGCGCCCGCGTCCAGCTGATCCGGGTCGGCGACCTGCACGTCGATGCCCAGAGGCTCGGCGCGCGTTTTGATCACCGCGATGGTCTGCGGGTGGCAGTTCTTGTCGACGAAGAAGGCCGCGTTGTTGGCCTTGGACCGGCCGCCACGCTTGGCCATCGCCATGGCTTCGGCCGCCGCCGTCGCCTCGTCCAGCAAGGACGCGTTGGCCACGTCCAGCCCGGTCAGGTCGCTGACCATGGTCTGGAAGTTCAACAGCGCCTCGAGCCGGCCCTGGCTGATCTCGGGCTGGTACGGCGTGTAGGCGGTGTACCAGGCCGGGTTTTCCAGGATGTTGCGCAGGATCGGCGCAGGCGTGGTGGTGCCGTAATAGCCCTGACCGATCAGCGAGGTCAGAACCTTGTTCTTCCCCGCCACCTGTTTCATGTGGAAAAGCGCATCGCGTTCCGTCATCGCCGGACCCCAGTCCAGCGGCTGTTTCTGCCGGATCGCCGGGGGGACGGTGGCGTCGATCAGCTCGTCCAGCGTCTTGAAGCCGATCACCTTGAGCATGTCACGCATCTCGGTCGGGCTGGGACCGATATGGCGGCGGTTGGCAAAATCATAGGCTTCGTAGTCGGTCAGTTTGAAGGCCATTGCAGCGCTCCCATGGAAAGGTCAGGGCCGGCGGAGGCTTCGGGAGCCTCCGGCGGGAGTATTTGGAAAAAGATGAAGCGGTGGAGCCCCAAAGGCGGGGCTTCGGGTTTGGGTTAGCCGATGAAGGCTTTGTATCCGGCCTCGTCCATCAGGTCCTCAAGCTGCGATGCGTCCGCAATCTTGACCTTGTAGATCCAGGCCTCGCCTTCGGGGTCTTCGTTCAGCGCGCCGGGGTTGTCGGCCAGCGCCTCGTTCACTTCGACGATCTCGCCATCGACCGGAGCATAAAGCTCGGACGCGGCCTTGACGGATTCGATCACGCCGATCTCGCCGTCCTTCTCGAACTCGTCGCCCACTTCCTGCTGCTCGACGAAGACCACCTCACCCAGCTGTTCAGCCGCGTGCTTGGTGATGCCCAGCGTGGCGGTATCGCCCTCGACGGTCAGCCATTCATGCTCTTCGGAATAATAGGTTGCCATGTCTCTCTCTCCTGACTTCAACGCTTGTAATTCTGTTTGACGAAGGGCAGCGCCA
>NZ_JBQFXN010000026.1:0-3464 GCF_056540885.1 Ruegeria sp. AL12 | reverse complement strand
GCGCGTAGACCTCAAGTATCGCAGCGGTTCTCGCCTTTGCGGTGGGAAGGGACAGAAAGGCGGGGAAGCGGTCTTTCGCTGCAACGGCGAAGAAACGAACCGGAATGCTTTAAAGCGGACCTTGTTGCAGCCGCGATCAAATAAGTGCCACTTCTGCAAGTGGCCGTTCACATGAAGAATCCGTTCCCGTTTCTCACTGCAGCTCTGAGTTTGGTTAAGACCGGTTGGCCCTAGGATCCGCCTGCTGCATCAAACCGCTCGCATTGTATTGGGCGTTTCGACATCGAACCGTCTGCCTTGGACGAATGGAAGATCGGTGTGTTTGATGTGTCTTCCTTTCATACACGAAGCTCAAGGGTCACGGAAACGCCCGTGTTGAGTGCGGCTGAATAAAAATCGATCAGATCATGGTTTTGGCTAGCGTGTCGGCTTTGCGTTGTCAGCAGCGTTGCGGGGTTTAGTAACCCGCCATTTGACGCAGCTGTCTTCCACTAACAAAATGCAAGACCGAAGCGTCACTTCGCTACACCTACACAAGCTGCGGGGAATAGCAGTTTGCGTATTGAGCCTCCCCAACTGAACTGGTCCACCGTTATGTTTAGGAAACGGAGGACCACGAATGGCAAACAAGAGACCGAAGCCCGAAGAGATTGTCTCGAAGTTACGGCAGGTTGAAGTTCTGATGGGGCAAGGCATGTCCCGTCTTGATTCGATCAGGCAGATCGGCGTTGTTGAACAAACCTATTACCGCTGGCGCAAAAAGTACGGCGGAATGGGCATAGACCAGTTGAAGGAACTGAAACGGCTTCAGAAAGAGAACGAGCGACTGCGGCGCGCGGTTTCTGATCTGACGTTGGACAAACTGATCCTGACGGAAGCCACAAAGGGAAACTACTGAGCCCCGCTCGTCGTCGTGCTTGTATTAACCATGTACGCAACCAGTTGAACGTTTCCGAGAGACGCGCCTGTCGCGTGCTTGGACAACACCGGTCCACGCAACGGCGCGTCCCACAAGGTCGCCCAGACGAGGACCGACTGGTGGCCGACATGATCGAGCTGACCCGTCAATATGGCCGATATGGCTATCGCAGGATCGCAGCGCTGCTGAGGGAGGCTGGATGGTCTGTCAGCGACGGACGGATTGAACGGCTGTGGCGGCGAGAGGGGCTGAAAGTGCCAATAAAACAACCGAAGAAAGGGCGGCTCTGGCTGAATGACGGATCATGTGTCCGGCTTCGACCAGAGCATCGCAACCACGTGTGGTCCTATGACTTCGTCCATTGCCGAACCGATGATGGCAAAGCCTTCCGGGCGCTGAACATCCTTGATGAGTACAGTCGGGAATGTTTGGCTATCAGGGTCGAGCGGAAGCTGAACTCGACCGATGTAATCGACGTCCTGACAGACCTGTTCATACTTCGCGGCGCGCCGAGTTTCATACGTTCTGACAATGGGCCGGAATTTGTCGCCCAGGCTGTCCGAGACTGGATCGCCGCCGTTGGCGCCAAGACGGCTTACATCGAACCTGGCAGCCCGTGGGAAAACGGATACTGTGAAAGCTTCAATGGCAGGTTCAGGGACGAGTTGCTCAATGGTGAGATCTTCTACAGCCTGCGCGAAGCTCAAATTCTGATCGAACAATGGAGGAGACACTACAACACAAAACGCCCCCACAGTGCACTGGGCTATCGCCCGCCAGCGCCCGAAACCATCATCCCGATGGATCACAGGCCGATGATGCACTAACAATCAACTTGGACCAGTCAGATGAGGCTGCTCACCATCAGCTCAATCTTTGAGCTTGGAACAGAAGCGGACTCCTGCAAAAACTCGGGCGACACTCCCATGTCAACGATGTATCGAGCATGACCTGCCCCCCGAAACTTCCCTCGTTGTGATGTAGAGTTTGCTCAACCTTTTTGAAGGAGCAAACAGATGCGTAAGAGCCGTTTCACCGAGGCGCAAATCATCGGGATGATCAAGGAACAGGAAGCTGGAATGCCGACGGCAGAGGTGTGTCGCAAGCACGGTCTGAGCCAAGGCACATTCTACAAGTTCAAATCGAAGTATGGCGGCATGGAAGTGTCTGATGCGGCCAAGCTAAAGGCTTTGGAGGATGAGAATGCCAAGCTGAAGCGTCTGCTCGCAGATCAGATGTTGGACAACGTTGTGTTGAAGGACTTGCTGGGAAAGAGCTGACGACGCCGAATGAGCGGCGAGAGGCAGCGCTGAGGGCAATGCGGGATCATGGTATCTCGCAACGCCGGGCCTGCCGACTTGTCGGTGTCGATCCGAAGACGGTCCGGCGTGAACGCCCGCCGGATAACCCAGAGATACGCAAGGAGATGAAGGCCGTCGCAGCCAAGCGCCGTCGGTTTGGTTATCGGCGGATCGGCGTGATGCTCGAACGCGAAGGATACGTGATGAACCACAAGAAGCTGTATCGCCTGTACACAGAAGAGAAGTTGGGCGTCAGGCGACGACGGGGCCGGAAGCGGGCTCGTGGCTCGCGGACACCGATGCCCCAAGCGCTGAGGCCGGGGGAACGCTGGTCGCTCGACTTCCTGTCCGACACGTTCGGGGCATCTCGTCGGTTCCGCATCTTAGCCGTGAACGACGATTGCTGCCGCGAGAATCTCTGCCTGATGGCCGACACGAGCATCCCAGGTGCACGGGTAGCACGCGAACTTGATGCCCTGGTGCGCATCTATGGCAAACCGGCCAGCATTGTCAGTGATAACGGGACAGAGTTCACCAGTCGGGCCATCCTGAAATGGGCCAACGACAACGGCCTCGACTGGCACTACATCGACCCGGGCAAGCCGCAGCAAAATGCCTTCATCGAGAGCTTCAACGGCAGCCTGCGCGACGAACTCCTGAACGAGGAGATGTTCGACAGCCTAGACGATGCCCGCCGCAAGCTGGCGCTCTGGCGCTACGACTACAACAATGTCAGACCGCACTCATCACTCGAAAACCAAGCACCCGCAGAAGCGCGCCGGACGCTTGAGCAATTTGAGGGCTCCGCGCCCGGCGCGCTTGCCCAATCGGACGACGAAGAATATGAAAAGCAAACCCGCAGACTCTCGTTATGAGTGAGGGAGCCACGGGGGGCAGGTCAGGACGCCATGAAGATGCTTCTTTTGGCCAAGTTTCGGTCGAGAGATCAGGATATCGAAAAACAAGAGGACCTTCCAAGAATGTACGCACCAATTTGTTTTCGACTGAACCTGCAGCGCTCGCTGAAACTCTGTCTCGTTTCAGCCATTGGCGTTTACGCGGCTCCCGCTTTTGCACAAGGTACGGTTTTCGAAGTTGATCCTGGCCTTTGGCGGTTTGAAGAGTCCTTCTCAATTCCCGGCATGCGAGTTGAAGAGGGCGAACCCATTACCGGGTGTCTCTCCTCCGAACAGGCCAGGCGCAGCCTTGCTCAGATTGTCGATGAAATATCCGGTGGATCAGAC
>NZ_JBQFXN010000025.1:0-3468 GCF_056540885.1 Ruegeria sp. AL12 | reverse complement strand
CTGTCGCCCTTTGTCATGAATGATCGCTCACGTATGGAAGATGGTTCGATGGCGGGATATCACGGCGCTGCTACAAAGACCGCTCACAACCGCAGTTGGAGGTGGTTAAACATCAGATCGAATGCCTACTATATTTCGGCCCTCGTGGACGGCCCAATCCTGCCGTTCGACCTTAGTCCTGAATTCTGCGGTTGCAGCCCGCTTTCCGGACATTCGCCGCAAGCGCGAACTCCGGGCCTCGTCGAACTCACAGATTGCGGACAAAACCGCCGTTTGGATCGCCGATATGCAAGTCAGCTTCACCGCAGTTTGCAGGCTTTCGAGGCGAATTGCTCGCAAGGTGCACGTTGGGAATGCTCAACTTATTGATAATGTTGACAGATTGATCCACTCCTCCACGGCGTAGGCTTAAAGTTTCTCGGGCTTCCAATCTCTGAAGCGGGCGCGACCGAGATCGGACGTCCACCACGGCCAAAAAAAACTGACGGAAGAGCCAACTGGGGACAGCAAGTTGCCGTTGAACTCATACGCTTCAGCGGCTGATTAGAGACTTTACTTGGCGCCGCTGTCTCAGGGTTCGCTGCCAACATCCAAGCCCATCATATTAATCAGCTTAGTGCCGATGTCGCTGGCAATGGCACTGGGCCGCTCAATCAGGCCCACTATCGTGGGCGTTTGCGGTAAACACGAACTCAAAAGGACTCATTGAAGGGGACATGAATAGCATGTCGCCACGGTGAGGGGGCGAGAATAAAACTCCCTCAAGATGGTTAAGCGCCATTTCGCGGATTTGCGAACCCGAAACCAAAGCCACGCGAAGAACCGGGCAAGCGCCTCTTGCTGTCAGCGCAAACAAACTGTTCTTGGTCCAGCCAAAGCTGTCCGCATAAGGTCGAATCCACCCTTTACGCGCGATCTTTAGCCGTCGGCTCAGCGGATACGGTTAAACCGCCGATGCGAATGGCTACCTCGGTCCTCTCAATCCGGCTCTGCCCAATCGCAAACTGTCCGCCATCAGCACCCATGGAACAGACTAGGTTGATTGCGTAGCGGAGGATTTCAGGCTCATCGTAACCATCAGAGAGTGGAGATGAGAATGAAATCCGGGAAACAGAAAGCGTCAGCAGAGAGAGTTGTCAAAGACATCCGCAGGAAGACACGGCGCCAGCATTCGGCAGAGGAGAAGATCCGTATTGTGTTGGATGGGCTTCGTGGTGAAGACAGCATAGCGGAGCTGTGTCGCCGTGAAGGAATAGCTACGAGCCTGTATTACAGCTGGTCGAAAGAGTTCCTTGAGGCCGGTAAGAAGCGGTTGGCTGGCGATACCGCACGCCAGGCTACCAGCTCTGAGGTGAAGGATTTGAGAGCGGAATCGTCGGCGCTGAAAGAGGTAGTCGCCGACCTGACCCTTGAGAACCGGCTGCTCAAAAAAAGCATGTTCGAGGATGGGGGAGACGACGAATGAGATATCCCGCATCCGAAAAGCTTGAGATCATCCGGCTGGTTGACGGTTCGCACCTGCCGATCAAACGCACACTGGAAAAGCTCGGCATTCCCAGAACGACCTTCTACCGCTGGTACGACAGGTATCTGTCTTTCGGCGAGGCCGGGCTTGAGGATCGCCATTCCCGGCCAGGTAGGGTTTGGAACCGCATCCCCGACAAGGTGCGCAAGCAGATCGTGGAACTGGCTCTGGAAGAACCCGAGTTATCGCCCCGCGAGCTTGCGGTGCGGTTCACCGACACCAGGCGCTACTTCGTTTCTGAGGCCAGTGTTTACAGGCTTCTGAAGGCACAAGATCTGATCACTAGCCCAGCCTGCATCACCATCAAAGCGGCGGATGAATTCCATGAGAAGACTGTGCGGCCGAACCAGCTTTGGCAGACCGACTTCACCTATCTCAAAGTCATCGGTTGGGGCTGGTTCTACCTGTCTACGATCCTGGATGATTACAGCCGTTACGTTGTCTCTTGGCGCCTTTGCACCACGATGAAAGCTGACGATGTCACAGGAACGCTGGAAGACGCTTTGGCTGCATCAGGTTGTGACAGTGTCACCGTTGCCCACAAGCCCCGGCTGCTCAGCGACAACGGCAGCAGTTACATCTCTGGCGAGTTGGCGAAATGGCTGGATGAGCAGGGTATGGATCATGTTCGGGGAGCGCCCAACCATCCGCAGACCCAGGGCAAGATTGAGCGATGGCATCAGACGATGAAGAACCGTGTCCTGCTGGAAAACTACTATCTGCCAGGAGCGCTCGAACAGGCCATCGGCGACTTCATCAATCACTACAACCACAACCGATACCACGAGAGCATCAGCAATCTGACACCCGCCGATGTCTATTTCGGTCGAGCCGAAACAATCCTCAGACGCAGAAAGGAAATCAAACACCAGACAATCCAGAAACGCCGCTTGCTGCATCATCAGAACGCGGCGTAGATTGAAACTGCGGCGAGCCTGATCCTCCTAAGCCAATCAAACGCTCGTGTTCCAAATCATTCGATGACGGACACCGGAACAAGTATCCACCTCTGGGCCTGATGAAAATTGCACAATATCATGGCCCTCAGGGTAAAAAGGACCATGTTCGTTTTGTGAAGGGTGAAGACCCTTCCGCTTACGAGTGCGCTTGGGACCGCGTGTACATTACAACTCTTTTTTCATTTGAATGGGAGCGGACAGCGCGGAGTATAGACTACGCTCTTGATTTGGTGGGCGGTCAAGCTCATCGAGTGTTTGTCGGTGGCATTGCCGCTTCACTCATGCATGGCAAGTACATATCGGAACCCAAGTGGCGAGGCGTTCGATTCATCAAAGGACTGCTTGGTGACGCCCCTGCCATTTCCCTGGAACTCGACCCATTTGACGACGAGCTTTACGCGGATGATGTGAACGGAAAGCCCATCGAAGACCTTGTTCCAGATTATAGCATCCTTAAGCAAATCGAATACGAGTACCCCGTCTTCGATGCGTATTTTACGTATGCATCGCGTGGCTGCGTTAGAAAATGCGCCTTTTGTGGAGTACCAACGCTTGAAGGCATGCAGCGCGATACAAACTCTCTAACCTCGGTGGTTGAAGGAGTGAGTACGCTCTATGGTGAAAAGCGCGACTTGATCCTGATGGACAATAATGTCGTCGCTTCGGCAAACTTCAAAGAGATCATAGCGGAGATTATTGATCTGGGATTTGAGCGTGGAGCGAAATTGAAACGCGGGCGTTATGAGCTGCAGAGGCGCGTTGATTTCAATCAGGGTGTGGATGCCCGTATCCTTTGTAAGGATCCAATGTATTTGCAGCAGTTGTCTCGAATTGCGCTTAAGCCTTTGCGCATCGCGTTTGATCACTTGGGCGTAAGAAAACCGTACTCTCAAGCGATCCGTTATTCGGCAGATGCGGGAATTACTGAACTGTCAAATTACATGCTTTATAATTTCAAGGACAGCCCGCAAGACCTGTTTGAAC
>NZ_JBQFXN010000024.1:0-3579 GCF_056540885.1 Ruegeria sp. AL12 | reverse complement strand
CATCACCGGTAAGCTTGATAATCTCACCTCCGGCACTTTCGATACTTGGATTGATGATGTCCCGTCGTAGGTCTTTGAGACGAGCAAGTGTTCCCGCCTCGTTAGCCGCCATAAGCCGTGAGTAGCCGACCATATCGGCGGCAAGTATGGCGGCAAGTCGGCGTGTCATGCGCATTTCCCAATAGCAACCTTTTTTCGAATCTATCAAGTTCGGCAGTAGTGTGCCAACTTTCGAGAATGTCCGCTTCGGGCTGCCACCGGTCATTAATGTGAAAAGTAACGAAAGGCGACAACAAGCCCAATGCGGGCTTTGCCAACCTTTCAAATCAGCATCATCCCCGACCATTTCAGTTCGAGTTTCAATCCCTAGCGGGCAAGGCAACCTCGCCTTCCCAGTCAGAAATACGGTGCGGTAGCGCCAGGAAATTTGACGCCACACGTGTTTTGGTCGTTCCACTTCCAGTCATCCCCGAATATTTGCCGGTGGAGGAAACAATCCGCCAGTTGTTGACGCCGAAGGCAACAACCTCCCATCTCATGGTGAACGTGTCCTCTTCTTCACCATAAACACAGACGCCACCGCCGCTGACACCGCTGGGTCCGCCGAAACCCGAGCCCACGCACCGGACAAAACCAGGATCGATTGGTCCCTCGTCAACGGTATAAGTCCCATAGTTGTCCTCTTTCCAGAACACGTCCTCGCCCGCGGAAATTTGCTCTTGGTTGACGACATAGAAGTTCGTTGCCGACACTTTCTCTGCAGCAGTCAGACAATGAGGCGCAAAGAGAACTGCGGGGATAAGCATTGAACGCAACATGTTGTTTCCTTCGACAGTGGGGCAAAACCAGCATGATAGAGACTACGAAATTTATTGCTAGGAAAGGAACGCATAGCCGGACCTGAAAAGTCAGCTTCGTCCCGCTGTTGATTTCCGCTGAGAAGTGACCCGGTATTTTCACCGAGATTTGACCCACCTTTGTTTATGTCTCAGCGTTTATGTTGTGGTCAATGTTGGCGTTTCCTTTCTCGTTTTCCTTGCTTCAGAACTTGCCTTGAAGCGGTAGCTGTCGTTACCGGTTTCGAGGATGTGGCAGCGGTGCGTGAGGCGGTCGAGGAGAGCTGTTGTCATCTTTGCATCCCCGAAGACCTGCGCCCATTCAGAGAAGCTGAGGTTGGTTGTGATGATGACGCTGGTGCGCTCATAGAGCTTGCTGAGCAGGTGGAATAGCAGTGCGCCGCCGGATGAGCTGAATGGCAGGTAGCCGAGCTCGTCGAGAATGACCAAGTCGACCTTGGTCATCATCTCAGCCATCTTCCCGGTTTTGCCTAGCACCTTTTCCTGCTCCAGCGCATTGACCAGTTCCACTGTCGAATAGAAGCGGACTTTACGCCTGTGATGTTCGATGGCCTGAACGCCGATGGCAGTCGCGATGTGGCTCTTGCCAGTACCGGGGCCGCCGATCAGGACAACGTTCTCTGCATTTTCCATGAACTCTCCGCGGTGCAATTGCCGGACAGTGGCCTCGTTGATCTCACTGGATTTGAAGTCGAAGCCTGCGAGGTCTTTGTAAGAGGGGAAGCGCGCCACCTTGGTGTGATAGGCGATTGACCGCACCTCCCGCTCAGCGATCTCAGCTTTGAGAAGCTGAGACAGCATCGGTGTTGCGGTCTCGAAGGCGGGCGCGCCCTGAGCGACCAGATCCTCTACTGCATTTGCCATGCCATACAGCTTGAGGCTGCGCAGCATGATCACGACGGAAGCTCCTGCTGGATCATGACGCATGGCGCTTCTCCCCGGTTTGTCTCAGATCATCGTAGCGGTCCACGTTTGCCTTCGGGGTCGTTTCCAAAGCCAGCGCATCTGGTGGGTCGATCTCTGGAAGGTCTGTTTGCTTCTTGTCAATCAAGCGGTGCAGCAGGTTCAGGATATGCGTCTTGGTAGGAACCCCGGCTTCCAACGCCAATTCTACGGCGCGTAGAACTGCGTCCTCGTCGTGATGCAAAACCAGTGACAGGATATCGACCATTTCCCTGTCACCACCCTCTTTGCGGAGCATATGATCCTGGAGTCGACGGAAGGCATCTGGCATCTCTGTGAACGGCGCACCGTTACGCAGAGCACCCGGTTTACGTTGGATGACTGCCAAATAGTGACGCCAATCGTAGACCACTCTGCCAGGCTTGCGATGTGACCGCTCTATGATCCGCTCATGTGAACAAACGGTTTGGCCCTCAGCCACGATGACCAGACGTTCGGGGTAGACATGCAGGCTGATACGCTGGTTGGCAAAGCTGGCCGGCACGCTGTACCGGTTGCGTTCGAAGGTCACCAGGCATGTCGGCGATACCCGTTTGCTGTGTTCGACAAATCCATCGAAGGCGGGCGGCAGCGCCATCAACGTGGGCTTCTCAGCTTCCCATGCATCAGCAACAGTACCCGGCAATTCCCGGTGCTTTGTCTCGGCCCATAGGGCGACACAGCGATCCTCAAGCCATTGGTTCAGCTCGCCCAGATCCTTGAAGATGGGCATGACCTGCCACAGCCGGTTGCGCGCATCGCGGACGTTCTTCTCGACCTGACCTTTCTCCCAACCCGCAGCAGGGTTGCAGAACTCTGGTTCAAAAACATAATGGCTGGCCATGGCCTTGAAGCGGGCATTGATGTCACGCTGCTTGCCTCGGCCCACACGGTCCACGGCCGTCTTCATATTATCGTAAATCCCGCGGCCGGGAACGCCACCAAACACGCGGAACGCATGCCAATGGGCGTCAAACAGCATCTCATGCGCTTGCAACGGATAGGCTCGCACGAGGAAAGCCCGGCTGTGTGAGAGTTTGATATGGGCGACCTGAAGCTTGACCCGATCTCCACCGATATTGGCCCAGTCTTCGCTCCAGTCGAACTGGAACGCTTCACCCGGCTGGAATACCAGCGGCACGTAAGTTCCGCGTCCCGTCGTCTGTTCCGCACGGTGCCGATCTGACCGCCACGTCCGCGCGAATGCGGCAACACGGCCATAGGATCCTTCATAACCCAGCTTCACCAGATCAGCATGCATCTGCTTCACCGTGCGCCGCTCCTTGCGGGGCTTGCGTGTCTGGGCGAGCAGCCAGGCAGACAACCGATCCGCATACGGATCCAATTTGCTAGAACGCGGCGGTGTCTTGAACTTCGGTTCTACAGCGCCTTCGCGTAGATACTTTTTGATGGTGTTGCGAGACAGCCCCGTGCGCCGTGAAATCTCGCGAATTGGCATTTTGTCACGCAATGCCCAGCGTCGTATGACACTCAAAAATCCCATGTCGATCACTCCAAATCTCCCCAAACGAAAACGTCGGGGCAATGTGCTCACATGGGTCAATTCTCAGTGAAAATTATCTGGCTTACCGGGTCACTTCTCAGCGGAAATCAACAGAAAGGTAAGAAAAGTGGCCAACAGGAAAAGTCTAGACGCTTTCTTGTTGGCGCTGGTGTCCGAGAGGTCGGGGAAGCCGAAGAAATCCGGTTTGTTCTAGAAAGCAAGTACGGAAGTTCTGCCCCAGACTTTGATTGGCTAACCCACATCGCTGATCTAAAC
>NZ_JBQFXN010000023.1:2500-6129 GCF_056540885.1 Ruegeria sp. AL12 | reverse complement strand
ATCGTGTTAGAGAGATGTGGGCTTTTACTAGGTTTGGCGGTGACCTACTCTCCCGGGGCTTAAGCCCAAGTACCATTGGCGCGGCAGTGCTTAACTTCCGGGTTCGGGATGGGACCGGGTGTTTCACTTGCGCTATGACCACCAAACCGAGGAAAAGCCCACGTCGCTGTTTTTGCTTTGCAAAAAGGCGACGCGCGGGAAGCAGCGTATTCGCTTGCGAATGCGCGTTCCCGCACGGTTGTAATTATCAACCAACAGTGTCGCTTGGTGCGACACGATCATCCATTGTCAAGGTCGGTGTATGCTTTGGTCTTGTCTTTCCATTACTGGATCAAATCAAGCCTGTCGGGCGATTAGTACCGGTCAACTGAACGCATTACTGCGCTTACATCTCCGGCCTATTGACGTGGTGGTCTTCCACGGCCCTCAGGGAGACCTTGTTTTGAGGGGGGCTTCCCGCTTAGATGCCTTCAGCGGTTATCCTGTCCGATCATAGCTACCCAGCACTGCCGTTGGCACGACAACTGGTCCACCAGTGGATCGTTCACCCCGGTCCTCTCGTACTAGGGGCAACTCCTCTCAAGTCTCCTACACCCACGGCAGATAGGGACCGAACTGTCTCACGACGTTCTAAACCCAGCTCACGTACCTCTTTAAACGGCGAACAGCCGTACCCTTGGGACCTGCTCCAGCCCCAGGATGAGATGAGCCGACATCGAGGTGCCAAACACTGCCGTCGATATGGACTCTTGGGCAGTATCAGCCTGTTATCCCCGGCGTACCTTTTATCCGTTGAGCGATGGCCCTTCCACTCGGGACCACCGGATCACTATGGCCGTCTTTCGACTCTGCTCGACTTGTCAGTCTTGCAGTCAGGCTGGCTTCTGCCATTGCACTCAACGAGCGATTTCCGACCGCTCTGAGCCAACCTTCGCGCGCCTCCGTTACGCTTTAGGAGGCGACCGCCCCAGTCAAACTACCCGCCACGCAGGGTCCCGGATCCGGATAACGGACCGCGGTTAGACATCAAGAGTGCGAAGGGTGGTATCTCAAGGGAGGCTCCACCGCGACTGGCGTCACGGTTTCAAAGCCTACCACCTATCCTGCACATCACAATCCTGATGCCAGTGCGAAGCTGTAGTAAAGGTGCACGGGGTCTTTCCGTCTAACCGCGGGAAGCCTGCATCTTGACAGGCAATTCAATTTCGCTGAGTCGATGTTGGAGACAGCGGGGAAGTCGTTACGCCATTCGTGCAGGTCGGAACTTACCCGACAAGGAATTTCGCTACCTTAGGACCGTTATAGTTACGGCCGCCGTTTACCTGGGCTTCAATTCAAGGCTCTCACCTCTCCTTTTAACCTTCAGGCACCGGGCAGGCGTCAGACCCTATACGTCGTCTTGCGACTTCGCAGAGCCCTGTGTTTTTAATAAACAGTCGCCACCCCCTGGTTTGTGCCCCCAGCCCCTAGTTGCCTAGGAACCGGGCCTCCTTCTCGCGAACTTACGGAGGTATTTTGCCGAGTTCCTTCAACATCGTTCTCTCAAGCGCCTTGGTATGCTCTACCAGTCCACCTGTGTCGGTTTAGGGTACGGTCTGATGGAGGGCTATTTCCAGGAACCACTCAGCAGCCCAATCAATCCGATAAGATTGAACTACACCTGTGATCCGTCACATCCTCCTGGCCCAGGAATATTAACCTGGTTCCCATCGCCTACGCCTTTCGGCCTCGGCTTAGGGGCCGGCTTACCCTGCTCAGATTAGCTTTAAGCAGGAACCCTTGGACTTTCGGCGAGAGTGTCTCTCACACTCTTTGTCGCTACTCATGTCATCATTCTCACTAGTGATCTCTCCACCGGATCCCTCACAGGCCGGCTTCATCGAAAGAACTCTATCCTGCGCTACCGCCTATTCGGCTACTTGAGCGCGATTACTCGCGCCACATAACCGGCGGCAATACAGGATGAGTTCTATGTCACACTACGCTCTGCTACCATGCCTTACGGCATCCTAAGCTTCGGCTCATGGCTTGAGCCCCGTTACATCTTCGCCGCAGGACAACTTATTTAGACCAGTGAGCTGTTACGCTATCTTTAAAGGATGGCTGCTTCTAAGCCAACCTCCTGGTTGTTTTGGTCGTCCCACCTGCTTTCCCACTTAGCCATGAATTGGGGGCCTTAGCTGTAGGTCAGGGTTGTTTCCCTCTCCACTACGGACGTTAGCATCCGCAGTGTGTCTGCCATCTAGTACTCCCGGGTATTCGGAGTTTGGTTAGGATCAGTAAGCCTGTGGGGCCCCATTACCCATCCAGTGCTCTACCCCCCGGGGTATTCGGATGACGCTCTACCTAAATAGATTTCGCAGAGAACCAGCTATCTCCGAGTTTGATTGGCCTTTCACCCCTAGGCACAGCTCATCCCGATCCTTTTCAACGGATGTGGGTTCGGTCCTCCAGTAAGTGTTACCTTACCTTCAACCTGGCCATGCCTAGATCACTCGGTTTCGGGTCTGATCCCACGAACTCATACGCCCTATTAAGACTCGCTTTCGCTACGCCTACACCTAACGGCTTAAGCTTGCTCGTGAGACCAAGTCGATGACCCATTATACAAAAGGTACGCCGTCAGCTCGCAAGGAGCCTCCGACTGATTGTAGGCGTTCGGTTTCAGGTACTGTTTCACTCCCCTCGTCGGGGTGCTTTTCACCTTTCCCTCACGGTACTGGTTCGCTATCGGTCAGCAAGGAGTACTTAGCCTTCGAAGGTGGTCCTCCGATCTTCAGACAGAATTTCACGTGTTCCGCCCTACTTAATACGTCCGTCAAAGCTTCCTATACGGGGCTGTCACCCGCTATGGCCACGCTTCCCAACGTGTTCTAGTCACTTATCCGGCTCGGCTGGTCCCCGTTCGCTCGCCGCTACTAGGGGAGTATCAATTGATTTCCTTTCCTCCGGGTACTTAGATGTTTCAGTTCCCCGGGTTTGCTCTTAAAACCCTATGTATTCAGGTCTTAAGTACCTGTTCATGCTCATTATTGATCAGCTGTGCTAACAATAACAAACATTCAGGTGGGTTGCCCCATTCAGAGATCCATGGATCAAAGCTTATTCTCAGCTCCCCATGGCTTATCGCAGAGTATCACGTCTTTCATCGCCTCTTGCTGCCAAGGCATTCACCAAACGCCCTTCTCGCGCTTGATTTGATCCAGAAAGAGAAAGACATAACATTTTGCGCTACCGCCTATTCGGCTACTTGAGCGCGTGAACCCTTCCGGCCTGCGGCCTTCACGGTTCGACTATGTCCAACGCGATCATCCAGCTGGTAACTAAAGATGATCTTTCTTCTGAACCAAAAGCATACTTTCCCGCCTTCCATCCTGGAACCCATGCTGCCGATGTCGGTCGGCCCCGCACGGAGAATGAAAGACATGCACGATCTGATGATCGTGCGGGTTAGTGTACTTGACTTGGACAACTCTGTTCGTTTCAGCCGGGATATTCAAAGAGGGACGAGGAAACATCCCAAATCGAACCTCCTCCGAAGAGGACCAACTGAGATCAACGCCACACTCGGCGCGATCAAACAGTGTTGATTGATTTCTCTCTATACGATTTCAAATGATCTCCGAAGG
>NZ_JBQFXN010000022.1:0-15318 GCF_056540885.1 Ruegeria sp. AL12 | reverse complement strand
TCGAGTACGACAAGCGCAGATACAAGCGGCGAAACCGCATTGAGATTATGTTTGGCAGGCTTAGGGATTGGAGGCGCGTGGCGACACGCTATGACCGTTGTCCCAAGGTAATCCTATCAGCCATCGCACTCGCGGCAACCGTAATTTACTGGTTATGGGTCCTGACCCCAGGTCGTTTTACGATTGTTGCCATTGCCCAAATCTCCTGTGTTGGAGATATCTTTTCCGTTCAAGTGCAGCGGAGGCGCAGCGGACACAGTTTCATGCGCAGCATAGCAAGAGGTGCTAGTCGCGTAAGACCTTGATACGCTGCGGGGAAAGGATGGTGGGTGATGAGAGACTCGAACTCCCGACATCTTCGGTGTAAACGAAGCGCTCTACCAACTGAGCTAATCACCCGTGATGCTGCATTTAGCCAAGCCTGCGGGCAGGTGCAAGAGGGTCTGGAAGATTTTCTTGCGTTCCGTCTTCGGCGGCCGACCAACGGGGCATCGTGCAAGCAGTAGGCAGAACATGCGGGCGCTCTGGGCGCCTTTCGGGCCGGAAGGTGCGCAGCCAAATTTTCAGACAGATCGATGGAAAACGCCTTGCTCAACCTGCGACCCATCATGTGTAAATGGCCAAAGGCGCTTGCGCGCCACCGGTGGCGTCCGATATCCCCGGAGAGACTGAAACAAACCGGTCGGGAGTGTACATGACCCTATCCTTCGCCCGCCGATTATGGATGGTGGCATTGGTCCTTGGCATGACGGCGTTGGCCCCGATCCGGGCCGGTGCAGAAGGCATTCTGGTCTTTGCAGCGGCCAGCCTCAAGACCGCATTGGACGAAATCGTTGGCGGGTACGAAAACCAGACCGGTCAGAGCGTTTCCGTTTCCTATGCGGCGTCGTCGGTCTTGGCCCGGCAGATTCAGCAAGGCGCGCCTGCGGGTGTGATTGTCTCGGCCAATACGGATTGGATGGATGTGTTGGAGCAGGACGGTTTGATCCGGGCAGACACTCGGGTTGATCTGCTGGGCAACGGCCTGGTTCTGGTCGGGGCTGAAGATCATGCGCAAGTGGGTGAAATCCAGCCCGGATATGACCTCAAGGCGGACTTGAAAGACGGCTATCTGGCCATGGCACTGGTCGACGCGGTGCCTGCCGGTATCTATGGCAAAGCTGCATTGCAAAGCTTGAACCAGTGGGAGGCTGTGCGGAATCAGGTGGCGCAGGCCGACAATGTGCGCGCTGCGCTGGCCCTGGTGGCGGCCGGGGCCGCGCCGCTTGGGATCGTGTACCAATCAGACGCCAGGGTGGAAGAAAGGGTCCGGGTCGTTGGGACGTTCCCTGCCGATCTGCATCCACCGATTATTTACCCTGCGGCACTGACCGTCGATGCAAAAGAAGGAGCACACGCCTTTCTTGAACACCTGAAAACGGATGCTGCCACGGCTGTATTTCTGGAGCAGGGATTTACCCTGCCGGGCAGGTGATTGCATTGGATTGGTTGGGGCCTGCCGAAGTAGAAGCATTGAAGCTTTCATTGCGCGTGTCCTTCTGGGCGACGCTGGCGACTTTGCCGTTTGGTATTTTTGTCGCTTATGCTCTGGCGCGTTGGCGGTTTCCTGGACGACAGGTTTTGAACGGTCTGGTGCATTTGCCTTTGATCCTGCCGCCGGTTGTCACCGGATACCTGCTGTTGCTGACCTTCGGCATTCAAGGGCCGCTGGGCCGGCTTTTGGCCGAGTTCGGGATCGTAGTGGCCTTTCGCTGGACAGGCGCGGCCCTTGCCGCCGGGATCATGGCCTTCCCTTTGATGGTCCGGGCGATACGTTTGTCGATCGAAGCGGTGGACCCGAAGCTGGAACAGGCAGGGGCAACTCTGGGCGCGTCGCGTCCGATGGTGTTTTGTACGGTGACCTTGCCGATGATTTTACCGGGTGTCATAGCCGGGGCTATTCTGGCCTTCGCCAAGGCCATGGGTGAATTTGGTGCGACGATTACCTTCGTTTCCAACATCCCAGGTCAGACGCAGACGTTGCCTTCGGCTGTCTACGCCTTTTTGCAGGTCCCGGGCGGCGAGGCGGCCGCGACGCGGCTGGTTCTGATCTCGATCGTCGTCGCAATGAGCGCGTTGTTGCTGTCGGAGTATGTGGGGCGGCGTGCCGCGGCGCGGGTGGCCGGATCATGAGCCTGTCTGTTCGGTTGCACCACAATCTGTCAGGGATTGATCTGGACGTCAGTTTTGATGCGCCGCCGGGCGTGACGGTGCTGTTCGGGCGCTCGGGATCGGGCAAGACCACCATCGTCAATGCCGTGGCAGGGTTGTTTCGGCCCCAGGCGGGCCGGTTGGCGGTAGATGACTGGGTTCTGTTCGACACGGAACAGGGCCTGTGGCTGCCACCGCATCGGCGCCGATTGGGATATATTTTTCAGGAAGGGCGGTTGTTCCCCCATCTGACCGTGCGCCAGAACCTTGCCTATGGGCGTTGGTTTGCGCCGAAAAACACACGCCGCGAAGACCCCGACAGGGTCATCGACATGCTGGGCATCGGTCATCTGCTGGACCGCAGACCTGCCGGGTTGTCAGGCGGTGAGAAACAGCGCGTCGCCATCGGGCGGGCCTTGTTGGCAAGCCCGCGATTGATCCTTGCAGATGAACCGCTGGCAGCACTGGATGATGGGCGAAAAGCGGAAATCCTGCCCTATTTCGAGCGTCTCAGGGACGAGGTCTCGGTTCCGATCCTCTATGTGACCCACTCTGCCGCCGAAGTGGCCCGGTTGGCAACATCCGTTGTTGCATTGCAGGATGGCAAGGCCGTTCGCCACGGGCCCGCATCCGAAATGCTTGCCGACCCGTCAGTGGCCCCTGCGGGAATTCGCGCCGTCGGGGCCGTGTTGCAAGTTCAGGTTGCAAAGCATCATTCCGACGGGCTGACGGAGTTGAACGCCAATGGCGCGCGGCTCTTTCTGCCTCGTATCGCGCATGAGGTCGGGGCAAACTTGCGGATTCGGATACCCGCTCAGGAAGTGATCCTGTCGAACAACAAACCCGAAGGGCTTTCGGCACTGAACGTGCTGGCCGGGACCGTGGACACGATCCGGTCGGGCGAGGGGCCGGGTGCCATCGTGTCGGTAAAGACCCCGGCGGGCAATGTGCTTGCGCGGGTTACGCGTCGATCTGTTACGGCCCTGAACCTGAAACCAGGCAGCACATGTTATGCCGTGATCAAGACGGTTGCATTGGCCCCGCAGGATGTCGGCGGGCGCATTGTGGCCGGCAGCTAGTCGCAGGCAAGGGCGCGGGCTTCGTGTTCGCGCAGTATCAGGCGAGCCGCGCGCCCGAACCCGGTGTGACCCGAGGTCGGTCTGTCGGGGAATATCGAAGCCAGTTCGCGCAATGCCTCAGAGGACAGCGAATAAAGGGCCTCTTCCCCCAGAAACAGGCTTTCGGCCTGCGCGCCCTCGGCGTTCAGGATCTCATGCCGGTCCAGCAGGACGTGAAGATACTCGACCGTTTGAACCGATGTATCGATGCCGATGCCGGGCCATCCGCACAGGTGTTTGGCGGCAACCAGGGCTTCGGATGCGCCGAAAAGCAGCTCGACTTTCGGGCCTTTGACCAGGATCCTGTGCTGCTGCGATACCAGAAGGTCCCGTGAGGGTTCGTTCGGCCCCAGACTGCCCGCCGAGATACGAACGGGGCGCAAAGCAGGTTCATCGCATAATCGTTCGGGTGGAATCCTGCTGCTTTCGATCCAGCGGATAGGTTGCAGACCGTGATCGGCAGTGGCCACCATATGACCCGCGTCCAGCGTTTCGATCGCAAGCGGGCCGCTTTCAGTTTCGATCAGGGTTCCGGCCGCAAAACAGACGCCCTCGATCCGGATGACCACTTCCACCGGGTCCGGTGTGCCGGTGAATGGAAGGGTGAATGGGCCGGCTTGGGTTGTACCCGAGACGCTGATGAAGAAAGAATCGAAGACGACTTCTCCTTTGTCGAGACCATCGAAAAATGTCGGGTCGACGGTATAGGTCCACTCTCCCGTGTTCGGGTCGATCGAGGCGGTGCCGTTGGCGGGCTGTGCCGCAATCGTCCAGGTTTGCGTGACCGGATTGAAGTTTCCATTGTCCAGAGTGGGTTGCCCCGTCTCAACGTTGGGTGGAAAACCAGTCACATCCCCGGTCAGTTCGCCTGTGATCGGAACTGAAACCAATTAACCCTCGCCTTGCTGCAACACGCGTTCAAATTCCTTCTTGCGATACAGGCGCATGTGAACCTCGCCCGCTTCATCCCGCGTCCATTCGACAATGCGATTGCGTGTCATGTCACTGTCCATCCGGTTGGTGCGCACACGCGGGTGCGGGATTTCCTGCTTGAGGATATCAACAATTTGGCTGGTCTGTCCAAACGGAGCCACAAGATCAATGATCCAGAAGGATGATCCGCTGGTGAAATCCGTGTCGGAAAGGGGCTTTTCTTTCACCGCATAACGGAATTCGGCTTCGGGGCTGAGCCCGGCGAAGGTGACAAAACCACGGGGGAATCCGTGCTGTCGGAAGATATGGTACTGGCCCAGGCGAAACGGAGTTTCGAACGCGTACAAAACCTGTGCCAGACTGCGTTTCTGATGTGTTTTCGTCAAACCCGCCAGAAAGAACATAGCGCCCAGATCCGCGTATTTTTCCGGCGAGAAATCGAACCAGTCTTTTGGAAACGTCTTGCTCAAAGAGATGCCCAACAGTGTAACGGGAACCAAAAGTCTACAGCGAGTGTACTGCTTTCCTGCAATATGGGTAGAATAAATTCTTTGATGTGGTCAGTGTTGCCGGCTGGTTGGCCTGTCCTGCTTTACTCGCAGGTCGTCCCGACTATGCTATTGGTATCGGACCCTTGTTTCGGGATATCTGGATTATGCGTTCATTCAAGACTTTGGCTGCTGCCGTGCTTTTGTCGATACCTGCGATGGCCGAGGCTGTCGGGTTCGGCCTGTCCGTTCGGCCGCAATTTCGTACGGAAATCACGCCAATGCCGGACGGTGTCTACGAGGTCAAGGCCATCGGATCCTCAGCGCCCGTTAATTATTGGTGTGGAATTGGGGATTACGCGATCCGCAGTCTGGGCGTGCCAAACAACCAACGGATCTATATCTGGCGCGCCTATGAACCCGGCGTCCGGACCGTACAATTCTCGCTGGCCCCGCCGCCGGGGGCGGATACCAAGCCGGGATATTCCATCACCGTGAGGAAAGTCGGGGCCAACATGTCGGCGTCGTCGGCGCAGAACTACTGCTATGACAACTTCATCATGGACACGTTCTGAGGGTCAGATCCATTTCGCCATCGGTGGCAGGCTCATCAGAACCGCGTCCGGATCATGTCCGGTTTCCAGTCCGAACTTGGTGCCGCGGTCATAGACCAGATTGTATTCCGCATACAGACCGCGATGCACCAGCTGGGTGTCTTTGTCGGCGTCCGAGAAACCCTGTACGCGCCGTTTTTCAACCAATGGCACGAAAGCGGGCAGGAAAGCCCGACCGATATCCTGCGTCAGGGCGAAATCGGCCTGCCAGTCTCCGGTGCAATAATCATCCATGAAAATACCGCCTACGCCGCGTGCGCGTTTGCGGTGGGGAATATAGAAATATTCGTCCGCCCACTCTTTCAGGCGCGGATAATGTCCGGGTCCATGCGGGTCCAGATGAGCCTTTTGGGTATCATGGAAATGCGCCGTATCGTCATCATATTCGATGCAGGGGTTCAGATCCGATCCGCCGCCAAACCACCAGGCGTGCGGGGTCCAGAACATCCGAGTGTTCATATGCACCGCCGGGACATGCGGGTTCTGCATATGCGCCACGAGGCTGATCCCCGAGGCCCAGAAACGCGGGTCTTCGGTCATCCCGGGGATGCCTTTGCGTGCTGCCATCGCCTGTTGTGCACGCTCGCCCAGGGTCCCGTAAACTGTCGAGACATTGACCCCGACCTTTTCAAACACTCGCCCGCCGCGCATCACGGACATTAGACCGCCCCCTGCGTCAGAGCCGTCCTCGGACTGGCGTTTGGTTTCCTTGACTTCAAAGCGGCCGGGCTTTGCGTCGGAAAACGGGCCGGTGTCGTGGCTGTCCTCCAATGCTTCGAAGGCGGCAACAATGTCGTCGCGCAATTGGCGGAACCAGGCTGAGGCGGTGTTTTTTTCTGTTTCGAACATGGGTCTCAATGCGCCGGTGCGGCGACAGGGTCAAGCAATGTGCGGCCGCCATCGATTGTCAGGATCTGGCCGGTGATGAATCCGGCTGCATCCGATGCCAGATACTGCGCGGTTTCCGTCAATTCAGTGGCCGACGCGATACGGGCAAGCGGTGTGTGCTTTTCGATATCGTCGCGGAATTCTCGGTTCTCTCTCAGCGTCGATTGCAGTGATGCACTCATGACCGAGCCGAGCGCAATCGAATTGACCCGGATGCGGTTCGGTGCCAACGCCACGGCCAGTGAACGTGTCATCTGATCCAGCGCGGCGGTCGACACGGAATAGGCCATCAGGTCGGGATGCGTGCGGCGGGCCGCGATGGATGACAGGTTGATGATCGATCCGGCAGGGTTTTCATCGTCATCCCCGGCCTGTTTGATCATGCGTTTTGCGACCAACTGGCTGAGCCGCAGCGCAGGCATCAGGTTCTGATTCAGCAAGGTACGCATCGAGTCGTCATCGGGATCAAGCGGATCAGACTGGATCACCTGGCGCGCGCCGTTGATCAGAATATCCACCTGATCAAACGCATCCAGTGTTGCCGACAGCAAATTGGCAATGGTCAGCTTTTCGCGCAGGTCGCCTGCGAAATAACGAATATTGCCGTCTTCTGCCTGTTCCCCAAGCTCATCGATCAGACGTTTCTCATCTATATCGGCGAACATGACATTTGCGCCCGCGTCCGCGAAATGCCGACCTATGGCCAGCCCGATGCCATTGGCCCCGCCTGTAACGATTGCTGTCTTGCCTGCGATGGAAAAGGACATCCGAATCCTCCTGAATTGGGGGCAGGTTAGCTGGCCTTATCGCCGAGGGCGAGAGGCCTCAAACACCTTGAACCGGTTGTCGCCGGCGGCTTCATCGACCCGAGCGAAGTGTTCGTTCAGAGTGGTTTCATAGGGAAGGTGGCGATTGGCGACCATCCATAGGGCTCCGTTGCGCGTCAGATTGCGTGCCGCTGCTGCGATGAAACCCTGCCCCAGCGTAGGGTCGGCACTGCGAGAGGTGTGGAACGGGGGGTTCATTACAACAATGTCCAATGGCTCTGGCGCAGACCAGGTGACGGCGTCAGCCCAATAAAACCGGGCCTTGGGGTCAGAGGCGTTGATGCGCGCGCAGGCAAGGGCCGTGTGGTCTGCTTCGACAAGATGCACGGATTTTGGGTTGTCGCGCTTCAAAAGCTCTGCGCTCAGATACCCCCACCCGGCACCCAGATCGGCCACGCGCGGCCCCAGCTTGGCAGGCAAGGCGTTCAGCAACATGGCCGAAGCGGGATCGATCCCGTCCGCTGAAAACACACCCGGTGCCGTGTGGTACCCATCGACGATCTGCGTCTTTGGCGCAGCCCAATCTGCAAAGCTCTGCGGGTCAGCCCGAAACCAGAAGATTTTCCCGTGTGCCTTGGACAGAGGCCCTTCGACCGAAACCCTTTTGCGAACATCTTTCAGAATGCTGTCCACGCCATCGGTCTTTGCGCCATCTATCACGACAACGCCGCGGGCTCGTGAACTGGCCAGATGGATCATCGCCCGCGCAAGCGCCTTGGCCCGCGGCAAAAAGACAATTGCATCCTGGCAAGGGTCTTCCGCCTCGGGCACCGTGTCAAAGCCTTGCGCGGCAAAATGGTCGTAAAAAGGTTTGAACGGCTGCACCACCTGCGCCGCATGGGGAAACGCCGACAGATCATGGGCTGGAACAGGGCAGATCACGCTGAGGGGAGATGACAGCGACAGGCCGTTCTGCAATGCAAGTTCCAGGCGAGGGGACATGGGCAATTCCGGCAAATATGGGTGAGGGTCAGGCGAAAAGCCTTATTCTTCGCGTTCCATGGTGCATTGCAGCGGGTGCTGGTGCCGGCGGGCGAAATCCATAACCTGGCCAACTTTGGTCTCGGCAATTTCATGGCTGAAGACCCCGACGACGGCCACACCTTTTTTATGCACGGTCAGCATGATCTCGAATGCTTCTGCATGGGTCATGCCGAAGAAACGTTCCAGAACATGAACCACGAATTCCATCGGCGTGTAATCGTCGTTCAGCAACAGCACCTTGTACAAAGGCGGACGCTTGGTTTTTGGGCGCGTCTGCACCAGAACGGACGCGTCGCTGTCGTCGTCCGGTTCGTCAGACATCATCCAGGTCTTTTCCAGCATCGTAGGCAACTGTCCGATTCAGTTTTGGGCTTTATCTTCGCGCTTATATAACGTGGGGATGGCCGGTGAAAAGAGCAAGCGGACGTAAACGAGATGACTGACAAGCTGACGACAATCGGTTTCGATGCGGATGATACCCTGTGGCACAATGAGCGCTTTTTTCAGCTGACGCAGGCGCATTTTGCCCAGTTGCTGGCCGATCATGCCGACCAGGATCATCTGATGGAGCGGCTTCTGGCAGCCGAAAAGCGCAACATTCGACACTATGGCTACGGCATCAAGGGCTTTGTTCTGTCGATGATCGAAACCGCTCTCGAGGTCACGGATGACCGTGTGCCGGCCTCGGTCATTCGCCAATTGATCGAAGCCGGGCAAGAGATGCTGGCCTATCCGATCGAGCTGTTGCCCCATGCCCGCGACGCGGTGGAAGGCATGACAGGCTTGTGCCGGGTTGTCTTGATTACCAAAGGGGACCTGATCGACCAGGAACGCAAACTGGCTCAGTCGGGTCTGGGCGATCTGTTCGACGCAGTGGAAATCGTGTCTGAAAAGACCCCTGAAACTTACCGGTCGATATTTGAGCGGCATGGTGATGGCCCGGCGCGCGCGATGATGGTTGGCAATTCCATGCGATCTGACGTTGTGGCTCCGATCCAGGCAGGAAGCTGGGGGGTTCATGTCCCGCACGGCCTTATCTGGGAGGTGGAGCATGCTGAAGCCCCGGTCGACAGTCCCCGATTCCGGGAGTTGAGGGATTTGGGCGGTCTGGCCGAATTGGTGCACAGCCTGAAGTGATGTTGCCTTTTGGCCGCAGTTCCACGAAAACCCTGCCGGGTGTTGACCAAGTTCTGCCTCAATCGCGCATCTGGTGGGCTCAGGGCAGTATTTGTCTAGATATAGCCCAGTTCGAGCAACCTAACGAAACCGCGAAATGCTCAGCTTTCGGTTTATTTCACCAAGTCTCTGTGATAGTGTTTACGATAATAAAATAATTTTTGCTGACCGGGAAAACCCGGCGGCGCGAGGCAGACAGAGGCAAAAAATCGTGCAGATTCGGCGGACAGTTCCGGCCCGAATGGGCTTTTTTCTCATAATGTTGCTATGTGTGCTGGCGTTTGCGCCGCTCAGGTCCATGGCGGCACCTTACGCAGCGATGGTGATTGATGCCCGAACCGGAGAGGTTCTGCATTCGCGCAATGCTGACACAAGGCTTCACCCGGCATCGCTGACCAAGATGATGACGCTTTATATCGCGTTCGAAGCGGTGCGGAATGGTGAGATCACGCTGGATACCCCGGTTCGGATCACCAAAAAGGCGGCAGCCGAGCCACCGTCGAAGCTGGGGCTGCGCGCTGGTCAGACAATTGCTTTTCGCTATCTGATCCGCGCGGCTGCTGTGAAATCGGCGAATGATGCCGCCACGGCCATCGGTATTGCCATCAGCGGATCCGAGGCAGCTTTTGCGCGTCGTATGACGCGAACCGCCAAGGCGATGGGGATGAGCCGCACGACCTTCAAAAACGCCCATGGTTTGACCGAGGCGGGGCATCTTTCGACCGCACGTGACATGACCACGCTGGGTCGTCATCTGCTGTATGACTATCCGCAATACTACAACCTGTTCTCGCGCCAATCGACCTATGCAGGGATCAAGACTGTTCCCAACACCAACCGTCGCCTGCTGGCAGCCTACAAAGGCGCCGATGGCATCAAAACAGGGTACACCCGAGCGGCTGGGTTCAATCTTGTGGCATCGGCTAAACGCAAGAATGAACGCATCATCGCCACCGTCTTTGGCGGAAAATCTGGCGCCTCTCGGAATGCCAAGGTTGCCGAGCTTCTGGATTTGGGTTTCCGCCGTGCACCGTCGCGTGCGCCCATTCGCAAACCTGCGCGACCGGCTTATGCAGGAAATACCGGACTGGGTACCGGGACGCAGGTCGCCAGCGTGAGCGGGGCACCAAAATCCAGTTTGCGCCCGGTTCGGCGCCCCTCCGCGTCAACGCAAGTCGCAAGCGCGGTTGCTGTGACAGCTGATGAGAATCGCGACCGCATCACCAGCGCTATCGCGGCGGCCATTGCAGAAGCTGATATCGCGCCAACTGCACCACCGGTGGAAACATCCGACACGCGTCCGGCACTGCGCCCCGAAAATCTGGTTCTGGCTTCGACGGATTCCACCAAGCAGCCAGAGCCTGAGCAGGAGGTTGTCACTCGGCTGTCTTCGTCAGGTGGGCATCTGTGGGGGGTCAATGTGGGGCGCTATACCACTCGGTATGAGGCCGAGAAGGTTCTGCTGAAAACCGCTTTGTCGGAAATGACCACACTGGAAGGCACGCTGCGCAAAGTGAACCAAAGCGCGCGTGGGTTTGACGCAACCTTTCAGGGCATGACCCGCGAACAGGCGGATCTGGCCTGTCGCCGTTTGCAGGCCCGCAACGTCACCTGTTTCATGATCGGGCCATCATAAGGTTCGGCATATTCTCTCCTGAATGGGTCTGGGCTGCGGTATTCCGCAGCCCTTTTTTCAATCGAAAACGTGACCGTGCTGGTATTGTTCGTCCTGTCCGGCGGCGGCTGTCAGGGCGGCGACATTGTCCTTGGTGAAGAACCCATCATATTTGTGGCACCGCTCGATATACTCGGTAATCAGCAGGGTATGCTTGGAGTGTTTCGAGAAGATCTGTTTCAGGTTCGGATCGTCTTTGCACTCACCCACCACATGGGCCAGGAACGGCACACCCTTGTCCTTCAGGGTGTTCACGACGAAATCGACGTTCTTTTCCCCGGCGCCGTGATCGCCATCCTGAATCTCGACGGCCATGTGGTGCAGACGACGGCCAAAATTGCGCACGAAATCCTCGGTCGGCATCGGCAGTTTGGCGAAGGAGTTCACGAAGGATGGCGTGTTGTTTGCGGTAAACACCTTGGCCGGAGATTTCTTGTCATCGTCCACATTTCCGTTGCGGTTCACGTTGGTCGATGAGTTCATGTCGAATATGTTGTAAGCGCCCCAGAAATAATAGGGCACCATGGTCAGGAACTCGAGGATCGCATCCTCGCGCTCGCCCGCCAGGACCCGCGTCGCAAGATGGTCGATTCCCAGCATCAGCGGGGCGATTTTGCTTTCGGTTCCGAAAGCGGCGGCCTGTTCCAGACGGGCCTGTTCCGTTTCGCTCAGCAACACGCGATCCCCAAGGCCCAGACTGTCGGTGTCGTTGAAGTCGTGGGTCGAATACCCGACGCGGTTGCAGGTGAAATCGGACAGGGTAGTGAATCGGAACCCGTCCGATGTGTAGAACGGGTTCTCGGTATCCCCGGGATATTCGAACCGTATGTTCTGATCCCCAAGTGCATGGGTCAGCGCGTCAAGATCGCAAGCTGCGTATACCTCGCCTACATAGCGCGTCTGCGGTGTGTTGCGCGCCAGTGGATACATGCGATTTATGCGGGGGATGAAGTCTTCGAACCCGGGGCTGAGCGGCGCCATCAGGATCAGCGCAGGATAGTTAGGATGTGAATGCAGAACCGAGAATCTGTGGGTTCGTCCCAGATAGCTGGCGGTGTGCCGATAGGGTGTCATCACGTAAAGCTCGACCATCGTGTCGAACACTGCGTGGGGTTCGACCTGAATGATGATGGCCCGCATCGCGCCGACCTGATCCGCAATGCCCGAGCTTGTCCGGCGTTCGTAAATCTTCGGAAGGTATTCATTGAAGAAATCCGAGTTCTTCTTGTCGCCCCGGGGCTGATAAGACATCAGATCAAATGACATTCCACGACCTCCTTGCTCTTGCCCGCCATGGGTCAAGGCATTGTTTGAAATTGTAGTATTCAGAATATGCGTTTGCCTGCCATGCTAGGCGCTGAGGCCTGTACGGGCAACAGTCGTGAATTTGGGTTGCCAACGTTAACCCATGATGTTCAGCGGGTGAATTTCGTCACCTCGACACCGCCCCCGATCAGGCTTTCGCGAACAGAACGGGCGATCTGCACCGAAGTTGGTCCGTCACCATGCAGGCAAATTGTGTCGATCGAAGTTTCCAGCCGCTTGCCGCTTTCGGTGATGATCGCGCCTTCGCGGACCATGTTCAGGATACGTGGCCCTGCGACATCCGCGTCGTGGATCACCGCGCCGGGCAGGCTGCGGTCAACCAATGTTCCGTCGTCATTGTAGGCGCGGTCGGCAAAAATCTCGCCCACCCATTTGCAGCCCAGCTCGCGCACGGCGTCTTCCTGTTTCGTCACGGCAAGAACCATCACGATGATGTCGGGATCGACATCCAGCGCGCCCTGATAGCAGGCCCGCGCCATATCGACATCGACCGAACACATATTGGCCAGTGCACCGTGCAGCTTTAGATGACGAACTCTGGTGCCAACCGCCTTGGCCATGCCCATAGCTGCGCCCAACTGATACCGCACCAGATTGCGAAGGGTGTCCTGAGTCAGCTTCATGTTCCGGCGGCCGAAACCTTGCAGGTCGGGAAACCCGGGATGCGCGCCGATGCCGACATCATTCTCGGCCGCCAGCTTCATTGTCGACGCCATTACATCCGGATCACCCGCGTGAAAGCCACAGGCAATATTGGCCGAGGTGATGATCTTCAGAAGGCTTTCGTCGTCGCCCATTTTCCACGGGCCAAAGCTTTCCCCCATATCGGCATTCAGATCGACGCTTGGCATCGGCACATCTCCTTAGTCGGTGGCAGAGATCACTCCGCTGATCAATTGGTAGGACAGCAAGTCCGGGATGTCATGGGGATCACGCACCAACGCTTCGACTTTTGAGGGCAGACGGGCAAGATCCGCCATGAATGCCGCGTGCAATTCAGTGGCTTGCTCGATGCTGACAAATTCGAACGTGATCGCTCCGCCCGCGGGTGTCTGCGCTGCGCGTGGCATGTCGTAGGGCAAAACGGTCGCGATGCGGGGATACCCTCCTGTGGTCTGGCATTCAGGCAGCAGGATGAACGGATCTCCGGTTCCGGTCATCTGGATGTCGCCCGGGGTAATAACCTCGGACAAGATGTTCAGTTGGCCAGTGGCCGCAAACCCGTCGCCGTCACTGTTCACTTGCATCCCCATCCGGTTGGCGCGTGCGCCGCGATGGAATGAGGTGCGCGCAAATCGATCAAGCGTTGCGTCATCAAACAGGGACGTCTGGAAGCTGGCGACGACACGCAGAACGCCACCCGAGAAGCGTTCGGAAGGGGGCAGTTTCAAACCAGCGTCGCCTGCATCCGGGCCACAGGTCAGCCGGTCGCCCGGCTTCACCGCTCGCCCGATCCGTGCCGTCAGGTGCGCGGATCGAGATCCCAGAAAAACCTCTGAATCGATTCCGCCCCCCAAATGAAGATAGCCGTAATTGCCTTGCAGAAGCGCACCGATGACCAGCCGTTGTCCGGGCTCCAGGTGATGCGAGGCATTCCAGGCCACGGGGCTGCCATCAATGCTGGCCTGCATCCGCGCACCGGTCAGTGCGATGCGCATGCTCTGTGTGGCCTCGAACGTGCCGCCCATTCCGGCCATTTCCAGCGCAGCAAGTTCCGGGCTTTGGCCGAGCAATGCGGCGCCTTCATGAAGGGCCAGTGTATCGACGGCCCCGGACCGGGACAGCCCCTGGTCCAGATAACCTGTGCGCCCCTGATCCTGGATGGTGCAAGCCGGGCCGATCTGGTGGACGATCAGGCTCATGGCGCAATCTCCTCGCAGGTTGCTCCGCCGGTGCCATCTTCGTTTTTGGCTCTGATATGTTCCAGGTCTTCACGGGAAACGGGTTCGAATATCAGTTCATCCCCGGGCTTGAGGGCGAATGCCTCAGCCGTCTCGGGCCGGAAACACCGAAATGCGGTCTGCCCGACATGCCGCCAGCCGGTTGGCGTTGGTCCGGAAAACAGGACAAACTGAGATATTGCAAGAACCAGAGCGCCTTCGGGCACCATGGGGGTCAGGTTTTGCAGCCTCGGAATGTTGAACTCGGGGGGCAATGGCCCAAGGTAGGGTTGCCCGGGGGCGAACCCTATCGTCAAAACCCGCACGCGGGACTGGCCAAGCCGCCGTATCGCTTCTTCCGGCGCGAGACCGGCAGCAGCAGCGGCATCGTCCAGCTGGGGCGCAAGGTCGGTGCCATAGACCGTCGGAATTCGCCACAGCCTGCGGCCTGTTGGAAGTGGTGTGTTGTACCAGTCCTTTTGGTCGACGAGGTCCTCAAGCTTGTTCATCATCTGTTGATGGGTGGTCCTTTGCGTATCGAACCGGACATATGCCGAGGCCAGCGTGGCAGAAGATTCCGTGACCTCTGACCATTGAAGCCGATCCAGTTCAGATCGAAAGGCCAGCGCCGCTCGGTTCGCTGTCTCAGACATCGTGTCCGCAAATGTGACAAGCGCACCGTCAAATCCGACGGTTCTGACCAGTGGGAACGTAAGGTGACGCGTCATGCCTGTCTCGCTGAAGAAGCCGAAAACGAATGTCCGAGACCAGAACCCATCCCGGTGGGATGTTCAAGATAGGTGTTCAGAATGTTGGCGCGCTCAAGGTGTGGTTGGAGATATGTGGGTCGCCACGGCATGACGCAGTTCAAAATCTGGCCTTTGAGGTTTTCAATGCAGATTCTGGCAGAGTCCCGAGTCGATTCACGGACTTGAGTCGCGCGGCCTTGTGTTCAGTGTTGCTCGATTCCCTATATATAGTAGTGCCATCTTGCGTCTTCTCGGTTGTGTCGTGGCCATCCGATGGAGAGAGCCCCGACAGACACAGGAAGGGTAAGCTTTCCAGTCTTGTAACATATTGGTTTTATTTGATTAAATTGAAATTTTCAAAAAAATGCTCTGCGACGTCATTTTCCGCTTGCGGGATTTGTTTGTTATACTTAGAACCCCCTTCACCGGCGCTGCTGAGGCGGTGCTGACGGGTCGGAGAGACGGCCTGA
>NZ_JBQFXN010000021.1:0-16815 GCF_056540885.1 Ruegeria sp. AL12 | reverse complement strand
AGCACTGCCGCGCCAATGGTACTTGGGCTTAAGCCCCGGGAGAGTAGGTCACCGCCAAACCTAGTAAAAGCCCACATCTCTCTAACACGATCAAAAAAACAATACCCGGCCTCAAATAGCGCAAGCGATAGGCCAACCAAAGACCTCAAGTAGCGTAAGCGCTAGGTCACAAAAAACTGTCGCGGGATGGAGCAGCCCGGTAGCTCGTCAGGCTCATAACCTGAAGGTCGCAGGTTCAAATCCTGCTCCCGCAACCACTTTTACCGAACCAGCCGCCTCAGGGCGGCTTTGTTCATTCTGAGCCAACCCAATCATTGCTGCCAGGGCACCCTCCAGTTCGATCTGCACGCGATCCCGTTCATGTTGGATCGTAACACGTTCGATCAAGCCCCGAATGATCTCCAAAGCCCCTGTGCGGATAGACGGATCCGATAGCGCCTGTGCCAGATCAGTGACCTTGGAGCGATAGAGTTCAGACAGATTTGGGTGCAGTCGCACCGGCGAGGGCGCGGGCTCAGACAGCTTTGCATCCAGATCGGCGATCTGCGCTTCGAGCTCTTCGAGCCTGGCTTGAAGCCCGGGCGTACGAATGCCCTCTGCGATTGCATCATAAAACCCATTCAGTTTGCGTGCAGCTTGGTCCCGCTCGAATTGTAGACGGGTCCGCGCTGCCTCCGCTGTGCTGGCTTCTGAGTTGGCGGCTTCGCTGAAGGACTTGAAAAAAACGGCCACTGCGTCGGGCTGCATCAGACGCTGACGAAGCAAATCCAAAACGGCGTCTTCCAGGACATTGCGGCGAATGGATTGCCTGTGCGTGCAGGTACCGAGTTTGCGGGCAGCAGAGCAGGCGAGGTAGTCGCGCCCGACAGTAGCGAGTGGCCCTCCGCAGGTGCCGCAGAATGCAAGACCTGTCAGAAGGTGCTTCTTGCGACGCTTCTCCCAAAACTTGGTTTCCTTGATGGCTTTGACGCGGGGATCAGCCTCGATCTCGCCCTGCCGCTGCTTGACCGCCTCCCAAAGTTTATCCCCGACGATGCGCAGCTCTGGGACCTCTGTGATGATCCATTCGGAGGGATCGTTGAGACGGGAAACACGTCTACCGGTCTCCGGGTCCTTGATGTAGCGGAGCCGGTTCCAAACCAGGCGGCCAACGTAAAGCTCATTGTTGAGCAGGCCCGTTCCACGAATTCGGTGCCCTCGAATGGCAGTGTCACGCCATAACTTGCCACGGGGACCGGGGACACCCTCGGCGTTGAGGCGGCGCGCAATGGCTTTTGGGGAGTGCCCTTCGGTGAAGTCATGTAATACCCGCCGGATAATCTCAGCTTCTGCTAAGTTGATCATTCGTTCTCCCGTGACGGGTTGACCGTCGGGCCCTAGGCGCCGGACGACGTCGTAACCATAGCAGTTGCCGCCGCCGGAACGGCCACGCTCGACCCGCCCGCGCAGGCCACGTCGAGTTTTGTCGGCCAGATCTTTGAGGAACAGTTGGTTCATGGTGCCCTTGAGACCTACGTGCAATTCGCTGATCTCGCCTTCGGCCAGTGTCACGATACCAACTCCTGCAAAGCTCAGCCGTTTGAAAATCGCAGCGATGTCTGCCTGGTCCCGGCTCAACCGATCCAGCGCCTCTGCCAAGATCAGATCAACCCGTCCTTCCTGGGTTGCATTGAAGAGTGCTTGCAGCCCGGGACGCAACATGGACGCACCAGAGACCGCCCGATCAGAATAGGCGTCGACAACAGTCCAGCCTTCCCGCTCTGCACGTTCCCGGCACAGTCGCATTTGGTCATCGATGGACGCGTCTCTCTGCATATGGCTGGAGAAACGGGCATAGATTGCAACTCGGGTCATCGCCGGGCCTTTCTCTTTAGGTCGATCAAAGCCGCGTAGTCGCGGCCCGCTTCAATTGTCTGTGCGTGGATGTAGTGGCGCTCGGCGGTTCCGAAGCTCGTATGCGCAAGAATTGGTCGAATTAGCTTGGCGTGTTCCGGAGAAGAGCGGGCCAGGGTTGTCGCGGCAGCATCCCGAAAGAAATGCGGTGGAATACGGCGACCCGTCAGCTTCAGTGTCTGCTCCGCGACCCGGGGGCTCAACGCGTCTTTCTTCAAAGGAGTGCCAGATCGGCCAACCCACAGGACATTGTGATGCTGTTGGCCACGCTCCATTAAAAAGGGACGGGCTTCGTTGACATAACGGCGCAAGAGCGGCTCAACGCTCTGGGGAACATCAGCCTCCCATGGCTGACCAGATTTAGTCAGATCCCCCGGGAGCGCGACGGTCATGGTGCCTGCTGTGACATGCAAGGATATGCCAATTTGAAGGCCTGCGAAGGCGCGTCGCCGCATCGGCATCAAAGCCAACATGGCAATCATGGTGCCATCCCGCAGATACATCATTCTGCGAAGCGGTGTTGGTGCTGCTTCTGCATGATCCGTCGCCAGAGACATTCCCGCCTTGAATAGAACCTCGCTGGACAACACACGCCCAATTTTGCGATCCTGATCACCCCGACCCGCGGCGCGCTTCAATCCCGTTTTTAACCTCCGCTGACCGGACCAATCCTGCGTTGGATCAGTTGCAGAGAGGATACGCAACACGCCATCAATGAACATCAACCGGGTCATTGGCCGGGTGTGTGAGAGGTCCTGAAGCCAAGCGGAAAGACGCGGCAGGGTCCCGCGTCGAGCCGGAGGCAGTGTGATCGCCTTCGCATCGCTTGTAATCAGCCATTGTAGCCATCGGGCATAGCACAATTCCAACGTCTTCAAAGAGGTCGCGCGTAGATGTGAGAGCGCGCCGCAATCGTCGAGCGGTCCACCTTCCGTCTGAAGGTTGAGCCACATCTCCCGGTCTTGCGCGGGCCATTCGTCGAGCGGCAGAACAAGGCTCATCAGCGACGCCCTTTCTTAGCTTCTATCAGGTCAGCAAAGGCACGTGTGGCCGACCGTGCCTCAAGACCGGAATACATGTTGATGGTGTGGCTGACCTCCGAATGCCCGAGCAACCGGCGCGCAACTTCGTAGCCGCCGGGATTGGCGTCGAGCCAGTTCATCACTGCGAAATGCCGAAATAGGTGGGCATTCATCTCCAACCCTGTTTCTTTCCGGATCCGTTTGGAGACGCGCGCAGACAGAACGCCAGGATCAACCGAATGCTGACCATCCCTGCGGGGAAACAGCCAAGGCGTTCCCGCGGGGCAGAGTTCCGGACAGCGAGATTTGAGATGTACGTCGATCATGCGCAATACATCACGCGGGATCTCGAACTCGACAGGTCGCTCATTTTTGGTCTCGCCGTCTTCCAGAACCAGGTAGGCTCGGCCATCACCGGGACGGTGCAGGTGGCGTTCCAGGTGGATGCCAGCCAGATTCTTCACGCGAACCGGGCAGACAAGCAAGATGGCGATTGCGAGTGCATCTTCGCGCGCCAGAGCCCAGCCATACGGTTTGGACGTGCCGCGTGGTCGCGCGAAAATCCGTTCAGGCAGAAGCAGCAGGCGCTGTTGATGCCGATCCTCTTGCAACACTCGAAGTCTGCTTCGGTTCTTTTGGGTCATGCCATTCTGAGGTTTGACCGCCAGGCGCGTGGCAAGCCCGGCCAGTGCATCGCGAGCGTCATCGGGTGCATTAAGTATCCGGGCCAGGTTGCGGAGCAGCGCGGCGATCTCACTGATCATCTTTGTGGTCTGGTTGTTGGTGCGCGATAACATCTGGCGCAAACCCTGTTCAGCCATAACCGGATTGATCAGGACGTCCAATCCGCCAATCTCCGCGATCGGGATACCAGAGTGAACGAGTTCGGAGGCAAACCGAACCAACTGTCTTTGGTATTGGGACAGGGTCGCGGGTCGGAGTACCCTGTTCTGACCGTCATCTGCCAGCGGGTCCGGAGTTGCAAGACGGTGCATCAATTTTGCAAGCTCGCTTTGGAACGGCGTAGGAAATGCTGTCACGGGAAAGGTGATGACCTTCTGGCGCGTTTCCAGAGGCAGGATGGCCTTGGGCCATTCAGAAATACGCCGGACCGCCAGGTTCCAGCCGTTGACAGCAGCCCGATACGCGACATCCGGTGATTTGCTGATCTCGTTATGCGCAAGGGCTTCTCGATAGGCCGCGGCATGCTCTTTACACACAGTGGCAGGTTTGACGCCCTGCCGGTTCAGAAAGTGTACGAAGCGGCAGAGCGCGGGTTGCAATGTCTTGTCGCCCGACGCCAGAACAGCTGCCCAAAGCGCGTGCCAATCGGGAGACAGATCATCGATCCGGTTGAAGCGCCGTTCCACCAGCCCGAAATGCGCGAGGGCGGCACGCGCATCACTCACCGCGTTTTGCCAACTCTTCGGTGTAAGACCGAGTGCTGCCGGTGTGACTTTGGAAAGACGGGGCTGCAACCAGCGACTGTCGCAGGGCACATCCTCTGGCGGCAGCCCAAGGGCCTTTGCCACGCGGCGCAGACCGGAGGTCATGTCGCGGCGGCGTCCGTCCGACAGAGAGCTATCGGAGCGCAGTTGGTCCATGAGCTCGGCAAACATCGGTGTGTCAGTTTTGACGAAGGCTAATGTCAATGGAACGGGGCTCTGGCTAGTCATCGGGATTATGTTCCTTTGGACATGTCAGGTCTCGGGTGGACGGGTGTGGACAGGATGTCCGATTCGGGAAAAGCGTAGCACAGAAAGTTCGCAACTTACGGGGGTGCCCTCTTCCCGAAATGCCCGTAACACTCTGACATTAATGGACATTAATAGTCGTGAGCTCCTACCAGAACTGTGCCTGTCGGTAGGCGGCATGAGCTGCCGGATCAATGCGGATGAGGCGTCCGCCGGGGCCAACCCGAATAACTTCGAGTAGGCCCGCCGCAATCGCACGGCGCACCGTCTTCTCCGAGCAATTGTCCAGCTCAGCGACGTCTTTCACCGTCAGAAGCTTGCGGGGTGGGCTCTTCTTCGCATTGATCTGTGGCATACTGATGCGCCTCCTTTTGGTCAGAGGCGTCCCGGCCCAGTTCCTGTACTGCCTGGGCAGCCAGCAATCGGACCAACTGGTCAATCGCTGTCTCAACCTGCTTGTGCGCGTGGTCGTCAGAAGGGGGTATGGCAGGAACGCGTGTCATGCCATGACCATGACAACGCGGGCTAGCTCATTCTAAGTGTATTGATTGCCCAATTCCGGCGGCGCCCAATGCTCTTGCTCTTCGCGCTCAAGCTTGTCGCGAAAACCGTCAATGTCCACGCGGATCGTCTCACCGCTCAGGATTTGCCCCGGCTCGGTGATCATCTTCACGACAGCTTGGATGAACTCGACGAGTGGGCCCTGCCGTTGTCCTCCGGAGCGACCATCTGAGTATGTCGTGTACGTCAGAGGGCGACCGGCATCTTTCCAGATATAGCAGCTGCTCTCGACGATGTACTGACGGCGTTTGTCGCGTGAGAACCGTTTGTCTCGGGGCGACATCTCTGCAACCGCGCCTGGCGTCGCATAGATGCGTCGAATGTCATCTACGATGTCTTGGCTAAGTGTCGTAGCGGTCTCAAGCTTGTTGAGGACTTGGGGAAGAAGGTCTGCGTCTTCTGGCGTCGACGCGAAATAAGTCGAAAGCGAGCCCAATGTGTTCCGGAGTTCTTGGGGACTAATGGAACTCTGTTTGGCGTTCCGAAAAAGTTGCTTGAGGTGCTTTTGACCTCGTTCAATTGCTTGCGAGCGTCGAACCTCGGTCAGGTTGATTGCGATGTCTTCATCGTTGTTGAGGCAATTCCCAAGAAGCACAGAGAGTTCTCGTACGAGCTTAGTTGGCAGGTCAAACTGTTCAGCCAAGCTCCCGATCATGTCCTCGGATAGAGCGCCGCGTTCTCCATAACTGCCAAGCTTCCATGACATCGAGCACTTGATCCCATCCATGTGCGGATAGACGGAATAGTCACCTTCAGTATCTGTAACGTCTCGATTGTCCTTCAGACCACTGTCCGCGTTTGCGCTCATTTTTTTCTCCGTTCGGCTCACTCTATAGTCTGGTCGCACGTCCAAAAGCTGATGTGCATCAAGGCAGTATTGTTCGCTGAGAAAGCGCGCTGTTTGAGACGAGGCTACCCCTTCAAAGGTTACACAAAAATAAAAGAACAGGAAGAGAACAATTTGGTTAGGTTCTGTGTCGAGCTGCTGACCCGAACCGCCTGCGCTATTGGTGGGCTGCGGTGCTTCGGGTCAGCTAAGGTTAGTACAACTTACGGCCGCGTGAAACACAAAGATCCCCCAAAAAAAGCAGATCAATACACTTAGTCAGCAAGAGCGCAAAATCGGATGTTCCGGGTCGGGATGGATTTCCCCGTCTCCGTTGCGCCCGGTTTATTCTTGCTGCTTTCCCTCGCAAACGATCAAAAAAAAGTGGTGACCACGGTACGTTCACGACCGGCCTCCAATTGTGAACTATGGTTCGGGGACTACCCCATCCCGCACCGACGCGGCTCCTTCTGGCCCGGTGCAGAAACGCGACTACGGAACCCACCGGTCGACGGACGTCATCAGACACTAGTCGGACCGGGGACCGCCGAGACCGTGCGCGGTCAGAGCGGGGCAGGTGAGAAGCCTGCGGGGAAGCGGCTGGCCTCCGACAAAAGGCATCGCGCGGATACGAACCTGAAAGCGAAGGGCCTTCTCCCGCAAGACCGGGGGGAAGGAGCGGGGGCCGGATATTGCCTGGCAAAATGTCGGAATAAGTCCGATAAAATAAGACAGAAGCACAAGAGTCGCTCACGTCCTATCCAACAAATAGTCCAACACCGTCGGCAAAGTGCTGATGCAACTTGCGTTCCTACTGAATGATTGAGTGTCGTTTTTTTCAACCGATCGGCGTCGAGGCAAATGGCTCAGAACTCACGGGAGTGGATCGGTCGTCCGCCAAGCCTGCTTTCTCCGCCGTTGGTCGAATGCTAGGTTTAGTAGAAAGACCAATAACGGTGGTTTTGGCCGCCAACTACTCGGTAACAACAAAACCCTTGAAAAGTTGTGAAGTTCGATTGGCCACCAAGCAGACCTTCGCTGTTTGTGCTGCACCGGGTCTCAGCGGCGGCGTCAATGCTCAGGAAGCGGACTTTAAATCAAAGATGCAGTGATTTGGAGCCGTGGACAGCGTTATCCGGACAAGCCTACCTTACAGAATAGTTAGGTTATCCTTGAAAAAGCGCGTTTCCGCTGGGATGGTTTCTCCGACAGAATTTCCTGAGGAACTGAAAATGGATTTTCCTAAACTTGCGGCGGTTTCGTCGATTGTTCTCACAATAGCCAACTCGCAAGCACTTTCCCAGGATGGGGGGCCGATACTGTTTACAAACGTCAACGTGTTTGATGGTGTGAATGAGGAAATGATTACAAATGCCAATGTCGTTGTAACCGACAATTTGATCACAGAAGTGTCCTCAGAACCCCTCGCCGTCGCCAATGGTATCGTCATCAACGGCGGCGGGCGCACGTTGATGCCGGGCCTGATCGACGTACACTGGCACACGCTTTACTGCTGCAATCCGCAGAGCGTGGTGGTGACAGGCGATATTCTTGAGGTCGCGGTGCGGGGTGCCATCGGGTCCGAAGGCACATTAATGCGTGGCTTTACAACGGTGCGCGACGTTGGTGGCAATTCATTTGCCATAAAACGGATGATTGACGCAGGCGAGATCAATGGCCCCCGCATCCTGCCATCAGGCCCGCCCGTGACACAAACCGGCGGCCACTTCGACTACCGCCCATACCAAGCTGTGCCAACGAACAGCGCAGATTCGCAATGGTACTGGTACAGCGTTGGTTTGATGGCGCAGGCTGATGGTGTTCCGGAAGTGCTCAAACGGGCGCGTGAGATCATGCGTATGGGCGCAAGCCAGCTTAAGATTTCCACCGGTGGCGGGGTGTCATCCACTTATGATCCTCTGGATGTACGCCAATACACCAAGGCCGAAATCGAGGCTTTCGTAGAGGTGGCCAACACCTACAACACCTATGTTGCATCTCATGTCTTCACGGACGAGGCCGTGGAAATTGCCGTTGCCGCTGGCGTTAAGTCCATCGAGCATGGTTTCCTGATGAGCCGCGAAACGATGGAACTGATGCGTGACAATGAAGTTTGGTTGTCAGTGCAGCCCCTGCTGGACGACGAGGATGGCTTTTCTTTCGACGACCCTGTCAGCCAGCAGAAATGGATTGACGTCACCAACGGGACAGATTTCACCTATAAAACGGCGAAAGAAGTTGGTGTGAAAGTTGCTTTCGGAACCGACATCCTGTTCGATCCCAAACTGGCCGAACGTCAAGGCGCGTTCCTTGCCAAATTGCAGCGTTGGTACACGCCATACGAGGTGTTGAAAATGGCGACCTCGACCAATGCCGAACTGCTCAATCTCTCAGGCCCGCGCCACCCCTATCAACAAGGTGTTTTGGGTGTAATCGCAAAGGGCGCTTATGCCGACTTGATCCTTGTGGACGGCAATCCGCTGCAAGATATCGACCTGATCGCAGACCCCCATGAGAATTTCGATCTGATCATGAAAGACGGTAAAATCTACAAAAACACGTTGGACTGAGTTCGAGTTATAGTCTTTTACTCAAAGCTAGTATTGTAACGACTGCTTCGGGCTCAAAGGACCTGTTCTGTCTCACCGCAGAGAATGACTGCAGTGAGCCCATACCTACCAAATGCTGCACACTGCACGAATGGCCACTTTCGAGCCGACCTACGCCCGAATCTCTTCACGCATAAACTCCACAAAGGCCCTTACACGCGGCTTTCGAAAGGCCGAAGGTAACTGCACGCTTTGGATCGGCAAAGTGCGGGAATGGAACTCCGGAAAGAGTTGCACAAGACGTCCGGTTTCAAGGTCGTCCCCCAAAAACACATCTGGGCATATGAAGATGCCGCTCCCGGCGCGCGTCGGTACGAGGCAGGCGGGAGGACTGTTTGCCAGAAATGGGCCAGAGACAGGCACCTGCACGGTTTGCCCTTCGATCTGGAACGGCCAGCGGTTTGGATCGGGGTTGTTGGCATCACGGATGCAGATGTGGTCAGACAGTTCAGCGGGATGTGAAGGTGCGCCATGTTCTTCAAGGTAGGAAGGAGTCGCGACGACTTTCATATGCGTTTCACCGAGCTTGCGAACGACCAAACTGGAGTCACTGAGCGCGCCGATCCGTATTGCGATATCGAAACCGCCCTTGGCCAGATCGGCATAATGATCCGACAAGTCCAATTCGACTGTGACGTCCGGGTGTTGCTCTACGAAACGGCTTGCTGCTTTGGCCACCGCCGTGTCGCCATAGGTAAGGGGCGCAGCCACACGAACGATGCCCTTCAAGCCCTCTGAAGCGTCAAACTCAGTCTCCAACTGCTCCAATTCAGCCAGCACCCGTCGCGCTCCTTCCAGATATCGCTCCCCCTCGTGGGTCAACGACATAGACCTGGTGGTGCGATGAAGAAGATTCAGCCCAACCATGTTTTCGAGCTGGGCCACACGTTTGCTGACCAGCTTGTTTGAAATGCCAAGCCGTTGTCCGGCGGCGGCAAAAGAACCGGATTCCACGACAGCCACGAAGCTCTGCATCCCGTCGATCCGGTCCATAGCATTGTCTCCATTTGCGCGATACACACTCGCTCTTATCGCCATTTTATGGAGAAAAGACCATCGCTAAGTTCCTCTCAAGCTGAATCGCAGGAGAAAAGAACATGGCAACGTCAGACGCCCCCATCTCAATAGGTCAGGTCGCCCTGACGGTGCGCGATCTGGATAAGACCGCCACCTTCTATGAAGACGTGATTGGCCTCGGCCTGATTGAGCGTAGCGGTGAAAGCGCATTCCTCGGCACCGAGGCCGGAACGCTGATCGAGTTGCGCCAGGACCGAAACGCTAGACCCTTTCCTAAAGAGGCGGGGCTGTTTCACACCGCATTTCTGTTGCCGTCCAAACAAGACCTCGGCGCATGGCTGATCTACGCGGATGAGCGCGGTGTTCGCCTGGACGGGGCCTCGCACCACGGTGTCAGCGAGGCGTTGTATCTGAACGATCCTGAAGGCAACGGCATCGAGATCTATCGTGATCTGCCTCGCGAAATGTGGAAACGCCGAGGCGATACCGTCCACATGACAACACACCCGCTCGATCTGAAATCACTGACGGCAGATGCCTCACAGTGGCAAGGCGCACCCGCGGACACAGTCATTGGGCACGTTCATTTACGTGTCGGTGATGTCAACAAGGCAGCGAAGTTCGTTACTGACGAGCTGAGCATGGTGCAGACCTTTGAGCTGCCCTCGGCCCGCTGGTTCGGGTCCGGTGGCTACCATCATCATCTTGCCGCGAATGCTTGGCAATCAAAGGGGGCAGGCCCGCGCTCTGTCGAAACCACAGGTCTCGCGAGTGTTGAGCTGTTGGCTGACCCCGCAAGTCTCACGCCCGGCCAGACGGTCGATCCCTGGGGCACAGAATTCACGATCACCTCAGTGCAGGCTTGCGCCGCGTGAATGTCGTCAAATCAAACCAAGAGAGGACTACAACAATGACACCTAAAGAACTCGTAATGGAGGCCGTAGCCGCCATTTTTGTCAACTTCGACGCAACTGCCGCCGAACAGCTGCTGGCAAAGGACTATATCCAGCACAACCCAGCCGTCCCCACGGGGGCTGCGCCGATCCTTGGCTTCATTCCTGGTCTGAAAGAAAGCGGGATCGAGGTGGATATCCACCGGGTGATCGCGGAAGGCAACATGGTTGTCCTGCACACCACCTACAACAACGCTCAGGCGTTTGGTGCCGACACTCTGGTGGGGTTCGATGTTTTCCGCGTCGAAGACGGAAAGGTTGCAGAACACTGGGACAACCTGACCCCAACTACCCCGCCAAATCCTTCGGGGCACACTCAGACCGATGGTCCAACTGAGATCTCCGATCTGGAAAAGACGTCCGAAAACAAGGCTTTGGTCACCGACTTTGTGAACACGATCCTGAAAGATGGCGATGTTGACCGGATCACGGATTTCCTGTCCGCGGAGACCTATATCCAGCACAACAGCAACATTGCTGACGGCCTGGACGGTTTGGGTGCGGCACTCGCTGGCATGGCCGAGCAAGGCATCCAGCTTATATACTCGGATGTCCACATTGTTGTGGCCGAGGGAAACTTTGTCTTCAGCGCCTCTGAGGGCACGTTTGCCGACAAGCCGACGGCCTTCTATGACCTGTTCCGCGTCGAAGACGGCAAAATCGTTGAGCATTGGGACGTGATCGCAGATATCCCTGCGGAAATGGCTCATGACAACGGCAAGTTTTGATCGGGGGCGAACATGAGAGCATTCCTGATCACCCTCACGATGATGCTAGGAGGCACAGCTATGGCTCAAGAAACTGGTGTAATCGAGATTGTGACAATGAACCTTGCCGAGGGTGTTTCAGCTCAAGCGTTCGAACCGGTCGACAAGGCCATTGAGGACGAGTACGTCAGTAAACAGCCTGGCTTCATCTCCCGGCAAGCCGCCTTCGCAGACGGCAAATGGGCGGTTGTCGTCAATTGGGAAAGCGCGGAGGCAGCGCAAGCATCCATGGACAGCTTTGCCTCTGCTCCGGCTGCTGAGAAGTTTATGAGCATGATCGATGCATCTTCTATGTCGATGAAGCGCTACCAACTGGCACGGTAAGAGCCTTCATACTAACCAAAGCGCCCATGGAAACATGGGTGCTTTGTTACATTTTTATCATCAGCATTCATCACCGGACAATCGGGCTATCCAGGCGGACGGCAACTCTGTCCGCATAGCGGTCGCTCGCGATATTCAGGCAAACGTCAGAATCGAACCCATAGCAGACAATCGGAAGGGCGGCACCACGAGGTAGTTGCCGCCCTCCCTTGGTTGTTTTCGCGATGTTCGGGATGCGCACTCACATGGCACGACATCTCGTTCTCGATAGCGAACTGATAGGGCACTAAATTGACAGTCTATCACTCCATAAGTTCGATCTCGCCCGGTCTCCACGATCCGTCAAACCAAGGCTCGAGAGGGCCATACAAACGCAATACGGTCGACCACGATTTGCCCGGCATCGTCTGTATCCAGTTGCCTTCTTTGCCTTCTGGCGCTTCAGGCGCGAACCAGACAGTGTAACTTCCGTCTTCATTTGCTTCCAATGTCGGTTGGTTGCTGTCGACCCCTGCGAGTTTCTGATCAGTTTCGAGCAGTGAACGGGTCTGGGTGTCGTAGACGACGAAAGACCAGTAGTCCTGCGCGGGCGGATTTGCCGGAATGGTGACGGAATAGGTGTTGCTCCCGTCGAAGTAGTTCCCGTCACTGTCCCGGTTTGCCAGCGCATATTGCGACCCGACACCAACCTTTTGTGCAACCATGGCAGGTGTAATGCCAGTCGCGTAGTAGTGGAACAGGGTCCGCGCATCGAGGATCTTCACGTCCCCCGCCTGGAACTCATGATTGCCGCCCACGAAAGCTGTCTTCCAATACCCTTCGTCATAGTAGAAGGGCGCACGCGAACGAGGAGCAAAGTTCAACGACTTAGCCGCCGCCGTGCCTAATGCGACTGCTTCTGTGAGCAGCAGCCTCAGCTCGTCATCGGGTTCAAATGGTTCACCTTTCCGGATACCCAGCGAGAACATTGCTCCCATCAATTCGTCGGGAAGTGCTCCTTCCGCTTCGCTGTCAACAACGGCCTTCATCTCTTCAAAGAAGGAAAAGTCATTGGCGTGTATCGTGTTGAACTGAAGATCAGTCAGGTTCACAAATTCCTGATCGGGCGGCGCGTCGCGGTCTTCCCACCGGTAAACACGAAGAGTTTCCTTCACACGATCCACGGCGGCTCCAACGCCGTCTTCCCCATAAAACGCACGCAACAGAAACCAGTTCCGATAGCTTGGCGGCTCGACAATATAGTAACCGTCGTCCGGCAACTCGCCTTCATAGTCGGGCGGAACGATCAAGAACTTCCCACCCTCGCCAGCGTCCGGCCCAGCGTTCCCGATGTCAGTGACATAACGCATATAGGCATCGTTCACAAACCCCAGCATGCCCGGCGGCACGTCGTAGACCACTGGCCCTTCGGACAGGTCCGTACAGTTGAGAATATAGATTGTCGTGGTGTTCGGCGTGAGAAGAAGCGAACGGGCGTTGTATAGGTCTTCAAAGATCCCGATCTTCATCGGATCAACGCCAGCGCCCTCTTCGAGCCCGTGACACATTGCATATGTTGAGGCTGCAGGCATTCCATCCATGAATACCTGCATACCACGCATGAAGTTTAGTGCGTTATACGACAGCTTAGCTGTATCCGGCGTCGGCAAGCCGTCAAAATACTCCAACGTTCCAAATCGTGTCTCCACCTGATCCGGTACGATTATGCTATCCGGCACTTCGGCCTTGTACTCTTGGGCTGAAGAATGCGATGCGAGTATCAGGGCAGTCAGCACAGCTATCGACTTTGTTTTCATTGTTCGCTCCATTGGGAATTTCTGTTTGTTTTGATCAGTTTACTTTTTCTAGATCGCCCAGCATCCAGCCACTCTCCAGCCATCCGTCTTGCGGCCCATATAGACGGAACAAAAGGAAGTACGGTTCTGTGGTTGGTATCCAGTTGCTTTCCATGCCTTCCGGTGCCTCTGGTCCAAAAAAGATGTCGTAAGAACCGTCTTCATTGGCTTGCATAGAGTCTGTGTCGCGCTCGGACAGACCCACTGGATCAACGTTCCGGATGAAGCTCTTGGTCTCCATCGAATAAACAATCACGGACCAGAAATCGTCGGCAGGTGTGTCCGCTGGGACGTTCAGTCTGTAAGTCTGATTGTGGTCGTACATTTCACCGTCGCTGTCGCGAAGGCCCGTCAGATAAAATGTACCGCCACCGAGTTGTTTCGGCAGGTACGTGATCCAGAAGTAGCTGCCGCCCGCACGCGCATCCACAAGTACCTCTGTCTCAGTCTCATACGGGAATCCTGCCTCGGGTTGACCTTCGGCAAAGTCCCATATCAGCCACTGGCTCTTCATCTCGCCGCTATCGTCGACCCAGAGCGGGATCATGGCTTTGCCGGGCGTTACAAAGTAGTTCTGCATTGAGGCATACGCCAACAACAAACCCTCATTCATAGCTTGCATCTGAATTTCCGATGGCTCGAAAGGTTTTCCCTTTTCGATCCCGAGATCCTTCAGGAAATTTATCATGACCTTATCTTGTGGTCTGACAGGGTTGTTTTGAACGTAATCGTTCAAGTCCTGAAAGAATGTCTCGTTGTAGTATGGAAGCGAGTCGTACGGCACTTCTGACGCTTCGAGATAGTTGTTGGGTGGCGGATTGTCGGCCTCAGACAGGTAGTACACTTTGATCGTCTGAGCGTAGTCGGCCGCATCGGCGTCCGTTCCGCCATTCGTCAGTTTTGGCCGGAACGAAAAACCATATTCGTAGGTATCTGTTTCAAAGGGAAGGTATCCCGCCTCAGTTAGTTCCTCCAGGGACATATCCCCTTCGTAGCCTGGGGGTAGCATGAGGTACTTGCCGCCGGCGCCTTCATCGAAACCATCGGGACCAACGTCCACAATCGGAACATCCCAGGCATTTACGATTGTACCGAAGTAGTTCACCTTGTCGGTGGCAGCGGGCACTTCAATGACAAGGGGACCGGGTTCCGAGGTCATCGAAGCCCAAGCATAGGCCGTAACATCGTTGGCCGTAAGAAACCCATGTTTGGAGTCGAACGGCTTGTTGAGATAAATGATGTCATTGTAGTCGCCACCGAGGTCGCGACGAATGCCCTTGAGGAAATCGATCATACCGGCGGCAGGCATTCCCCAGATGGCCGTCTGGGTGGCACGCTGCACCATAATCTTGTACTCGATGTCCTCGACCTCGGCTGATCGTGCAAGGATTTCGCCCGTGTCGTTGAAGGACTGTGAGAAAACTGGTGAAGCAGAAATACCTGCGCCGAGCACCATTCCCAAAAAATGCATCGAAAAACCGCCGTGTAGTGGCCGAAGTATTTTCATATTGCAATGCTCCCTGCTGTTTAGGGAAAGCTTGCACATCCGTTCAGCCGATGCGTATCATTTCACGACACGCGGGCGAACAAGCGGGTTGACGGATTGAACCTACCACCGATGATTTCGGCCAAGGCCTTGGGCGCGATGCCCCAGTTTGTGCTTGAGGCCGCTGGGGAGAGACGCCTGTTGCGTGCTTTTGACTCTGCCGATCTTCCTGTTCACTTCATTGAGGAAAGAGGCGGTTACATCTCGGAGCATGCCTTGGCGACCTTTGTGCACGAAGCCGCACGATCTTCGGGACAACAAAACATCGGATTGTTGTGGTCACCTTATCTCACTGTCGCTGACTACGGCGCCTGGGGGAGTTACGTTCTTTCTGCTCCAACGCTGGGGGCAGCGCTAATACGAGCTTCTGCCGTCATGCCATTTCATTCGTCCACGGATCGCGCGTGGCTTGAAACTTCGGGCACAAGCGCGCGCTACTGTTATCGTTTTGGACTTCGCTCGCATTTCGCGTATCCGGACATCGGTTTCTCGGCCGTTGGGGTTTTTCTGAGCATATTCCGCGCGTATTTAGGAAACGACTGGAAGCCATCGGCCGTGCTCTTGGACTTCCCGAAAGTTCTTGGGTTTGTCGAGGCAGAAGACACTTACGCTTGTCCTGTAATCTGGAACGCCACCCGCCTTGGGGTTGAGTTTGAAGCTTCGGCTTTGAGCTCCGAAGCTACGCCCAAAAAACTCACCGGCGGCTCGACAACTGTCGGAGATATTTCTCGCGAACGATTGGGCGGCCCACCTCAAACACTTAGAGGACAAGTCGAGGAAGTGGTTTGGCAACAACTTCATCGGGAGGAAATGTCGATTGATGCCACCGCGCGTTCGCTCGATCTTGGCGTTCGCACACTACAACGGAAGTTAGCAAGCGAAGGGGTTCGTTTTCGCGAAATCGTCAACGATGTCAGGGTAGCAAGGGCTGAGGAACTCCTCACAGATACGCGCGAGACAGTCTCCAGTATCTCCTCCATGCTAGGATATGAAACCGCAAACAATTTCAGCCGCGCATTTAGGAAGTTGACGGGATTGGCGCCCTCTGACTATCGCAAGATGAACTCCGACCATAGTTGATTTGTGGGTCGCGAAACCAGTCTTCGAATGCCTGCTTTGTCCGCAAAGCGGTCTCAGTAACAGACCGCAGCTAACGGCTGCTCAGTGCGCAAATAAGACGGGTAGCTTCCCTAAACTGACCGATTTTCGAAACTTTTTCAGGGCTAACGTAAACCGTGCATTGGAACAACGAAATCGTTACTGAAGAGTTACTTTCAGAAGATAATGAAAGTAAATGCCCTACGTTGATTGTCCTGGGATGGGATCAACGCAGGGCTGTAGGAAAGTGCTGGGTAATCAAAACGATGCCCGCACTCACTACGGGAAATATCTCGATATATTGATGCTTGATTTTTTTATGTATCCAATTTGCGTATTTGATAGTGCCAACTGTTTTCCAAATCGGAGCGAGCAAAACGACCACCCCTCGAGGTGGTACGTTTTGGTGGCAAGTTTCCCGAGCACTTTCTTAGGTCTTTTAGTTGCTTATTTTGATTGGTCCGGTTGTGGAGCTATTCCAAAACGGTCACACAAAAAAACCGCAAAGACAAAAGAACTTTCGTAAGTACGTTAAGCGAGCTTTTTTAGTTCTGTTTTCAGCGCTGCACTAAGGCTTCCCTAGGGTCAGGACCCATTGATTTCCGCGTTGGTGCATGATTCACGGTTCGAAAAACGAGCGGTGACCATGTCTGATCTTTTCTGGCTCACG
>NZ_JBQFXN010000020.1:0-16944 GCF_056540885.1 Ruegeria sp. AL12 | reverse complement strand
TACAAACAGTCAACTGGACTGTTTGCTTAACGATCAAACCTCGTCAGGCTCATAACCTGAAGGTCAGAGGTTCAAATCCTACTCCCGTAACTAATTCTTAAAGCCACCGTTGGATCCACAAACGTCCTCTGGGCTGTTTGATCCAAAACTAATCCTCAATTGGCTAATAGATTCGAATTGGTTGAACGGTTGGTAGGCATCGATGAGTCAATTCCTGTTTGGACCTGCCCACCGAGCGGAAACAAGGCTCTAAGCGACGGATTTAACTTCATTCGACTTTCGGTGTTAAAGAACTTTGCTTCCAACTCACATGAACTAACAGTAGAAATCACTGCTCAACTCGGTCTCGGCGAAGCGGCTTGCCGGGTTCGAAAATTGCAAAATTTTTCGAAAAACCTTAAACTCAGCAGATTAAGGTCAAAAGCCATTTCCGGTTTTTGACAGCAAAGTCATACGAATACAGAAAATTCTCGGCTGAAACTTATTTCGTGGAGCCAAAAATATGACTGAAAAAAACACCTTTATTGACATGCACACCCACCTGTTCACGGCGCGATATCTGCCGTTGCACAGTATCTTCTACTCGTTCACTTCACTGTATTTGTTTTCGCTTGGCTTGGCCGTGCTGGCGGTTCGTTTGACCCGCATGAGTGACTTCAGCAGACCCGCGACGGAAGAACCTGATCAGGACGATTTGATCAACGCGTTGCTCGATCACGATGTGGACCGGCTTATGCGAGCCATTGCATATCCAGTTCGCGAGAAGATCAGAGAGTATCAATCGACACCCAACCCCAGCCACCAGGATTGGAAGGATATAGAGGAGCTGATCCGAGTCCTGAACGATATTGACCATGATATCAACTATTCAGGGGCCGGCGACCTCCCAATAGGTGTCCAGCTTGTGGGCGCCGACAGAATTTCTGAAAGGTCCGTCTTTGCCGACAGTGGCACGGAAGCTGATTTGCTGGATCGGTTTCTGGCCGAGGCCTTCCGGGTCGCTGGTCAAAAAGCGGCAGAAAGCGGTTTCTTTCATGAAGCTGACCACATGCCGCCGGGTGGGTTGTACAAACCTGGATCTGATGCAGGTTTTCGTGCCGTCCGCATTCCAACCGATCAAATCGGTAGCATCTTTCAGTTGCTTGAATTCATTGTCATCATGACCTTGTCCGAGCGAAACCGGTTCAAAGCGCTCAAGAGGGATTTCAAGAAGAATGGTCAGCCGAGCGACCCGGAAGCCAGCCTTTTCGTGGGCGTCCTGCTGGATATGCGCCGCGCCTTCGACAAGCTCAAGGAATTTTGGATGCCCGGATTCCTACCGCCGTATTTCAACTTCACCGAACAAATGGAGCGGATGCAGTTGCTCGCAGCTGAGAACCCGAATGAATTGATCAATTTTGGTGCGGTTGACCCGTTTCGAGGCGGGAACTGGAAACAGATTGTCGATTCAGGTGTTGCACTCGGGATAACGGGCTACAAACTCTATCCACCCTTGGGGATCCGCCCGATCGATATGCGCGGCTACCAGACCCCGGTTGCCTCTGGGCGAAGTCTGGACAAGTACAGAGAAAAAGCGCAGAACCCGGCGCCCTACCCGATGGTACAGGCCAAGATGGGTGACATCATTCGCCATTTCTCCAGCCACAACCTGCGTTTGTTTGCCCATTGCAACCCGATGGGGTTTGAGGTGGAGAAAGGTTACGGCGTCTATTCCGATCCAGCGTTATGGAAGCACGCGATGGAGACCCACAATGCCCGGAACCTTTGGTTGTTCCTGGCTCATGGTGGTGGCGCAAAAGAAGTAGATTGGATGGGATGGGCAGCAGATAACGCCCATTTCAAGCAAACATTTGCCTATCGTGCTATTCGCTTGGTTGAGGAATTCGACAATGTCTATCTTGGCTTGGGTCATATTTTGGGAATTCTGGATCCACAGATCAAGCCAAAGATATTCCATCGGCTAAAATCAGTACTAGTGAGCAACAGCACCCCGGGCGCACCGCACCATTTCCGGGGCAAAGTGTGTTTTGGGACGGATTGGGCGATGCCTCTGATGGTCGGCAGAACCCGTGAATACCTGATCGAATTTGACACGTTTTTCAGCGATCCACAGATCAGTCCCTTTGCACATGATTTTTTTGAAGGAAATGCACGAAAATTCCTGGGTATTTGATGGATTTCCAGGCTGAGAGTGCCTGACCGGCGCCCAAGAAAACCTGAATTTCCGATGGCCCTGTTTCAAGCGAATTCCTGGTGCAGGGGGCGATCCCGGAATAATATATTGTGCATTGTAAATACATGTTATGTTGGTTGGGGGGTATTTTTATGAGTCGTATTTTGGAAGAGTCCTATAGGGCTTACGAACCTCGTCCTTTTACTGCGGATCAGCGCAAGGATGTCACCTTGTTGTTTGGTGGGGTCACATGGCGCGCCGAAAAACTGCTGGAAGGCCTGTTCAAAAGTGCAGGTTACAATGCGCAGCGCCTGCCTGATGTGACAGTTGAAGACTTGTACCTGGGACGTGAACTGGCGGATGTCGGACAGTGCTGCCCCACGGCCTTCACGACCGGCAACTTGTCGAGTTTTCTCAGAAACGAAGCCGAGGCTATCGGTGCTGACGAAGTGGCGGAAAAATATGTTTATGTGACCGCCGGGGCCTGCGGGGCCTGCCGTTTCGGTCAATATCACCAAAGCTATGAGCTTGCGCTGAAGAATCTGGGGCTCGAGGCGTTCAGGATGTTTCTGGTTCAACAGCATGAAATCGATCAGTCGAAAGGCAAAGGCGCCGGTTTGCAGACTGACATTCACCTGCTGCTGAGCACGGCCTTGGGCATGATGGCAGCGGATGCCATTCAGGATCTGGAATACCAGCTGCGGCCCTATGAGCTAGAGCAAGGCGCGACCAACCGGGCGGCGCAGAAGGCGGTTTCCGAGATATACGACGCCATGTTGAGCAGGCCGAAACAAATGCCGAAATGGGGATCGGTCCTGTGGCATGCGACGACCCGACGCTTTCTGAAGGCCATGAGGCGTGCGCGCGGCCATTTTGAAGACATCCAGCTTGATCGATTGAGGGTCAAGCCGATGGTCAAGATCACCGGCGAGTTCTATCTGGCCACCGCCGAAGGGGTGCAGAACTACAATATGCACAAATGGCTTGAAGGCGAAGGCGCCGAAGTGCAGCCGGCGCCGATGGTCGTATGGTTCGATTACCTGATGCGGTATGGCGGACAAAAGCTCAAGCTGGGCTTCGGGATTAAAGACAAAGCGCGTCAGAACTATGCTCTGTTGAAACTTGGGCAGCGCTTTTTCAGGTTTAAATACGATCAGATGCGCCGGATGCTTGGGAGTGTTCCCCGTCCGATGCCCGATCAGGACAAGCTGCGGAAACTGGCGGCTCCTTTTTTTGACAACATGATCAACGGGGGTGAGGGTGACTTGCTGATCGCCAAGGCGATCTGGGCGCATACCCAGCGAAAAGCGCATATGATATGCGAGCTGTCGCCCTATGGTTGCCTTCCCAACACAATGAGCATCGGCGCAATGGCGGCCGTACAGGGCCGGTATCCCGACATGCTCTATGCCCCAATCGAGGTGAAAGGGGACAGCGACGTACACGCTTTGTCGCGGTGCCAGATGGTGCTGGCAGACGCCAAGATCCGCGCGCAGGAGGAGTTTGAATCCGCTCTAGCCGCCGCCGGGTTGACTGCGGACGAGGCCAGAAAGCGCGCCAAAGAGCATCCCAAGGTCAACACGCCATTTTGGAAAGTTCCCCATCGTGGCGCCGTGGGTACCGCATCCAATGTCGTGCTTGAGCTGGGAAATGCCACGTTGTGAAATTCGCTGGGGTAGATATTGGATCGACAACTGTAAAAGGCGTCGTGGTAGAAGATGGCGAAGTCATCTGGAAAGCCTATGGTCGTCACAAAACACGCCAGGCCGAGAAAACCCTTGAACTGCTGTCGCAGATGGAGCTGGAGGCCGGCCTGACCGCCGGTCGCGATGTTGTCACGTTTACAGGATCCGGGGCTGGGACACTGGCAGATCATGTGAACGCGCGGCAAATCCAGGAAGTTGTCGCCGTCGCGGCCGCCGTCGAAGCGTTGCATCCGGATGTGCATTTCGTATCTGAAATTGGCGGTGAAGACATGAAGACGTTGTTCTTCACGCCAACCTCCGCAGGAAAGGCCAAACAGGTCTATATGCAATCAGCGTGCAGTGGCGGTACGGGCACATTTATCGAAAAATCCGCACGAAAACTGAACATTTCCCCGGACGAGCTGACCACTCTGCCATTCGATGGTCAAACCCTTCATCGGATCAGCGCCAAATGCGGGATCTTTGCAGAGACTGACGCAAACAGTCTGGTCAAGGCTGGAGTTCCCAAGACCGAAATCATCGCAAGCTTGTTTAACGCGGTCGTGCGGCAGAACCTGGCGACTTTGACAAAAGGCAACACCCCCACACCATCAGTGCTTTTGCTGGGCGGACCGAACATGTTCTTTCAAGGTCTTCAGCAGGCATGGGCAAGCCATTTGGCCGCGCTCTGGGACGAGCGCAATGTCGTATTGAAAGCAGGACAAAGCGTCACCGATGCAATCCTGGTTCCCGGCGATGCCTTGTACTATGCAAGCCTCGGCTGCGTCGAGATCTCTCGTCGGGAACAAAATGTATCCCGGGCCTATTCCGGCACGGATGGCCTGAAATGGTGGGTGGAAACAGGCCAGCACGGTGAAAAGGCCAAGACAGGGCAGGAGGCCTTGGCCCGGAACGGTGAACTCGTCCGGTTCCTGGAGGATTTTTCCCAACCCGTGATCCAGATACCCCAGCCCGTTGCGGCCGAGACATATTATGTCGGGTGCGATTTCGGTAGCACCACGGTCAAGGCGGTGGCGTTGGACCGCGACGCGGAAATCAAGGCTTCGGTCTATCAGCACAGTCAGGGAAACCCGATCGAAGATGCCAAGTCCGTTTTCCGCAAGTTGCGTGATGCAGGGATCGAGGATATCGGCGCTCTTGGCCTGACGGGGTACGGGAAAGATCTGCTGAAGGATATTTTGGGGGCGGACGTGCCAGTGGTTGAGACGGTCGCACATGCGGCTGCTGCCATGCACATACATCCCGATGCAGACGCGATATGCGACGTCGGTGGGACCGATGTCAAAATCATGCTGTTGCGGCAGAAAGCGGTCGTCGATTTTCGGCTCAATTCCCAATGTTCTTCCGGCAATGGGGCGTTTCTTCAAGGCGTTGCCGAACGCTATGATGTCCGGCTTGAGGACTATGCCGAAAAAGCCTTCAGCGCCAAGCGGATGCCGAAACTGATGATGGGGTGCGGCGTGTTCCTTCAGTCCGACATCGTGAACCAGCAACGCAAAGGGTGGGCGGCAGAAGAAATCATGGCAAGCCTTGCTGCGGTCCTGCCCCTGAATGTTTGGGTCTATGCCGGGCAGTTTCAGAACCTCAAGGCCATCGGCAGGAAGTTTGTCCTGCAAGGTGGAACACATCGAAACCTGGCGGTCGTCAAAGCCCAGATCGATTTCATCAGGGGTAAAATTCCTGACGCGGAAATTACCGTGCACCCTCATGCTGGCGAGGCTGGCGCTTTGGGCGCCGCCCTTCTTGCGCTCGAACATGTGAACACCGGGCAAACGTCCCGCTTCGTCGGGCACGACCGCGTCGAAGAGTTGGAATATGTCAGTACAACCAACAGCAAAACCACCTGCAAGTGGTGTGCGATGAACTGTAGCCGGGCCTTTGTGGATGTTCAGATCCCCGGCGGTCGTGGCCGGGCAAACAGCAAGGTTCCTCTGGCGGAAGGGTGGGAGCGGGTGATTACCGGCAATTCTTGCTCGAAAGGGTTGATTGAAGACGCAGCCGAGATGAAAGCGCGAAAAAAGCAAATCGACGAGGAAGCGAATGCCAATCCAAATATTGCAGAAAGCGTTCGCGAAGGCGCCTTTCGCTAAGTCCAAACCACCCAAGCGGGATTTTCGGATCGGCATCCCTCGGGTCCTGAACCAGTGGTCGACGCACAGGTTTTGGACGACATTGTTCGTTGAACTGGGAATAGGTCGCCGCAATATCGTCTATTCGTCGGACACGTCGGAAGCACAGCAGCTGAAATTCGGAAAAGGGCGTGGTGCTGTTGATTGCTGTTACCCCGTCAAGTGCATGTCTGGCCACTATGGTGAATTGCTGGACGGGCAAAAGCGCCCCATTGATATCCTGTTCGTTCCCATAATCCTGACTGTCCCATCCTTTTTGCGGGGTCATGTCCGGGAAAACATGGCCTGCCCACGCGTCATTGCCGGCCCCGAAAGTACTCGAGCTGGATTTCGGCGGGAAAAGGACGTGTTCAAGGAACTGGGCGTATATTATCTTTCGCCGGCCGTGTCCCTGGCAGACCCACAAATTGCGACCCGGCAGTTGTACGACGCCCTCAAGGGCGTAATCACCGACTTGCGCTTGGCTGAACTGCGCGCTGCGGTTGCCAAAGCCTATGACGCCCTTCAAGAGTTTGATCAGAGTCTGCGGCGGCAAAGTCTGGCGGTACTGTCCGAATGCGCCACACAACATCGACCTTGCATCCTGGCCTTGGGCCGCCCGTACCACATGGACACCGGAATTGGCCACGCCATCGAAAGTGAGTTGCAGGCCTTTGGTTATCCGATCCTCTGGGGTCAGTACCTGCCATTGGACGCAGAGATACTGGATTGGTTATACGGCGATCTGATCAAAGCTGGCCGAATTCAAAGCCCTTTTGACATTTCGGATATTTGGAAAACATCCCACAGTGCAAACACAAACGAACTTCTGTGGGCTGCACGCTATGGATCTATTATGCCGTGGATAACCTGTTCAATCAGGTTTTCCAGCTATGAATGCGGAATGGACCAGCCGACATATTCACCAGTCCAGGAAATTACCGAAGCGCTTGGAACGCTTTTCTTCGTGTTTCAGGATCTCGATGAGACGAAACCTGCCGGATCTGTTCGAATTCGCGTGGAAACCATTGCTTACTATTTGGAACAGAAATCACCGAAAATCATTCAGAGCAAACTGGAGGCCCTGAAAACTGCACCACCTGAATTGCTGTTGCCAACTTGATCCAATGGCCGGTTTTCAGGGTGGTAGGGCACCCGTTTGCGGGCGCGAGGCCAAAAGCGGTTCAGGCTGTGTTGACGTCGCGACGCGAAAGTAGCTTCTGAACAAACAACCTGGGGCTTATCGACTAAGATGGGGATTTGGGGGATATTTCGCATAGAGTTGGCGCGGGGGCGATGCTTTGCTGAAACACATTGTGGACTCTGAAAATCCGATCGACGATGGAAAAATAAGACGAAAGATGCAGGTTGTTAACGTTGCTGCCTTTATTGCGTCGCTTGGGTTCGGTTTCACAGCTTTCTACCAGTTCCAACTTGGACCAGACTGGAGATATCTTGCATGGGTAAACTTTGGTCTTGGCTTCGCGGCGCTTTTGACGATGACGCTGGATCGCTTCGGCCTTGAGGTCAAAGTCGCTTATTTTACAGTGTGGTTGTTCCTGTTTCTGGCCCATGACATCAGCGTGGGCAAAAACGGTGAAGATCATCTGGTCTTGCTTGTCGGCCCGCCCTTGCTTTTTTATTTTCTAGGGGCCGCATATTGGCGTTGGATCACTTTGATAACGATCCTCAGCGCAGCTTTGTTTATTTATATATCGCTTGTCGTTCCTTTGCACATACCGCCCGGCGAAACGATTTGGGATATTATTGCGCAGTCATATCGGGACGGATTTGTAAGGCAACCTCAAGATGTTATTTTCATTGTGCTGATTTTGGGAATCGTCTCGGCGCTTTTTTTCACCTCCTATTCTGCAAATGCCGCAATAGATCGTTACGAAGACGCTTTGGAAAAGGAATTTGCTGTTTCCGAGCGGTTGATAAATGTTCTGCTGCCTTCACGTATTGCCAAGCGCATCAAAGCACATCCGGACAGGCTAATTGCTGAAAGAATTGATGACGCCACAATTCTGTTTTCTGATTTGTCTGGATTTTCTGAATTCGCGGCCGCCAATGGGGCAAGGGCGACGGTCAAATTGCTGGGCTCCGTATTCTCAGCATTCGATGAACTGGTTTTGAGCTACAAGCTGGAGAAAATCAAAACCATCGGTGACAGTTACATGGTTGCAGGTGGTCTGGACCCCTCGGTCAAAGAGAGGCAACCGGATTCTGTTCGCATGGCGGCGTTGGCGATTGATATGATTGCGACGGTCGAGCGGGTGACAGACAATCTGCATCCAAAGGTGTCCCTGCGGGTCGGAATTCACAAAGGCCCGGTAATCGCAGGTGTAATCGGCGGCGACAAACCGTTTTTTGACGTTTGGGGTGATACAGTCAACATCGCCTCAAGAATGGAAAGCACCGGAGAGCCCGGGCGCGTTCAAATCTCACCCGAGGTAAGAGATGAGATAGCCGAATATGTGGATTGCGAGAGACGAGAGGTTATCAATATCAAGGGAAATGGCGAAATCCAACCGTATTGGCTGCTGAAAGTCCACGACAAACCTGCGACTTCACACTCGTCCGAGCGGCTCATCAAAGGCTGAAAACCTTATCTTCTCGGTGAAACGTTCCAATGTCAGTGCGGGTTCAATCAGTGACTGGAATGGGACGAACCTGGGTCAGCTGAAACAACGGACCGCTCGGAGGTAGCTGCGAGCCGCAGCCGGATGGCCTGTTGAGACGGTGAGAGCATGCCCTTGAAACCAGACCTTTTTTTAAAAACGAGCCGCCGGTTGGTGATCCCGGCGGCCCGGACTTGAAGCATTACAGTGAAACTGGGACAGCCGTAGTCAGCGGTTTCATGCAGCGACTTCCTGCTCGGGCGCGCTGAGCGAGATGACAAGCACCACGGCCGCACCGTTCAACCAGTAAAACACCGCATCCAGTCCTGAGAACCCCAGAACGCTGGGTGCAAACAGGAAGGTGATGCCGACAATCAAGTCTACGGCCAGATGGAACTTGTAGGGAAGGACCCGCCAAATCCCAAGGTGGTGGTCCGTCAGTACCGTCAGAACAAACGCAGCAACACCGGTGACAACCGACAGCCACAGGGCCAGTGGATTGGATTGGCCCAATCCCAACAGGAACGGCAATGTCATGAGGGCAATGGCGACAGGGTAGTCGAGGTAAGCATGGACAGAGCGGGTCACGAAACGCAGGGACATCTGATCTTCCTTTTCTCAATAAATGATAAAGGGAAGGTAGGACGCCCAAGCCGAACGCTGAATTCCTGATCGTTTCTGATACTATGCAGATCGTTCAGAAAACCTGGGGGATCAATGCATCGCCCGGTACGCAGCCGGTGACAGCCCAACCTGTTTCTTGAACACGCGTGAGAAAGCCGCCTCCGAGGCATACCCGACCTCGGCCGCTGCATCTGCCACGTTCCATCGTGCCTCGGTCAGGCCGTGGCATGCGATCTGCATCCGCCAATCCGTGAGGTACTGCATCGGCGTAGTACCCATCTTTTCAGCGAAAAGCTGAGCAAAGGCAGTGCGCGACATACCCGCCACACGTGCCAAAGACGCGACGCTCCAATCCTTGGCCGGGGCCTGATGGAACGCGGTCAAGGCCCGCGAGATGCGCTGATCAGCAAATCCTGCCAATGCGGAATCCTGCGGGCTCTGACGCTCCAGATAGGCCCGGATCGCCTGAGCGAACAGGGCCTCGGACAGTTTCAGCGCGATCAGGTCGCCACCGATTCTTGCGCCTGAAACCTCAGAGCCGATCATGCGCAGGGTGGCTTCCATCCACGATCCGGCCTCTTCGCCATAATTCTCGATCAGGATATAGGGCGGCAGGCGGTCGATCAGCATATGCCCGGTGCCGTTTCGGCCGGCCGGGCCCGAAAAAGAGAAATGACCGCAGATCAGCTGTGTATCCCGTTCCTCGTCATCACCGCCATAGACCAGCACGCCTTCGCCCGTGTAACCCGCGCGCTCCAGCACCTGCTCCAGGGGCAATGCGTCCAACGGCTTGACTTCGGCACAGAGCAATGCGTGCGGCGCCCCATGGGGGATCAGGATCAGGTCTCCCTGCCTCAACCGCAGGGTTTCCCCCGTGGTCGAGACATGAACCTTGAGCTCACCACGCTGCACAAAATGAAACCGCGCCACGTTTTCGAACCCCGGCACCTGAATTCCGAAGGGCGGAGTGAATGACGTGCGGAAGTAAAACGTGCCGCGCAGGGAAAGGCGGGTGAGAATATCGCTGAGAAGGTCCAACATGTGCCGAAGATACGCAATCTGTGCAATCCGTCCAGATGGCCGAACGGTTTGCACAAAAAATTGCACGTTTGGCAACAAAAAGCCCCCGACAAAGCGGAGGCAATAGCTTACGAGCGAACCAGTTTCTCGTAATCTTCGGCGATTTGGCGGGTCAGGTCGCCGACCTCGAATGTATATTCGCCGATCTGCCCGACAGGAGTGACCTCGGCCGCGGTGCCGGTCAGCCAGCACTGTTCGAAGTCAGCCATTTCTTCGGGCTTGATTCGGCGCTCATGCACGGTGATGCCCTTGTCTTTCAGCATCTGGATCACCGTCTGGCGGGTGATGCCGTTCAGGAAGCAGTCTGCCAGCGGGGTATGCACCTCGCCATCCTTGACGAAAAACACGTTTGCGCCGGTGGCCTCGGCGACATATCCGCGCCAGTCCATGAACAATGCGTCCGAGCATCCTTTGGCCTCGGCTTTGTGCTTGGATATGGTGCAAATCATGTAAAGACCCGCCGCCTTGGCATGGACCGGGATGGTTTCCGGGCTGGGGCGTTTCCATTCGGCGATATCCAGCTTGGCACCCTGCATCTTGGCATCGCCGTAATAGGCGCCCCAAGGCCAGACTGCGATGGCCATGCGCACCGGATTGCGCGCCGAGGCCACGCCCATGTCCTCACCCGAGCCACGCCAGACCAGCGCCCGCACATACGCGTCCTGCAAACCGCTGGCTTTCAGCGCCTCTTCCTTGGCGGCTTCGATTTCATCAACCGAATAAGGCATCGGCATGTCCAGCGCCTCGGCCGAGGCGATCAGACGCTGGGAATGTTCGCGGCTTTTGAAGATCTTGCCGTTGTATGCGCGTTCGCCTTCGAATACCGATGACGCATAGTGCATTGCGTGGGTCAGAATGTGCACATTGGCCTCACGCCAGGGCACCAGCTTGCCATCCATCCAAATGGTGCCATCACGATCATCATACCCCGCCATGCGAAACCTCCTGAACCGGGTTGAGTTTTCGATTGTTGCGCGATTTAGGTCCGGTGCGGACATAATATTGCGCAAAAACTGCAATTCGATACCGCTCTACTCTTGGAATGTCAATAACGCTGACATAAACTCGGCCGGGTAGTAACGAATGAGGCATGATATGTCCGACATCCGCCCGGCCCCGCGTTATGGGGGCGAGAGCCTTTTGTTTTTGACCGATGAGCAATTGAGGCAGGGGATCGAGGCCATGTTCTTCGCCTATCGTGGCTTTACGGCTGATCCCGACCGCATCCTCGCAGAGATGGCCTTTGGCCGCGCCCACCATCGGGCAATCCACTTCATCAACCGCGCGCCGGGCACGACGGTCAACAATTTGTTGGCCATCCTTGGCGTAACAAAACAGTCTCTGAACAGGGTTTTGCGAACCTTGATCGAGGATGGTTTGGTGGAAAGCCGCGTGGGTACAGTGGACAAACGAGAACGCCACCTATTTCTGACAGAAAAGGGGCAGTCGCTGGAAACCACGTTGTCGGATGCTCAGCGGGCAAGAATGCGCGCCGCTTACAAGGATGCCGGTCCCGAAGCCGTGGCCGGTTTTCGCAAAGTGCTTGAAGCAATGATGGATGCTGATATGCGTCATGCCTATACGAAACTTCGGGATACGACCACATGAGCGATATGGATGCCCATCTGCTGATTGTTGACGACGACGAGCGCATTCGTGATCTGCTCAAGAAGTTTTTGATGCGAAACGGGTTTCTGGTTACTGCGGCACGGGATGCGGCCCACGCGCGGCGCGTATTGTCGGGGTTGGATTTCGACATGATCGTCATGGACGTGATGATGCCGGGCGAGGATGGTGTCAGTCTGACCCGCGCTTTGCGGGAAACGCATACGACACCGATCCTGCTGCTGACGGCAAAGGGCGAGACGGAACACCGGATCGCGGGCCTCGAGGCTGGGGCGGATGATTACCTGGCAAAACCGTTCGAGCCGAAAGAGCTGCTGTTGCGGATCAATGCGATCCTGCGCCGGATGCCGGAAACACCGGCAGAAGAAACCACGGCGAAGATCCTGAACCTCGGGCCCATCCGCTATGACATTGAACGCGGCGAGATGTGGCAGGGCGAAGATCCGGTCCGTCTGACCGCAACCGAAAGCCAGTTGATGAAGATATTTTCGGCCCAGCCCGGAGAGCCGATCAGCCGCGCCAAGCTGGTCGAGGATCTGGGGCGCGACAAAGGTCAGGCGCAGGAGCGCGCAGTGGATGTGCAGATCACGCGCCTTCGACGCAAAATCGAACAGGACCCCAAGCAGCCACGCTATTTGCAGACTGTGCGGGGCGCAGGGTATATGCTTGCGCCGGATTGAGATGCCGCTGCGCGGCGTTTTTTGACCTTCGGCGAGGATATTTGTAGTCAGATGAAGATGGGATCCCAATGACAACCGCCCTTTTGACCCACGCCGATTGTCTGGGCCATGTGACACCTGACGGGCACCCGGAGCGGGTGGCGCGGCTGGAGCATATTCTGCATGCATTGGAAGCGCTGGAGCTGAAGCGGGTGACCGCTCCGATGGCTGCGGATGACGATCTTCTGCGCATTCACCCCGAGAGCTATGTTCGCGACATTCGGGCCGCGCGCCCTGCGGACGGGTTCGCACAGATCGACGGGGATACGTTCCTGTCTCCGGGATCGGTGGACGCAGCTTACCGCGCGGCGGGTGCGGTGGTGCGGGCCGTTGATCTGGTTTTGAGCGGTGAAGCCTCGAACGCGTTCTGTGCCATTCGCCCGCCGGGGCATCATGCGGAAACCGAAACGGCCATGGGCTTTTGCCTGTTTGGAAATGCAGCATTGGCGGCGAAACACGCGCTGGACCATCACGGTTTGAAACATGTGGCCGTGGTCGACTTCGACGTGCATCACGGCAATGGAACCCAGGACCTGTTGTGGGATGAAGCGCGGGCATTGGTGATAACCAGCCAGCAGATGCCTTTGTGGCCCGGATCGGGCCGGCCCGAGGAAACGGGTGTTTACGATACGGTTCTCAATATCCCTCTGGCGCCCGGCAGTGGTGGCGCCGAGATGCGTGCCGCCTATGAAACGAAGGCCTTTCCGCGCTTGCGGGCCTTCAGGCCGGAACTGATTATCATTTCCGCCGGGTTCGACGCCCATCAGGACGACCCGCTGGCCAATCTGAACTGGGCCACTGATGACTTCGCCTGGATCACCGCCGAGCTGTGCAGGATTGCCGACGAGGTTTGCGACGGTCGTATCGTCTCGACTCTGGAAGGCGGGTATGATCTGAACGCACTGGCCCAGGCCACACGCGCCCATGTGGAAGAATTGATAAAGGCAGCCCGATGACCCAGACCCCCGTAGACCAGATGACATTCGAACAGGCGATGAAAGAGCTTGAAGCCGTAGTCGGCCAGCTGGAACGTGGCGATGTCGCGCTGGATCAATCAATTGCGCTGTACGAACGCGGCGCGGCGCTGAAAAAGCGGTGCGAGGAGGAGTTGAAGCGCGCGGAAGAAAAAGTCGCAGCGATCACTCTGGACGCCAGTGGTCAGCCGACCGGTACGACGCCTGTCGAAGGTATGTGAATGTTCCCCGAAAGACTTGCGCAGGATGCTGCCAGCATTCAAAGCCATTTTGATCTGGTTTTGGGCGCGTTTGCAGACGTGGATGTAACCCGGGCCATGGCATATGCCACCCGAGGCGGAAAGCGGCTGCGCGGGTTTCTGGCATTGGAAAGTGCCCGACTGCACGGTGTTGAAGAAGACCGGGCGATCTGGCCGGCCACGGCCATAGAGGCGCTGCACGCTTATTCCCTGGTGCATGACGACCTGCCCTGCATGGATGACGATGACCTGCGCCGCGGGCGGCCCACCGTTCACGTAGAGTGGGATGAGGGCACGGCTGTTCTGGCCGGGGATGCCCTTCAGACGCTTGCTTTTGAACTTTGCACCTGTTCGCAGGTTGGGTCAGCAGACATTCGCGCAGACCTTGCCCTGACCCTGGCCAAAGCCAGCGGCGCACAAGGTATGGTGCTGGGACAGGCGCTGGACATTGCCGCGGAAACGGCCGCCGAACCGCTGTCGCTGGGCGAAATCACGCGTCTTCAGGCCGGAAAGACAGGCGCCCTGATCGAGTGGTCTGCCTGCGTTGGCGCTGTTATGGCCCGATCCGATCCTGACCCGTTGCGCCGATATGCCCGGGCAATGGGTCTTGCTTTTCAGATCGCAGATGACATCCTTGATATTGAAGGCGATGCCCAAAAGGCGGGCAAGCGATTGCAAAAGGATACCGAGGCAGGGAAAGCCACTTTTGTTTCGCTTTTGGGGCTGCCTGCTGCCAAAGCCCGCGCAAGTGAGCTGGTGGAACAGGCCTGCGCCGCTTTGGACGGGTTTGGTCCGAAGGCGGAAACCTTGAAGGAAGCCGCCCGCTTCGTTATTGCCCGGGACAGCTAAGCCAGGAACGCGCCACATGTCTGACCGCCCCAATACGCCCCTGCTGGATCTTGTGAACCGCCCTGCGGATCTCAAGCAGTTCTCGGACGCGCAACTGCACCAGGTCGCACAGGAGTTGCGGGCCGAAACAATTTCGGCGGTTGCCGTCACCGGCGGGCATCTGGGGGCCGGCTTGGGGGTTGTTGAACTGACCACCGCCTTGCACGCCGTGTTTGATACGCCCCGAGACAAGATCATCTGGGATGTGGGTCATCAGTGTTATCCGCACAAAATCCTGACCGAACGACGTGATCGCATCCGCACATTGCGCATGAAAGGTGGGCTCAGTGGTTTCACCAAGCGCAGCGAAAGCCCCTATGACCCATTTGGCGCTGCGCATTCCAGCACGTCGATCAGCGCTGCTTTGGGTTTTGCTGTTGCGCGGGATCTGGGTGGTGTAACGCCCGAAGGGCTGGGCGATGCAATTGCGGTGATCGGCGATGGTTCGATGTCTGCGGGCATGGCCTTTGAGGCGATGAACAATGCAGGCCACCTGAAAAAGCGTTTGATCGTCATTCTGAACGACAACGAGATGAGCATCGCGCCGCCAGTTGGTGCGTTGTCCAGCTATTTGTCGCGTATCTATTCCGAAGAACCGTTTCACGATCTGAAAGCTGCTGCAAAAGGCGCTGTCTCATTGCTGCCCGAGCCGTTCCGGGAGGGCGCCAAGCGCGCCAAAGAGATGCTGAAAGGCATGGCGGTGGGCGGCACGCTGTTCGAAGAGCTTGGGTTTTCCTATCTCGGCCCGATAGATGGCCATGACATGGACCAGCTGCTGCCTGTTCTGCGTACGGTCAAATCAAGGGCAACCGGGCCGATTCTGATCCATGTATTGACGAAAAAAGGCAAGGGGTATGCCCCCGCCGAACAGGCCCGCGACAAAGGCCATGCCACGGCCAAGTTCGATGTGGTTACAGGGGAGCAAAAGAAGGCGCCTTCAAACGCGCCCTCTTATACGTCTGTATTTGGCAAGGCGCTGGTGGATGAGGCCGCGCGTGACGACAAGATCGTCGCCGTGACCGCTGCCATGCCCGACGGAACTGGCCTAAACCTGTTCGCCGAGCGCTATCCGTCACGTTGCTTTGATGTGGCGATTGCCGAACAGCACGGCGTGACGTTTTCGGCGGCGCTTGCCGCAGGAGGAATGAAGCCGTTCTGCGCAATGTATTCGACCTTTCTCCAGCGTGGTTACGACCAGGTGGTCCATGACGTGGCGATTCAGCGCCTGCCCGTACGTTTTGCAATCGACCGGGCAGGTTTGGTCGGGGCTGACGGCGCCACCCATGCGGGGTCGTTCGACATTGCCTATTTGGCCAACCTGCCCGGTATGGTCGTCATGGCTGCCGCAGACGAGGCCGAGCTGATGCACATGGTGGCGACCGCCGCTGCGCATGACGAAGGCCCCATTGCGTTCCGCTATCCGCGCGGCGAAGGTGTCGGGGTGGACTTGCCCGAACGCGGCGAGGTTCTGGAAATCGGCAAGGGCCGCGTTATCCGGGAAGGTGCGCGGGTGGCTTTGCTTTCATTCGGTACACGTCTGGCAGAGGTTCAGAAGGCGGCGGAATCCCTTTCAGCCAAAGGCATAACGCCCACGATTGCCGATGCTCGTTTTGCCAAACCTCTTGACCGTGACCTGATCCTGGATCTGGTATCCCGCCACGAGGCGTTGATCACCATAGAAGAAGGGGCCGTTGGCGGTTTTGGCAGCCATGTCGCTCAACTTTTGGCGGATGAAGGTGTATTTGATCGGGGGCTGAAATATCGCTCGATGGTTTTGCCTGATATCTTCATCGATCAAGCCAGCCCCGCGGACATGTATGCGGTGGCCGGCATGAATGCCGAGCATATCGAAGCAAAAGTTCTGGACGTTCTGGGTGTCGCCTCGATCGGAGAGAAACGCGCTTAGCGCGCCTGTCGGCAGGGCAGCGGACGTTGCGAGGGCCGAAATCCGTTTGACTTGGATTTATCTGGTGCCGCTGAGGGAAATCCAAAACCAAAATCTTGGAGCACCACGGAACACTCATGTTTTCTGACCATATCTAAAATACGTTTCTATGCTTCACGCTATTCCGTTCTGCACCACTATACCCCATAGCTAGGCTCAGGATGCATTGATTTTAGCTGCGCTGCGTGACTCACGGCTCCCAGAACGGAGCGGAGACATGAGCGATCTTTATTGACGAACC
>NZ_JBQFXN010000019.1:0-18042 GCF_056540885.1 Ruegeria sp. AL12 | reverse complement strand
TCGAGTACGACAAGCGCAGATACAAGCGGCGAAACCGCATTGAGATTATGTTTGGCAGGCTTAGGGATTGGAGGCGCGTGGCGACACGCTACGACCGTTGTCCCAAGGTCTTCCTATCAGCCATCGCACTCGTAGCAAACTTAATTTACTGGTTATGAATCCTGACCTAGCCTGAGCCCAAAATTGCTTCAATCTTTGACAGGGTTGCGGAGTTCACTGCAACTCCCGCTTTGCTTGACGAAAGCCGGCTCTTGCGGCGGCCATCACCTGGCAGATGCGCGCCGTCCTGAGATCTGATCGACTCAACCAGAGTTGCCATGGCGTTTGAAAACAAACCTGCGGACGACGCCACGGGATCAATCGCAATGAAGAACTGCCCCGTTTTCGGGGGGCCACCGGCCGTTCCGGAAAAAGGCGATGCGTTCAACCCAAGTGTCGATCCGGTAAGGGCTGCGGCCATGACTTCGGTCAGCAAAGCAACACCCACGCCCTTGTAGCCGCCCGAGGGGGCCATGCTGCCTTTCAGTCCAACGTCAGGATCCGTTGTAGGGTTGCCGTCAGCGTCCAGCGCCCATCCGACGGGAATGGCCTTGCCTTCCCTTGCATGCTTCATCACTTCGCTTTTGGCGATGGTGCTGGCGCTCTGATCTATCAGCAGTGCGGGTTGACCATCTGTTCCCGGTGCAGCGATCGAGAACGGATTGGTCCCGACGACAGGTTTCGATCCGCCCGAAGGTGCGATGGATGCTGGCGCATTGGTGAACCCCAATCCGACCAGCCCTGCCTGGGCCAGCCGATACGTGTGATAGCCCAGCACACCGCAATTGTAGCTGTTTGTAATCGCCAATGCGGCGATGCCCTGTTCCTGTGCCGCAGGGATCAGCGCCTCGAAACCCAGATCAATGGCCGAATGTGCAAACCCGGTTTTGGCATCGACGCGGATGAGGCCCGGACGCGGGGTTTCAAGGGCAGGTTTTGCCTGACCGTCGACCTTGCCGCATTGAACATGCTCGCAATAGATCGGGATATACGCCAGCCCATGGCTGGCCACGCCGTCTGCCTCGGTCGCGGCTGTGGCAACAGCCAAAGGGCGTGCGTTTTCTTCGCTTGTGCCGGCCGTAACCAGCGCATTGAATGACAGCTCTTCGATTTCGGCAAGCGAGAGGGTTCTGGTTTCGGTCATCGGGTGGTCCTTCAATCGTTGTCTGACAAGCCTGAACCAGCGCCAAGCAGCCGGGATTCTTCGGTTGCGGGGGCATAGGTGCGATGCGCCACAGTGTTGAGGAATTGCCACGCCCCCGGATCCGGGTCAGCGCGGCTGTGCAAGGAACGGGTGGGCCTGATGCGGCCGGTTTCGGTTATCCCGACCCGGTTTGCCCTCTCCATTCCGAAATCGCCACAGCTGAGATGAACACCATCAGTGGTCGCTGAAACCCCGTCCAATGTGATTTCCAAAGTCGATTTCAGCTTTTTCGCCATGGTGGCGACAAAGGGCAGCAACAGAAGAGGTGCGGCAACACTGGAAATCAGAACTTTGCCCTGCGACAGGGCGTTCGGGAAATCGGATAATGCCGATCCGGTCATAAGGGGACACAGATCCCGGGCGCCGGTCCACATGCCGTCCCTGGCCTCTGGGATGTGATGTTCCAGTTGCGGCGCAAATTCCTGCTCAAGCAACTGGGCCAGGATCGCAGGCCCGTCAAACCCCTGGACGCACAGCCATCGGGTTGCTTTCGCGGCTTCTTCCGCCACACCCCAGGCATATCCCGCCCCACGGGTTGCGCGTTTGGCGGTGGCTTCCACTTCGTTCAACGAGAAGGTCATTGCGCAACCTCCGGATAAACCCAAAGATCGGCGTTCGCGGTGTTCAGCTCTTCCGGGTAGGGCGCGCCCGCATACATGCAGATACGCACCCACCGATCCGAACGTGGGTCGAAATGCGTCGCCCCAAAGAAGGACAGTTTGGCGCGCAGCATATCAATGGGCATCACCTGCGCGCTGATCGTGTTGTCTCGAATTTCACCGTAGGGAGCGATACGGCTGATTTGCGCGCGGCGCACGCTGTGGCGGTGTTCCGGATGGCGCAACAGAAACTCTGCTATTGGAGCGTCATCAGGCCAGTTCTGCAACGCTTCGAAAGCCAGGGTTGCATCCCGCGCCGGTGCAAGAGGTTGTTCATAATCCGAGATCGGCTCTTCGAACCGCTCCCCCAGCCGGGGTTCCAGCTTTTCTTCGGACACGTACCAGGCCCGCGCGCAGTTTTCGGCGGCGGCCCAATCAAGGTTCAAAGCCCAATCAAAGCTGTTCCGGATCAACGCACGCACCGCTGATACCGGCATTGTCCCATCAATCACCTGTGCAGAGGCGTTGGTGTCTGCCATGCAGCTCGCAAGCCCGTCAACAAGCGCGCCGTAAGGTTCAAGGATCAAAGAGGCCAGCAGCTCCTGACCTTCTTCGGTCAGCGCGGTTTCGGACCAAAGGATCAGACGGTTCCAGGGGTGATCCTGTGTCAGATCATCCTTGGCCAGGTATTTTTCGATTTCTTGCAGATCCGAATCCAGCGCCGCCAGCTTTTCCATCTGCACCGGGTGTTCAGATCGCCACCAGGCGATTGACTGTTTGCAGCGTGCAAAGACATCGCGAAAGACACGTGCCTCATCCGCCGAAGCCACATCAATGGACCGAACGCGCGAGATCGCCTCCTCGCGCACCATGATCCAGTTGTTGAACAGTACCGGGTGATTGACGATGAACGGTGCCATACCCAGGCCGGTCGAATTCCCGATACCCAGCCAGCGCGCGATGTCCGGATCAAGCTCTGCGGTCTGGTCTCGGCCTTTGACCCATGCCATGTGCTGTACCAGATCGCGCACAAAGGCGCGGGTCAGATAGACTGACAGCATCTCGATCTGGAACGGACCGCTGACTTCGGACCGGCCGGCTGTCTTTTCGCGGTCCGCCGCGCCGAATTTGCCCGAACCATAAACGGCCGTGGTCCGCATCAGATAGCCGACCTTGTATATCTGTTCGAGGTCGGGTTGCCGTCCCGCAGCAAGCTGATCCACCACATGAGCCCAAAGCCGCACAGAACGGTTCGCCCGCGACAGGGACAGTTCGGCTTCGCTGACGCGTCCGGCTTCTTGCAACGGAACATTCTGCGACAGACGGTCGATATCGTCCGCCGTTGGAATGCCGTCAAACAAGGTAAAGGTGGCATCCCAAGCCTCGGCAATCACCCGGTCCGATCGTTGATCGGGTGGCAGGTCATGGGCAAAGGCGACCAGCGAATAGGCCCGATCGGGGCCTTGCGCGGTATAGACCGCATGGCCCACACCCTTGTTGTCAATTTCGAACGCGGGGCGCGAAAAGCTCCAGTTTTCTTCGGCCATGCGACGCGTCAGCTGCCGCATAAAGCTGAGCCGACATTGGTGCAACGATCCCAAACGTGACAGCCGCATGACCGTGGATGGGTCACGTCTGGCGATCTCTGTCTGCGCGTGTGGTTCCATTTGGTTACCTTTGTGGGACGAAGTTCTCGGCAAAGAACCGATACCAGTTCCTACCCATGATCCCGGCCACTTCGTCATCGTTCAGGCCGGTCGCGCGTAACCCTTTCTCGATGTTGCCAAAACCTCGGTTGTCCTGAAACCAACCCGGCATCGGTGGGAATCCCGGAGCCGAGGCCGAGCCTTCGCCATAGTCGATCTCTTTTGTCCAACGCCCCACACGCATCCATTCCACGACGCTGTCGGGCTGATCCTGACACAGGTCGGTGCCGATCCCCAGATGTTCGGCCCCGTATCTGTCGGCGGTGCGGGCGATCATTTCGCAGAAGCTCTCCAGCGTGCAATCGGACTTGTCCTTCAGGTGGTGAGGGTAGACCGAAAAGCCCAGCATCCCACCTTTTTCCGTTACCGCGCGGATGACGTCATCGCGCTTGTTGCGCAGGGCCGGGGACCATTCGTGCGGATTGGCATGTGTAATCGCGATGGGCCGGTCCGAGATTTCAGCCGCCTCGATCGTGGAGCGGTCCGCCGAATGGCTCATGTCGACCACAAGGCCCACACGGTTCATCTCTTTGATGACCTGCTTGCCCATGCGGGTGATGCCGGTGTCTTCGGCCTCGTAGCAACCGGTCGCCAGCAGGGATTGGTTGTTGTAGGTCAGTTGCATGAACCGCGCGCCCAGATCGTGCAGGATTTCGACCAGCCCGATATCGTCTTCAATGGGCGACGGGTTCTGAAACCCGAAAAACACGGCGGTTCGGTCCGTTTTACGGGCCGTGTCGATATCGCTGGCCCACCGGCCTTTCATGATCAGATCCGGGTATTGCTCGAACCAGCGGTTCCATTTCTCGAAATTCAGTACCGTTTCGCGGAAATTCTCATGATATGCGATGGTGACGTGGATCGCATCCACGCCCCCTTCGCGCAACTGGCGGAAGATCTTTTCCGACCAGTTGGCATATTGCAGGCCATCAATCCGCATCAGACAGGGCCTGCGCTGATATAGGCGGTTTTGACGGTCGTGTAGAATTCAGCCGCCGCCTTTCCCTGTTCGCGGGGTCCGTACGAGCTGTCGCCGCGGCCACCGAAAGGCACGTGGTAGTCGGTACCCGCGGTGGGCAGGTTCACCGTCACCACCCCGGTGCGCGCGTTGCGGCGGAAATGGGTGGCACGGGCCAGCGATTTGGTCACGATGCCCGAGGTCAGGCCGAAATTGGTGTCGTTCACAACGCTCAGCGCCTCGTCATAGCTGCCGACCTTGATGACGCTGGTCAGCGGTGCGAACATTTCTTCGCGGTTGATGCGCATGTCGTTGGTGGTGTTCAGGAACACGCCCGGCGACATGTAGAAACCGTCATGGGGCATCTCCAGCCGCTGACCGCCACAGGCCAGCTCGGCGCCTTCGGTTTTGCCCAGTTCGACATAGGCAAGGTTTTCATTCAACTGCTGCTGGCTGACGACCGGACCCATCTGAACCCCGTCCTCCAGCGCGTGGCCGACCTTGATGGCCTGCGCACCGGCCACAAGCTTTTCGACGAAGGCATCATGGATACCGGCGTGGACGACCAGACGCGACGAAGCCGTGCACTTCTGACCGGTGCCGCCGAATGCCCCGCCCAGCGCCAGCGTCACCGCCAGATCCAGATCGGCATCATCCATGACGGCCAGCGCGTTCTTGGACCCCATTTCCATCTGCACCTTGGTCAGATTCTGGATCGCCGCGGCGGCAATGCCTTTGCCCACGGGCACCGATCCGGTGAAGGAAATCGCATTGACCTTGGGGCTTTCCACAAGGCGCTGACCGATGGAACGGCCCGAGCCCATCACCAGGCTGAACAGACCCTTGGGGATGTCTTGCCGCGCTATGATTTCGGTCAGGGCCGCGGCCGAGGCAGGGGTGATGTTGGCGGGCTTCCACACAACCGCGTTGCCATAGCAAAGCGCCGGGGCGATCTTCCACGAGGCCGTCGCGGTGGGGAAGTTCCACGGGCTGATGATGGCAACCACGCCAACAGCTTCGCGGCGCATATCAATTTCGATGTCCGGGCGCACGGAGTCGGCATTCTCACCGATCTGTCGCAGGCATTCGGCCGCATAGTAGGTGAAGAACTGACCGGCGCGGTAGACCTCGCCCTTGCCCTCGGCCAGCGGTTTTCCTTCTTCACGGCTGAGCAGAGTACCGAGCTCCTCGGCGCGGGCCATCAGTTCGTTGCCGATGGCGTTCAGCACGGCCTGCTTGCGCTCCAGCCCATAAGCCGCCCATTCCACCTGGGCTGCCCGTGCCTGATCCAGCGTTGTCTCAAGCTGATCAGCACTGGCCTGCGCGAACATGCCGACCAGATCGGTCAGATCCGATGGGTTGCGGTTTTCGATTTCGCTTTCACCAGCCAGCCATTCGCCGGCAATCAGATTTAGTTTGGTCACGTCGGGCCCCAAATTCGCAAATTTCAGTTTGCGAAAGAATGGAACTTGCTGGCGATATCAGTCAAACTCAAATAACTTTAGAAAACTTCAGAAAGATTGAAGCATGGCCGTGAAAATAGAAATGCTGCGGTGCTTTTGCACTGTGGCCCAAACCGGAAACCTTGCCGAGGCAGCCAGCCGTTTGGGCCGCACGCAATCCGCGGTCTCAATGATGTTGAAACAATTCGAAGAGCATCTTGGCAAGAAACTGTTTGAAGGCGAACGGAAAAACCACCTTTCACCGCTGGGTCAGCAAGTTCTCGAGCTTGCGCTCAAACAGGTGCGGGATTTCGATCAGGCCGTTCAGAATATTGAACTGGCGGCACAGGCCGAGCACGGGTTGATCCGTATCGTATCCGTGCCGTCCGTGGGGGCGTTGGTCTTTCCTGCCCTGCTGGATCATATGACGTCTCGCTTTCCCGGCCTGAAGATCGAGCTGCGCGACGGAGATTCGCAGCAGGTTCTGGATGCGGTTGCCGGCGACACGTCTGATATCGGGATAGCGTCAGGCCACTTTCCGCTGAATGGGGTCAGTGCAGAGCCGCTGTTTCAGGACCGCTTCGGCTTGGTTGCAGCGTCCGATCATCCGCTGATGACACGGGCCGAACCGCCAGCCATTTCCGATCTGGTGGCTCAGCCTTTCGTGCGAAACGCCCTGTGTGACTTTATCGAGTCCGCGCCTTTCCGTGAAGTTCTGGACAGGGCCGAGGTTACCATCCACAACACGCATTCCCTGATCACGACTGTCAGGGCAGGCCAGTGGATCACGGTCCTGCCGCAGACCGTCGCGCAATTCATCCCGGACGCAGTCGCCTTTCGTCCGATTTCAGATTTGCCGGACAGGCGCGAGGTGTTTCTATACGTTCGGGAAAGGTCGCGATTCCGAGAAATCTCGGAGGCCTGCCGTTCATTTGTCCTTTCGAGTGGATTTGGAAATTCAAGCCTGTGAATGCATCAAAAGGGGATTAACCCTGCTCAAAATCACAAATTAATTTGGTTTTTGCAGACTCACGCCCGCTGCCATGCTAGGTTCTCGTTTGAAGTGGGGGACTTCAGAGGGGCGATATGTCTCAAGACCTGAGGGGCTGGTTGAGCGCAAATGGATTAAACGAGTACGCGCAGGCCTTCATTGATAACAAGATCGACTTTTCCATTCTGCCTGATTTGACGGCCGAGGATCTGATCGAAATCGGTGTGACCGCTGTCGGCGATCGTCGGCGGCTTTTGCGTGCCATCGAGCAACTTGATTCCTCGCAGATCGCCACGGAGCCTGAACCCGCAGCGCCGCACGAACCTGCGCGGCGGCAGGTCACGGTGATGTTTGCGGACCTGACCGGGTTCACGAAAATGTCCAGCAAGCTGGATGCCGAGGATCTGCACGCGCTGCTCAACCAGTTCTTCAGCAAAGTGGACAATGTGGTCGAAAAATACGGCGGACGCATCGACAAGCATATCGGTGATGCGGTCATGGCCGTTTTCGGAGCGCCGATCTCACATACCAATGACACGGAAAGGGCAGCACGGGCCGCAGCTGAAATTCATGCGGTTCTTCCGACGTTATCACCGCCACTGTCCTGCCATATCGGTATCTCTTCGGGTCAGGTCATCGCCAGTACGACAGGCAGCCAGTCGCACACGGAATATACAGTGACAGGGGATGGGGTGAATCTGGCGTCTCGGCTGACAGATATCTCAGGGGGCGGCGAGACTCTGGTCTCACATGACATTCAACGCGCGCTGGGCCCGTTGTTCGTTGGCGAATCCATCGGGGTCAAGGCGATCAAGGGGTTGAACGAGCCGGTTGAGGTCTGGCGTCTGGACCGGCTGGCCAGGAACATTCGGACCAGACGGCACAAATTCATCGGGCGCGAGCGCGAGATGTCGATTTTCTCGGCCACGTTCGACCGATGCCAACGCCATGGAAAAGGTGAAGTGCATATCGTTCTGGGCGAACCCGGAATTGGAAAAACCCATCTGTCCGAGCAAGTGGCGGAACTGGCGACAAGCCTGTCCTACACGATCCACAACGGCGTTGTGATGGATTTCGGCGCGCGCGAAGGTCATTCAGCCATTCAGACCGTTGCACGCAGCATTCTGGGGCTTGAAGCGTCGGACGGGACGGAAACCGGGGCGGCCGTTGCTAAAGAGGCCATTGCCAAAGGCTGGGTCAGCCCTTCCAACGCTGCGCATCTCAATGCTTTGCTTGAACTCGAGCAGGATCCGGGCCTGGCCGAGGTCTATGCGGTGATGGACAACAAGACCCGTCTGCGGGGGCGGCGTCAGGTGCTGGAGGAGCTGCTTTCCGCCAGCAGTCGGGAATCGCCCCTGCTCATTCAGATTGAAGACATCCACTGGGCAACGCCCGACATCCTGGCGGCGTGTTCTCATATCGCCGCGGTGACGCGGAACACGCCCTGTGTGTTGATGATGACCAGCCGGGCCGAGGGCGATCCGATCGACAGAGACTGGCAGATGGCCACGGATGGCGCGCTGGTGTCAAAACTGGAACTGGCACCGATGGGAGAAGAGCACGTCAGGCAACTGGTCGAAGAGTTCCGGGCCATCGATCGCGACTTGCTGGAAACATGCGTCCAGCGCGCCGGTGGAAATCCGTTGTTTCTGGAACAGCTGTTGCGAAACACGGATGTGCTCAAACAGGAAACTGTGCCGGGCAGTATTCAGGGTATCGTTCAGTCGCGATTGGATGCGCTGGATCGCGCCAGCCGAACCGCCATTCAGGCCGCATCGGTTCTGGGTCAACGCTTCTCGCCCGAAGTTCTGAATTTCATTCTGGGCGAAGGGCATCTGGACACAAGCAACCTGATCCGCTCGGCGTTGATCCGAGAGGCAGGGCCCGATTTCATGTTTACCCACGCGCTGATCCGGGACGGGTCCTATGCAACATTGGTCAAATCCGAACGCGCCCGTCTGCACCGGCAGGCGGCTCAGTGGTTCGAAGACAAGGATGCAACCTTGCGTGCCCAGCATCTGGACCGGGCCGGGGCCAATAACGCGGCACAAGCCTATCTGGAAGCAGCTGACAAATTGATTCAGGCCTTCCGGTTCGACGATGCCAGTCCGCTGATCGAGCGTGCTTTGGAATTGCCGTCCCCGGCGGGTGTCCGATTTGACCTGCTGTGCGCGCGGGGCGAAACCCATCGGTTGCAGGGGTTGTCAAACGAAGCTTTGGACGAGTTCAAAGACGCCGCCGGTTTGGCTGAAACAGACGAGCAAATCGCCCGGGCCCATATCGGGCTTGCGCAGGCGGCGCGGCAAGCAAGCCTGTATCAGGACGCGCTGGAAGCGCTCGACACGGCCGAGGCAGCAGCACAGCGCTGCGGGTCCGAGGAAGATGAGGCCCAGATAAGCTATGTGCGCGGCAACGTCTATTTCCCGCTGGGACGGAACAAAGAAGCGCTGAAGGCCAACGAGCGGGCGCTCTTGCTTGCCCGCAAGCTGGAATCCCCGCGCCTTGAAGTTGGGGCGCTGAGTGGGTTTGGCGACGCCAATTTCATGAAGGCCTCGATGAAGACGGCGGCGGGGTTCTATACCCAAGCCGCTGAACGGGCGCGCGAAAAAGGGCTGGTTCGCGACCTTGCGGCCAATCTGCACAATCTCAGCGTGGCGCGCAGCTATGCTGGGGATGTCGGGCAGGGCCGAGCAGATGCCAATGAGGCGATTGAAATCTCGCAGACCTATTTCGCCTTCGTTCCGGAATGTGTCGCGCAAACATGTCTTGGTGTGGCCGAAACCTTTCTGGGCAGCCTCGACCGTGCGCTTGAAGCCTTTGGCGTCTCTGCCGAAATTGCCGAGCGCGTGGGCGCAAAACGCCTTGAAGCGCAGGCGTTGGAACATCTGGCCAGAACGCAGGTTTATGCCGGCCAGGTCGGGCGCGCACGTGAAACCGGTCTGCGAGCAGTCGAAATCGCGCTTGAACATGGCCGGAACTTTGTTGGACCCAAGGCCCTGTCAGCACTGGCGATGGCCGAAACGGACCCGGATGAGCAAACACGCCTTTTGAAACTGGGGTCCGAGATCATCGCCGAGGGATGTGTCGGCCACAGCCATCTGCACTTTTTCCCCGATGCCAGCGCCGTCATGCTGGCGCGTGGTGATTGGGATGCCGCAATGGAGTATGCGGATGACCTTGCCGCGTTCACCAGGAACGAGCCGTTGCCGATGGTTGACCTGTCCATTCGTCAAACGCGGCTGTTGGCCGAGAGCGGAAGGCAGAATATTCCACCGTCACAGCATAGCGGTTTTGCCGGTATGACCGAGCATTTTGCCACGATGGGCATTACCCAATCTTTGCTGGGCCGCGCGGATTTTCTGACGGGTTAGGCGGCAAGGCAGGAGGCTGAATGAGCGTCGAAAAAAAGGTTTGGCTTATCTCTGGCCTGCTGACCTTTGGGTTGGCCGCCTTGTTGCTCAAGCTTTGGATCGAACTGAACCATTTCGAGGAAGACCTGACGCAGCTGCCCGATCAGGCTTCGGTAGATGCGTATCTGTGCAGAATGGACGTGGCGCCGGACTATCGTTTGAGAACGGGGATTTTCATAAAGTCGTTCAGCTTTCTGGGCGCCAGTGACGTGCGGCTTACCGGCTATATCTGGCAGCACTACAAGGAAAAGGAACATGATGCGATCCTTCCCGCCGAAGGTGAGGTTGGATTTCTTCTGCCCGAAGCGGTCGATACGGCAAGCGGCCTTGTTGAAGAGGCATACCGCTTGTCACAACCCGACGGCGTCTTGATTGGTTGGTATTTTGAACAAACCCTGCGTCAGAGCTTCGACTACACCAGCTATCCCTTCGATCACAAAACGGTTTGGGTGCGGTTCTCGCCCGCTTCTTTCGAGGTCAATATCGCGCTGGTTCCTGATTTCGAGGCTTATCCGGCAACCGGACCGGATGACATTTTCGGGATCGACAACCGGATCGTGATGGGCACGTGGGAGCGAGAAAACACCTATTTCGACTACAAGCTGTCGAAACTGGATACGACGCTGGGCATCCGGCAGAACGCTTACCAGACCAACACGCCCGAGTTGCATTACAACTTCGTCATCAAACGCAATTTTGCAAACGCGTTCATCGTTCACATGATCCCGTTGCTGGTCGTGGTGATGCTGCTGTTCGGTGCGGTCATGACCGTCACGCGCCGCGAGGGTCTGGTAGAGCGGCATGACTTCAGCACGTCCAGCGTGATCGGCACCTGTTCGGTTCTGTTCTTCGTGATCCTGCTGGCCCATGTGCAACTGCGCGAAGGATTCGCCGGATCGCCCGTGATCTATATGGAGTCGTTCTTTTTCCTGATGTATTTCATGCTGTTGGCAGTTTCGATCAACACGTATCTTTTCGCGTCAGAGGCGGTGCCGTCGCTGCGGATCATCCATTATCGGGACAACCTGATTCCAAAAGCCGGTTTCTGGCCCTTCGTGCTGCTGTGCATGGTGGCGATCACGGCCTATAACCTCAGCATCAAGGACAGCGCGGAACCCCCACCGATCAGCACGCGGGAGTGTTAGGCCACGGGTTCAAACCCGGGTTTGGGTTCGCCCTGCGCCATATCCAGCGTGTAGTCGCTCACCACTTCGGATGTACCCTCGCGCCAGCTTTTCAGGTATTTTTCCGGATCCGCGATCACATAGGCATATGCGGGTTTCATTGCCCCGTCGATGACGACGTTGATTTTCTTGCGCACATAGACATTCTCGGGTGAGCCGGGGCCGTGATACCCTTCCAGCCTGTCCAGTTCGCGGAGACCGGATTCGGTGACACGGTAGACCTCTCCACCCACTTGCTTGCCCATCCCCTGCTGATCCACAAGGGTTGCCATGCGATGCAGATACCCACAGTTGGGATTGTCGCAGAATGGTTCCTTCGGGATGATCAGGGGCATTGGTTGCCGGGTGCGCGCCGTTCCCACGAATTCATTCAGGACCGCGCTGTGTGCGTCATGATTGGGGAACCCCTGCTTCAGTGATCCATAGGTGAAATACAGGTAAGAGGGTTCGTTCACCGCCACGAAGCTTTCGTCACGCCCCTGTTCGGGGTCTGACATCTTCAGGTTGTGATCTTGCGCCCAGGCGTCCAGCATGGAACGGATTTCCGGTTCGATCTGCATGCCCTGAACGAACTCGATGCACGAGGTCGCATCCATGTCTTCAGCCCGCAGCAGGATTTCCACCATCTTCGGTGCCTTGTTCATCACCGCCACATGCAAGGCGGTGAACCCGTGATCGTTGACAATGTTGACGTCGATATCCCTGTCGATCAGGTCCTGGGCGGCCTCATAATCCGGCTTGCCCAGATCATGGCCGCTTTCGCCCAGTTCGCCTTCACCGCCCGCTGCATAGTGCAACAGTGAATCTCCATGGGCCTCGTCCACGATGTTGACGCCCACGACCCCTTCGTCGATGGCACGGAACACGCGCTTCCATTCGTTGATGTCATCGGCGGCAGCGGCCTCGCGCGCCCATTTGCAGACGCGATACTTCTGGTCGTCCAATTCCTCGAACGCATCCGCCAAAGCTTCCATGATCTGGTCCGGCGTTGCCATCATGCCGATGCCCATCCGGCCGTTCGACAGGCGACCTTCGCGCGGTCCGACGAAATCGACCCCAAGCGTCTTGAGCTTGTCGACGTTGTTCTGCGTGGTGATATTGTTCCACATATTCGTATTGCACGCGGGGCAGAGGATCACAGGTTTCTTCTGGTATTGCCAAGCCACGAAGACCGAGGTCAAAAGATTGTCGGCGATGCCATTGGCAACTTTACCCATCGTGTTGCAGGTGATGGGGGCCACGATGACGCAATCTGCCCAGTCACACAGTGCCAGATGCGAGGCGCGCACCGGCATGTCGAAATTCAAATAGCGAAAATTCCACTCGTCATCGTCGCGGTAATAGTCATTGTGGGTGATCTTGGCGTCGATCCGTTCGGCGCCGAAATCCCGAAAGAATTTCTCGGCCGAAACAGACGGGATCAGTTTCACGTTATGCCCCGCGTCGACAATACGTTCGACAAGCTCGGGGATCTTGTCCGCCGCCGACGACCCGCAGGCGCAGAGCAATACGTTTCGCTTTCCGGCGTTCACTTGATTCATCACCCCCTTGGGGTAGCCGAATGGGTTCTTCTCAAGGCTTGGGGTTTCATTCAGTTCGGATACCGGCAGCCCTTCCTTGCGCATCCTGGCCTGCAATTCACCGGCCTGGATCATGTCTACGATGTCTTCCAGCTTTTCACTTTTGCTGATGCATTTCCCTTTGAAAAACAAATACGGCACGTCCGGTCTTTCCCCCAGCGTCACCAGTTGCCTCCGCATCCTGATCATATTGGGATCGCGCCCGCCCACGTCGATCTGCTTGACGGTCGTTGCCCCGATATTCGAAAGAATGCTGCGCAGCATATAGGACCACGGGTCCTCGTCCTCGTAGAACAGAACCATCGTATTGTGCTTGATGATGCTGGCAACATCGCTTGGGTTCTCGGGCGGCTCGACCTCTTCGATCACCAACAATGCAGGGTCTTCGAGATCCCGCAGACCACGGAAAATGTTGCCCCGCGGCGCTTGCCAGACCTGCGAGGTTGCCGGACTCATATCGACTATGGTCACAACGTCTTCATCCTCGTCATAGTCTATGCACAGGCACCAGAACTCTTCGAGCAACGCAGTTTCCCGGAACACGTTGTCCGGCGGGCGGATCGCCTCGATCCCGGTGACGCGATTGAAGTCGATGTTGATCATCAGGTGGCGATTGCTGTCGGGGGTCAGGCTTTTCAACTGCGCCTTGAACCAGTCTTCGGGGGTTTGGATTGATTTGTCGTCGCGGGTCTCAAAGCTCTGGAACGAACTGCTCAGATGCAGGTTCTCGGATTGTCTGATATACTTTTCGACCATGTCATGCATGTCTTTGGCGGTGGCGACCCGGCGGACAGTATCCGTGAACGACACCTGGGCCGCCCGCAGCAACTCGTCCTCGTCCACCCTGTAGTCGCCGTGAATGGCCAGGCTTTCCACCAAAACGCCGATCGAGTTCATGTTGGGCGTTGCCCGGCGGAACAGGTTGCGGCGTTTCTTGGGATCTTTCGCCAGGTAACGTGTGCTGTCGACGTAATTGCACCGCTGCTTGAAGGTCTTCAGGTGCGTCTTGACGGCGGCCCGTGCCGAAAACCGCAAAAGGCCGCGGGACCGCATCGAGGTTCCGTCACGATCCGACATGGCTTGCCACAACCGTTCGACGGTTGTCACCCAAAGCTTGCCGTATTTCTCAGGATGCACATCCATCATATGCACCAGCCCCGTGCTTGGATTGCACTTGGCGATGACGGCAAAATGGCCGCCGGGCATGTTCTGTTTGCCATGGGCCAGACCGACCTGGAAATTCGCCACCAGAATGTCGTTGTCGCCGCCCAGCCGGTTGGATTCGTCGATCGCCTCAAGCAGCAGCGGCACACTGGTTGTGTCTGCGTCCATGAAATAGGCCTGAACCTGAACCCTCTCGCGCAGCCCCTGCGTGTGAATGTAGGTGCAGGCGACGTCAAAAAGCTCGCCCAGCGAGATTCCGTCGTTCACGACAAAGGACGAGGGCAATGCGCATTCGCGGAAGATGTCATTCACTTCGCAGCTGAACCCCAGCGCCGACATGCTGAGAGCGGCCGCCGTGACACTGCAACAATTGATTGGCTGCTGAAAATTCTGCAACTGAACGCTGACCAGATCACCAAACATCGTTGCAAAACAGGGTTGCCGGACGCTCTCTGGTGTCTGAAGCCAGTTCTGGCTGGACAGATACGCCAACCGGGTTCCATCCAGCGCAAGCGCTTCAAGGCTGACAGGGATATCCGAGATCTGAAGGTGTTCTTCATAGAAGTAATCACCGACATCCGCGCTGGCCAATGGGTTCCCGTTCTGGCGCAGCTGAACCACGCCACGCAGCACGATATACATGCCGTTCGCTGGCAGAACCGCGTTTCCGGTCACCTCGATACATTCGAATTGTGGGTTAATGACGGCTGGGTCGGCGATCTGAGCCTTGCCCGGAAGGACATCATATATCATCTTCCAGTCTGCGTCGCTTGGGGTGTAAGGTCTGGATTTGGAAATTTGATCTATGGTCACAACTTTGTCCCCCCGGAGTTGCGTTGCAATATTTCAATCTTCGGTCAGCCAGTGCCTCTGGTTCTTCGAAGCTCGGACACCGGTCATTCAGAATAAAAGACCTGCCTGCTTTCCGTGCTTGATCCTGGCAAGGGCCGTGTTGCTGATGAAAAAGTATGAACAAAATGGCCCAATTGGCTGCACAGTATCCGATATTTGAATAAAAATCACGAGTGCAGTTGCAGCGGCGGCTGCTGCCTTGCGTGGCAGAACACCTGCCATCGGTGATTTGGATTGCGCGGGTCAAAGGTGTCTGCCTTCGGGCAGACAATCTGTGAAGGGCTTTGGGGATCAGTCGAGGAAAAGGTAATCCAACTGCATGATGGCTTGGGCTTTGTCTTCACCAACCCCAAGAAACTTGGCAATAACCGCTTCATTGTCGACGCGCGGGGCCGTTTCCCGCAGGCGCAGGTAATTGTCCAGCCGGGCGGCGCGGATCCGTTCGGATTCATAGCCCAGATCGTTGCGAAGGGTCGGCAGCAAGGAAGCAACGGTTTCCGTTGGGCTGTTGTCTCCGGCCAGCCCGACGCGACGCGCGTGGCCGATCAGATAGTCGTCCGAGTATTCGCATTCGATCTCAAGCACGTGGGTTTTGGCCTGGTCGCCGCAGAAATCCTCGAGCGTGTCAAGATTGGCCGGGTCAAGGCACAGCACCAGCTGATCCGACCCGAAACTGTCGAACAACAGGCGCAGAACGGCGCGCCGGTGACGAGAGCGCTTGGTCAGTGTGGATTCGATCCCGCCCAGGTCCGGCAGCAACGTATTTTCTTCGTTGAACAGGTATTCTACGCAAGGAATACCCGTTTCAGATGCGATCTGATCGACGAGACGTTTGGCGACATGCCATTTCTTGCAGACGATCACGAACAGTTCCCGTTCCGGGCCGAGTACGCTTCCGGCTTCCCAGAAGCGTTGTCCGAACCGGCGGCCGATACGCCCGCGACCGGTGAGAAACGCGTACAGATTGCGCCCCTCGTTCGAGATCGGGAAATCGACACCCTCACTTGCATAGAGCGAGCCGAGCCGGGCCTTCAACTCATGCGCCTCGGCGCTGATCTTGCGGGCGAACAGATAATCCTGGCCCAGCAACATGTCATAGTGGTCATTGTAGAACGTGACCGGCATTCCATAGTCCGAGAACATCAGGAATGTCGGCGTTCGGTTTTCAATCTCGTTTTTTGGGATCAGGTGACGCACCAGCGTCTGAAAGAAGGTTTCATCAGGGATCCACGTGGTCGAAAAAAAACGGATCACATCCCGGCGCTGACGCAGGAATTCCAGAATCATTTCGACGGTTCTGCGACGCAGGCACCACCATTGGCTGCCGATCATCATCTGAATGTCCTGGGGGATGTCCCGCGTCAGACCGAGGCGCTTTTGCAATTCATAGGCGGCATAGAACCGCTTGGACTGCGTGCGCTCGTTGAAGTAGTGGCGATAGATCAGCCGGTCTTCCTTCATGCCGGTCTTGATCCAGTTGCTTTCAAAGAAATCGTGACTTTCGATGAAATCCTTGTCGTGATCGTCGAGGTAACGGTGCGTGTATTCAGCGGTTTTGATCGCCATGCAGTCACCCGAAAGCATGTAGAAATGTGTGGCGCGGGGGAAATTTTCCACGGCGGCTTCCAGGGCGTTCAGCGTGGCCCGGACCAGCGACCATTCTCCCCAGCCGCATCTGACGCGTTTTCTTGCAAAGGTCACATTGGGGTTCTGATCCAGTGCGGAACGAATGCGCTCATAGGCTTTGGCGCTGGCGCTGGCGTCAAAATGGATGGCCATGCAATCGCCGACAGCTGTAAGTTGTTCGGCCTGTGCAATGATGGCTTCAGGGTCCTTGTGACACAGCAATATATAGGCGACTTTTGCCATTGAGATTACGCAATATCCGTTTCTGCCTGATTTGAACCGTGATACTGAGGATGAACGATTGAATAAACAGAATAATTTTGGTTCTTTGTAACCAAAAGCTGGCGTATCGCATCGAGACCTGGCCAGCGGAGGAGGCGCAGCAGATGGGGTTTCCCGGTACCTGGATGACCGAGAGCGAAAGCATGGTGTACCGCGTGGTGCCCAAATGTGCCTGCTCGACCATTGGTCAGATCATGTATTTCTCGGATCATGGTCAGTTCTTCGACGGTGACATCCATGATGCCAAGGACGGCATGCACAAATGGGCATTTGATCAGAGCCAGGAGCTGATCTCGAACAATGTGCGCAATCACGCGTCCTATTCGTTCACTTGCGTGCGCAATCCCTACACCCGCATCCTCAGCTCATTCTTTGACAAGATCTGTGGCATTCAGCGCAACGGCAAGAGATACCGCGGCAATCTGGTGCCGACGCTGATCTATAACTACGGGATCGAAGTGGGCGGCGACGACGGCAAGGGAGAGTTTGACCAGATCGCCAGCTTCCGCCGGTTTCTGCTGTTTGCGCGTGATACGATCCGGTGGCGGCGCCCGATGGACCCGGACATTCACTGGTCTGCGATGTCAGGCCACGTGTCCACTTTCATCGTGAACGGCGGTCATTATGACCGGATATTCTGGACAGAAGCGTTCAATGACGGGATGCAGGATGTTCTAGACAATGTCGAGCTGAAGCACCCGGTCAATTTGTCCGAGATTCCACGGTTCAATGAATCCGAAGGGCACGGGCCAAAACGTGCGCATCCGGTCGAGGACTACTTTGACGATCTGTCAATGCATCTGGTCTACGAGATCTACAAGCAGGATTTCGAGCTGTTCAAATACGACTTCGAAAACCCGGCGAACAAGATGCCGATCGGTGAAATCGATCTGGATGAAATCCACGCCAAATTGGGCGACTGACGGTGGGGTGCTCCTGCCCGTCGTCGATATTTCTTGCGAAACATCTCCTCCGGTTGGGCCCGGCGCCGCGCGTTGCGCGGCG
>NZ_JBQFXN010000018.1:0-22708 GCF_056540885.1 Ruegeria sp. AL12 | reverse complement strand
AGTCGTGTTCTTTGCTCCCCAATGCCAGTGCCTACCACTTCCAATACCGCCCATTTGCTTCTCCAGATTTTATCGAAATCATAAGGGAGAAGCTTCTGCAAAGAAATAGATGTTCTTACTATGTTCTGATGTCGGGATATATATAACGCAGTCAATCGTTTTACTTTTCTTGAGCACTCCAAAAATCTTACCGTGTATCACAAGTGGGTGTACTCTCGCTTATGGAGTAAGAGGAGGAAGCTGATGGAAACAAAAGGCCCGGCACTTGCTGCACTATATGCTCAGTGCCCAGTTTTCATTAAGTTAACGCTGGGAGTCTTGGTTTATGTGTTGGTGGTGGACCACGCACAAGCCCAAACCGCACAGGGTTGCGTAGAATTGGGTTCTCCTCGAATTGAGTATTCATCAGGATCTCAGAGCACTCGCGTTAATCAAACAATTTCAACTACGGAACGTACGTGCCTACCGATTCCAAACGGACCCATTACTGGACTTACAATTGGAAACTCCTCAATCACGTCCACTGGTGAAATCGAACTGTATGTTCCTGGCCAAAATACTGTTCCAAGTAATGCTTCAGTATTAACTCTTCTGAACGTTGATGTCGCGGCGGGTAGCGGAGACTTTGTTTCCCGGAGAGCCTTAGCAACAAACATCAACGGGAAGCTCAGGGTGAACCTGATTGGAACTTCGATTGGTTCTGGCAGATCAATGACGTTCGCTCCATTCAACGGCGCGAATATTGACCCCACTGAAGTTTACTTCCAGTCAGACCGACCGTTAACCTACGACAATTTGACTGTTATGGGGGCCACCGAAGTGGTTTTCGGAGCCTACTATATCCAGACCCGGGTTACTGAGGCTTCTGATTTCACACTGACGAGTAGTTCGATTTCTTCAACCAGTGACATGACAATAGCGGCTGGCACGACTGTTCGGCTTGATGCGACAAGCAGTTTAAACACCGTAAACTTTGAGAATTTTGGCACGTTGGCCGGAACGGGAACCGTTAACGCATTCAACTTCAAGGTTAAGAACGGGGGGGTGCTTTCGCCGGGCTTTTCAATTGGTACACTCGACAATAGTGGCGGAATCGCCTTCGAAACCGGGTCAAGGCTCTTAAGTGAAGTCGATCCGACGGCCGGACAGAAGGCTGACTTGGTTTCATCCAGCGGGCCGGTAACAGGGATTAACAGCGCTACCATACAAGTCGAAGCCGCTCGTCCCGGCCTGACTGCGCAGGACTATGTTGCTGGCAACGACTACACGGTTTTTCAAGCTTCGAGTTTTGATGGAAACTCCCCGACTCTTGTCGCTGGGGGATCGCTGCCTGCTCTTTCCAGTCTGAGTATCTCAAACACGCCGACTACAGATGGTCAGATTGATATCGCATTCACCGCTCAACCTGTCTCAAGCTTACCCCAGAACCCCGCAGTTACCAATTCGCCAAATGCCAGCAATCTCGCTGGTGCGGTGGCCAACACCACAATCATGTCACCCGGAACCAGTCTGTCCAACGGCTCAACCTTGGGCAATGCCGTTAACACGCTTACCAATTCAGGGTTGGCTGGGTTTAATCGTGTGCACGCCGAACCCTATTCATCCAACCTGACCGTTGGGCTTGAACAACTAGACCTGATAACCAACACAGTGCTGAGCCACGCTGACTGCCGCAAGTATCAAGCGGTCGGCTTCAGCAATGAAGATCAACCCGTTGCATCAGGTGGCATCGACACGGTCCGCAGCCCTAGTGGCGCAATCGACTGCTCTGATCGGCGCTGGTGGATCGACACGGCATATGTGAGCGGGGACGTTGATGGAAGTAACGGCCTCGGGACATTCGACTATTCGCTCGGCACTATTTTGGTCGGAGCGGATGTCGCAAGTACCGATAGAGGTGTGGTCGGAGTGTACGCAGGCTTTGGGACATCCTCCATGGATGAGCACGATCAAGTCGATCAGGACTTTTCGACCGATAGCTATCACGTGGGCGTCTATGGGCGTACAACAACAGGAACGTGGGAGTTTTCCGGGCTGATCGGTTACATGTTCGGTGAAACTGACGCCAAACGGAATAACCCTTCTGTTGATGGCTTTACGGGAGGCGAGGCAAAATCGGATTTGGACCAAGAGGGAATTCATGCCGGCGTCCAGGCCCGGAAGCTGTTTAACATGGACAACGGTGGAAGGGTTTCTACGGTTTTTGGATTGAACTACGGGCGTATCCAACAAGGTTCAGGCACAGAGACTGGCGGTGGTGATTTCAATTACTCGATTGGAAAAGCGAACGCGGAGTCTCTGGTCGCTTCCATTGGAGTTGACTACCAACGGGACTTCTTGACAGAGAATGGTGTGCTAACCCCAATTGCCTTTGCTCGTTACGAGTATGACTTCTTTGCCAACAAAGACAGTGAGCACGAAATCACAGTTACAAGCCCCATATTCGGAACATTTACACAAGTCGGACAAAACCGAGGAGCAAACGGCTTCGTTCTTGGGCTAGGACTGGGCTATCAATTATCTGAGCTGGCCAGACTAACGGCTGGATATGGCTATTCGGTTCGCTCCAATGGCCAAGAACACGGCCTCGGTGCAAACTTAAGTGTTCGGTTCTGAATTGGCAGTACGGTTGTTTCAAAATTAGGGATCACACACACCGACAATCGTTGTTGGGCCTTCACAAACGAGCCCGTTGGACGTCCGCTTTGTCCAAAAGTAGGCATTCAACGAATTTGGGCGCACGGTTGCTTCGAGCCCGAAGCGGAAGTGCTGTCATACAGTCCTTCGCGGACGCAGCAGACCTTTCATAAAGGCCCGTGGCTGCGCCGCAGAAAGAAAAGCGGACGTTAATTCAAAGCGCAGCGAACTATGGGATACGGACGTCCGAGTTGGCCGGCTAACCGTCATACTGCAAGAGTGTGTTCTGTCACGGCAGGTCTTGAAAAACTACGCCGTGCCGCGCGTATCTATAGCCGAGAATCGCGGCGGCAGTGACCGCCGAGAGTAGGCCGTAAATTAGCAAGACGCTGAAATAAGTTGCGACTTGAATGGCCATTTCAGTGGCCTGTTTGGCTCGAGTGGTGGCTTTTATGTTCGCATACAGGTTCGTAAAGAAAGTCGTCTGATCGCTGACCGGCGTGAAATGAACGATCTTTTGCCACCCGTCACCGCTGCAACGCGCGGAGATCACCTCAGCTCCTTGCTCGAAAGACATGTTGTTGCACCGAAGATAGATGTCCTGCCCGTGAATGGATGAAAGGGCATCCCTGTTGCCGCCCAAGAGAAAGGCTGCGTCCTGACCGAGAAGGCGTTGTGCCATGCGGTCTTCAAATTCAAAGTCGGTGTCGACGCCGAACAAGGGGGTGGTGGAGATGATTCTGCCCTCGGTGCTGATGGGTTCCATGTAGAAGTCCACCGGCGCTTTCTGTTCGAAAAACCAGATGTCTAGGTAGTGTTTGCGGTCGCTTTCGACTCTTTCACGCTCCATGTAGCGCATCTCGCGGCACGACCCATCTGGAGAGCAGATCATGAAAGTAAAACCGGAAGACGGCAGGACTGTGTGGTAGAAAGCGACACCGCACAGAAACAGCGGAAACGCCAGTACAATTGTCAGTCTCTTGAATTGTGCCGTATTCATATTCATACCCCCGCATTTTCTCCTCGTTCCCATGTCTATGTGTCCTGAGTTGGGCAGAAACGTGGATAGCCCGCATCCGCCATTGCCAGCAGATCGTCGGTTGCGGATGTGGTTGCGGCGGCTATTGGTTGTGGTCGGAGTCATTTTATCCGGCTTCTAAAGAGAATCGTTTTTCAATCACTTTCAGTTTGATAGAGCGCCGCCGTAAACGTCGGCTTGGTCCCGCAGAGCGGTCATTCAGACGGAACGCAGCGAACGACTGCTTTGAGCCCAAAGCGGAAGTTCACTCGCCTAAGGTGAAACGAGTGGTTTTGGACGATTTTGCATTAGCCTGATTCCAAGTAGCAGAGACAAACATCCGAACGCCAATCCCATTGCGAGGGCATTGGCAACGAAGATACCACCAAACAGGGATATCGCTGTTTTTCCCGCCTGCTCGATCGACGTGTCTACTACGATCGATAACCAGTCTTGCAGGTATAATGCGAACAGGACCGAGAGCCCTATGGGCGAAATGATAAGCGCTGTACCGAGAGTGGCCAATCCTCGCCCGAAGACGGCTCGCAGTGTTGACCCTTTCAGTACTATTGCGGCTGCGGAAGCAAAAACGACAAGTGCAAAGAGCAGGACAAGCGACATGTCCACAATAGGGGAGAGATCTTTCGTGACAGTGCCTGTAACGGCCGAGGTGAAGGGCAACAGAACGAAGGTCGCAAGCCCTGCGGCAAGGTGCCCGGTGAACAATTTTGGCAACTTGCCTGACGAGCGTTTGTCGCTCCGGTTTTTTTGCTTAGGTGGAGTGGGCAGAGCCGGATCGATCTGATCCCACTGCACGGACATTGATTTTGGACGAGAGAGCATCACAGCCCCTTTGAATTGTTAAATTTGAGACGACCCAGAAAGCCGCGTGTTATTGGGAATCTGGTAAGCTGGAACGGGGTTTCTTTCGACGCTTGGACAAATGTTTGCGCGAGCTGGACATGCCGACGCGCGAGCATTGGTATCCTTGCCATTTCAGATGATGAACAACCTGATCAAGTAAGCGACAGCGGCAAGGCACAAGACGCTGCCGAACCAGATCGTGCCGAACCAGAAAACTTGCTTTAGCAGTTTCAATGGTAGCTCTCCTCTGGATCGATCTTCCCGCGGAAAACCCAGTACGTGTAGGCGGTGTAAGCCAGTACTACAGGCAGTAGAATAACGGCTCCGACCAGTGCGAAAGCCAAACTGCTGTCCGGTGCTGCTGCTTCAGCAATCGTGAGGCTTGGGGGTAGCATATAGGGGTAGAAACTGATCCCGATGCCAATGAAGCACACGACGAACAACGCAATGGCGCAGAAGAAAGGCTGATAGTCGCGCTGTGTCTTCAGGCCGCGATGAAGCATCCAAGCAAGGAGAGCAACAACAGCCGGCACACACACAGAGAAAACGACACCGGGCCACGAAAACCATCTGATCAGATAAATCGGATCTTGGAACGGGGTCAAAAGACTGACGAGGCCAATCAACCCAAGCATCATGAGCATCAGTGGACGTGCATAGGAACGCATCTGGTGCTGTATCTCACCCTTGGTTTTCATGTTGAGCCAGGTTGCTCCCAGCAATGCGTACCCGATCACCAAGGCCACACCCGTCATGACAGAGAACGGCGTCAACCAATCCCAACGTCCACCTGCGTACAGCCGATCTTCGACCGGGATGCCCTGGACCAGCACGCCAAGCGCGATGCCTTGGCAGAGGGCGGCTACGGTTGACCCACCGTGAAACGCAACATCCCATAGCCAGCGTCCGCGTTCCGTTCGCCACCGGTATTCGAAGGCGACGCCGCGGAAAACAAGCGCAAGAAGCATGACGATAACGGGCATATAGATCGCGGGCATCACCACGGAATAAGCAAGCGGGAAAACGGCAAACAAACCTCCGCCTCCCATGACCAGCCAGGTCTCGTTCCCGTCCCATACTGGAGTGACCGAGTTCATCATGACATCGCGATCTTTGTCGGTTTTTGCGAATGGAAAGAGGATCCCAATTCCTAGATCGAACCCGTCCAGGATCACATAGGTCAGAACGGCAAAAGCAATTATGCCCGCCCAAATTGTCGAGAGTTCAAGCATTACGCTGCCTCCGCCAAAATAGAGATTTCAAGGGGTTTGTGACGTTGCTGGAAACCTTCGACAGGTGGTTTCCCCATGAGGCGTAGCATGTAGAACGTGCCCGCTCCGAACACAGTGAAATACACTACGATGAAGGCTACCAAAGACGCTGCGACAGCTGGCGCATCCACCTGTGAGAGTGAGTCCGATGTCCGCATCAGCCCATACACCGTGTACGGCTGGCGCCCCACTTCGGTGGTGATCCAACCTGCCAGTACCGCCACAAACCCGCTGGGCGCCAACAAGACGGATGTGCGGTGCAACCAGCGATCTTCGTTGAGGCGGCCTCTAACTCGCTGAACAAGCGACCACATACCGACACCCAACATGGCAAAGCCAATAGCGAGCATGATGCGGAAGCTGTAAAAGACGATCGCGACCGGGGGTTCTTCGTCGTCAGGAATAGTGTCCAGCCCGTCAAGCGGCGCGTTCAGGTCATGTTTCAGGATCAACGACGAGAGTTTCGGAACTGCGATGGCATAGTCCACGCGTTTTTCATCCTCGTTTGGAATGCCAAACAGGATCAGCGGTGCACCTTCGGGATGGCTGTCAAAGTGACCTTCCATCGCCATCACTTTCTGCGGCTGATGCTCCAGTGTGTTCAAACCATGAATGTCGCCGGCAACGATCTGCAGAGGGGTGACCAAAACGGCCATCCACATTGCCATCGAGAACATTCGGGTGACCTCAACCGTGCGATTGCGGCGTAGCAAGTGCCAGGCCGCAACCCCGGCCACCACGAAAGCAGTAGTGAGGTAAGCGGCAAGAACCATGTGGATCAGGCGGTAGGGGAAGGACGGATTGAAGACGATCGCCCACCAGTTGACGGGAATGATTTGCCCCAGCTCGTTGATGTCGAACCCAGCCGGGGTTTGCATCCAAGAATTGACCGACAAAATCCACGTAGCCGATATCAGAGTGCCAAGAGCGACCATCGCCGTGGCCATCATGTGCAAGCCGGGACCGACGCGTTCGCGACCAAAGAGCATGATGCCGAGGAACCCTGCCTCAAGAAAGAATGCGGTCATGACCTCGTAGGCCATCAAGGGACCAATCACAGGGCCCGCGGTGTCCGAGAATACGCTCCAGTTCGTGCCGAACTGGTAAGACATCACGATGCCGGACACGACGCCCATGGCAAAGCCTACGGCGAAGATCTTTTTCCAGTAGTTGAACAGGTTGAGGTAAACCTTGTCCTTGCGCCACAACCAGAGGCCATTGAGGACGGCCAAGAAGCTCGCCAAGCCGATGGAAAAGGCCGGGAAGATGATGTGAAACGACACAGTAAAGGCAAACTGGATGCGTGCCAGGGTCTCTGCGTCAAAGTTTGCGAATAAGTTCATTGCCGTTTCCTTTGGCATTGGGTTGCAAAGTGCGGCAGTGAACAGAAGTACCTCGGCTGCCAGCTCGTCGATGTCATTCAGATGAGCCGGATTTAGGTTGGTGCCGGTTCCAGTTCGTTTGGGTTCTGGACGGTTGTTTTTGGGTTTTGGACAAAACCCAGTTCCCATTGGCTGGGACTGAGGCTGAAAGTTGAAACCGCGCCTTCAGGAAACAATTGCGTTCGAGGGCTCAAAACAAAGTTGCCACCCGGCTCGTTTGTGAGCTGGATGGCAACCTATCAGAAACTGTGCGAGTTCTGCGCGGGATGGTCAGTCAAACTGCGTCTGGATGCTAATAGCGCATGCTGACCGGTCAGGTTTGTTCGGCTGTGTTTCTCCTTTTCTGTTTCGTTGGCGGTCGAGCTTTAGTCGTTCCAGTCTTTGTGTTCTTCCTTGAAGTCGTCGCGGCGCTCTTGGGCTTCGTCCTGCGCGTCTTCGAAGTTGTCCTTCTGGATCGCACCACCCACGGCGCCAACTGCGGCACCAGCGGCCGCGCCACCTACGATGCTTTCGCCAGCGATTCCAGCGATAGTGGCGCCGACAACCGCGCCTTTGATCGCTTTGTCGGTGACGTAGTCAGCATGAGCCGTAGCAGCCATGGTGATCAGAAGGGCGCCTGAGATCGGTGCGACAAAGAATTTTTTCGAGGTCTTCATAGGGTTCATCCTTGTTATGGGTCAGCAACCACCGCGGCTGCTGTGTGCCATTGAACTAGGTGACCCGATGGTCCGCTTTCTTTTGGAGACGGGACAAGGTTTTGTGGATCTTGGACAACTTTCGCCCCCTGACGCCAGTCCCTCTAGCGGCCAGCTTTACGGAATCTGGCAGGTGTTTCACCAGTCCAGCGCTTGAACGCCACCGAAAAGGCGGCCTGATCCGCAAATCCAAGCATGAAGGCAACCCGGGCAACACCCTCTCCACTACGCAGCATCCGCTTGGACAAGTCACACAAAACTCCTTCTAAGAGTGCTTTGAAGCTTGTTCCCTCGGCCGACAGGTGCCGGGTCATAGTGCGCCGCGTCAGTCCAAGCTCTCCAGCTATATCGTCGCCGTTCGGTATCGGTCCGGGAAGACGCTCCCCGAGCATGCCCACAATACGGTCGGACAGGCTTCGTACTGCGTCAGGCTGAGCCTTCAGTTGCTCTTCTCCGTGCCTTCGTAAATGCCCCAACAAGGTGGGATCTGCCGTTGGTATCCGAAAACTCATGCCGTTTGGGGGCAGAGCCAAGGCATATCCGGACTTGAAGCCTACCACTTCGCATCCCGCCAATTCGGCTAGCAGCCGGCAGTGTTCGGTATCGTCCGTTTCCAACTCGATAGAGATCGGGGCAAGACCGCCAGAGGTGATTTGTTGCACTCGCTTGTAAAGACCGAAAATCAGCATTTCGCGATGACGAGGATATTGATGCGCCGGGATAACACTGCTCTCCAGAGTTATCTTTGGCTCGTCGGGCGCCCCGACCACGTCAAGACGCAAGTCAGGGTCTTGCATTGCATAAAAGCGCTGCGTCAATACCAGCGCGTCTTCCACCGTTTCGGCTGCCCGCACGATGTAGGCCAAAAGTGTTCCGGGACCTTGCGCCGAAAGCCCGACCCGAGCGGCGAAGGTCTTGTCTTCCAAAATACGACAGGCGGTTTCCACAGCGCCTGCTTCATGTAGTAGCTCGACAGTGGCGTCGGGGCTGTCGACGATATCAGAGGGTGCCCCCGCCATTTCCAGGACTTCAGGAAACGGAACCTGCGCGCCGGGTTCTTGCGAATAACGCAGCCCTACATTTTGCAGTCTATAAGCGCTGATGCGTGGCACCTTTGCGTCCTCCCCTGACTTGCACGCAACCCCCTGCAGTCACTGCAATTGTCCAGAAGCCAATAACAAATGTCCAGAACCCTCAGGATCGCGGATGCGATGACGGTTAGGTCCGGGTCATCAGAAAGGAAACGACCATGATCTACTTCGCAAGATACTACCGCGTACTGAAGGCAATCCAAAACTCCGCCAAACAAGAGTGGTCCGGGGGAAACATCCAAGGTCTGCATACTTCGGGGCTTGGTGAAAAAACACCGAACGGGCGTCGCTGGGACCCTCCCTACACCCTGCCGGAACAACCCTCAGAAACCGCACAACAACCCTCCGAGAATTGACGTTCTCCAAACACTGAAAATCTGCATGCGCAGCGTGGCTGCACAACAAAAGGACCTGAAACATGAAACCACCCGCGTTCCTGATGGCGCCCATAGTTGGCGTCATTTCTACTCCGGCCTTTGCCGCTGGCGGCGATCCCAGATGGTGGGTCGCGCCCAATCAAACCGACACGTATGCATGGGTCGGCTTGGTCGTTCTGGCCCTTGCAATCCTGCTGGTCGTACATCTGTATGCGCGCTTTGAACGCTATACCGAGCACAAATCAATCGGCACTCCGCTGCGTACCACTATCCCGACGATGCTTACAGTAGCTTTGGCGTATGAGCTGATGCCTGCACTCAGCCATTTCAGCAACCTGCTACCAGGCGCGCTAATCCTGACCGCAATCGCTCGCGACTTCATGTTGTGGTGGCGTCCATCGAAAGAGGAGATGGTAAAATGATTGAGCTTCTCGTCACATCTTTTCCGTTCGTCCTGCGCGTGATCTATCTGAAATGGCGCGGGCTACCGGTCACCTTGTACAACGTTCACCGAGCGCTCTTCATGTGGTTCGTCCTGGCACTGATTGTGTTCTTTGCCGTGTTCTACTACTACCCAAAATCCTACACAGGTATTGTGCCATTCAGAACTGTTCCAGTCGTTGCCGAGAACGGTGGAACAGTAACAGATATCTACGTAAAGGGCGGTGATCGTGTAGAACCAGGCGATCCGCTGTTTGCAGTCGAGAATGCGTCGGAACAAGCTGCAGTAGATTTTGCAACCCGTAAAGTTGAGGAGATAGAAAGCGCGAAACTGGCAGCTGAATTGCAGGTCCAAACTGCTCAGGCCGTGGTGGATGCCGCAGTTACCGCTAGAGAACAGGCTGAGCTGGTGCTGATGGATCACGAGGCACTTCAAGCAAAGGGCTCTGCAGCATTTCAAGTGAGCCAGCTGGAGCGCGCCCAAGCTACCTTGAGTACTCGGGAAGCAGAGGTTGAGGCTGCGGAAACGCAACTTGGTGTGGCACAAGTTCAGGCAACGGCTGTTCTGCCCGCCCAACTTGCATCGGCGCGTGCATCGTTGCGGCAGGCTAAGGTGGAGCTCTCAAAGACCCTGACGCTTAGCTCTGTCGATGGTGTAGTTGAACAAGTCACCCTGAATGTCGGATCGCGCGCAGCGCAAGCCGCAATGAGCCCCGCAATGCTGATTGTACCGGATCGGAAAGATGCAGAGAAAGGGCGTATCGTCGCTGGTTTCTCGCAGGTTTCTCGCACTGAATTGTACGAAGGTATGGCCGCAGAGGTGGCGTGCGAAAGCAACTTCAACATCTCTATGCGCAATACCGTTCTTCCTGCAAGGATCGTTCGTATTCAGGAGCAGATTTCTTCTGGTCAGCTTGCGCCCAGCGGTCGCCTGATTGAGCCCAGTGAAAAGGCGAAACGGGGTCAGATCGTTGTGCATCTGGATCTGGTGCACCCAGAGCACCGCGAACTTTTGGTGCCAGGTAGTGGTTGCATCGTCCAATCCTACACCACCAATCTTGAAGGTGACATGGAAGGAACACTTATTGCCCACGGGATCCAAGCTATGGGTATCATCAAGGCGGTTGGTCTGCGGGTCAAAGCTTGGTTCGGTCTGACTTCGGGTATCGGCTTGATCGGTGGTGGACACGCCTGATTTTCCAAAGACCCTCCTATTCAGAAAACACGGCTCCCGATGAAAGTTGGGGGCCGTGTTTACTACTTTCGGACAGATCGCATGCCAAAAAATGCGCTTTCTTTCACGGCTTTCTGTTATGCGGCGAGCGGTTGGAAGGGCCGCTCAGGCAGTCTTTTACAAGGGAATGGCGACTAAATGCGGTGGCCCTGAATGTCAGCATTGTCCGTAACACAGAAATCGCCACGCTTGGATTTGAAGCTCCGGATTGGGATCAAGCCGGACATTGCAGACTTACGAGAGCGGCTCAAACGAAATCTCCCTTCTCCAAACGACGAACGTCCTGGGGTGTCGTCAGGCAAACCTGCCGTTCGCAGTATTCCAGCGGAATCTCTGTGCGGAACCCGGAATTGCTTTAAGGTAGCGTACACATCGTTGCTTCCTCACTTTGAGGCCAAGCTATCCATAGCAAGATTGAAAGAAAACTGAATGAAACGTCTTTTTCCATCTCTGCCGGAGGACGCGACACTTGGAAGTGTCTATCAAGCCTTTCCAGACAAACTTTCTCCGCTTTGTGCATACGAAAGCCTTGTGATGAGGGGTGAAAGCGACCTCTCGGTTGCGGAACGTGAATTAATTGCAGCCTATGTTTCGGGCTTGAATGCTTGTGCGTATTGCCATGGGGCGCACATCGTTTTCGCCAAAGCCTATGGCATCGCGGTCGAGACAATCGAGGCGCTGATGGCACACCGCAATACGGCACCGGTTGAGGATCATCTCAAACCGTTGCTGGCGTACATTGAAAAGCTCACTGTCTCGCCATCACGAATGACAGAAGCCGACGCAAATGCGGTCTACGCGGCAGGCTGGTCAGAGAGCGCGCTGTTCGATGCTATCCAGGTCTGTGGTGTCTTTAATCTCGTGAACCGCTTCATAGAAGGAACAGGTGTTCAAAGCCCTGGCACCGATCCAAGAGATGCGGACGAGGCCACTCTAAGCCGATGCCGTAGTGACAGCTTCTATACCGATTTTGGACGCGAGAACGGCCTCGACATCCGTTGAATTGATGTTGTTTGAACTTTCAAACGACGACAAAAAGCTGGTCCGATAAAACGGCAGATGCGTCCTTCGCTCTCGGGGTTAAATCATTCGTCGATACCAGTCGGCACCTTCAGTTATTTTGGTAGATCCATGTTCAAGCCTCAATGATCCGTCTGCTTTTCGTAGATAGCCCATTTTCTGATAAGGTTTGGAGACTTGTGGTCTTTGTAAGGGGAGCGAGTTGCTTAAATTTGACGCTGAAACAACGAGATTACTTGAAATCGCCTATCTGCGGAGTGTCGTTAATGCACGCCATCGATGATCTCGGATGGCCTGAAGCGTACATTGAGCTTCTGCCGCTGATAACTGACCGCTGGTTGGTAAAGGATGAGATTTATTTTCACCGGCAGCTAAGTGCCGGTAAGTCCGGAGCTCTAGTTTATATTGTCGACATTACATGCGACACGTTCAGCGGCCAGGCCATTCTTAAGTTCGACGCCCTGCCCGATCCGGAATGGAATGAAAAGGCCGAAAACCAAAGGCATCTGGAAGCGTTTGAAGCGGTTCCCGCGTTTGGATCAAAGCACCTGGCGCGCGTCGTCCACTCTTTGGAACACGAGGGTAAGATTGCGATCCTTTCCACCGTTGTGGCGCAAGGACTTGAATACTCACTTCCCTGGAACGATTGCGGCTATGAGCCGGCCTTGAACGTTCTAGAGCGGCTGTCGAGAAGCCTGCTTGATGACTGGAATATCGATTACAAGATGGCGCCTGGCTTGCACTCGCCTCAGGATCTGCTTGCTGGATGGCTCGGCTACAGGTTGGATCCTGAGCCAGGCCGGCTACATCACTTTCTTTTGGATGTTTGCGGACATGACCCGCACGAGCGTTGTCTTATGTTTGAAGGGCATTGGTACCCAAACCCGCTGGCCTTTGCCTGTGAAAAGAACCTGCCGGGCCGGTTGAGCGTAAGAGCGGCAAAGGGACGGGTGCATGGGGACCTCCATGGCTACAATGTACTGGTTCGATCGCACCAGTCCCGCGATCCTGATTATTTTCTGATCGATTTGGCCTTGTACGAAGACAAGCAATTCTTGTTTTACGATCATGCGTATTTCGAGATGGCGTACCTTCTGGCGCGGCGCGGAAACTGCATACCTGCCCAATGGGATGCCATCCTAGATGACTTAGGCCTCTTTCATTCGAAACACCACACATTGGGGCTTTGGCAGGATGACGTCGGCCTCGTCGAGTTCGTCAGAACTCTTCGGCGAGGCGCTATGAGTTGGGTCGAGCGCCACGAAAGCCATCGGCTAAGCTTTATGGAAAGCCAATACTTGCTGGCCCGTGTCGCCGTGGGCCTGAATTTTGCACACAAGAACCTCAACGTCGGCGCACGCAGCCACGCATTCTTGTATGCAGCTCACAATCTCAAAGACTACATGACACTCAACAATGTTGAATGGCCCAGACACGGTCCAGTGTTCCGTTTTCCAGCGACACGGGGAGCTATGTCTGATTCTCAATCTAAGGCCGAAACGCTTGCACCAATAACCGAGCCTCCACCCGAAAAAGACCGTCTGTTTGATCAGATGATCACTCAGCTTCCAGCGCCGCAAAAACCAGTAATCGCAGTGCTACCTTTCGACTGCCTTAGTGGGCAAAGCGACACCAACGGGTTTGTGGCTGGCATCAACCATGAACTTGTAACCGAACTTGCCAAAGTGGATTGGCTGTCAGTCGTCTCACCAACCTCCACCCAGCTCCTCAAGGATGCTTCTTTGGTTGGAGAAGAGATCGCACAACGTCTCGGGGCCCACTATTTGGTAGAGGGTTCCGTGCGTTATGACGATCAGCGCGTTCGCGTGACTGCCCATCTGGTAGATACATCAACCGGGCATGATCTTTGGGCTGATCGCCTGGATCACAAGACAGAAGATGTCTTTTCCTTGCAGGAGGAGATCGCGTCAGCCGTTGTCGGGCACATAGATTGGGAGTTACGATTCGACTTGCGCGAACAAGCCCGGTTGAAACGTGGTGAGGTCAACGTTTGGGACAGGGTTCAAAAAGCGCTATGGCATCTCTTCAAATTCACAGATGAAGATACACAGAAGGCAAAGGATATTCTAACCAGAACTATCGACATCGCGCCAGACTATGCACTTGCGCACGCGGTGGTTGCGAACGCCGAGCTTCGGAAACTGTTCTTCGTCCAGGTCGATGATCGGGAAGAGGCGAAGGAACGCGCTCTATATCACGCAGAGCGGGCCGTGGCATTGGATGAACAAAGTAGTTTTGCGCACGCAAGTCTTGCCCGTGCCTACACTCAGTTCAACAAACACGATACCGCGATTGCAGAGGCTCAGCTCGCGGTCAGTCTAAATCCAAGCGCGGCAAACGCTCATTTGGTTCTTGGGTATGCGCATCTCGCAAACGGGCAGGCAAAGCTCGCGTTATCGCATTTCGAGACCGCTACCCGGTTTGGGCCATCGGGTCCTTATTTCAAGGTGAAATTGTTGGCTAAAGCCTTTTGCCTTTATGTTCTCGACAGTTTTGGCCACGCCGAAAGCTGTGCGAGAACAGCATTGGAGGGAAAATCGGTTGATCCGTTCGGTCGCTATGTACTGGCGGCAATACTGATTCGGCAGAAAGCCATAGGCGCCGCGAGACGAATGATTCGTCAGAGCCAAGAAAAACGCCCCGATATGACCTGTTCCCGCGTCCGTCTGGCATTCGAAAACCTGCAACAACGCGATATTGACAGGTTCGTTGAAGATCTTCGGGAAGCTGGGTTGCCGGATTGAGCTTGGCCCTTTTCGGTCTGCCGGGTGCCGCAAAAGCACTTCTTTCGAATCGTTCAGCCAGATAAGACGCCAGGCCCCGTGCCTCTGGCAACGCATGTACCAATGAGGCGGATGGTCCGCAGCCGTTGGCCGATGGTGCAAACGGGTTGCGATCAAAACGCCACTGACAATCAACGCACCACCAACGCCTTGATAGGTCTGAATGTCCATGCCCTTTGCAACCACGGCTTCGACCGCAACGAATATCGGCACGAGATAGGCAAATATAGAAGCTGTCGAAGCACCGACTTCGTTTGCACCAAAATTTATCAGGTGGAGGTAGATAGCACTCATGCCAACATCAATGAACAGGATCGATCCCTAAACCTGCCAAGAGTAGTCCAATGGCTGAGATGTACCAGTTTCATTTATCACAATGAACGGCAGCAGGACGACAATGCCAACAACGAAAATCACGAATAAATCTTCATCTGGCTTAGGGTGCATGCGCCATTTCTTCAGAAGAACCAAATACAACCCGCGGCAGGCTTTGGAGACTATCAGCAAAAGAAAGGCGAGCGCGGACGCATCGGCCGCGGACCAAAACCAGCCACCCGGTCATGAGCCCCATGAGACTGACAGCGATCAACACGGTCTGGATCAGCCGGAAGACCATGGCCGAAAGCGCCAGGCCCGGCGCCATGGCGCGAAAGATCCGGTAGAGCAGAATGGCCAGAGCGGCACCGCTGATGCACCATCACGAGATCGGCGGCGATGGCCAGCCGGAACCGCCCCGGCGCGGCTAGGATCGCCTCGCCCGTGGCCCCGGCATCGCCGAGATCGATCAGGGGCGCGCGCAGGCCGAGTTCGGCACCAAGGCCCTTCATGATGATCGCGAGGTAAAACAGCCCGGCGAGCCGTATCTCGCACGCAAGATCGGGGGTGAGGTTAAGCTTGGGCATTGGGACCGTCCTTTATTGAAACCTGGTCAGACATTTCTTGCAAGCACCGGCCTGTGCCGCGCGAATGTAGCACGGGCGCTGGTCCGGTTCGCGCGCTGCCCCGCCCAGACGGAGGCAAGGACGATGACCGCGCCCAAGCCCTGCAGGGGTGAGAGCGACTGCCCAAGCACCACCCAGCCCAGGAAAACCGCAGTAACGGGGCTCATCATGCCCAACATGGCGACGGCACCGGGCTCGATCCGGGCGACACCCCGGAACCAGAGCGCATAGGTGGCTGCCGCGCCGATGAGGCCAAGCCAGACCAGCCCGGCCAGGTTCGTTGCCGTCAGCGGTGGCAAGGGCGGTTCGATGATCAGTGCGAACGGCAACAGGACAAGCCCCCCGGCGGTCAGCTGCCACGCAGTGAAGCTCAGCGCCGAGACGGGCGGCTGCCACTTGCGACTGAGCACGGTACCCGCCGCCATGGAGGCGGCACCGCCCAGACCCGCGGCGACACCGATGGGATCGAGTACGGCCTCGGGTCCGATCAACAGCAGTGCGACGCCCAGTATGCCGGTTGCCGCCGCGGCGACCGCGCCAGCCCGGATCGGTGTGTCGAGCCAGCCGCGCGCCATGAGAATGACCATCATCGCCTGCAGCGATCCGAGCGTCGCCGCGACCCCGCCCGGCAGCCGATAGGCGGCCACGAACAGAAGCACCCAGAACAGGGCGAAGTTGAAGCTGCCGAGCAGGAAAGCGCGGCCAAGCCATGCGCGTGGCGGCAGGCAGCGCGTGAGGGCAAGCAGGAGCAGGCCGGCGGGCAGCGCGCGTAGCGCGGCAAGGGTCACGGGATAGCCCACCGGCAGCGCCTCGGTGGTGACAATATAGGTGCTGCCCCAGATCGCCGGGGCGAGCGCCGTGAGAAGAATGTCGCTGGTGCGTGACATGGATTCGTATCTCCTTGTTCGGGACTCACCAGAGCAGGTGACGGGGCAGCCGGGGTGGTCTGGAGCAGGCATCAAGGCCGATATCGCGCCGCATGTGCGGCGAGAGATCCTGAGCCAATTCGCACAACCTGCGGCGGTGGGTCCGGCCGCGCGAAAGACGGGCGAAAGAGGTCATAAGGGTCTCCTTTCAGGCGACAAGGCGGAGGGCGGCGCGGAGCTGTGCGGCAAGGTCTTCCCGCGGTCCGTTGACGAGGCGCGCGCCTGTTTCGCGCACGATGAGCGTGGGAATGAAGTGGACCTGAAGAGCGCGGGCCAGTTGCCTATCGGCTTCGACAACCCGGGCCGTGTGTGGATCGTCGAACGCATCGCCAAAGACAGTCGCCTCGAACCCGAGATCTCGTGCCACTGCCAGCCCGGTTTCGGGGTCGGCAATATTGCGGGCTTCGCCCAGATGCGCTCGTTGCAGGCAGTCGAACATGTCCCAATGTGCGGCTTGCCCGCCAATGCGTTCGGCGGCCTTGCAGCCGAGGGCGGCGATCATACCGTGGGGATAGTCGAAGGGCGCTGCCCGCATGGCGTCGATATCGACAAGCTCCGGCCGGTCGCCGACCTGGCGGCAGGCGTCCCAGTGGCCAAGGATAGTCTCGCGGGCGTCTTCGGGTGCGCCCCAGCGTGCGGCCATCTCGGCGCGGCTGGCCTGCAGGACGAAGGTCCGGTGCCGGATATCGAAATCGAACTCCTCCGCAAGCCCGCGCATCCGCGACGAGATGTTGAAGCACCAGCAGCAGACGACGTCGTAAAAGAAATCTATTGTAAGGGACGGCATCACGCGGCCTCCTCTTGCCAATCCGCCCCGGCAAGGCGCACGGCGATCCGGGCGACATGCGCGCCCTGGAAGCGCGCCCCGGCAAGATCGGTCCCGGATGGTGTGCGCGACCCGTCGGCTCCGGCGATGGTGCCCGCGCCATAGGGCGCGCCGCCTACGATTTCCTCGCCCGCCTTCTGACCAGCAAAGGTATAGGGCATGCCCGCGATCAGCATTCCGAAATGCTGCAACGGGATCTGGGTCGAGAGCAGCGTCGCCTCGTGCCCGCCATGCTGCGAGCCGGTGGAGGCGAAGACGGCCGCGACCTTGCCGACCAGCGCGTTCCGCGCCCAGAGGCCGCCCGCTTGGTCGAGAAAAGACTTCATCTGCCCGGCCATCATCCCGAACAGCGTCGGGGTGCCGAAGATGATGGCGTCGTAGCTTTCCAGGTCGGCGGGAGACGCAACCGGGGTCTCGTCGGCCGCGAACCCGGCCTTCTGCCGGATCTTCTCGGGGATGGTTTCGGGCACGCGCCGCAGATCGACATGGGTGCCGGGCACCGAGCGCGCGCCTTCGGCCTCGGCCTCGGCAAGCGCGCGGACATGGCCATAGCTGGAATAGTAGAGAACAAGAACGCGGGTCATGGGATCCTCTCAGTGTTTCGGGTTTCGTCACCTAAGAAGATCGGCAATGAGGCGGCCCGGAATAACCGGACCGCTCTCAATTCACTCTTTACGTGGATTGAAGAATGTCAGGGGCGCAGCGCGGCGCGCAAGTGATCGAGAAACGCCGTCACTTTCGCATCCATGCCGAGGCGCGAGGCCGTCAATGCGTAGATTTCAGGCGCTGGCAGTTCCCAATCGGGCAGTACGCGGACCAGCTCGCCGCGCGCGACCGCATCCTTTGACACGAAATCCGGCAAGGTGCCGATGCCCTGGCCGGCAATCAGCAGGTCGCGCAAGACAAGGCTGTTGCCGACGCGGATGGGCGGATCAAGGTCCACGGTCACCGTTTCGGATGGACCGTGAAGGGTCCAGGCGATGAGGTGATCGGCCAGCAAAAAGCCGATGACACGGTGATCGGCAACGTCCAGCGGCGTTTCTGGAGCACCGACGCTGTCCAAGTAGGACGGCGCGGCAAAGACCTGTTGCCGCATCGTCCCCAGCTTGCGGGCCACAAGCGCGGAATCCGGCATCGCCGCCCGGATCCGGATCGACACATCGAAACCTCCCTCCACCATGTCGATCACCCGGTCATCCATCGAAAGCGTTAGGCGCAGATCGGGATAGGCGTCGAAAAACCCCGGCAGGATCGGCGCAATGACGGTCTGACCGAAGGAACTGGAGGCGTTCACCTTGAGATGGCCGCGTATCACCCCGGCGCCGTCACGGATGCGCGTCTCGACCTGGGACACGGCATCAAGGATACCTGATGCTTCCTCGTAGAAGAGTTGGCCAGCATCGGTGAGTGACATTGAACGCGTTGTGCGGGTGAGCAATACCGTGCCAAGGCTCTCCTCCAAAAGCTTTATCTCGCGGCTTAGAAGAGCGGGAGAAACCCCGAGATCCTCCGCTGCACGCGCAAAGCTGCCTCGCTCGACAATGCGGCGGAAGGCGTTCATGACAGAGAGCTTGTCCATTGTTGCTTTCGACCAGTCCAACTGAAACGCTGCCTTGTGCGTGCGATCAAGTCGAGGAATACCATGAATGCGGATCTCGTGCGAACAGGCCGCAAGACTGCTCGGCTGTCAATTCGCCTCCCTCTTAAAGGATACCATATCTGCAAAACCCGCCAATCCCATGATCCGCATTCGAACCATGAACAAAGACCACAGGCTCACCTTCGGCGTATTGTGCGTAGGATAGCCTGACTGCATTTATCGCAACTCTGTGTTCCATTACTCTGGCGAAGTATTCTTGTAGCATTTGTTTTGAGAGATAGAGCGCCAGACCCGAAGGCACTAGGAGCAATAATTCAGCTGTGTTCAGCCAAGAAAGCCAAGGCATCCCTCTCAAAACGTGGCCATTCCGGGTCGTTGTCAGGGATGGTATGGTTCGAGCTTTCGTAGGCGATGAATTTCGCGTTGGGCAACCCCTTTGCAAACAATCGTCCTTGTTCGACCGGTTGCATCCTGTCGCCGGTCCCATGGCAAACAAGGCATGGGACCTCGACCTTGGACAATATCGGTGAGATATCGATGTTATCAATCACGCTGCGATACCGCCCCATGTTTTCGGGTGAAATCATTTTGCGCATATCTTCGGCATATTGCCGCCGTTCTTCTTGGCTCGCGCCCGGCACGATGATTTGCGCCATTAAATCACGCAGAGACGGATAATCATCGTCCCACCCAGCAGTCATCATTTGCTTAATTGCGTTGGCGCGTTCCACATCTTTTTGCGACGTTCTTTTTGCCCGACCAATTGGGAACCCACCAATCATTACGATTGCCGACACGCGGTCAGGTCGGCGAGCTGCGAAGGCGGCTGCCACTGCTGACCCCTGCGATATCGCAAGGATCGGGGCGCGCTTGATATCCGCTGCGTCGAAAACGGTTTCCAAGTCATCAACGAACCGTTCGAACGTGCATGTTTCGGCGTCCCAGTCGGATAGACCGTTGAGCCTGGCATCAAAACGGACCAAACGATGCCGTTGAGCGATGGACGTATAAATTGGAGCTTTCCCCGGATTGCGCCAGTCAAGTTCCAAGTGTCCAATCCAACTTGGCGCCTTTACAACCGGAGGACCGTCCCCAACTGAGCTCCAGGCCAGACTAATGTTGTCGTCAGTTCTGCAATAACGAATTTCCTGTTTTTTCGCGAAGTTAGCGCGCGATTTGGACACATGTTCATCGGTGAAGTTGATCGACAAAACTTCGATCGGCTGTTCAATGCCTTTGAACGTGTGAAGCCCTTCTCGGCGCAAACGTTTGGCATAATCCGCTCCGGCAAGATCACAAAGTACCTTTGAAGCCAGAATGCCCCCGGGTTCAGCTGCCGATTGGAGCCGCGCAGCGATGTTTACGCCGTCTCCGAAGATATCGTCGCCATCGACGGTGACGTCGCCGACATGCAAACCCGCTCTAAGCTGGATACGTTCCGGAACCAGATAGGGATGGTCTGGCTCTCTTAACTCGGTTTGAATCGCAATTGCCGCTTCTAGAGCGTTTCCTGCTGACGGAAATTCAATCAATGCTCCGTCGCCCAACAGTTTGACCACCCGGCCAGATTTTTGTTCAACGATCGGCGTTACCAAATCGCGGTACAAGGTGTTCAGTGTTTTGAGAAGTAGCTTGGAGCCGCCCTGCATCATCCGACTGAAGCCGACGACATCGAGAGACACGATTGCAGCAAGGCGGCGTTGACTCATGTTTACTTCCCGCAAGTTGGCTCGAAAACACTACCACGTTCATAGATTGTTAGAACCGGCAACTTGCCTAATACCTGTAAACGTGCCGTGGAATGATCGGTAACTAAGATCTCGAATTGACCAAAGACCGTGGAAGCGATCATTCAAAAAGTATGCCTATCCGTTTTCTCAGGGAACGGCGGGTTTGTCCGTAGAGTGGACACTCGCGGCATTGTGTCGAATTTCCAAATCGAGCCCGAAGCGGGCGTTCTCGTAAAGCAGAATGACCTGCAGTTCAACGCCCTAAAAACTCTATACCTTACGTCACCCTCTTCATCGGGTTTACCGGATGGTTTTACACGCGCGCGTGAGTTAGCCTTCAACAACATCTTCGTCATCTTGAGGGTTAAGATTTGATCGCCAAACGCGCATTTTTATCCGGTCTCGCATCGACCACTGCGCTGGCGCTGGTCCCGGCGCGAGTTCGTGCTCAAGCCCCAGATGCCACACTCTTCACGAACGTGCGTGTTTATGACGGGATGTCCGATGAATTGACCGAACTCACGAACGTCCTTGTCGAAGGGGAAATGATCAAAGATGTCTCACCCGCTGCTGATGCCGCGCAAGAGGTGCCGCGCATCGATGGGGATGGGCGGACCCTGATGCCGGGGCTCCTCGACATGCATGTACACCTGCAGTGGAACCAGGACCCAGCTGGTTTCCTGACAGCACGTCCAGATTACATTGCTGCATTGGCATTGAGCGAAAGTGAAGCCACCCTGATGCGTGGCTTTACCAGTGTCCGCGATACTGGTGGTGGCATTCTCGGTTTGGCTCGCGCCATAGACGAGGGCCTCCACCCCGGCCCGCGTATTCAGGCGTCAAACGCTGCGATCTCAATGACCGCCGGTCATGGCGACCTTCGACCGCGTTCTGTGCGTCCGAGAGCTTTCGGCGGGCCGCCGTTCACGGAAGCCGAGCGACTTGGGATCACACTTTTTGCAGACGGAGTTCCTGAAGTTCTGGCGGCTGCACGCGAGCAATTTCGGCAGGGTGCGCACTTCATCAAGGTCTTTTCAGGTGGCGCAGTGACCGGCCTCTACGACCCATTGGATATCAACGAGTATTCGCCGGCAGAACTCGAAGCGGCAGTAGACGAGGCCAAACGTTGGAACACTTACGCGACCTCTCACGCATACATGGACACATCAGTTCGGGCTGCCATTGAGGCAGGTTATCAATGCATCGAACATTGCAACCTCATGACGCCTGAGTCGATGGAGTTGGCCGTGGAAAAAGGGGTTTGGCTTTCAACCCAGGTTGGCTTTTTCGCGGCAGACATTCCGGCAGGGTTCACGCCCGCCCAAGCAGAGCGCCAACAGATGGCGTTTGATGGTCTCGACGCTATGCTTCGACTAGCGCGAGAGTTTGGCGCCAAGATTGCACTCGGAACAGACTTCGTCGGATCGAGGCAAACGAAAGCAACGCAATTGGATGAATTGCAGCTCAGGACGCCATGGTTCAGAAACGCCGAGATTCTGCGGCAGGCGACAGGTTTGAATGGTCAGCTTTGGGCTCTGACCGGCCCGCGAAATCCCTATCAGGCTGGTCCAGTCGGTGTCATCCAACCCGGAGCCTACGCCGATATTCTGCTCGTGGACGGAGACCCGATTGCGGACCTTACGGTCATGGCTTCTGCGGACAATTTCGATGTGATTATGAAGAACGGCAAAGTTCATAAGAACAATCTGGCTTGAGCCACTTGCTAGCTGCATACAGCGATTGCGACTAATGACTGATAAGTCCCGCTACTCGGACCATGGTCCTGTTCAAACCAAAGTCCGGTTCCCCACATAAGCAGTCAGAGGGACGTCAAAGCAGACGTTGCCCCCG
>NZ_JBQFXN010000017.1:0-25427 GCF_056540885.1 Ruegeria sp. AL12 | reverse complement strand
AGTCGTGTTCTTTGCTCCCCAATGCCAGTGCCTACCACTTCCAATACCGCCCATTTGCTTCTCCAGATTTTATCGAAATCATAAGGGAGAAACTTCCGCTAAGAAATAGATGTTCTTACTATGTTCTGATGTCGGGATATATATAACGCAGTCAATCGTTTTACTTTTCTTGAGCACTCCAAAAAACTTACCGTGTATCACAAGTGGGTGTACTCTCGCTTATGGAGTAAGAGGAGGAAGCTGATGGAAACAAAAGGCCTCATGAAGCAATACGCTGTCGCAAATGACCATGTTGGTCCCGCTGTTGCGCAATCGTGGTTTGACGAACAGCATAGCCTTTCAATAGTTGGACGCTTCTTCTTTTCGATGACCCAATTTATCGTCGTGGTGCACAAAAAGGGTTGACCGTCTGGCCCCATTGCCCGGCATTTCGGTGATACCATTGTCAGTCTTTTCCAGATTGGTCCAAAACGGTGTAACAGTTCCGGGGCGAGCAGATATGTGCACACTAGACACTGGCGTATTTCTTCAACATTTTTCGCAACCAGTCTGGCCGAGCCTCAATGCTTGAAATCATTGCTCCCAACTCCGGTTCACACACTCTCCTTGCCGCTTGCTCGGGTGAGAACCAGCACCTTGTTCGCTCGTGTTTTTCCTTCCACTTCTTGCTGAGTTTCTGCACAATCATCGGGTAGAGTGTCACACGGCAAGTTATTGCGGTGCCGTCATTGAGGATTTTGTTGTAGTCGTATGTCCCGAGCGGTGTTTTGGAAATAGCGCCTATTGCGCCTGCTTCCTCCCAGGCTTCGATCTTCGCGGATGACCAAGGACTTTTTCTCTTGTTCGTCCAACCCTTTGGTGGAACCCAACGTCCTGTATCTCGGGACGTCACAATCAACACCTCTACCTTAAAAGCGTTTGACAGTCTCAAAGGCAGCGCTGCAGCCTGCGCATACAGCTTACCTGTCGTATCCGCGGCCCTTCTGGTTTTGCTCATTTTTGCAATTGCCATTACGTCTCAACAACAAATCGACCGGGTTTATTGCGTTCTCTGTCGCGCAATATTTTCAGTTCCAATTCATCTTCCTCATGAATCCTTGCCAGTATCTCTTTGCTGCTAACGACGGAATAAGGCTCGCCGCGTTGGGTGACGACTAAGTTTCGAATGTCGTGTTTCGCCATCAGATTGAGAGCAGTTGAAAGCTTCGAGCCAGTTGCACATGTAATTGGTTTCTCTGTCATCCAGTCATCCACTGTTTGTTCGTAGAAGGCCGAGCCTGAATCCGCGAGGCACAGCAGCACGTCATGATCCGTGATGATCCCGACCAACTTCCCATCCTCAAGTACCGCAAGCGCGTTCACCTCCAATAGCGCAATGGTCACAGCCACTTCGAACACCGTTGTGTCGGCGTCGCAGAACGGGCGTCTTTTCAGATTCTGTGTTTCGACAATGCTTGAGATCGTCATTCTTTTTTCCTCGTGAGAAGGTACCCGGCCGAACTGATGGTTCGGGTGCGGGAAAACGTCAAACCAGAAGTGGCATCATTGCGGTTGCAAGGCTCAATACGAGGAAGAACCCCGCCATGTCGGTTATAGTCGTCAATAAAGGGCCGCTGGCGACGGCAGGGTCCTGACCGATGCGCTTCAACAGCAATGGTAGAACACCGCCAATGGACACGGCGACGACGGTGTTGAGCCCAAGTGCTCCACCAATCACCAGCCCCAGAAACGGATTGCCTTTCCACATCCAGGCAACGACGCCGATCAGAAGCCCCAGAACGAACCCGTTGATCAACCCGACCGACACTTCTTTGAACCAGACACGCATGGCGTCGATGGGCCGGACAAGGCCGAGGGACAACTCGCGCATGCTGACCGCGACGGCCTGATTGCCCGAGCAGCCGCTCATGTCGGACACCATCGGCAGGAACACTGCAAGCGCGATTACCGCGGCAAGCGTTTCTTCATAGGCGGCTATGACGCTGGCTGCTATGACGTTGAGGACGATATTGGCCGAAAGCCATTGAAGCCGCCGCCGCGCCCTAAGTGGCAGCGGCATCTAGCGAAGTTCATCACCGAAGACACCCTGGCGTTTCAGGCTGGCCGATTCCGCACATTCCAGAAGGGCTTCATCGACGGCAGACCGCGAGACGACGCCCACCAGATGCCCGTCCGCCTCCACGACCGGTAATCCAAGAAACGGGTGTTCATCGAACAAGTCTTCTAATTTCTCCAGCGGCATGTTGGCCGGGACGGCAATTGGAGGCGCCATGATATCGGTCAAACGCGCGCTTCGACGAGTGGACACAAGACTGCGTAATGAGACCACTCCAATTGGGGCACCATTTGAATCCAGCACATAGGGATGCTGACCCCGATAGCGTTCAAGGTCATACTCTTCATTGGCGAAGCGCCTGAGCACTCTTCCCACTGTATCGGTCTCGGAAAACGTGAAGGCTTCGGCAACCATGAGGCCTCCTGCAACATCATCCTCATATTCCACCAGCCGACGAACATCTGCGGCGTCCCCAGGATCCATCCGGGTAAGGATCGCTTCCGCATCTGCGTCTTCAAGCTCTCCTATGACATCAGCCTGAACATCGGAATCCAGCTCTTCGATGACCTCTGCGGCCTGCTCAGACTCCATGCGCTCGACAAGGTCGACCGCCATCGCGTTCGGAGCCTCTTCGACAAGTTCGGCAGCCAGTTCCGGTGGCAGCAAAGATAGTACGGCACTCCGCTGCTCTACTGGCAGATTGAGCAGTTCACGCAGGGCATCGCTCAACGGAAGCGGATCAAGCAGTTTTGCGATCTCAGCCCCGTCACGCTCTGCCAGGGCTTGCTGCAACTGCGCTTCCAGTTCCCTCGGGATAGTATCGATGTCTCTCATCTTCGTTTCATTGGTGGAGATTCTGGTCAGTGAAAACCCTATAGCAGAATATTTTTGTCTATAGACAAATTATTTTTGTCATTATAGAAAAAAGTCATGCTTGAAAGTGACTGGACATCTATGACCGCCGTACGCCTGGCCGAACTTTACGATCAGGACTTTGGTGGTAAGCCAAATGGACGATATCGAATCCCGGACAAGCTCGTCCGTCGGATCGCAGGACGTAGACGTTTGTACGAAACAGACATCCAAGCACTGTCGGTTGCACTTTTTGAACTTGGGTACGTGTTAATCGACATGGATACGTTCTATGTCGTGATGAGCGCCAATTCGTTTGTGAATTACAGACGTGCCAACGATGACTGCATAGAGTAGATGCTATGGTGAAGCGTGCCACACACCCTGAAATCATAGGTTGGCGGGAACGCATCAGCCTGCCCGAATTCGGAATAGAGAATATCCCGGCCAAGATAGACACCGGTGCAAGAACCGCAGCACTCCATGCTGTGGACCAGACAGTGTTTGAAATTGACGGCGAGCGATGGGTCGAGTTCATGATACCAGTCCAAAACCGCCGTTCACCAAACCGGGTTCGAACCAGGGTTGTCGACGAACGCGAGATCAAGAACACAGGTGGTGTCCCCGAACGTCGACTGATCGTGAGAACGCAGCTTTTACTTGGACGGCATCGCTGGCAGATCGACGTCTCTCTGGCCAACCGTGCGAGGATGGAATTTGATTTGATCCTCGGCCGCACTGCCATTCGCAGGCGGGGGATTCTTGTCGACCCGGGTCACTCCTATCTGCTGGGTTCCGGGAAAGTTCCAACGGAGATCAAAAAGAAAGCCAGAAGCAAGGACCCGGAAGGACAACGCCAATGAAATTTGTCATGCTTGCCCGCAATCCAGAGCTTTACTCCCACCGTCGTCTGAAAGAAGCCGCCGAGCAGCGCGGCCACGAGCTTGATATCGTGAACACGTTGCGTTACTACATGAACATCGCTTCACGCCGACCAGAGGTCTACTATGACGGAAAGAAGCTTGGGCGTTATGACGCGGTAATCCCCCGGATCGGAGCATCGGTCACATTCTATGGATTGGCCGTGCTGCGACAGTTCGAGATCATGGGGGTCTTTCCACTCAACGAGTCAGTGGCGATTGGCAGATCGCGCGACAAGCTGCGCTCCATGCAACTCATGGCGCGGGACGGCATTGGCCTGCCTGTCACCACGTTCGCTCATGATCCAAAGCAAACCGACGAAGTTCTCAAACTCGCGGGGGACGCTCCTCTGGTGGTCAAGCTTCTGGAAGGTACGCAGGGCATCGGGGTGGTTCTTGCCGACTCAAACCGCTCGGCAAAATCCGTGGTCGAGGCATTTCGCGGCGCGAAAGTTAACATCATGGTACAGGAGTTCATCAAGGAAGCGGGCGGTACAGATATTCGTGCGCTTGTGGTTGGTGGCCGCGTTATCGCGGCGATGCAGCGGAAGGGGGCCGAAGGAGAGTTCCGATCCAACCTGCACCGGGGCGGGAGCGCCCAGCCTATCAATATCTCACCCGAGGAACGCTCTGTCGCTGTGCGTGCAGCTAAGACGATGGGGCTGAATGTCTGTGGCGTAGATATGCTGCGCGCCAATCATGGGGCGGTTGTCATGGAGGTGAATTCCTCACCCGGACTTGAAGGGGTGGAAAAGGCAACGGGCATTGATGTTGCAGGCAAGATCATCGAGTTTCTGGAAAAGAACGCCGCCAAGGGAAACACTAAGACCAGAGGGCGCGGATAACAGCCATGCGCGAGCCATTTGAAATCGGCGGTTTCACCGTCCCGGCAGGCACGCAGACTACGCTGGACGTGCCGGTGAGCGTGATGTCCGATCATACGCCGGTCAGCATGTCAGTGCATGTGGTTCATGGCCGCCGCCCAGGGCCGGTCCTGTTTGTCAGCGCGGCGATTCATGGCGATGAAGTGATTGGCGTCGAAATCGCACGGCGATTGCTACGAGCCCCTCAACTCGACAAGATCGCGGGCACGTTGCTGGTTGTGCCTATAGTGAACGCGTTCGGCTTCATGACCCAATCGAGATACCTTCCGGACAGGCGCGACCTGAACCGGTCTTTTCCCGGTAGCGAGGGCGGATCATTGGCGGGCCGCCTCGCACATATCTTCATGACCGAAATTGTTGAGCGTTCCGATCTCGGTATCGATCTTCATTCTGCCGCTATTCATCGCACCAACCTGCCTCAAATACGAGTTTCTCCGGCCTCGGATGCAACGATCAGGTACGCCGATGCGTTCGGTGCACCGGTCGTCATGATTTCAAAGCTGCGCGACGGGTCGCTGCGAAAGGCAGCCCAAGAGCGCGGCGTCGATGTATTGCTGTTTGAAGGTGGCGAAGGGCTTCGATTTGACGAGCTTTCGGCGCGGGCGGGGCTCGCCGGGATTCTTCGGGTAATGAACGCGATGGGCATGGTTGCCAAGCGCGGGATCGCGTCTGTGCGTGAGGCGCCAGTTCATGCAAGAATGAGTTCCTGGGTACGCGCTCCGGCCGGTGGATTGCTAAGAACATTCAAGGCGGCGGGCGAATATGTAGAGGTCGGCGACTTGCTCGGCCGGATTTCGGACCCGTTTGGGGAAATCAGAATGGACGTTCTTGGAGAAGCGGACGGCATCATTGTAGGACGCACTAATTTGCCATTTGTGCACGAGGGCGACGCCTTGTTTCATATCGCCAAAACGACGAGCGCGGATGTTGAAATGCGGATCGACATGATCGCCAATCAGCTCGACGGCGATCCAATGTTCGATGAAGACGAGATTATTTAGATAGTCGGAATGTAAAAACGCGGGGCAGTTGCCCGCCCCGCGCCAGGTTACGAGATTGCACGCAATCCGCGGCTCGCCATTACCTCCCATACGACGAGCGCGATCAGCGCTGATCCCGTTAGCCATGCATTGGCCGTCGCCACAATATGGCCGGTGAAGTTCAGCGACGTTGGAGCCGCGATCAATAGGAACCCCAGAGCTGAAACCGGAGCCACCCGTGCGAGAAGGTGGCTCCGGCCGTCAGCGCCGGACATGACCAGAACAACAATGCCAGTTGCCATGAAGGCGATTGCTTCAAGTTCAGCCATGCCCTGCAACAGTGTTTCCTCACGAAACAGGACAAAGGGGGACAAAACCAACCAAATACCCATCGCGGCAAGCAGCCATTTGTCGGGCGGGATTAGCTTCCTCATAGCCGTGACAACCTTTGCTTACTGATCACCTGTGGGACCAGAGAGAAGTTCTGCGTCAACGGCGGCAACCAATTCGTCGTCATTGATGAAACCATCTGCATTCGCATCGATCTCCAGGAAGAGATCATCCGAGACTTCAGGATACTTGGTCTGAAGCTCTGCCAGAGACGCCAGGCCATCACCGTCCATGTCAAGATCAGCGGGCATAGCGAATGCCGGAACAGCAAACAGCGAAGAGAGAAGAGCAACAATAGAAACTCGACTCATTTTGTTTTCTCCATGAGAAAATGGGCTTCGTGCCCATTGTGGGGTTGGTGCAGCGCTCCGGTGTGGGTGGCAAATTCACAGGATTCAGATTGCAACGGTTCCTCAGCTCGGGATCTCCACTACAAACGAGAATTGTTGATTGGCTTTCCGATCTGGTGGGGGCACTTTCGCGCTACATAGAGAGTATGGCACACACGTATCTTGTTGAATAACGAATTTTTCTCGCCGATAATATCGGATATTCAAATAGGTTGGCTATGGATATTGAACTTGCTCGAACTTTCCTCGCGGTTGTTGAAACGGGCACCTTTTTCGATGCTGCGACCAAAGTTCATGTCACGCAATCAACAGTCAGCATGCGAATTCGAACGCTTGAGCAACAGCTTGGTCAGCCGGTGTTCCAACGTGGTAAGTCAGGCGCAACACTGACCATTGCAGGGCGGCATTTCCTCAAACACGCTCAGGTTCTGGTGCGCACCTGGACACAGGCAAAGCTGGACGCTGGTCTTCCCGCCACCATGGCAGCAGCGTTGGAAATCGGCGCGGCGCCGAGCCTTTGGGACGGATATCTCATCAATGCCTTGCCAGATCTAATGACATCGCTACCCGATGTTGCAATCAGAGCATCAGCCGCTTCTTCCGAAACACTGACGCGCGAGATTGAAGAAGGAAAACTGGACCTTGCAATCATGTATCGGCCGCGAAGCGTGTCGAGCCTCACTGCATTACAACTCTTTGAAGATGAGTTTGTTCTTGTCACTAGCGGCCCGTTGACTCTTCCAACCGTTCACAGCGTCAACTATGTCTTTATTGATTGGGGCCCTGAGTTCCGAGCAGACCATTTGTTGAACTTTCCGGAGCTTGACACGCCGCGCCTTCAGCTTGGCATCGGAACCCTGGGCCTTCAGTATCTGAAGTCAGTTCCTGCAGCCGGGTACTTTCCCAAGCGTGTGATTATGCCAGAGCTTGAAGAAGGCTGGCTCGCATTGATAGAGGCTGCGCCGCGCTTCGCATATGCAGCCTATGCGGTGTTTGATGAGAGCGACGTTGATGGGTTGCCGGGCCAAGCCGCAAAACAGCTTCGCAGCCTCGCGGCCTCCGTTTGTTGAATACCAGTTAGATTGATTCCGAAACCAAAATCTCAGCTCAAAGGAAGGGCTGAACCCAGACCACAATCCCCCTTAATCTCATCGCCGAGCCTTGAAGTCTGACATCGCCGAGATATCGTTGATTGCGTTGAGTGGGGTTTTGGAAGCATGTGGGTAAGTGAAAGTGCAACTTTCAAAAAACTGTGGAACTACCGGAACTCAAGCCTGCTCTTGCAAACGGGTTCTGTGATCACTGCGGCGCCACGTTATCGAAACTGATCCAACTCGGGGAGATTCTGGAACTCTGCGGACCGGAACACTGTTTTGACTATGAGACCGGCGAAAGTATCGAGGTCGCCATTGCGCTTTGCCTTTCCTACCACCAAGCCAATCATTTAGATGCGCAGCAACAGCATGACCCTTGTCACGTTTCTGCGCGGCGAAGCCGGGATGGTCTGGATTGATTGCCCAGACCCTAGTGCGGAAAGGTATTACATAGGAGTAAAGCTGCACACTCTTAAAAGGCAATGCGTGTTGCGGCCAGCATCAGTGGTCTTACCTTTCCAACCCACATAAAGAAGGATTGCCAATGAACACCCAAACAGTCACTCCCATCTGCGCGTTTGATATAGTAGCTGGCCAAGCAGTCCCCGTCTCTTCAGAGTGGCTAGAACCCTTTGCAAGGCAGCAAAACGGTTACCGCTGGATTCATTTTGACCTCGCCGACAGCGGCTTAAGGCAATGGGCATCCGAACAACTGCCAAACATAGCCGCGCAAGCATTGCTTCAATCCGAAACGCGACCACGATGTGATCTGCACGAGGATGGCATCATCCTGAACCTGCGCGGCGTTAACATGAACCCTGATGCGTCTCCGGAGGATATGGTTTCTCTAAGGCTCTGGGCCACGGAAAGAACCATCGTATCTGCCCGTGTGCGCAAAGTCTGGGTAGCAGACAGTCTTCGTCTAAAAGCCGAAAGCGGTATCGGGCCAGAAAGTGTCGGTGCATTTTTGGCAGAACTTGCTGCGGGGCTCACAAAGCGGATTGAGGCTGTCTCGCTTGAACTTGAAGACGAGACAGACTCTCTCGAAGAGATCGGGCTTACAGGAAATGAAATCAAACCAGAGCGCATTGCGCGATTGCGGCAAACGGTGATTAAACTTCGGCGCTATATCAGTCCGCAACGCGATGCGCTCGATGCTTTAGCCTCATTGAGAAGTAGCGTAATTCACAGCGACGCATCTGTATTGGTCAATGAAACCGCGAACCGCACTCGCCGTACACTTGAGGAACTGGATGCAAGCCGGGACCGGTTGACAGCGCTTCAGGAGCAAATGAACGCCGAGCACGCGAATGCGCTTGCTCGAAACGGCTATCTTTTGTCTGTCGTGGCAGCAATCTTTCTGCCACTTGGATTTCTGACTGGTCTATTTGGCGTGAATATTGCTGGCATGCCCGGCTTGAGCGCGCCCTTTGCGTTTTGGGCGCTGACACTGGCTTCGGCTGCCATCGGAATTGCACTTTACGTCGTGTTCAAACTCTCAAAGTGGTTGTAGCAAAAGTAGATTGCCAAAGGTTGACCAAGCTGCTGCACAGAAAGCGTTGATCACCTTCGCGAACACCCGATTGCGCGCAAAATAGCTTCTCATTTCCCAGTTTGACATTAGGCTGGAACCGATGTTCCGACAGCTCTTACCGATATCAGCGCTGCTTCTTGGATCAGGGCTTCTTCTGTTCGCAGGTGGTGTCCATGGTCTGATACTTCCCGTTCGTGGCTCTTTCGAAGGTTTTTCCGCCAGCTCTCTGGGCCTTTTAGGAACGGGGTGGGCATTTGGCTACGTTGCAGGATGCCTTATTGCACCAAGACTTGTTGGAGCAGTAGGACATATTCGAACCTTCGGCGTAATGTGTGCTCTCGCTGCCGTAACGATCCTTTTCCAGGCTTTGGTAGTGGAAACGTGGGCTTGGATACCGTCGCGCGCGGTTTCTGGTTTTTGTTTTGCGGGCGCGGCAATGATCGTCGAATCTTGGCTCAACGACAAGGTTGAACCCAATACGCGTGGTACAGTCTTTGGCGTCTACACGATGGTTAACCTAGGTGCGGTCACAGCCGGTCAGATGGCTATCTCACTGGGAGATGCAACGGGTTTCATCTTCTTTGCCATTGGCGCGATGGTGTATTGTTTGGCGCTAATACCAACAGCCCTATCAACCTCGGCATCGCCCGCACCCCTGACATCTGTGCGTCTCGACCTACCGGCATTGTGGCGAAACTCACCGGTTGCGGTTGCCGCGGTCTTTCTTGTCGGCATTTCAAATGCAGCTTTTGGGACTCTCGCTGCGGTGTATGCGGATCGCGTTGGGCTATCACTTACTGCAATTGCTTTGTTCGCAAGTATTCCGGTTTTGGCCGGAGCTTTTGCGCAAGTTCCAATTGGATTTGCAAGTGATCGAATGGACCGGCGTAAAGTCTTACTATTTACAGCGGTCGTAGCTCTTGCTTCGGATCTGGCTTTCGTCCTTCTTGCACCGGAGTCGCGGGTCATGAACCTTGCTTTGGTCGGGATGTTCGGCGCTACAATTTTTGCGATGTATCCAATCATCGTTGCGCACGCGAACGACCATGCACCACCTGGCACGTCCATCCAAGTCTCAGGCGGCCTTTTGATGGTCTTCGGCTTAGGTTCAATTGTAGGGCCGTTGATCGCTGGTTTCGCCATGGCAGCATTCGGGCCACAGGGTTTGTTTCTTACAACCGTCGCAGCGCATTGCCTAATGATCCTATTTACGATTTGGCGGATTCTTTCTAAGTCCGCAGTTCCCGAGGGCGAGAAGACCGCATTTCGCGTCAGCGCTCCTGCAAGGGTGGTTACGCCTGAAACTGCCGTCCTTGCTGTCGGTGAAGATGAGGCAATTTCGCTTGCTGACGCTGAGAGCGAGCTGGGCGCCCAACCCGATGTGAAGGATAGTGTGGCGCCAAGAGCTAATTCTGAAGACAGTTCTTCCTAATCTTCCCCAATGTGTTCGCGGCGCGCTTAGCCACAAGAGCAAACCTTACAGTCAGCGCGACGAAGGTCAGGTTCATCCGCTTATCGGGATTTGCAAAGATTAGTTGGGAATGTCCGCTTCGGGCTGAGACCAGTCATCAGAAAGCGATGAGCCTACGGCAACTTTGTCCGCAATTTGGACGTTCGCCGCAATTTAGCGAATGACCTCTCCGAGCCCAAAGCAGACTTTTTTCTCGCTATGCATGGATTAATCGAAGGAGTGTCGCGCAACGACTATTATGCGACAACTTTGAACTATAAAGCAGACAAATCTCGGCAAAATGGGTCAAAATCCATTCTGGAAAAACCGGCCGCTGTTATCCAATGACAAAAAATTCAAAATAGGAGAACTCTGGCAGCCTATACTTGATTATCTCTATTCCAAAGATACCGCATTTATAACGGATAGACATAGTCTGCAGGGATCTTGTGTTAGGTGTTTTCTGGGTTTTTGCTTTCTGGCTCCAATGCAGTTGTAGTTGTTAAGTCGCAGTTTCGTGCTCACCTATTCTGAAGAAGATTGTGTAGAGAGTTGGCACCACTATCAGCGTAAGAACGGTAGCAAAACTCAAGCCGCAGATAATTACCACCGCGAGAGATTCGAAAAAAGGATCCCACAGCAACGGCATCACTCCTAGTACCGTGGTAAGTACTCCCAATGAAACTGGGCGAACCCGTAACACGGCCGAGTCGACGACGGCCTGCAATCGAGATTTTCCACCAGCAACCTGAGAGTCTGTTTCGTCAATAAGGACGATAGCGTTTTTGATTAGCATTCCTGTCAAGGACAAGATGCCAAGTACTGCCATGAACTCGAGTGGTGTTCTAGTTGCCGCGAGGCCCCAAACAACCCCAATGAGAGCTAGCGGTACTGTCAACCAAATGATCAGAGGCTGACGGACTGCGTTGAACAAGAAGAAAACTACGACGATCATCGCGCCAAATCCAAGTGGCATGGTCGAAGCAAGGCCTTCGTTTGCACTTTGCGAGTCTCCGTACTCACCTCTCCATTCGAGAGAGTAACCACTTGGCAAGTCGATTGCCTCTACGAGTGGCCTGACTTGGGCGAACAGGTCACCTGAGAGTACTTCTGGTGCGTTATCGGCTTGTGCGGTGATCGCAAGCCTGCGGTCGATGCGCCTAAGATTTCCAGCTTCGAAAACAAGGTCAAATCGATCTACAACTTGGGATATTGGAATGTATCCTGCGGCTACCGCGCTATAAACTTGAATATTTTTTAGGTCACTGATGTTTTTGCGGTCTGATTCGAAGGGGCGCATTACTATGTCCAAAAGGTTGTCGCCTTCGCGATAAACCCCTAAAGGCGCGCCTACCTGATGCCAGTAAACTGCCCTAGATATTTCAGCTTGGGTGAGGCCAAGCCTACGGGCGTTTTCTGTATCGATTACTGGTCGAATTACCTGCTTTTGTTCGCGCCAGTCGTCTTTTATGGCAATGGCGCCGTTCTCAGAAAATATTCGTTTAGCTTGTTCGGCGAGGTCTCTAAGAACAATGGGATCGGGGCCGGAAAATTCGGCTTCGATCCTCGATCCACCGCCAGGGCCCAGCACAAACTTCCAAACTTTTGCATATGAATCAGCATAGTTTTGGTTGATCCAAGATTGAATTTCCGGCTGTAGAGTATCAATCTGTCGATAGTCTTCGACGTCCACTAAGATTTGACCATAAGCGGGATTTTGGTCTTCACTGTCATACACCAACATGAAGCGTAGATGCCCGCTGCCCACCGATAGATTTGTGGAGGTGACACCCGGTAGACTCAGGATATGCGCTTCTATTTCTCGCATGTCCTGACTTGTTTTTTGAATATCGGTTCCCTCGGGTAAAAAATAGTCTACGACAAATTGCGCCCTTGTGCTGTTGGGAAAGAAACCCGGAGGTACTAGTGCGAACCCGGCGACAGCGGAAAGAAAGAGAGCAACAACAAGACCCACAGTAACGTAACGGAAACGGATCGCATACGCGAGTACCGAACGATAGGCACGGAGGATGGAATTCTCTGCAGGAGGTTGTTCGGAGGTTGGCCTAAGCAACAAAGTGCAAAAATAGGGCGTAAGCCATATCGCTACCAACCATGAAAAAAGCAAAGAAATCGAAATAGTCCAAAAAAGACTTCCAGCGTATTCTCCGGTGTTGTCCGGGGAAAAACCGATGGGGGAAAACGCTAATAAACCTACAACTGTGCCGCCAAGTAGCGGCCATTTGGTTTGGTTTACGACAGAGATTGCTGCATCACTTGTGGCTTCACCGCGCTGAACTCGCACCAATGTGCCTTCCACAACGACAATTGCGTTGTCGACCAACATACCGAGCGCAATGATTAGTGCGCCTAACGAAATCCGTTGCATGTCAAGGCCTAGGAGGTGCATTCCGGCAAGCGTGCCTGCAACCGTGACCAGAAGAATACCTCCCATAAGAATTCCGGACCTTAGCCCCATAAAAACAAGCAAGATGCCAACAACTATGATCAGAGCCAAAACAACGTTCATGACAAAGTCGTTGACGGATACTTTCACAGAAGCAGACTGATCCGAGATTGGCAAAATTTGGATCCCGATTGGCCTAAGGTTCTCCAACTCGCCTATCCGTTGCTTCACTGCTTCGCCCATGGTCACAACGTTTCCGCCAAGGCTATTGGATATTCCAATCCCAATTGCGGGCTGACCATCACGAAAAAGGTGGGGGCTTGCAGGTTCAACGTAACCGCGCGACACATTAGCGATATCAGAAAGTCGAAACGATGCGCCGCTAGTAGGCATAGAAACAACTAGGTCTTTGATGGCGTCAATTGAGTCTACTGCTGCCGACGGCCGTATCTCTATACGACGCGAATTGGACTTAATTGAAGCCGAGGGCGCTACAAGGTTCTGTCCTTCGAGGACCTGTTCGATTTGCTTCGGTGAAATCCCCAGCTCAATTAACCTTGCTGGAGCATATTCCACAAATATTGCTTCTTTTTGTACTCCGCTTAAGACCACCTTCGAAACACCGTCGACAGCAACCAACTCCCTTTGAAGCTCCTTGGCGTACTCGTGAAGCTCGGCCACTGAATAGCCGTCTCCGACAATCGCAAAGTACAAGGCATACACATCGCCGAAGTCATCGTAGACCTGAGATTGCAGCGCATTCGGTGGAAGACTCGCCTGAGCGTCAAGTATCTTCGCACGTAGTTGGGCAAATCGCGCGTGAAGCGATGGAAAGTCAGGTGTCGTGGGTATGGAAAACTCTACTGTTACAGTGCTGAGTCCGGGCGAGGAGACTGACTTTACCTGTTTTACTCCTTGGAGCTCTTGTAAAGCATTCTCAACGACCTCGGTAACTTCTGCTGCTACTTCTTCCGCGGTGGCGCCAGGGTACGGTGTTATCACCTGGGCTTGCCTGATTATGAACTCAGGGTCTTCGAAACGGGGAAGAGTTAGATACGCAAAATAACCAGCCACCAAAATCAGAATAGTAACCAGCGCTGAAATTAGACGCTTCTCAATTGCAAACCTTGCGAGATCCATTTGTTACTCACCAACTTTTGAAATCGGGCGAACCACCATGTCGTCTTGAAGTTCGCTCAGGCCTGCAGTGACAATAACGTCCCCAGCCTTGAGGCCCGCAGAAACGATGACGAAGTCGTCAAATATTTCTCCTAGTTCAACTGGTTGACGCCTAACGGAGTTGCTGGGCTCATCTAAGGTCCAAACGTAAGGGGAGCCATCGGGGTTTGCCGCTAAAGCAGAAAGTGGAACTTTCACCTGCGCTTCGCTTTTGCTTTCTGCCCTAATAGTCACTCGCGCTACCATTCCGGGCAGCACTACCAGATCTTCGGGCGGGGTTACTGATAGACGACCACGATATGTCTGCGTCGCCGCGTCCGCCTGGGTGGTAAACTCGACAAGGTCAGCCTCCATTTCTACGTCAAGCATGGCATCAAACGTCACTGTGCTTACGACATTGTCGAAGCCGATTAATGACATTGCGATTATGTCGACGCCGGGTAGGTCATAACTTACATCCAATGTCGAGAGATCTTGAATTAAGGCAATGGATTCACCGGCTTGCACGTTGCGAAAGTTGTCCACATTGCGCCGCGCAATTGTTCCACTGAATGGCGCTTTAAGCGTGGCGTCAGAAAGATTGTTTTTCGCGGACTGAATTTGTGTGTTCAGGCCACGGATTGCTGCTTCCGCAGCGATTATCTCTTCGGGTCGCCCACCTACTCGACCAATCGTCAGTTGCTCCTCACGCGACACCAGTTCGGCTTCCGCCAGACGAAAGGCAGCTTCGCGTTGCTGATACTGCGCGGTGGGAATCACACCCCTCTCTAGAAGCTGCGTTGCGCGGATGTACTCTTCACGGGCTTGATCGCGTTGGGCCTGAGCCGCCTGAACTGAGGCTTCCAATGCTGTAATTTCTTCTGGACGTGCACCGGATTTCAAAACCGCAAGGTTTGCCTCAGCCTGTTCTAGTTGGCTGGTTAGTCTTTCTATTTCGACTTCAAAGTCTCGAGTGTCTAGTTGGGCAATGACGTCTTCCTTTACGACACTGCTGGAAGCCCTAATCGGTAGTTCAATAATGCGTCCACTTACTCGAAATGAAAGCTCAACTTCTCTCGATGGATAGACGATTGCAGGATAAATTCTTTCAAAATCAGAGCTAGCTTCGGGGACAGTAAATACCTTTGCAGGTCGAGCGGTTGGGGGCGTGTCTTGCGCCGCGGTCACAATGGGAAAAGCACCAAACAAGACAACCGCCAAACTCCCAAGGATTCTCAAATACATGCTTATTCACTCGCTCTTTCTACGTTTTTCGGTCGCTTCGCACTCGTAACAATTGCGAGCAGCTCAGCGTGAAGCGTGATTTGTTGAGTTAACACTGACCGTAAATCAGTCTTTTAACAACAACGAGTGAGCCAAAATGGCTCAGCGTGCAGATCAGTGATTACTACATACCTATTTCATGGTGTTTTCAAAGTGTACGCTAGAAACGGATCAAGGAATTTCTTTCGCAAACGATTGAGGTCATCCTATTATTCTCAGTGTTTTGCGATTCATGAGGAGCTCAGTGCTACGGACACCGGAAAAAGCGCTATTGTCCGGGCAATACGGTGTCGTGCCTGAGCAAATGCGCCTTGCAAAAAAGCGACAGAGAACTGCTAGAAATGGGAGCTAGCGCGCGTTGGCAATAAGAAACCAAATCATCAGTCTTCAGTCACTCTTCATATCGATGGCTGCTGTTCAGCTAGCCACCGCTGGATCAGGCACTTTGGTACCACTCGCGTTTTCTGAAATTGGAGCTTCACAAGAAGCTGCTTCGATGGCAGCGTCAGCATATTCCGCAGGGTTTTTAGTCGGCTGCTTTGTCGTTGCCAGATCCATCGTTGATTTTGGCCATATCCGTGCATTTGCTTTTGGCGCAGCTATCGCGATCGCTGTGGCCATACTGTTTTCTGTTTCCACCAGTACGCCGTTTCTTGTCTTCTTGCGTTTCCTTAGCGGTTTGGCGACTGCAGGGCTGTTTTCAATTGGCGACACCTGGCTGAATGAAACAGCAGAGGAAAGGACCCGTGGGAGTGTGCTCGCAGTCTATTCGATTGTCGTAGGCATAGTAGCGGTATTCAGTCAGTTCTTAGTCTTTATAGTGCCTGGGGATATTCGAGAGGCATTCGTCTACGTCGCTTTGTTTTACTGCCTTTCGATTGTGGTTATTTCTACTACTCGATCAACGCCACCCAACAATGACACACCGGTACCCATTCGGGTGCGCGGTTTGTTCAAAGATGCACCAGCCGCGGCTGTGGGTGTTTTTGCCATTGGTATGGTATCTACTACGCTGTTGAGCGTCGTTCCCTACAGCGCTGCTCAGCTCGGGATAGAGATTATCAACGTGGCCATTATGGTCGCTTTAATCTATCTCGGGCGCGTTCTTTTTCAGTTTCCGCTTGGTCGGCTATCCGACAAGATGGACCGCCGGATAGTAATTTTGATCGCATCGACCACTGCAACACTAGTTCTATTTTCTATGGGGATTCTCGTCGATGTGGACTATGACCACAGCGTCAATTCATTCGATTACAACTCAGTCGGTTTCCTAATACTTTCCATCATACTGGTGTTACTGGGTGGGAGCTTGCTCACCCTTTATTCTTTGCTTGTAGCGCACGCGTTAGACCGAACAGTTCCGGTCTTTGTGTCTTCGGCGGCGGTGACTATGCTTTTGGTTTGGACTTTAGGATCCATCACCGGTCCTCTGATCGCGAATGTCGCTACAACCTTCTTCGGTGACATTGCGCTCTATTGGGTGAATTTTGCGGTCATGTTTTGTTTTGCTTTGTATTTGGGACAAAGGGTATGGTCAGTTGACCCTGTTTCGCGTGCTGAGCAGACGTCTCACACTGATGTCCTACCAACCAGTACAGAAATGGCGCCGTCCGAGAAACGCTAATACTATGAAAATCAAGTTTCTTATTGCTGGTTTTTGTTTGAAGGCGACCAAAGAGTTGGGAACAAACAATGCGCCCCAAAGGTTAGAGCTGAGATTAAAAAATGGTCCATTTTGATGATTTTGGCGTTTGTCCTAGCCTATCCCAAGTCAGTTAGTCGCGGGGGAGACGGGACGCATGTATTGGAAAAAACTCTTTGTCTTCCTTTTACTTTTCCAAGTGGCTTGCTCAAGTATTTCGAGGACTCCAGTAAGCGCTACGGATCTCCAGGACCCACAAGTTCCAGGTATCGAAGGTGCTCGCTACTGGGCTGATGTTGCTCCCACTAATATTAGTGCGCTTCTAGAAACCTCGCTACGCCAGCGACAGGCATCGGGGATTACTTCAGACTACACTCTGACGCTATCAGGCGGGGGCGAAGATGGAGCCTTCGCCGCTGGCATTCTTTCCGCATGGAGCGAAGCCGGTACTCGCCCAGAGTTTATGGCAGTTACAGGAGTTTCTACGGGTGCGTTGGCTGCGCCCTTCGCCTTTTTAGGAAGCGATTATGACGATGAACTCAAGAACCTGTACGGTGGGCTGCCACCGTCCCGAATTTTCAAAGGAAGGTTCATTACTGGGATCCTGAGCGGTGCTTCTGTGAAGAGTTCTGACCCACTAAGGCAACTCATCGAAAGTTACGTTACTGACGACTTCCTAGCAAAAGTTGCTAACGAACATCGTCGTGGCCGGCGCTTGTTGGTTCAATCGGTCAGCTTGGACGCGCAAAGGCCTGTGCTTTGGGACTTAGGCGCGATCGCAAACAGCGGGGCACCAAATGCAAAAAAGGTTTTCGTAGACGTACTGCTAGCCTCAGCCGCAATACCAGGCGTTTTCCCTCCCGTTTTAATCGACGTCGAAACTCAGGATGGTGTTCGAGATGAACTGCACGTTGATGGTGGTGTCTATTCTCAAACCGCTTACGTTCCAGGATGGGATATCCCAAGAAAATATGCTCGAGGAGGCAAACTATACGCGATCCGAAACGGCAAAGTTGAGCCAGAACTAAGAGTAATAAAACCGGGGGTCTTCCAAGTGTCCGCACGATCGCTTTCTACACTTATCAAAGCACAAGGCGTAGATGATCTCACGATTGCGTACAAACTAAGCCTGCAGAGAGGCGCAGAGTACCAAGCTACTTGGATCGGAACAGATTTCGACTACCCACTGGCTGAACCTTTCGATCCAGACTACATGCGAGCGCTGTTCGACTACGGCTATCAGCGATTCAAATCGGGGGCACTCTGGAGCGATAGGCCTCCCAAGTGAAACAGAGAATTATTGTCGTTAGCGACAGAACCCGATGGGTTTGCGCTATGTTGGTTCCATGCTGCAGTTTGGCTTGCTTACTAGACTAGTGAAACTGACCGGAAACAAATATCAACCCCGGCCGCGACGAAGGTGAAACTATTACTATCGAATTTTCTGAACGTCTTTTTTAATCGAAACAGTGTTCGAAAAACTCGCCTAACTCACCTGATTGCAGTATTTCGGCTTCTTCCTCGGTATAGGAATCTGGTACTTTTCCAGTGCTTCGATAACCTACATATTTTTGCGCATAAACAAGGATAATTCCCTGAGCCAATTCGTGGAACATCTGGCTTTCGGTTTCTTCTACTTCGACGCCCTGCTCCATGATTTTATAGACACAATTTTCAGTGTTCGTCAGGACCGTCTCTTCACCTAAGAAGATATAGGTATGTGTTTTCTCGTCCGCGATAGCAGTAGCTCCAGCTACAGCAAGAAAGACGATACTGACAGCGCCTTTAATCAAGTGTTTCACGTCGATAACCCTTTAATTCTTCATAGATTGGGTACTTGTCTTCAGGATCAGCTAAATCTAGCAGCAGGATCGTCTTGTTGCACCCTTGTTCTATCATGCTCTACCATCGGACCATATTTTCAGGTTGCGTTTGTGCAGCTCGTTAACGACCGGATAGTGGTGCGACGAAGTTAGGAGTCCGTTCATGGCAGAGCCGATAGTGGTGGATAGTTTTATTGCTGTGACGCTAGGCATCGTTGTGTACTTTCTCGGATCAAGGCTCACAGAGCAGTTTGAGCTTTTACGCAAGTACTCAATCCCCGAACCAGTTTCAGGGGGCTTACTGGCAGCACTAGTGACGCTAGGTGTGGTGACTGTGACCGGGCGAGAAGTAGTTTATGATCTGGCTTCGCGCGACTCTTTGCTGATCTATTTCTTCACTACAATTGGTCTTAATGCGAGGTTCTCAGACCTAGTTAAAGGCGGCCCACTTCTGGGCCTTATGCTTGTTTTGACCATTGGGTACATGTTTATCCAGAATGGGATAGGCGTTCTCGGAGCTTCACTATTTGGGTTGCCATCTCAGGCCGGTGTAATGATGGGGACAACATCTCTCATCGGTGGTCACGGCACAGCCATAGCGTGGGGCCCAGTTGTAGAAGAGCAATACGCAGTAGCGGGCGCAGCAGAACTCGGCATCGCTGCAGCGACGATCGGGTTGATCATGGCGAGCCTGATAGGTGGACCAATCGCCAGCTACTTAATCGCACGTGACCAACTTGAACCAAGTACTCAGGAGAAAGCAACAGTTAGCGACTCCAACAAAAACGGTGTCGAGGTCGGTGCTTCAACTGAATCAAACGGTGCTCCAACAAATCCTGGGATGATGCGAGCCATTCTTTGGACACATGTGGCAATTGTTATCGGTTACATAGCCGATGAATCGCTGGAGCTGACCGGAGCAAACTTGCCACTCTTTGTGCCATGCCTTCTTTCTGGTATTTTACTTGCAAACCTGACGCCCAGAGTTTTGCCGAAAATCAAGACGCCAACGGGGACCGCGTCTTTACAACTATTGCAAGATTTCTCGCTAGCGGTGTTTCTTTCAATGTCGCTAATGAGTATGCAACTTTGGACTTTGGCAGGTTCCGCTGGGGTTTTGGCCGTTACTATGACGCTTCAAGCTGCCGCTGCTGCTGTTTTCATCATTTTCGTTGTCTATCGAACGATGGGGCGAAACTACTTTGCAGGCGTGATGTCGGCTGGTTTTGCGGGCTTCGCGCTTGGAGCTACACCAACGGCCATCGCAAACATGACTGCCGTGACGCACAAGTACGGCCCATCTCCGCTTGCCTTCATTGTGCTTCCGCTGGTTTCAGCTTTCTTTGTCGATATTGCTAATGCATTTATCATCCAAGCGTTTGTTTCGAGCCTACCTTAGGGGTCTGGGTATATTGAGATTCATAGGCAGTAGACAACAGTTGTTGCCAAAGTGATAACGGATAAGAACGTTGCTGGTCACCGGTTATATCGTGTTTAAACACACTTCATGCCGTCCTGTAGTTTTAGGTTTGAGGGGACCAAAAGCGCTAATAGAGCCAAGAACGATCACTAGTGCCAAAACTTTTTTTGTCCGATGGGAACAATTCATCAAGAAATTCATTTTTGAGATGACGAGCGGCTGGACTTCTATGGTCACATTTTGACTAATTACCGGTATGAAAGTACGCCTCCATATCGGCGTTGCGACGTTATTCACGTTTCTCACGTTAGTCGTAACAGCAACGCTGGTTGCCATCCTTTATTTTGGCAACAGAGAACTCGCCATTCGTACCGCGAAAGAGCGGATGGCCGAGGCCAGAAGTCAGTCAGTCGATGAGATGCTAACCGTTATACTTGGGGCGGGAGGCGTCGTATCTTCTGCATCTGTCTTTCTTTCAAATTTTTCGGAAGATGCTGGCTCAAGTGCAGGTTTGGACGTGCTCTATTCGCTGATGCAAGGCAATGAGCACTACTATGGCTTGTATTTTGGTGAGGAAAAATCTGGAGACTTTTTTCAGAGTATAAACCTCCCGAAACACTGGAAAACCTTTGGACCGAGCGCTTTACCAGTGCCGGATGGAGTAGACCGCGTCCAAAGGACAATCTCCGATCAATCTGGCGAGCGTATTGAAACCTACTATTGGTCCGATGGCAGTTCGCTGGCCACGCCATTTCTTAGTGGAACCGCTGTCTACGACCCTCAAACGCGCCCCTGGTATCGCGGCGCGTTAGAGCAAAGCGGTATATATGTTTCGCCGCTTTATCAATTTGAGAGTACAGGGCGGCTAGGTGCAACGTTTTCAAAAACCGTAGTTGATGACGATGGTGAATTGATGGGCGTCGTTGCGTTGGACATAACAATGTCGGCACTTTCGCAAATCCTAGATGATATCAGGATCGGCGATCATGGTTTGGTTTTCATGCTGGATCGCGAAGGTCGCCTGCTATCGTACACCAGCTCGCGGTCCGAAGGCGGAGCGGCGCGCTTCGTGAGTTCCGATACGAACGAAAAAATAGAAGGCAATAGCAAAATTATTGACAGTGTCATTGATGAATGGCGAGCAAGCCAGCAGGATTTTTTTCGCATAGCTTCGGCATCAGATGAAAGAAACTATTTCGTATCTGTGATGCCCATCCCTGAAGTCTTTGGTGCCCAACCTACGCTCGGGCTTATAGTGCCGGAAGATGAGTTTATCGGAGAAATAAAAAGAAACACGACCCGTGCCATGCAAATCGGCGTACTTGCTTTGTTTCTGGCTGTCGCATTTACCTTTGTTGTCGCCCGGCTGTTGAGCAAAAATCTTGTGCGTGTGGCAACAGAGGCGAGAAAAGTCAGTAACTTTGAACTAAGTGACAACTTGGACCTGAAATCAAATATTCAGGAAGTCGCCGAACTCGGTGCCGCCGTTGCAAGTATGAAAGCTGGATTGTCGAGTTTCGGTGCGTTCGTACCGAAGGAGCTAGTGCGGTCCATCCTTTCAAGAGCAGAGAGAATTAGCGTTGGGGGAGAGTCGCGCGACGTGACTCTTATGTTCGCCGACCTCAAAGGGTTTACGCGCCAAACCGAGGGGCTTGAACCCGAAGTCCTGATGCCTGCTTTGTCCGAGTATTTCGAAGCTATGGAAAAAGAGATATCCGGCAATCAGGGTACCGTGGATAAGTACATCGGGGATGCCATTATGGCTCTATGGAATGCTCCGCTGGATGATACTGATCACCCAATTCATGCTTGCCGAGCAGCTCTAACTTGTTTGCAAGCTGAGGCGAAACTCAATTCTGATAATGAAGCGTTACCATTACGTCCGTTGCACACGCGTTTCGGCTTACACACCGGTCGCGTAGTCGTAGGTAACGTTGGGTCCCTCTCAAGATTGCAATACACTGCGCTCGGTGCTGCCGTTAATTTTGCTTCCAGACTAGAAGGGTTGAACAAAGTTTACGGTACAAGGATTCTTATATCGGAAGACGTGGCTGTTCATGTCACGAACAGGTTTTTGCTGCGCGAAATTGACTTAGTCGTGCCTGCCGGGACTAGCTTTCCTAGTCGTATCTTTGAACTAATAGCGGAAAAAGATGATGAGGGTGTTTTTCTGGTGAGCGCAGCCAAGAAACGCGAACTCGAAGAATGGCGCGCATGCTATGCCTTGTATCAGTCTGGAAAATGGGCTGAAGCATTAGACGCCCTCCAGAGGCATCGAGAAATCGCAGCTAACAAGCGTCTTGTGGATGTTTTTATCGAGCGTTGCAGCAGTTTTGCGTCTAAACCACCGGAGTTTGATTGGGATGGCATTTACTGGTTTGAGAGGAAATAGTGGTTATCGTAGTCTGGGCATTGTCAAAACAGCAATACTCTGAACCATTGCATCGCAATAATTCGAAGCGGTCACGAAATCTTCAAAGATGATTTCTGAAGCATCGCTCCTTAGCGCGGGGATATGTCCGCTCGGCTTACCAGGCGTGTTGTTGAGGCCCCGGTATTTGCAATCTTCTGGATTTGAAGGAAGTGTCAAATGGTAAATTTTTGTCTTTCAGCGAGTATGTGTTGCCGCGGTGTATACCTCCTGCCGGGATTGATTGTTGCCGCAGGACAGGTTCTTGCAGCGGATTGCTCAGTTGAAGCATTTCCCTCCCTTCCCGACGTTCGGATGATGTCCGTCACAGTCGAGAAGACGCCAGTGCCGCACTGTAAAGTGGAGGGAATTATCGGCACAGAGTCCAATTTTGAGTTGCTTCTCCCGGAAGCATGGAACGGTAAGTTTGTGATGGGCGGCGGTGGCGGCTTTGTGGGGTCAGTAATGAACGCTGCAACAGACTTCGTAGATGCGCTCGAAAGCGGATGGGCGACGGTCGGCACAGACACAGGCCATCAAGGCCACAGCCTTGACGCAAGTTGGGCACACAATAACTTGGAACGACTTGTGAGTTTCGGTCATCAGGCAGTACATCGAACCGCCGTTGTTTCTAAACCACTCATTGAGGCCCACTATGGGCAGGAAATCTCGCGCAGCATTTTCTTCGGATGTTCGAGAGGCGGCGGGCAGGCCCTAATGGAAGCTCAACGCTATCCTGAAGACTTCGACGGCATTGTTGCGATGGCTCCAGCTTTCAATTGGACACATGAGCTGGGCGCGCGCTGGATCATACGTGCACAGAATATGTATCCCGATCCTGAAAAGATCTCAGAGCCTGTGATTGGGCATGAGGCCCTAACGCTGATCGGCAATGCCGTCATGGCTGAGTGCGATGCTCTTGACGGGATCGCAGATGGTATCCTGAATGACCCTAGACAATGCACTTTCGATGTCGACAAGTTAGCGTGCAGCGAACAATCTTCGAATGAATGCCTTTCACCAGAACAGTTAGCCGCGGCAAGGGCTATCTACGATACATTCGAAATCGATGGTCAAATGGTTCACGGCACACCAATCGGCGCCGAATTGCCGGGCTCCGCACTCGGTTGGAACCTCTGGGCTACGGGAGGCTACAGTCTTGATACGGGCCTCGAGTATCATGAGGGCGCTGACGGCGGTGATTTTCGTGCTCCAGCAGTACCAAACGGTTCATGGGCATTCGCAACCGGTATATTGAAATACTTCATCCACAACGATCCGGATTGGAGCTACGTCGGATTTGACTTCACTGATTTCGGCACCAACGCAAGTAGAGTTGCTCAAACATTGAACGCCGATGATGCTGACATCTCCGATTTCCGGGCACGAGGTGGCAAGCTGATTATCGACAATGGCTGGATGGACGGAAGCATGTCCGCCTACGGCACATTGGATTACTATGAGCGGGTTATTGAACAAGATCCAAACGCTGCAGATGACGTGCGCTTATTCCTAAGGCCGGGCGTTGCGCACTGCAACGGTGGCCCAGGTCCAGATGGGACCGACTACCTCACCGCGATGGATACTTGGCTTGAAACCGGTAAGGCGCCAGATGTTTTGGCAGCGCCATTCCGTGGGAAAGGTGGAGAGCGAGTAATCTGCGCGCATCCTGGTGTCGTTACTTATGATGGTTCCGGAGATCCCAATTCCAAAGAGAGCTTTTCCTGTAAAAAACCTGGCTGAGAATTCTGAAATAATTGAAATCTCCGGACCTAGGCATGCTGGAAAATCTCCAACCATAACCGCAAATATTGCACAGTTGCTCAGCCATTGGGTTTGAATTTTCTAGTGATACAGATGGCTCTTGCGATGTAATTGATCATGCTAGCCTATCATAGATCGAGCAAAACGCATGGACTTAAGTGAATCAGAAAGAACTCGTATCCGCCTCTGGCGGCGCTGGGACATTACTTTTGATTGGTTCGGTTACACTCCACAGATGCAACGTGTACATCAAGCGCTGCTGGTTCATAGGAAACCATGGTCGACCCGTGCCTTAGCATCGCACACGAACCTGCCCCAAACTTCCGTTCGTCGGCAATTGGATCTGATAGCAATAGGCAATCATGTTGCAAAAACAAAAGACGGCTTTCAGCTCACCGAGCTAGGTGCCGCTTTCGCAATCTCTTTTCATCGGGAGCTAGCAGAATACGTGCGAGGCGGACGCAACATTAATCGAGAGCTAGCAACTCTGTTAAAAAACGCAGAAGGAACAGAACACATGAACTGGGAAATGATTGAGAACCATGTTTGGTGGCCAATCATAGATGTAAGCGAGGTTCCTGACGCCTAACCGACCGTCGAGCATAGGATACTTCCACCTTTGGCTTTAACACAATCTACGACGCCCAGATCGAGTGCACTTCCAAACACCAGCGTCGGCGGATTAACGTTCCGCAAACCGTTGCACTTGTAAATAGGCGTGGGATCATTTTGGCGCTGGTTTGGTGACAAGATTACGGATTAAGACGGGTTGAAGCAATCTCGATTGCGGTCGGCTTTTTCCACTAGGCGGTCGTTCTTGCGGAACAAGCGCGCTATACAACAACCAGCAGCGGCTTCGTCCCAGAAACGGTCAGTAATTCGGGCAAGGCGTGCTGCGGTGCGGTCAACGGCAGCTTTGTCCCGCTACTCGGACCATGGTCCTGTTCAAACCAAAGTCCGGTTCCCCACATAAGCAGTCAGAGGGACGTCAAAGCAGACGTTGCCCCCG
>NZ_JBQFXN010000016.1:0-29111 GCF_056540885.1 Ruegeria sp. AL12 | reverse complement strand
CGAACGCCTGGGTTGGTTGAACGATCCGGATCTGATGGAAGGAACGAAGCCGAAGGGGATGCACTGGCGCACGTATTATCGCCTTGTTGCGGAGTTGGAGCATTGGGAGGAAATGTCGAACAAGTCGCTGCTGCGATACTTGGGTAGGCTGGCAGTTAACCTTAAGGCAATGTGAACTCAGAGCACTTCGGGGGCGGTGAATTCTTCACCGTGCTTCTTTCGCTAGACCCGCCGTTCAGGCTTTCGCGTGCTTCCGCAATTCAACATTTATTTACACCAACAGTCACCAACCTTCGGAATCCCTAAATATCCATCGGAAAACGCGGACACGGTGTTACAAAGGGTGGATATCGGGGTGGATAGAAAGGGAAGGAAAGCTGAAAATATCAGTTAAATCAAATACTTGCATCTGAGATTTGGTGCCCAGGAGAGGACTCGAACCTCCACGTCCATACGGACACTAGCACCTGAAGCTAGCGCGTCTACCAATTCCGCCACCTGGGCAGGTGTCGTGGAGGGGCGTTTAAGCCTAGTCGCGGGAGGCGTCAACCAGATTCGGCGAGAATTTTTAAAGTTTTTTGAATTCGATTTCCGGCCGGTGTTTTCCGCGCATGGTTTTCAACACCGTCGCGGCGAATTAGCGCCTTGTTTGACTGGCCTGCGGGCGCTAGTTCTAGGGCGCAATTTCTCAGCAGGAGCCCTCTCATGTCGAAACTGGTGACGATTTTTGGCGGATCGGGATTTGTCGGTCGCTACATCGCGCGGAGCATGGCGAAAGAGGGGTGGCGAGTCCGGGTGGCTGTACGTCGTCCGAACGAGGCCATGTTCGTCAAACCCTATGGAGCCGTGGGTCAGGTCGAACCGGTGCTGTGCAATATCCGGGATGACGCCTCGGTGGCGCTGGCGATGCAGAGCGCCGATGCGGTGGTGAACTGCGTGGGTGTGCTGAACGAGCTTGGCAAGAACGGGTTTGATACGATTCAGGCCGAAGGAGCTGAACGCATCGCGCGTTTGGCGGCCGAGCAGGGCATCAAGCGGATGGTTCACATCTCGGCCATCGGTGCGGATGCGAATTCAGCCAGCGCGTATTCCCGGACCAAAGCACATGGTGAAGCGGGCGTGTTGAAACATATGCCAGACGCCGTGATCCTGCGTCCTTCGGTGATCTTTGGCACCGAAGACCAGTTCTTCAACCGTTTCGCCGGAATGACCCGCATGGGACCATTCCTGCCTCTGGTCGGGGCCGAGACAAAATTCCAGCCCGTTTACGTAGACGATGTGGCGCAGGCTGCCGTCAAAGGCGTTCTGGGGCAGGCAGAGCCGGGTGTTTACGAGCTTGGCGGCCCCGAGGTTAAGACCTTTCGTGCTTTGATGCAGCAAATGCTTGAAGTGATTCACCGTCGCCGCGTCATCATCGGCCTGCCGTTCTTTGCCGCGCGGATTATGGCGGGTGTGCTGGATATCGTTAAATTTGTCAGCTTCCAGCTGTTCCCCAACAACATTCTGACTCGCGATCAGCTTAAGAACCTGCGTCACGACAATGTTGTCGCCGAGGGCGCAAAGTCTTTTACAGACCTTGGTATCGTGCCGACCACGTTGGAATCGATACTGCCGGAATACCTGTGGAAATTCCGCCCCTCGGGTCAGTATGACGACATTCAGAACTCGGCCAAAAACCTGCGTATCTGATCAGCTGTAGGCCATGATCAAAAGGATCACGCCTAGAATGACGCGGTAGATGACGTAGGGTGTGAAGCTGACGCTGCGCAGAAGCCGCATCATCAGGCTGAGCGCCAGCAGGGCCGAAAGAAAGGCAAACAGCGCCGCAATGGCCCCATCCCGGGCCAGTTGCATATCGGCCCCGCGCACGGCATCCAATGCCAGCAGTGTGCCCGACGCCAGGATTGTCGGGATCGACATCAACATCGCGATCCGCGCGCCGTCTTCACGGGTATATCCCAATTGCCGCGCGCCGGTTATGGTTATCCCGGAACGGGACGTGCCTGGGATCAGGGCAAGAACCTGCCACAGACCCATGATCAGCGCGTCGCGTATTCCCCAGTTTTCGGCCTCTTTGGTTTCAGGAGCCTTTTGATCCACCCAATACAGCAGCAGACCGAAACCCAGCATTGTCCATCCGATGACCGTGATCGAGCGCATGGCCTGGCTCAACCCGGTGACATGCAGAATGAGGCCCGCGATCACCGTAGGAACAGTTGCAACGATCAGGCCCAGAGCAAGCCGGGCCTGCGGTGTATCCGCCCGTCCGGTCAATGCGCGCGGTAATCCGGCAAGGGCCTGTTTTACATCTGACCGGAAATACAGCACCACGGCGCCCAGGGTTCCCACATGCACCGCGACATCAATGGCTTGACCCTGATCCTGCAACCCCGACAGGTTGGGCAGCAGGATCAGGTGACCAGATGAGGATATGGGCAAAAACTCAGTGATTCCCTGAATGATTGCTACGAGAATCAGGTGAAACAAACTCATCTGCCCTGCCGTGCTGCTGCCACGTGTTCTTTGTGAGTTATGGGTATAAGGGCGATGGAAAAAAGGAAAGCGCGCATATAGGTCCGAATCGGATCTAAAATCTCCAATTATTTTCCACTTTTCTTAAAGGCGCGCTGCATTTTTTCAATTTAGGTCAGCATAATTGACTTTTCATCCAAAAGCGCATCCCGTAAAGAAACGGAACCTAGCCAATTCATGGAGTCTGACCCGTGGCCAAGCAACCGATGCTGAAATTTGTGCAGATCGACCGCGTCATGCCGGAAAAGCGTGCTGCCAATGACCGCAAGGACGACTTTGACGAGATCTATTCCGAGTTCGCCGCCGAAAAAGCAGCCGAGCAGGCGAGTCGGTGCAGCCAATGTGGTGTTCCGTACTGCCAGTCGCATTGCCCGCTGCAAAACAATATTCCCGACTGGTTGCGCCTGACTGCGACCGGGCGCCTGGAAGAAGCCTATCAGGTAAGTCAGGCCACCAATACCTTCCCCGAGATCTGCGGGCGCATCTGTCCGCAGGACCGCCTGTGCGAGGGCAACTGCGTGATCGAACAGTCGGGCCATGGAACCGTCACGATTGGTTCGATCGAGAAATACATAACGGATACCGCATGGGAAAAAGGTTGGGTCCAGCCGGTTGCTCCATCGGCCGAACGCGCTGAAAGCGTAGGTATCATTGGTGCAGGCCCTGGTGGATTGGCCGCTGCGGATATGCTGCGCCAGGCTGGTATCCAGGTCACGGTATACGACCGCTATGACCGGGCCGGTGGCCTGCTGATGTATGGCATTCCGGGGTTCAAACTGGAAAAAGACGTCGTTCAGCGCCGCAATGACTTGTTGGCTGATGGTGGGGTCGAGTTTGTTCTGAATTGCAACGTGGATGCGGCCAAGTTCGAAGAAATCCGGGCCAGGCATGATGCCGTTATCATTGCGACCGGTGTCTACAAGTCGCGCGACCTGGCAATGCCGGGCAGCGGTCTGGCCGGGATCGAGAAGGCAATCGACTTCCTGACGGCCTCGAACCGTAAGAGCTTTGGCGACGAGGTCGAAGATTTCGACAACGGTCGCTTGAACGCCGACGGCAAGAAAGTTGTCGTGATTGGCGGCGGTGACACCGCGATGGATTGCGTCCGCACTTCGATCCGCCAGGGCGCGACTTCTGTCAAATGTCTGTATCGCCGGGACCGTGCCAACATGCCGGGATCACAGCGTGAAACACAGAACGCCGAAGAAGAAGGTGTGATCTTCGAATGGCTCAGCGCACCCAAAGGGTTCACGGGTGAAGACACGGTCAAGGGTGTTATCGTTCAGAAGATGCGCCTGGGACAGCCAGACGCATCCGGTCGTCAGGCCCCCGAAGTGATCGAAGGCGCGGACTATGTCGAAGACGCCGATCTTGTGATCAAGGCGCTTGGATTCGAACCTGAAGACCTGCCGACGCTGTTCGGACAACCTGATCTGCCAGTCACCCGCTGGGGTACGATCAAGGCGGCGTTCCAAACCGGCGAGACCGAAATGGACGGAGTCTATGCAATCGGTGACATCGTGCGCGGTGCCTCGCTGGTGGTCTGGGCGATCCGGGACGGTCGTGACTGCGCTGATGCGATCATCGAACGCTTCAATGCCAAATCTGCCGTTGCGGCCGAATAATCCCGGCGATCAGGAGGGTTCGAAATGCCTGAATTGCAAGGTCAATGCATGTGTGGCGCGGTTACGGTGACGGCAACTCCGGCGCGGGATGCGCTGGGGGCCTGCCATTGCGACCAGTGCCGGCGTTGGACCAGTTCCATGCTGGTGACGTTTCAGGCCGAAGAAGGCTATGCCGCGCTTGGCCCGGTCAAAACCTTCACTTCCTCTGACTGGGCCGAGCGCGCCTTTTGCGCCGATTGCGGCTCGGCGCTTTGGTATCGGATCACGCTCCCGGGCGAGATGCACGGCCAGACGCAAATGGCGGCAGGTCTGTTTGACAACGCCGCAGGCAACCCACTGAAACTTGAACTTTACATCGACAAAAAGCCCCAGGGCTACGCGTTCGCAGGCGAACGCCGGCAGATGACCAAAGCCGAGGTCGAAGCCATGTACGCCCCCTCTGACGAAGGAGACAGCCAATGACCAAATATGATGCCGATTGGGTGCGGGCCGAAAAAGCCAAGCGCAAATGGATGGCTGAAAATGGTCTCTATTCCGAGGAAGAAGAGCATTCTTCCTGCGGTGTGGGTCTCGTTGTGTCCGTGGATGGGAAAGCGTCGCGCAAGGTTGTGGACGCCGGTATCGACGCGCTCAAGGCGATCTGGCACCGCGGCGCGGTTGATGCTGACGGCAAGACCGGTGATGGCGCGGGCATTCACGTGCAGATTCCGGTCTCGTTTTTCTACGATCAGATCAGGCGCACAGGCCACGAGCCCAAATTGGACGAACTGATCGCTGTTGGTCAGGTTTTCCTGCCGCGCACCGACTTTGGCGCACAGGAACAGTGTCGGACCATCGTGGAAAGCGAAGTTCTGCGCATGGGCTATTACATCTATGGCTGGCGTCACGTGCCGGTCGATGTCACCTGTCTGGGTGAAAAAGCCAACGCCACCCGGCCCGAGATCGAGCAGATCCTGATCTCGAATTCCAAAGGTGTGGACGAAGAGACCTTTGAGCGTGAACTCTATGTCATTCGTCGCCGTATTGAAAAGGCCGCCTCGGCTGCGGGTATTTCCGGGCTGTACCTGGCGTCGCTGTCCTGCCGTTCGATCATCTACAAGGGCATGATGCTGGCCGAGCAGGTTGCCGTCTTCTATCCCGACCTGATGGACGAACGGTTTGAATCCGCCTTCGCCATCTATCACCAGCGCTATTCCACCAACACCTTCCCGCAATGGTGGCTGGCGCAGCCCTTCCGCATGTTGGCGCATAACGGCGAGATCAACACGCTGAAAGGCAACATCAACTGGATGAAAAGCCACGAGATCCGCATGGCGTCCTCGACGTTTGGGGATTATGCCGAGGATATCAAGCCGATCATCGCCGGAGGATCGTCGGATTCGGCCGCATTGGACTCGGTTTTTGAGGTTCTGGTGCGCGCGGGTCGCTCGGCCCCGATGGCGAAAACCATGCTGGTTCCGGAAAGCTGGTCCAAGCAGGCGGTGGAACTGCCGCAGGCGTGGCGCGACATGTATTCTTACTGCAACTCGGTGATGGAGCCGTGGGACGGCCCCGCCGCGCTGGCCATGACGGATGGCCGCTGGGTCTGTGCTGGGCTGGACCGCAACGGCCTGCGTCCGATGCGTTACGTCGTGACTGGCGATGGTCTTGTCATTGCGGGATCCGAGGCCGGCATGGTGCCGATTGATGAGTCCACAGTGACCGAAAAAGGCGCGCTGGGCCCCGGTCAGATGCTGGCTGTCGACATGAAAAAGGGCAAGCTGTATCGCGACACCCAGATCAAGAACAAGCTGGCGAGCGCATTGCCGTTTGGCGAATGGGTCGGCAAGATAAACGATCTGGACGAGGCGCTGGCAGGCGTGACCGAAAAGCCGATTTTTTCGGGTGAAGATCTGCGCAAGCGCCAGATCGCGGCAGGCTATTCAGTCGAAGAGCTGGAGCAGATTCTTGCGCCTATGGCTGAAGATGGCAAAGAGGCGCTGGCGTCCATGGGTGACGATACGCCCTCGGCGGTTCTGTCCAAGCAATACCGCCCGCTCAGCCATTTCTTCCGGCAGAATTTCTCTCAGGTCACCAACCCGCCGATCGACAGTTTGCGCGAATACCGCGTTATGTCCTTGAAAACCCGGTTCGGGAACCTGAAGAACGTGCTGGATGAGGACAGCAGCCAGACCGAGATCATCGTTCTGGAAAGCCCCTTTGTCGGAAACGCACAATGGGATGAACTGGTTGGGAACCTCAATGCTCCGCTGGCCGAGATCGATTGCAGCTTTGAGCCTGGTCAAGGTGCGCTGAGCGCGGCTTTGGCCCGTGTCAGAGCCGAAGCTGAAGAGGCTGTCCGATCTGGCGCAGGGCATCTGGTGCTGACCGACATGAACTCGGGTGAAGATCGTGTGGCGATGCCGATGATCCTTGCCACCAGCGCAGTGCACTCACACCTGACCCGTCAGGGCCTGCGGACGTTCTGTTCCTTGAACGTGCGCTCGGCTGAATGTGTCGATCCGCATTACTTTGCGGTTCTGATCGGCTGTGGCGCGACCGTTGTGAACGCCTATCTGGCCGAAGACTCGCTGGCCGATCGCATCGATCGTGGGCTGCTGGACGGCACCCTGACCGAAAATGTTGCGCGCTACCGCGAAGCCATCGACCAGGGCCTGTTGAAAATCATGGCCAAGATGGGGATCTCGGTGATCTCGTCCTACCGCGGAGGTTTGAATTTTGAGGCTGTAGGCCTGAGCCGCGCGATGGTCGCCGAGTACTTCCCGGGTATGACCAGCCGGATTTCCGGCATCGGCGTCACCGGTATTCAGGCAAAGGCCGAAGAAATCCACGCCAAGGGCTGGAACAGTGGTCTGGACGTGTTGCCGATCGGTGGTTTCTACAAGGCGCGGCAATCGGGTGAAACCCATGCGTGGGAAGCGACCTCGATGCATATGATGCAGATGGCGTGCAACAAGGCGTCCTATGAGCTGTGGAAACAGTATTCTGCCAAGATGCAATCGAACCCGCCGATCCATCTGCGCGACCTGATGGATTTCAAACCATTGGGCAAACCTGTGCCGATTGAAGAGGTGGAATCGATCACCTCAATCCGCAAGCGTTTCGTCACGCCGGGCATGTCACTGGGCGCGCTCAGCCCCGAGGCGCACAAGACGCTGAACGTGGCCATGAACCGGATCGGGGCGAAATCCGACTCGGGTGAAGGTGGTGAAGATCCTGCACACTTCGTGCCGGAGCCAAATGGCGACAACCCCTCGGCCAAGATCAAACAGGTGGCCTCGGGCCGGTTCGGTGTGACCGCCGAATACCTGAACCAGTGCGAAGAGCTGGAAATCAAGGTTGCCCAAGGTGCGAAACCGGGCGAGGGCGGTCAGCTGCCGGGCATGAAGGTCACCGACCTGATCGCGCGTTTGCGGCATTCCACCAAGGGCGTTACGCTGATTTCTCCCCCGCCGCATCATGACATCTACTCGATCGAGGATCTGGCGCAGCTGATCTATGACCTGAAACAGATCAACCCGCGCTGCAAGGTGACGGTGAAACTGGTGGCGTCCTCGGGCGTTGGCACGATTGCAGCCGGTGTGGCCAAGGCGAAAGCGGATATTATCCTGATTTCGGGTCACAATGGCGGTACGGGTGCCTCACCCGCGACCAGCATCAAATATGCTGGTCTGCCTTGGGAGATGGGCCTGACCGAGGCGCATCAGGTTCTGGCGATGAACAACCTGCGCGACCGGGTGACTCTGCGCACCGATGGCGGCCTGCGCACCGGGCGCGACATCGTCATGGCGGCGATGATGGGGGCCGAGGAATACGGCATCGGCACCGCCGCCCTGATCGCGATGGGCTGTATCATGGTGCGTCAATGCCAGTCGAACACCTGCCCCGTCGGCGTTTGCACGCAGGATGAATCGCTGCGTGCCAAGTTCACCGGCAACGCGGACAAGGTGGTGAATCTGATCACCTTCTACGCGCAGGAAGTGCGCGAGCTGCTGGCCAGCCTTGGCGCGCGTTCCGTGGATGAAATCATCGGTCGGGCCGATCTGCTGGCGCAGGTTAGCCGGGGTTCGGCACATTTGGACGATCTGGATCTCAACCCGCTGCTGATCACCGTCGATGGTGCGCATAACATCGTGTACAATCGCGACAAGGACCGCAACGCCGTGCCCGACACGCTGGATGCCGAGATCGTGCGCGATGCGGCACGGTTCCTGAAGGACGGCGAGAAGATGCAGTTGTCATATGCCATCCAGAACACGCACCGCACCGTCGGAACCCGTATTTCCAGCCACATTGTGCAGAATTTCGGCATGCGGAACACGTTCCAGGATGACCACCTGCACGTGAAACTCCAGGGTTCGGCGGGTCAGTCTCTGGGGGCTTTCGCTGCCCCGGGTCTGAAGCTGGAAGTTTCGGGGGATGCCAATGACTATGTTGGCAAGGGCCTGTCTGGCGGCACGATCGTTGTGCGCCCGCCGCAGGTCAGCCCGCTGAAGGCAGACGACAACACAATCATCGGCAACACGGTTCTCTACGGTGCAACTGACGGCCATCTGTTTGCGGCCGGCCGCGCGGGTGAACGGTTTGCCGTGCGCAACTCGGGCGCCAAAGTTGTGGTTGAAGGATGTGGCTCGAACGGGTGTGAGTACATGACCGGCGGTGTGGCCGTGATTCTTGGTGATATCGGGGCCAATTTCGGTGCCGGGATGACCGGTGGCATGGCATATCTGTATGATCCTGAAGGCAAGGCCGAAGCGTTGATGAACAAGGAAACGCTTGTGACCTGCCCGGTCACCGTGGACCATTGGGTGGATCAATTGAAAGCCCTGATCACGCGTCACGCCGAGGAGACTTACAGCCGCAAGGCTGCGGATATTCTCCAGCATTGGGATGTGGAAAAGGGCAACTTCTTACAGGTTTGTCCCAAAGAAATGCTCAACAAACTCAGCCACCCGCTGAGCGAAGAAGCCACGGCAGTTCCGGCGGAGTAAGCCGAAATTCCACCAAAAAACCGGCCCCGCGTGCCATTTGCAGCACGCGGGGCCACAGATTTTGTGCGGTTTCGGTGGGATTCTTGCCTGTTCTTCCGAATTTCGCCATGCTTTTTTCACCTTGTAGTGATAGCCATTGCCTGTTTCGGTTTCTAATGGTGACAGAGTAGGGGCAACAGTATGCCAACGACATATCGCGATCAGTTCTTCACCTTTGATCCCGCAAGCCCGCCACCAGCGGGAACGGCCGTCGCGGTCAGCAATTTCACCCTGACTGATGCGAATGATGACAATCTTATTGACGCGCCCAGTGGTGACACGGTCAACGGTCAAGACGTTACAAATTCCTGGCCAGGCGATACTGTAACGATCAACGTGTCAGGCGTTGGGAACGTGACCTATACAGGAACCACGTTCTACCTGGCCGATGGGTCTCGGGCTTTCACCCCCACAGACGGCCAGGTTCTGCAGCCCGGAACGCTGGTGTCGACCACTTTTGTTAACACGTCAGGCCCGCTGAATGTCGGTAACCTTGGGCCGCCGTGCTTTACGGCCGGGACCATGATCGCCACACCGGAAGGTGAACGCGCGGTTGAGGATTTGAAGGCTGGTGATCTGGTCATCACGGTGGATCACGGACCACAACCCTTGATTTGGGTCGGATGTACAACCGTCGCAGCCGAAGGCAAACTGGCCCCAATCCGTTTCGATGCCGGGGTGTTTGGTCTGGATCGCCCCTTGCTGGTTTCACCGCAGCACCGGATGCTGATCGAAGACTGGCAGGCGTCCTATTTGTTCGGCCATACCGAAGCGCTGGTTCCGGCGCATACTCTGGTCAACGATGACACTGTGAAACGGGTCGAGGGCGGTGAGGTTGAATATTTCCACCTGTTGTTCAAACAGCATGAGATTGTTTTCGCCAACGGAGCAAAAAGCGAAAGCTATTATCCCGGGCACGCTTTGTCGGCTTCGGATCGGGAAACGCAAAGCGAAGTGCTGCACTTGTTTCCCGAGTTGACCGGGCTTGATCCGATGTCGCTGAAAACCGCGCGCCCGATCGTTCATCCACGCGAGGCGCGCGCTTTCGCGATTTAGGCCGTTTCAAACCGGAACCTTGCGTCGTATAGCTGAGACATGGCGAAGAAAGCAGCCCGCAAATCCGGCGGAAAAAAACGCAAGGCATCCAGAAAGAAGGAACCAGTGGCGCGGCAGATCCGCCGCTGGGTAACGCGAGCGATCATGGCGGTTTTGGGCCTCGTGGTTGCTCTGGTCCTGATTTATTCGGTGGTGAACCCTCCTGTCACCCACACCATCTGGTCGGAATGGCGCCGGCTGGGAAAGGTTGAACGCGAATGGGTCCCGATCGAAGACATGGCACCGATCATGGCAAGATCAGTTGTTGCAGCCGAGGACGCAAATTTCTGCCTGCATTGGGGCTTTGACGTCGAAGCCATCCGCGATGCGCTTGAGGATGGCGGCAATCGTGGTGCCTCGACCATCACGCAACAGGTGGTGAAGAACGTGTTCCTCTGGCAGGGCCGCAGCTGGGTGCGCAAGGCATTGGAAACCTCGATCACGCCGGTGGTTGAAATATTCTGGAGCAAACAGCGTATTCTTGAGGTGTATCTGAATGTCGCCGAAACGGGAAATGGCGTGTTCGGGGTGGAAGCCGCCGCGCAACGCTATTTCAACACCAGCGCGGCAAAGCTGACTTCGGTTCAAGCGGCGCGGATTGCCGCAATCCTGCCGTCCCCGCGCAACCGGTCGGTCACGGATCCGACTGCGCGCACCCGCAGACGGGCGGCTTCGATCCTCGATGGGGCGGCCACCATCCGCGCAGATGGTCGCGCGGATTGTTTCGAGGATTGAAACCCGCTATCTGCCAAGGCTAAATCTGTCGGGTATTCACTGGTTCGAATGGAAGTCCATGGCGCGTCTGTTTCACGTTCCCCTCTCTCCGTATTGTCGCAAGGTCCGTCTGTCGCTGGCGGAGAAGAAGATCGAGGTTGAGCTGGTAGAAGAGCGATACTGGGAACAGGATCCTGATTTTCTGCGGCGCAACCCGGCAGGAAAAGTACCCGTGTTGCGTCTGGACGGGCAGATCATGTCGGAAAGCGCGGCGATCTGCGAATACATCGAAGAAACCCGTCCTGAGCCAGCTTTGATGCCGAAAACCCCCGAAGCCAGGTTTGAAGTGCGACGGCTGGTCGGTTGGTTCGACGACAAGTTTCACCACGAGGTGACATCGAAGCTGTTGTATGAGCGAGTGAACAAAAAGGTCACGGGACAGGGGTATCCGGACAGCAAGAATGTCAAACAGGGTGCCAAGGCGATCAAATACCATCTGGATTACATGGCGTGGCTGCTGGATCACCGCCGTTGGTTGGCCGGGGATCAGATGACATTGGCGGATTTTGCGGCGGCGGCGCATCTGTCTTCGCTGGACTACATCTCGGACGTGGACTGGAACCGAAGCCAGGTGGTCAAGGACTGGTACGCCAAGATCAAGTCTCGACCGGCATTTCGGTCGATTCTGGCGGATCAGGTGCCAGGGTTCCGACCGCCGCCCCATTACGCTGACCTGGATTTCTGATAGGGTGCGCAAGGGGGGGCTGTCTGCCCCCCATCGCGCCATGGGCGCGATTCCCCCCGAGGATATTTTGGCCAGATGAAGAGCGGATCGGATCTTAAGGAAAAGCTGGTGCAACAAGCCCAGGCAGAGGGGTTTGTTGCCTGTCGCGTGTGCCGCCCCTGGGATGTTCCACAGGTGCCGAAACGATTGCGGGCATATCTGGACGCCGGGTACCACGGGCAAATGGGATGGATGGCCGAGCGCACGCATTGGCGTGGCGATCCTGCCGCTCTTTGGCCCGAGGCGCAATCGGTGGTCATGTTGGCCGAAAGCTATACGCCGGAACATGACCCGACGGAGATCCTGAATCACCCGGATCGTGGTGCAATTTCGGTCTATGCGCAGAACAAGGACTATCATGATCTGGTCAAGAAGCGGCTGAAGCGGTTGGCGCGATGGCTGATTGCCGAAGCCGGAGGTGAGGTAAAAGTATTTGTCGATACCGCGCCTGTTCCCGAGAAGGCGCTGGGATATGCCGCCGGACTGGGGTGGCAGGGCAAGCACACCAATCTTGTAAGCCGAGAATGGGGAAACTGGGCCTTTATAGGGTCTGTTTTCACTACTCTGGACCTGCCGGCGGACAATTCAGAGATCGATCATTGCGGGTCGTGCCGCGCCTGTCTGGACAGTTGCCCGACCGATGCGTTTCCTGCCCCGTATCAACTGGATGCACGGCGGTGCATTTCATACCTGACCATCGAGCATAAAGGCCCGGTGGACCATGAGCTGCGCGGTAAGTTGGGCAATCGGATCTATGGCTGCGACGATTGTCTGGCGGCCTGTCCATGGAACAAGTTTGCCGTCGCAGCGAGCGATATGCGCTATGCCGCCCGAGATGATCTGAAAGCGCCCGGCTTGGAAGAACTGGCGGCGCTGGACGATGCCGGTTTCCGTGCAAAGTTTTCCGGCTCGCCGATCAAACGCATCGGCCGGGACCGGTTCGTGCGCAACGTTCTGTATGCCATTGGAAACTCGGGACAGCCGAAACTGAAACCAGTGGCTCAGCGTCTGTTGGAAGACCCGGATGAGACCGTGGCAGATGCGGCGTGCTGGGCGGTGGAACAACTGTCATAATTGCCGCAAACAGGCTGGACGTGTCGTGCATAACCGCTAAACCCATCCGCAGCGAACAGACAGGAGGACCCGATGACGTTGTCTTTGGGGGTAGATACGGGCGGGACCTATACCGACGCGGTGTTGATCAGGGATGAGAAAGAAGTCATCGCCTCGGCCAAGTCGCTGACCACCCGGGCGGATCTGGCGATTGGTGTGGGCAAGGCGATCTCGTCCGTACTGGCAGAGGCGCAGGTCACACCGGATCAGATCTCGATGGCGTCATTGTCGACGACGCTGGCCACGAATGCTCTGGTCGAGGGGCAGGGTGGCCGTGTCGCGTTGATCTATATCGGGTTCAAGGACAGTGATCTTGAAAAACACGGGCTGAAAGAGGCGTTGAAGGGCGATCCGGCCCTGGTGATTGCCGGTGGGCATACCCATTCCGGCGGCCAGGCGGCCGCATTGGATATCGCGGCGCTTGAGGCCTTTTTGGATTTGCATAAAGGAATTTCCGGCTTTGCGGTTGCTGCTCAGTTCGCCACCCGCAACCCGGCGCATGAGTTGGAAGCGGCGCGCATAATCTCTGAAAGAACCGGGGCGCCGGTGACCTGTTCGCATCACTTGTCCGCCAAACTCAATGGTCCGAAACGCGCGGTGACGGCTGTGCTGAATGCGCGGCTGATCGGGATGATCGACCGATTGATCGGGCGTGCACAGGATCAGCTGCATGCGCTGGGAATTTCGGCGCCGATGATGGTGGTGCGCGGCGATGGCGCCCTGATGAGCGCGGAACAGGCCCGGGAACGGCCGATCGAGACTATTCTGAGCGGGCCTGCGGCTTCTATCGTCGGGGCGCGATGGCTTACCGGAGCGGACAATGCGCTGGTCTCGGACATCGGGGGAACAACCACTGATGTGGCACTTATCCGGGACGGAAAGCCCGCGATCGACCCGGCCGGGGCGCAGGTGGGTGGGTTTCGCACCATGGTCGAGGCCGTGGCGATGCGAACCCACGGTCTGGGCGGCGACAGTCAGGTGCAAGTTGCGACCGAAGGGTTGCGGGGCGGTGTGTTCCTGGGCCCGCGTCGCGTGTTGCCCGTTTCGCTGATTGCATCAGAAGCGCCCGATGTTGTGCATTCCGTACTGGATGAACAATTGCGGGCCACGACCGTGGGCGAGCATGATACGCGTTTTGCCCGCCGCGTGCCCGGCATCCATGCCGAAGGAGTCGGCGCGCGGGAAGAAAGCCTGCTGGAGAGGCTGGGAGATCGCGTTCTGCCCCTGAGCGCCTTGCTGCGGTCGCGGATGGAGAACGGGGCGCTGATGCGCCTGGTCGATCGCGGAATCATCCAGGTGTCTGGGGTTACGCCATCTGATGCCAGCCACGTGTTGGGGAGGGTTCGTGCCTGGGATGTCGATGCGGCACGCAAGGCATTGGAACTGATGGCACGCAAACGGGTCGGGTCAGGGGATATGTTGGCAAACTCTCCCGAAGCGCTGGCCCAGATGATCGTGGATCAATTGACGGAACAGACCAGTTTGACCTTGTTAGAGGCTGCTTTTGAGGAAGAACAGGTTGGTTTTGGTTTGCCTTCGCAAGACTTGGCGCGTCATGTGCTGACACAGCGCGGGTTGGCACAACACCGTGGGTTGCTGTCGCTGAGTGCTGCTTTGAATGTGGATGTGGTAGGCCTTGGCGCGTCGGCCCCCAGTTACTACCCTGCCGTAGGTGAGCGGTTGCATTGCCGGATGATCCTGCCGGAACATGCGGGCGTGGCCAATGCGATTGGTGCTGTCGTGGGGCGGCTGACCTTGCGTCGCTCGGGCACGGTCACATCCCCGGCGGAAGGGCGATATCGTGTGCATCTGGAGGATGGCCCGAAGGACTTCGCCGCGTCAGAGGACGCTCTGGCCCTGTTGGAAAAGGTTTTGATGTCCGAAGTAGAGGGTGCAGTACGAGAAGCCGGCGCAGAAGACATTCGCGTGATCGTAGATCGTGACATCAAAACCGCGCGAGTCGAGGCAAAGGATGTTTTTGTCGAGGCCCTGATCACGGTCGAGGCAAGCGGACGTCCACGGGTGGCCGCAGGCTAGCCCCCCTGAAAGCTTCAGAGGGGCCGGGCAGGTGGTGCTTTATTCTGCTGCGCTGGAGCGTTTGGGCAGGACCCAATCCTGACGCGGGAAGTGGCAGGTATAGCCGTTCGGAATCCGCTCCAGATAATCCTGATGCTCTGGTTCGGCTTCCCAGAACTCTCCGACAGGTTCGACCTCGGTCACGACTTTTCCGGGCCACAAGCCGCTGGCATTCACGTCGGCGATGGTGTCCAGGGCCACCTGTTTCTGGGTGTCATCCACGTAGTAGATCGCGGATCGATAGCTCATGCCGATATCGTTGCCCTGACGGTTGACCGTGGTCGGGTCATGGATCTGAAAGAAGAATTCCAGCAGGTCGCGATAGCTGATCCGAGACGGATCGAACCAGATCTCAATCCCTTCCGCGTGGGTGCCGTGATTGCGATAGGTCGCGTTGGGCACGTCACCGCCGGTATAGCCGACACGCGTACGCGACACGCCCGGCAGTTTGCGGATCAGGTCCTGCATCCCCCAGAAGCAGCCCCCGGCCAGTACAGCGCGTTGCTCGGTCATCAGATATCCTCCACATGAATCAGGTATTCGCCATACCCTTCGGCTTCCATCTCATCCCGATGAATGAACCGAAGAGAGGCAGAGTTGATGCAGTACCGCAAACCGCCATGTTCACGCGGACCGTCCGGGAAGACATGCCCCAGATGGCTGTCGCCGTGTTTCGAGCGAACCTCGGTCCGGATCATGCCATGCGTGGTATCGCGGAACTCTTCGACATGTTCGTGCACGATCGGCTTGGTGAAACTGGGCCAACCACATCCGGATTCGTATTTGTGGGTCGAGGCAAACAGCGGTTCACCTGATACGATATCCACATAAATGCCCGGTTCCTTGTTGTTCAGGTATTTCCCGGTGCCCGGACGTTCTGTACCACTGCGCTGGGTGACGTGAAACTCTTCGGGTGAAAGCGCAGCAATGGCCGTGGGGTCTTTGGTATAGCGAGTCATGGATCCTCCGGCTGAAAAAGTGTTTGCGCCATTATCTGGGGGCTGCGGGGTGGAAAGCAAAGCGATATTTCAAACCGCTCTCGCAGTCGTGCAAGTGATCTGAACAACAGGGTCACACGTATCGGAATTAAAGGGAGGACAAGACATGATGAGATTGCTGCTTTTGACTGCCCTGATCTTGCTGGGCCGCGCCGTTCAGGCGGCGCCGCTGACCGGTGAGTTCGACTCGATCGACGGAGGCACATTGGCCATCGAAGAGTGGCGCGGCCAACCCATCCTGGTGGTCAACACCGCGTCACAATGCGGGTTTACCGGGCAATACCAGGCGCTGCAAAAGGTGCATGAGGACTATTCCGGCAAAGGGCTGGTCGTTCTTGCGGTTCCGTCGGATTCGTTCAATCAGGAACTTGGGTCCGCGGAAGAGGTGAAACAGTTCTGCGAGATGAACTATGGGCTGACTTTACCGATGACGGATATCACTCCGGTCAAAGGGGCTGACGCCCACCCGTTTTATAAGGCCGTTGCCGCGCAGACCGGGTTCACGCCCAAGTGGAACTTCAACAAAATCCTGATCGATCCTGAGGGTGAAGTCGCGGCGACTTTCGGGTCAAATGTAAAACCCGATTCCCGCAAACTGCTGTCTCAGGTCGAGGCTTTGCTGCCCTGAACGGGCTGGAGTGAAAGCTGAACCGCAAGAATGCCAAGGGTTGTAACCGCGACGCCAACCGCATCCATGGCGCCGAGCTTCTCGCCCAGCAGGATCGCCGCGATGGTGACGCCAAACACAGGGTTCAAAAAGTGGAAGGTGGCGGCTCGAACGGCTCCGATTCGGTCCAACAGCAGGAACCAGATCAGTGTCGCCAGCAATCCGGGGAAAAGAGTCGTGTAGTTAAAGGCCAGCGCCAGTGGCAGCGTCGGGTGGATGTAGATGGTTTCAAAGACCGGAGCAGCCGCAAACAGCGCGGCTGAACCAACCAACATCTGCAAGCCAACGACCATCATGAAGTTCCCGCCGGATGTTGCACCGCGAACGGCCAAGGTTGCAAAGGTCAAGGCAAGAGCACCCAGACCGCAAAGCGCGACCCCGAACATATCAACGCCCGCGCTGATCCGGCTGCTCATGATAAGGGCGACTCCGGTGAAACCGGCGAACAGGCCCAAAATACCCAGTGGCCGCAGCTTTTCGCCGAAAATCAACCACCCCGCCAGCGCCACCAACAAGGGCATGGTTGATGCGATTATGGCCGCGACCGAAGCCTCGACCGTTTGCATCGCATAGAAGTTCAGACCCAAATACAGGGCATTTTGGCAGATCCCGAACAATATCGCTGCGCGCCATTGGTTTCGGGTCAGGTGCCAGCTTTGCCCCATCGCGCGAGCTATCATGACCCCCAGAACACCGGAGATCAGAAACCTCAAGGCCAGCGAAAACAGAGGGGACGCATCCGCTACGATAATACGCGCCGAGGTAAAGGCAGATGACCAGATCAGGGCAAATGTCAGCCCCATGGCTATGGCGCGCAGATCCATGGAGACCCCCTGTCACTTTGCGCGGACTGTTCCTGATTTTGGGATCGGTCGCAAGCGGTGCGCGTCAAAAAAGACACATGCGTGATGCAAGAAAAGTCTTGCGCATGATTTTATTGATTGACTGGCCAATTAAAGATATCGGCGACAGGACCTGACATATCAAGGGAGGTTTGTCGGTGCTTCTGGAGTACATTCTATCGTTCGGCGTCCTGCTGGCATTGGGGCTGGTCGCTTTCTTCGTCGTGAAATGGTGGAACCTGCGCTGTGTCGGCGTGACACCGGTTCATCTGTTCACGTTCATCGCGATTCTGTTCACATCCGGCCTGGATGTCGGCCTGATCATGTTTCCACTGACCGAATTCGGAGGATACGCCGAGGACCCGGCCTATGCCTTTGCCAACCCGCTGGCGATCGAATTCGGATTCTGGGGTTTTCTGATCTGGGCCTTCTACTTCCTGACGGCTTTCTACTTCTGCGTGATCGAACCCCGCGTGAAGTTCTTTGAGATCCCGCTGGTCAAGCTGATCAACAACGTGGTGATCATCGGCACATGCGCCTTCACCGCCAGCCTGTTCCTGATCTACCTGCCCGGCTATCTGCCCGAGGTCGGCGATGGCGAATCCGTCGTCACCACCTTCTATATCATCGTGTTTGTCGTCATTCTGGCAGCGGCCTATTCCTCGACCGATCTGAAATACGTTCGCATCCTGTCCGTCGGTTCAACCTTTCTGTTCCTTGCCCTGATTCTGGGTATGTGGGCAGCCGCAGGTATGGGCGTGACCGGGTTCGTGGAAACCGGCAGCAATATCAGTGCCTATTTCGCCAACCTGCACAAGTTCGTCCTGCCATTGACCGACTATCACGCGTTCTACCTGTTCTGGTGGTTTGCATGGTCGATCATGATTGGACAGTTTACGTCGCGCTTTGTGGGTGGTCTGACCACGTGGCAGTTGCTGGCGGCGCTGTTGATCTTCCCGTCGATCCCGCTGGGGATCTGGTTCACCGTACTTTATTATTACCACCTGAACGGCATCAGTACCGCTGGCATCACCAACATTGCGATGGTGATCGTGGGTGTGACGTTCGTGATCAACTCTCTGGATTCGCTGATCCGTCTGTACACAGACAACCTGAACCTGACTGTCGAGCGGTTCGGAAAGGCGATCTATGTGGCTGGCAACGTCGCACTGCTATTTGTCCTGACCCTGCTGTTCCAAAGCCAGTGGCTGCAAATCCAGTGGATCGGAGCGGTCGTGGTTGGACTGTATCTGGCTTGTGTCGTCTATATCCTGATCACCAAACGCCAGGAGGTATTGAGCATCGACTCGATGCCAGAAGATCGTGATCTGGACTTCCACAAGGTTGAAACGGTCCACTGACCGGACCAGAGACACGGAACAGAAACGGGCACCTCTGGTGCCCGTTTCTATTTTTACCGACAATATCGCAGCTTTGGACAATCTGCGGTCTTTTCAGACGCGCGACATCCCAACCCGGGCGGCGGCTGCCTTTACGGTACGATCAAAAGGAATGTTGCCCGCGTTGCAATCAACCCGCCCGTGAAATGAAGTTGGGCAAGGCTACTCGTCAACCGCCGGATAGATGAACCCGTTTACCGGGTAGGGATTGCCGTAGCGGCCCGGCTGGCTTTCAACCCGAACCAACGTCCAGTCATTGTTTTTTGAGACATCCTTGACGCCCATCTTCAACGACACCTTGTTTTGGTGCCAGTTGGCATGATTCACGATGACTTCTCGGTCGGTGACGATATCGGATACGACAGCCACATGGCCCAGGGGCATTCCGCGGGTCGCCCGAAACGACATAACCGCACCAACAACCGGTTCCTTGCCGCGCTCAAACACTTGCTGTGCCCTTCCCCACCAGTCCTTCGCGTTGCCGCGAATTTCAATACCGCTGAGGTCTCGGGCGTAGGGCACGCACCATACTCTTTGCCCTCTGGCCCGCTTTTTCGAGACCTCTTGCAGCGCCATCAACTGACGTTCAGGGTCGAGATTTTCATTGGTGGTGCTTTGCGCGCAGGCAGAGACAAGAGTGATAAGACCCACCGCAATCGCGGAACGGGTGCTGCCAGACAAGCGCGGCCAAATCGTTTTCTTTCTACAGACGCTTTTTTGCAAGATACTTCATTGCCGGTTCGAAGATTGACGAAGGTGTAAGGTGATCGGACAAGCCTTGAAAAGAGGCCCGTCAACGCACGGCAAGATTTTGCCAGTTCTCTGACCCTGAAGGCGCATTTTCACTTGGGTGGCGAATATCCGGGCCGAAACATGCTGTGCGAAGCGGGTTCAAACCCGGAAGGCACAACATATTCAAGACGATAGAAAAAGGGCCCCCCGAAGGCGGCCCTTTATCGTTGTCCTGAAAAGCTGAAATCAGCCGTTCACGCTGTCTTTCAGCGCTTTGGCGATGGTCATTTTCACAACCTTGTCGGCTTCTTTGGTGAAGGTTTCACCAGTGGCCGGGTTACGAACCTGACGCTCGGGCCGCTCGCGGCAGTAGATTTTGCCGACGCCGGGCAGGGTCACTGCGCCACCGGCCGAAACTTCGCGGGTAATCAGGCCGGTGATGGCCTCCAGCGCGGAGTTTGCGGATTTCTTGTCGGTTCCCATTTCCTCAGCGAGAGCAGCAACCAGCTGAGTCTTTGTCATAGGCTTTGCCATTTCTTGGTCTCCTTAACGTGCCCGATCTATAGGGCCTCACCGCGTAACTGTAACGGGATATTGTGGCCAAACACAACGAATAGTAGCGCTGAAACCCCTAAAAATATGGGGAAAACGTTGCTTTTTTGCGTCAGAGGAAGGCCGTTTCGTCGAAGGAGCGCAGTTTCCGGCTGTGCAAACGCTCCAACGGCATGCCGCGCAGATGCTCCATCGCCTTGATGCCGATGGCCAGATGTCGGCTGACCTGAGTGGTATAGAACGAAGACGCCATGCCTGGCAGCTTCAATTCTCCGTGCAGGGGTTTGTCCGACACGCACAGCAAAGTGCCGTACGGAACGCGGAACCGATAGCCGTTTGCGGCAATGGTGGCACTTTCCATATCCAGCGCGATTGCCCGGGATTGGCTGAGTCGCTGGACCGGGCCGGACTGATCGCGCAGTTCCCAGTTTCGGTTGTCGACCGAAGCCACGGTGCCGGTCCGCATGATCCGTTTCAGCTCATACCCTTCCAGTTTCGTCACCTCGGCCACGGCGTGTTCCAGCGCCACCTGAACTTCGGCCAGAGGCGGGATCGGCACCCAGACGGGCAGATCGTCATCCAGAACCTTGTCTTCGCGCAGATAGGCGTGGGCCAGAACGAAATCGCCCAATGCCTGCGTATTGCGCAACCCGGCGCAATGGCCAACCATCAGCCACGCGTGCGGGCGCAGAACGGCAATATGGTCGGTGGCGGTTTTTGCATTGGATGGGCCAACACCGATGTTCACCAAAGTAATCCCCGAACCATCTTTGCGCTTCAGGTGATAGGTCGGCATTTGCGGCAGTTTCAGCGGTTGTTCGATAGGTGCCTTTGGGTCCGTGATCTCGGCATTGCCGGTTGAAACAAAGCTGGTATAGCCGCTGGCAGGGTCCGCCAATTGTTCTCGGGCGTAGTTCTCGAATTCCGAGACATAGAACTGGTAGTTCGTGAACAACACGTGATTCTGAAAGTGACCAGCATCGGTGGCGGTGTAGTGTGCCAATCTGGCAAGCGAATAATCCACGCGCTGGGCGGTGAAAAGGGACAAGGGTCCAACGGCATCTTCATGGTCATGCACGCCATTGACGATGTCATCATTGGTGGTTGTCAGGTCCGGAACATCAAACACATCGCGCAGGGTGAAGTCGGCTGCGCCCTGATGAGGCACGACCAGATCGGGATTGTTTGCCACGGCAAAATGCACCGGAATCGGCGTGTCCGACGCCGCAATTGTTACAGGCTGACCATGGTTCTTGATCAACAGGGCGATCTGTTGGGTCAGGTAGGATCTGAACAGATCCGGGCGCGTCACCGTCGTGGCATGAACACCAGGTTCAGACACATGACCAAAGCTCAGGCGGCTGTCGACTTGGGCATAGGTCGAGGTTTTGATGCGAATTTCCGGATAATAGGCTCTGAATCGTGCGGCAGGTGCCCCATTTTCCATGGCATCTGCAAAGCTGTCGCACAGGAAATCGGTGGCCTGCACGTACAGCTCTTCCAACCGTGCAACAGCGGCGGCGGGATCGGTAAACTGTTCTGGCGCGGGTGCTTGCGGTGTCAGGAGTGTGGTCATGCCAATGGTTCCAGAAGTTCTATTTTTTCGAATGTGCGTACGTCGACCAACCCGAGATCCGATATTCGAAGTTCGGGAATCACGACCAGCGCCAGCAATGAATGCTGCATGTACGCGTTGTTCAGATGACAGCCGCAGTCCTGCATCGCCTGCACCATCCTGTCGGCCTTGGCCGCAACTTCGGCGGCGGGGCTGTCGGACATCAGGCCTGCGATGGGCAGCTCGACCAGTGCCAGTTCCTGCCCGTCTCGGAACAAGGTGATGCCACCGCCCACTTCGGCCAGACGGTTGGCGGCCAGCGCCATCTGATCCCGGTCCGTTCCGACGACGATCATGTGATGACTGTCATGCGCCACGGTCGAGGCCATGGCCATTTTTCCCTGATAGCCAAAGCCCGAAACAAAAGCGTTGGTGACGCCCCCGGTGGCCTGGTGCCGCTCGACCAGCGCGATCTGGCACACTTCGCCTTCGCCCTCGACCAGCCCGCCAATGATTGGCAATTCGGCCTTCAATGCCTTGGTCGGGGCCTGGTTTTCCACCACGCCGATGACGTTGGCCTGAACTTTGTTGGCCCCTTCCGGTGCCTTGATCTCAAAATCGGCCGACGTCAGCGCATGCCCCAGATGAACGGTATTGCGCGATTTTTCGGGCCAGTTGAGATGTGGACAATCCACTTTGATTGCACCGTTTTCCGCGACAATCTGCCCGCGGGCTATCACCATCTCAACCGGCAGTTCGGTCAGATCCGAGCTGAGGATGATATCCGCCCGCCGCCCTGGAGTGACGGAACCGATCTCGCGTTCCAGCCCGAAATGCGTTGCCGTGTTGATCGTCGCCATTTGCAGCGCGACCAGGGGGTCGCATCCGCAAGCAATGGCATGGCGCACGACGCGGTTCATATGCCCGTTATTCACCAATGTGCCGGAATGACAGTCATCCGTGCACAGAATGAAGTTGCGCGGATCCAGCCCTTTTTCTGTCACGGCCGTAATTTGGCTTTCCACATCATACCAGGCCGACCCCAGACGCATCATCGAGCGCATCCCCTGCCGAACCCGTGCAATGGCGTCGGCCTCGCATGTACCTTCGTGATCATCCGCCGGGCCACCCGCGACGTAAGCCGCAAAATCAGGCCCTAAATCAGGCGAAGCATAGTGCCCTCCGACCGTTTTCCCGGCCCGTTGAGTGGCTGCAATCTCGGCCAGCATCTTGGGATCACCATGGATCACGCCCGGGAAATTCATCATCTCGCCCAGTCCGATGATACCTGGCCAGTTCATCGCCTCGGCCACGTCTTCGGGCGTGATTTCATAGCCCGTCGTCTCCAACCCCGGTGCGGATGGCGCGCAGGATGGCATCTGGGTGAAAATATTGATCGGTTGCATAATGGCTTCGTCATGCATCATGCGCACGCCGTCCAGACCCAGCACATTGGCGATCTCATGCGGATCGGTGAACATGCTGGTGGTTCCATGCGGGATGACGGCACGGGCGAATTCGGCTGGGGTGAGCATTCCGGATTCGATATGCATATGCGCATCACACAAGCCGGGCAAAATGTAGCGCCCTTGTGCATCGATGATTTCCGTATCCGGACCCACGCAATGCGAGGCATCCGGTCCGACGAATGCTATGCGCCCGGCAGCAATCGCCACAGAATGATCGGGCAACAATTCGCGGCTGTGTACGTTCACCCAGATTCCGCCCTGAATGACCATGTCCGCCGCCTCGCGTCCGGCTGCAACTGCGATCAATTTGGGGGCGACATCGGGCCAGCTTGGGAAAGGTGTGTATTCCATGGCTCAACTTTCACGAATGCGTCAGCGGGTGCAACCCCGGTTCTTCGGTGTTGGGGATTCCTCATACATGTTGGGCACGTCTTTTGGTTCTGGCGCGCGCGTTTCCCTTTACACCTCAGACCCGATCTCACGCCGCACCCAGTTGGCAAAGGCCACGGCGCCGGGTGTGTCCTCGGCCTGTGGGGACAGTAGCAGATAGTAGGACTCGGGCATTCGCGCACGGTGCTTGAACGGTGCGACCAGCTGACCGCGCTTGATCAGATGACTGGCGATCGTGTCATGTGCCAGGCAAAGACCACCGCCAGCCATGACCGCTGACAGGCAAACCAGATAGGTCGTCGCGTAGGTTATCGGCGGATTTCCCCAATTCAGACCCTGATCTTCCGCCCAACTTGGCCAGTTGGACAGCAGGTTGGAGCAGTCGAAAAGTGGCTGTTCCTGAAGGTTTTCCAAGCATACCGGATAATCTGGTGCGCAGACCGGATAATAGTGTTCGGTACGCAGAATTTCAGTTCGGACCGTGTCGGACGGGCGGAGCGAGAACCGAATCTCGACCGCTGCGCCTTCGGCCATTTCGCGCGGTTCCCAAAGCTCGGTGAAGACGTTCAATTGAACATGCGGATGTTCCGCCCGAAACGCCGGCAGGCGCGGGGCCAGCCAGTTGACGGCAAAGCTGATGTTGCATTGCACTTGAACCGCGTTTGGTTGCGCGCCGGTAACCGCCCGGGTTCCGCGCATCAGTGTCCGGAATGCCTCTCGCACAACTGGCAAATAGGTGATTCCGGCCTCGGTCAGTTCCAGAGCTTTGGGGCGGCGCAGAAACAGTGGCTGCCCCAGATGCCCTTCCAGAGATTTAATCTGCTGGCTGACGGCGCTTTGCGTCATGTTCAGGTCTCGTGCCGCGCCGGTAAACGAGAGATGGCGTGCGGCGGCTTCGAAAGTGCGCAACCAGCCCAGCGGAGGAAGCGAGTTCTGCATCTACATAACCTCGGTATAAGTTCAGCTAATGGGATAGTTGCGTTTTTTTCGTTGGTCAAACTGCCGGACCCCATGCAGGTTTGGCCACGACCAGCCGCGAAAGGAGCCAAGCATGAGCCTCACCAGTCTTCGTCCCAATATCGACCATTGGTCCGAGCGCGTGGATATGGCCGCCACCTTCCGCTGGACGGCCCGGCTGAACATGCATGAGGCGGTTGCCAACCATTTCAGCCTGGCGGTGAATGATGACGGCACGCAGTTTCTGATGAACCCCAATCAGGTGCACTTCGCGCGCATTCGTGCCTCGAATCTATTGTTGCTGGATGCCAATGACCCGAATGTGATGGAACAACCTGGCGCGCCGGACCCGACGGCCTGGGGGCTGCACGGTTCAATCCACCGCCACTGCCCGCATGCGCGTTGCGTCATGCATGTGCATTCGATCTTTGCGACTGTTCTGGCCTCTTTGGCCGACAGTTCATTGCCGCCGATCGATCAGAACACGGCGACCTTTTACAACCGCTACGTGGTAGATGAAGAATTCGGAGGTCTGGCCTTTGAAAGTGAGGGTGAACGCTGCGCCGGGATGCTGTCCGATCCCAGCAAGAAGGTCATGATCATGGGCAATCACGGTGTTCTGGTCATCGGCAGCGACCCTGCGGATGCCTTCAACAGGCTCTATTATTTCGAACGCGCGGCCGAAACCTACATTCGTGCCTTGCAGACCGGGCTGCCCCTGCGTGTCTTGTCGGATGAGATTGCCGAAAAAACAGCGCAAGAGCTGGATGACTATCCCGATCAGGCCGAAGCGCACCTGCGTGAGATCAAAGCGATCCTTGATTCCGAAAGTTCGGACTACGCGACCTGAGGCAAAGCGCAAGGTCGAGGCGGGTGGCCTGATTGTATCCGAATAACCGGACTCAAACCCGTTCAAACAAAGCGATCAAAGCGGTGTCACCCTTGTTGGGGCCAGCCGCGAGATCCCCGTATATGCGGACTTCGGGCAGGGTCAGGTTGCGAATCTGATCCTGTTCCAAATCACGGAAAGCGTCAGCAAAACCCAGTTCCTTGAAATGGCGCGCATTGATCGAAAGGGCAAACTGTGCCCCGTGCCGCGCCACGCGTAACAGCGCGGGCAACACCTCGGGGCCCAAATGACCATGTGTGAACGTCCCGGATGAAACTATGCCGGAATAGCTGTGGCGCGGAACGGGGATGCCCTGTGTCAGATCAGCCTCGATCGCGTCCCGGTAAATGTCCTTGCGCATCGCCTGATCCAGCATCTCGGCGCTGATATCGGTTGCATCAATGGGTCCGACGCCAAGCGCCGACAGCACCGCGCCGCACAGGCCGGTTCCTGCCCCGACATCCAGAACGGGCCCCTGACCACCCGCGCCGACAAATGCCCGCGCCGTGTGGGTGTGAAGCTGATAATCTTCGCGCGCGGCGAAACCGTCATCATAATCTCCGGCCCATTCCGCATAGAGCTGTCTGTTCTCGTCCGGAGAACTCAGCGCATAGGCCGAATGCAGGTCAGGTGTTTTTTTGCTCATGACCAACAGAAAGGCGCAATCGAAGATTCGATTCAAGTGCGTCCATGCGGCGCTTGCATCCCGGTACGACGCAGATCATCAAAGGGGCATGACCAAGACGCTCTTTTCATTCGGCCATGGCTATTCTGCCCAGGCCCTGTCCCGAAACCTTGCCCCGAAGGGCTGGAAAATTGTCGGCACGACGCGAGACCGTGAAGGGACGGGTGCAATCCGGGCCTCTGGCGCCGAACCGCTGATCTGGCCGGGTGATGCACCGAACCTTGATGGGGTGACCCATTTGCTGATCTCGACGGCGCCAGATGAAGCGGGTGATCCTGTGCTGGCGGCGCTGGGCGATGAAATTGCCAAGCGGTCCAGTCAGTTCGAATGGGTGGGCTACTTGTCGACAACGGCCGTCTATGGCGACCACCAGGGTGGCTGGGTGGATGAGGACACGCCCCCCACACCGACCGCCAAGCGCGGAAGATGGCGTATGCTGGCCGAAGAGCAATGGTCAGCCATTCCGGGCCTGCCTGTTCATGTCTTCCGCCTGGCGGGTATCTACGGGCCGGGGCGCGGTCCGTTTTCCAAGCTCAAGCGTGGTGGATTGCGGCGTATTATCAAACCGGGGCAGGTGTTTTCGCGCATTCATGTGGAAGACATCGCGCAGATCTTGGAAGCCTCGATGATGAAGCCGAATCCGGGAAGCATCTACAATGTATGTGACGACGAACCGGTCCCGCCGCAGGATGTCATAGGATACGCAGCCGAGTTGCAGGGTTTGCCCCTGCCTCCTGCGGTCCGGTTCGACGACGCCGATCTGACGCCGATGGCGCGCAGTTTCTACAACGAAAACAAGCGGGTTCGAAACGACCGGATCAAAGAAGAACTGGGTATTGATCTGATCTATCCCAATTACCGTGTCGGGCTGGAAGCCCTGATGAAAGGCAAGTAGCGTCCTTACATCGCCGCCGCTTTGATCATGTCCGCCGCTTTTTCGGCTATCATGATGGTGGGTGCGTTTGTATTGCCCGACACCAATGTCGGCATCACCGAGGCATCGACGACCCGCAGGCCTTCAAGCCCGCGCACGCGAAGCTGGGGGTCGACGACCGCCATTTCGTCCACGCCCATTTTGCAGGTGCCCACGGGGTGATAGATCGTGTCGGCGCGGGCGCGGATGTGCTTCTCCCAATCCTGATCGGTCTGGGCGGTATCGGTGCCGAACAGTTCTTTGTGCCGGTACTTGGCCAAAGCTGGCGCGTTGAGGACATCCTGCGCCATTCGCGCGCCTTTGATCATGGTTTCCAGATCGCGTTTGTCTGACAGAAACGCCGGATCGATGGCGGCCGCCGCCGTGGGGTCTGCGCTGTTCAGGCCTACGGTCCCCCGACTTTCCGGCCGCAGCTTGCAAACATGGCAACTGTACCCGTACCCGTAATGCAGCTTGCGGGCATGATCATCGACCATTGCGATGGTGAAATGCAGCTGAATGTCGGGACGCTCCAGATCGGGGGTGGTTTTCAGAAACGCTGCGCCTTCGGCAAATGGCGTAGCCGCCATCGAGACGCCCGTCTTGCTCCATCTTCGAATATGTCGCAACAACCGCGCTGCCCCCGCAGGGCCTATACCAAAATTGTCGGTGTCTGTGGTCTTGAAGATCAACGCGAAATCCAGATGATCCTGCAAGTTCCGTCCCACGCCAGGCAGTTCGTGGTGAACCGCGATTCCGTGCGGTTCAAGGTCGCTTTTTGCGCCAACACCTGAAACCTGAAGCAATTGCGGTGTTTTCAAAGAACCAGCGCACAGCAGGACTTCGCGCTTCGCCCGGATGGTGATGTCTGCGCCCTTGCCCTTCACCCGGTAAACAACGCCCGTTGCGCGCCTACCCTCAAAGCGCAGCCTGCTGGCATGTGCATGCGTGATGACCGTCAGGTTTGGGCGGTCGGAAACTGGAAAAAGGTAACCAGCCGCCGCAGAACACCGTTCCCCATTCTTTGCCGGGTCGTGAAACTGGGTAACCTGATACAGACCGACGCCTTCGTTATCACCCCGGTTGAAATCTTCGGTATGGCGGTGTTGCAGCTGCTGTGCGGCTTGAATGAACGCATGGGTGATTGGACGAGGCTCTTTTTGGCGTGAAACCTGCAACGGCCCGCTGTCACCATGCACGCTGTCTGCGCCAAGCTCATTGTTCTCGGCCCGTTTGAAATACGGCAATACGCTGTCCCAGTCCCAGCCGTCGCAGCCCAGATCGGCCCAGCCATCATAGTCCTGCCGCTGACCTCTTACATACAACATCGCGTTGATCGCGCTCGAGCCGCCCAGTGCCTTGCCGCGCGGTTGATATCCTCTGCGCCCGTTCAGACCAGGCTGCGGGACCGTTTCAAAGGCCCAGTTGTTGATCCTTGGACGCCCGGGAAGTGCGGTCACAACAGCGGCAGGCATTCTAACGAAAAGGCTTTTCCCACCGCCACCTGCTTCAAGCAGGCAGACATTTGTGGATGGATCTTCGCTCAGGCGGTTGGCCAGAACAGAACCGGCCGAACCGCCGCCTACGATGATATAGTCGAATTCCATGCTGTCTTGCGCACCTCTTGCGACGATTTCGTTTTCTTGACTGGTCGGGCAGGGTTACCACCTTCCCGGTGAGAGTGCGTTAACGGAGCAAAAAAACAACTGTGACCCAAAGTCAGTTTTTTGCGTAACCCAACCTTTTCTTGATGGTCAGGTCCGGGCTGCACGAAAGGTGCAAAAAGGTTTTGCAGGTCGTTTCTGTCTGCCGAACCTCTCGATTCCCCCGCAAGGGCAAGTTTTGTGGTTCCTTCTTGGGATATCCGCACGTTCCAGGCGGCATGGAGTTCTTGATTTGTTAAGGTAACTTATTGTTTTGGTTAACAAACACAAGAAAACGACGCAAAATGCAAAGTTTTTTGAAAATGGGGGTTGCAGGTCTCAGACCTAATCCGTAAATACCCCTTCACCGGCGCTGCTGAGGCGGTGCTGACGGGTCGGAGAGACGGCCTGACGGACTGGAAAGACGGTTGAGACGCTCGGGAGAGACCG
>NZ_JBQFXN010000015.1:0-32357 GCF_056540885.1 Ruegeria sp. AL12 | reverse complement strand
TGGCCGAAGGCACCGAGATGGTCATGCCCGGCGACAACGTGTCGTTCGGCGTTGAGCTGATCGCGCCGATCGCGATGGAAAACGGCCTGCGTTTCGCCATCCGCGAAGGCGGCCGCACCGTCGGCGCCGGCGTTGTGTCGAAGATCATCGAGTAATTCGCGCAAGCGACTGATCAGACGGAAAGGGCGCCCCGCGGGGCGCCCTTTTTCAATTTCGGAAACGCACACCGAGATGCTACCCTTTTCCGTATTGAAACATTGCAATTCGAAAGAGGTCATAAGATGCACGTATCGGCACGTTCACTCTGTCTTGTCGCAGCAATCGCGTTTTTAGCAACCTCGGCATCGTCCCAACAAATCGCGGATCGCATTTATCTTGGCGGTCCAATTGTCACAATGAATGACGAAGGCCCATCTGCCGAAGCGGTTGCAGTCAAAGACGGGCGTATTCTGGCCGTCGGATCGCTGTCTGACCTATCTGCGTATCAAGGTGATGGAACGGAAACCTTCGATCTGAACGGACGCGCGATGCTGCCGGGCTTTGTGGACAGCCACGGGCATGTTGTCATGGGAGGTTTGCAGGCACTGTCAGCCAACCTTCTCGCGCCGCCGGATGGAGATGTCGTTGATATCGCAAGCCTGCAATCAACACTGTCCAACTGGGCCGCTGAGAATGCGGAAGCCGTTGAGCAGGTGAAAATGATCGTTGGCTTTGGTTACGACAACGCGCAGCTGAAAGAGCTGCGTCACCCGACACGGCAAGAACTGGATATGGTGTCCCAAGACTTGCCGGTCATCATCATTCATCAATCCGGGCATTTGGGGGTCGCAAATTCAAAAGCTCTGGAGTTGGCAGGTATCACCGCCACCTCAGAAGCACCTCCGGGCGGTGTGATTCAGCGCGATGAAGCTGGTGAGCCTAACGGCGTTCTGGAAGAATACGCGTTCTTTTCGGTTCTTGTTCCCATGCTTGGAAATCTGGGTGAGAAAGGCTTGGCGGCATTCGCGAAGGCCGGAACAGAGCTTTGGGCTAAGTTTGGATATACAACCGGACAAGAAGGCCGATCGTCCGGTGAGATTGTCGAGGTTCTCAGGAAAGTTGCAGCCGAAGAAGGGCTGCCCATCGATGTGGTCGCGTTTCCAGACGTTTTGGAAGCTCGGGAGTTCATCGGAGAAAACACATCAGCAGACTACGAGAACCGGGTCCGGGTTGGGGGTTGCAAGCTGACAATCGACGGTTCACCGCAGGGTTTCACAGCCTTGCGGGATCGACCCTATTACAATCCGGTTGGAAATTATGCCGCCGGGTATGCCGGATATGCCGCCATAACGATGGAGCAGCTTCAGGACGCGGTGAACTGGTGTTATGAGAACGGCTTCCAGATCCTTGTGCATTCCAACGGCGAAGGAGCATCCGATATGCTGATTGCGGCCCTTGAAGAAGCGCAGATCAAGTATGGCGACCCAGGCAACCGCCCCGTTCTGATACACGGCCAGTTTCTGAGGGAGGATCAGGTTGCCAGTTTCAAACGGCTTGGCGTGTTCCCGTCGCTTTTCCCGATGCACACGTTCTATTGGGGCGATTGGCACCGGGATCATACTGTGGGACCGGTCAATGCCGACAACATCTCACCCACGGGATGGCTGCGAGAAAGGGACATGATGTTCGGCACACATCACGATGCCCCGGTCGCGTTTCCCGACAGTATGCGGGTTCTTGCCGCGACGGTCACTCGCCGCACCCGTTCGGGCGACATATTGGGGCCGCATCAAAGGGTGGACGTCATGACTGCACTTAAGGCCATGACTATTTGGCCTGCGTGGCAGCATTTTGAGGAAAACGAGAAGGGGTCGATCGAAGTTGGAAAAGTTGCAGACTTTGTGATCTTGTCTGACGATCCCACGACGGTCGATCCAGAGACCCTAGCTGAGCTCAAAGTGCTTGTAACCGTCAAAGGTGATGAGGTTGTTTACGAAGCTGAAGAAGGTGTCAGAGAGGGAAAGATGCGTTTTTCTCCATTTTCCAGTGACCCAGTTATTGCGCATCTTTTTCTGCACGCGGTTTACCAAGGAATGAAGGTCGAAAGTCCATGGTTAACCAATGGCGTTTCTGGAGATGAATAGAAGGTTTTCATTCTGGCATTTGCCTCTTGCAAAAACGCTCAGGTCGCTATAGTACGCGCGAGTTCTCAATAAGAACATCAAGGCGGGGTGATTCCCGCCTTTTGGGTTCGATGAGGGTTGGCGATGCGCGTCTGTCCTCCTCTCAACCCCAACGCCTGAATAAAAGGCTGTTAACATGCAAAGCCAAAACATCCGTATTCGGCTGAAGGCATTTGACTATCGCGTACTGGATGCCAGCACGCAAGAGATCGTCAACACTGCCAAGCGGACCGGCGCAAACGTGCGCGGCCCGATCCCGCTGCCGAACAAGATCGAGAAGTTCACGGTTCTCCGTGGCCCTCACGTTGACAAGAAATCCCGCGACCAGTTCGAGATCCGCACGCACAAGCGTCTTCTCGACATCGTTGATCCGACCCCCCAGACCGTTGACGCGCTGATGAAGCTCGACCTCGCTGCTGGTGTGGACGTCGAGATCAAGTTGCAGTCGTAATCGGAGGGTATGAGAATGCGCTCTGGTATTATCGCAAAAAAAGTTGGCATGACCCGCCTGTTCATGGAAGACGGCAAGCAGATCCCTGTGACCGTTCTTCACCTGGACAACCTGCAGGTCGTTGCACAGCGGACCGCTGACAAAGATGGCTACACTGCCGTTCAGCTGGGCGCCGGTGCTGCCAAGGCAAAACGCACCTCGAAAGCCATGCGCGGTCACTATGCCGCTGCCAAGGTCGAGCCCAAGCGTAAGCTGGCCGAGTTCCGCGTCTCCGAAGATGGCCTGATCGAAGTGGGTGCCGAGATTTCGGCAGAACACTTCCTGGAAGGTCAGAAGGTTGACGTTTCGGGCACCTCGATCGGTAAAGGCTTTGCCGGTGCGATGAAGCGCCACAACTTCGGTGGTCTGCGCGCCTCGCACGGTGTTTCGATCAGCCACCGTTCGCACGGTTCGACCGGTCAGTGTCAGGACCCGGGCAAGGTGTTCAAAGGCAAGAAGATGGCCGGTCACATGGGTGCTGCCCGTGTAACGACCCAGAACCTGGAAGTCGTCAAAACCGACGCCGAGCGTGGTCTGGTCTTCATCAAAGGCGCCGTTCCTGGACCGAAATCGGGCTGGGTCACCGTCAAGGACGCCGTGAAGAAGAAAGCACCGGAAGGCCTGCCTTTCCCGGCTGCTGTGAAATCGGCTGCATCTGATGCACCTGCGGAAGAAGCTCCCGCGGAAGGTGGTGAAGCATGAAACTTGATGTAATCAAACTGGACGGCGGCAAAGCCGGCGACATCGAGCTGAACGCCGATCTGTTCGGTCTCGAGCCGCGTGCGGACATCCTGCACCGTGTGGTCCGTTGGCAGCGCAACAACGCGCAGGCCGGCACCCACAAGGTCAAGACCCGCTCGGAAACCAGCTACTCGACCAAGAAGATCTATCGCCAGAAGGGCACCGGTGGCGCACGCCATGGTGACCGCAACGCGCCGATCTTCCGCAAGGGTGGCATCTACAAGGGCCCGACCCCTCGTTCGCACGGCCACGACCTGCCGAAGAAGTTCCGCAAGCTTGGCCTGCGCCACGCTCTGTCGGCCAAAGCCAAAGCAGGTGAACTGGTTGTGATCGAGAACGCCGAAGCCGAAGGCAAGACCGCCGCTCTGGCCAAACAGGTTGCAAACCTGGGCTGGAAACGCGCTCTGGTCATCGACGGTGCGACCGTGAACGAAGGTTTCCTGAAGGCGTCGCGCAACATCGAAGGTCTGGATATCCTGCCGTCGATGGGTGCAAACGTTTATGACATCCTCAAGCGTGACACCCTGGTGCTCACCAAAGCGGCTGTCGAAGCACTGGAGGCTCGACTGAAATGAGCGCGAAGGCAGAACACTACGACGTGATCCGCAAGCCGATCATCACCGAAAAGTCGACCATGGCGTCCGAAAACGGCGCGGTTGTCTTCGAAGTGGCGATCGACAGCAACAAGCCGCAGATCAAAGAGGCCGTTGAGGCTCTGTTTGGTGTGAAGGTCAAAGCGGTGAACACCACCGTGACCAAAGGCAAGGTCAAGCGGTTCCGCGGCCAGTTGGGCAAGCGGAAAGACGTCAAGAAGGCCTATGTGACCCTGGAAGAGGGTAACACCATCGACGTGACCACCGGTCTCTGATCGGACCCGTCGTTTAGAAAATCAGAACCCCCGCGCGAGCGGGGGTTTTTTTTTGGCACAGACTGTGTACTCTGCGCCCTTAGCGGCTTCCTATTCAGCTTGCTTGCGCGCGGTTTCGATGAAGGCCTGCCAGCCATCCGACTTGCCAAAGGCGCGCATCTTTTCGTGCAGCAAGGGGCCGTAGATTTCCCACATACGTTTTCGCAGCTCTTTCCCCTTGTCGGTGATCTTCAGGACTTTACCCCGCCGGTCACCGTCAAAGGACACAAATGTGATCAGTCCTTCTGCAACCAGGCGCCTGCTCAAATGGGACAGGTTCGATTGCTCGAATATGGTGTCCTGAGCCAGCTCGTAGGGGCGCAGTTGGCCGCCGTGCCGCTCGAGGGACCAAAGGATATCGTACCATTTCAAAGGTGGCAGGCCAGCGTCTTTCAAGGCGGCACTGATTTCAAACTGGATGAGCCGTGTCGTCCGGTTCAGCTGGAGCCATGCAGGGGTGTCCACCCAGCATGGTGAATTCACCAAAGTCGAAGGTGTGCTGGATCTGAACGCGGATGATGTCGAGGCATCGACACTGAACGTGACGATCGACACAAACAGCCTGTCCTCGGGGTTTGGGCCTTTGGACGATCACCTTAAGTCAGCGGATTTTCTCGAGGTCGAAACCTATCCGGAAATCACTTTCGTCAGTACGAGAATTGAACGGACGGGCGACACCACGGCGGATGTGACCGGCGACCTCACCATTCATGGTGTAACCAAACCTGTAACTCTGAAAGCCACGCTGACTCACCAAGGCCCGCATCCGCTGGGCGGTGCCATTGAATACTATCAAGGCGACTGGGTGGCGTTCTCGGCAGAAGCTGAGATTGACCACACGGAGTTTGGTGTCGGACCATTCTCGACCGGGCCGATCACCATCCTCATCGACACCGAGATGAAGGCTGACGGGTAAGAATGGTAAGTCAGCCCGCTGGCGCTACATTAATGCTATGGCTGACTCAAAGAACACACCGCAGCATGGAAGAAAGCAGCACACATTGCTACGACGCTTGCTGGGTGGTTTCACGACCTCGGCAGTTCAAACTGATGAGGTCGCTTTCGTCTCTGATCCAACAGCTGAACGTGAGCAGGTGCTGGAGAAGATGCGCGCTTTTAACGGTGAGCCGTATTTCCAGATAGCAGATGAAAAGCTGGGGCTCTTGTCGGTATTTGATGATCTGAAATACGATCGGGCGGATGTGGACATGATCTCTCCGGCGATGCGTAAGCATGTTGTAACCAAGCTTGGTCCGTTGGGGTTTCGGCAGATTTCCGGTACGGTGCTGGAGCACGTGAAAGCCGACACGCGTGTACATATTCCAAAGTTCCACGCCCTCGGCGCGTCGCCCTTTGACATTACGCGCTACACAGACAAGCGCGCTCAGGATTATTGCTTGCTGACCCCGACGCAGGTGGCTTGCCAGTTCATCGATCACTATGTGTTGGACGACGCAGTGCAGCGGATCGAAGCGCTTGTTGAGAAGCACCCAATTAATCTGCTAAAGCTGGCGGATTATCTGGAAGGCAAACCCAAGCACCGTGCGTTTCGCGAGGTTCTCGGCCATATCAAGCTCAAACAGCGGATTGCAGTGGAGTCTGAACCACTCTGCCGCAGGCGGTCTTTGGGGTAGGGCGTCAGAAGGTCAGGGGTCAGGGAAACGTATGTTGCGGGAGCCCACGGTTGGAAACCGCCGTAGAGCCGGATTTTAGCTCCGTACAGCGGCATTGTGATCTTCAGTGGGCCTCTTATCCTGCTGTTACGCGTCTACTGGTCGTGCTGTGAGCCAACGCGTGATACAAAAAAAGGCGCCATTCGGCGCCTTTGTGTATTTCTGCGGATTATCCGCGATTAAGAGCAGTAAACATGTTTGTGCGCAATATCTGCAATGTCGCAGCGGCGGATGCCGATGTCATCCAGTTCGCGGTTGGTCAGGCTTTGCAGTTCGCGGTATGTGCGCTGATATTCAGCGGCCCGTTTGCGTGCGGTTTTGATCCGTTCGATCATGTCCATGATCCGGGTGCCGAAGTTGAAGCCGGTATTTGTCAGTGTTGCGGTTGTCATTTCTGTGTTCCTTTCTCAAATCAGGGCGAATTCCCTGACGTTACCTTTTGTGTTCCTTGTTTGGACAAGGCTGAGATAGGGTTAATAGTTATCGCTAACAATACAGGTTTGGGTCTAGCCGCTATGCGTTTTCGGTATGACAAAGGTTGATCCCAACGCAATACGGATCGCGCAAGACATTCGGAATATTATGTACTTGCGTCAGAAGCATTCAGAAACTGCTGTAACGGCGCTTCTCCTATTGAACGCAGGCCGTGTGGCAGTGCTAACGCCTTGTGATAAAGCTGTACGAAATGGCCTAATAACCGACTATTTCCTAATCTTCCCCTCGTATCGCTCTTTTTGTTCATTAACCAGAATCAGTTTGCCGTTGTTCACGACGTAAAGATCAAACCGGGGATTTTGATATCCAATGCAACGCATCCCGTTGTCATAGAATTTGTATGAGTTTGCTTTCCAAGTTTGGCCGTCCCTTTTGTAGGAATAGGTTCCGTCGGAAAAATATGTTTCTGTGTCTTTGCCAGTGTAAACGACCTTGCGTCCCGCAAGGTTGTTTTGGAGCCAGGCCGCATTCACTTTCTGGTCGCCGTCTGAGAAATAGCTTTTCGAAAGTTTTGGAGCCTTGTTAGGGCAGGCTGCGTGCGCTGAGACACCAATGGCCGTCGCGCAAAGCGCGGATAGGAACAGTTTCATCTTTTTTCACTCTTTAATCAAAATGGATCAAAACGATACGTCAGACGCAGTTAAATGCAAGAAAAAACGCCCCTGAAAAAATCAGGGGCGTTTCAAACTTTGCGAAGATGTAGCGCTCAGCCGCGCTCTTCGACGATCTCTACCAGATGCGGGATCTTGCGGATCATGCCGCGGACCGAAGGAGTATCTTCCAGCTCACGGGTTTTGTGCATCTTGTTCAGGCCCAGGCCGATCAGAGTTGCGCGCTGTTCGGCGGGGCGGCGGATCGGGGAACCGATCTGCTTGACGACGATGGTTTTTGCCATGGGTCGTTCTCCTTATGCTTCTGCTTCAGCAGCAGCCGGTGCTTCGTCCCGCTTGGGCAGGATGTCGGCAACCTTTTTGCCACGACGTGCGGCAACCGAACGCGGGCTCTGCTCTTTTTGCAGGCCGTTGATGGTGGCGCGGATCATGTTGTACGGGTTCTGCGAGCCCAGCGACTTGGACACAACGTCCTTGACGCCCAGCATTTCGAACACGGCACGCATCGGACCACCGGCGATGATACCAGTACCTTCAGGTGCGGTGCGCATAACCACTTTACCGGCGCCGTGACGGCCTTCGATGTCGTGGTGCAGGGTCCGACCTTCACGCAGTTGCACGCGGATCATCTGACGCTTGGCTTGTTCGGTCGCCTTGCGGATGGCCTCGGGTACTTCTTTCGCTTTACCCTTGCCAAAGCCCACGCGGCCTTTCTGATCGCCGACAACCACCAGAGCGGCGAAGCCAAAGCGCTTACCACCTTTTACGGTTTTCGACACGCGGTTGATCGCAACCAGACGATCTGCAAATTCCGGTGCTTCCTCACGGTCGCGGCCACGGCCCCGACGGTTTTCACGTTCTGCCATTTGGCATCCCTTTTCTCATGTGGCGCATACGGCGCCGTTTCTTCAATCCAAGTGAGCCCCGACTGTTGCCGAGGCCCCCGGATCATCGGGGCGGATCGAAACCCGCCCGCAGGTCTTAGATCTTCAGACCACCTTCACGCGCAGCGTCGGCCAGAGCCTTCACTTTGCCGTGGAACAGGAAGCCACCACGATCGAAATAGGCCTCTTCGACGCCTGCCTTCTTGGCACGCTCTGCAATGGCCGCGCCGACTTTGGTCGCCGCATCGATGTTGTTTTTGCCAACAACGCCCAGATCCTTTTCCAGGGTCGAGGCCGAGGCCAGGGTCACGCCACGTACGTCGTCGATCAACTGAACAGAGATGTTCTTGTTCGAACGGTGTACGGACAGACGCGGACGACCCGCGTTGACCTTGCGAAGTTTGTTCCGAACGCGCAGGCGGCGCTTCAGAAACAGGGTTCTTTTGCTGTTTGCCATTGTGTTCGTCCTTACTTCTTCTTGCCTTCCTTGCGGAAGATGAACTCGCCCTTGTAGCGGATGCCTTTGCCTTTGTAAGGCTCGGGGCGGCGCCACTCGCGGATTTTCGCCGCGGTTTCGCCCACCAGCTGCTGGTCGATACCTTCCACAACGATCTCGGTCTGCTTCGGGGCGGTGATGGTGACACCTTCCGGAGCAGTGAAATCAACATCGTGGCTGTAGCCCAGGTTCAGCCTCAGGGTGTTGCCCTGCATCTGAGCCCGGTAACCAACACCCTGGATCTCCAGCTCTTTTTTGAAGCCGGTCGTCACACCGGTTACCAGGTTGGCAACCATGGTGCGGCTCATGCCCCACTGCTGACGAGCACGTTTGGACATGCCGCGGGGGTCGATCTTGACCACGTTGTCTTCAACCGACAGCGTTACGTCGTCGGTGGCGGTAAAGCTGCGGGTGCCTTTCGGACCTTTCACTTCGATGGTCTGACCCGACACAGTGGCGGTAACGCCGCTGGGCAGCTCGACCGGTTTTTTACCAATACGAGACATTGCAGACCTCCTTAGAAGACGGTGCAGAGCACTTCGCCGCCAACATTGTTGGAGCGAGCGTTTGCGTCCGACATCACACCTTTCGGAGTGCTGACAATCGACACACCCAGACCCTGACGGACCTGCGGGATGTCATTGACGCCCATGTATACGCGACGGCCAGGCTTCGAGACCCGCTTCAGTTCGCGAATGACAGGGGTGCCTTCGTAGTACTTCAGGCTGATTTCGATGGCCGGATGACCGTTTTCACCGGTCGTCTTTTCATAGCCACGGATGTAGCCTTCGTCCGCCAGCACGTCCAGAACCCAACCGCGCAGCTTGGAAGCCGGGGTGGAAACGGTGGACTTGCCGCGCATTTGCGCGTTGCGGATACGGGTGAGCATATCGCCGATAGGATCATTCATATCTATGTCTCCCTTACCAGCTCGATTTCACCATGCCGGGGATCTGACCAGCAGAACCCAGCTCGCGCAGCGCGATACGGCTGACCTTCAGCTTACGGTAGTAAGCGTGGGGACGACCTGTCAGCTGACAGCGGTTGTGCAGACGTGTGGCCGAGCTGTTGCGCGGCAGCTTCGCCAGTTTCAGACGCGCTTTGAAGCGCTCTTCCATCGGCTTGCTCTCGTCATTCGCGATTTCTTTCAGCTCGGCACGCTTCGCGGCATATTTGGCCACCAGGCGTTCGCGCTTCTTTTCGCGTTCGATCATTGCTTTTTTAGCCATGTCTCAATCCTCCCGGCGCTTATGCGTTGAACGGCATGTTGAACGCTTTCAACAGTGCCTTTGCTTCAGCGTCGGTTTTCGCTGTGGTGGCAATTACGATATCCATGCCCCAGACCTCGTCGACCTTGTCGAAATCGATTTCCGGGAAAACGATGTGCTCTTTCATGCCCATGGCAAAGTTGCCCTGACCATCGAAAGAAGGCTTTACACCGCGGAAGTCACGAACGCGCGGCAGCGCGATGGTGATCAGACGATCCAGGAATTCGTACATCCGGTCACCACGCAGGGTCACTTTCGCGCCCAGCGGCATGTCCTCACGGACGCGGAAGCCCGCGATCGACTTCTTCGCCTTGGTTGCAACGGCCTTTTGACCGGCAATCGCAGTCAGATCCTCGACCGCAGCTTTCGCTTTCTTCGAGTCTTTGACGGCCTCGGCACCACAGCCGATGTTCAGAACGATCTTCTCCAGCTTGGGCAGCTGCATGTCGTTCTTGTAACCGAACTCTTCTTTCAGAGCGGCGCGGATGGTTTCAACGTACTGAGTTTTCAGACGCGGGGTGTAGGTTGCGTTATCAAGCATCGATCACGTCCCCTGTGGTCTTGGCAAAGCGGACCTTCTTGTCACCTTCCATGCGGAAGCCAACGCGGGTCGCTTTGCCGTTCTTGTCCAGCAGTGCCAGGTTCGACAGGTCGATCGGGTTTGCCTGAGGCAGACGACCACCTTGCGAGTTTTGCGACTGGCGGGTGTGACGGATGGCGATGTTGATGCCATCAACAACAGCTTTTCCGGCTTTGGGGTCAACCGAGGAAATGGTGCCCTCTTTGCCCTTGTCCTTGCCGGCCAGCACGACGACCTTGTCGCCTTTGCGGAGTTTAGCAGCCATGATTACAGCACCTCCGGAGCCAGCGAGATGATTTTCATGAAGTTCTTGCCGCGCAGTTCGCGAACAACGGGGCCAAAGATACGGGTACCGATCGGCTCGTTGTTGTTGTTCAGGATGACGGCGGCGTTGCGATCGAAACGGATCGCGGTGCCGTCTTCGCGACGGACTTCCTTGGCGGTGCGCACGACGACGGCCTTGCGGACGTCACCTTTCTTCACGCGACCGCGCGGGATGGCTTCCTTCACCGAGACGACAATGATGTCGCCGACGGAGGCGTATTTACGCTTGGAACCACCCAGGACCTTGATGCACTGAACTCGGCGAGCGCCGGAGTTGTCAGCGACATCCAGATTGGTCTGCATCTGGATCATGTGGTTTCTCCCGACCTGTGGGGGCTGGTCTTGTTAATTCCCCCAGGGTTTCGACAAATGGAAAGGTCTGGGGGCTTACGCCTCCAGAACCTCCCAACGTTTCGTCTTCGATTTCGGCGCGCATTCGATGATGCGTACAGTGTCGCCGACCTTGAAGGCGTTCTTTTCGTCATGAGCCCGGTATTTCTTGGACTTACGAACGGTTTTGTGCAGCAGCGGGTGCTTGAAACGGCGTTCAACCGAAACAGTCACGGTCTGCTCGTTGGCGTCGCTGGTTACTACTCCGGACAGGATACGCTTGGGCATGGGATTACTCCTCCGATGCCGCAGCAGCGGCCTTTTCGTTCAGAATGGTTTTGACGCGGGCAGCATTGCGGCGGGCCGCTTTGATGCCGGCAGTGTTTTCCAGCTGACCGGTTGCCTGTTGAAAGCGCAGATTAAAGCTTTCTTTCTTCAGGTTGGCCAGTTCCTCGCGGAGCTGGTCCGGGGTCTTTTCACGCAGTTCTTGGGCGTTCATCGCCTTTTTCCTTTGCTCAAAACACCAGAAGGCCCCGTACACGGGTCACCTTGGACCTGGTGGATGAATGATAGACATGCGAATCGCCCGACAACGCCGGGCGAAACGCAGGATGCCGCCGTATAAGGGTTTAGGGAGTGGGGGGCAAGGGAAAGTTTCTCAGCCGATTTCAATGCGTGAATTGAATCAGCATCGGGCCATACCGGTCGCTGGAATGAACCGCAGAACATTGCCGCGACCTAAGGTGAAAATTTAGTGTTTCCCTCAGCAGGTTTGCCAACCTAACATCGGTCTGCCATTATTGCGACCATTAAAAAGTGAGGTGTTTTATGCAAAATACTAAATTAGCTACATTCACATTCGCGGCCCTGATGTGTGCGTCCACTACAATAGCCGCCCCCGACGGCAAATGGACCCTGACCATCAATTCCAGCCGCCCTTGGCAGATGGATATTGCGGTCACAAACAACACACCGCAGGTGCTTGCCGCTCATGGGATCACACCGGAAGGCATTAAAGTCAGAAAGGTCACGGACGATCGGCTTCAATTCGACGCCATAATTTCCAAACAAGGCAGTTGCTCATCCGGAAGTGTGATGAAATTTGATCTCAAATTCAAAAATGGCGCCTATAAATCCGGGTCTGTGAATGGAAATTGCATTGGATTCCCCAAGTTCCGTGCGCGGGTCAGCGCAAAGTAGCAAGTCAGTGACTCAGACCCAGATGAAGCCGAAACCGGCATTGCTTTTTGTCCCGATTTCCTTCCTTCAGCGCGCGCTCGGCTCAATAGCCAAGTCTCGCCATGGTTCGGCGAGTGATTTCCTCGAAGGACCAAGCATCCGGCACGCGGGGCAGCCACAACTTTCCGTGCTCACCGCTAAGGAAAAGAGCCGTTCTTGACCCGCGGAAACCTTGGATACCTTCCAGCCTCAAGTCACTGACTACGCCTTCTGAATCCAACACAACCACGCGTTGGGTAGTAATTACGTACACGGTTCTTCGGAACAGAAAATGTATCACGACCCACGGGAACATCATGAGTGTCGGCGCAAAAAACGCAATCAGTATTGCATCTGCCAAAGAAGGCAATAATCGCGCCCGAACCGCGTAGACGGGTTGTTCGTTCTCTTCCAGAACGAGTGGTTCAATTTCATCAAAAAAGTCAGTCAATGCCGCGACGATTATCTAATAAACAGTGTATATGATGCGCTTTCATTCGGATGTGCTTTGGCTGTTCGCCCCCCCCAATCGCTCCACCGGAGCGATTGCCGCTGCGCGGACCGGGGCTCACTCCCACTTATAGTTGAAGCTGACCGAGATCCGCTCTTCCTCGGCCATGTTCATCGGGACCTCGTGGCGCAGCCAGCTTTCCCAAAGCAGGACATCCCCCACCTGCGGTTTCATATAGATGAATGGCTGCAAATCCCGCCGCCCGCCTTTCAGGCGCGTCGGCGCGGCCATCATGCGGCCTGAACGGGGGTCCTCCAGTTTCAGCGCGCTCGCCCCTTCAGGCATCGCTACATACGTCGTGCCCGAGATCACACTGTGCGGGTGCAGGTGGCTGGAGTGCATGCCGCCCTCGGGCAGGATGTTGATCCAAAGGTCCTCCAGTTTCAACGCGCCCTCGCCCAGATCGAACTCCAGATCCTTGGCAAAGGCCGCCACGTGCTGATCCAGTACCTTCACCAGATCGGCGAAGATCGGGAACCGCCACGGCAGATCGATCAGCGAGGCATAGCTGGTATAGCCGGGATAGCCGTTTTCCTCACACCATTGTTGCCCGGCCTCGTCATCCTCGGCGATGACAAGGCACGAGCTTTCCAACTCATCCGCATCTATCCCGGGACCGAACTCGGACAAAGCTGCGCGATAAAGACGGGTTACGAAGAGTGATTCAATCTGTGCCATAGCGCCCTCTTAATCCAGCCTAATCGCGATTGCGATGGCTCTTTTGCGAGGCTCTGCCTCGCGCTCCGGGATATTTTTTGCCAGATGAAATCCGGATCCCCTGCTTCATCTGGCCACAAAAATCCCGGGGGAGTCGCGGCTTGCCGCGGCGGGGGCAGCGCCCCCAAATGATAACCCCCGCCGGTTTCCCGACGGGGGTCAATTTTGCCACGAACGGGGAAACCCCGGATCGCTTACCAGTCTTCGCGAACCACGACGCGGGTCTTGATCGGCAGCTTCATCGCGGCCAGGCGCAGGGCCTCGCGGGCGATGTCGTCATTGACGCCGTCGATTTCGAACATCACGCGACCGGGCTTGACCTTGCAAACCCAGCGGTCCACCGAACCCTTACCTTTACCCATACGAACTTCGATCGGCTTTGCAGTGACCGGAGTGTCGGGGAAGATACGGATCCAGACACGACCCTGACGTTTCATGTGACGGGTCATGGCACGACGTGCAGCTTCGATCTGACGTGCGGTGACGCGCTCGGGCTGCAGGGCTTTCAGACCGTAGGTGCCAAAGTTCAGATCAGAGCCGCCCTTGGCTTCTCCCTTGATCCGGCCTTTGTGCATCTTGCGGAATTTCGTACGCTTTGGTTGAAGCATCTCAAATCCTCCTTAGCGACGGCCGCCTGCACCGCGAGGTGCCGGACCATCCTGGAGTTCCTGTGCTTTACGGTCACGTGCCTGCGGATCGTGCTCCATGATCTCACCTTTGAAGATCCAGACCTTGATCCCGATAATCCCGTACGGGGTCATCGCTTCGGCATGTGCGTAATCGATGTCGGCACGCAGGGTGTGCAGAGGCACGCGGCCTTCGCGGTACCACTCGGTCCGTGCGATTTCGGCACCGCCCAGACGGCCAGCGACGTTCACCCGGATACCCAGGGCGCCCATGCGCATGGCGTTCTGAACCGAGCGCTTCATTGCGCGACGGAACGAAACACGACGTTCCAGCTGCTGAGCGATCGACTCGGCAACCAGCTGCGCGTCAAGCTCGGGCTTGCGCACTTCGACGATGTTCAGGTGCAGTTCGCTGTCGGTCATCTGGGCCAGCTTCTTGCGCAGAACTTCGATGTCTGCACCTTTCTTGCCGATGATAACACCCGGACGTGCGGTGTGGATCGTGACGCGGCACTTCTTGTGCGGACGTTCGATGATCACACGTGCAACACCGGCCTGCTTGCACTCTTTCTGGATGAACTCACGGATCTTGATGTCTTCCAGAAGAAGATCACCGTAATCCTTGGTGTCAGCGTACCAGCGGCTGTCCCAGGTGCGGTTGACCTGCAGGCGCATGCCGATCGGATTGACTTTATGTCCCATTAGGCTTGCTCCTCAACTTGACGCACCTTGATGGTGATCTCCGAGAACGGCTTCATGATCTTGCCGAAACGGCCGCGGGCACGCGGGCGACCGCGCTTCATGACCAGGTTCTTGCCAACCCAGGCTTCGGCGACGATCAGTTCGTCAACGTCCAGGTTGTGGTTGTTTTCGGCATTCGCGATTGCGGACTGCAGGCACTTCTTGACGTCCTGCGCGACACGCTTGTTCGAGAAAGTCAGGTCGGTCAGAGCCTTCTCGACTTTCTTGCCGCGGATCATTTGCGCAACCAGGTTCAGTTTCTGCGGGCTGGTGCGAAGCATGCGAGTTTTCGCCATTGCTTCGTTTTCAGCCACGCGGCGGGGGTTCTTTTCCTTGCCCATGACTTACTTCCGCTTCGCTTTTTTGTCTGCGGCGTGACCATAGTAGGTACGAGTTGGCGAGTATTCACCGAACTTCTGACCAATCATGTCTTCCGTGACGTTTACCGGGATATGCTTCTGGCCATTGTACACACCAAAGGTCAGACCCACGAATTGGGGCAGAATGGTGGAACGACGCGACCAGATCTTGATGACTTCGTTGCGGCCCGACTCGCGCGCTGCTTCGGCTTTTTTCAGCACATAAGCATCGACGAAAGGACCCTTCCAAACAGAGCGAGACATAGATTAACGTCCCTTCTTCTTGGCGTGCCGCGAGCGGATGATCAGCTTCTGGGACGCTTTGTTCTTGTTGCGGGTACGCTTACCCTTGGTGTCCTTACCCCACGGTGTAACCGGTGTACGGCCACCCGAGGTACGACCTTCACCACCACCGTGCGGGTGATCGATCGGGTTCATTGCAACACCACGAACCGACGGACGAACGCCTTTGTGGCGCATACGACCGGCTTTACCGAGGTTCTGGTTCGAGTTGTCGGGGTTGGACACGGCACCAACGGTGGCCATGCATTCCTGACGGACCATGCGCAGCTCGCCCGAGCTCAGACGGATCTGAGCGTAGCCGCCATCGCGACCAACGAACTGAGCGTAAGTACCGGCCGCACGTGCGATCTGACCGCCTTTGCCAGGCTTCATCTCGATATTGTGGACGATTGTACCAATGGGCATGCCCGAGAACGGCATTGCGTTGCCCGGCTTGATGTCGGCCTTGGCAGATGCCACGACTTTGTCACCAACAGCCAGACGCTGCGGAGCCAGGATATAGGCCTGCTCGCCGTCTTCATATTTTACCAGTGCGATGAATGCGGTCCGGTTCGGGTCATATTCGATCCGCTCGACGGTTGCCGCGACATCAAATTTGTTCCGTTTGAAGTCAACGATCCGGTAGAGACGCTTTGCGCCACCGCCGCGGCGGCGTGAAGTGATCCGTCCGGTGTTGTTCCGGCCGCCCGATTTGGTCAAACCCTCTGTGAGAGACTTGACCGGACGTCCTTTCCAAAGCTCCGAACGGTCGATCAGCACCAGCCCGCGCTGGCCCGGCGTCGTCGGCTTGTACGACTTGAGTGCCATGCTTTCTGTCTTCCGTTTAGCAAGTGCGAGGGGGTTCCCCGCTATGTGAGAGGCCCCCGTAGGTGCCAAGGGTATAGGGCCCCGAAGGTCCCCGGTTCAAAATATCTAAGGCCCCGGAACGAATCCGAGGCCGCAAGATTGGGAGCGTTTAGCAGTGTTGGGGCCGGGTGACAAGAGAGAGTGTCAAACTTCTTCTGTGGCCGTGAAAACGACACGTAATCTTGACGCTGTTTTGAGGTTCGCATCTGCGTTTGTCGATTTTTTCAGGTATCTCGCGATGGTTTCAGTCGGCGAAGAAGGCCGCTCCGTTGCGTTCATCCAAAGGTTTTCAGCCCTGAGCGTTGCGAGAGATTGGTTGGAAGGTTATCCCTCTTCGCCTTTTAATCTACGAACACGACGCGAATGAATTTCTTCAAACGAAGAACCCAAAACAACATAAATGCAAGCCAGGCTATCGCGAAGATAATGGTGTTTGTTGCTTTCCAATCGATTCTTTTGGTGATGTCCTTGGGGTCAATCTCATACAAGTAACCGGAAAAAACGACCGTTTCCGGTGTATCGCATTTGGTATATGCCGTCTCGGCTGGGGGAAAGCCTTGGTCTTCCGGTGGAATAGGCATTCCGTCCAGAAATATTCCCCTTTCTTCCTCGAACCTTGCGATATTTTCGTTGTTGTCCAGAATGAGCAGCGAGTTTTGAGTGCAATTCGACAGAATGGAATAATCATTCTTGTTGATTTGGTCGTAAGACAGTGCGGTTCCGAGTAGGCTTATTCCTGTAATGAAACCAATCTGAAAAACCGCAAATTTGTTTATGCTTTCTTCTCGCAGGGATCGAAACAGAAGATAACCCATGAACACAGCAATATGAAAAACGATAACAAAATAAAGCACGGTGAATATTTCAAAAAATGGTCTGCTTTCGGACTTGAACAAAATGTAGAGAGAAACGAGCCCGCATATTAGACAGAACGACCGAGAGAACTTTAGCTGATGATCCATGTCGACCATGCTGTCATCGGACACCTCGGTCAGGTTTGTCGTCGTGGCCGAGTGCCCGGATGCTTTGGCGTTGTGCCGTACAACCTCGGGTGGGCGGTACAAAAAGGACAGCACGACCGTACAGGCAATCACGCAGTAAATTGGAATATGGTACATCCATCCAAATGGGCTCTCAAACAGGTTGTTCTGAGGTAACAGCAAGCACGTCAGAATTGCGACAGATACCAGCACATAGGGTGATTTGTTTGGCCGCAGATAGTCCAGAAATGGCATCAGGGGTGCAGCAAGTGCGGTGATGGGTTCTGCCATAACAATACTCAAACAAAAGAATTGCAATTAGAGTATCAAATTTGCCTGGCTTTGAGAATAACGGTAAAAAAACAGGCCGCTTGGTATTCCAAGAGCGGCCTGTTCTGGTCATCAATTTATTGCTCTGGGGCGTCTACCGCGCAAACTTTTTGTGCTTCAACCGCTTGGGCTCCAGCGCATCCGGCCCCAAACGGCGCTTTTTGTCCTCTTCGTAGTCTTCGAAGTTGCCCTCGAACCATTCCACATGGGCATCACCTTCAAAGGCCAGGATGTGCGTACAGATCCGGTCGAGGAAGAAACGATCGTGCGAGATCACCACGGCGCAGCCGGCGAAATCGACAAGGGCGTCTTCCAGCGCGCGCAGGGTTTCGACGTCCAGATCGTTGGTCGGTTCGTCGAGCAGCAGGACGTTGCCGCCCTCTTTCAGCAGGCGGGCCATGTGGACGCGGTTACGCTCACCCCCTGACAGCAGTGAAACCTTTTTCTGCTGGTCGCCGCCCTTGAAGTTGAAGGACGAGCAATAGGCGCGGGAATTGACCTGCGCGTCGCCCAGCTGAATGATCTCGGCGCCGCCGGTGATCGCCTCCCACACGGTGTCGTTGTCGTTGAGGTCGTCGCGCGACTGATCGACATAGGACAGCTGCACCGTGTCGCCGTATTCGATGGTGCCGGCATCTGGCTTTTCATGGCCGGTGAGCATTTTGAACAGGGTCGACTTACCGGCGCCGTTGGGGCCGATCACGCCGACGATGCCACCGGGCGGCAGGCTGAACGAGAGATTTTCGATCAGTTGCTTGTCGCCCATGTGCTTGGCCAGCCCGCTGACCTCGATCACCTTGCTGCCAAGGCGCGGGCCGTTGGGGATGACGATCTGGGCGCGGGTCAGCTTTTCGCGCTCGGACTGTTCCGCCAACTCGTTATAGGCGTTGATCCGGGCTTTGGATTTGGCCTGACGCGCCTTTTGACCCTGACGCATCCATTCCAGTTCGCGCTGAAGCGTCTTCTGCTTGGATTTGTCTTCGCGGGCCTCTTGCTCAAGCCGCTTGGCTTTCTGCTCCAACCACGAGGAATAGTTGCCTTCATAAGGAATGCCACGACCGCGGTCCAATTCGAGAATCCAGCCGGTGATGTCATCCAGGAAATAACGGTCGTGGGTGACGATTAGGATGGTGCCTTTGTAGTCGATCAGGTGCTGTTGCAGCCAGGCGATGGTTTCCGCGTCCAGGTGGTTGGTCGGTTCGTCCAAGAGCAGCATGTCGGGCGCTTCCAGCAGCAGCTTGCACAGCGCCACGCGGCGTTTTTCACCGCCCGAAAGATTGGCGATGTTGGCATCGTCTGGCGGGCAGCGCAGCGCTTCCATCGAGACATCGATCTGGCTATCCAGATCCCACAAGTTTTCCGCGTCGATCGCGTCCTGCAGGGCGGTCATCTCTTCCATCAACTCGTCCGAGTAGTTCTCGGCGATCTCCATCGCGATCTCGTTGAACCGGTCGACCTTGGCCTTTTTCCCGGCCACGCCCAGCATGACGTTTTCGCGAACGGTCAGGGATTCATCCAACTGCGGTTCCTGCGGCAGATAGCCGACCTTGGCGCCCTCGGCGGCCCATGCCTCGCCGGTGAAATCGGTATCCAGACCGGCCATGATCTTCATCAGCGTCGATTTACCGGCGCCGTTGACGCCGACGACACCGATTTTCACGCCGGGCAGAAAGCTGAGGTGGATGTTTTCAAAGCACTTCTTGCCACCGGGATAGGTCTTGGAGACACCCTGCATGTGGTAGACATATTGATAGGCGGCCATGTCGCGTCCTCTGGGTCGGGAAATTTGGTTGAAACGCTGGATATCCGAGCGGGACGGGCGGGGCAAGCTGGTGGTATTGTGAATTTCGTCTTTGGGTCGGGCGGCATAGTGTGGGTGCGCTGTAAATGGGGGTGTTATGTTGGAACTGGCCGAATTGATTGCGGGTTGGGCGCAGCCCGGTTGCGTGACTTGGATCGGAGCGCGACCACAGCGCCGGGCCGAGATGGTGTCACTGGAGGAATCCGTGATTGCCGAGGCCGGTCTGATCAGTGACCGCGCCCGCGTTGGCAAGCGGGCAGTGACTTTGATCCAGCAAGAGCATCTGGCGGCGATTGGGTCCTATCTGGGGCAGGGGCCGGTTGCGCCTGTGATCCTTCGGCGCAACCTGGTGGTTTCGGGGATAAATCTGACGGCGCTCAAAGGGCGCGAGGTGCAGGTGGGCGAGGCAATTTTGCGCCTCACCGTGATTTGTGCGCCGTGCAGCCGGATGGAAGAAGCGCTGGGCAAGGGTGGCTATTCCTCCGTGCGTGGGCACGGAGGATGGTGCGCCGAAGTCGTGCGACCCGGGCGGGTTCAGCTGGGTGATGTGGTGCAACCTGTTGATTGACAACGCCTCGCAGTTCTGAACATCAGCAGGGTATGGAGCGGCACGGCATACCCTATGCGCGACCTGGACAGGTCGTCGGTCTGTTCGGCGGGTCGTTTGATCCACCGCATCAGGGCCATGTGCACGTCACGCTTGAGGCAATGAAGGCGTTCGGGCTGGATCGGGTTTGGTGGCTGGTATCGCCGGGCAATCCGTTGAAGGAACGCGGGCCCGCGCCCATGGGCAAGCGAATGGCGGCAGCGCGGAATGTGATGCAGCATCCGCGCGTCGAAGTGACGGACCTCGAGTCGCTCACAGGTACACGCGCCACTGCGGATACTCTGACAGCGTTGCAGCGATTGTATCCACAGGTGCGATTTGTCTGGCTGATGGGGGCGGACAATCTGGCGCAATTTCACCGCTGGAAAGATTGGCGAGGGATCATGGACAGTGTCCCTGTCGGTGTGGTCGCACGGCCCGGCGACCGGATATCTGCCCGGATGTCCAGGGCGGCGCGGGTCTATGCCAAGTACAGGATCGACGGGCAGGCGCGGCATCTTTTGGGGCGGGCGCAGGCTCCGGCCTGGTGTTTCGTGAATGTGCCGATGGTTGATGTCAGTTCCACGGAAATTCGGACGCGCGGCGAATGGCGCGCGGAAGTGTTGCCGGAATAGCCTTGCCCGGCGCATAATCGCAGCGAGTGGTTGCGCGCATTTGATCTGTGGGATTTTATTCCAACTATGGCTGGTCGTTTTTCACGTCGTGTGTTTCTGGGAGGATTGGGGGCGTCTCTGATCCCGGCAGCTGGTCTGGCGCAGGCGCCGCTGGTCTCGCTCAGGCCGCGCGCGCGTGCGGCGCTGTTGAGTGGCGCCGAGCGTTTGGTTGCGGCCGCAGGGTTGACGGGCGAAGTTGTTTTCGCGGTCGCGGATGTGGCGACCGGAAAGCCGCTGGAGGTTTTTGGTGAAGGTGCGGGCTTGCCCCCGGCCAGTGTCGGCAAGGCGATGACCGCGCTTTATGCGCTGGACGTTCTGGGGCCCGACCACCGGTTCGAAACCCGTTTGATCGCAGATGGGCCAATTGAAAACGGGATTTTGCATGGCGATCTGATATTGGCAGGCGGGGGTGACCCGCTTTTGGATACGGATGCGCTGGCCACGATGGCGGCCAACCTGCGCGAGGCCGGAATCACCGAAGTTCGAGGAGCCTTCAAGGTCTATGACGGGGCGCTGCCCTTCGTGTTCAGCATTGATCCCGGACAGCCGGATCATGTGGGGTACAGCCCGGCGGTAAGTGGGATATCGTTGAATTTCAATCGGGTCCATTTCGAGTGGAAGCGTGCCGGTAAGGGTTACGATGTGACCATGGATGCACGCAGCGCACGATATGTGCCGGCAGTGGATGTGGCAGCCATGCGGGTCGAGAACCGCAGCTTGCCTATCTATACCTATCAGCCAAGTGCGCGGCAGGACCGCTGGACCGTGGCCAAGGGCGCGTTGGGCAATGGCGGGGCGCGCTGGCTGCCTGTGCGCAAACCCGCATTGTACGCGGGTGATGTGTTTCGTACTTTGGCCCGATCCAATGGAATCGTTTTGAATCGGGTGCAAGTGACACGAGAGGCGCCAAAAGGCGTCGACCTTGTGGTGCATCGCAGCGATCCATTGAACAGTATTTTGCAGGGGATGCTGAAATACTCGACGAACCTGACGGCCGAGATGGTCGGACTGGCCGCAACCAAAGCGCGGGGCGTTGACCCGCGCAACCTGGCGGAGTCGGCGGCCGAGATGAACCGTTGGGCGTCTCAGAGCTTTGGCGTGAACGGGATCGCGATGGTCGATCATTCCGGTCTTGGCGATGCCTCGCGTATGGTGCCGGCGGATCTGGTCGCGGCCCTTGTCGCGGCCCGGAAAATGGGCGCATTGCGCCCATTGATGAAGCCTTTTGCCTTGACGGATCGCAATGGGCGGCCGGTCAAGAACCACCCGATCAAGGTCGATGCCAAGACAGGCACATTGAACTTCGTATCTGGGTTGGGCGGTTTCCTGACAACGGCGGACGGGGTCGATCTGGCCTTTGCCATTTTTACTGCGGACGTGGCCCATCGCGCCAAGATTCCCCGCGCACAACGCGAACGGCCTGAAGGCGCGCGAAGCTGGAACCGCAGGTCGCGGAAACTGCAACGGGCCTTGCTGGAACGTTGGGGCGCACTCTACGGAAGCTGAAACCCGCAGAGTGCCCGGATCAGACCGTGTGGCGCGCGCGTGCCCCGCGTTCGATTGCGGCGGCATGCAGACGGTCGATATTCAGTTCGTACCGGATTTCTTCCAGCAGGCGCAATTCCGTTTCGGCCAGCGAACCGTCGGCGGCTGCAACATCGCAAGCCAGCGCATAGGCCGTTTCGTTCAGACGCTCGGGCAGGTTTTCGCGGATCAGGCCAAACAGCGCATCCAGACCGTCTTCCTGTTCGAACAGGTCAAAAACAATCTGTGATACACGACGGGTCCGATCGATGTCATACCCGGCAAAGACCGGCAGCATGTTCACGGCGACCTCGATCTTGACCAGCTCGGCGGTTCGGATGTTTTCGTCAGACGCCGAGACAGCAACCATGATCGCCACAAGGCAATCCTGCGGGGACATCGGGTGGGGCACTTGCTCGGTCATGGGATGGTCCTGATTGGGGTCGTTCGAGGACGCACGATATGAGCGCAGCGGGTCAGGTTCAACACCTTGTTTCATCCACCCCCGCGCGATCAGGTATTCATGACCATCATTCCGGAAATCAAAAGCGCGGCCCCCAGCCAGTAGCGCAGCCCAAGTGTTTCGCCGAAGAAGACGTGCGAGGCCAGTGGCACAAGAACGAAACTGAGGGCCATGAAAGGGTAGGCCTGGGACAGAGACAGATACCGCAGGACATACACCCACAGCACCGTAGCCGAGCCATAGATGGCAAAGGCTGTCAGAAGGAAAGGATCGAACAGCGTCTGAATGAGGCCCGCCAATCCGGTGGCTTCGCGCCCGTCAATCCGGTTTCCTGCCAGTTTGAACAGGATTTGCCCAGCCGAGATCATAACTGGTGTGCACAGCAAACCAGCCCAGACTAGTGTCGTTGGGGCGGGCGGAGTCATCCTTGGTGCTCCGGTTCCGGTTTTTCCTCGGGGCGGTCTTCGCAATAGTAGATGTCGCGCCCCAGATCTTCGCAGACATGGATGTCCGGGCTGGGATGCACCGCGCGCAGAAAGCTGTGGGTGTAGGGGAAAAAGTTGAAATGCGGATTGAAGGTGTACCTGCTTTCGCGTTCGCGCGGGACGACGATAATGACGCGTTTTCGCGCGACACGACGCAGTTCAGAGATTGCTTGCCGGTAATCCAGAAGATGCTCGATCACGTGGGTGCAGATTACTGTGTCAAAGCTGTTGTCTTCAAACGGCAGTTCTTCGATCCGAGCTGCGACATAGTCGATATTGTCGATGGCAGCCGCATCATCGACGACGAAATCCACCCCTGTCAGTTGCGTGATGTCGGGTCGGGCTGCCTTTATGCGTTGCAAAAGAACGCCGGTGCCGCAGCCGATATCGCAGATGCTTTGCCCGACGATATCCCTGGCTATCCGTTCGATGCAGGCTTTGGAATTGTCGGTGCCCTGATGCACGCGCGGATGATCGCGGTAGAGCTTTTCGTATTCGTCATCCGTCAGATAGGTTGCGCGTTCACGGAATTCGGCAAGGCGCGTGATATGGTCGCCCCAAACCCTGCATGCCAGCCAATGAAACGCGGCGCTGTCACGCAGGACAGGCGGCACGATATCTTCGAGTACAAAGCGTATACGGTTGGTGGTTTCGCGTCGCATCTCGTTTCCTCTGGTCCGGGGAACCCCCCCGTGTCGCCTTTGTCTAACACTGCCCGGTGAGCGGGCGAAACAACCGGGTCAAGTTTGCGCCCGCGCCCGTGTCTTTTTTGTTTCGGAGGAACAATCGAACCACCTTTGTGGCCTGAGCAAGGCTGGCCGGTGAAAATGCAGCGCGGATATCCCGGACAGAGTGTTTGCGGGCCAGGGAACGTTTCCCTACCTGCCCGAGGGCGACTGTTTTTTGGCGCAGTGTGTCGCGAATTGCGCCACTGCTTTATTGACTCATGCTGCACTGGCACAATAGGAGGGGCCGGTCCGGTTGCATGGGGTGACCGTGACACTTTCCCCGATGGAGCACAATGAAATGTCTGAACTGCGTGAAACCGCGATGTCGTCGAAGGCCTGGCCTTTTGAAGAGGCGCGCCGGTTGCTCAAACGCTATCAGAAGGGTGCTCCGGAAAAGGGGTATGTGCTGTTCGAAACCGGTTACGGCCCGTCTGGCTTGCCGCATATCGGAACATTCGGCGAGGTCGCGCGGACCACGATGGTCAAGCGCGCGTTCGAGGCGCTTTCGGACATACCGACCAAGTTGATCTGTTTTTCGGACGATCTGGACGGGATGCGCAAAGTGCCCAGCAACGTGCCCAACCCGGAGGCGCTTGAAGAACATTTGCAGCGCCCGTTGACTTCGGTTCCCGATCCGTTTGGCGAATACCCCAGCTTCGGCGAGCACAACAACGCGATGTTGCGCCGGTTCCTCGATACTTTCGGATTCGACTATGAGTTCTATTCTGCACGCGATTTCTATCGGTCAGGCCAGTTCGACGAGATCCTGAAGCGCGCGGTCGAGCGCTATGACGACATCATGGCCATCATGCTCAAAAGCCTTCGGGAAGAGCGCCAACAGACCTATTCGATTTTCCTGCCGATCCATCCGGAAACCGGGCGGGTTTTGTATGTGCCGATGAAGAAAGTGTGTGCAGAGACCTATACCGTCACATTCGATGACGAGGACGGCAAGGAATGGACCTTGCCCGTCACTGGCGGCAACGTGAAATTGCAATGGAAGCCTGATTTCGGGGCGCGCTGGGCAGCGCTGGGCGTCGATTTCGAGATGTACGGCAAGGAACATGCTACCAACGAAAAAATCTATGACGCGATCTGCCGTGCATTGGGCGGCCGCGCGCCCGAGCATTTTTCTTATGAACTGTTCCTGGATGAGAATGGCCAGAAGATCTCGAAATCGTCCGGCAATGGCGTGTCGATCGACGAATGGCTGACCTACGCGCCAACCGAAAGCCTGGCGTATTTCATGTATCAAAAGCCCAAGACAGCCAAGCGGATGCATTTCGACGTGATCCCGAAGGCTTATGACGAATATCATCAACAGTTGCGCGCCTATCCGGGGCAGGACCTGAAAGCTCAGCTGAACAATCCGGTCTGGCACATTCATGGTGGCGACGTTCCCGAATCGACCCTGATCGTACCGTTTGCGATGTTGCTGAACCTGGCGTCGGTCTCGGGCGCGGAAGACAAGGAGACGCTGTGGGGCTTTATTCGCCGCTATGCGCCGGAAGCAACAGCTGAAAGCCATCCCGATCTGGATCAGGCTGCGGGCTTTGCGGTTCGCTACTTCAACGATTTCGTCAAACCGACGCGCAAACATCGCGCCCCCACGGATCAGGAGCGCGAGGCGCTGGAAGCGCTGAAAGCCGCGCTTGAAGCATATGATGGCCCGACCGAGGACGAGGCGCTGCAATCAGTTGTCTATTCCATCGGGCGGGAGCGGTTCGACCCCATGCGCAGTTGGTTCACGGCGTTGTACGAAGTGCTTCTGGGTGCATCGCAGGGCCCGCGTTTTGGCGGCTTTATCGCGCTGTACGGTGTGCCTGAAACAATTGCCCTGATCGACAAGGCGCTGGCCGGAGAGCTGGTCTGATTTGACGTGATCCCGTATGGGGCTACTCTTTTTTGCAGGAGGTGGCCCCATGCGTCGATTTTTGCTTGTTGTATCCCTGAGTGTTGGGCTGGGGTCGGGCGCATTTGCGCAAAACGCAGAGATAGAAGCAAACATTTCGGCGCAGATACAGGCCTTCAAGGCGGATGATTTTGCCACGGCCTTCACCTTTGCCAGCCCCAGCATCCAGCGCCTTTTTCAGAACCCCGACAATTTCGGAGCAATGGTACGCAATGGGTATCCGATGGTCTGGCGTCCTTCCGACATACGTTTTCTGGAGTTGCGTGAAATTGCAGGAGCCCTGTGGCAGAAGGTGATGATCACCGACGCAAACGGGCGTGTGCACATACTGGACTATCAGATGATCCCTCTGGAGGACGGTTGGAAAATCAACGGCGTCCAATTGTTGGGCAACGCTGACCCTGCGGCCTGAGGCAACACCACCGTCACGGTGATATCAGCCGCGGTTAACTCTCTTTCGGTATTCAGACTGACGCGTTCGGGGCGGACCTGGACACGGGGTTTGGACGCGTCGCCAGATTGGTGCGGCGCGATTTAGAAAGGGTTTTCAATGAACAAGGCAATCACTGACGGCATCGTCTTCATGCCGCCTCAATTCGCGAATGGCCTGACCGTTTGGTCTGCGGGGGACGGTACGCCCGGCTCACCCACATATGGCGGATCCGGCACGGGGGTTTTCGTGCCGGCGGATGCCGATTTTGGTGGCTGTCTGGAGATCCTGAAAGTCCAAACCACCCAACAGCTTCGGTATATGGGCCAGACGCCGATTTTGCCCGGTTGCTATTTGCAGATCAAAGCGCGGGTCAAGGCGATCAGTGGTCCTTTGCCGTCGGTGCGCATTGCGGCCTGGGCCGGGGGCGCAGGGGACACGCATGTGGCAGGAGTCGTGGAGCAGGGGCCTGCCACACAGCTGTCGGGCTATGGAAGCGTGCATGAAATAACGGCGATCGTCGGAACCGGCAAACGCCCCGGCGTGGACATGCCTTGGGGGCTGGCCGCCCTGTATGGCCATTTCGGTCTGGATATTGAGGGCGCGAATGGGGCGCTGGTGCGTGTCGACGACCTGGAGATCACGGATGTCACCGGTGTTTTCCTGCGTGAGATGATCAGTGTTGTGGATGTGCGCGACTATGGGGCCATCGGCGACGGTGTGACGGACGATTCAGCTGCGTTTGAAGTGGCCGATCAGGCGGCGGGTGGCCGTCGGGTTTACGTTCCGCAAGGGACTTATCATCTGGCCGAAAACACCAGTATGACCTCCGAAATGGACTTTGAAGGCACAGTTACCATGCCGGATGACAAGATGCTGTTGCTGACAAAGGATTTCCATCTGCCGGCTTACATTTCGGCTTTCGGAGACGAAGAACTGGCGTTCAAAAAAGCGTTTCAGGCCCTTCTGAACAATTCGGATCATGACTCGCTGGATTTGGGTGGTCGCAAGATTTCCGTCACCGCGCCGATCGACATGGCCGCAGCGGTTCCCAACAAGCAGAGTGGTTTTTCAACCCGTCGCGTGATCCGGAATGGTCAGTTTGACGTCAAAAGCAGTTCGGCTTGGGATACGGAAACGTTCACCTCGACTGCGACCTATGATCCGTCGGACAAAACGCGTCTGACCAATGTCGCGAATGTCGCCAACATTCCCGTCGGGTCCTACGTTGCCGGCAGCGGAGTCGGGCGTGAAATCTATGTACGGTCAAAGAACGTCGGTGCGGGTGAGATCACACTGAGCGCGCCTCTTGTGGGGGCGTCGGGGACCCAGTCCTTTTCGTTCTATTCATTCAAGTACCTGCTGGATTTCAGCGGCTTCAGCACGCTTCGAAAATTCGGCATGGAGCAGATCGAATTTCAATGCAACAGCCGATGCAGCGGAATTCGTTTGGCGGCCGCCGGCAGTACATTTTCGTTGAACGACTGTTTTATCAGCCGCCCGAAAGACCGGGGGATCACGTCGACCGGAACGGGGTGCAAGGGTATGTTGATCGACAATTGCCAGTTCCTGTCAGCAGAAGAAGCCCTTGTCGTTACGGACCGATATTCCATTGCGTTGAATACCAATTCAAACGATGTGAAGCTGCGCCACAACCGAGCCGTGCGTTTCAGACATTTCGCTGTTCTGGGCGGTGACAACAACATGATTCTGGGCAACCATGTCTTTCAGGGCGATAGCATCCCGCAAGGTGTGCGTACGGCCGGTTTGATCATGATCGGCACCTACAACAGTTCCACTATCGCCGAGAATTATGTCGACAATTGTTTCATCGAATGGACGAATGAACGCGACCCGTCGCCGACATACACGAGTGGTTTTTCGTTCAGTGCGATGAGCATCACGGACAACATCTTTTATTCCAGTCAGGCCCCGTCCTGGTTCAGTTTCATCGTCATTCGCCCCTATGGGCCCGGGCATTTTCTCAATGGCCTGGTCGTGACCGGCAACAAGTTTCGTGCCACGAGCGGTGAAATCTTCCGAGCGGAACGGGTGGATACAAGCTTTGCCGACTTGAACAAAGACAGGCACACCAACGTGACCTTCCAGAACAATACGTATCATGGCGTAACCAGGAAATCCGCAAACCCGTTGAGGGTTCGCTATACGCAGCACTCGGTGTCCAATCTTTGGCCTGTTTCTGCAAACGGGCAGTTGCCTTTCGACGGCAAGGCACGAGGCTGCGATGGGGTTGCGACGATCGGTGTGCTTTCAGGGGTGTTCAACAACCATGTCTTCAGTGCGCCTCATGTTGAGGTCGAACAGGGGGCGACAGGCGACAGTTTTCTGTTGCGCTGGCCAGAGCATGTGAAGGGTACGGCCTCGGTTCTGATGCGCATGGAACGTTAAAAGGCTGTCTGGCCACCCCGAAACGGGTGGCCATTTCACTCTGATCTGACCGTAAATGACTGACCCGGTTTGCAAGGTCGGCAGGAAATAGGCGACGTTTCATTTTGATGTGTTAGGCTTGGGACAGAAAGTGGAGAATCCCGATGCTGAAAATCGCCAAAAACGCCAGTGTTCAAACAGTTATCACGACCTTTGAAATGACGCCCGGCACCTGTCAGGACCTTCTGGAAGCTTTGACGGATGCCTATGCCGAGTTCATTTCAAAGCAGCCAGGTTTCGTTTCCGCCGGGCTGCACGTCAATGACGCACAAACCCGAATAGCAAACTATTCGCAATGGGAACGCCGCGAAGATTTCCTTGCCATGCTGCGCACGCCTGAAATGCGCGATCGCAACCGCAAGATAAACGAACTCTGCAAAAGCTTTGAGCCGGTCATGTACGACGTCGCTGAGACATTCGGCAGTTCCTGACCTGAATCAAAGCCTGCAATTCATATCTGTTTCAAAGTTAGCCTGCAAAAATGGAGGCTCACATCATGTATCACAACATTCTGGTCCCCATCTCGTTCGATGCTGAAAGAGATACATCCGGGCCTTTGAAGCTGGCCCAGATTCTGGCCACGCCAGACGCGCAGGTGACATTGTTGCATGTGGTCGAGCATATTCCCAACTATGCAATCTCGTATATGCCGTCCGAATATCTGACAGAGGCGCGTAAGGCGATTCAGACAGAACTGGATGAACTGGCATCGCAGCTGCCGAATGCCAAGGGTTTGGTGATCGAAGGACATTCCGGCCGGACCATTCTGGATTGGGCCGAGGCGAACAAGCCCGATCTGATCATAATTGCGTCCCACCGGCCGGGGATGCAGGACCTGCTTCTGGGCTCTACCGCGTCTCATGTCGTTCGTCATGCGGGATGTGCCGTGCATGTGGTCCGCTGATGGCTAGAAATCCTGTGCGGTAAGGCGGCAGGCCTTGCCAAATCCGGCGTTCAAAAGGCCGTCCTGAATGGCGAACCGGACCAGTCCGAAATCGGCGAAATCGATATAGAGTTTCGCTTTGGGCCGTCGCGCCAAGTACCGGTCGCGCAAGTCACCATAGCCTGCCACGTCCCGGTGAACTGGCTGAGCGATCACGTGCAATGTCAGGCGCGGATGGGTCAGCGGGTCGCCCTTGTCTGCGGGCTCTCCGATCAGAAGGGCGCAGTTGGGGCAAGTGCTCAGCGCGCGCGTGTGTTCCGCAAGGGTTGAAATCAGAGAGACAGGGCAACCCGCTTCATCCGTGGCCAGCGCGATCCGCGAGACAGACGGCAACCCGGTTTCAGGGTGTAGAAAGGCCAGTGCGGCAAATTTGGCCTGAAAGAGAAGGTCCTGTGCTTGCAAGCGCGCTGCTGCGTCGGGCGTGTGATAAGGATCGGATAGGGTCACGATATCGGTTCGGCAGCAAAAAAATCGGGCAGATGACGGTTCCCTGTCATTTTAAGTGCCTGAAATGGATTGCGCCATTTGTTTTACCTCAGCGTTATGGGATTGCCTCGGCTTTGCCACAAATCGACGTTACAGATCAGGCAATGCTGTTCAAAAAACCCTCGCAGGATACGCCTGATCCGAAGCCGCTGCCGTCCAGACGACACCGGCGCGCAGAGGCGACGCGCAGGCATGCGCTGTCTCCGCTACGCATACTGGTCATGGTTCTGTTGTTGCCGCTGACCACCGTGCTGATCGCCACGGGTGTTTTTCTGCGCCTGTCCGAATTTGAGCGGGAAGAGGCGGTGATCCACCTGATCGCATTGGCAGGTTGTGATGCAACGCAGTCGCTGGGGGTGGGGCCGTTTTACGAGGGGCAGGCGGGTTATCACAAGCGCAATGACCCGGATGGCGACGGGGTCGCCTGTGGCGCTGCCAGCCCGCCCCGGGCAACTGCGCCGCAAGTTCACAACAGTCCCGAACCGCAACAGCGGTCTCTTGGAACGGCCAAGTTCGTGCGCCCCTGACGGTTGTAATCGCGAAGTCCAGAAAATCTTCTTGGGCCGGGGCCAGTTGCCTGTGTCATCCCGCTTGACCCAAGCAAACGGGCGTCATGTCACAGAGGGATGGCAATGCAGCGGATCAACCCCATCTCATATAGATTAGATGGCAAAACAGGAGATCGTATGATGCAATGCCCGATTGACGGAACTCAACTGGTCATCACGGACAGAAACGGGGTTGAAATCGACTATTGTCCGCAATGCCGAGGTGTCTGGCTGGATCGGGGCGAACTGGACAAGATCATCGAGCGGTCAACAGCGTATTCTCCGCCACAACCCGGCTACGATGACCGGGCGGATCACGGCTATCGCAAGAAAAAGAAACGAGGCGGTTTTCTGGAAGATCTGTTCGATTTCTGACCCGGTCAGGACAGCTGAGCCCCGGCACATTCGCGGAAAATGCGAACCTGGGGCGCTGCACCGTCCAAGGGAAATTCACTCACCCTGTCCTGCGTAAACGCATAGGCGGTCCGGTTGTATTCCAGCCCGTCCAGCACGTTTCCAAATCCGGTATCGGTGACTGTCAGCATCGATGCACCGTCGGAAAGAACATGACGCGGAGTGGCGATTTCGATGGGGTTCGGCCCCTCGAACCGCATCGCGAACCATGGGGTGTTGGTCCAACCTTCGGTCTTGCGGGTAACGGACAGGGTATAGAGCGGCTTTTCGGGGTCATAGGTCAGGAATATCTCTGCCGTGTCCGTCACGTGTGACAGGGTGCAGATCTGGCCCACCGTTGCTTCCCACGCGGCGGCGGGTGTGCCGAGGATCAGTGATAACAGGACAACGCGCATGTCCCGGAGTCTAGCGGCCGAAAGGTCCGGGGCAAGGGCTGCGTCAGCCTTTCATCGCATTCAGCAGTTCCAGCAACCCCTTGCGGTCGTCATCATCGGCATAATCGCCGGCGGCCAACCGTTCGGCGATGCGCAGGCGCAGACGCTCGTGCTGGGTGCGCACCTCTTCGCCGGCGGTTTCGGCCAGGGTCTTCATGATCGTCGCCACCGCCTGCTGGCGCTTGGTGGTGGGGTTGGCGATATAGTCGACAAGGCTCTGCTGCCCGGAATCGAGGATGTTTTCGGCCAGCGCCCGCAACTGATCTCCATTGGGCAGCAGCGGGGCGGGGGTGCCTTCGGGCGGCAGGATCTCGGGCGCGCTGCGCGGGGTTTCGGTCAGGGCGTTGGCGCCGTCTACGAACGCTTCGGTGATCATGCGGGTGATCTTGATCGCGCGCGGGTCCTTGAACAGGGTCGAGGCGATGGCCACGCCGTAATCGGTATAGACCCACGGGTTGACCCGCCGCCCGCCGCGGCCCTTGGGCTTTGAAATCACATTCCGTGATATCAAAGCCGCCACCTCGTCGTCGGTCAGCTGAAAGCGGTAGCCCTCGAACAGGTCCTTGTTGCGCGAGACGGCCTGATTGAAGGCGCTGACGGTTTTTCCATAGAACCGCGCCAGATCCTCGGCCAGCACCACGCGGGTGCCGCGCACCCGGTGAATGGCGCTTTGGACCTCATGCGTGCTGGGCAGGGTGTTCGGGTTCGTCATGGCAGCCGTTTGGAATCACAATTTGTGATTTCAAACGTGGAGGAGGGGGAGGTGGGTGGCAAGGGTGGAGTATGGGGGTGACGAGATTAGGGTCAGGACTCATAGCCAGTATATGACGAGCGCTGCGAGTGCGACGGCGGACAAGAAGACCTTGGGGCACCTGTCGTAGCGGGTTGC
>NZ_JBQFXN010000014.1:0-36315 GCF_056540885.1 Ruegeria sp. AL12 | reverse complement strand
TCGGCGAACCCTTCCGCCGCGACGCAATGAAAAAACCCGTCGCCGTCGCAGGAATCTCGGCCGAAGACATGAAAGTTCAGGAAGCGTGATCTGATCATGCTTCACCCGGGCCGAATATGGTTCGGGTGGGGGCAGGCTTTGCCCCAAAGGCAGCTCAAATATTGCAAAGGAAGTAAGATGCAGGTGTTGAGTGCATCCAACTCGCCGTGGCTTCGGGCACGGTCTTTCGTTCGTTTGAACGGTCACGGTTTCCTTGTTTCCGTGGTTGTTGCCGTCGCAGCGAAGTTTTTGTCCGAACATTATGGTGCCCCGGCGATGCTGATGGCCCTGTTGCTGGGCATCGCGTTCCATTTCCTGGCCGAAGACGATGCCGGCGACTGCAAGGCCGGTATCGAATTTACTGCACGAACGGTTCTGCGTTTTGGCGTTGCGCTGCTTGGGGCGCGTATTTCCGTTGAATTGATGATGAGCCTTGGCGCTGATCTGATTGCCGTTGTGATTGCCAGTGTGATCCTCACGATCCTGTTCGGGCTTCTTGGCGCGCGTCTTCTGGGCCGTGGTTGGCGCTTTGGGGTGCTGACAGGGGGATCGGTTGCGATCTGCGGTGCATCGGCCGCGATGGCCTTGTCGGCCATTCTGCCCAAAAACGAGCATTCGGAGCGGAACCTGGTTTTCACGGTACTGTCGGTTACTGTTCTGTCGACAATCGCGATGATCGCCTACCCGATCCTCACCGAGGCTTTCGAGTTCAACGACGAGGTTTCAGGGGTCTTCCTGGGCGGAACGATCCATGATGTCGCGCAGGTTGTCGGGGCCGGGTTCTCGGTTTCGGACCAAACCGGTGAGGTCGCGACTTTGGTCAAGCTGATCCGTGTCGCAATGCTGGCCCCGGTGGTTCTGGTCATCTCGTTTCTTGTCCGGCGCCACGCGGAGTTCAGCGAGGAAGACGGCAAGCGCCCGCCTATTTTGCCGATGTTTGTCGTTGGCTTTCTGATCTTTGCCGTCCTGAATTCAATGGGCCTGATCCCGGATGTGGTCTCGTCGGCCATGGCCGATCTCAGCCGGTGGGCGCTGCTGTTGTCGATTGCGGCAGTGGGCATGAAAACGTCGCTCAAGCGGATTCTGGATGTGGGTGGGCAGGCCATCGTCCTGATCGTGGCCGAGACGATCTTCATCGCTGCTCTGGTTTTGGCGGGTGTCTACCTGTTTCATTAGAGGATGGCGGAAATCCAAGTTCAGCACGTGACCGACCATCGGCCGATCACGTCATCTCGCACTACATGACCAGCAGGAGGGTATGACCTCATGACGACACAGGTACTCAATCTATTCGATGAGCCGGCAACGCGCAGCGAAAGGCGTTTGGCCGATCTTCCCGATCGCGTTGTCGCCGGTGATCCGCATCACAAGATTGGAATGCATTTCACCAGCCCGGATGGGCAACTGTCTGCCGGGACCTGGACGTCTACGCCGGGCAAATGGCACGCGTTCACGGACAAGGACGAATATTGCTATATCGTCAAAGGTCATTGCGCCCTGATCCACGAAGACGGGACCCGTCAGGATTTTCGCACCGGGGCCGGCTTTTTGATCCCCAACGGCTTTCGCGGCTATTGGGAAGTCGTGGAAGAAACGACCAAGCACTTCGTGATCCGAGATTGCGCGCCGGACGCATGATCCGATCCGTGATTGAACCTGAGGCGGCGTGAACCGGCATGCCTCAGGCGCGTCATTGGCTTTTCAGCGACGGGTTTGGTCAAAGCTGATCGTCAGTTTTTCCGCCGTGGGTATTGACTGGCAGGTCAGGATTTCTCCGGCTTTGATGTCTTTGTCTTCCAGTGCCATGCGCGCCCGCATATGAACTGTGCCGTCGGTCAGTTTGGCCCGGCACGCGCCGCAAACTCCGGATTGGCAGGAATAGGGTGGCTTGAGCCCCGCTGACTGCGCTGCGTGAAGAATGGTCTGTCCCCTCGAGACCGAAATGAGGTGTCGGGTGCCTTCCAGCGTCAGTTCAACGGTTGCGTCCACCCCGTCAATACCCGTGTCAAGATCCGGCGCAGCACCATAGCTTTCCATGTGGATGCGGTTCTGGGGAACATCAATGGACATCAAGGCCGATTTGACGGCCTGGTTCATATCGCGCGGACCACAGACATAGTACCGCGCGTCCTGGGCGTAAGGTGGATACTCGGCGATCAACGCTTCGATGGCGGCCTTGTCGATTGTACCTTGCCGCCAGTACTCGGCGCTGGACCACCAGCCGGGTTTCGAAAAGACATGGTTGATTGTAAAACGTTCGGGATGCGCTTGCTGAAGCACGCTCAGTTCGTGCTGCAACAGGATGCTCTTGGCGTTTGTGTTGCCATACACCAGATGTGCGACTGAATGGGGCTCGGCTGTCAAAACCGAGTTCAGCATTGCAAAGAGCGGAGTGATGCCAGAGCCCGCGCCAAAAAAGTAATGGGTGCGCCGCGCCGTTTCGTCGGGGTCCAGGCAGAAACTGCCAAATGGCGGCATGACGTCAATGGTTTGCCCTTCCTGAACGGTGTCGTTGATGAAGTTGCTGACACGGCCACCCTTGACCCGTTTGACGGTGATGCGAAGCGGATCCCCGGAGTAAGGCGAACTGGAGATCGAATAGCTTCGACGGTGCTCTTCGCCATCAATATTGAAACGAACGGACACGTGTTGGCCCGGCCTCCAGGCGAATATGTCCATCAGGCGGTCAGGGACCTCGAACATGACGGTCTTTGCCACGCCATCCAGTTCGACTCTGGTCCCGCAAACGCGCAATGGGAAAAAATCACGCGGGTTCATTTCTCTTCCCCCAACCATTGCAGAACAACTTTCTGGTGCTCGATGACGGGGCTTTCACCTTTTGCCGCCGGACCTGCTTCAAAATACGGAGAATGCAGGGACTTCTGCTGCTGCTCGCACGCGTAGATGTCTTCGCCGGTAAAGTCGCCGGCAACCATCGGGTCATCTTCGCCCATCGCGTCATTGGCTTCGTATTTCCCGGCAATTCCAAACGCGGCCCAGAAAGAGGACGACTTCATCGACTGTTTGGTGAATTCCCATTCCGAGCTGTTTGACACCCGCCCACGGTTGTGAACTCGTGTCAGTTCCGGGCCAAGGGGTTCGACAATGAAGATATTCCAGCCGTCTTCCGAAGCGGCCAGACCAATCCCCGGGAACAGCATCGGCACCCAGGCGCCGTTCATGTCTTTGGGGATGACGCGCGGGGCGGTCAGTTTGCTGTCCTGATCTTCCAGAAACTCCGCCACGGGCGGCTCCCAAAACATGTAATGAGGTCCTTCCCAGTGGAATTCGGCGGATTTGTGGTCATACATCCGCAGCGTATTCGAATGCAGATGGCTCAGGTGGTAAACGTCGATGTAATTTTCGACGACAACCTTCCAGTTGGCCTTTATCTCATAGCTGGTGTTCAGGTCTTCGTACTCGATCAGCTCCTCCGGGACGTGCGGGCCGATATGGGGTTCGACGGGGCCGAACCATTCGGCGATGGAAGGCGCGTCGGGGTCTGGATGGACGAAAATCATCGACTTCCAGATATCGACCTTGGCGGGTTTCAGGCCAAGGCAGGACTTGTCGACTTTGCCATATTCCTCGTGCTCATCCGGCACCGAAATCAGATTGCCTTCAAGATCGTAGGTCCAATCGTGATAAGGACAGGTCAATGCTTTTTGCGTTTTGCCAACCGCGCGGATCAATTGGGTACCGCGATGGCGGCAGATGTTATGGAAGGCGCGTAGGCGACGGTCGCGCCCCATAATCACGAATATGTTGTTGAGTCCGGCCTGCACGGCGATGAACTGGCCGGGTTCACTGACATCCTCCATAAAACCGGCGTAGCGCCAGGTTTTGGAGAAGATCTCGCGCATTTCCCGGTCGAACCAATCCTGGCTCGTGTAAGCTTCGACCGGCAAAAGGTGCAGCATGGGTTTCATTTGAGCCTCTTGTGAAGGAATTTTCAAAACGTTTGGGTGAGAAAGTCGATGGCGATCATCGACAGGCCTAATGCGACCCAGGCGAGTTGGATCAGCCAAAACAGGATGGGGTCCTCATCCCGGGTTACGTCGGTCAAAAGCAAAGCGTGACCGGAATAGAAATTCGGGATTGTCCAGAACATGAAAAGAAGCCCCCACAACGTCTGATAGCCAAGTACCGTCGTCACCATCAGCGCCGCGAAGGTGATGTAGTTCAGCTGTCGCTTGCGTGTCATGGTTCTTGCTCCAGGCCATTGAACAGCGCACGCGCGGCCTGTTCGGCCTGAGTTTTCCAGACATTCGGCATATCCAGAGGGGCCAAAGACGTCGCGTTGAAATAAAGCGCCACAATGCCATGAGCGGCGGTATTGACCTTTGCGGCATCCACATTCGGGAAATCCGCGCGCAGTATCGCAGCAATCGTAGTTTCAAAGGCAAGCAGAGCCTCTCGACAAGCCAGGCGAAGCGAAGCATCCTCGACCGCCCGCGCGGTGAGTGCTGCGAAGGCAAGAACCATATCCGGTGACGTCTGGTTCATGTCCGAGAACAGAAGATCGATCAGATGTCTTGATTTTCTCGACGCCGGCAAGCCTGCAACGAGTGCGTCAGACTGTTCCGAAAAACTTTTCAGAACATAGTCTTGCAGGGTCGTAATCAATTCATCCCGATTGCCCAGGTGATGCCGGATCAGAGGACGTGTCAGGCCCGCCTCCTTGGCTATTTGCGAAAGCGATGCGCCATCAAGGCCATATCTCGCAACACATCTGACCAGGGCCTGCATAATCTGTTCATAACGTTCATCACGATTTGAGGGGCGCCCGATCATGTTATTTCCAGTATTTCAGCTTCAGGTCTGCGGTTGCACCGGTGCCGACGGCGACAGCGGCATCCGCGAATTCCGGCGGTAGACCGCTCCGATCCATGCCGCCAAAGGCGTACCCTTCGGTTGGGACATCCTTCTCGGTATCCAGGTTGCTGTTGCTGTTCTCGTCGTGAATCGCGGCAATCGTATAGGTGCCAAGCGGGAGATTGTGAAAGGTGACCGAGGCCTGGCCTTTGACAGCAGGAATGGAAGCCAAGGCCGCCGCGTTCGCCACGTCCATGGCCTTAAAAGATTTTGAGTCATCGAACACGGCAATGATCAAATCACCATCTGCATTGCGCACGTCCTGCACCGTCGCAGTGAGAGTTTGTGCGGATGCCCCGAGGGTTGAAGCTAGTGTCATCACAGATGCGACGACCAGTTTGCTAATCGGCATGATATATCCTTTACTGTCAACATTGACAGTAAATAGGAAGAGTGCAATTAACTGTCAATAGTGACAATTATTCACCCGATTTCCCTGAGCGTGTTTTTTTTGCATTGAACCAAGCACGACGTATCGGCCCAACGCCGACACGGATCGGAGAAAAGGGAAAAAAATATCCTAAGGCGGCTTTCCAAAGCTACTCGGGCAATACTTGCCTCATGTAGAGATGACGCATGACCATTGGCGTCAGGTACATCGGAATTTGATACGCCCCGATGAAGGCCATGATGGGTGCGGTGACCTCGGGCGGCAAAGCAACGAAGAATATCGCGATGTTTCTGTTTCCCGCGATCAAAGAGACAGCGGTTGCTCTGGCTGCCGGCAGACGTCCTCGGGTAATCCGGAACGAAATGAATTGTGCTCCGAAATTGGCCAGACAGGCGAGCGCGATCCAGAAGGCCGCGACGGCCGGGCTTTTCAGCGCTGTGGTGCTGACAGAAGGCATCAGGCCGATGACAAAAACGGCCAAGGTGATTGTGCCCAACCCTTCCAGATTCACCAATGTGGAGCGTGATGGTGAACGCAACCAGACGCACCGGACAACAATGGCGGCGCCGGTTGTGCAGAGTATCGTCAACAGCAGTTGCAACCCGGCCAGCAGAACAGAGTGAATGCCGCCCAGCTCAGGCATGAGCAGGAACACCGGAAACGCTGTCAATGGCAGCAGGGCGGTCCCAACCACCATCATTCGCATCGCGTGTTCAGGTGGGTAGCCCATCATCAAACACATGTTGGGACTGCCGGAAATCGAGGGCGCAGCCGCCATGATGAGCAGGGACAGAAGCACCGGCGTTCCGGTCCATCCCCCGACAAATCCAATGGCCAGAATGATCAGCGGCATCACGAATTGAAACCCGATGACGGTGAACGCGACCTTGTGCAGATCGCTCAACGATCCAAGAATGGTTTCGGGGTCCATTCTCAGGACGGTGACGAACAGCAACAACACGACCAGGGGCGGCAGCAGGCCTCGCATGGGCTCGGCCAAACCCGGCAATAGAAGACCCGCCGCCAATCCGGCGACCAGAACACGGGGCCCGTGACGGACCGCCAGATGGAGCAGGTTCAAGGCCGTTTTACCCGCCCGGGCTCTGACGCAAATTCTCGGGCAGCCAGGTGGCGAGGTCGGGGAACCAGATGAGGATGAAGACCATCAGCACCATGATCAGGAACATCGGTATCGCAGCGCGTGCGATATAGCTCATCTCATGGTTGGTCATGCCCTGCATCACGAACAGGTTGAACCCGATCGGAGGTGTGATCTGCGCCATTTCAACAACGACCACGATGAAGATGCCGAACCAGATCAGGTCAATGCCAGCGTCGCGGATCATTGGTTCCACCACGGCCATGGTCAACACGACGGAAGAAATCCCGTCAAGAAAACAGCCCAGAATGATGTAGAACACCAGCAGGACCATAAGCAGTTCGAAACGGGTCAGTTCCCAACCTGCAATCAGATCGGCCAGCCCGCGCGGCAGGCCGGTGAAGCCCATGGACAGCGACAGAAACGCCGCGCCGGCAAGGATCAGGGCGATCATCGCGCTGGTTCGCGTGGCGCCCATCAGGCTTTCGGTGAATGTCTTCCAGTTCAACGACCCTTGGCCTGCCGCCAGCAACAGGCCGCCGATCACCCCAAAAGCCGCAGCTTCGGTCGCAGTGGCATAGCCCAGATACATTGAGCCGATGACGACCGTGATCAGAAGGATCACAGGCAACAAAAAGCGGGAATTTCTGACTTTCTCGGAAAAGCTCAGCTTGCCCTCGACATCCGGGGTCCAGTCTTTGCCCAACTTGGAATAGATCGCGACATAACCCATGAACATCGCTGCCAGCACCAAACCGGGAAGGATGCCGGCAAAGAACAGCTTGGTGATCGATTCATTGATCGTCACCCCGTAGACGATCAGGGTCAAAGACGGCGGGATCATCAGCCCCAGAGTGGCCGCACCGGTCAGAGTACCGATGATCATCCGTTCGGGGTAGTTGCGCTTGCGCAGTTCGGGGATCGACATCTTTCCGACAGTGGTCAGGGTTGCCGCCGACGAACCTGAGACTGCCGCGAAGACGGTACAGCCCACGATATTGGTATGCACCAGACCGCCGGGCAGGGGGGCCATCCAGGGGGACAGCCCTTTGAACATGTCTTCGGACAATCGCGTGCGGTACAGGATTTCGCCCATCCAGATGAACATGGGCAAGGCGGTCAGGGTCCACGACGACGAAGCGGACCAGATCGTCGTGATCATCACGTCGCCCACGGGGCGTGTCGTGAACAGCTCCATCCCGACCCAGGCGACGCCCATCAGGGCCAGGCCGACCCAGACGCCGGTACCGAGAAGGGTGAACAGAACAAAAAGGAAAAGGATGATGACAGACAGGTTTTCCATGCGTCTATTCTCCGTGGCTCTGGTCGGCCAGATCGCGGACAATGCGATGGTCACCTTTGAACAGGACGTGGATCAGGTGATCCGTCAGCGCGATGGCCAGGATCACGGCTCCGATCAGCATCGCGGATTGCGGAATCCACAGCGCGGTTCTGTCCTGACCCTGGCTGATGTCGTTGAACTTCCAGCTCCAATAGACGAAGCGATAGGCATACCAGCAGAAATACCACATGACGGCTGTGCCGATGGTGAAACACCAGATTTCAAGGACACGCCGCACGCTGTCCGGCACCGCGTTCAGAAGGATCGAAACCCGAATGTGGCTGCCCCGGTTCAACGCATTGGCAAAGGCCAGAAAAGATGCCGCCGCCATTGCATAGCCGGCATAGTCGGGCGCTCCGGGAAAGACTTCACCGGTCCAGCGGGCCAGCATCTGCACGACGATCAGCAAAAGAATGGCAATCAGGCTGACCGCCGCCATTACCCCCGCTGCCAGATAGATGAAATCCAGAACGGACCGAAGCCCCCGCAATAACGCCATGGCGTCCCCGCTGTGTTATGATTGGATGGAAAACAGGCGACGCAATGCAACGCCGCCTGCCTCGAACGGTTACTGAGAGGCGTTGAACGCGTCGACGATGGCTTTGCCTTCGTCGCCGGCGGCTTCCAGCCATTCATTGGTCATGGTCACACCAATCTCTTTCAGCTCATTCGTCATCTGCTCGGATGCCGGACCGACGGTCATGCCACCATCACGCAGACCTTGCAGAGTAAAGCCGGTATATTCCTTGGCGCGCCAGTTGCCCGCGTATTCCGCCAGCTCTGCGCAGGCCTTGATGACGTTCTTGTTGGCGTCGGACACGCCCGACCAGACATCCGAATTCACCATCACGTAGTTGCGTGGCAACCAGGCATCGACTTCGTAGAAATAGTTCAGGCTTTCCCAGACCTTGCGGTCATACCCGGTCGATCCCGAGGACACCATCGACTCGGCGACACCCGTCGCAAAAGCCTGACTGATTTCCGCCGCTTCGATGGTTACCGGCAACATGCCTGTCAGTTCGGCCAGTCGCGAAGTCGCGTTGTTGTACGAACGGAACTTGATGCCCTTCATGTCTGCGACCGAGTTCACCTCATTCTTGAAATACAGCCCCTGCGGTGGCCATGGCACGGAATACAGCAATGTCAGATTCTGTTCCTCCAGCAGCTTTTCAATTGACGGTTTCGCCGCTTCCCAAAGCTTGGCGCTGTCGTCGAACGAGGTCGCAAGGAACGGGATCGAATCGAAACCGAACAACGCGTTCTCATTCTGGTGGCCGGACAGAAGGCGTTCGCCGATCGGGGCTTGCCCGGTCTGGATTGCGCGTTTGATATCGGCACCTTTGAACAGCGAGCCGGATGGATGCGTAACGATTTCGATCTCACCGCCGGTTCCGGTCGTTACACATTTGGCGAATTCCGCACCGGTGGCCGAATGGAAGTTCGACGCCGAATAGGCCATCGGCATGTCCCATTTTTCGGCCATGGCCGGTGTCGCCGCGGCAGCGGTCAAAGCGGTTGCCGCCAGAAGGTTTGTCAGTTTTTTCATCGTTTTCTCCCTATCGAGTTTTGAAATACCGATGTTTTTCATCGGTCTGTTCTTTATGTTGCAAAGCGCGACGGCGCATAAACGCTTATGTCGGTGTTCGGGGTTCTGCCCGCAATCATCTGCGCCAAAAGCCGCCCGGTCTTTGGCCCACCTGTCAGGCCGATGTGATGATGCCCAAAGCCCATATAGGCCCCTTTGATACCGGGCACGTCGCCTATGATCGGGATCGAGTCAGCCGGGGCGGGTCTGTGCCCCATCCATTCCACTTCCTCCTTCCATGTTATGCCCGGAAACGCGGCCCGGGCATTCTTTCGCATCAATTCAAACGGCGCGCGCGAGGGCGGGGCGTCCAGCCCACCGAACTCCACGATACCCGCCAAGCGTATGCGCCCATCCATGGGCGTGGCAACAAACTTGCCCGAAGCCACCATGACCGGGCTGCGGGGCATGGCAGAAGGTGCCACCAATTCAAGATGATAACCGCGCTCGCTTTCAAGAGGAACAGAAACCCCCAGTCGCTTGGCCAGTGGCCCCGACCAAACGCCAGCCGTGACAATGGCGGTGTCGCAAGCGATGGTCTCGCCACCCGCGCGCACACCGGTAACGCGGCCGTTCTCGCGGGTGACGTCCTCGACATTGGCGCGGATGATCCGACCACCGCCAGCCTCGACATGGGCGGCCAAGTCTTTCACGTACTGCCCGGGATCGGTGATATGACCGTGGTTTGACAGCTTGGCAGCGAAACCGATATCCGGGCTGAACACGGGGTCATAGTCGTGAAACGCCTTGCCCTCCAGTTCTTCCCAATCAAAGCCGTTCTTCCGCCTTATTCCCCAGCCCAACGCATCTTGTTCAAAATGGGCCCGGTTCTCGTAGAGAAACAGATAGTCGCTGGGCACGATCCACTTTTCAGCACGCGTGCCTGTTGCCAATGCCTTGTGATCATTCAGGCTGTCGCCGACGATCGGCGTCAGCGCCGCCGCGATCCGTTCAACGTCTTCTATGTTCGCGTGGCTCAGATATTGCCGGAGCCATGGGAGCAGCTTGGGCAGATACCCCCATTTCAAAAACAGCGGCTGCGACGAACTCAGCAACATTTTGGGCGCTTTGCCAAGCAATCCGGGAACCGTCACAGGTATGATGGAACAGGATGCCAGCACACCGCCATTGCCATGAGACGTGCCTTCGCCCGGTCCGGCCTTGTCGAACAGGATCACGTCGTGCCCATCCCGTTGCAGCCAGACCGCGGCCGACACGCCGACGATACCGGCGCCGATGATGGCTATGGTTTTCTTGTCACTCATTCTGAAACCGCCCTGGCCACTGCGTAATGGTTCAGCTTGGCCATCTCGGGCCTGCCGCCAAGCCCGCGGGTTTCGGGCACGCAGACCTGTCCGTTCTGGATCCGGAAGGGTTCTTCCAGAATGTCTTCTTTCAGGAAATAGGACGCCTGATAGAATTCGCAGCCCAATGTGATCTCGGGCGTTGCGGCAATCATATGGGTGCCGGCAAGATGGGCCAGGCCGGCCTCGAACATGTCCCCGCCATATGCCGTCAGACCATGCGCGGCCGCGATGCGGGCGACCGTTTGCCCGCGGGTCAGTCCGCCAGACTTCATTATTTTCACCGAGACACCATCGCAAATGCTTTCACGCGCGGCGCGTTCCATATCTTCGGGACCAAAGACGCTTTCATCGGCGAGAAGGGGAATATCGGTCATTTGGCGCAGCTTTGCCATCATGCCGAAATGGTGGGCGCGAACCGGCTGTTCGATGAAATCAGGATTGAACTGGGCCACGTCCCGCACCCGCGCCGGGGCGTCCTCGATGTTCAGCCCCTGATTGAAATCCACGCGGACCGAGAATTCAGGACAGTTCTGCGCCAGATATTCCAACCGCATGATGTCAAAGGCGTGATCCTTGAACCCGGTCTTGAGTTTGACAATCCGCACGCCGTCCTCTCGCAACCGCGCCAGCAGGTCTATGTCCTGGGAAAAGTCCGGGTTGGCGATGGAACAGCTGAGCGGAATGGTGTTGCGGCAGCGACCGCCCAGCAAAGACCAGACAGGGATGTCGCTGATACGGCCGGCCAGATCCAGCAGCGCGGTTTCCAGCGCGGCCTTGGCCTCGGTGCAATGCGCCACTGCACAGGCCGCGCGCGCCATGATGGCTGACCGGTCGCCCACGCTGGCGCCAAGAACAAGAGGGCGTATATATCGATCCAGTGCCGCGAATGTCGCTTCCGGGGTGCCGGTGAACACCGACCAGGGTGACGCTTCGCCAAATCCCTGTGCGCCATCCTCGGATGTCAGTCGCAGTATGACGACTTCGCAGGCGCCTTCGACGGATCCTATACCGTGATCCCGGCGGGACGTGACCGGAAGCTTCAGGTGCCAAAGGTCGAAACCGATGATGTTTTGTGACAGATCGTTCATTCCGCCCCCTGTGGTTGAGCGAAAGCCTGCCTTGACGAGCATATCATTTCAAATACTATTTCTTCTACAGTTCATCAGAATAAATGATGCGGTAATCCATGTCCCTACGCTTTCGCCAGCTTCAAGCGTTTCACGCCATCATGGAAACCGGAACCGTAACCGGTGCGGCGTCGGTACTTGGGATATCCCAGCCTGGTATCAGCAATCTGTTGGCTCAGTTGGAACGCGAAGCGCGACTGCCTCTGTTCGAGCGCAACAAGGGCCGTTTGCTGCCCACCCCGGAAGCCGAGCTGCTGTTCCGCGAAGTCGACACGGTCGTGCGCGGGTTGGATCACGTGGCACAGGCCGTGACGGATTTGCAGAACAAACATCCCGGTCAATTGCAGGTTGCAGCTCCGCATCTTCTGTCATTTGGTTTCATGCCGCGCGAGATCGCTCGTTTTGCCAAAAGCCGCCCCAACCTGTCCGTCAGTTTCCAGTCGCAGTATTCATCCAAGATTCAGGAATGGGTGATTTCAGGCCTGTTTGAAATCGGCATCGTAGAGATGCCGATCCTGCACGACACTCTGAATTATCAGGTGTTTCAATTCGAAACACTTGCGACTTTTCCAGAAAACAGCCCCTTGGCGGATTATGACGTTCTGACACCGGAAATACTGGAAAACGAGCCCTTCATCGTGATGGGCCCGGAACACCAAACCCACCGTCGAACCCGTGACATCTTTCAGGCATCCGGGCGCACGTGGCGGACACAGATTCACACGCACCTGTCCGAGAACCTGCTGAGTTTTGTAAAACAGGGCATGGGTGTTGCGATGATCGATCCCTTTACCGTGACGTTCGATGGTGAGAGCGGGTACCAGACCCGCCCGTTCAAGCCATCCGTCATGCTGGATCTTGCAATCATCACCGCAAAGGGGCGCCCCCTGTCCACGATTGCGCAGGAATTTCTGGCCCAGCTGACCCCGTCGATTGCCTCTTACGCAACCCATTCCGACACAGGTGCAGCGGCCTCGTGAAGCTGCTGCGAATGGATGTCGACCAATGTGGGGGCATCATGTTCGAGGGCCTGTTTCAGCACCTTCGGCAAGTCCTCAGGGTCTTTGACCGTCCATGATTTCACTCCGAAGGCGGCTGCGACGGCGGCGTGGTCGGTCCGGTTGAAATCAACGTTGTAATAGCGTTGATCAAACCCAGCATCCTGACCCGCCTTGATCCATCCGAAGACCGAGTTCGAGAAAACGATCGAGGTTATCGGCATTTTGTGCCGAACCATCGTTTCAAATTCACCGCAGGTGAACCCAAACGAACCATCGCCCATGACGGCCAGGGTCTTGACCGAGGGCCGGCCAACATGTGCACCCATGGCCGCCCCCAGAGAATAGCCCAGTGCTCCATGTGCGCGATTTGTGATGAAATGCCGCCCGGGTTGCCGCCAACGGTAATGCGCGCTGAAATAGGGGCAGGGGGTGCCGGGGTCAGCGACCACAATCGCATCGTCGTCCAGAATGTCCATCAGGGACGCCATGACAGCCTCTGGCCGGATCGGCATTTCCCGACTTGCAGCCAAGGGGGCAAACGCCGCCGCCTTGGCCTCCCACGCGGCGCGGGCCTTGGTTGCTCCGTCTTGTCCGTTCAGGTCTTGCCGGTCCTCCAGCGCTCGGGCCAATGCCTCAAGCGCGAGGCGGGCGTCAGCGCAGATCGCCACTTCGGTCTGATAGTTTGCGCCGATCACCATGGGGTCGCTGTCGATGTGAATGATCGTGGCGTTGCGTCCGGGGCTTCTCCACCGTTCGGTCGTGACCGAACCGGCGCGGCACCCGATGAACAGGACGACATCAGCCTGATCCACCACGGCACGGGTCGCGGGGATCCCGCCGTTCGATCCGACGACACCCAGGGCCAAAGGATCGGTTTCGGCGATAGACCCTTGGCCTGAAACGGTTGTGGCGACGGGCATATCCAGCAGACCGGCGACGCGACGCAACGCATCGGTCGCGCCGGACAGAACCGGGCCGCCGCCACAGACCGCGACGGCGGATGTGGCCCGGGCAAGAATGGCTGCGGCCGCTTCGATGGCATCCGGATCTGGGGCGGCCCGTTCGGCGGGAAAGTTGCGATGCCGGTCGTCGGCCCAGATTTCCGCTTCGTCCACCTGTGCCTTCTGCGTATCAAACGGCAGTGCCAGATGGGTCGCGCCGGGTGTTCCCGTTGTCATCGCCCTGAACGCCGCACGAACCATGGCCGGAAGCCGGGCGGCATCATCCAGAGACGCGTTCCACTTCGTCAGCGGGCGGAACAACGCTGGCTGATCCAGTTCTGTCAAAGGGTATTTCCCGCGGCTGGTCGTCGCCACATCAGAGGTGATCGCCAGGATTGGAACGGAACTTTCATTGGCCTCGACCACACCCGGCAGAATGTAGGTCGCGCCACCGCCGGAAGGGCCTTCGCAAACGCCGGGCCTGCCTGTCACGCGTGCATAGCCATCCGCCATGTAGGCGGCGTGCCGTTCGTCGCGGGTCAGAATGTGCTGAATGCCGTGATCCATTCGGGCGAGTGCGTCATAGAACGGCAAGGTGGTATCGCCGCACAGGCCGAACATATGCGTCACGCCATGCGCCTCGAGCATACGCACCATCGCCTCGGCTCCGGTCAGGTAGTTCGTCCCTGTCATGGTTCGCGATTCCTTTGCGTTGAAATTGTACACATAGCTGTATACAAGTTTGCATATTGATTTCAAGAATTGAGTGTGGCACCTGTGGATCAACGGAAGAAGGGCATTGTTTATGGCGGGTCCACGCGTCGATGATATTTATGATCAGGTCAAAGCGATGGCGGTCTCCTTCCGCCTGCGCCCCGGTGACCGCCTGAACGAGGTCGCGCTGTCCAGGGATCTAGGCGTCAGCCGCACGCCGTTGCGAGAAGCGTTGAACCGTCTGGTTGCCGAACGGCTGTTCGATTTCCGCCCGGGGCAAGGGTTTTTTTGCCGTCCTTTGGATGCGCAAAGCGTGTTCGACCTTTTCGAGCTGCGCCAGATCATCGAATCCGCGGCGGCCCGATCCGCCTGCGCCAGGGCGGCCGATGAAGACCTGCAAAAGCTGCGTGATGAACTTTACGAAACGGGCATCGACATCACCGGTCTGACGATCGAAGAGGCTGTGGCCCGGGACGAATCGTTCCATCTGGGGATCGCAAAGCTGTCAGGGAACATGGAGTTGTTGCAAACTCTGACGCGGATCAACGAGCGTATCCGCTATATCCGCTGGATTTCCATGAGCATGGACCGGGTGCAGAAGTCCAAGGACGAACATAAACACGTCATGCAGGCCCTGCTGGATCGGGACGCGGACGAGGCGGCCCGGGTTCTGGCGGCTCATATCACAAAACGAATGGATCAGGTTCAGGACGCTGTGCGTCACGGGATTACCAGCATCTACATGGAAGGGGCCGAAGACATCTCGACCCGCATTATCGAAGAGGCACAGGGATGATCGCGCAGGGCGGCAAATCCATTTATGGTGCATCGGTGGGAATCCTTATGCTGGACGCGCAATTCCCAAGAATTCCCGGTGACATGGGCAATGCACGGACATGGCCGTTTCCGGTGCTGTACCGCATCGTTCGGGATGCCTCGCCTGATCGGGTGGTCCGGCATCGGGCCGAAGGTATGCTCGAGGTCTTCATCGACGCTGCGCAAGAGCTGGTCAAAGACGGCGCGGACGGAATAACAACCAATTGCGGGTTCCTGTCCCTGTTCCAGAAGGAGCTGGCCGAGGCCGTTCCGGTTCCCGTCGTCACCTCGTCCTTGATGCAGGTCGAAATGGTGAATCGCATCCTTCCCAAGGGAAAGCGCGCGGGCATTCTGACCATTTCGGCCTCCACTTTGACCAATGACCATCTTCTGGCTGCCAATGTCCCCTTGGACACGCCAATCGGCACAACCGAGGGTGGGCGGGAATTCACCCGCGCAATTCTTGGCAATGAACCGCATCTGAATGTTCAGAAGGCCCGGGAAGACAATGTCGAGGCCGCAATCGCATTGGCCTCGGACCACCCCGATCTTGGGGCAATCGTTCTGGAGTGCACGAATATGTGCCCCTATGCGCCGGATATTCAACAGGCGACCGGGCTGCCGGTGTTCTCGATCGTGTCCTTCGTGACCTGGTTCCACGCCGGTCTTGTTCCGCCGGTGTACCGGAACTGATCTCTGGCCTTTCATCAAGACGGATTGTGTTGGCCGCAAGCAAAACTCATGCCAGTGTCAGATCACCGGGTATCGAATTTCGGATCACACGCTGTGCATTCGGCAGATCGTTCGACTGCGCACGGTCCTTGGCGGCAATGGCGTCCAGACCATGGCCGATCCATCTGTTGGTCAGGCGGGTTTGGAGTGTTTTCAAATCGGTGTCCAGAAAGACCTTGAATGCCCACAGTTGGTGAAGGTCCGACCAACCCGGTTCATTCAAGAGAAGGTAATTGCCCTCAACCAGAACAACGCGCTGATCCGCCGTGATCATGGACCGCGCGGCAATGGCCAGATCGAGATTTCGGTCAAACTCGGGTATTGCGACTTCTTCTTCCGCACGCAATCGACCAAGCAGCGCATGAAAGCCGGCACGGTCAAAGGTTTCGGGGGATCCCTTGCGGTTCAGCAGGCCGCGATCCTTCAAGATCACGTTGTCATAGTGGAAGCCGTCCATGAAAACCAGGCCGGTCGCGATGCCGCGCAGATTGAGCTCGTTGGTTGCAAGGCCCGCTGCGGTCGTTTTTCCCGATCCCGGCGGCCCGGCAATCGCGACAAGATGCCGGTCTTGCAGCGGCGGCAAGGCCTGGACGGCATCCGCGATTTTGGTTGCAAGCGCCTCGGGGGTGGCAAGTTTACCCGTCACGCGGCCTGGTCCTCGGCGGGCGGTTCCTTGGCGCCGGTCATGAACGCCACCGCGTCGGACATCGTGTAATCCTTGGGATCAACGACGCAGAGGCGTTTGCCCAGTCGATGCACGTGAATTCGATCGGCGACCTCGAAAACATGTGGCATATTGTGGCTGATCAGGATGATCGGAATGCCGCGAGATTTCACGTCCAGGATCAGTTCAAGAACGCGCCGGCTTTCCTTCACGCCCAATGCGGCGGTTGGTTCGTCCAGGATGATGACTTTTGATCCGAATGCCGCGGCACGTGCCACCGCTACACCCTGACGCTGACCCCCGGACAGTGTTTCGACGGCTTGATTGATGTTCTGGATCGTCATCAGGCCCAGTTCGCTCAGCTTGTCGCGGGCGAATTTCTCCATCGCCGGACGATCGAGCATTCGAAACCAAGATCCCAATGGCCCTTTGCGCCGAATCTCGCGCCCCATGAACATGTTGTCCGCAATCGACAGGGCAGGGGACATTGCAAGTGTCTGGTAAACCGTTTCAATACCGGCTTCACGCGCGTCTATCGGCGAGTGGAAATTCACTTTCCGGCCTTCCAGCCAAACATCACCTTCATCCGGCACCACTGCGCCTGAAATCGCCTTGATCAGTGTTGACTTGCCCGCACCGTTGTCGCCGATCACGGCCAGAATCTCGCCCGGCATCAAATCGAAATCGCACTGGTCCAGCGCCGTCACCTTGCCGTAGCGCTTCACAAGGTTCCTTCCTTTGAGAATAGGTTCCATCAGGCTGCCACCTTTCTGATCCACTGGTCGACCGCGACCGCTGCGATGATAAGGATGCCGATCAACAGGAACGTCCATTGCGCATCAGCGCCCAGCAACCGAAGCCCAAGCGTGAAGACCCCGACGATCAACGCTCCGAACAATGATCCGAGAATGGACCCGCGGCCACCGAACAGGGATATGCCCCCGATCACGACCGCTGTTATGCTTTCAATATTGGCCAACTGGCCAGACGTCGGAGACACGGACCCGATCCGACCAATCAGAGCCCATCCCGCGAAGGCGCAGATCAGCCCGGACAGCATGTAAACCGACATCAGCGTGCGATGCACATTGACACCGGACAACTCGGCGGCTTCCGGATCATCACCGACCGCGTAAACATGCCTTCCCCATGCGGTGTGACGAAGGGCGTAGGAAAGCCCGAGGATCAGCACCAGCATGAAGATCACGCCGACGGTGAATACCGCCCCGCCCACGTTGAACTTGGCCCCGAAAAGTTGCAGAATCGCGGCGTTTTCTTCGATCTCCTGCGACCGGATTGTTTCGTTCTGAGAATACAGGAAGTTCGCCGCAAGAACGATTTGCCACATGCCAAGCGTCACGATGAACGGCGGCAGTTTGATGCGGCTGACCAGATACCCGTTCACCGCACCGATTGCGGTGCCAACGAAAAGGCCGCAAACAATCGCGACCGTTGGCGGCAGCCCATATCGGAAGGTGAACTGTCCCATGACAACCGACGACATCACCATGATTGCTCCGACGCTCAGATCGATACCGGCGGTCAGGATGACGAGGCTTTGCGCCGCCGCCACGATCCCGACGATCTGAACCTGTTGCAGGATCAGGGTCAGCGCGAATGGCGAGAAGAACTTAGAGCCCAGCAAAGCCCCGAAAATGACGATGGCAGCCACAAGAACGATCAGCGGCACCAAAGAGGGGTTCACATGCAGAAAATGCTGAACCGTTCCGACAAACCCGCGGTGGTGATCGTCAAATTCGGCAATCTGTTCCGGGCTGCCTTTTGCAGCGGCTTCGAAGTCGTCTGATCGTCGTGAAGTATCGGACATAAAGGTTCCCCCAAAGCGTCAGGTTACTGACGACTTTAGCAAGTTTTCGGGCGAATGGGTGGTTTGAAATGCGGAAGGCCGCCCTCTGCGGCCCTCCGGGTGGTCAGGTTAACCCCAGCAGAGGTCCATGCCTTCTTTGACCGAGATCGACTCGACGCCTTCGGCAGGCTTGTCCGTTACAAGCGCTACGCCGGTGTCAAAGAAATCCTTGCCAGGCGTGTTTTCAGGCTTCACGCCTTCGTCCGCCCATTTCTTGACGGCTTCAACACCCAGCGATGCCATCAACAGCGGGTATTGCTGCGACGTCGCGCCGATAACACCATCGGCAACGTTTTGGACACCCGGGCAGCCTCCGTCCACGGAAACGATGAGCACGTCATTTTCGCGCCCGATGGCTTTCAGCGCCTCGTAGGCGCCTGCCGCGGCAGGCTCGTTGATGGTGTGAACAACGTTGATCGTCGGATCCTTGGCCAGAAGGTTTTCCATCGCGCGGCGACCACCTTCTTCGTTGCCGGCAGTGACATCACTTCCGACAAGACGGGGGTCATCTTCATCACCGATTACGTTCGGGTCCGCCAGATCGACACCAAAGCCTTGCAGGAAGCCCTGATTGCGCAGCACGTCCACTGTCGGCTGGCTGACGGCAAGGTCCAATGTCGCAATTTTCGCGTCGTTGGCTGCGTCGCCCAGCGTGGCTTTGGCCCATTGTCCAATCAGCAGCCCGGCAAGGAAATTGTCCGTGGCAAACGTTGCGTCAGCCGAGTCAATGGGTTCCAGCGGCGTATCCAGAGCGATAACCAGAACCCCTGCATCCCGCGCCTGCTTCACGGCCGGAACGATGGATGATGTGTCCGAGGCCGTCAGCAGAATGCCTTTGGCGCCGTCCAGAATGCAGGTCTCAATGGCTTGCACCTGCGTTTCATGGTCACCGTCAACTTTGCCCGCAAAGGCTTTGAGCGTCATTCCCAGCTCTTCCGCTTTCGCTGTCGCACCTTCCTTCATTTTGACAAAGAACGGGTTGGTGTCCGTCTTGGTAATCAGACAAACGGTTTCGCCTTCCGCCATTGCACTGCCAGCCATGGCAGTAACCCCGAGCGCAGCAGCACCCGCAAGTCTTGCAAGTTTCATCGATTATCCTCCCAGGTTTTCCTGTGCCGAACGGGCACGAGGGCGATCAGGCAAAATCCCTGATCCCATAAGAAACAATCACAAGATTCGAAATTTGAGTCAATAAATAAATCACTCTTATTTATTATTGACAGTGCGGGCGGGCTTTCTCATTCTTCAGCAGGAAAGGGGTGGTCGTGCCTGAAAATTCATCTCGGAAAAATTCGATTGGCCTGCACGGGTCAGAGGTGCGCGGAACCAACCAAAGCGGGATGCGGGCCCGGAACGAACGGCTGGTGTTGTCGCTTGTCCGGCGTCATCAGGCCCTTGCGAAGTCCGAGATCGCGCGCATGACCGGACTGTCGGCACAAACCGTTTCCGTCATCATGCGGCTGTTGGAGAAGGATGGTTTGCTGTTGCGCGGCGAGCCGGTCCGCGGGAAAGTCGGGCAACCTTCCGTTCCCATGCGCCTCAACCCGGATGGTGCGTTTTTCTTTGGGCTCAAGGTCGGGCGCCGCAGTACCGAGCTGGTTTTGACTGACTTTGTCGGAAATGTGCGGCAGCGCGAGCGGCGAACCTATGACTATCCAACGCCGAAGGCCACTTTGGAGTTTTCCACTGAGAGTCTGGGCAAAATGATGTCATCCATGTCGCCCGAGGCCAAAGGCAGGATTGCGGGTCTTGGAATTGCCATGCCGTTCTATCTGTGGGACTGGGCCCAGACCCTTCAGGTTCCTCAGGAAGAAATGGACCCGTGGCGCGTATCAGACCTGAAGGCTGACCTGGCGCGTCGCCTCGATATTCCGGTATTCCTGCAAAATGACGCCACTGCGGCTTGTGGGGCGGAATTGGTATTCGGTCCGGCTGATGGGCCAAGGGATTTCCTGTACTTCTATATCGGGTTTTTCATTGGCGGCGGTGTGGTCCTCAATGGCGCGATCTTTTCGGGGCGTGGAAACGCGGGGGCAATCGGCCCCTTGCCTGTGCCCGATGGCGCGGGCGGTGTCAGACCGCTCATCGATGTGGCCAGCCTTTACGTGCTCGAGCGTGCAATCACCACGGCAGGTGTCACGTCGCATTCCATCTGGGAAACGACCCAGCGTTGGGATGTGCCAAACGTTCAACTGGAAAACTGGTTGAAACGGACGGCAAGCGGGATTGCCCATGCGATTGTCTCATCCTGTAGCCTGATAGATTTCGAATGCGTGAAGATTGACGGCTGGATGCCGCAGGACATCAAGGCGCGTTTGGTTGAAATGGTGGAAGACAAACTGTCCGAGCTGAACATGACCGGGCTCGAGCGCCCCGTTGTGCTGGCAGGAACCGTAGGCCCGGAAGCACGCTCTTTGGGCGCGGCAAGCCTGCCCTTGTCGGAGAGGTATCTTTCAGAAGCTTAGACAGGAACGAACCCTGCCGCCTTGGACGTTTCACAAACTGGTTCACTCTCGCAAACTGCCGAGCTCAATATTTTCGATGGCCGTAACACATTTTCGTTGACGGAAGGCTGAGTTGTCTGGCAAGCCGCTCGGCATGTCCGGTTCCGGGGCTTGCTCTGGAATCAATAGGGAATGCGGTGCGGGCTCTGGCCCAAATCCGCAACTGCACCCGCAACTGTAAGCGACGAGCAGGGCTGAAACGCCACTGGGGTTTGCCCGGGAAGGCCGGTCCAACGCTTTGACCCGCAAGTCAGGATACCTGCCGGACATGTGCCCTCTAACGGGCACTCCTAATCGACGACGGGATGTGCGTCGGACCAGGATGCCTGAAAGGGTAATTTGGCGTTGAATGTCCCGTGGTCAAAACGAATTTCGCGCCGGGATTGGCGCGACGGGACAAGGACGACTGTTCATGAAAACGCTGCTCAGCGCAGCCGCTGCCGCGATGGCTCTTCCTGCCATAGCAAATGCGCATTTCCTTTTGGAATACACCACCGACACCATGATCGAGAAACCGGGCGATGTACCGGTCAAACTGATTTTCTGGCATCCGTTCGAGAATGGCCATGTCATGGATCTTGAAAAGCCGCAGGAATTCTATGTGATCCACAACGGTGAAAAGACCGATTTACTGGACACGCTGGAACCTATCCGGTTCACCGGCGGGCAGAACGAGGGCGCGGCGTTCAAAGGCAGTGTCCCGGTCAAACGGTCGGGCGACTATGTGCTGGTGACGGTTCCTCAGCCTTATTACGAGGAATCCGAAGACATCTATATCCAACAGCTCACCAAAGCCTTCCTGAACCGCAACGAATTGCCGACCGATTGGATGAATCCCGTGGGTCTGCCGACCGAGATTATCCCGCTGAACAAGCCGACCAACATCATCGCGGGTTCGACTTTCACGGGCCGTGTGCTGGCTGATGGTCAGCCGGTTGCGGGGGCCGAGATCGAGATCGAATACATGGCAGCCGAACCCGACATGGAAAGTTCGGCCGCTTCTGCACCGAAGGCGTCACCAATGCCGGGTGGTGCGGTGGTCGCAATATCTGACGACAACGGGTATTTTTCGTTCGGCGTTCCAAAAGCCGGTTACTGGGGTTTCGCCGCCCTTGGTTCCGGTCCGGCAACCGAACATGAGGGCAAAGAACTCAGCCAGGATGCGGTCATCTGGATCCGCGCCTGGGATCTGGAGTAACCCCAAATGCACATCGTCGACGGAGCCCTTTCCAACCCGGTTGTAATTGGCGGCGCCATAGCCGCCGCGGGCGGGATCGCCATGGGTCTCAGGTCTCTGGATCTTGATCGCATCCCCACTGCGGGCGTGCTGTCAGCCAGTTTCTTCGTGGCATCGTTGATCCACGTGCCCATTGGTCCGTCGTCGGTCCATCTGATCCTCAACGGCATGGCCGGGCTGCTGCTTGGTTGGGCCGCATTCCCGGCTTTGTTCGTCGGGCTTTTGCTACAGGCGGTCTTTTTCGGCTTTGGCGGGTTGACGGTGTTGGGGATCAACACCGTCAATATCGCCTTTCCCGCGGTGGTGGCCGGAATGTTGTTCGGTCGTCTGATCGCGCGTGGAACGCCTTTGCAAGGTGCGATTTGGGGGGGCATCGGCGGCGCGTTTGCGATTGCGGCGACAACCGGCATGGTCGCGTTTTCGCTGGCGCTGTCGGGGGATGAATTTCTGCCTGCCGCCAAGCTTGTTTTCTTCGCCCATATTCCTGTCATGGCCATCGAGGCGATTTTGACCGGGTTCGCCGTGTTGTTGGCACGCAAGGTCAAGCCCGAGCTGTTTTTCAGAGGAGCAGCCACATGAAGCATCTGGTTGTCATACTGGCCATGTGCTGTGCACCTGTGCCTGCCCTGGCGCACAAGGTCATAGCCGGCGTTTTCGAGTCGGGAGACGTCATCGAGGGCGAAATCGGCTTTTCCAACGGCGACCTGGCAAGCGGCACCGAGGTCATTGTCACCGGCCCGGATGGGGCCGAGCTGGGTCGATCGGTCACGGATACGGACGGTTTCTTTGTCTACACGCCGACCTCGGCCGTGGCGCACACCTTCTTTGCCGACCTTGGCGCCGGGCATGTGGCCGAAGTCACGATGTCTGCCGAAGATGTCGCGCGGATCATGGGCGTTGCCGCGGCAGAGAACGGTGATTCATCTTCGGCTGCTGTGACGCAGGCCAGCGGTTCGGCGGCGTCTCTCAGCGCCGAAGAACAGCAGGTTATCGCCAAAGCCGTACGTGACGAATTGCGCCCGCTCAGGCGCGAGATTGCGGCCTATCGCGAACAGAATGACCTGCAAACCATCCTCGGCGGGATTGGGTACATCGTTGGTCTGTTCGGTCTGGGCTTTTACATGGCGGCCCGTCGCAAGCTGGCGTCCTGATGGCACACGTTCTGGGGCACAAGGAAAAAACGCTGTCCGAAGCCGGTGACGGGCCAGAAGGTCTGATCAGCCTGCTGGATCCCCGGATGCGGATCGTCATGGCAGTTGTTTTTGCAGTCGTGACCGTGGCGCTGTCATCCCTCGGCGCGCTTTGCGCGGCGCTGACAGTGTCGCTTTCGCTTCTGATGGTTTCACGTCTGCCGCGGCGAAAGACGTTGAAGCGAATGGCCATGATGGATGGGTTCATCCTGTTCATGCTGATCCTGTTGCCCTTTTCCATGCCCGGGGATCCGATGTTCACGCTTTGGGGATTCCCCGCAAGCTGGCAGGGATTTTGGAAAGCGGTCGAGATTGCCTTGACCGCCAATGCCGTGATCCTGTCCCTGATGGTTATGGTCGGGACGATGGAGCCGGTTACACTGGGCCACGCCCTGCATCGTCTGCGGTGCCCGGAAAAGCTGGTTTACCTGCTGATGTTCACGATCCGTTATATCGAGGTCTTGCGCGAAGAATACCTGCGGCTGCGCGCCGCGATGAAGGTGCGTGGTTTTCGGCCAGCAACAAACTGGCACACATATCGCAGCTTTGGCTACCTTGTGGGTATGATGCTTGTGCGCGCGATCGAAAGATCGGAACGCATCCTGGCCGCGATGAAGTGCCGGGGGTTTTCCGGACGTATGCCGTTGCTTCAGGAATTTTCCCTGACCCGCGCGGACATTGTGTTTGCGGCTGGCTTCAGCGGCCTCTGCCTGGGTCTGATCATTCTGGAATTCGCATGACACTGATCGCGCTTGAAGACATCTGTTTTTCCTACCCCGGCCAGCCACCCGTTTTGGACGGGGCCAGCCTGAGCCTGAGCGCGGGGCAGCGCCTGTCCCTGACAGGTCCGAACGGAGCGGGGAAATCGACGCTCCTGCGGATTTTGCTTGGGCTGCAGCGCCCGTGTTCGGGCACCGTCACCGTTTTTGGTCAGCAACGCGTGGAAGAGGCTGATTTCCATGAGGTCCGCCGCCGGGTGGGGCTTGTATTTCAGGATGCGGACGATCAGCTGTTCTGCCCGACCGTCGCCGAAGACGTTGCTTTTGGTCCGCTCAATCTGGGCAAGACCCGTGACGAAGCACTTGCCGTCGTCGACAAAGTTCTGGGCGATCTGGACCTGATGCACTTGAAGAACCGCATTACCCATAAATTGTCGGGCGGAGAAAAACGGCTGGTGACCCTGGCGACGGTTCTGGCGATGGAGCCCGAAGTGCTGTTGCTGGACGAACCGACGAATGCGTTGGATACGAAAAACGAAGCGCGCCTGCTGGAAATCCTGCGCGCGTTGCCGCAGGCGATTTTGCTTGTCAGTCATTCGCCGGCGTTCCGCTTGGAACTGGCGCCTGATGAACTGGATCTTCGCGACGGGAAGCTGGTGCCGGTCTGACCTGTTCTCGTGGCAACTGGACATGGTGGTTTCAGAAAGGCAATCACACCTCCTGAGCCACGCCATGAAACGGAAAGCGAACCTTGTATGGCGTCAGGCCTTGGCTATGTGCATCTGCGGCTCATAAGCCCATATTTGACCGCCCATGCCCGAAAAGATCCACGTCTGCGCCTGTCCTGTTTCACAGGTTGCCTGGATTGCGCACCGCCTTTGCGGTTGAATTCGAACACGTCGATTATCCGCTCGGCACAGCCACAGGCTTCGCCCATGCCAACTTTGGCGAAATAGAATTTCTCGAAACGCTCGGGGTTTTGCATGGCTGACCTCCTGAATGCATTGAACCTCATGAAGGGAGCATTGCCAAATCACTTTCCTGCGTTTCAGGCAGCCGTGCTATGGCGCGGCGAACTCGCTTCCTGTCCAGACATTGTCCAGTTGATTGAAGACCGGCGAGGTAATGAGCATTTCAGCGGAATAAAGCAGTTGCAGCTCATCCGCAAACCGCGTGACGCCCGGCACAAGCCCGGTGATGTTGCGCCATTCCGCCCAGGTTCCCGGATTTGACAGACTGGTCGGATTGCCGGGATCGGCGGGCTGGTGCCACCCGGCGGCGTTCAGCAGTGGTGTGAGCGCAAAGCGCGCATCATTGCTGTCGACCTCGGTACAGCCAGAGGTATCGCATTCCCAACTTGTCCAGTTCGCCGCCGCGATGGTTCCGGCGATCGGAGCGGCGGCGTCGATGACCCGAGCCACAACCTCGAACCCGCCACCAGCCGTCGGACGGCTGAGCGACAAAGGGTCGGTTGCCACGGCGTGCAAAGCCGCTGTTGGCGCCAGGCTGAGTGTACGACCGAGCAAAGCCAGCTGCGCAGAGCCGTCTGTTGCGGGTGCGGACCCCGCAGCAGGCAGGATCCTGACAGGTGTCAAAATCGGAACCGCGCCACCGCGGATCGTGATTTCCTGCACCGCATTGTCAAGGGCCGGAACAAAATCGCTGCGGATCGTATAGGTCAACGGGAAGCTGGGTTGTTGTGGCCCCGCAGGTCGGGCACCGTCACGTGTGACAAAGGACAACGGTGGAACGGCACCGGGCTGTGGCAGCGAAATCTGCGGCCCTGCTATGCCCAGAGCAGCCGCGATCATGCGCGCGCGCTGTTCGGCCTCTCCATACTCGCTGAGCAGATTTATATAGCCGCCGATCTCGGTGATATTGCGCGGGGCAGGGATGCGGGAAGGGGCAATGTCGCCTGCGATGGCCAGCCTGTGGGCTATAACCTCTCGGGCGCGCTGTATCGCCGGAGAATTGGTGGTTTCAAGAATATTGATGATGGCCTCGGCAAGGCTTTCATCGATGCCCGGTTCGGGGGTTGCATTTGTGCTGGTGTCACTCATCGTCGTCCTCCGCAGGTGCGCTCAGGCCATTGAGGAAATCCAGAACGGATTGGCTGCCGGCTTTGGTTGCGCTGCCGTCATCCGCATCCGTATTGGCTTTGGTGAAGGCCCCGAAAAGCTTGGCCAGAAGCAACGTGTTGGAAGGATTGGCCAGAGCCGCAGCGCCACCGGGAAAATCCTTGAACAGGTTTTGAACGAAACCGGCCCGGTTGCCATCCGGTTGCCCGCCAATCAGCGCAGAAACTCCCGAAGCGTTCTTGGCGATATCCTCAAACCCCTTGAGCTTTGCGGCATTGTCGGCATCTGTCTTTTTCTTCTCGGCGGCCTGCTTTTTGGCTTCTTCCTCTTTGCGGGCCGCGGCGATCTCTTGCCCCTTGCCCGCCAGCTCAGTGGCCTTGCCGACAAGCTCTTTGGTCAGATCCGTCGCCGTGTCTATGGCCTTGTCCCGACCGGCGGCGACCGATTGCGTTTCAAGGGCCAGTTGTGCCTGCAACTCTTTCAGGCCCGTCAGATCGGTTCCCGCCCGTGCAAGGTCTGGCGCGGCTTTGAGGATCTCGGCCAGTTGCGAACTGGGCACGGCCTGGCCCGTGCCAATGTCGCCACCTGCGATGGTGAGCGTGTTCGAAGGTTGATTGGCCGGCAGGTCTGATGGCGCACGGGTGCCAAAGATTGCATCGCTGTCCTCGGGCAAGACCGGCGTGTCGCCAACCGGGGGTGGCGTCGGGCTGTCCTGCCAGTTCCAGAAGCGACGATGGTCGATCATCTCGCAGGAATTGCAGCGGCCCAGAACAGCCTCGCCCAACAGGCCCCTGGTCGGCAGCGAGATCGTGCGGCGCGGTGGCCGGAAGTCTTCGCGATGGAAGGCCAGCAGGCTGTCCTGAATGTCGCCGGTCCGCATCTCCATTCTGTCGGCCAGATCGGGCGGGATCGAGAAGGGCATGATCATCGCATTGCCGTAGAAGCCCAACACCTTGTTCTGGACCGTGCTGAGCAGCGATATCTCACTTGAGGCGTCATCCAACCCGCCATCGGGCACGCCGATGGTGAAGCGTTCCAGCAGGATGGCCCGTTCCTCATCCGTCATACTGGCCCAGATCACGCGGGAATAACGAACGGTGTCGGCAACGATATGCTGATACATTTCTTCGATCCGCCGCAGATCACGACGCGACAGCACATCCGGCACTTCCTGTACGGAATAGGGCAGGGTCGCAGGCAAAGCCTGGAATGTATTGTCGTCAACGATGGTCTGCGCGTCTTCATTCATGCGCGCTTCGAACTCGCTGATCATCGGCGCGCCGACCAGATCGTCGAAATCCGAGCCTGAAATCGTGGTGTGAAGGCTCCGGTTGATGTTGCGCGTGGCGCGATCCAGATCATCCGCATCTTCCAGGTTCGAGATATGTTCCCAAATGTTGAAGATGTTGATCGGGTCCGGGCCGGTATAGAATGAATAGGCAAAAGAGCCCGTCCGCCTGCGCAACTCGACGCGGGCGATGTCGGAACGTTCGACCGAGCGGGGCAAAGCCACGGATCCGGTATAAGTCCGCCGGTTGGTTGGATCACGGCGCGCGTCAGCCAGCCGAACCAGCAGGTTTTCGCGTGTCTCGGCAGGCAAGTCATGCAGGTTGTCGATGTCGATCGGCGATCCGGTCAGGGGCACTGGCCCAACGCGATCGCCATCCTGCGTGAAGATCACCGCGGATATGTCATCATTGGGCATGAAAGTGCCCTGAGCTTCGAAGCTGACGATGTCCTGCGCGACACCCGGAGCATTCTGCGGTGTCGCGTCCTTGTCCGCGTAAAACTCTTCCAACAGTTTGAGGGCGGTGCGGAATCTGCGACGGTTTCGGAATACGCGGCGGAACACGTCTGCGTGGCGCAGGATCACCTTGTACCGGCTCAGCAATCCGGACCGGCTGACATTGCCCGGCAGCTGATCGCCTTGCCCCAAACGGCGAAAGCGGATGAGCTGCATGGGAACGAAGACGACCAATTGCACGCCTTCGATCCGCGTTTCCAGGGAAAAGTCGCGCAGAACTTCGAACCATTGCATCGTCATTGCATGACAGTGGTTGCGGTTGGCCACGAATTTCGTCGTCGCCGTTCGCCGATCACTTGCGGTGGCTGTGCGAACGCTGGTTCGGGCTGAACTTCGCTTGACCGAAGCGGCCCGTTCCAGCGCGGCCGAGAATGTCTCGTGCGTGTCTGACAGAAAATCGCGGGACGTGTTCTGCGTGTTGGACGAACTGCCTGACGAGTTGGAGCTGGAACGGGCGCCGCTGAAACCGACCCCGCCCACTATGGCCCCGATGCCGCCGAACAAACCGCCACCAATGCCGCCGGCGCCCCCGAAGCTTTTTGTGAACGCCTTGGTCGAGAAAGAGGATGTTCCCCGGATCACTTCGTCCAATGCGGTTTCGAATGTACTGTCGAAAGAGGTATCGCGCGCCTCTTCGAATTCCTGTTGTTCTTCGAAGGTCAGGCTTTCGCGTTCGCGCACGGTCAGGGTTTCGCGCTGTTCCGACACGACGATCCGCTGTTCCTCGCCCGGGGCAAGCGGCAGGGAATAGACCAGACGCCCCAATGACATTCCGGCGTGAACGGCGGTTGAACGCATCTTGGCGATATAGCCAAGCGCCAGGCTGGAAGCTTTTGGCACATCCTGCGGGCGCTGTTCCAGATCTTCGAAAAAATCTTCGATATCAATGGGCTCGTCAATCGGTATCCGATCGCGGAAATCCCAGTCTCCGCCGTCATTGTTGAATGCGCTCAACAGTGTTTCGGCAGAAAGATTGGCCTGCGCAAAGGTGCCGCCCGGAATTGTCGTGACAAAGCGATTGCCGCCAACGGGGCGGGTGCGAACGATGTTTTTCGGCCCGACAAGTGGGTCGATCAGCCGATAAAGAACCGAATAACGCCGCCGCGAAACCGTGCCTCCTTCGGTTCGGTATTCCGAAGCGCAATCACCTTCACCCAGAACGATTGGGGCCTGCGTGCCGGTGAAATCGGATATGTTTTCTTCCGCATCCTCGGGATCCACCGGCAGAATATCGGCCAGCTCACCCAGGATCGAGCGCTGCAAGGGGAGGACGGTGCGATCCAGCACCACGAGGCCCAATTCGCCATCCAATGCATCAATGCGCGGCACTGCCTCGGTCAGAGTGGTGTTCTGCCCCCGGATCCGCAATCTGAGGCCATTTTGCGGCAGGCGCAGATTGGGCAGATCCAGCGAAAACAGGCCCCGCGCATCCGTTACGGCGGCTTTTACCGCCCAGGAAAAATCCACGTTGTCGATGCCTTCACTGGCGGTAAAGGTTGGGCGCAGCGCTTCAACGATTACCCGCTCGGCAGGGGTGCCGTCGGGATTGATCAGTTCACCGCGCAGTTTCGGGGCAAGGGTTGGGACGACAGCGCCCAGAAACCCGTCGGCCAGATCCTTGCGTATGGTTTCAAGCTGACGAAAGACTGCACCAGTGGCCTGAACGCGCTGATCGACCAGATCGTTGATCACCTCGGCAGACAGGTCAATGCCAACACCACGGCGCAGCGCCTTGAGCTTCTCGGCTTCGACGCGCCTGAGATCGTCAAGGCTGTCAGCCGTAAAACCGGCCGATCCCGAGAGTTCCGCCGAGATCGTGGGATTGGGCCGAGAGGTCGGAAGGGACAGCGTAATGCGCGGGGGCTCACTGCTGGAGTCGGACATGAAGTCACCTCGTAGGAAAGCGCTGCAAGAAACTGAGTGCCGGGAAAAATCAAATCTTGAAAGTTGACCCAACGTAACATGTTTCAGGGATTCGCAAAAGAAACGCCCGGGCCCGCCTTTTCCGCGACGCGTTTCGAACGCAGGATCCAAAATGCCTTTCAGCAATGGATCTGGCGATTACTTCGTGAGACCGGTTGCCTTCAGCTTCTGCGCCAGCAGGCTCATTTGCTTGTAAATTTCACCTGCATCGCGGTGCCACGCCGCTACATCCGCGCCCTGCTGGGCAACGACCTCTGAGTCCCCTCTTGCCGCCGGACCGGTCAGGGCAGATTGTGGGCCAAGTAGGTCGACGTTTTCGACTGTGCTGCTCAACAAACCAGCGTTGAGCTTGCGGGCAGTTTCGTCCGGCACGCCCGCCTCGGCCCACGCTTCGCGGGCGATGGCCTGCAAGACAACGGCGAAGTTGTTCGATATCACAGCGGCTGCATGATACAGGCTTTTGCTTTCAGACTGGATGGGAAAACAGGTGGCTCCCAATCCCTCCAGAAGTGGCTGAATGAACGCTATGGCGTCTTCGTCGCCTTCCAACCCGCACAATGCCTCTTTGAATTGCGCAGCAGCGGCCTGTGGATTGGCGAAAGACAGGACGGGATGAACGCTGGCCAGAGACCATGAGAGGCTTCGCAACGGCGCCAGTTGCTCGGCAGAAAAATAGCCGCTGCAATGGAACGCCACTGAGGGCTTCCCGGTTTTTTCTTGGTTTTCGAACGCCTCTTTCAATTCGTGGGCCACCGCAGAAATTTGCGTGTCGGGCACCGAGAGGATCCACAGATCAGCTGGCCGCAAATCGGCATAACTTGCTGCAACGCGCCCGGTTTTGGACAACTGGGCGGCTTCATTTGCCGACTGAAAGGATGTGCTCAGAATATCCTGGATCCGGCAGCCATCAGTGCCATCCAGAAGGCTGATCAGCGTTTTGCCGACCCGCCCGGCACCGACAACGTTAATTTTGATTTCAGTCATCTGGGCTCTCTGTTCTTGTCGTCTAGTCCGCCCCACGGTGGGACGAATAGAAAAACGCTATGGCTTGAGTTCTGTTTTTGACGTTCAGCTTCTCATAGATATTGGACAGGTGAAACTTGACCGTGTTGGTGGATATCTGAAGTTCCTTGGACAGTTCCCGGTTCGACATCCCCTTTGCCAGGGCCTCCAAAATGGCGCGTTCCTTGCGCGACAGGCTTTGAATCGGATCCTGTTTCATTTTCCGGACGTCGATGAACGGAAACACCATCTTGCCTGCTGCCACTTCGGCGCAGGTCTCAAGAAGGCCTTCGACCTCGCCCGAGCGGGCAGCAAATCCAGCGGCACCCGCCTGCATCGCCAATCGCGGGACATCCCCAGAGGCATCGCCATAGATGACAAAGCGCGGTGCATCGGCCTGATCGCGCAGCACCTCGATCAGTTTGGCGGCACCCAGGGCCGGAAGCGTCCAGTCCACGACGCCGACCTGTACAGGTATCCGCATCACCGTTCCCAGAAACCCTTCCGCCGTTGCCGACGTGGCGACCAGAGAGAATCGGGGATCACGTTCGAAAATTTCCGACATGGCCGAAAGCACCAGCGGGTTGCTGTCCGCAAGCATGATGTCGATGGGTTTGTCCGATGTCTCAACCATATGATTTTGCCCATATTTTACAAAAAACTACCCAAAAGGGTGGGGTGAATTTCGGTATACCGTCGTATTTTTGCCAAAACGGGTAGGAAATTACCCACACTATTAGCCATCCAAAAGCAGTAGTAAGTTACGTTGCGCCATCCGGCAAGCTCGCGTTTTCTGATCGGTATCTTGAACCATCAGGCCGCAATGCCCGGCCAACAGCCGAGGATGTCAGACCATGACCTTTCAGATTTTCCCTCCGCTCGAAATTCCCGAGACCCTTGCCGCAGGGCCGGGGCCGGGGAACACGGATGTGCGTGTCCTGAAAGCCTTCGCCGGCGCAGGTGTCGCCGATCACATGCAAGGCGATGTCCTCAGGGGCATGATCGAATGCAAGCACATGCTGCGGAAAATCTGGGGCACACGGAACGCTTACACCTTCGCTGTCGCGGGTACCGGCTGGAGCGCTCTGGACACCATGTTCTCGGCCATCATGCCCGGTGACAAGGTTGTGGCCTTCACCAACGGCACATTTTCGGGGATCGACGCGTTGACGCTGCGGATCAAGGCGGCAACGCCCGCCGAACACGCGGCCAGCCCGCTTGACCCGCAGGCGGCCAGTGTCACGGTGGTCGAGGTTCCACATGGCCGGCCGGTGACGGCTGAACTGGTTGAAGCGACTCTGGCCGAACACAAGCCGAAATGGGCCTTCATGGCGCATTGGGAAACCGGATCGGGCAGGGTGAACGATCTGCGTGGTTTCTCCGAGGCGTGTGAACGTCATGGCGCCATGGGGCTGATCGATGCGGTCTCGTCACTGGGCGTCGAAGACTTTGCGATCGATGACTATCCGGGTGTGGCAGGCTGGGCATCCTGTCCGCAGAAAGGCCTGTGCTGCCTGCCGCTGACCTATGCCCCTGTCAGCTTTGCCGATGCCTATATCGAGACGTTGAAATCCACGGGTGCCTATACCTATGTGCACAATCCGATCTTCGAGGCCCGCCACTGGGGCATCGTCGATGGGCAGGACGTGGAAAAGGGCACCTATCACCGGACCCATTCCGGATATGCGGTTGCGGCATTCCACGAGTCATTGCGCCTGACTTTGCAGGAAGGTCTGGCCAAGCGGTCGATGTCTTACCGGACGCATGAAAAGGTTCTTCGGGACGCGGTGACCGAGATGGGGTGCGAGGTCACCTCGGACATGCCCAGCCTGATCGTGCTCAACCTGCCTTCCGCGCTTTCTGGCCGCGAGATGGAACTGGTGCAGAACTGCCGCGCCCGCGGGTTTGGCATCTGGCCCACCTTGAGCGAACCGGTGCAGGTGCGCATCGGCATCCTCAATCAATTGAATCGCGAGGCCGTCAGCCGGATCGTGCGCCTGTTCGCCGAAGCCATTCGTGAACTGGGCGGAGTGGTCGATCAAGACGCGATCGAAGCTCTGCTGGAAAGCCGTTACGGCACTTCAATAGCTGCTTAAACAGGAGCGCATCAGATGGATATCCACGAATACCAGGCGAAAGAAGTCCTTTCGAAATTCGGTGTCGACGTGCCTGCGGGTGCGCTTGCCTACAGTCCTGAACAGGCGGCCTACCGGGCGCGCGAACTGGGGGGCGACAAATGGATTGTCAAGGCGCAGGTCCATGCAGGCGGGCGTGGCAAGGCCGGAGGGGTCAAGCTCTGCAACAGCGAAAACGAAATCTACAAGGCTTGTGATGATCTCTTCGGTCGCAAACTGGTGACGCATCAGACAGGTCCTGAAGGCAAAGGCATCTATCGTGTCTACGTCGAAGCAGCAGTGCCGATTGACCGGGAAATCTACCTTGGTTTTGTGCTGGATCGCTCCAGCCAGCGGGTAATGATCGTCGCCTCGTCCGAAGGTGGGATGGAGATCGAAGATATCTCGGCCGACCGCCCCGACAGCATTGTCAGGTCCATCGTGGAACCGGCCGTCGGGCTTCAAGAGTTTCAGGCCCGTGAAATCGCCTTCAATCTTGGGGTTGAAGCCAAACTGATCCAGCAAATGGTGCGGACGTTGCAGGGCTGTTATGCCGCCTTCAGCAATCTTGACGCCACGATGGTCGAAATCAATCCGCTGGTCATCACCGGTGACGACCGGGTGCTGGCGCTGGATGCCAAGATGAGCTTTGACGACAACGCTCTGTTCCGCCACCCGCAGATCGCCGAACTGCGCGACAAAAGCCAGGAAGACCCGCGCGAAAGCCGCGCTGCGGATCGCGGGCTGTCTTATGTCGGGCTTGACGGCAACATCGGTTGCATCGTCAACGGGGCCGGTCTGGCGATGGCCACCATGGACACGATCAAGCTGGCAGGCGGCGAGCCTGCAAATTTCCTCGACATCGGCGGTGGCGCGTCGCCTGAACGGGTGGCCAAGGCGTTCCGGCTGGTCCTGTCGGATGACAATGTTCAGGCCATTCTGGTCAACATCTTCGCCGGTATCAACCGCTGCGACTGGGTGGCTGAAGGTGTCGTTCAGGCGTTGAAGGAACTTGACCTCGATATTCCCGTCGTTGTGCGGCTGGCCGGCACGAATGTCGAAGAAGGCCAGAAGATCCTTGCCAAATCCGGACTGCCGATCATTCGCGCCACGACGCTGATGGAGGCGGCAGAACGCGCTGTGGGCGCGTGGAAAAACGACCTTACTCAGGGCACCAAAATGAGGGTTGTGTAATGAGCATTCTTCTCGATCGTGACACGCGTGTCATCGTGCAGGGCATCACCGGGCGCATGGCGCGGTTCCACACCAAGGACATGTTGAACTATGGCACGAACGTGGTGGGTGGCGTCGTGCCGGGCAAGGGGGGCGAAACCGTCGAAGGCGTTCCGGTTTTTGACACCGTCAAACAGGCCGTCGAAGCCACCGGCGCCGATGCCAGCCTGGTCTTCGTGCCGCCCCCGTTTGCGGCGGATTCCATCATGGAGGCCGCCGATGCGGGCATCCGCTATTGCGTCTGCATCACCGACGGCATTCCGGCACAGGACATGATCCGGGTGAAACGGTACATGTACCGCTATCCGAAAGAGAAGCGCATGGTTCTGACCGGTCCAAACTGCGCCGGTACCATCTCGCCCGGAAAGGCGTTGTTGGGCATCATGCCGGGGCATATCTATCTTCCCGGACATGTAGGGATCATCGGCCGTTCGGGGACATTGGGATATGAGGCGGCGGCCCAGTTGAAAGAGCGCGGGATCGGCGTTTCGACCAGTGTCGGAATCGGGGGCGACCCCATCAACGGATCGTCCTTCAAGGACATCCTTCAGCGGTTTGAAGACGACGAAGACACGCATGTCATCGCCATGATCGGCGAAATCGGAGGCCCGCAGGAAGCGGAAGCCGCCGAATATATCCGCGACCACATCTCCAAACCCGTGATCGCTTATGTCGCCGGTCTGACCGCTCCGAAAGGCCGTACCATGGGGCACGCGGGGGCGATCATCTCGGCCTTCGGCGAAAGCGCCAGCGAAAAGGTCGAGATCCTGTCCGCCGCAGGTGTCACCGTGGCCGAAAACCCTGCCGTGATCGGTGAGACGATCGCCCGCGTGATGGAGGCTGCGTGATGGTCAAACCTTCGGTTCTGGTTACCCGTCGCTGGCCTGCTGCCGTCGAGGCGCAGCTGGCCGAGAACTACAACACCGTATTGAACACCGGCGACAAACCCATGTCCCCGGCTGAAATCCGGCAAGCGTTGAAATCCTATGACGCCGTGCTGCCCACCGTAACGGACACGCTGAGCGCCGAGGCACTGGATGTGCCGGGTGTGCAGACGAAAATCCTTGCCAACTACGGCGTCGGCTACAGCCATATCTGCGAGCCCTTGGCACGCGAGTTGGGTATGACCGTGACCAACACGCCCGACGTTCTGTCCGAATGCACCGCCGATATCGCCATGACGCTGCTGTTGATGGTGGCGCGTCGGGCGGGTGAGGGCGAACGCGAGTTGCGTGCGGGTCAGTGGACAGGATGGCGGCCCACGCATCTGGTCGGAACCAAGGTCAGCGGCAAGACACTGGGCATCATCGGATATGGCCGCATCGGACAGGAGATGGCCCGCCGTGCGCATCACGGGTTCGGCATGGACGTGCTGGTTTGCAACCGTAGCGCCGTATCGCCCGATGTTCTCGCCGAATGCAACGCAAGACAGGTGGCTACCATTGATGACCTGCTGCCGCAATGTGACTTCGTTTCACTGCACTGTCCGGGCGGCGCAGCCAACCGCCATCTGATCAATTCGCGCAGACTTGGCCTGATGAAGCCTGACGCATTTCTTATCAACACCGCACGGGGCGAAGTGATTGATGAATGGGCGCTGATCCAGGCGTTGATGTTCGACATGATCGGCGGCGCTGCATTGGATGTATTCGATGGTGAGCCGCGGGTCAGCCCGGACCTGTTGCAATGCGACAACCTCGTCATGCTGCCGCATCTGGGCAGCGCAACCCGCGAAGCGCGCGAGGCGATGGGGTTTCGGGTTCTCGACAACCTGAGCGATTTCTTCGAAGGCCGCGAACCTCGGGACCGCGTGATCTGAGGCCACCTTCAAACATCACGCAATGGCGTCCAACGCAGCCGTGGCTGCGTTGCGTTCCTCAATTAGGAGATATGACCAGTGAATGCCCCGCACCGTTCAGACGGATTTTTCACCCAGTCCCTTTCTGATCGTGATCCCGAGCTTTTTGGCTCGATCACGTCGGAACTGGGTCGTCAGCGCGACGAGATCGAG
>NZ_JBQFXN010000013.1:0-37582 GCF_056540885.1 Ruegeria sp. AL12 | reverse complement strand
CCCGCAAGTTGGCTCGAAAACACTACCACGTTCATAGATTGTTAGAACCGGCAACTTGCCTAATACCTGTAAACGTGCCGTGGAATGATCGTTAACTAAGATCTCGAATTGACCAAAGACCGTGGAAGCGATTATTCAAAAGGTATGCCTATCCGTTTTCGTAGAGAACGGCGGGTTTGTCCGCGGAGCAGACGCTCACGAAGATACTGCGAATGACCGCGTCGAGCCCGAAGTTTCACTAGTCGGTGCGCAGTTTTGAGAGCATGGGGCAAGAGACATTCCCGCTGTCGCAGTTGGCTGTGAGTTCGCTCAGCGCCGCTTCCAATCGCTTCAGCTCGTTTATCTTTTCACGCACATTGAAGATATGAAGCTCAGCCAGCTCTTTTATGGGCCGGCAATTCTCTCCGTCGCCTTCGGACAGGCTGAGAAGCGTCTTTGTATCGGCTAGCGGAAAGCCCAAATCACGGCATTTTTTCAGGAAACGAAGTCTTCCAACATCGTGCGCAGAGTACATCCGGCGATTATTCGGTGCCCGTTCTGGTTTGGGCACGATCCCTTCGCGCTCATGGTAGCGGATCGTTTCAATGCCGACACCGCTTTGCCGGGATGCTTCCCCAATCGCAAACATGTGAGTTTTTCCGTCTTGATCCTGTAGCGACTACAGAAGTTATACCAATGGCTGTCGTTTCAACACCTCAAATTGATCAAGGGAATGAAATGCAGAAGTACCTTAGCGTTAGGTATCTCGGATCACTGTCAGCACTTGGCGTTGCGACTTGCTGTGTATTGCCCATGACAATGATGTTGCTGGGACTAGGAGGCAGTTGGTTGGCTGTTTTCGGAAAGATCGCGGCGGCAAGCTACTACGTATTGACGATTTCGACGGTGCTTGTCGCGATATCGTGGCTTGTATCTTATCAGCGAGGTTCCCTATCAAAGTTGAAATGGTGGCTTTCGGGGACGACCGCAATCACCGCGTTAGCTTGGGTCGTCGTCTTTAACGAGGCCCGGATCAACAATTACCTGATAATGCAGATGTGAAACAATGACAGAGCAAACTGTAGTGCTTGAAAGCACCCTGACGTGCCCGAAATGCGGTCACAGCGAAACCGAAATAATGCCGACGGATGCTTGCCAGTGGTTCTATGAATGCAAGTCTTGCGCAGCAGTCTTGAAACCATTGGAAGGGGATTGTTGTGTCTACTGCTCCTATGCAACGGTGCCTTGCCCGCCGATCCAGAATGGCGATAGTTGTTGCGGATGACAAAGTCTGCTTTGTCCGCAGAGCGGTCATTCATGCGGAACGCAGCGAACGACCGCTCTGAGCCCAAAGAGGCCATTCGCTCAAACTTGGCTGGGTGCCGATAATTATCCCACAACAGTCTATTTGACTGATTGGTTGCCAGAATCGCGGTCTTAGGTGATCCTTCAAGAAATCGAAGGATCGCAATATGTTCAGGTTTCTATTAATTGCATTCGGTATTTGCGTATCTACTTCCGCGTTAGCGCAAGAGTCGTCCGAAGACGTAGCGGCAAAAGATGATAACTCTGCGACCTCGTCCAGCCTGCTAACTGACGCTGAGTTGCAGACATTGGTCGCCCCGGTTGCTCTTTATCCCGACACGCTTCTCATACAGATATTTGTCGCGGCCACCCAGCCGTTGGAAATTGTTAAGGCTGAACGGTATCTGCTGGACAACACCGACCGCGACCCTGTTGAGCTTGAGCTGGAAATCGAAGCAATGGGATGGGATCCTTCCGTCAGTGTGTTGGCGACGGCATTCCCGGAAATTGTTGGTCAGATGGCCACCCATATTGACTGGACCGAGACAGTCGGCACAGCCATGTTGGCCCAGTCCGATGATGTGATGGATGCGGTGCAGGTCATGCGGGATCAGGCAATTGACAGCGGCGCTCTTGTTTCAGGGCCCGAGCAAACTGTCGAAGTATCTGACGACGACACAGTGATAATTACACCGACAGAGCCCGAAACGGTATACGTCCCACAATACAATCCCGAGACAGTTTACACTGGCCCGTCAACCGGGGATGTTGTGGGCGCTGCATTACTGACTTTTGGCACTGTCGCCCTGATCGACGAGATTTTTGACGACGACGATGATTGGTACGACTATTGGGGGTGCCGAAATTGTGGTGGCTGGGGCGGGGGTCCAATTTATAGAAATCCAGACATAGATATTGACGTAGATGGCAACGTCAATATTGGCAATGATATAGATTTAGGTGACCGAACGAATATCGGATGGAATCCCGATCCTGACCGGCAACAGGAGGCCCGGAACAAAATAGCGGACCACAAAAGACCTGAAGGTGGCCGTGGCGACTTGCCGGTTAACCGTCCTGACGGTCGCACCGATGAACTGCGTGCAAAGTTGAGCCGAGAATCTGGTGCTGCGGATATTAGCCTAGACCGCGGGGCGGCCGCGGCTGCGGTCGGTGCAGGGGCTGTAGCAGGCGGGGCTTTGGTGAACCGTGGCAACGCTAATCGGGACAAGGTCGCCGCAAAGCAACAGGCTATTGATCGCACCAAACGTCCAGATGCTACGAAAAAGCCAGTCGCGCAAAGACCGCAGACTGCGAAGAAGCCGTTGGCGAAGAAGGCCGTATCGGCGCAGGGCAAGCCCAAGGCATCCAAAGGGCAAGCGATGAAGAAAAAAGCGTCCGGTAGCAGAACGCAAAGCGCGTCCAAGCGTGGACATGCAGCTAAAGGCAAGCGGAGACGGTAAGGTGCGTAGATCAGTATTTACAATTTTGTTGCTCGCCGGGAGTGCAAGCCCGGCCCTCTCTGGCGGGGCCAACTTCGATACCCCGCAATCCGCACTGGATGCTTTTGTTGGTGCGTTGAAGGCCAATGATCAGAGCAAGATGCTCGAAGTTTTTGGTCCTGAAGCCGAAGACTTGGTGGGAACGGGCGATCCGGCGGAAGACCAAGAAAGAAGGCAGGAAGTGCTAAGCATGTACGCTGAGGGGTATCGCTTTCAGCCTGAGGATGAAGGGGTTGTACTTCTCCTGGGTGAAGACAGTTGGCCTTTTCCAATTCCAATTCTGCGTACAGATGACGGTTGGCGCTTTGACCTGGAAGCAGGGATCGAAGAGCTTTCAGCCCGCGAAATAGGTTTGAATGAGTTGGAAGTGATCGAATTGCTTGAGGCCTATGTCGATCTGCAGGCAGCTTTCCGGCTTGTGGACCATAACGGGAACGGCGTTATGGAATTCGCTCAGACGATCATTTCAGATCCGGAAGAGCAAAACGGACTCTTCTTGCCTGGAAAAGACAGCTTTGTCGGTGCAGCGCTTGCCCGCGCCGCAGCTTCGGGGTGGAGTGACGGTCAGGTTGACTATGAAGCCCAACCGTTTCTTGGCTATTATTACACAATCCTGCAAGAGCAGGGCCCTAACGCTCCGGGGGGTGCCTACTCTTATTTTGTCGGGGATCACTTTGTTGCAGGACATGCCTTGCTGGCAATACCGGCAGACTATGGAGAAACTGGCATCCATTCCTTTCTGGTTGGCGAAAACGGCATAGTCTACGAGGCAGATTTTGGCCCGGAAACACTTAGTATTGCAGCTGAAATTTCTGCCTATGATCCAGACACGAATTGGTCACCGGTCGAGTAATATTTGGATTGAAAGTGGCGCTTAAGCTCTGCGCTTTGCTGCGACAGCCAGTTTTTGATTTCAAACTCCTTCAAGCGTACTTGGTTTTTTGCGCACCCACTAAATGTGTCGGGATACTTGAACCGCAGAACTCGAACTTTCGAGTGCTACTCACTGTGATCGGTTTCTCGTTGGCAAAAAGATTGCTATCAAATGAGAACGAATTATCGATTCCGATCATCTGAATGTGAGAATAAATGCGCTTAGCTCTTTTCATTCTCTTTCCGATTATATTTGTCGGTTTGCTTGTTTTTCTGATCTTTGGCTTGAAGCCGCCCAACAGTATTAAGCTAGCTGCTGGCATAAACGGCGGGGGATATTGGCAAGTTGGACAACTCTACAAAGCAGAACTTGCACGTGACGGCATTCAGGTAGTTTTAGTAGAAACCGAAGGGTCCGTTGAGAATATTCAGAGACTTGTTTCTGGCGAAGTGGATGCCGCATTTGTTCAAGGCGGCCTCGAACTCCCTCAGGACGAAAGCTTACAGTCTCTGGGTGCCATTTTTCTTGAACCCATGGTGGTGTTCCGCGGAAAGTCCAGTCCAGTCGGAGCTAATGCAGGAGAATGGGGAGACATACGCTTAGCTGCAGGATCTCAGGCGTCTGGTACTCGCGCCGCCGCTTTAGCGCTAATTGAGGCCGCTGGGTTGCAAAATGTCGGCATAGACCTCGTCGATGTCGGGGGGCATGATGCGATAGAGGCGTTGTATGCCAACGAAGCGGATGCAGCGTTGTTTGTCGCTCCACTCGATGCACCTTACCTCATGGATGCAATTTTTGATCCAGAAATCATTTTTGTCCCTATGGCTTTGGTCGACGCCCTTGCATTGAAACTTTCCGGAGCGAATTCGGTAACTGTGCCGGCAGGATCAATCACACTCGACCCTCCGAGACCACCAGAGGATGTTAAGATCTTAGCATTGCGAGCTTCACTTATCGCCGCATCCGATCTGCACCCTGCAGTAACCGATAGGTTAGTAAATGCAGCAAAGAACATTCATAGCGAACCTAATATTTTGCAAAGTGCGCGCGAGTATCCAAACACGGCTTCGCCACCTGTACCATTAAACAAGATTGCCACAGAACTTATAAACTCTGGGCCAAACTTTTTGCATGGCGTCCTGCCATATTGGATAGCGGCGCAGTTTGGCAGCGTATTGTTATTGCTGTTGCCTTTGTTGTTCTTAGTACCGTTTCTGCGGATCGTCCCGTCCAGTTACGTGTGGTTTCAAAAGCGCCGGGTCTGGCGTTTTTATCAGCGCATCGCTGCGCTTGAGGAGGAACTCGGCAAGGCACAGACCTCAACTGAAGTCGAAGAGGTCGCCAAAAGTATCGAAGAAGTGGACACCGCCCTTGCAAATCTGAATCTGCCTCTCGCATACCGCCAGGGAGCATATGATGCACGTTTGCACATAGATCTAATTCGACAGGAGATTGCGCGTCGTCGAACTGCCAAAAATGATGGAACTCCGGCCTTCTCAAGCAAACCTACTTAAAATACCATTTCTATTTGAGACTTCGGTACAGTCGTATGCTTTAGTTATTGCTTGAACAGTACTTTGGGCTCGCAGCCATCATTGGCAGAGTTTTCTTTAGCGGCAGCTATGCTAGGCGAAAACAGTTTAGGTATTGCGTCAGGGTTACTTGTATTGAGCGTTGTAAGCTCTGAACAAAATAAGAGGTTAGGAAATGTTCCGTTTAGCATCTATTTTGAGTGTTGCGTTTACTGCTGTCGCGTATGCCGAGGACATCCCAAGCACTCAACCCGGCGACAGAGAGTATTCCCCTTACCCACAACAAAACTTCCCTAATCAGGTCTTTTTCGGCGACACCCATTTGCATACATCATACTCTGCCGATGCTGGGATGATCGGGAATGTACTTGGCCCTGATGAAGCGTACAGGTTTGCCAAAGGCGAAGTCGTTACATCCAGCACCGGTGTCGAAGCGAGGTTGCGCCGACCATTGGATTTTCTGGTTATTGCCGATCACGCCGAGAACCTTGGTCTTGCGCCGCTGCTCTCAGCCAAAGATGCCACGTTGCTCTCTACAGAGTTTGGCCAGCAACTGAACGCTGCTGTCGAGGCCGGTGATCCGGTTGGCGCATGGTCGATTTGGAGCCAAGCCAAGTCCACTGGCACAGACCCCTTGGCGGATTATCAGGAGATTTACCAAACAGCGTGGAGCAACATTACCTCAGCCGCTGAGGCACATAATCAACCGGGTTTGTTTACTGCGCTTATCGGGTTCGAGTGGACCTCAAACCCACAGCGGAACAACCTGCACAGGAATGTCATATTCAATGGTGGCAAAGAGGGTGCTGACAAGATCATCCCGTTCTCGAACTTTGATAGCTTCGACCCCGAAGACCTTTGGGCATGGATGGAACAAGCCGAAGAGACAACAGGCCAAAAGCTGCTCGCGATCCCGCACAATGGCAATTTGTCCAACGGGTTGATGTTCGACGAAGTGCGCTTGTCTGGTGAGCCGTTCGATGTTGAGTATTTCAAACAGCGTGCCAAGTGGGAACCGATCTACGAAATCACACAAATGAAAGGTGACGGCGAAGCACATCCCATGCTGTCACCAGACGATGAATTTGCCGACTTTGAAACGTGGGACAAGGGACAACTTGGACCAGAGCCCAAGACACCGGAGATGCTTCCACGCGAGTATGCACGGGCAGCCTTGCGGCGGGGGCTGGGATACGAGGCGGAAACTGGGACAAACCCGTTCAAGTTTGGCGTGATCGGCTCAACTGATGCTCATACATCGCTGTCCACGGTTGGCGAGGACAATTTCTTCGGGAAAGTCGCGGCAGTTGAACCTACTGCTGACCCGATCCGATTTGAAGAAGTCGTCGGCGGTATTGGTGGTGACGAGAGTGTTGCACAATATGCATGGCAGACTTCGGCGTCGGGTTTGGCGGCCGTTTGGGCAAGGGAAAACACCCGCGAGGCCATTTGGGATGCTTTTGCTCGGAAAGAAGTCTATGCAACCACGGGGCCGCGCATGCGTGTTCGCGTATTTGCCGGATATGAATTCGACGAAACCGACCTAACACGTGCGGATTTTGCCGCGTATGGATATGAAAGTGGCGTCCCTATGGGGGCGGATTTGCCAGTGGATAGTGATGGTCGATCTCCGCGATTTCTCATCCGTGCTCTCCGCGACCCCGATGGGGCCAACCTCGACCGTATTCAGATTGTCAAAGGCTGGCTGAACAGTGACGGCACAACGTCGGAACGTATTTATGATGTTGCTTGCGGCGAGCGTGAACTTGTAAACGCGGCGTGTGACGGCCCGGTTGGCAATACGGTGGATGTAGAAAACGCGACTTGGACAAATGACATCGGCCAGGCAATTCTCGCCGGATATTGGGAAGACCCGGACTACGACCCGACGCAAAGCGCGTTCTACTACGTCAGAGTGCTGGCCATACCAACGCCGCGCTGGACGACATACGATGCCAAGGTGTTCGGGACAGAAATCCCTGACGAAGCCCCTTGGTCGATACAAGAAAGGGCTTATACGTCGCCTATCTGGTACACACCTCAGGGATGATTGGTGTTAGACTTGGATTAAAATTCACTTAGTCTGCCCTGGGCTCGAAGCCCTCTTCCAAGAGTTTTATTTAACGTCAGCTTTCGGGCCTTTGCAGACGCTGAATCCCATATGGTCTGGACGGCAAGGTCACGCATTTTGCGGATGCGTCACATCTTTATTGTCGGCGGCCACAGATTTCTGAACTCAGAACCTTTACTTTGTTTAATAGAAGCGGATCGAACTTCCTCGTGCCGCAGTGAGCAAATTAGGTTGATATACCAAAGATGACGCAAGTTCAGCTGGCGGAGCGGTGGCACATGGTGACTGCGATGGGCTGTGATCTGACGGTTGCTGCACTCTGCGCCATCACCAAGGGCCTCTACGCAACGCGGTCTTACAGGCACTTGGGTATGGCCCTTCAGTCGAAAATAGATGGCCACAGCCTTCGATAGCTTGACCGTCTCCCGCATAGTGGAAAACGCAACGAACGTCACCGGAGCGGCATTGGCGTATTGCGCCGTCGAAGCATGTGTTTGCCCGGTAAGTCGCTGTCCTTGACCCGAAGGTGATACCATTATTCGTTAAGCTGTTGTGCAGCTCTTGTAGCCCGTGATGCTACCACTGAAGCTGATCTTGTTCTCAGTAGGTGTGAGATTTTCGACGACGTGTAGAGTTGCTTCAGATCCTTCGGGACTATCCGCACAAAGTAGAAAACGCCATCTTTGACAAATGAGTGGGGTGCAGTTTTGTTCTCCGCCACGCACTACCTTAGCTCCATCATGAGATAAAGCTGATGCTTTACAATGGCTTAGTGGATGCTATGGTGCCCCCACACGGACTCGAACCGCGGACCTACTGATTACAAATCAGTTGCTCTACCAGCTGAGCTATAGGGGCACTGGCTGTCGATTACTTCCTCTGGCAGTAGACTGCAAGCCTGAATTTTAGCCTAAACTTAGACATTGCCCGATTTCTTGAGAACGTGCAAAAAACGCTGAATTCATCCGTTGCAAATATCTCGCGAGTGGTAACGGACGCGGCAATGCAGAAAAGCCAAGGGGTAAAGGAAAAAATGCAGGTTGCCATCCACGCCGGTGTTGCCTTTTCGGATGAAGGGCTGGTGATGTCCTCGCTTGGCGCGAACAGGAGCGTACTTGCCAAATACCGAACTGCGGTTCTGGGGCCGCGGCGGTCCCGGCTATTCGTCAAAGTGATGTCTGACTCGATTCTGCAGGGTGTATCTGATGCAGACGCACGGAACAGATTGTCCGAGCTTGTTGCCGGAAACCAGAATCTGGACCGCGCGGTTGTATCGAGCGACAAGTTCTTTGGCCCCAGGCGCACTGCGCTGCAAGACGGCCAGATCTATCCGTTTGCGGGGAATAGAACAGCCCATACGGACACTCTGCTGGACGGCGTGCAGGTTCAAGTGTTTGCAGGGCTGGTGAACCCCGGGGTTTTTATACCAAAGATTCTGGCCTCGATCCATGAAGACCATCGGCGGGACATTCTGGCCAGCACCGATTTAAGCTGCCTCAGCTGGCTTGGCATGATCGAAGACCTGCGGGATCTTGCGCCTCAGGTTCAGCTCACCTTGTGGGAACACGAGAATTCCCCGCTTATCTGGGGGGATATCATCCGCGCCGTGGCTGGACTGCCTGATGAGGCTGTACTTCATGAAGAGTTTGCATTCCTGTCCTCCCTTTTGACAGAAGCTGGACAACGTCATGTATTGGACATCGTGAGAAAAGGGGACGCCATCGATCACGGCCGCCGACGTGAAGAGATGGCAAATATTCTGGACGAATACGCCCGGCCGGAGCAGATCGAGGAAGAGCTCGACTTGCCGGGCTGGAATTCCGACATAGTTGAAGCGTTCACAGAGCTTTACGAACAGGATCTGGCCACGATCCGGTCCATGCCGGACGTCCGTGTTTTGCAAATCTGATCGGTTTGCGCAGTGCCGTTGGATTGGGTGCACAGATGGTGCGAAGGTAGCTTTTGTCACGAATCCAGCATGAGGGCAGGGACGCAAGCGTATTTGGGGCCCTGCCGAATATCAGGCCACGAATTGGTGGTTTTGCAGCGACGTGTTGATACGGAAAATCCTGCCGATCAACGGGTTTATCTGACAAACCATGGCGTTCGACCCAATTGATCATCCGGATTTCCGCGGAATGGCATCAACTGACCGGTTCATTGGTTTGGCACAATGCATCAGGCAACCAAGTAATCTCGCAATATCCCGTTGAACAGTTCAGCTTTTTCCAGATGCGTCGCATGTGCAGAGTTTGGTATCACCGCGAGGTTTGCATTCGGAATGGATTGCCACAGCTGTTCCGTCTGACTCCATGGGTAGGTGCGATCACGATCCCCCCAGATAATCAGCGTCTTGGTCCTGATTGCCGGCAGGTTTTCAGCGCCGCTCCAGGAATGCATCGCATCCAAACCAGACAGCATGGCCTTCAGGTTGCTTTTCTGGGCTATCGCGGCGCAAAGTTCATATTCCAAGGCGTTTTCGCGTTCGAGAAACCAGGTTGCCGCAATCCGCCGCGCCGTCACTTTTGGCCCGTCTGCACAGGCACGGGTTTTCGAAGTGTCGATGGTCTCAAACCGCCCGGGCAGCACTCCTACGGACCCGGTGCCATAAAGAACCAAACGGTCAACACGTTCGGGCGCACGGGCAACCATTTCCTGCGCGACCATTCCACCCATCGAGTGACCAACCAGGTGGCATGTCTCGATGTCGCGCATCTTCAGCTCATTCAGCGCCCAGTTCGCGAATCCCGAGATGCTGCAAAACGCGTCACGTTGCGCATTTTCGCCAAAACCCGGCAGATCCAGCGTGATGACATCGTAACCCCGCAAGGCCTCGACCTGCCGCTGCCATTGCCGACTGCCGCCAAGGAACCCGTGAACAAACACGATGGGTGTCATTTCCGGCCGCCCTGCACAATCCGATCGAGGATCATGGCACAGAACAGGATTGAGAACCCCGCAAGAATACCCTGGCCCACATTCGCGTATTGCAACGCTTCAAGAACATCCTCGCCCAGCCCTTTGGCACCGATCAGAGACGCAACAACAACCATTGCCAGTGACAACATGATTGTCTGATTGATCCCCGCCCGGATCGATGGGCTTGCCAGCGGCAAGTCGACTTTGGTGAGCAGATACCATTTGTTGGCGCCGAAACTGATCGCCGCCTCGCGCACGCTTTCGGGCACGCCACGCAAGCCCAGGACGGTCAGGCGCACCACGGGCGTACCACCGAAAATCATCGTGACCACGACTGCCGCCGGCTTGCCGACACCAAAAAACGCGATCACGGGGACCATGAAAACAAAGGCGGGCATGGTTTGCATGAAATCCATGATCGGCTGGATGAAAGCATAGAACCGAGGGCGACGCGCCGCGAACATGCCCAGTGGAATTCCGATGACAATAGACAGGCACGCCGCTGTCCCCAACAAGGCCAGCGTGGTCATTGCGCCCTCCCAAAAGCCCAAAAGCCCCATATAGGCCAGAAACGCGCCCGAGTAGATTGCCGTGCTGACGCCCGCAGTCAGCCATGTCAGCAGAATGATGAGACTGGCGATCACGATCCATGGCGTCTGCACCAAGATGACCTCAAGCGCGTCCAGCAGGGTACGGATACCGAATGTCAGCCCGTCAAAGAACGCTTCGCTGTTGCGCACGCACCAGGCGATGAAATCTTCCACCCAAGTGATGCTGGTCAGGCGGATATTGGGGTCTGTCGGGAAATGGCTGAGCAACGAGAAACGCCCCGGAAAGCTGTAATGCATCATCGCCGCAGCAACGATCAGCGCCATGAAGATCGCGCTGAACACGATCTGCGATACCGGCATTGCAGATCGGATTGAACGATCTGACAGCCATTCCGAGAAACGCGCCTCGAGCGCCCAGTTTGCCACCTGTGACTGAACAAGCTTGACGATGATCAGAATGATCAGGCCGGTCAGAACGATGTATGGCCCTTCAGCAGCCATTGCTTCGGCTTCGGCGCGGATGCCACCTATGTTTTCCTCGAGCGAGTCCACCGTTCGCTGATAGACGTCGATCTTGTCCGAATTGTTTTCGATGGCAGCGGCCAACTGCTGTCGGCGCAGCTCAAGCGTCCCTTCAATTGACGCGATGCGTTCCATTGCCTCGGCCGCCAGGTCGCCGAACAACCCGCGCGCGATCTGCACGTAGGCTATTGTTTCGAGGATCAGAAATGGCAACGCCCATGACCACAAGCCCCGTGCACCGAACCAGACCGGGCCAAACAACCCGGCCATCAGATTGAAAGTCGGCGTAAAGCGGGACGACGCGCCGATCTTGTCGAAGTTGCGGATGTAATAGTCGGGGCTGGTGCGAACAAAGGCTCGGATGTTTTCGCGCCGCTCTTCGGCATATGCCTGGGCTGCTTCGCTCTCGGTATCTTCCAGCGGGTTCACATCTGAAGAACTCATGACACTTCGGTTCCTTCGATCACGGTGCGCAACAGATCGGCACGGGTTATGACGCCAACATCCACGCCGCCGTCCTCCACAAGGATCGCGCTGTCGGTGTCGATTGCCAGATTGATCAGCGTGCTCAGGTTTTCGCCTTCATTCACACGCGGGGCGTCCGAGGGTAGAGGGCCATGGGTCGCGACATGTTCCGGTATGGGCCGCATGACGGCGTGGGCACGCACCACCTTGAGCCTTGAGATACCCGCCACGAAATCGGCGACATAGTCATCGGCGGGGTTCATGACGATGTCTTCGGCCGTTCCGATCTGCACCACCTTGCCGTCGCGCATGATCGCGATCCGATTCCCGATGCGGACGGCTTCATCCAAATCATGGGTGATGAAGATCGTCGTCTTTTTCAGGATTTTGCTCAGTCGAATGAACTCATCCTGCAATTGCCGACGGATCAACGGGTCCAACGCCGAGAACGGTTCGTCCATCAACAACACATCCGGGTTCGCTGCCAGTGCCCGGGCAAGGCCCACACGTTGCTGCATTCCCCCGGACAGCTCGTGGGCGAATTTCGATCCCCAGGCTCCGAGTTCGACGATATCCAGAATAGCCGCGGCCTGACGCATGCGTTCATTCTTGCTGACCTGCCGGATTTCCAGCGGCATTGCGACATTGTCCAGCACAGACCGATGCGGCATCAGCGCAAAGTTCTGAAAGACCATGCCAATCTTGTTGTTGCGAAACTGCTGAAGCTCTTTCGGGCCCAGGGCCATCACGTCCGTGCCTTCGATTTCGATCTTGCCTGCGGTGGGTTCCAACAGCCGGTTGAAATGGCGGACCAGAGTGGACTTCCCGCTGCCTGACAGGCCCATGATGCAGAATATCTCGCCCCGGTTGACCGAAAGACTGACATCCGCGACGCCGACAACGCAGTTGTATTCCGCCAACACCTGGGCTTTGTCCAATCCACGGTCGCGGATTGCCTGCAGCGCCACCTCGGGCCTGCTCCCGAAAATCTTCCAGACATTCGAGATTTCAATAACGGTATCGTCGCTCATAAGTCCCCCAGAGGTGCGCATCTGGGTGGCGCCGTCCATCGCCGCCACCCTGTTTGGGACGAGAGATCAGAGACCCAGCCAGGCGTCGACACGATCCGGGTTCGCTTCGACCCATTCACGGGCAACGTCCGCCGGGTCGCGGCCCTTGCCGCTGATCTCATAGGCGAACTCGCTGACATCATCCGCCGTCAATGCGAAATTCGCCAAGAAATCGGCAATCGCCGGAGAGCGCTCTGGCAGCGTGTTGGACCACGCAATCTGCACGTTCTTGAGGGCGTCCTTGGTCGCAACATTGGATTTGTTGTACCAGTCCGGGTCATCAGACGGTTGGACCATCACGTATTTTGCCGGGTCGAATTGTGGCTCGGTCAACATCTGGACGTCGAACATGTACCAGACGGCATGCGGCTTGTAGCAATAAAAGGCGTAGCCTTCGCCCTTGGCGATGCTGTCCTTGATCCGCGCGGTTTTCACGCTTTCCTCGGCACGTATCGGCTCAATGAAATCAAGTAAACCATAGTCGCGGGTTTTGACTTCGTTCACGTTGGCCGAAGCCCAACCCGGCGCGCCAATCCACATTTCACCTTTGCCATTGCCGTCACTGTCCATCAATGCGGCCACATCCGGGCGGCCCAGATCGGCGATGTCGGTGATGTTGTTGGCTTCACCAAAGTCTTTGCTGACGCAGAAACCCTGATTGCCCTCGTAGGGGTTCGATGACAGGGTGACGGTGCCCGCTTCGTCCACATACTTCTTGGTGAAGCTTTCCTGGTTGGGCAGCCAAACGTCGGGATGAACGTCGATATCGCCCTTGCCCTGATCCATCGCCTGAAAGATCGTGGCGTTGTTGCCGGGCACATATTCCACTTTGCCCCCGATGCGCATTTCCACGACTGCGCCCAGTACATGGGCAATCGCCTGGGCACCGGTCCAGGATGGCACGCCGATTTTCACTTCTTCGGTTGCGAATGCCGGCACAGCGCAGACGCTGAGCGCAGCAGCCATCCCCAGCTTTTTCAGATTGGTTCTCATGGTCTTCTCCTCTGTTGAAATGCGCCGTGGTTCGGCGTCGTTCTTTCCGTTGTTCGATTTTCCCGTCGCGCAATAGGGGCGCGCCAACTTGCCTTTGGCGACACATTCGGACGGGAGGCTGAAAACAAGGCCAACCGCCACACCCTGCCCGGAAGTCTAGAACAGGAGCTTTTCCGAGAGCCAATTCGAACATTTCATCAAACTATTCTGTTTCTGCATAGTTTTCTGTACCCTTGCTGAAAATGCTCTTTCACAAGCGGGGACACGCTTTGGATCTGAATTGGCTACGCGATTTTGAATGCCTCGCCCGGACCTTGAACTTCACCCGTGCGTCTGATGAACGTAACATCACGCAATCCGCATTCAGTCGCAGAATCAAAGCGTTGGAAAGCTGGGTGGGGCTGCCTTTGGTCAATCGGGCAACCTATCCGGTTCAATTGACCGAGGCCGGCAAACAATTCCTGCCTGTTGCCCAGGCGGCAATTTCACAGCTGTCTGAATCCCGCCAATCCCTGCGGGACGCCGACCGGGGCGACAGTCGGTTCATCCGGTTTTCGGTTCTGCACACCATTGCGGTTAATTTTTTGGCAACCCGCATAGAAGAGTTGCAGAAACAGATCCCCGATTTGCGCACACGCGTCCTGTCCGATTCTCTGAGCACCTGCTGTGATCTTTTGGTCGAAGGCGCGGTGGATATCCTGCTGTGCTACTATCACCATACTGTCTCGCCCATGATCGACGAAACCGCGTTCGAGCGTAAGGATCTGTTGAAGGACCGTCTGATACCGGTGGCTGCCGCTCAGCCGGTGCGGACACTGGGTTGGGATTTGTCCCGGCAGGATGGCCCGCCGATCCCCTATCTGGCCTATGACCGATCGTCCTTCTTGGGCATGGTCGTTGAAAACACCGTTGACCGGAAACCCCAGAATACCGAAACGATATATGTCGATAGCCTGGTCGAAACGATCAAACGTAGATTGATGACCGGCAGCGGATTTGCCTGGATGCCCGAAACGTCGATCTCAGCGGAGCTGGATCAGGGCTTGCTGGTGCCGATCGGTGACGATGCATGGTGTGCGACGTTGACGATTTCAGCCTTTTCCAATCCGGCCAGTTTGGATCAGATCGCGCACCAGCTTTGGCAGCGTTTGTGACCGGACGGATTCGTTTTGGCGCACCAACCGGCCATTGAACGGAAGATGCGCCTTTACCTCGTATGCCGGTCCGTCTGAGAAAAACTGACGATCGCGCGGACCAGCAGATCAATCGTATCCACTGCATTGGCGTCATCCGCGACGCTGTCGGCAATGAGGGAGAATTCAGAGCAAGCGACAAACTGCAAGTCCGCCCCCGCCTTGACCAAGGCCCTTGAGGACGCTCGCAGAGTTTCGCGCGCCTTGTCGCTTTGACCGTTGACCTTGATCGCGCGGATCGCCTCCAGCATCGCGCCTTCATCCGTTGGCCAAACGGTTGACAGCCCGCGCGCTTGCAGGGCTGTTTCGAAAAGGCCAGTACGGCGCACCGCCGGAGAAGCGAGCACACCAACGCACCCCCCCTTCCCGAGTGTCCCGACGGCGTGATCCGCGGCCAGTTCAACCATGTTCAACAGCGGAACGGTCACGGCCTCGGTGATCGCCTTTGCATAGTGATGCGCCGTGTTGCAGGGCATTGCCAGCGCCATGGCACCGGCATCCTGAAGTCGTCGTGCCATCGCCGCCAGTGTCGGCCCCGGATCTTCGCCCGCCCCGTCGATCAGATGCGCGATCCGCGACGGGACCTGAGTGTTCATGTCGATCAAAAGCGGAATGTGGTCCCGGTCGTCGCTCACCGGCACGGCCTCGACCAGCTTGCGCTGGAGGAGGATCGTTGCCTCGGGGCCCATGCCGCCAAGAATACCGATGGGGTGCTGCGTCATTGCTCAGATATTCACCCAGCGGTCTTTGTGATCGAAGGCAAAGTCATACCCCGCCAAAGCCGCCGCGCCGCCCGTGTGAAGGAAAACGACCCGTTGGTCTTTGAATTCGCCTTTGCGCGCCAGATCGATCAGGCCCGCCGCACCCTTGGCCGAATAGCAGGGATCCAGAAGGATACCTTCCAATTCGGCAAACATCTGGATCGCTTCGATGCCGCTTTCAGTGGGCAGGCCATAACCTTCGCCGACATAGTCGGTATTGGCCATGACATCTTCACGCTTTACCACGCCCGCGCACCCCAGCTTTTCGGCCGTCTTGCAGGCGAGGTCGTACACCATCTGTTCCTGCTTTGGCCGAGGTGCCCTTGTCCCGATGCCAAGCACCGGCACCTGCGCATTCATGGCGCACATTCCCGTCACCAAACCTGCCTGCGTACCGGACGACCCTGTTGCATGTACCAGCCGGTCAATCCGCAATCCGCTGTCATTGGCCTGACCCAACAGTTCAAAGGCCGCGTTTACATAGCCCAACGCCCCGGTCGGGTTCGAGCCGCCGCCGGGAATGACATAGACATTGCGGCCTTCTGCCCGTTTCTTCGCGGCCGCCTTTTCCATTTCGCCCGGCATATCGTGACCCCCGGGAAACTTCTGGGTGGTTGCGCCGTGCAAGTGGTCCAGCAGGACATTGCCGTTTGTATTGTAGTTGCCATCTTGATAGCCGGTGCGATCTTCCAGAAGAATATGGCAATCAAGCCCCAGCTTGGCGGCAAACGCTGCGGTTTGTCGACCGTGGTTGGTTTGGGTGGCACCTTGCGTCATCACCATGTCGGCGCCCTGCGCTTCTGCTTCGGCCATCAGGAATTCCAGCTTGCGGGTCTTGTTGCCGCCGGTTGACATGCCGGTGCAATCGTCGCGCTTGATCCAGATTTCCACCCCCAGTTCTTTGGAAAGCCGCTTCATCGGTTCAAGCGGTGTCGGAAGATGGGCGAGGTGAAGGCGGGGAAAGCGCGCAAGATGCATGTCACAATTCCTAATATTGATTTTCGTCAATTTACGCTGTGTGTATCCGCTCTGCTAATTCGAAATTCGGCAGATATGTTGCAAAAATTGCATATTAGTAAGGCCTGGGCTATCTGGTTCACATGCGTTTGGAATGGATCGACGACATATTGGCCGTGCTGGACAGCGGATCGCTGACACGGGCTGCGGAAAAACGGCTGCTGACCCAATCTGCCTTTACCCGTCGGGTGCGGCTCATCGAAGGCAGTATCGGTGCGACCCTGTTTGATCGTCGCCGCAAACCCGTATCCCTGATGCCGGGCGTTCAGGCGTTGGAACCTGAACTGCGCGAACTGAGCGCGCGTCTGCACAAACTGCGTCACAGTTTGAAAACAGAAAGCGATCAGGCCAGCCAGTCTTTGTCGCTCGTGTGCCAGCATGCGCTGACGACAACCGTCTCGCCGAAAGTGGTCCGGATGTTGACCGAAAACAGCGATATCTCGGTTCAGGTGCGATCGGGGAACCAGGACGAATGCCTGTTGCAGCTGATCTCGAAAGAAGTCGATTTCGCGATCATGTACGCGGCATCGGACGGTGGGGTGCAGAACCTTGAAAGTGCGTTTGAGGCGAAAACGCTTGGTGCCGACACATTGATCCCGGTATGCGCACCTGCAATGCACGGGGAATTAGATGGCAAGACCATTCCTGCGATTGTCTACCCGCCTGATGTTTTTCTTGGGCAAGTGTTTTCCCGTTTGATTGCGCCGCGGTTGCCCGACGAAACCAGTCTCGTGGCCAAGGCCGAGACGGCCCTGACGCTGGCGATTCTGCAATATGCCGTGAATGAAATCGGTGTTGCCTGGTTGCCCTATTCTTTGGTCGCCGCGCCGCTTGCTCAGGGACAGCTTGTAAGCGTTGAAGACGCCCTGCCTGCACAGGCGCTGACAATAAGAATGGTCCGTTTGGCCGAAGCGAAGCCAGAATTCAGTGAACAGATTTGGCAACGTCTCGCCGAGCAATCGCAAAGCTTTTGGTTGTCGCAGGATCAAAACGAGGAGGCGACCTGAGCCGTTCACCGAGAAAGGTGCCGGGCCTGCCGATCAGCGTCGGAAGAATACGCAACGGAATAGTGGCAAAACCGAGCTGGATGTATCTAACCTGCGCTGAAATGACAGCAACAGGGCAGGTCAGCGGATGTTCAGGAAGGTATTGAAAACGGGTATAGGTGTCGTGGTTCTGGGCATCGTGGGGCTGCTTGGTTATCTGCTGATCGCCCCGCCCGATTTGTTGAAAGTAGGCACGAATTACTCGGCCAAGATTGTCTGTTCGAATGTTTTCATTGCCGGACGTGATCCGGAAGAGGTCCTTGCAGTGGATGTGCAGGCCCCGGGGCATCCGCTGCTCAAACATGTTTCGATTGAGGTTGATCGAGAGGCTCAGACTGTTCATGCGCGACTCTTTCGGTTCTTCGCGCCCGCCAGGTCGCAGTTCCGGCAGGGGCTTGGCTGCACCAACGTGCATGCTACATCCCTGAGCACGCAGCGGCTTGAGGCCGCCAAGCCCGCGCTGACTGGTCTTTGGCCAACAGGAAACGACGTTGCGCAGTCTCAGGATCCCAAAATTCAGGCCGTCTTGTCGGATGATACGCTGCTTGGCGAATGGTACCGCGCCGTAGTGGTGGTTCAAGGCGGGCGCATCGTAGCCGAACGCTATGCGGAAGGGTTCGACGCAGACACACCGTTGCTGGGCTGGTCCATGACCAAGACGGTCACGGCCGGGTTGATCGGAACGTTGATCAACGCGGGTCAGATGAATGTATCGGACACCCTTGTCGACAGCTTTCCCGAATGGGCAGAAGACGCAAGGCGAGGCATTACTGTTGCGGACATGCTGGCGATGACAAGCGGTCTGCAATGGAATGAAGAATACGGAGACGTGTCAGACGTGACCAGGATGCTGTATCTCAGCAATGACATGGCCGGTTTCGCTGCCGACCGTGCACTGGAAGCCGGCATTGGCACCGACTTCAACTATTCCTCAGGCACGTCCACCGTGTTGTCCCGTGTTTGGCAGGACAAGCTGCCCGACGGCGGTTTGAGCTATCCTCGGGATGCGCTTTTTGAACCGCTCGGCATGGCTTCGGCGATCATCGAGACAGATGTCGCCGATACATTCATCGGATCCAGCTATATGTACGCCACGGCCCGAGACTGGGCGAGGTATGGCCAGTTTCTGCTGCAAAAAGGGGTTTGGGACGGCGCGCAGATTTTGCCCACAGGTTTTGTGGACTGGATGTTCGAACCCGTTGCGGCGTCTGGTGGGGAATATGCCAAGGGTCATCTTTGGTTGAAATCGCCAGGCGACCTGCCACCGTTTGAAGACGCGGTTTGGTTGCAAGGGCATGACGGTCAGTCCATCGGAATTTTTCCCTCGCGTGACATGGTCGTCGTGCGGATGGGGCTTACGCCTTCACGGGTGGGCTATTCTTCTTTGCCCTTGGCGAAAGCGCTTATTGCGGCTTTCGGGGAGTAGGGGATCGAACATTCCGATCGACGCACCGCCCGACATTGCGGCGGGCATCGCCCGTAGGGCAGGACACTGGGTCGCAGATCGGTATCTTGCACGTCGGCACAGTTTGGTATACCGCCGCATACAAATTCAAGGTGCCGGGTTTTTATGTGGCCTGGTGCATCAGCTAAATGGTCGGAACCGTCATGAGCCTTTACACAGAATACCTGAACGAAATCGAGACGCGCAAAGAACAGGGTCTGCACCCCAAACCCATCGAAGACGGTGCCCTTTTGCAGGAAATCATAGGGCAGATCAAAGATGCGGGTCACGCGCATCGCGCAGATTCACTGAACTATTTCATCTACAACACGCTTCCGGGCACAACCAGCGCCGCAGGTGAAAAGGCGCGCTTTCTGAAAGAGATCATCCTGGGTGAGGCAACGGTCGAAGAAATCTCGCAGGATTTCGCGTTTGAATTGCTGTCGCATATGAAGGGCGGCCCATCGGTAGAGGTTCTGCTTGATCTGGCGCTGGGCGATGACGCAGAGATTGCGCAGAAAGCGGCGGCAGTTCTGAAAACCCAGGTGTTCCTGTACGACGCAGATACCAACCGTCTGAAAACAGCCTTTGAGGCCGGGAACGCCGTTGCCAGGGACATTCTGGAAAGCTATGCCAAGGCCGAGTTCTTTACCCGGCTTCCCGACATCGAAGAAGAAATCAAGGTTGTGACCTATGTGGCGGCCGAAGGGGATATTTCGACCGATCTTCTGTCGCCCGGCAATCAGGCGCATTCGCGGTCGGACCGCGAATTGCACGGAAAGTGCATGATCTCACCCGAAGCACAGGCCGAGATTCAGGACTTGCAAAAACAGCACCCGGACAAGCGCGTCATGCTGGTTGCTGAAAAAGGGACGATGGGCGTTGGATCGTCGCGCATGTCCGGTGTCAACAACGTTGCATTGTGGACCGGAAAGCAAGCTAGCCCCTATGTTCCATTCGTGAACATCGCGCCGGTTGTTGCCGGTACAAACGGGATTTCACCGATCTTTCTGACCACCGTCGGCGTCACCGGCGGGATCGGCATCGATCTCAAGAACTGGGTCAAGAAAGTGGATGCCGACGGCAATCCGATCCTGAACAATGACGGCAATCCTATCCTCGAGCAGAAATATTCCGTCGAGACCGGAACGGTACTGACCATCAACACCAAGGACAAAAAGCTGTACAATGACGCAGGCGACAAAGAGCTGGTCGATCTGTCATCATCCTTCACGCCGCAAAAGACCGAGTTCATAAAGGCCGGAGGATCTTATGCTATTGTCTTTGGTAAAAAGCTCCAGACATTCGCAGCCGAGACGCTCGGCATCGAGCTGAAATCCGCTTTTGCACCGTCCAAAGAGATATCGCATGAAGGGCAGGGCCTGACGGCGGTTGAAAAGATATTCAACAAGAACGCGGTCGGCGTAGCCGAAGGCAAAGTTCTGCATGCGGGCTCGGATGTTCGGGTGAAGGTCAACATCGTCGGTTCGCAGGACACCACCGGCCTGATGACGGCGCAGGAACTGGAAGCCATGGCGGCTACGGTGATCTCGCCCACCGTTGACGGCGCCTATCAGTCTGGCTGTCACACTGCTTCGGTTTGGGATTCCAAAGCGCAGGCGAATATCCCAAAACTGATGAAATTCATGAACAACTTTGGTCTGATCACCGCGCGTGACCCCAAAGGTGTTTATCACTCGATGACAGACGTCATCCACAAGGTTCTGAACGACATCACCGTGGATGACTGGGCGATCATCATCGGTGGCGACTCGCATACACGTATGTCCAAAGGCGTCGCGTTTGGCGCTGACTCGGGTACTGTCGCACTGGCGCTGGCCACTGGCGAAGCCACCATGCCGATCCCGGAATCGGTCAAGGTGACATTCAAGGGCCAGATGGCGGATCACATGGATTTCCGCGATGTGGTTCACGCCACCCAGGCGCAGATGCTGAAGAAATTCGGCGACAACGTGTTCCAGGGGCGGATCATCGAAGTTCACATCGGCACATTGCTGGCGGATCAGGCATTCACCTTTACTGACTGGACGGCCGAGATGAAGGCCAAGGCCTCGATCTGCATCTCGGCGGATGACACGTTGATCGAATCTCTGGAAATCGCAAAAAGCCGTATCCAGATCATGATCGATAAGGGAATGGATAACGAGGCCCGGACACTGCAAGGTCTGATCGACAAGGCCGACGCGCGCATCGCGGAAATCAAGTCGGGTGAAAAGCCCGCCCTGAAACCGGATGAAAATGCTAAGTATTTTGCCGAGCTGGTGGTTGATCTGGATGAGATCAGCGAACCCATGATCGCCGACCCGGATGTCAATAACGCCGATGTCTCAAAGCGTTACACCCACGATACGATCCGGCCGGTTTCCCACTACAAAGGGGAAAAGAAGGTCGATCTGGGATTTGTTGGATCGTGCATGGTGCACAAGGGCGATCTGGTCATCGTCTCGCAAATGCTGAAAAACATCGAGCAGGAGAAGGGCACAGTAGAATTCAAGGCCCCTCTGGTCGTTGCTGCGCCCACCTACAACATCATCGATGAGCTGAAAGAAGAAGGCGAGTGGAGCATTCTTCAGAAGTATTCAGGCTTTGAATTCGACGATCTGTTCCCAAAGAGCAAAGCGCGGACGGAATACGAGAACATCCTGTATCTGGAGCGTCCGGGATGTAACCTCTGCATGGGCAACCAGGAGAAAGCCGCAAAGGGTGACACTGTGCTGGCCACGTCCACACGCCTGTTCCAGGGGCGTGTTGTTGAGGACGCGGCGGAAAAGAAAGGCGAATCCCTGCTGGCATCGACCCCGGTGGTGGTGCTGTCGGCTGTTTTGGGCCGAATGCCGACCGCCGAGGAATACAAATCGGCCGTGAAAGGTATCGACCTCACCAAATTTGCGCCTCCGATGGAAAAGCCCGCAGGCACGAAGTCAGCGCATTTCTAAACGCAAGGCACTAAGTTGATTGCTCGGTCATCCCTTCAGGTGGCCGGGCGATTGAGTTCCGCTGTGTTCAGGCCTGGTTGCAGCGCGCGCCGCGCAAAAGCGCGGCATGGGAATGCCCCGAACCTTTCGCACGACTTCGCGTGGGCCACTGGGGAAAAATCCATGATCCACGGTTATACGGCCGCTGTTTGGCGTCAGGCTGACAGCTCTTTATACATGTAAGTTGTGGGTTCCAGTCTGGTTTCGAACGGGTTCCGGCAATAGTTCGGAATTTCCCCAGCAATCTGAAATCCAAGGTCCAGATAAAGCAATCGAGAAGGGTCGGTGCTGCGGGTATCCAGAACCAGCATCGTGCGCTCCAACTCTGTCGTTCGTTGAAAGAGGGCTTCCATCAACGCGCGGCCAAAACCGCGCCGTCTGGCGTTCGGGTGCACCAGAAGTTTTGCGACATCCGCGCGGTGCGGCTGATTGGGCATGGTCGCGGGGATCAGTTGCACCGTGCCCTGAATGCGCCCTTTGTGGTGGAGGACAAACAGCTCCAATGCACCGGATTTCAGCCCAGGTCGAACGTTTTGCAGCCAGTATTTTCGCGCGTCACCCTCGGTAAACGGAAGGACAAAGCCGATGCTGGCCCCTTCATGCACACAGGCGTGGAGGATTCCCGCCAGATCATCCACTGCCGCGCTGAAATCGAGATCGGTCAGACGCGAGATCATATCAGCACCAAGAGATAACGCGCACCGCGAGATGCCCCGGTTTCAAACCGGGTTGGGCCCGACAGGTGATAGCGCAGGCAATCTCCGGCGCTCAGCGCATGGGGTGTTCCGTCAACTGTCAGTGTCAGTGCGCCGTCGATCAGGATCAGATGGTGTTCCTGCCCGGATTTGGGCGGCGCATCGTAAGTGATGACCGTATCGCGCGGCAGGTGACATTCCACGACCTCGGCGTTCAAGCCGTTTGCAGGCGGTGAAACTGCACGGCGGGTAAAGCCGGTTCCGGGATCCCGCCATTCGGTCTGGCGTTCAAACGCCACTTTGGGGTCAAAGCTGTCTTCGACCATCATCAAAAGCCGTGACACCGGCAGATCATAAGCGGCACAGAGGCGGCCAAGACTCTCAGCGGTGGGGCTGACCTCTCCTTTCTCCATGCGGGACAGCGTGGCGCGGCTGATTCCGCTGTGGGCGGCCAGTTGATCCAGGGACCACCCGCGCCCGTGGCGGAGTTCGTTCAAACGGACGGCAAGGCGGTTTGAGAGGTTGTCGAGCATGGATCACAAACGAGAAGATTTTTCATTTAAGGGAAAATTACTTAAAAATTTTGTATGTGTAAATGGAAAAGGGCGCAGAAACTCCGCGCCCTCTGCCAGCTTTTGACGAGGCAGTGGATTACTTCCAGCCGACTTCGTTAAAGATTTTCTGTGCTTCCGGGATGTTCTTTGCGACTTCCGACAGGTTCACGTCGTCAGCTTTGAACTCACCCAGGGCCTTTACCGATTCCGCCAGCTCAACGCTCTGCACTGCCGGGAATTCGTCATTGCCCGCCGAGAAGTACTTCTGCGCCTGATCGCTTGCCAGATACTCGAGGAACAGGATTGCGTTTTCCTTGTTCGGCGCGTGTGCCGCGACGCCACCGCCCGACAGGTTCATATGCGCACCATAGCTGTCCTGATTGGGGAAGACCCAGCCGATCTTGTCGAGGTCAGAGGACAGGCCTTTGACGTCTTTGCGGATAGCCCGTGCATAGTAATAGGTGTTCGATACAGCGATGTCGCATTCACCCGAAACGATGCCACGCAGCTGGTCGGTGTCACCGCCCTGCGGGTCTCGGGCCATGTTGGCGACAACGCCTTCGGCCCAGGATTTTGCAGCTTCGGCGCCTTCATGTGTGATGATCGAAGCGAGCAGGGTCTGGTTGTAGGTGTTGGTCGAGGACCGGATGCAGATCAGGCCCTTGTATTCCGGCTTGGCCAGGTCCGCGTAAGCGGCCGGCGGATTGGCAACGTTTTCCTTGTTGTAAAAGATGATCCGACCGCGCTGTGAAAAGCCGAACCACTGGTTGTCTTCGTCCTGAAGGTTGGCGGGGATGCGCTCCTCCAAGGTTTCGCTGTCGATTGCTTGCAGAATGCCCGCATCTTTGGCGCGCGCCAGGCGAGACGTGTCGACCGTCAGCATGACGTCAGCCGGAGAGTTCGCGCCTTCGGCTTCCATGCGCGCAATCAATTCATCCGCCTTGCCTTCGATCCGGTTGATCTTGATGCCGGTCGCTTCTTCGAAGTCCGTGTAAAGACGTTCGTCAGTGTCATAGTGGCGCGACGAATAAAGGTTCAGCTCGCCTTCAGCCGCGGCTGATGTTGCGATCAATGCCGACAGAGCGGCGGCCAGGCAGGTTGTGGATTTCAGCATAGTTTGCCCCAACAATTGAATTTCGCGTCGGTCGATATCCCGACTGATTTGCTCAATTATACGATTCTCAGCGAGATGCAAGAAAATCCGACAGATTTACTTGGTCAAATGAGCGCAGGCGCCCTTGCGAGGCTTTTCCGGGCGGGCGCGACTTGAGTTGAACGGGAAGATCCGCGTCACAGGGAAGTGTCTGGATCACTCACGATCAAGTACCTCAACTGCAAGGATCGTGGGCAAATGGCGCGCGACTTCCGTCCAGGTGTCCCCTTCATCAACACTGGCAAAAACCGAGCCGCTGTTGGTCCCGAAATAGACACCGGCGGGGTCTCGGTGGTCTCCGGCCATGGCCTGTCGCAGAACAGTGAAAAAACAGCTTTCTTGCGGCAACCCACGCCGCTGGTCTTGCCATGTTGCGCCTCCATTTGTGGATTTCCAAACTGCCGCAGCGGCATCCGGTGGATAGCGCCCGATGCTGTCTCCGTTCAAAGGTAATGTCCAGATCGTGTCAGGATCGCGTGGGTGCACATGAATCGGAAATCCAAAGGTGGATGGCAGGCCTTTGGTGATGTCATCCCAACTGCGCCCTCCGTCGGCCGAGCGCCAGACACCGTGATGGTTTTGCTGGTAGAGCAAATCCGCGGTTCCCGGAGCTTGAACCATGTTGTGGACGCAATGACCCGTTTCACCATCCCTGGGGGCAGCGGGATGATCATGATGCGTGCAAGATTCGGCGTTGGACAATCTGTTGCGCCGCTCCCAGCTTGCGCCGCCATCCTCGGTTGCAAACACACCCGCAGCGGAAATGCCGACCCAGAGCTTTTTCGAATCATTTGGGTCAGTCACGATTGTATGCAGGACCAGTCCCGCACCGCCGGGATTCCAATCGGGTGCTGAGGGGTGGTTTGTCAGGCCCTCAAGCGTGTCCCATGTCCGACCATTGTCGTGGCTGGCAAGCAGGCGGGCCGGTTTTGTGCCAGCGTACAACGTTCCATGTTGATAACGCAAAGACCAGACCTGAGAAAACTCATCGGCGAATGGTGCGGGTTCTCCGGTCCAGCCAATCATCTGGGCAAAATCCTGATCGTTGGCGGCCCACTCGTCCATTTGGCCCTTGGTGAGTTTTGCGACCTGCCAAGTCACACCGCCGTCTTCGGAACACCAGACACCGGCGCCATGCCAGTCACCACCGCCCCCGGCCCAAAGCGTGCCCGTTTCCTTGTCGCCGATGACGTGGTTGATCGGCCATCCTTCGCAATGCGGGCCCGTCACTTTCCAGCCTGATCTGTTCTGATCACCAGAGATAATGAACGTTCCCTTGGTCGTCCCCACCAGTACGTCGATGCCGTGTTCGCGCATGGGTTTTACACTCCGCAATATCGAAGCAAGGGTAGCACGTCGGGCGCACAGGTGCAGAAAACAAAAAAAACCGCGCTCAAGAGCGCGGTTTTCTAAAACGATGTTTCGCTGTTCTCAGCCCTGACGAGCTTTGAACTTGCGCTGCGTCTTGTTGATAACGTAGACGCGGCCTTTGCGACGCACAATACGGCAGTCGCGGTGCCGATTCTTGAGCGAGCGGAGCGAGTTCTTGACCTTCATGGTCTGTCTCCAATCTGCGGCGCCTTCATCAAGGACGTGGCCAGCGCCTGGGTTACTCGGGTGTCCCGGATCTCCGGAACAGTGAAATCATGGTGGGCGGTACAAGGATCGAACTTGTGACCCCTTCGATGTCAACGAAGTGCTCTACCGCTGAGCTAACCGCCCACTTTCCCTTTGCGTGCCCAGCCCCATAACGAAATGGGGCGCGGAACCCCGCGCCGGTAGCGGGGTCTATAAAAGGAGTCGCAAAGGGGTTCAAGGGGTTTGGTAGAACTATTTTCCGGTCTATGTTGATTGCGAACATGGAGGGATCATGCAGAACGCAGCCTTTGTATTGGATATGCCAGAAAACCGCAGTTCATGCGTGGTTTTTTCATCTCCGCATAGCGGGCGGAATTATCCAGAAGCGTTTTTGAAGCGGTCCGTTCTGAATCAAAGCGTGATTCGATCCTCGGAAGACGCCTTCGTGGATCAATTGTTTGCTGCTGCGGCCGAAAATGGCGCGCCTTTGATCAAAGCGACCATGCCGCGCGCCTATCTGGACCTGAATCGCAGTCTGGATGAACTGGACCCGGCGCTGATCAGCGGTGCCCGCAGGCATGGGCACAACCCCAGGGTCGCATCAGGGTTGGGTGTGATACCCCGCGTTGTGGCCAATGGACGGGCAATCTACAGCGGCAAGCTGACCATGGACGAGGCGCGGCTGCGTATCGACACCTATTGGCGCCCCTATCATGCACGTTTGAAATCCCTGCTGGCCGAATCACACGAGAAATTCGGCCAGGCCATACTGGTGGATTGCCACTCCATGCCGCATGAGGCGGTGGCCATGGCTGGTACGACCCGAAACAAACGGCCCGAGATCGTGCTGGGTGATCGGTTCGGTGCTTCGGCCTCGTCTGAAATCGTGGACCTCGTCGAATCGGCGTTTGCTGCGGCAGGTCTGAATGTTGTGCGCAATGCCCCGTTTGCGGGGGCCTATGTGACTCAGACTTATGGCCGCCCCACCCGCCAGCAACACGCGATCCAGATTGAAATCGACCGGGCCTTGTATATGGACGAAGAAAAGATTGCGCCGAACGCCAATTTCATGACGTTTTCGAAACTCCTTCGGCAGGTGGTGCGCGACATATCCAGGATCGGTTCCAAACCTCATCGTCTGGCGGCGGAATGAAACTAGCGCAAAGCACGGCCCTTCACGATTGCTTCCGGGCCGAACCTCTGGCGGATTTGGTCGGTGGCCCGCTCGGCCTGTGATCTGCGGGCGGCGCCGGGATCAAGCAGGTCGCCGGAGATGTCGGCCTGATCCGCCGGGCACAGGTCAGACAGGCCACACCCCAACAGGCGGTACGGCCCCTGATCCCCCACCTGATCGAAAAGCCCTTTTGCGGTGCGATAAATCCTGTCCGCGATCTGCGTTGCGTCCCGCAATGACACGCGCCGTGTCAGAACCTTGTGATTGGCTTTCTTCAGCTTCAGCGTAACGACCCGGCCAGCCAGATCCTTGGCCTTGGCCCGGTCCGAGACCTTCAGGGCCATGCGCCACAAATGTCCGTCCAGAACATCAATATTGGCGGTGTCCTCGAAAAACGTGGTCTCATTGCTGATGGATTTCATCGGTTCATGGGCTGAAACGCGCCGTTTGTCCTGACCCCGTGCCAAATGCCACAGGCGATACCCCATCGAGCCGAAACGCGCAGTCAAAGCCTCCTGATCCCAACGCAGCAGGTCGTTGAAGGTTCGAATCCCTGCCCGGTCCAGTGTTTCCTGCGCGGCGGGGCCAATGCCCCAGATCAACCTTACGGGTTTGTCATTCAGAAACTCTGCCGTCTCTGCCTTGCCGATCACCGAAAACCCGCGGGGCTTGTCGAGGTCCGAGGCAACCTTGGCCAGAAACTTGTTGTGACTCAGCCCGATGGATCCTGTCACACCCAGTTCATCCTTCATGCGTTTGACCAGGCGCGCCAGCATGACGGCCGGGGGGGCTCCGTGCAGGCGTTCGGTGCCGGACAGGTCCATGAAAGCTTCGTCAAGGGACAGGGGTTCGACCACTGGTGTCAGTTCGTCCATCATGGCGCGGATGTCCCGTGACACCTGGGCATATACGGACATGCGTGGTTTGATCACGACGGCATCGGGGCACAGTTGCAGCGCTTTGAACATGGGCATGGCGGATCGCACACCGCGAATTCGGGCCACGTAGCATGCCGTGGACACAACACCGCGTTTGCCGCCGCCGATGATGACAGGCTTGTCTGCCAGTTCCGGATTGTCCCGCTTTTCCACCGAAGCATAGAAGGCATCGCAATCCATATGCGCGATGGACAGATCAAACAGTTCGGGATGAGACTTTACCCTGGGGCTGCCACAGGCCGTGCAGCGCCGTTCGTTCGTCAAAGGGGTCAGGCAATCTCGGCAAAGACCGGGCATCTGCGTCCTCGTGTGTTCCGCAGTTGTCTTGGGGGTTCCTTATATCATCCAGTGGTATCGATCAAAGATCATTCAGAGAAAAGAAACCCCCCGCGCTTTGCGGGGGGAAGTAACGAACCTCAGGAAGAGTAGGTTCGTTGGGGAGTAAATCCCCTTAAGAATCGCTAAGATTTTCGGGCTGAGATAGGGTTAAGCGCGCTTTTCAAAAACTCGCTTTTTGAATGTGTGTTTTCTGGCACAGGGACGATTTGGCGCGGATTCGCGAAAAATTGACGTAAGGTCAACCTGTTGCGGCGGTTTTTTCAGCATGAATCCCAGTTTAAACGAAGGCCCTTCTCATCACGTTTTTAGAGAATTTAACTCGGTCAAAACGGCCGCGGCCGCGGATTTCGGATCTTCGGCCTGATAAATGGGGCGGCCAACTACGATATGATCCGCTCCGTCCTGGATGGCGCTGGCCGGTGTGGCCACACGTTTTTGATCGCCCAGTGCCGCGCCTGCCGGACGCACGCCGGGGGTTACGATCAGCCGGCCCGCCGCCTGGGGCAGGGCGCGGATCAGGGCGGCCTCCTGCGGGCTGGCGATCACGCCGTCGGCCCCGGCCTCGAAGGCGTGGGCGGCGCGTTCCACCACCATGTCCTGAACGTCACCGGCCTTCATCATGCCGGCATCCAGATCGTCGCGGTTCAGCGAGGTCAGGATTGTCACCGCCAGGATCTTCAGATCCTTGCCCGCCGCCCCTTCCTTGGCGGCGCGCACCACATGCGGGTCGCCATGCACGGTCAGGAAATCCAGATCGAACTGCGCCAGCCCCCGCACCGCGTTTTCCACCGTGTTGCCGATGTCGAACAGCTTCATGTCCAGGAAGATGCGCTTGCCATGTTCCTGCTTGAGCTCGTTGGCCAGTGCCAGCCCGCCGCCTGTCAGCATGCCCAGGCCGATCTTGTAGAACGACACGGCGTCGCCCAGCGTCTCGGCCAGCTTCAGCCCTTCCAGCGCGTTGGGGACGTCGAGGGCGACGATCAGGCGGTCATCTGCGGTTCGGGACATTGTTTCGGCCTTTCAAACTTGACGGGATCGGCGCTTCTGTAGAGCGTGTGACGCATTGAGACAAGAAAAGACGCAGGAAAAAACGGGATGATACGGTTGGGTGTGGTGGCCTCGGCCGGAACCCGACCCTGACGATCCACCGCAGGACCCCGACTATTCGGATGGAGAGTGTGACTGCCTGATGGCCGCTGCCGCTCCGGGGCAGTCGCCCTATTTCGACGGGGTGAAATGGGCCGACATGGACGCCGAGAATGCGATGGCGATCTGTGCCGATCTGCTGCTGAAAGACCAGGATGTCGATGCCGAGGTCGCCGCCGCCTTTGGCCGGGCGCTCATGAAAGGCGGCAAGCTGGAAATGGCGCTCGAGTTTTCGGAACTGGCCGCGATGGAGGGCAGCGGGCTGGCGATGAACACGCTCGCTTCTCTCTATAATGATGGCGAGATCGTTCCCGCGGACCACGAGACCGCGTTTGCCTGGTACATGGCGGCTGCCGAAACCGGTCTGCCGATGGGGATGCACAACGTCGCTTATGGCTACGAGAACGGGAAAGGTGTTGCGCCCGACATCGACAAGGCGCTGTACTATAACGAAAGGGCCGCGTTCTTCGGATATGAGCCGTCTCTGCTGCACCTCGGTGTAATCTATCGCGAAGGCACGCATGTGACGCGCGATATGCAGCGCGCGGTCGACTATCTGAAGATGGCGGCTCGAAACGGCAGCGCCGATGCCGCGGCGCGTCTGGGCTACATCTACGAGATCGGCGAGAACGGCTACTCCAAGGACATCGAACAGGCGCTGGATTATTATTTCCAGGCCGCCAGGCAGAACAATGTCGTGGCGCTGCACAATCTCGGGTCTTTGACCTATCACGGGCGGGACGGTGTGCCCCAGGACACGGAAGCGGCCCTGTTGTTCTGGGGCAGGGCCGCAAAGCTGGGCGATGTGAAATCGCAGCGCAAATTCGGCCGGTTGCTCTATGAAACCGGCGATGTCGAAAAGGCGCTGAGGTTTCTTCGCCTCGCGGCCGAGCAGGGCGATGACGAGGCGCAAAAGCTGATCCGGCAGATCGAAGGCGGTTGACCCCCTCGGCTGACAAACGAGCCAGCGGTGTCCCCGCATTGTCCCAACTGTGCTATGGTGCTGCCATTCTGAAACGAAAATTGCATCAAGGGGACAGACCATGAAGCACCTTGTTCCGCTGGCCGTCGTCGCCACGCTGGCCGCCTGTGCCGACACGCCGCCACAGACCGAAACAGGCGCCGCGCCGCCCCCGACCAATGATGATTTGTATCTTGTCCGCGGCTATCGGTCCGAAGATGACTGGTGCCAGTTGACCGGCGAAACCGCCTTTACCGGCAATTTCCTCGACCACACCGCCGACCTTGTATCCTGCCCCACGGGCAGCGCCGCCGCGCAGTCTCTGGTCGAGACGAACGATGCCCGGCAGGTGGCCGAAACCGGGGGCTACACCGTCTATACGATTCCGCGTGGTTGAGGCGTTTTTCCACTCTCTAGCCTCTTGAAGCGGCGGAGAAGTTTCCCAGATTGAGGTCAAGGCCCGGACCACTGCGTGCTGCCAAGCGGGCGCAAAATCACCGGGCGCTTGGAAAAGGAGAAAACCATGGACTTGAACAAGTTCACTGAACGGGCACGGGGGTTCGTGCAGGCGGCGCAGACCATTGCGCTGCGCGAGGGGCACCAGAGGCTGGAGCCCACACATATACTCAAAGCATTGATGGATGACGATCAGGGGCTGGCAAGCAATCTGATCACACGCGCGGGCGGCGCGCCGATCCGCGTGGTCGAGGCGCTTGACGCAGCCATGGGCAAGATACCGAAAGTCAGCGGCGATGCCGGCCAGATTTACATGGACGGCCAGACGGCCAAGGTTCTGGACGAGGCCGAAAAGATCGCCACCAAGGCGGGCGACAGCTTTGTGCCGGTCGAACGCGTGTTGATGGCGCTGTGCATGGTCAAATCCAAGGCCAAAGAGGCGCTGGAGGCGGGTGCGGTATCTGCGCAAAAGCTCAACGAAGCCATCAACGATATCCGCAAGGGGCGCACTGCTGACACCGCAACGGCGGAAGAGGGCTATGACGCGCTCAAGAAATATGCCCGCGACCTGACCGAGGCTGCGAGCGAAGGCAAGATCGACCCGATCATCGGCCGCGACGAGGAAATCCGCCGCGCGATGCAGGTCCTGTCGCGCCGCACCAAGAATAACCCGGTTCTGATCGGTGAACCCGGCGTCGGTAAAACCGCGATCGCCGAGGGCATGGCCCTGCGCATCGTCAACGGCGACGTGCCGGAATCGCTGAAGGACAAGAAGCTGCTTGCGCTCGACATGGGTGCGCTGATTGCCGGCGCGAAATACCGTGGTGAATTTGAAGAACGCCTCAAGGCTGTTCTGACCGAGGTGACCGAGGCCGCAGGTGAGATCATCCTGTTCATCGACGAGATGCACACGCTGGTTGGCGCGGGCAAATCGGATGGTGCGATGGATGCCGCCAACCTGATCAAGCCTGCGCTTGCACGGGGTGAGCTGCACTGCATCGGTGCGACCACACTGGACGAGTATCGCAAATACGTCGAAAAAGACGCGGCCCTTGCGCGCCGCTTCCAGCCGGTGATGGTTCAGGAACCGACGGTCGAGGACACGATCAGCATTCTGCGCGGTATCAAAGAGAAGTACGAGCTGCACCACGGCGTGCGCATCTCGGATTCGGCGCTGGTGTCGGCGGCGACCCTGTCGCATCGCTATATCACCGATCGGTTCCTGCCCGACAAGGCCATCGACCTTGTCGACGAGGCGGCGTCGCGTCTGCGGATGGAGGTGGACTCCAAGCCCGAAGAGCTTGATCAGCTGGATCGTCAGATCCTTCAGATGCAGATCGAGGAAGAGGCGCTGAAGCTGGAAGACGATGCGGCATCGAAGGATCGCCTGGAAACCTTGCAGAAGGATCTTGCCGAACTTCAGGAAAAATCCGCCGAGATGACCGCGCAGTGGCAGGCCGAACGCGACAAGCTGGCTGGCGCGCGGGATTTGAAGGAACAGCTCGACAAGGCGCGGGCCGATCTGGAAATCGCCAAGCGCGAAGGCAACCTCGCCAAGGCGGGTGAGCTGTCCTATGGCATCATCCCCGAGCTTGAGAAAAAGCTGTCCGAGGCCGAGAATGCCGAAAGCAACGCCATGATGGCCGAGGAAACGGTGCGTCCCGAACAGATCGCCAGTGTTGTCGAACGCTGGACGGGCATCCCGACCGCCAAAATGCTGGAAGGTGAACGCGAGAAACTGCTGCGGATGGAAGAAGAACTGCATTCGCGCGTGATCGGTCAGGATGCGGCAGTCACCGCGGTTGCCAATGCAGTACGCCGTGCGCGTGCGGGTCTGAATGACGAAAACCGCCCGCTCGGCTCGTTCCTGTTCCTTGGGCCGACCGGCGTGGGTAAGACCGAGCTGACCAAGGCCGTGGCGAATTTCCTGTTCGACGACGACAACGCGATGGTGCGCATCGACATGTCCGAGTTCATGGAGAAACACGCGGTCGCCCGTCTGATCGGTGCCCCTCCGGGCTATGTCGGTTATGACGAAGGTGGTGTGCTGACCGAAGCCGTGCGGCGCAGACCCTATCAGGTCGTGCTGTTCGACGAGGTCGAAAAGGCGCACCCGGATGTCTTCAACGTGCTGTTGCAGGTTCTGGACGATGGCGTTCTGACCGATGGTCAGGGCCGCACCGTGGACTTTAAACAGACGCTGATCATCCTGACGTCTAACCTTGGGTCTCAGGCGCTCAGCCAGTTGCCCGAAGGTGCGGACAGTTCACAGGCCAAGCGCGACGTGATGGATGCGGTCCGGGCACATTTCCGGCCCGAGTTCCTGAACCGTCTGGACGAAACGATCATCTTTGACCGCCTCAAGCGGGCCGATATGGATGGCATCGTCGATATTCAGATGGCACGTCTGCAAAAACGTCTGGCCGCCCGCAAGATCGAGCTGGCCCTGGATGACAGCGCCAAGGAATGGCTGGCCAATGAAGGCTATGACCCGGTCTTCGGTGCCCGCCCGCTGAAACGCGTCATCCAGCGCGCCTTGCAGAACCCGTTGGCCGAAGCTCTGCTGGCCGGGGAAATCAAGGATGGTGACGTCGTTCCGGTCACCGCCGGGCCCGATGGTTTGATCATCGGTGATCGTTTGGGAACTTCCGAGCGACCCCGCCCGGACGATGCCGTGGTGCATTGATCTGACACCGTGAACTGAAAGGCCCGCTTTTTTGGCGGGCCTTTTTCATGTCGGCTTTCCATAGCCTTTGTTCAGATAATCACTGAGGACCTTCATCCAGACCTGCGCTTTCTCCATTTGAAACTGGGCCGTGAACCTCAGCTTCACAATACAATTTTCCACGACGCCGACTGCCAGAAGTTCGGACAGGCCATCTGATGCTTTGGCCTCGGCCCGATACGGCAACACCTGCGACGGATCACGCAACTGATAGGCGTTGATTTCACCAAGCTCGGCACCGCGCCGCGCAGCTATTGCAGCGATATCGCGTGCAGCTTGTTTAAAGCTTTCAAGGGCCATTTCGGATGAGACGTCCCTTTGTTGATGGTCATAGAAGAAAACCGTGATCTTGGAGGACGGGTCTGCAAAAGTGGCGGAATAGCCGAGGCCCGGATGGCTGTCTTCATAAACTTCCGACCCGATCTGGTTCAGATCGCTCAGGACCTGCGGCGCGCGCTCAAACAGCATTTTGCACGATTGCACATCAGCCCATGCCGATCCGCACAGCAAAGACAAAGAAACAACAAGGGGTCTGAGCAACATGAAGGCAGGTGTCCCGAACAGATCAAGAATGCACGAAGCCTTGGTCTGCAACTGTGGCAGAAGTTTGATCATGCCGGAAAGGTGGCCGGGCGGGCGTTGGTCGGCCGCCCGGGCATTAGTCAGATCAATGCAAAGATCCGCGCCGGCCCGCCGGTGCCGCCTTGGTGCTTGGGTGCGCCGATCACCAGCGTTGCACCAGACGCAGGCACGCGATCCAGCCCAGCCAGACATTCGATCCCGAACCGGCCTGACGGCAACCACGCGTAATGCGTCGCGAAATCCGCGGACATGCCGTGATCAAGAGACAGGGTATCAACGGCAATTGATCGTGCTCCGGTCTCCTCCATCAGCATCTGCGCGGCTTCAACGTGGAAGCCCGGGTAATGCTGCGCTTCGCCGTCGAAATTGCGGAACTCATCCGTGGCGGTTTTGCCTGCCCATCCGGAATGCATCGCCACGCAGGCACCATCTGGGATATCACCATTGGCCGCAACCCAGGCTTTCAGATCGTCCGGGGTGACGCGCGTGTCTGCGTCCTCGGCCGCTCGGGCGGCGATGTCCACGACGCATAAGGGGGCGACCAGATCCGTGACGGGGATTTCATCAACCGACGTCCCATCCGCCGAAAAGTGAAGCGGCGCATCGATATGCGTGCCCGTATGTTCGTTGATTGACAGGTTGAACAGATTGAAGCCGTGATCAGCAAAGTTGAAAGCCTGCTCGGCGGAAATGCCGGGTTCGCCGCCCCATGTCGGGAAATCCGGGCTCAGCGTATGGGTCATATCTTCGACACCGCCATGCCCGGCCGCCAGTGCCGCCGGCGCGACGGCCCCGGTTGCGGCTGCTGCAACACCCGAAGCGGCGGCAGCTTTGAAGAACCCGCGACGAGACAGCATCTTGTCTTTGACGGCATTCATTACGCAGATATCACACATTATTCTTCCTCCCATTGCGGCCAAAAGACTGCAATCGCAGCCTTGCCTCGCGTTCGGCTTGGCGTGGCGCCCGTCTGACAGAGTGCAGCCTTGCGCCCGCAGTTGTAAAGTTTTGTGCCCGTGTTCTGACAGTAATCCACGAAAACCGCGGTTTTCCGCCGGGCTTCAAAAGTTCTTGGGTCTATGGTTTTCGGTGCTGAAAACGTTACTCGAAGGCCCGGTCACATTGGAACGTTACAATCACTTCGCTCAATCGTTACGCCTGTTTCCGTGGCTCTGTGCTATCAGCACACTACGTCAATAGCGACCACTGAAGATGACGGAGACCCATATGGCGCATCGCTGGACCAATACTTTGACACATGCCGACGTCACCCCCCGGGCGGCGTTCCTCAACCGGCGGCAGGTTATGGCCGGGCTGGCAGGTGTCGGCCTGACTGCGATGGCCAAACCGGCGGCAGCACAGGATGGGTTGGAGCCGAACACGTGGGAAGAGATCACCACCTACAACAACTACTATGAGTTCGGGACCGGAAAAGATGACCCGGCGAAATATGCTCATACGCTGGTGACCGAACCCTGGAGCGTCACGATTGACGGTCTGGTCGACCGTCCCGGCGACTATGATTTTCAGGCCATCCTGTCCGAGATGACCATAGAGGAGCGGATCTACCGCTTCCGCTGTGTGGAAGCCTGGTCGATGGTAATTCCGTGGAACGGGTTTGAACTGGCCGACCTTCTCAATATGGCGGGCGTGCAAGACGGCGCGAAATATGTGGCTTTTGAGACGGCCTATCGCCCGGACGAGATGCCGGGAACGCGGTTTCCCGTTCTCGATTGGCCATACCGAGAGGGCTTGCGTCTGGACGAGGCGATCCACCCCCTGACAATCATGGCAACCGGAATTTACGACCGCCCGATTCCCAACCAGAACGGTGCGCCCTTGCGTCTGGTCGTCCCTTGGAAATACGGCTTCAAATCGATCAAGTCGATTGTTCGGATCACGCTTACAAAGGATGAACCGCCCACCAGCTGGAACATGTCCAATCCACGCGAATACGGGTTCTACAGTAATGTGAACCCCAACGTGGACCATCCACGCTGGTCTCAGGCTTCAGAGCGCGAGATCGGGGGCGGGCTTTTCGCGTCACGCAAGCCGACCCTGATGTTCAATGGCTATGAACAAGAGGTCGCCAGCCTTTATGAAGGCATGGATCTGACCAAGAACTATTAGGACCATGTCGGCGATTAACCAGACACTCCGCCGTATTCCGGTATGGGTCATATATCTGCTGGGGGCGTTGCCCGCGCCCTGGTTGTTTTATCTTGGCCTGAACGGTGGTCTGGGGGTCGAACCGATTGAGGCGTTGGAGCACAGATATGGGGAACTGGCCCTTCAGTTGCTGATTGCCGGTTTGGCGGTCACGCCCCTGCGCCGGCATGTCGGCCTCAACCTGATGAAGTTTCGCCGCGCAATCGGGGTGCTCACGTTTGTATACGTCGCCTTGCATCTTCTTGTGTGGCTGGTTCTGGATGTGCAGCTTCCCAGCCAGATCTGGGCGGATATCCTCAAACGCCCGTACATAACGGTCGGCATGGCGGCGTTCCTTCTTCTGCTTCCGCTGGCATTGACCTCCAACAACTGGTCGGTGCGCCGACTGGGACCGCGCTGGCGCAAGTTGCACTGCCTTGTGTACGCGGCCGCACTGTTGGCGGCGATGCATTACCTCTTGCTGGCAAAAGGATTTCAGATCGAGCCGCTTGCTTACCTGGCGGCCATCATCGCCCTGCTTGCACTGCGCCTGCCGATTCCCAACCTGTCTTTCCGGTCTAACAGGGCCGATTCCGCCTGACTCGGGCGTGAGTCTGTGGGTAATCATGTGCATAACGCGCTGAACCGGGAATTCTGACCTGTCATTACATGGTTGCCAGCGGCGGTGCGCTTGATTGATCCTGTTTAAGTATCTGTAATTGATGGATAAATGAACTTATGAAGAATTTCTTCTGTTTTTGTGTATTTTCCGCTTGCGGGATTTGTTTGTTATACTTAGAACCCCCTTCACCGGCGCTGCTGAGGCGGTGCTGACGGGTCGGAGAGACGGCCTGACGGACTGGAAAGACGGTTGAGACGCTCGGGAGAGACCG
>NZ_JBQFXN010000012.1:0-60692 GCF_056540885.1 Ruegeria sp. AL12 | reverse complement strand
CTGCGGTCAGCGTGGTCTTGCCGTGGTCAACGTGGCCAATCGTGCCGATGTTGACGTGCGGTTTTGTACGCTCAAACTTTTCCTTTGCCATGATGGCCTCCTTTTTCGGTAATGAAGGGAGCGTGATACCCACGCTCCCTCAAATCTTCGCTTATGCGTATTTCGCCTGGATCTCGTCCGAGATGTTCTGCGGAACCGGATCGTAGTGGTCGAACTGCATGGTGAACTGGGCACGGCCCGACGACATCGAACGCAGGGTGTTGATGTAGCCGAACATGTTCGCCAGCGGAACGAACGCGTCGATCGCAATTGCGTTGCCGCGCGGTTCCTGACCAGACACCTGGCCACGACGCGAGGTCAGGTCACCGATGATACCGCCGGTGTATTCTTCCGGGGTGATCACTTCGACCTTCATGATCGGTTCCAGCAGCTTCGCGCCAGCTTTGCGCATGCCTTCACGCATACACATACGGGCTGCGATTTCGAACGCCAGAACGCTCGAGTCAACGTCGTGGAACTTACCGTCCAGCAGGGCAACCTTGAAGTCGATCACGGGGAAGCCAGCCAGAGGGCCGCTGTCCATGACAGACTGGATGCCTTTTTCGACACCCGGGATGTATTCCTTCGGAACAGCACCACCAACGATGCGGCTTTCGAACGAATAACCTTCGCCCGGCTCGGTCGGAGTGATCTCAAGCTTGACCTCGGCGAACTGACCCGAACCACCAGACTGTTTCTTGTGGGTGTAGGTGTGCTCGACCGGCATCGAGATGGTTTCACGATAGGCCACCTGCGGCGCACCGATGTTGGCCTCGACCTTGAACTCGCGCTTCAGGCGGTCAACCAGGATGTCCAGGTGAAGTTCGCCCATGCCCTTCATGATGGTCTGACCCGATTCCAGGTCGGTTTCCACGCGGAAGGACGGGTCTTCGGCGGCCAGACGGGCCAGACCCTGAGACATCTTTTCCTGGTCGCCCTTGGTTTTGGGCTCGACCGCGATCTCGATCACCGGATCGGGGAAGGTCATGGTTTCCAGAACCACCGGATCCTTCGCGTCACACAGGGTGTCACCGGTGGTGGTGTCTTTCAGACCCGCCAGCGCGATGATGTCGCCTGCAAACGCTTCTTCGATCTCTTCCCGGTTGTTCGAGTGCATCATCATCATACGACCGATGCGCTCTTTCTTGCCTTTGGTCGAGTTCAGGATCGAGTCACCCTTGTTCAGCACGCCCGAATAAATCCGGGTGAAGGTCAGCGAACCGACGAAGGGGTCGTTCATGATTTTGAACGCCAGACCCGAGAACGCCATGTTGTCGTCAGCACGACGGGCGATGTCCCGAACTTCGTCCTCATCACCGGGTTTGAAGCCCATGTAATCGACAACGTCCAGCGGGCTGGGCAGATAGTCGATCACAGCGTTGAGCAGCGGCTGAACGCCTTTGTTCTTGAACGCAGAACCACCCAGCACCGGAACGAACGCGATTTCCAGTGTGCCCTTGCGCAGCAGTTTACGCAGGGTCGGAACGTCGGGCTCATTGCCTTCCAGGTATTCCATCATCGCGTCGTCGTCCATTTCGACGGCCGCTTCGATCATCTTGCCGCGCCATTCTTCAGCCATGTCTTTCAGGCTGTCGCGGATCGGAGCTTTGATCCAGCTTGCGCCCAGGTCTTCACCCTGCCACAGCCATTCTTCCATGGTGACCAGGTCGATCAGACCTTCCAGCTCGGATTCGGCGCCGATCGGGATACCAACCGGAACAGCACGTGCGCCGGTGCGGTCTTCGATCATGCGAACGCAGTTGAAGAAATCTGCGCCGATCTTGTCCATCTTGTTGACGAAAACCATACGCGGAACCTTGTAGCGGTCAGCCTGACGCCACACGGTTTCGGTCTGGGGCTCAACACCGGCGTTTGCGTCCAGAACGCAGACGGCACCGTCGAGAACCGCCAGCGAGCGTTCGACTTCGATGGTGAAGTCAACGTGGCCGGGGGTGTCGATGATGTTCAGGCGGTGCTTGGGGGTATCGGCGGTTTTACCGTCCTCGGTGCGTTCCCAGAACGTGGTGGTCGCAGCCGAAGTGATGGTGATGCCGCGTTCCTGCTCCTGCTCCATCCAGTCCATGGTGGCGGCGCCATCGTGCACCTCACCAATGTTGTGGGATTTACCAGTATAATACAGGATGCGTTCCGAGCAGGTCGTCTTGCCTGCATCGATGTGCGCCATGATACCGAAGTTACGGTATAGTTCGAGCGGATATTCGCGTGCCATTTGGATAAGCCTCTAGAATTACCAGCGGTAATGGCTAAAGGCTTTGTTCGCCTCGGCCATCTTGTGGGTGTCTTCGCGCTTCTTAACGGCAGTACCGCGGGACTGTACGGCGTCCAGCAGTTCGCCGGCGAGGCGTTCTTCCATGGTGTTTTCGTTGCGGCCGCGCGCAGCGGTGATCAGCCAGCGGATGGCCAGTGCTTCGCGGCGCTCGGGGCGCACTTCGACCGGAACCTGGTAGGTTGCACCACCAACCCGGCGCGAGCGAACCTCGACCGAAGGTTTGATGTTGTCGAGCGCTTCGTGGAACACTTCGACCGGAGCGCGCTTTACCTTGCTCTCAACGCGGTCAAATGCGTTGTAGACGATGCGCTCTGCGACCGACTTCTTGCCGTCGATCATCAGGTTGTTCATGAATTTGGTCAGTACCTTGTCGCCGAATTTGGCGTCAGGCAGGACTTCGCGTTTTTCGGCGGCGTGACGACGTGACATATCAGCCTCTCCTTCTTACTTGGGACGCTTCGCGCCGTATTTCGAACGACGTTGCTTACGGTCTTTGACGCCCTGAGTATCCAGAACACCGCGCAGGATGTGGTAACGCACACCGGGAAGGTCTTTCACACGGCCGCCACGGATCAGAACAACCGAGTGTTCCTGCAGGTTGTGGCTTTCACCGGGGATGTACGAGATGACCTCGAACCCGTTGGTCAGGCGCACCTTGGCAACCTTACGCATCGCCGAGTTCGGCTTTTTGGGCGTTGTGGTATAGACACGTGTGCAGACACCGCGCTTCTGCGGGCACTGCTCCAGGTGCATGGACTTCGAGCGTTTGACTTTGGGCTGCCGCGGCTTGCGGATCAGCTGTTGAATAGTTGGCATTCCGGTTCTTTCCCCGTTTTGCAACACACATGACATGCACGCGCGTTGCGTGCGGCTAAATTCGCTGCACTTATGCGTCCACAAGCGCAAAACCCACGAGCGTTCCCATTCCGAGGTGAACGTCGCGGTTGGTTCTCAGAGGGCGCGAACTATAAAATTGTCCGGGCCTTGACCAGTTCATTACTGGAATCGGCTACGGGGCGGCCCCCGGCACCGAGATGACGCGCGTAATAGGGGGAGTCGGCCCAAGTGTCAACAGCACGATACCGGCGCCCAGGCGCGCGCGTTGAATGCAGCCTGTAGGTTTGCCATTCCTGCGCGCCGCTGTCCCGGTTGCGGCTGTACCGCGGCAAGGGCATAGTCGGGTCGAATATCTGCTGATGGATTACAGATGCAAGTGATTGGCCTTTGCCGATTTTCCTATCCCGCAACCGGCGGTTTTCGGCTGAACCGGGATACGATCGAAGAACAACGGCAATTTCTGTATGCCCCCGACCGGCTGGAAGAACGCTTTCGTCTTTTCGAGGTGATCACCCTGCCCGGTTTTCGCACCCAGACCGATGAGACGTTCGAGTTGTATGTTTTGACCGGGACATGCCTGCCTCGGATCCATGCGGACCGGCTGCGCGACCTGACCGCCGGGATCAAACAGATCCGTATCATTGCAAAAGAACCAGGGGATCATAAGCAGATTGTACGAGAGGTGCTCAACACCGCCCGCGCGGACCCGCATCAGCCCTGCCTACAGTTTCGGCATGATGACGATGACGCCGTTTCCGTTGATTTCATAGAACGCCTCCGCGCTGCTGTTGTCGAAAACACCGGGCTGATGCAGCAGAGCGAGTCCGTCGGTGTAGATTTCAATCAAGGGTACATCGCCCGGCGCGAGGCCCGCGGAATTCGGGCCGCTCGGGTCTATCGATCGCTGCTGGGCGTTGGCCTGGGCATGTATGTTCAAGCCGGCAGCAGGCGGACGATCTTTGACCGGCTGCACAACAGGCTCGCCCGGTTCATGCCTGTGGTCAGCTATCCGGACACGCCCATGTGGGTAAGGATGCTGCACGATTTCAACGACTCGGACCACGCGCGCAAAGATACCAGCGAGTTGTCGCCTTTCACGCCAGAACAGGCAGAAGACTTGCGGGTACGGTTCTCGATCGACCCTGACGCATTCGAGGCCAGATATGCGGCGCGCTGAGAAAATGCAGGTCATCGGCCTTTGCCGGTTTTCCTATCCCGCAATTGGTGGCTTTCAGACAACGCACGAAAGTGTCGAAGAAAGACGGCAATTCCTGTACCAGCACGACAGGTTGGAAGAACGGTTTCGCCTGTTCGAGACGGTCGCCCTGCCCGGTTTTAAAAAACAGTCCGACGAAGATTTCCAACTGGTGATCGTGGTCGGCGACTGCCTGCCCAAGCCGGCATTTGACCGCCTCAACGATCTGACCGGTGGGCTGAAACAGGTGCGCATAGTCGCGAAACCTCCGGGGCGGCACAGAAAAATCATGCAGGATGTCCTGAATTCGGCGCGGAACGATTCCGATCAACCCTGCCTTCAGTTTCGCCACGACGATGATGATGCAGTGGCCGTGGATTTTGTCGAGCGGTTTCGAGGCTGTGTCAGGGAATGCGTTGGCTTGTTCGAAAGGCACGCGATGGTCGCCGTTGACTTCAACTGCGGTTATCTGGCCCGCGCCAGTTCCGAGGGGATACGGGCCACGCGTGTGCATCGCCCGTTGATCACTGCCGGTCTGGGAATGTACGTGCAAGGCGGGCAGCAGAAATCGATCATGAATTTTGCCCATAACAGGATCAACCGCGCGATGCCCGTTGTGACCCGACCCGATAGTCCTATGTGGGTACGGGGATTGAACCGGTTCAATGACTCACCGCGAACCAGAAACACGGATGTCGCGCTCAACCCTCTTACCCGGCAGCAGGAGCTCGAGTTTCAAACCCGTTTCGCCATTGATCCGGACATGGTCAGACGGCGTCACGCCAAACCCTGACGCTTACGTGCCCGGAACAAGGTGAACAGACCGGCACCCACGATCAGGACAGCACCCAGCATCGTCAGGCTGTCAGGCCATTCGTCAAACACGACCCAACCCAACCCGAGCGCCCAGATCAGGCTGGAATATCTGAACGGTGCAACGAATCCGACATCTCCCTGCCGCATGACCATGACGCTGAACAAATAGCCAAGCAACACAAACACGGCCGCCGCCGCGACCAGAGAACCCGCCGTTACCGAAACCGCAACCCATCCTTCGAAAACCGAAGCTATTGCCGCAGCCCCCGCTATGGAAACCGAGGTGGCAAGGGTAACCAGCATTGACGGCACGTCGGCTGACATGCGTCGTGTGATGAGGTCCCGAACTGTAATCGAAACCACTGCAACCAGCGCATAGATGGAATACACGCTGAACCCCTCTGGCCCGGGTCTTACGATCAGCAGCATTCCGACGAAACCCACGGCGATTGCCAAAGCGCGTCGCCAACCAACCTGTTCGGAAAAAACCAGAGCAGCACCCAATGTTACTGTAAGAGGCAATGCCTGAAGAATGGCCGTAACATTGGCAAGCGGCATGTTCTTCAGCGCCGTCAGGAAAAAGAATGTCGCCGCAAGCTCTGCAAGGCAGCGCAGTGCAACCAGCCACTTGTCATGGCGCGAAAAATTCAGATGCAACGTGCCCAGTGACCGGGCAAGCACATAGATCAGAAATACTGCCAGAAACCCGCGCATGGCCACCAACTGAAACAATGGCAGATCCTGCAAGGCAACCTTCACCAGCGTATCGTTCAGGGTAAAGGCAGCCATGCTGCCCATCATCAGCAAAGCGCCTTTGGTGTTTGGAGTCATGCTGCTTCGGGCTCCGGGGCTATTGATCGCCCCGCATTGGCCGCCGAGACGGGCTGGATGTCAACAACGCACAAGGGGTGCAGAGATCATCAACCGAATGGAAGGATGGTCCCGAACAGGTTCAGGCTGGAAGGCTCTGTCGTGTCTTTTACAAACTCTACCCAGTCTTCCCCGTATACAAGTTCGAAAAACACAGGATATTTCCACACGAAATTATGAAAGGAAAAGGTCGTCACCAACGCACCAACCGTGAGCGCCCCGGCGAACTCTCGCAGTTTACCTTTCAGAAACAGCATAACCATGATGCAGGCCCCGCCTGCGAGGCCGAGGCTTACGAAATCCTGCGTTCCTACCTTGCCGGGCACCGGAATGCCAACCGATTGGTATTGAATCAGGCGGGACAGGAAGACCGCAAAAACACCCAGTAAAAAAGCCCCCAGAAACGCAGCGGGATACCCCAGACGTTGCCAGATACTCTCGGTTCGAGGCATAGGCGACTTGAGTGTGTTTTCTGCCGAACGCTTTTTGATCCGCGCCACCCGGTCCTCGAAAGAGTTGCTTTTGGTGTCCATTGTTCAGCTCAAAATAATCCGAAAACACAGTACAGCGCTAAACCACCGATTGCAGAACCACAAGCCTGATGAAATCGCGTCAAAGGCTGTGCTCTGTCACTACGGTTCACAATTGCGTACCAGGAGAGGCGACAAAAAAAGGCCCCACGAAATCGCAGGGCCTTTTTTGGTTCTGAATGACGTGGTTTATTCGCGGCTTTCCGGTGTTTCGACCAGAACGTCCAGCTCATCCCCGACCATATCATCATCCATGATCGGCGCGGCCAGGGCGGCGGCGGCCTCGGCCTCTTCCCGGCGGGCTTCGATGACCACGTTGTCACGCGACTGCGCGATGTGGCGGACGGCCTGAGTGGCCCCACCGGTACCGGCGGGAATCAGACGACCAACGATGACGTTCTCTTTCAGGCCAACCAGCTTGTCTTTCTTGCCCTGAACCGAAGCTTCGGTCAGCACGCGTGTGGTTTCCTGGAAAGACGCCGCCGAGATGAACGAGCGCGTCTGCAACGAGGCCTTGGTGATCCCCAGCAGGATCGGCTCACCCTGAGCAGGGCGACCACCGCGGGCGATGGTCTTCTCGTTGGCCGCGTCGAACTCCTGCTTGTCGACATGTTCGCCCTTCAGCAGGGTGGTGTCGCCCGAATCCAGGATCTCCCACTTCTGCAGCATCTGGCGCACGATGACCTCGATGTGCTTGTCGTTGATCTTCACGCCCTGCAGACGATACACGTCCTGCACCTCGTCGATCATGTAATCGGCCAGCGCTTCGACACCCATGATGGACAGGATGTCATGCGGCGCAGGGTTACCGTCCATCAGGTATTCACCCTTCTGGATGAAGTCCCCTTCGGCGACCGGGATGTGCTTGCCCTTGGGCACCATGTACTCGATGGTCTCCATGGACTCGTCAGCCGGCTCGATGCTGATGCGGCGCTTGTTCTTGTAGTCGCGGCCAAAGCGCACATAACCATCGGCCTCGGCGATGATCGCGTGATCCTTGGGACGGCGCGCTTCGAACAGTTCGGCCACACGCGGCAGACCACCGGTGATGTCCTTGGTCTTGGCACCTTCGCGCGGGATACGCGCGACGACGTCACCGGCTTCGACCTTCTGACCGTCTTCGACCGACAGGATCGCATCCACCGACATCGGATAGTGAACCGGGTTGCCCGCATCGTTGCGGACCGGCTCGCCATCTTCGCCAACCAGAATGATCTCGGGCTTGAGGTCGCTGCCTTTGGGGGCGGCGCGCCAGTCGATCACGATCTTCTGCGTCATACCGGTTGCTTCGTCGGTCTCGTCGCGGACAGCGAGGCCCGAAACCAGATCGACATATTTCGCAGTACCGGCTTTCTCGGCGATGATCGGCAAGGTGTACGGGTCCCACTCGAACAGCTTGTCGCCACGGGCCACCTTGGTGCCGTCCTTGACGAACAGCTTGGAGCCGTAGCCCAGCTTGTGGCTGGCACGCTCTTCGCCGTGTTCGTCCTTGATCACCAGCTTCATGTTCCGGCCCATGACCAGGCTTTCGCCGGCTGCGTTGACCAGAATCTGCGGGTTCTCGAAGGAAACGATACCTTCCTGGCTGGCTTCTTGGAACGACTGCTGACCACCTTGCGCAACACCACCGATGTGGAAGGTCCGCATGGTCAGCTGTGTACCGGGTTCACCGATCGACTGAGCCGCGATGATGCCGACAGCTTCACCTGTGTTCACCATCGTACCGCGTGCAAGGTCACGACCATAGCAGGTCGCACAGACGCCTTCCTCGGACTCACAGGTCAGAGGCGAGCGGATGCGCATCGACTGAACGCCGGCTTCGTCGATGGTATCGGCCATACGTTCGTCGATCAGCTGACCGGCTGCGACGATCACCTCATCGGTGCCCGGACGCAGAACATCGTCAGCGGCTACACGGCCCAACACGCGCTCGGCCAGCGAGGCGACAACCTCACCGTCGTTCACGGCTGCTTCGGCTGTGATCGCACGCTCGGTGCCGCAGTCGATCTCACGAACGATACAGTCTTGCGCCACGTCCACCAGACGACGGGTCAAGTAACCCGAGTTCGCCGTCTTCAGAGCGGTATCCGACAGACCCTTACGGGCACCGTGGGTCGAGTTGAAGTACTCGAGAACGGTCAGACCTTCCTTGAAGTTCGAGATGATCGGCGTCTCGATGATGTCACCGTTCGGTTTGGCCATCAGGCCCCGCATACCGCCCAGCTGTTTCATCTGAGTGACCGAGCCACGCGCACCCGAGTGGGCCATCATGTAGACCGAGTTCGGCTCCATGTCCGACCCGTCTTCGGCCTTGGCAACGTCCGAGATCGTGCTCATCATTGCCTCGGTCACGCGGTCGTTACACTTCGACCAAGCATCGACAACCTTGTTGTACTTTTCGCCCTGAGTGATCAGGCCGTCCATGTACTGCTGTTCAAAGTCTTTCACCTGGCTGCGGGTGTCATCGACGATGCTCCACTTGTCCTTCGGAATGACCATGTCATCCTTGCCGAACGAGATGCCCGCCTTGAACGCTTCCTTGAAGCCCATCGACATGATCTGGTCACAGAAGATCACCGACTCTTTCTGACCGCAGTAACGGTAGACGGTGTCGATCACCTGCTGCACTTCTTTCTTCCGCAGCAGACGGTTGACCAGATCGAACGGCGCCTTGTTGTTCATCGGCAGCAACGCACCCAAACGCAGACGGCCCGGAGTGGTTTCATAGCGCTTCTGAACTTCGTTGCCTTCCTCGTCGATCTGCGTGATCCGGGCAGTGATTTTCGAGTGCAGATGCACCTCGCCCGCATCCAGCGCGTGCTGAACTTCTTCGATCGATCCAAAGACCTTGCCTTCGCCCGGCATGCCTTCGCGTTCCAGGGTCACATAGTACAGACCCAGGATCATATCCTGCGACGGAACGATGATCGGCGCACCGTTTGCAGGCGACAGAACGTTGTTCGTCGACATCATCAGAACACGGGCTTCCAGCTGGGCCTCAAGGCTCAGCGGGACGTGCACAGCCATCTGGTCACCGTCGAAGTCGGCGTTAAAGGCCGAACAGACCAGCGGGTGCAGCTGGATGGCTTTGCCTTCGATCAGGACCGGCTCGAACGCCTGAATGCCCAAACGGTGCAGCGTCGGCGCACGGTTCAGCATGACAGGGTGTTCGCGGATCACCTCGTCGAGGATATCCCACACTTCGGGACGCTCTTTCTCGACCAGTTTCTTCGCCTGTTTCACGGTCGAAGACAGGCCCTTGGCTTCAAGGCGCGAGTAGATGAATGGCTTGAACAGCTCCAGCGCCATCTTCTTGGGCAGACCACACTGGTGCAGCTTGAGTTCCGGACCGGTCACGATGACCGAACGGCCCGAGAAGTCGACGCGTTTCCCCAGAAGGTTCTGACGGAAGCGACCCTGCTTGCCTTTCAGCATGTCAGACAGCGATTTCAGCGGACGCTTGTTGGCACCGGTGATCACGCGGCCACGACGGCCGTTGTCGAACAAGGCGTCCACGGATTCCTGCAACATCCGCTTTTCGTTGCGGACGATGATGTCAGGCGCACGCAGTTCGATCAGACGCTTCAGACGGTTGTTCCGGTTGATGACGCGGCGATACAGATCGTTCAGATCCGAAGTCGCGAAACGGCCACCATCCAGCGGAACCAGCGGGCGCAGTTCCGGCGGAATGACCGGGATCACGGTCATAACCATCCATTCGGGCCGGTTGCCCGACTCGAGGAAGGCTTCAACAACCTTCAGACGCTTGATGATCTTCTTGGGCTTCAGTTCGCCGGTCGCTTCGGCCAGATCAGCGCGCAGCTGCTCGGCTTCGGCTTCCAGATCGATCTGGGCCAGCATCTCACGGATGGCTTCGGCACCGATATTGGCGGTGAACGCGTCCATGCCATAGGCATCCTGCGCGTCCATGTACTCTTCTTCGGTCAGCATCTGGCCATAGGTCAGGTCGGTCAGACCGGGCTCGATGACGACATAGTTTTCAAAGTACAGAACGCGTTCCAGATCGCGCAGCGTCATGTCCAGCATCAGACCGATGCGGGACGGCAGCGATTTCAGGAACCAGATATGTGCGACGGGCGCGGCGAGTTCGATGTGGCCCATACGCTCGCGGCGGACTTTTTGCAGGGTGACTTCCACACCGCATTTCTCGCAGACAACGCCGCGATACTTCATCCGCTTATATTTGCCGCACAGGCATTCGTAGTCTTTGATCGGGCCAAAGATACGCGCGCAGAACAGACCGTCGCGTTCAGGCTTGAACGTCCGGTAGTTGATGGTTTCGGGTTTCTTGATCTCGCCATAGGACCAAGACAGGATCCGCTCGGGCGACGCCAGCGAGACCTTGATCTCGTCGAAAACCTTCGGGGGCGTCAGCGGGTTGAACGGGTTGTTGGTGATTTCCTGGTTCATTTGTTACCTCAAATCTTGCGGAAGGGGGGACGGGAGAAAGGGCAGCGCCCTTACTCCTCAACCTCCGCATCCAGGAGTTCCATATTCAGGCCGAGGCCACGGACTTCTTTAACCAGAACGTTGAACGATTCCGGTACGCCCGCTTCAAAGTTATCCTCGCCCTTGACGATCGACTCATAGACCTTGGTCCGGCCGGCGACGTCATCCGATTTAACGGTGAGCATCTCCTGCAAGGTGTAGGCGGCGCCGTAAGCTTCCAGAGCCCAGACTTCCATCTCACCAAAGCGCTGACCACCGAACTGCGCCTTACCACCCAGCGGCTGCTGAGTAACCAGGCTGTACGGCCCGGTCGAACGCGCGTGGATTTTGTCGTCCACCAGGTGGTGCAGTTTCAGCAGGTACTTGATGCCCACGGTCACCGGACGCGCGAATTGCTCACCGGTACGACCGTCGAACAGGATCGACTGACCGCTTTCCGAGAAGCCCGCGCGTACCAGCGCGTCGTTGACGTCAGCCTCTTTGGCGCCGTCAAAGACCGGGGTTGCGATCGGAACACCGCGGGTGACGTTGCTGGCCGCTTCGATCAGCTGGTCCTCGTCCATGCCGCTGATGCCCTCTTCATAGACATCCTCGCCATAGGCGTGTTTCATCGCGTCACGTACCGGCGTCAGATCGCCCGAACGGCGGTATTCCTGTAGCGCCTCATCGATGTTCAGGCCCAGACCGCGTGCGGCCCAACCCATATGGGTTTCAAGGATCTGACCGACGTTCATACGCGACGGCACGCCCAGCGGGTTCAGACAGAAGTCGACCGGCGTACCATCGGCCAGGAACGGCATGTCTTCCATCGGAACAACCTTGGAAATCACACCTTTGTTCCCGTGACGACCAGCCATCTTGTCGCCCGGCTGCAACTTGCGCTTCACGGCGATGAAGACTTTGACCATCTTCATCACACCCGGCGGCAGATCGTCGCCACGACGGACTTTCTCGACCTTGTCCTCGAAACGGGCGTCCAGAGCGCGCTTTTGCACTTCGTACTGCTCGTTCAGAGCTTCGACGATCTGTGCATCCTGCTCGTCTTCCAGCGCCAGCTGCCACCACTGACCACGGGTCAGGGTTTCCAGCAGCTCCTCGGTGATCACCGACCCTGCCTTGACGCCTTTCGGGCCTTTGACAGCGGTTTTGCCCAGGATCAGACCTTGCAGACGCGCATAGATGTTGCGGTCAAGGATCGCCAGCTCATCGTCCCGGTCACGGGCCAGACGTTCGACTTCCTCACGCTCGATCTGCAGCGCACGCTCGTCTTTCTCGACACCGTGACGGTTGAACACGCGGACTTCAACGACCGTACCGTAGTCGCCCGGCTTCACGCGCAGCGAAGTGTCGCGCACGTCAGATGCTTTTTCACCAAAGATGGCGCGCAGCAGCTTTTCTTCCGGGGTCATCGGGCTTTCGCCCTTCGGAGTGATCTTGCCGACCAGAATATCGCCCGGCTCAACATCCGCGCCGATGTAAACAATGCCAGCCTCGTCGAGGTTGCGCAGCGCTTCTTCACCGACATTCGGGATGTCGCGGGTGATCTCTTCCGGGCCCAGCTTGGTGTCACGGGCGGCGACTTCAAACTCTTCGATATGGACCGAGGTAAAGACGTCGTCACGCGCGATACGTTCCGAGATCAGGATCGAGTCTTCGTAGTTGTAACCGTTCCACGGCATGAACGCGACGACCACGTTCTTACCAAGGGCCAGTTCACCCATATCGGTCGACGGACCATCAGCGATGACCTCGCCCTTCTGGACGGTGTCACCCACCTTGATCAGCGGACGCTGGTTGATGCAGGTATTCTGGTTCGAACGCTGGAATTTGCGCAGACGATAGATGTCAACGCCAGCGTCGCCCAGTTCCAAATCCTCGGTGGCGCGGATCACGATACGCTGGGCATCGACCTGGTCGATGATACCGGCGCGTTTCGCCTGGATCGCAGCACCCGAGTCGATCGCTACCTTTTCCTCGATGCCGGTACCGACCAGCGGCGCCTCGGCCCGCAGCAGTGGAACCGCCTGACGTTGCATGTTCGAGCCCATCAGAGCGCGGTTGGCGTCGTCATTTTCAAGGAACGGGATCAGCGATGCAGCAACCGAGACCAGCTGTTTCGGCGACACGTCGATCAGGTCCACATTCTCGCGCGGGGCAAGCGTGTAGTCACCAGCCTGACGGGTCGAAACCAGATCGTTGATGAACTTGCCATCCGTATCCAACGTCGCGTTGGCCTGCGCCACGGTGTGACGCATTTCCTCGGTCGCGGACATGTAGTGGACCTCGTCGGTCACCTGCCCGTCTTTTACGACGCGATAAGGTGTTTCGATGAAGCCGTACTTGTTCACGCGGGCAAAGGTGGCCAGCGAGTTGATCAGACCGATGTTCGGACCTTCGGGCGTTTCGATCGGGCACATCCGGCCATAGTGGGTCGGGTGAACGTCGCGCACCTCAAAGCCCGCACGTTCACGTGTCAGACCACCGGGGCCAAGCGCCGAAAGACGGCGTTTGTGGGTAACCTCGGACAGCGGGTTGGTCTGGTCCATGAACTGCGACAGCTGCGAGCTGCCGAAGAATTCACGAACTGCGGCCGCCGCCGGTTTCGCGTTGATCAGGTCCTGCGGCATGACGGTGTCGATCTCGACCGACGACATACGCTCTTTGATGGCACGCTCCATGCGCAGAAGGCCGACGCGGTACTGGTTTTCCATCAGTTCGCCGACCGAACGCACACGACGGTTGCCGAGGTGGTCGATATCGTCCACATCGCCTTTGCCGTCGCGCAGTTCCACCAGCGCCTTGATGCAGGCCACGATGTCTTCGCGGCGCAGGGTACGCAGGGTGTCCGGCGCATCCAGTGCCAGACGCATGTTCATCTTCACGCGGCCAACAGCGGACAGGTCATACCGCTCGCTGTCGAAGAACAACGTGTCGAACAGAGCCGACGCGGCCTCGACGGTGGGCGGCTCACCCGGACGCATGACGCGGTAGATGTCCATCAGCGCGCTTTCACGGTTCAGGTTCTTGTCCTGAGCCATGGTGTTGCGCATGTATGGGCCGACATTGACGTTGTCGATGTCCAGAACCGGGATGTCGGTGATACCCGCGTCGATCAGTTCCTTGACGGTACCGCCGATCAGGTCGCCATCCTTATCGTATTCCAGGGTCAGCTCATCACCGGCTTCGACATAGATCGCGCCGGTTTCTTCGTTGATGATGTCCTTGGCGACAAACTTGCCGACGATGTGATCAAACGGAACCAGCAGATCAGTGACGGTGCCTTCGTCGATCAGCTTCTTGACCGCGCGCGGGGTAACTTTCTTGCCCGCTTCGGCAATCACTTCACCGGATTTAGCGTCAACCAGATCATAGGTCGGGCGGGTGCCGCGCACGCGCTCGGGGAAGAACGGTGTGACCCAACCCTTGTTCTTGTCCAGCTTGTAGGACACGGTATTGTAATACGCGTCCATGATAGCTTCCTGATCCAGACCCAGCGCATAGAGCAGGGTTGTCACCGGCAGTTTGCGGCGACGGTCGATCCGGGCGAACACGATGTCCTTGGCATCGAACTCGAAGTCCAGCCAGCTGCCGCGATACGGGATGATGCGGCAGGCAAACAGCAGCTTGCCCGAGGAATGAGTCTTGCCCTTGTCGTGGTCAAAGAACACGCCGGGCGAACGATGCATCTGGGATACGATCACACGCTCGGTCCCGTTCACGACAAAAGTGCCGTTCGGCGTCATCAAAGGCATATCGCCCATGAAGACATCCTGTTCCTTTATGTCCTTTACCGATTTTGCGCCGGTGTCCTCATCGACATCAAAAACGATCAAACGCAGTGTTACCTTCAGCGGCGCGCTGTAGGTCATGTCGCGTTGCATACATTCTTCGACGTCGTATTTGGGCTTTTCCAGATCGTATTTCACGAATTCCAGAACGGAGGTTTCGTTGAAATCCTTGATCGGGAAAACCGACTGGAACACGCCCTTGATGCCTTCGCCGTCGGTGGGCTGCTCTGCATCGCCGGAGCGCAGGAAAAGATCATAAGAAGATTTCTGTACCTCAATAAGGTTCGGCATTTCCAGCACTTCGCGGATTTTGCCGTAATATTTACGAAGACGTTTCTGGCCAAGGAACGTTTGAGCCATGTCAGATGTCACCTTTCGATGTTCTCAGCGGGCAAAGACACCGTCGGGCCCCGGCATCTTGCACAATCGAGACAACACGTCCGGATCAATTCATGGCCACCGTCCCGAAGGCGGCCTCCCGATCCGAAAACCGTGTCTTAGAAAACGCCTCGCGTCTTGAGGCCCTTTCTAAGACAGGTTCGGCTGGACCCGGATTTCTCCGGACCCAGCCAAATTTTTCGGCACATCAGCGATGCACCTGAGGATAAGCTTAGGCCAGTTCGACTTCGGCGCCAGCTGCTTCCAGCTTGGCTTTGACGTCTTCTGCTTCTGCTTTGTCCACGCCTTCTTTGATCTTGCCGCCGGCTTCGACCAGTTCCTTGGCTTCTTTCAGGCCCAGGCCGGTGATGCCGCGAACTTCTTTGATGACGTTGATTTTCGATGCGCCGGCGTTCTTCAGAACGACGTCGAATTCGGTTTTTTCTTCCTCGGCTGCGCCGCCGGCGTCGCCAGCTGCACCTGCGACCATTACGGCGCCACCAGCTGCGGGCTCGATGCCGTATTCGTCTTTGAGGATGGTTTTCAGTTCTTGTGCTTCCAGCAGGGTCAGACCCACGATGCTTTCTGCGAGTGCTTTCAGATCAGCCATTTTATCAGCTCTTTCCGTTTACAGTGTGTGTTCCAACGTCAGGGCACATGCCCCACGCAGATCATTCAGTGCCAACCGCTTACGCAGCTTCCGCCTTCTCTTCGATGGTGGAAAGGATGCTTGCGATATTGCTTGCAGGTGCGCCAATCGCGCCGGCGATGTTCGAAGCAGGTGCGCCAATGCAGCCAACGATCGAAGCAATAAGCTCCTCGCGAGACGGCATTTTCGAAACAGCTTCGACGCCTTTGCGGTCCAGAGCGTTCTCGCCCATTGCACCGCCAAGGATTTCGAACTTTTTGTTCTCCTTGGCGAAGTCCTCGGCCACCTTGGCTGCTGCCACGGGGTCCTCGGAATAGGTCAGAACGGTCATCCCTGTCAGCAGGTCGGCCATGTTTGCACACGGCTTACCCTCAAGGGCGATTTTGGCGAGCCTGTTTTTGGCAACACGCACGGAACCGCCCGCTTCGCGTGCACGCGCGCGCAGGTCCTGCATCTCGGCAACTGTCAGACCGGCGTAGTGGGCAACCACTACGACGCCAGAGCTTTCGAAGATTTGGCCGAGTTCCTCGACCACTTTCTCTTTCTGGGCTCTATCCACAGTTCTCTCCAAGTTAGGGGCGAAATCTCACCCCGGCTCATATTTGCCGCAGCTTTCGCTCCGGCGTTCAGGTCCTTGTTACGGGATTGGCCAAAATGCGCCCGAGGGTGGGACCCCCAGAATTCTTTGGTCTTACCCGTCTCAGGCAGGGAATTAAGGGACCGAATGGACCCACCCACCGTCTTGGACGAAACGAAACAAAGCGCACGACGAATCGCACGCTTTGTTCCGCAGGTCTTCTTAGGGCAGATGGAGGGGGTTTCCAAGGGGTAAATTGCACCCAATTCAGATCATACAGCACCCAAATTCCAAGGGCATGTTTTCAGAACTTTCCGTTGTCGTTTTTCCATTCCTCGCGCGGCGGAACCGCTTCGATGGTGCTCCAATGTTCGACGATCTGATCAGCGTCCCAACGATACAAATCATAAAAGCTGGAATGCACCCCATTTCTTTCCCCTTCACACATGCAAAGGACGAAATTTCCCTCTGCCAAAACCCGATGCAAATGCTTGTAGACAAATTTTGTCCCGCTTTCGCTTGTTCCTTCCAACACGTTCTTGAGCGCTACGATTCCGTCGGCCATGTCCGGATTGTGCTGTTTTAGATCCTCTGCAACAAAGTCCGCCAATCTGTCAAACCTGCGCTTTATCAGAACGTCTGTTACAAACATGCTGCTAGCGGCCCGGTTTTCTTCCGTCTTCTCCAGGTCCGTTACTTCGGTGTGACCATCCAGCATTCCACGCCCAGAAAGGTTTGGACCGCGCAAGGGCTGAATGTTGTCCCAATGCTCTACGGCTTTGCCATCTTCGAACCGAAACACCTCGAACGCGGCGCGCAGGCTACTGAAATCGTACTCAATATGCGCAAAGGCAAAGTCGCCATCCTCGAAAACCCTTTTAAATGTAACCTTGGGTGAGGTTTTGGACAGCCTTGCGAACAGGTCGGCAATACCTTCGCTGCCTTCGTGAGTTTGAGGGTTGTGCTGGATGTACTTCTCTTCATTCACAACCGCTGCCGCCATGGCGTCACCGGTCTCCAAACCCTTAAGAAATCTTTGGAGGAGTTCGCGCTTAGTTTCCATAGCCATGGTCCGTTCGATTCCTAGAACTGAAATGCATGCGATTTATCTTCGCACCGAACCCGGCAAAATGAAAATCCCGGGCAGTTTGCACCACCCGGGATCAATTCTTTTCATCAGATTTGTCTGACTTACTCGCCCGAGGCCTCTGCTACATCAACGGTCACACCGGGGCCCATGGTCGAGCTCAGCGCGATTTTCTTCATGTAGGTGCCTTTGGCGCCCGACGGTTTCGCCTTGGCAACAGCTGAGACAAACGCGCGGACGTTTTCAGCCAGTTTGGCTTCGTCGAACGACGCTTTGCCAACACCGGCATGCACAACGCCGCCTTTTTCCGCCTTGAACTGAACTTCACCGCCCTTGGCTGCTTCCACGGCCGCTTTCACGTCCATAGTCACGGTGCCAACTTTGGGGTTCGGCATCAGGTTGCGAGGACCCAGAACTTTACCCAGACGACCGACAATCGGCATCATGTCCGGGGTCGCGATGCAGCGATCAAATTCGATGGTGCCGCCCTGAATGGTTTCCATCAGGTCTTCTGCACCGACGATATCGGCGCCTGCTTCTTTTGCTTCGTCTGCCTTGGGGCCACGAGCGAACACAGCAACGCGCATCGCTTTGCCGGTGCCGTTCGGCAGGCCGACAACACCGCGAACCATTTGGTCTGCGTGACGGGTGTCAACGCCCAGGTTCATCGCGATTTCGATGGTCTCGTCGAATTTCGCGGTTGCGTTGGCTTTGACCAGGGCAACTGCCTCATCAACCGACAGGTTTTCCTTGCCGACGACGGCTTCGCGCGCAGCGCGGGTACGTTTACCGAGTTTTGCCATCTTACTTCACCTCGATGCCCATGGAGCGGGCCGAGCCCAGGATGATCTGCATTGCGCCTTCGATGTCGTTGGCGTTCAGATCTTTCATTTTGGCTTCGGCGATTTCGCGAACCTGCTTCGAGGTCACGGTTGCCACGGTCTCACGACCTGGGTTTTCCGCGCCGCGGGGACGGTTACGCTTGCCAACCGGCTTCAGACCAGCTGCTTTTTTCAGGTAATAAGACGCGGGCGGCGTCTTGATGTCCATTGTGAAGGACTTGTCCTGATAATAGGTGATCACGGTCGGGCACGGAGCGCCGGGCTCCATGTCTGCTGTCTTGGCGTTGAACGCCTTGCAGAATTCCATGATGTTGATGCCGCGCTGACCCAGCGCAGGACCAACTGGCGGCGACGGGTTCGCCTGACCTGCAGGAACCTGCAGTTTCATTGTACCAGCAAGCTTCTTGGCCATTTGGTTTTCCTTTCAACTTGGGTGAAACGCGTCTCACCCAGATTATGTTGCGTGGTCCGGTCCAGGATCGCGACCCCGGCAACCTCCCACGAGAGAATCTCGCCCGAAGACGATAGAGGCGGCGTTTACATGGGATCAGGAGAGATGACAAGTGGTTGGCGCACCATTCGGGTTGTACCGAATCAAACCCTGAGAGGATTCTTGCTGCCTGCGTGATTAAACGCGAATGTCCGCGCGGTTTCAAATTCCTCTAACAATCTGCAAAGACATGTAAAACCGCCAGTTTGCAGCCAATCGAACGCGACATTGGCGCTTGCTTCGCCATAACGCAGATGACCGTGCTATACTCCTTAAAAATTGTGATTATTGGTGGAGGTTAATTATGATACTTCGTTTAGCTTTAACTCTTGGCATCGCCTTTTCTCTTGCTGCTGCCATCCCTCAAACGGCACGGGCCGACGCTGGAGAGTTTCTTGGTGGTGCGGTCGTCGGCGGGATCGTTGGTTACGCAATCGGCAAGGACCAACAAAAGAAAAAATCTCAGAGAACAACTTCATCGAACCGCACCTATCGGTCAGGTATTCCATCGACCACGCAAGGCGCGCAAACTCAGACCGCGCTCAATTACTTCGGGTACAATGCAGGAAGGGTCGATGGTCAGGTCGGTCGTGGCACCCGGTCCGCAATCGAACGCTATCAGGCCTCGATGGGTTATCCTGTAAACGGCTACGATTTTCAGCCGTATCAGTATGACTTTCTGATGCAAGCCTACTATTGGGCCACAAGCGGTGGACAGGCGGCCACTCAACTTGCGGGCCAACCGCTTCTAATGGCGTATCGCCGTCAGGTGCAAACGGGATCCGCTTTGGCTACTGCCCCTCAGGCTCCGGCACAAAACGCCCCGGCACAACCTGTTCCGGTTGCGACACCGCAAGAACCTGAGCCCGAGACAACCGAAACAACGTCTGCCAGCCTACCGAGCCTGTTTTCCGGCGGCACCGGAGGCCCGTCGCTGGCCAATCGCTGTAGCGGGGTCATGCTGCAAACATCTACCAATGGCGGCTATACGACCCTGGCGAACATGTCCGATCCCGACTTTGCGCTCAGCGAACAGTTCTGTCTTGCCCGCAGCTACGCGATGGCGCGCGGTGAAGATCTGATTCAGGATATCCAGGGGCTCACGCCGGATCAGGTGAGTGCCCAATGCGACTCGTATGGTGAAATGGTGGCGCCTCAGGTTGATGCCCTGTCGATCAACTCGAAAACCGAGGCTGAAACCCAGATGCGCAAGCTGGCGCTGGACTCGGGCCTCAGCCCCCAAGATCTTGCCGCAACAAGCAAGGTCTGCCTTGCGATTGGCTATCGTCAGGACAACATGGATGCCGCGCTTGGGTCTGCCCTGATGCTGGTCGCAATGGGTGAGCCCGCCTATGGCGAGCTGATTGGCCACCATCTGCGCGAAGGCTTCGGTGTGCAGAAACGTCGCGATCTTGCGATGCAGTGGTATGACGCAAGCCTGTCGGCACTGGACGCCGGATCGCAGGCTGTGTTCCTGCCTTCCCAGACCGACCGCCCGCAACTCTTGCGCGCGGCCATGGTTCAGGCGCAATAGGTCGATACGTTTTCAGCGAATACCCAAACAAAAAACGCCGCGTTGCCCTTGGCATCGCGGCGTTTCAATTCTCGAGAAACATTTCCTCAGCTTTGCTTGGTGACCTGCGTGAAATCCAGCTCGACCGGAGTTTCCCGGCCGAAGATCGAAACCGAAACCTTCAGCTTCTGGTTCTCGTCGTCCACACCTTCGACCATACCGTCGAAATCTTCGAACGGGCCGTCGTTGACTTTGACCTTCTCGCCGACCTCGAAGCTGATCATCAGCTTGGGTGCTTCTTCACCTTCCTGAACACGGTTCAGGATCTGATTCACTTCGGCGTCGCGCATCGGCATCGGGCGGCCTTGCGGGCCCAGGAAACCAGTGACGCGGTTGATCGAGTTGATCAGGTGATACCCCTGATCCGACATTTCCATATGCACCAGAACGTAACCAGGCATAAAGCGGCGTTCGGTCGTGACCTTCTTGCCCCGGCGCACTTCGATCACCTCTTCGGTGGGCACCAGAACTTCGTCGATATCGTCCTCAAGGCCCTGTTCAGCCACCGACGTGCGGATCTGTTCTGCGATCTTCTTTTCGAAATTCGAAAGAACGCTGACCGAGTACCACCGTTTCGCCATGAACCTGTCGTCCTTGTTTGTCTTCGGGGCATCAAGCGTACCGGACACACCCGTCATTAAAATCTTGTCACACCATCCGGAATAAAAAGCGGCGCGCAGCCCGAATCGCCACACGCCCATTCCGAATAGTACCGCGTCACCTACTCTGACATTGCCCGCAGCGCAAGGGGGCAGAGACGTTTCAGCGCGCTGATCCCGTCTAGCTGAAAGCACCCAGGATCAGTTGAAGACCACCCCGAATACCCAAATCGACCAAAGCGAAAAATACAGCCGTCAGCGCCGCCATGATGAAGACCATTACCGTGGTCAACAGCACCTCGCGCCGGGTCGGCCAGACGACCTTGGAGACTTCGGCACGGACTTGCTGAATGAACTGGATCGGATTGGTGGTGGCCATTTGGCGTGTTCTCTCTGCTAGCGGATGGGCCGGACATAGCCGGGCATTGCGGCAATTTCAAGGGCAGTTGGTTCAACTCTGCCTCTATGGGGCATTCGTTCAGGGTTTGGGTTTGTCATCCCATTCGTCGCTCAGGATCCGGCGCGCATCACCTTCGGGGTCTTCGTACTGGTTCGTACGAACGGTATATACGAAGGCAGCCAGACCAACGCCCCCCAGGAACAGGGAAATCGGGATCAGATAAGCAAGCACTTCCATTCAGGTTACCTCAGCCGCAGGGCGTTCAGGGACACGGTAATGGACGAGGTCGACATCGCCAGGGCCGCGATCAGCGGTGTCGCCAATCCGATCACGGCCAGAGGAACGGCGATCACGTTGTAAACGGTTGCGATCTGGAAGTTTTCGCGAATGCGTCTGGTGGCTTTGACGGCCGTGTCACACGCATCCGCAATGGGCGAAAGATCATTGCCCAACAGCACGATATCCGACGCGACCCGCGCCGCATCCAGCGCAGAGGCCGGAGAGATCGACACATGCGCCCCGGCCAAAGCGGCGGTATCGTTCAGCCCGTCGCCAACCATCAGAACTTTGTGGCCTTCATCGCTGAGATCCTGAATGCGTCTTGCCTTGTCCTGCGGCAAAGCCTCGGCGATCCAATCCGTGATTCCCAGTTTTTCGGCCAAGGCGCGCACCGCCCCCTGCGAATCCCCTGAAATCAAAAGTACACGTTTGCCCGAGGCACGCAGGGCATCCACCGCCTCAGCGGCGCCCGGGCGCAACGCGTCCGAGAATCGGAAGGCCACGGGTGCGTCCTCGCCGATTGCAAGCCAGGCCGAAGTATCGGTGCCCTGATCCGCGCCGACCCAGGCCGCCCGCCCCAGACGAACACGTTGACCACGGAATTCGCCCTCGGTGCCATAGCCGGGAACCTCGGCTATTCCCCGCACATTTGCTGGTTTGATCCCTGCCGCGCGCGCCGCTTTTGCCAGTGATACGGACAAGGGATGTGCAGAAGCCTCGGCCAGCGCCAGAGCGACCTCGACCTTGGCGCGTGCATGGTCTGCCAGATTGACCAGTTCCGGCGCGCCGGATGTCAGCGTGCCTGTCTTGTCGAATACAACCGTGTCGGCTTCGGACAGCCGCTCCAGTGCCGTGGCGTGCTTGATCAGCATTCCCTTGCGGAACAACCGGCCCGACGCGGCCGTGGTTACCGCTGGCACGGCCAGACCCAACGCACAGGGGCAGGTAATAATCAGAACAGCCGCCGCGATATTCAGCGCCGTGCGCAAGTCACCGGAATAGATATACCACCCAACAAAGCTGAGCACCGACAGAATGTGAACGCCGGGCGCATACAGCTTGGCGGCCTTGTCGGCCAACGAGGTGTACCGGGACCGGCCAGACTCGGCAATGGCGACCAGATCAGCCATACGATGGAGCGACGTGTCTTCACCCACCGCCGTTGCCCGGATTGTCAACGGACCCGTCAGGTTGACTTCACCCGCGCTCACAGCCTGCCCGGCCTCGGCAAAGACTGGCACCGTCTCACCCGTCAGAAGGGATCGATCCAGTTCGGACTGACCCGACACGATCTGGCCGTCCACGGGCATGCGCCCACCCGGTCGCACAAGGATCAGATCACCGACGCGCAACTCGGCAACGGGAACTTCATCTTCAACCCCATCGGCGACACGAATGGCGCGGGGAACTTCCAACGCGGTCAATTCCTCGGCCGCAGATCGCGCCGCGGCACGGGTGCGGTAGTCCAGATACCGTCCGGCCAGCAGAAAGAAGGTCAATGTCAGGGCTGCGTCGAAATAGGCATGTTCACCGCTCAACGCGGTTTCCCACAGCGACGTGACCAGCGCCAACAGGATCGCCAGTACAATCGGCACATCCATATTCAGCCGTCGCACGCGCAGGGCGCTCCAGGCATTGGCAAAGAACGGCTGGGCCGAGAACGCAATGGCCGGCAGCGCAATGGCCGCTGAAATCCAGTGGAACATGTCCCGCGTTGCATCCGTCGCACCGGACCAGACCGACACCGACAGCAACATCACGTTCATGGATGCAAACCCGGCCACGGCCAGCCGCATCAAAAGATCACGCCCGGCCTTGTCCGTCTGCGTTGCGGACAAAGCCCCCGGATCAAGCTCATGTGCTTCGAATCCTGCCTGTTCAAGCACCGGGATCAGATCGCTTGCACGCGTTTCCGGCGTGGCTTTGATCATCGCGCGTTTGAGCGTCAGGTTCACCCGGGCGTCTTCGACGCCGGGATGCGCGTTCAGCTCACGCTCGACCGTCGCGATACAGGCCGAGCAATGAATGCCCGGCAGCGACAAAGCGATCTGCACATCCTCCGGTATGGGCCGGGCCGGTTCGGCCGGGGCCGCAAGGCAGCCCGGACAGGCTGCTGTGCCGGATGAAAGCTGAGCCGTCATGCTTACCCCTTCACGTAAAGCGGGACGCGCTGCGAGAATTCGGCACCGTTTCCGTCACGCGCCACCAATCGGATGTTCCAGTTGCCCTTACCCAGTGTAGCAGGCGTGGCATAGGCTGTACCGTCGAACGTAAAATCCGGCACGAAGTCGTCGCGCACATGGGTTGCCCTGCCGACCACGGCCTGCAATTCGCTCACCTCAACCGGCGCACCGCTTTCGTCGGTGATGTGCAGGATCAGAAGGCCGCCTTGGGTTTCCGCCCGAACTGTCCAGCCCAGCGCCTGCTGCTCTTTCAGGCGCTCGTTGAACTCCTGACTGGCGACGTAGGAGTTCTTGACCTCCAGCCCGGGAAAGGTTTTCACCGCATTATACGCCAGCACGAGGTTCACCGCGATGATCACGCCAAAAGCGCCGACAAACACGGCCAAAGCGTGCTTTCCGGTGAATTTACGTTCGGCCATGATCAGTTTCCTCGTCCGTTAAACGTGGTGTCCTTGTAGGCGCGTTCGCCGCTGCTGAGGTCTTCGACCCAGATCCGTACTGGTGTCGCCTCTGCTGTGGCCGGATCGCTATCGCGAGAGGCCACGATATATACACGGGTCAATTGTGCCGTATCCGCCGTGACATTCACAGTATCGATTTTGGTTCCCTCGATTTCCAGTCGCATCGCCGGATCGCCCGCCAAAGACAGTTTGAACAGACGGTCCTCACCGTGCTTATTGCGCAGACGAACGTCATAGGTGTTGCGGATTGTACCGTCCGACAGGGTGACGAAAGTGGGGTTGCGGACCGGCGCGACCGTCAGATCGATGTCAGAACGGATGAAGAGCGCAAACAACAGCCCGAACCCGACCAGCGCCCACAATGCGGTGTACATGATCGTACGCGGCCTCAGAATGTGCTTCCAGACATTCTTGGCGGGCTCGCCGGATCGCTCATGCTCTTCATCGCTCAGCGCCATGTAGTCGATCAGCCCTCGTGGCTTTCCGATCTTGGCCATCATGTCATCACACGCGTCGATGCAAAGGGCACAGGTGATGCATTCCAGCTGCTGGCCATCCCGAATATCGATTCCGACAGGGCAAACATTCACGCAGGCCATGCAGTCGATGCAATCCCCCAGTTCAGAATCGGCCGTCCGCTTGCCTTTGCCGCGCGGTTCACCTCGCCATTCGCGATAGCCGACAACCAGCGTGTCCTCATCCATCATCGCCGCCTGAATGCGCGGCCAAGGGCAGGCATAGATACAGATCTGCTCGCGGGCGAACCCGCCGAAGAAGAAGGTTGTACCCGTCAGGATCAACATCGTCGTGTAGGCAATGGGATGCGCGTTGCCCGTCACAAGATCACGGGCCAGCGTAGGCGCATCCGCGAAATAGAACACCCAGGCACCACCTGTCGCCAAACCGATCAGAAACCAGACCGCCCATTTGGTGACCCGCAAGCGAGCCTTTCGGAAATCAAGCTTTTCCTGACGGTGCAGGCGCAGGCGGGCGTTTCTGTCGCCTTCAATCCACCGCTCGACCAGAATAAACAGATCCGTCCAGACGGTTTGCGGGCATGCATACCCGCACCAAACGCGACCCAGAGCCGACGTAAACAGGAACAGACCCAAACCTGCCATGATCAGCAGACCAGCGACAAAGTAGAATTCGTGCGGCCAGATCTCGATCCAGAAGAAATAAAAACGTCGATTTGCAAGATCCAGCAGGACAGCCTGATCAGGCAGGCTGGGGCCGCGATCCCATCTGATCCAGGGTGTCACATAGTAGATGCCCAGTGTCACGATGAGGATGATCCATTTCAGGTTTCGAAACGGCCCCGAAACACGTCTTGGAAAAATCGGCTCACGCGCGGCGTAAAGGCTGGGGGCGGGATCGGAATCGCTCACTGGCTGGCTCCACAAATGGGTCTTCTGAAGACGTCTTGTTCCAGATCATGCCTAGGCGAACTTTGACATGGGTCAAAAAGCGCATCGAGCAAACATCTTTTAAAGATCAGCCCATCTTGCCGGCACCGGAGATCAGGTATTTTAGCCGATTTTCAGCCTATTTTGGCGGAAAATCTACTTGTGGCGCGATACCAGCTGCACGTGGGACATGCAGTTTTCCAAGTGCCGACCAATTGTCGCAGCCCCGGGTCAGCCCTGCCCGAACGCGGGTGATCAGCCGTCGTTGCAAAGAACGGAATGGCAAAACAACAGGAATTCAGTGTAAAAAAGCACCGGCTGTTCAGGAAACGCGCGAACAGATGGAACAGCCGGTGCTACAGCCTTCGGGCGGCCAGCCGCCCGAAGGTGCCCTCTAGGTCTTACTGGCCACCACCCAACTGGTGGACATAGGCGGAAACCGCACGGATCTGCGCCTCGGTCAGTCGGGTATCCCAGGGCGGCATGACACCAAAGCGGCTGTAAGTCACTGTTTCGGTCAGAGCTTCTTCGCTACCGCCATAAAGCCAGATCGCGTCGGTCAGGTTCGGCGCCCCCTGGAAGATGTCACCTTTGCCATCTTCACCATGGCAGGACGCGCAATTGTCTTCGAAGACAACCTTGCCCGCCTGTGCCGCCGCGTCATCGGTCTGAGCGTTGCTCAGCGACATGACATACTGAACCACCTGCGTGATTTCGTCATGCTCCAGGATTTCACCGAAGGCAGGCATCTCGGAATAGCGCGCATCGTCACTTTCTTCGTTCCGGATACCATAGCTGACGGTGTAGACGATATCTTCCATCGTACCACCCCACAACCAGGCATCATCCAGCAGGTTCGGGAAACCCGGCGCGCCCTGCGCACCAGAACCGTGGCACTGTGCGCACCAGGTACGGAACACGGCACCGCCAGAGTTCACGGCATATTGCTGAAGCTCAGCGTCCTTCGCGATGTCTTCCAATGGTGTTTCCACTAGTTTGGCGTTCCAGGGTGCATTTGCCTCTTCGAATGCGACCATCTCCTGCTGGACCAAAGCCCGTGAAGACCAGCCCATGACGCCGGCGGTTGCCGACTGCACCAGGGGCCATGCTGGATACATGATCGTGTAGATCACGCCCCAGAAGATAGTGGCGTAGAAGGTCCATAGCCACCAGCGCGGCATCGGGTTGTCGAACTCTTCGATCCCGTCCCAGCTGTGGCCGGTTGTATTCGGATCACCCGGCTGTTTTTCAGGTGTCTTGCTCATTGCCGCGCCTCCTTGGATGTGGCGGGTTTGTCTTGATGCCGGAAGGGGATGTTGGCGGTGTCCTTGTATTCCTTGCTGGCACTGGGGCGGAAAACCCAGATGACGATACCAACGAAGAAGGCGAACAACAGCAGCAGCATCCAGCTATCCGCGAACTGCCTGAGAATTGTGTATTCTTCCATCACGATCCTCCTTTAGCGGCTTGCGTCCGGGGTGAAGGTCGAGAAATCGACCAACGTGCCCAACATCTGAAGATAGGCAACCAACGCATCAGCTTCGGTCAACTCGGGCTGGCCGTCGAAGTTGCGCACGTTGACCTTGTCGCCATAGCGCTCGAGCAGCCCGTCATAGTCGCTGTCCGGGTCAGCCTGAGCGAGGAAGTCGGCTTGTGCGTTTTCCAGCATCTCTTCGGTATATGGCGTACCGACCAGAGCATTGGCGGCCATCACATCACCGATGTACTTTCCGTCAATTTTGCGATGTTCGAGGAAGCCGTATTTCGGCATCACCGATTCCGGCACAACGGATTGCGGATCCCGCAGGTGGTCGACATGCCATTGGTCAGAATAGCGGCCACCGACACGCGCCAGATCCGGTCCGGTCCGTTTGGACCCCCACTGGAACGGGTGATCGTACATCGATTCCGCCGCCAGCGAGTAGTGGCCATAGCGTTCGACCTCATCCCGCATCGGGCGGATCATCTGGCTGTGGCAGACATAGCAGCCTTCGCGGATATAGATCTCGCGCCCCGCCATTTCGAGAGGGGTATAAGGGCGCATGCCCTCCACCTTTTCGATTGTGTTCTCAAGATAGAACAGCGGGGTGATCTGAACGATGCCACCGATGGTCACGACCAGAAAGCTGAAGATCAGCAGGAGGGTCGCGTTGGTCTCGAGGATCTTGTGTTTGTCGAGAATTGCCATTGCTCCGGCCCTCCTTATTCAGCCGGGACCGCGACGGTCAGGCTGGCCTCTTTGGCCGGCGCTTTCCGCACAGTCATCCACAGGTTGTAGCACATGATCAGCGAACCGGCGACGAACATCACGCCACCCAGAGCACGCACCACATACATCGGGAACTTGGCAGCCACGGTGTCGGCGAACGAGTTCACCAGGAAGCCGTTGGCATCCACTTCGCGCCACATCAGGCCTTCCATGATACCGGTGACCCACATCGACGCGGCGTAAAGTACGATACCGATGGTGGCGAGCCAGAAGTGCCAGCTGACCATTTGCAGCGAGTACAGACGCTCACGCTTCCACAGGACGGGCACCAGGAAGTACAGCGCACCAAAGGTGATCATGCCGTTCCAGCCCAGCGCGCCCGAGTGCACGTGACCAATGGTCCAGTCTGTGTAGTGCGACAGCGAGTTCACCGCGCGGATCGACATCATCGGGCCTTCGAAGGTGGACATGCCGTAGAAGCCGACCGAGATCACCATCATCCGGATCACCGGGTCAGTGCGCAGCTTGTCCCATGCGCCCGACAGAGTCATCAGACCGTTGATCATACCACCCCAGGACGGCATCCACAGGACCACCGAGAACACCATGCCCAGCGTCGAAGCCCAGTCAGGCAGCGCGGTATAGTGCAGGTGGTGCGGACCGGCCCAGATATACAGGAAGATCAGTGCCCAGAAGTGGATGATCGACAGCTTGTACGAGAATACAGGGCGTTCGGCCTGTTTCGGGATGAAATAGTACATCATGCCCAGGAAGCCGGCTGTCAGGAAGAATCCCACCGCGTTGTGGCCGTACCACCACTGGATCATGGCGTCTTGTACGCCCGACCAGACGATGACCGATTTCGAACCCCAGATGCTGACGGGAACGGTCATGTTGTTGACCAGGTGCAGCATCGCGACGGTGACGATAAAGGCGAGGTAGAACCAGTTGGCCACATAGATATGCGGCTCTTTCCGCCTGACGATCGTGCCCAGGAACACCGCCAGGTAGGCGACCCAGACAATGGTCAGCCACAGATCGACATACCATTCAGGTTCGGCATATTCCTTGGACTGCGTTCCGCCCAGAACATAGCCCGTCGCCGCCAGCACGATGAACAGCTGATAGCCCCAGAAAACGAACCAGGCCAGATTGCCGCCCCAAAGACGCGCGGCGCTGGTACGTTGAACGACGTAGAACGACGTTGCGATCAGCGCGTTGCCACCAAAGGCAAAAATCACTGCCGACGTGTGCAGCGGACGCAAACGACCGAAATTCAGATACCCCTGTGCCCATTCAAAGTTCAGCACCGGAAAGGCGAGCTGAAACGCGATGAAGGTCCCGGCCAGAAACCCGACCACGCCCCAGAAGGCGGTAGCGATCACGCCATAGCGGATCACGTCATCCATGTATTCGCCCGAGCGATCGACTAGAATATCTGGCTCGTCAGTGTTTCGAAGCGTCCAGATAAACAGGCCACCGGCGATAAGCATCACCAGCAGTGCATGTACCTGATACGCCAAATCGCGTGCATAATTGGTTCCGATCGCTGCAAACAGCGCGATCAGACCAAGCACGATCAGCTTGATGTAATTCGACATATTGCGTCCCTTTGCCATGCCCCGCGCGTTTTTGATTCTTGTACGCGCGAAACCCATTTGACTGGCTGCCGTTCTGAAGCACGGCAGCTGTTACTGCTTTGATCTGTATCAAGACAGTTCTGCGTTTTCTGTGACACGCATTGTAGAGGAAATAGGCCGACTGGTCACATGAGACCAAATGCCCGAATCATGAGGTCGCAATGACTTACAAATCACTACTCACTGTCATGACCGAAACACAGACGGCACCCGCCGCTCTGGCGCAGATGGTGGCCCTGGCAGAATCGCAGGATGCACATGCCGAAGCCCTGTGCCTTGGCGTCGATCGCAGTCAGACAGGTTATTACTATGCGGGTGCCAACGCGCTTATCGTTCAGGAAACACTGAGCCGGGCCAATGCCGAGGCCCAGGAGCTGTTGAACTTTGCCAATGACTACCTTGGCAAGTCCGGCGTTCGTTGGTCCGCCGAGCACGGCGTCGCGCAGATCGCCGATATCGGACGCCATGTTGCGCATAGGGCACGGTTTTCCGATCTGGTGGTCCTGCCGCACCCTTATGGCAAAGACCGCGGTGCCGAGGCCGAGCCGATCATCGAAGCCGCCATGTTCGAAGGGCATTGCCCGGTTCTGGTCGTACCGGACGACGTCGAGCCGCTGTCGGTGCCGCGCAATATCATGATAGGTTGGAACGAAAGCGTAGAGGCCATGTGCGCCATTCGTCACGCCCTGCCCTTCCTGAAACAGGCCGAGCTGGTCCGAATCGTGGTCATCGATCCGCCCCGCCATGGGCCGGACCGGTCTGATCCGGGCGGAATGCTGTCACAGATGCTGGCCCGACACGGGGTCAAATGTGAGATTGATGTGCTGAGCAAAAGCATGACGCGCGTGTCGGATATTCTCAACCGTCACGCATCCGATACAGAATCGGATCTGATCGTCATGGGCGCTTACGGTCATTCCCGTTTTCGCGAGGCCATTCTGGGCGGCGCAACCCGCAACATGCTGGAGCAGTCTACCGTACCGGTATTCCTGGCCCATTGATCCGCCCTTCAAAAGCCGCCCGACGTGGCGGCTTTTGTCATCCTCTCTTTTGTCATCCTCTGCGGATCAGGCCTATCAGGAACAACAGGATCACGGCACCTGCTGTTGCGAAGAGGATAGATGACAGCAGGCCGCCGCCAACGGCGAATCCAAGCGCCGGAAAAATCAACCCCGCCAGAAACGCACCTACGATTCCGACAACTATGTTTCCGAAAAGACCAAAACCCCTGCCCTCCATGATCTTTCCGGAAAGCCAACCGGCGATTGCGCCGACCAAAAGCATTGCCAACAAACTGGTAAATTCCATGCCGAGCTCCTGAATTAGATATCTCGCGAAAAAGACTGCGGCGGCTGTTCGTGGTCAAAAGCCGATTACGTCAGACCGGAAAGCCGCCATCCGAATCGTCACCTGCCTCTTCCATCAGGCGGCCCAGATCGGGGATGGTCACGTGTCGCTTTCCTTCAAGTGTGATCACCCCGTCTTTTTTCAAAGCTGATATCTGGCGACTGACCGTTTCCAATGTCAAACCCAGGTAATCCGCCATTGCTTCTCGGGTCAGGGGCAGGTCGAACACGATAGATCCAGTCAGACCCTTTTGGCTGACCGAAGCGTCCCGGCGCGCAATGATCGACAGCAGGCTGGCAATCTTCTCACGCGCCGTTTTGCGCCCCAGAACCAGCATCCACTCGCGGGCGGCATCAAGCTCGTCCAAAGTCATCTGCAAAAGACGATGGGCGATATGCGGGGTGTGGTCCATCAACTCTTCGAACGGTTTTTTGCGGAAACAGCACATCACGACATCCGTCGTGGCCTGAACATCATAGGGCGCAGTATCGCGACCCGGGCGGCCAACGAAGTCGCTTGGCAGCAGCAGACCAACCATTTGGGTGCGGCCATCTTCCATCGTCTGGGTCAACGATGCGATTCCGGCCACAACCGAGCCGACAAAACTCATCTGATCCCCAGACCAGATGATCGTCTGACCAGCCTCGAAACTTCTGTAATATTTAATGCTTTCAAGCTCTTCCAGCTCATCGGCATCACACCGGGCACAGACGGCGCGATGACGAATCGGGCAATCTCCGCAATTTGAATGGTCAAATTGTGCTTTTACTGTCATGCGCGTTCCCACTTGATCTCCATCAAAGCACCTGTGTCGCCTGTCGCATAAGGGTATCGCCATGATAGTGAAACCACAATTGGCAAAGCTTGGACTTTTTGACGCGAAAGTACCGCGTTACACAAGCTACCCCACCGCCCCCCACTTCAGCAACGACGTGGGAGCAGATATGTTCGGCGACTGGATTTCCGGGATCAAACCCGGCAGTGCAATTTCGCTGTACGTTCATGTCCCATTCTGCCGCAGGCTATGCTGGTTCTGTGCCTGCCGAACACAAGGGACACAAACCGATAATCCGGTAATCGCCTATGTCGATGTTCTGAAGGCCGAACTGGACCTTCTGGCGGCACGTCTACCTGAAGGAGTGGTTCTGTCGCGCCTGCACTGGGGCGGCGGCACACCAACATTGCTGAACGCCCAATTGATGCGCGAATTGGCACAACACATCCTGGGTATCGTACCCATGGGGCCGAATGCCGAATTCTCGGTCGAGATCGACCCGAACGAGATTGACGAGGCGCGTTTGGATGCGCTGGCAGACGCGGGCATGAACCGCGCCTCGATCGGGGTGCAGGATTTCGATGACGAAATCCAAAAAACCATAGGCCGTATTCAAAGCTATGACACCACGCGCGACGCCATCGACATGATCCGTGAACGTGGCATCACCAGCCTGAATGCGGATATCCTTTACGGTCTGCCACATCAGACCAAGGCGCGCATGACGGAAAGCGTGCAGAAACTCCTGTCGCTCAACCCGGATCGCGTGGCACTCTACGGTTATGCCCACGTGCCTTGGATGGCCAAGCGGCAGCAGCTGATTCCGTCGGACGCCCTGCCCACACCGGAACAGCGCCTTGAACTGTTCGACACGGCCCGACGTTTGTTCCTTTGGGACAATTATGCCGAGATCGGTATCGACCATTTCGCCACTCAGGATGACGGTCTGACCCACGCTTTGCGCGCGGGCCGCCTCAAGCGGAACTTCCAGGGTTACACCGACGATCAGGCCGATGTTCTGATTGGTGTCGGGGCCAGCTCGATCTCTCGTTTCCCGCAAGGTTACGCGCAGAACGCTCCGGCCACCTCTGCCCATACTAAAGCCATTCGCGATGGGCAGTTTTCGACTTCCCGAGGGCACCTTTTCAAAGGTCAGGACATTCTGCGTGCCCGTCTGATCGAGGCATTGATGTGCGATTTCAAGATCGACTCGGCGGAAATCCTGCGGGATCACGATATTTCGGCCTCTGACCTGGACGAGATGTACCGCGCAGCCAACGCATCTTTCGACGGAATGCTGCAAATCACCGAAGCCGGGCTTTTCATACCGCCCGAAGCGCGGGCGCTGACCCGGATGATCGCCCGCAGCTTTGACGCCTATGACCTCAGCAAAGCCGGGCACAGCTCGGCCATCTGACCCTTTTTCGGCGGGCAACATTCGGCCCGTGACGCGCAAAACACATCAGGGGCTTGACGCACGCCTGCGGTTTTTCCCACACTCATGTTGTAGGGCGGCATCTCGCTCTGCGGTCTGAGGCGGGCAAAATACAGACAATCCTTGTCGGCGCCAACGCGTCGGTCGGTCCCTTTCGTGTAGCCAATCTGCAACCTGAAAGAGGGACAACACTCATGCGCGTTTTCACCGTCCTCGGGCCCAGCCAATCGGGCAAATCTACGCTTGTCGAGGCCATCAGCCGCCTCGACGGGCGCCCCACCACATTCGATGTTTCCGGAACCGTGCATTTGCACGGTTTTTCTTACCTGGACGAGCCCTGGTGCGCGATCGCCGTCGATGGGGGCGGCGATGCACTGGCCTATGTCGGCCCTGCAATGGCGATTTCGGACGCCGCCGTGGTCGTGGTGCCCCCCGACCCGAATGCCGCCGTTCTGTGCGCGCCCTACCTGCGATTGGTCGAAGAGGCCGGCATCCCCTGTTTTCTGTTCATCAACCGGATGGACAACCCCAATGGCCGCGTCCGCGATATCATCGCCGCTCTGCAAACATACTGCACCCACCACATTGCGCTGCGTCAGGTGCCGATCCGCGAAGGGGATACGATCATCGGGGCGGTTGATCTGATCTCGGAACGGGCCTGGAAATATCAGGAGGGCCAGCCCTCGGCCCTGATCGAACTGCCTCAATCCGTCGAAGACCGCGAGCAGGAAGCGCGAACCGAGCTGCTCGAAACCCTGTCCGATTTCGATGACAACCTGCTGGAACAGCTGATCGAAGACAAACAGCCGCCAAGTGACGAGGTCTATGATCTGGCGGCACAGGTCCTGAAGAACCACCAGTTGATTCCCGCCTGCCTGGGTGCCGCAAGTCACGGCAACGGGCTGACGCGTCTGATGAAGGCGCTGCGGCACGAAGCCCCCGAATTTGACATCGCCGCCGGGCGCGACGAGGCCGCAGACAGCGCCCGCGCCATTGCCGGTTTTGCAGATGTCAAAAAGCACATCGGAAAAATCGTGGTTCTGCGCGGCCTGGGGGACGGCGTGCAAGCCCATGAAGCCTTGGGCGGTGAGACCGTCGGCAATCTGACAACGCTGGATGCCAAAACCCAGATCGCCACGCTTGAGGCCGGGCAGATTGGTCTGGCGGTGAAATCCGATCACCTAAACCCCGGCTATATCTACGACAGCAATTCGGCGACGGAACTGCCGGAATGGGCAGCCTCGCATCCGGTGGCGCATCGTCAGATCGTCTCGCCCGCGCATGAGCGGGACGATGTGCGCCTGTCAAACGCCCTGAGCCGCCTGGCCGAAATCGACCCCGGCCTTCACCTGCAACAGGATGAGCTTACCGGCCACGCCGTTCTTGGGTCTCAAGGTCCGCAGCACATGCGACGCGTGACCGCCAAACTGGCCGAGGATTTCGGGATCGAGATTGAAGCCGACCCGGTCGAAACCGCCTATCGCGAAACCATCCGAACACCTGTCGAACATCGCCACAGACACCGCAAACAATCCGGCGGGGCTGGGCAGTTCGCGGATGTCGTGATCTCGGTCGCGCCGCTGCCGCGCGGATCTGGGTTCCAGTTCGAAGAGGTGGTCAAGGGCGGCGCGGTGCCCAAGAATTACATCCCATCCGTGGAACAGGGCGCCAGAGACGCGCTGGAGCAAGGCCCCGAGGGCTTTCCGGTGGTGGATGTGAAAGTCACGCTGCATGACGGCAAACATCACAACGTGGACAGTTCCGATTATGCCTTCCGCACCGCGGGCAAGAACGCCGTGCGCGAAGCGCTGCCACAGGCCAAGCCCGTTGTTTTGCAGCCGATCCTGAACGCCGAAATCCACCTGCCTTCTGATTTTGTTGGCGACCTGGTGCCGACGATCAGCTCTCTGCAAGGACAGGTTCTGGGATTTGAGGGCAACCCAAACGCATCAGGCTGGGAGATTTTCAACGCTCTGATTCCCGCCGTGGCCGAGGATGAGTTGCATCGCACTCTTGCCAGCGCCACGCGCGGAACCGGGTGGGTCAAGCTGAGCTTTGATCACTATGAAGAACTGCGCGGGCCGGTGCCAAAGTCGGCATCACGCGAAGCGGCCAACGCACACTGACATTTCCAGAATTCCTCTGATCGGCCCCGCCGGTCAGAGGGCATCCGGGACCACGTCCCATTTCTTTAAAAAGAGCTAGAGAGGAGTCTTTGTTATGGGATATTCAAAAGCCATCCTGAGCACAGCTGCCGCAGTATCCTTAGCACTGTTTGCCAGTGAAGGCCTTGCGAAAGGAAAACCCAAGGGCGCATCGGCAACTGATCCCCAGCAAATTGCACAGTTGTTTTCAGGGAAAACGTCAAACTGGAGCCGGGGCAGCAAATTTTATTGGGCTCCCAACGGTGTCATGCATGGCGTTGGCAAAAATGGCGACTCCATCGGTATCGGTAAGTGGTACGTCACCAACAAAGGAAAACTGTGCAACGAGACGACTTGGTATTGGCCTGAGAACGGTCAAACAAAGTCAGAATTGTACAATGAGTGCTGGGAGTTCGTAACAGCGCCAGACGGAACCATTTGGGAACGTTACCTTCCTGAGAAATCAGACTGGTACAAGCATAAGTACGAAAAACAGGTCAAAGGCGACACCCAAAAAAGAAAATTCAACAAGATCAAGAAATATCTGGGGCTTTGATCTCTGGCCGGGCGGGTAACAACCCGCCCTACCCCGCCGCAGCAATCAATTCGCGGGTATAGTCGGTCTGGGCATTTTCGAACAAATCCTCGGCCGTTCCCATTTCAACCACATCTCCGTTTCGCATGACGATCACCTTGTGCGACATCGCCCGCACAACTTTCAGGTCGTGACTGATGAACAGATACGCCAGCCCGTATTTCTTTTGCAGATCGCGCAGCAGATCGACGATCTGAACCTGAACCGTCATGTCCAGCGCGCTGGTCGGTTCGTCCAGAACCAGCAGCTTGGGGCGCAAGACCATCGCGCGCGCAATCGCGATGCGCTGACGCTGACCGCCCGAAAACTCGTGCGGATACCGGTCCATCGCCGCAGGATCCAGGCCCACCTCGGTCATCACCTCAGCGACCAGTTCACGCGGCGCGCGATGAGGATCAATGTTGTGAATGGCCAGACCTTCCGCGATGATCTGCTGACAGGTCATGCGTGGGCTGAGGCTGCCGAACGGGTCCTGAAACACTATCTGCATATCCTTGCGCAGTCGGCGCAGCTCTCGTGTGGACCATTTTCGAACATCCTGATCGCGGAAGGTGATGCCGCCTTCGGACGCGATCAGACGCATGATCGCCAGCGCCAGCGTGGTCTTGCCCGACCCGCTTTCGCCCACGATCCCCAAGGTCTCACCCGCGCGCACGCTCAGCGTGGCGTCATTCACCGCCTTCACATAGCCGACCGTGCGTTTCAGAAACCCGCGCTGGATCGGGAACCAGACCTTCAGGTGATCGGTGCGCGCGACTTCCTCGGCATCTGTCGCAACGGCGTCTGGCTGGCCCGAAGGTTCCGCAGCCAGGAGCTTGCGGGTATAGGGGTGCTGCGGGTTGTCGAAGATCTCGGCGGTCGCGCCGGTCTCGACGATCTCACCATCCTTCATCACACAGACCCGGTCGGCGATGCGCCGCACGATGCCCAGATCGTGGGTGATGAACAGCATCCCCATGTTTTCGGATTTCTGCAAACTGGCCAGCAACTCGAGGATCTGTGCCTGAATGGTCACATCCAACGCCGTTGTCGGTTCATCGGCGATCAGGATGTCCGGCTTGTTCGCCAGCGCCATGGCGATCATCACGCGCTGCCGCTGTCCGCCCGACAACTGGTGCGGATAGCTGTCCAGCCGGTCTTCGGGGTCGCGAATACCGACCTTGTTCAACAGTTCAAGAATCCGTTCGCGCGCGACATCACCCATGACCCCCTGATGCAGGGCCAGCGATTCCGCCATCTGCTTCTGGATCGTGTGCAGCGGGTTCAGCGACGTCATCGGCTCTTGGAAAATGAAGCTGATGTCATTGCCGCGCACCTCCATCAGGCGTTGCTCCGAGGCGCCGATCATCTCCTGCCCGTCATAGGTGACGGACCCTTCGACGATCGCGCTGTCGCCCAGCAAAGATACGGTGCTGAGCGCGGTGACCGATTTGCCCGATCCGGATTCGCCCACCAGCGCCACGGTTTCCCCGCGATCGACATGGAATGACACGCCCCGAACCGCGGCACTGATCTGACCATCCTGCCGGAACGAGACCTTCAGGTTGTTTACATCCAGCAGGCTCATGAGAAGGTCTTTCTGGGATCGAACGCATCCCGCACGCCTTCAAAGATGAAGACCAGCAGGGACAGCATGATGGCAAAGGTGAAAAAGGCCGTAAACGCCAGCCATGGGGCCTGAAGGTTCTGTTTTGCCTGCAAGGTGAGCTCCCCCAGCGAGGGGGCCGAAGACGGAAGACCAAAACCCAGATAATCCAGCGAAGCCAGCCCGCCTATGGTGCCCGTGACGATGAAGGGCATGAAGGTCAGCGTGGCCACCATTGCGTTGGGCAGCATGTGGCGGAACATAATGGTCATGTTGCCCACACCCAATGCCCGTGCAGCGCGCACATATTCAAGGTTTCGCGCCCGCAGGAATTCTGCGCGCACCACGCCAACCAGCCCGGTCCAGCTGAACAGGATCATCAACGCGACCAGCAGCCAGAAACTTCGCCCCAATACCGCGAACATGATGATGATGACGTAAAGCGATGGTGTCGCTGACCAGATCTCGATGATCCGTTGAAAGATCAGATCCAGCCAACCGCCAAAGAAACCCTGTATGGCACCGGCAAAAATACCGATCAGACTGGCGGCGCCCGTCACCAGCAGCGTGAACAGGATCGACAGGCGGAAGCCGTAAATCACCCGTGCCAGCACATCGCGCTTGGTGTCATCGGTGCCCAGCAGGTTCTGGCCATTGGGCGGCAAAGGTGCAGCCCCGGGGCGATCCACAGACGTGTTGTAGGAATAGGGGATCAGCGGCCAAAGCGACCAGCCACGCTCGAACCCCTCCGCCTGGAACGTGCCGGCGTCGATCTGTTCGATAATGCCTTCGGGATCGTCAAAACACTGCTCAAGCCCGCCACTGTCTATCAGGCACTGAACCTCGGGGTCGCGATAGATCGCCTCTGTCTGGAAGTCTCCGCCAAATTCGGTTTCCGCGTAGAAGTTGAAGACCGGCATGTAAAACTCGCCCCGGTATTTCACCAGAATCGGTTTGTCGTTGGCGATGAACTCGGCAAACAGCGACAGGCCGAACAACACGGCGAAGATGATCAACGACCAGAAGGCGCGCTTGTTTCGGCGAAAATTGCTCCAGCGGCGCTGGTTCAGGGGGGACAATGCCATTTACCCCTCCCGCTTTTCAAAATCGATGCGCGGGTCGACCAGCACATACATCAGATCGCTGATGATGCCGACCACCAGCCCCATCAGGCCGAAGATGAACAGCGTGCCGAAGATCACCGGGTAATCACGCGCCACGGCGGCTTCAAAACCCAGACGTCCCAGACCATCAAGTGAGAAGATCGTTTCGATGATGATCGAACCTCCGAAGAACACGCCGATGAACACAGCCGGAAATCCGGCTATGACGATCAGCATCGCGTTGCGGAACACATGGCCATACAGCACCTTGCGTTCGCTCAGGCCTTTGGCGCGGGCGGTCATGACATATTGCTTTTTGATTTCATCAAGAAAAGAGTTCTTGGTCAGCAGCGTCAATGTCGCAAAGGCCGAGATCGTCAGCGCAATGGTCGGCAACGCGATATGCCAGAAATAATCTGCGATCTTGCCAAAAAGACTCAGGCTGTCCCAGTTGTCGGATGTAAGCCCCCGCAACGGGAAGATCTGCCAATAGGATCCACCGGCGAAAAGCACCAGCAGCAAAATGGCAAACAGGAAGCCAGGGATCGCATAGGCCACGATGATCGCTGCGCTGGTCCACGTGTCGAACTGCGAACCGTCCCTGATCGCCTTGCGAATGCCCAGAGGGATCGAAACCAGATAGGCGATAAGCGTTGACCACAGGCCCAGCGAGATCGAGACCGGCATTTTCTCGAGCACCAGATCAATCACGCTGATCGAGCGGAAATAGCTCTCGCCGAAGTCCAGCGTCAGATAGTTGCCCATCATGATCAGAAAACGTTCCAGGGGCGGTTTGTCGAAGCCGAATTCCTTTTCAAGTTCAGCGATGAACTCGGGCGGCAGGCCCCGCGCACCGACATATTTGTCGTCGAAAACACCGCCCGCCGGCTCTGACCCCGCGCCGGCATCGCCCGCACCCGCAAAACCGGCGAAAACATCCCCCTGACCTTCGATCTGGGCAATGATCTGCTCGACCGGTCCGCCAGGCACGAATTGTACTAGCGTGAAGTTGACGATCATGATGCCCAGAAGGGTCGGAATGATCAGCAACAAACGTCTTAGAACATAGGCGCCCATGTTATCGCAGCGCGCCTTTCGCTTTCAGTGCGGCCTCTTTTTCCGGATTGATCCACCACAGATCCAGATAGCCCAGCGAATAAGGCGGCAGGTTTTCCGGGTATTCATACATATCGTAATATGCCACCCAGTGGTCAGCGATGTATCCTACGGGGATCACGAAGAACTCGTACCGCAAAGCGCGATCCAACGCCTTCAACGCCATGTCCTGATCCGCCTGATTGTCGGTATCAAAGGATGCTTCGATGATTGCGTCAACCAGTGGACTGGCCAGTCCGGCCGGGTTGAAAAGACTGAATGCGGCCTCTTCCGACCCGTACATCTGGCTCAACCCGCCACCGGTCGACAAAAAAGACCCGTAACGTGTGGAATAAACCATGTCATAATCCCGCTCGCGGCTGCGCAGCGTGTATTGCGCCGGGTCAACCTTTTCCGCCGACGCATCCACGCCAATGGCTTGCAGGTTCTGGACATAGGTTTCAATCATCGTGGCCGTCGAGGTCGGCAGGTTTGAAGGATAGGGGATATCCACCTTGAGCGTCTGCCCTTCCGCGTTGCGCCGCACGTTGCCATCGCCGACGGGCCACCCGGCCTCGTCCAGCAATTTCGCGGCTTTTCGCAGATTTCTGCGATCGTTCAGGCGCGCGGGGTTTGACTCGTGGACCGTCACGGCAGGTTCTGAAAGAAGGTCCTCGGGCACAACCTCACCCAGCGCTTGAAGAAACGCCAGTTCATCGCCCTCGGGCAGGCCTTGCGCTTCCAGCGGGGTGCCTTGTGTAAAGGAATTGCGCGGTGAATTCAGACCAAACAGCAGGGATTCATTTGCCCATTCGAAATTGAAGGCCAGTGCAAGGGCCTTGCGTACGTTCTTGTCGGAAAACTGCGGTTTTCCGAGGTTGAAGACGAAGCCTGACGGTGTTGGCGGGCTGCCATCCGGTATCTCGTCCCGTACGATCACACCTTCGTTCAGCTTCGGAAAATCATACGCCGTCGCCCAAAGCTTGGGATCGCTTTCAATCCGCAGCGTGTATTCACCGGCCTTGAACCCCTCGAACGCCGCTGTCTGATCGGCGAAATACTCGACGCGAATGGTATCGAAATTGTTGCGACCGACATTGAATGGCAGATCTTTACCCCAATAGTCGTCGCGTCGCTTGTAAACGATACGGCGATTAATGTCATAGCTGTCGAGTTTGTAGGGGCCCGAGCCGACCGCAACTTCCAGACGCGGCTCATCCAGACGCCGGGACTCGTCCGCCTCGAACCATGCTTTCGAAAAGACGGGGGTCGACCCAACGGTCTCGATCAAACTGCGGCGTGTGACTTCCGGATTGAACGTGAACTTGACCGTGTGATCATCCAACGCTTCGGCCCCCGTCACCATGCGGCCCACGGCCTGGGCGTACGAAGGCAGGCCCTGTTCGATGAACAGGCGGTGGCTGTAGACAACATCCTCGGCCGTCACCGGCGTGCCATCCCAAAAGGTTGCTTCGGGTCGCAAATGGAAAATGACGTAGTTGCGCCCTTCATCATATTCCAGACTTTCCGCCAGCACGCCGTAATACTGTCCGACACCGTCATCAGAGCTTTCGAACAGGCGGTCATATTGCAGCGTCGTCAAGGCGCCTGCGCGCCCCTTGCGGGAATAGGGATTCAAGGAATCGAACGTCCCCGAAGCCGCCAAGGACAACTCACCACCTTTGGGCGCATCTGGATTCACGTAATTCAGATGCGGATAGTCAGCAGGGTAATCCAGATTGCCGAAATACGAGTATCCATGACTGCGGGTAACCCCCTCATCCAATGCCAAAGCAGCTTGCGGTGAGAGCAGAACAGCACAAAGCCCGAATATGCCAGCCAATGGCCTGACCTTAAGATCACGTGCAGCAGGCATTAGGGATATCATGGGGCTCATCCTCTGGGTTATTGTAATCTTTTATGTCGCATACGCTAGCTAAAGTGCCAACGCTGACAGTTTCAAGTTTAGAATGCGTGAGCGCTTTGTGAAGTTCCCTTCAGACAAAAAAAAGCCGCTGCGCGGGGCAGCGGCTCTGAACTTCAATGGTCTCTCAGGCAATCAGTTGCCAATTGTCTGCAGATAAGCAATCAAGTCCGCGCGGTCCTGAGGTTTTTTCAAGCCAGCAAAACTCATCGATGTTCCCGAGATATAGGCGCTTGGGCGTTCCAGGAAGGCATCCAGCGCTTCGGGCGTCCAGTTGCCGCCATGGGCCTGCATGCTGGCTGAGTAACCGGTGAAACCTTTTGCCGAGGCAACCGGGCGATCAACTACGCCATACAGGTAAGGGCCGGTTCCATTCGCCCCGTCTTCCAGCTTGTGGCACGCGGTGCACTTGCGGAATACTTTCGCGCCCTTCTCAACGTCAGCGGCGGCCAGCAGATCTTCAAAGACCACTTCTTCGCCGTCGGCGCTTTCGCCCGAGCTTTCGGTTTCGATAATGTAGGCGGCCTCAGCCGAGCCATGGCCACCGGAAGAATAGAGGATGTCAGCCCCCCATTTGGCCAGAAGCAGCACCAGGAAAGTGCCGAACAGGCCAGCGGCGGCCTTCGTAACTGTCATCGTGTCGAACATTGATCGCGTGTCCATTTCAGCTGTCTGCGCAGGTGTCTAAGGCTTCCACTTGCGAGAGGCAAGGTATAGACACCGCGACGAAACGACCAAATCGCGAACTTGTTGCATGGAATCGACCAAATGACCAATCGCATTGCTTTTCAGGGCGAACCCGGCGCCTACAGTCACGAGGCCTGCCGCAACGCACGACCCGAAATGGAGGCCCTGCCCTGCCGCACATTCGAGGATGTGATCGAATCAGTTCGCTCGGGCGCGGCCGATCTGGCGATGCTGCCGGTCGAAAATACGACCTATGGCCGGGTTGCCGATATTCACCGGCTGTTGCCCCATAGCGGGCTTCACATCATCGATGAAGCGTTCGTGCGTGTTCACATCAACCTACTTGGTGTACCCGGCGCAAAACTGGAAGACATCACCGAAGCGCATTCCCATCTGGTGCTGCTGCCGCAATGTTCCAGCTTTCTGAAAGAATACGGTATTCGCGGCCGTGTCAGTCCCGACAATGCCCGCGCCGCGCGCGAAGTGGCCGAAATCGGGGATTTGCATTCCGCCGCTCTGGCCAGCGAGCTTGCGGCTGAAATCTACGACCTGAACGTGCTGGCCCGCCATATCGAGGACAATGACGACAACACGACCCGTTTTCTTGTCATGTCACGAGAGGCGGATCTGTCACGTCGGGGTGAGTATGGAATGATCACCAGCTTCGTGTTTCAGGTCCGCAACATCCCGGCCGCGCTGTACAAGGCCATGGGTGGCTTTGCCACCAACGGGATCAACATGACCAAGCTGGAAAGCTATATGGTCGACGGGTCCTTCACTGCAACGCAGTTTTATGCGGATATCGTTGGACATCCCGAAGACCGCAACGTGCAGCTGGCAATGGACGAGCTGGAACATTTCACGACCAATGTCGAGGTTCTTGGCGTCTACCCTGCGGCCCATCCTCGCGGCTGACAGGTCACGCGAAAGACTGGTTGAATTCCGATTGGCGCAGGTCACTGCGCCATGCCTGAAGAATTGCCTGCACGTTGGCCTCGATGCCGTCCATGGAATCAATTTCGATATCGTAAACTCTGCCAGCGTGGATCATGGTTTGGTCCCGTTGGGCGCTTCCCACCGGACGGTCGCCGCGCAATCGTTCGCGCGCGTTCAACTCGGGAACCGGGCAATGGACAGCCACGAACAGAACATCAAACGGGCGGAAAAGGTCGCGCAAATCTTTGTCCCACCCCGGCGTATCCAGAATATGTTCCAAAATCAGATTGTTGCCCGAGGCCGCGTAGGCAGCCAGCGACTGATGAAACCCATCAAAGACTGCCGATCGGTCGTCGGACCAATCGAACTCGCCACGGCGATAGCGATCCAGCGGCAGAACACCACAATCTCGCAAGTGGTCGATCGAGATATGCCAGAACGGCTTCGCTATCTTCTGTTGCAAAGCCTGTGCGATCGTCGATTTTCCACTGCTTGATGCGCCATGCAGAAAAATGATCTGCGACATCTGCGGTTTCTTTTCCAAGCCTTGCCCAGACCAGCCAGTGGACCCCATTCACGCCCCGTGCAGGTGACGCTGCTCCAGTTCACGCGCAAACTCGCTGAACCGCAGCTGGAATTGCTTGCGGAACTTTGACTGTCCAAGCTTCATGGACTGCAACAGCAACCGCGCGGGCAAGGACTTTGCGGCCAGGGACATCTCGATGCTCAGGCGCGTCCGGCGCGGAGACAGGGCCAGAAAATCAACTGTCGTCAGGCCGGTCATCCCTTTGCTGGCCGCCTCGAACCGCATTTGCGACGGCTTGTCATAGTCCGTCATCACCACCGACATCTGACGCGGCTTTCCACGCAACTTGAATTCGGTTTTCCATTCAGTGCCGGCAACCACCGTCGCATCAGCCTCCAGACGCCGCACGTCGATACCACGACGCATCGCCATACGTTCGAACCTTTCGAAATCCGACACCATGTCGAACACCGAATTGATCGGGGCTTCGATATCTTCGCGCGCTGAAAACTGCATAATGACCTTTGCTGTTTATGGCTTCACCAGTTTTTCCTCAGTCCAGCGTATCCGCAAGCCAGTTCTGAAGCAGAAAATGAGCGATAGCCCCCTTGCGAGCGGGCAACAACCGGGGATGTTCGCCGGCAAATGCCTGCATCATTTCGGATTTGCTGACCCACATCGCCTCTTCGATCTCGACCGGATCGATAACGATGTCGCGCGACAGGGCCTCGCCGGCGCATCCGAACATCAGGGATGCCGGGAACGGCCAGGGCTGGCTGGACAGGTAAGACACCGCGCCAACAGGTACGCCTGCCTCTTCCATCACCTCGCGACGCACCGCCGCTTCGAGCGTTTCGCCGGGTTCGACAAATCCCGCCAGCAAGGAAAACATGCCCTCGGGCCAACCCGGAGACCGTCCCATAAGCACATTGTCCCCATGCGTAATCAACATGATCACAACCGGATCCGTGCGCGGAAAATGTTGCCCGCCGCATGACGGGCAACTGCGCTGCCATCCCCCTTGCGACATATCGCTGGCTGCGCCGCAGCGGGCGCAGAAGCGATGTGTTTCGTGCCAACCGACAACCGCCTTGGCCGATGCGGCCAGTTCGGCATCACGAGGCGACAATCGCGCCATGATCCGGCGAAGCTCGGCAAAAACATGCCCTTCAGGCAAATCCGGGTGATGCTGTTCGGATCTGTCCACGAACTCTCCCAGGCCGGTCAGATCCAATCCCTCTGCCCCCCAGGCCGAGATATCCGCGGCAAACAGGGGTGCGCCCTCTGCGCTCAGGCCCAGAAAAACCGGTGCTTCGATCACGCCGCCGGGGCCATCGCTGACCAAAGGGTGAGTCATCTGCGTCAGGGCAAGCTGATCCAGCGCCGCGCCCACGACCAAAAGCTTGCCTCGCCACAGCAATATGCATCGCGCAGCGGGGTCGAGCGCCATCTCGGCCAGCTTCTCTGAATCCCCACGAAGATGCGCTGCCCGATTCAGACCCGAGCCACCGAAAGTCACCTGCTCTGCGTTTTTCATTGGAATTCCTTCTGGTCTTGCGCACAGGGCTGCCATGTCTCAGGCCCTGTTGCAATGGCAATTCAAGACGCAAAACGCACAGACGCGCCGCCGAAAAGCCGCATGGCGGCCTCGGAAAAATCATCTAGACTGCGCTTTGATGATTTTAGCCCATTACCACATTCAAAAGCAGAACAAAAAAAGTGAAGCAAAACCCATCGACGCAGGTTCAACCCACAAAAGACCGTGGGCGTATTCGTATTCTTGCCACCTCCGACCTGCACATGCATCTGACCGGTTTTGACTATTACGCGGACACACCGGACCCGACGCTTGGGCTGACACGCACCGCCAGCCTGATCCGCAAGGCCCGACACGAGGCCACAGACGCGCTGGTGCTGATGTTCGACAACGGGGATTCGCTCCAGGGAACGCCGATGGGCGAATGGGCCATTTGGAACGACAATCCCCACCCGATGATGCAGGCATTCAAGGCGCTGGACTATGATGCGATTGGTCTGGGCAACCATGATTTCGGGTTCGGGCTGCCGACATTGGACAAGACCCTTGCACAAGCCCCGTGCCCGGTTCTGTGCGGCAATCTTTATCGATCCGGAGAACACCAATCATGGCAGCGTTTTGCGATCCTCGACCGTATCGTTAGGGTGGGAAACAAGGATATACCCATTCGCGTCGGCGTGTTTTCGGTTCTGCCACCGCAGACAACACGTTGGGAAGAACACAATCTAAACGAAACCGTAGAGGCGGACGACATCGTTGTCGCGGCACGGTCCCTGACGCGTGTCTTGCGCGAAAAGGGGTGCGATCTGATCGTGGCGCTCGCCCATTCCGGGCTTGGACACCCGGACGCAGCGACCGACACTGAAAATGCGGTTATTCCCCTGGCCGCGATCGAGGGCATCGACGCTGTTGTCGCCGGGCACACTCACCTGACCCTTCCCGCACGCACCGGCGCGCAAACCCCGAATGTGGATTACGTGAAAGGGCTGGTGCATGAAACGCCGGTTGTCATGCCCGGCTCGGCAGGCGCATATCTTGGAGTAATCGATCTGGCCGTTACCCCACAACCCCAGTCGGGGCTGCGCGTCGTCGACAGCCACGCCGAATTGCGCCCGGTTTCGGTGGGCGGCACCGCGATTGGCGAAGATTTGGAAATCGCGCATCTGGTTGAACCCGCACATCAGCAGACCCGTCAGGACATGGCCGCGCCCGTTGCACGCGTTTCGGACACATTGCACAGCTATTTCAGCTTCTGTGCGCCGGATCGTGGGTTGGCGCTTGTGGCCGCCGCACAGGCGGCCGCGTTGCGCCCTTTTTTACACGGCACCACGCTTGCAGAGCTGCCGCTGTTGTCAGCCGCGTCACCGGCCAAATGCGGCGGACGCTCTGGCCCCCGGCACTATACGGACGTGCCGCCCGGTGAAATCTGTCTGCGTCACGTGGCGGACCTGCATGTCTTTCCCAACGAGTTGCGCGCGGCTCAGATCACGGGCGCGCAGCTGCTGGAGTGGTTGGAGATGTCAGCCAGCGCATTCAACCAACAATTCCCCGACGCCGAGGCAGAGCTGTTCGACCGGGATCGGGCGGGATACAATTTCGATGTCATCTTTGGCCTGTCCTATCAGATCGACCCGTCGCAACCGGCGCGTTACGATGTCGGGGGGCAAATGATCCATCCCGGCCACAGGCGGGTGCATCATCTGACTTGCGCAGGCCAGGCCGTGCAACCCGATCAGGCATTTGTCGTTGCGCTCGATAATTATCGCGCAAGCGGGGGCGGACATTTCCCGCATGTGTCATCGGCCCCGGCCATCGATCTGCCCCCGCTGGATATCCGGGACATTTTGCGGGATTACATGACGCACCGCCTGCCACCCGACCCATTGGCCCGACAACCTTATCCGTTCTCTCTGATGCCGAAATCGGGGGTGACGACCATTCTTCGGACCGGTCCCGGTGCTTTCAAGTATGTCGACGAATTGAACAGGTTTGCCCCCAAGATTCTGGAGCCTGACGAAAACGGTTTTGCACGCATTCGGCTGACGCTCTGACGGGTTGTCTTTTGCCGAAGCCTTCCCTATATCCAGAGTCGAGAGGTTGGCGCGGGCGAGCGCCTCGCCAACCTGGTCAGGTCCGGAAGGAAGCAGCCACAACGAGCCCCGCTTGGGTCGATGTCCAACCTCTCACTTTACGAACCTTGGCCGCAGGAGGGCTTTATGATTGTAGCAAAGACCCTTCGGGCAGCACGGTTCTGACCTCACGGTATCGACTGACTGCCTGAACACATGACCCGGGGATGAGCGATCGCCATCCGTCGGGAGTGCTGTTTCTGACGACAGGCAAACCAATGTTTCTTGCACTTTCGGACCTTGGATGGTCCTCTCACTTTGCTGCGCAACACGCGGCTTATCCTTCCTGCACACCTTTTCGCATCACTTCCGTTCATCGGGACCGCCTGATCGGGCTGAACCCTGACGGCGAAGTCCCGTTGCTGACCCCCGATCAAACGACCGGCAGCTATGCTGTTGGCGATTGGGTTCTCGTCGATGACGACAAACGCGTGCGCCATTTGCTCGACCGGCGCAGCCTGCTGCATCGACGCGCCGCCGGTACAGGCCCCGCAATGCAACTGATCGCAGCCAATGTCGATGTGCTGTTCATCGTCAGCTCGTGCAATGCCGATTTCAACCTGCCCCGGCTGGAACGATATCTGGCGCTTGCGTATCAGGCCGGGTGTTACCCGGTCGTCGTTCTGACAAAGGCCGACAAATCGGCGGACCCTGACAGTTTCTCGGGACAGGTGCAATCACTGGACCCGTTCCTGACGGTTCTGGCGATCAACGCGCTGGACCCGGCAGAGGTTGAAAAGGTTCTGTCCTGGTGCCCCAAAAGCCAGACCGGGGCGCTGGTTGGCTCGTCGGGCGTTGGCAAGACGACACTTGCCAATACCATGACCGATCAGGATCTTGCCACCTCGGACATTCGCGAGGATGACGCGCGGGGCCGGCACACGACGACCGCGCGCGCATTGCACCGGATGCGCAACGGCGGCTGGTTGATCGATACACCCGGAATGCGCGCATTGCGCCTGCTGGACGCTCGGGACGGGATCGACGACGTTTTCTCGGACCTTACCGAGTTGAGCCGGGACTGCCGTTTTTCGGATTGCCAGCACAGCTCCGAGCCCGGATGTGCCGTGCAAAAGGCGATCAGCCACGGCACGCTTGATCCGGCTCGATTGGACCGGTGGCGCAAGCTTCGGCGCGAAGATCAGCGCAATTCTGAAACCGTCGCGCAGTCCCGGGCGCGGGACAAAGCGTTCGGCAAGATGGTCCGTGGCGTCATGAAGGAAAAGAAACTTCGCACCCGGTGATTGTTGGACGGTGCCCGGCCCGTCCTGCGCCGCGTCTGATCAGGCGATCAGTCGCGGCCAAACCGCTGCATTGCGCCGGGCAAATGCTCCGATATGACCCACCTCGGGCAACCCGAAATCGGCGGGGCTCAGCAGGTGGCGGTTGGCATCGGGGCCGTAAAGATCCGCAAGCCGCCAAACCGCTTCCGGCGGCACCATCTGGTCGTCCTCGAAGGTGAACAAATCCACGGGCGTTCCAGAATCCTTCCACTGCGCCGCAGGTAACTCATGCCCGATTTCAGGCACATAATTCAAAGGCGCGGTACACCATTTGCGCCACTGCCAATAGACCGATGCCGGCAGATCCGAGCCGAACCCGATCGCCTTTCCGGGAAGGTAGCCAAGGGCTCGGGCCAAAAGCGGCGCATGACCATACCAGAACAATCCTGCCAAACCCCGATAGGGCCATGGATGGTCGCTTAGGGTTACCAGCCCCGAACACACACAGATCATCCGGTCAATCAGATCGATATCCGGCTGCACAGGCCCCAACATCGCGCCGATCGAATGGCCGATGGTCCAATGCTGCGAATTGGGAAACCGTCTGCGCATTTCCGCCCGTGCCGCGGGCATGTCGATCAAGGCCCAATCCGCCATGGTCGCACGCGAATCTTTCAGGCGGCCGGTCAAGGAATGCCCGTAATCGCGATAGTCATAGGTCAGGCAGGCCATACCCTGCTCGGCAGCAAGCCATCGTGCGAAATGACGGTAATAATCGCGCGGCACACCCGTTGCACTGTTCAGAACGACGACGATTTCGGGCGAAGTCAGCGGGCTGTACAACCGGGCAGACAGTGTTTTCTGCCCGGACGGAAAGCGAAACTCTTCGGTCAATACCGTTTGCTCTGTGTCCAACATGTTCTCTGGCTTTGCGCTTGGTAAATCCGGTTTCAGAACCTCAACACCCTCGACACTATGCATGAACCAACACCGTATCCAGCATGACCAAGCGTCCGGCCAAAAGATCGGCTTGACTCGGTGCGTACTCAAACGCTAGCGGTTGTGTGATGGTTTCCGGCCTCCACAAGGGGTCGGGATGAAAAGGGAACACGGTGCGGTAATGTCTGGTCATGCAGGCAACAACCAAATCCGCGACTGCCCCCGCAACTGTAAGCGGTAAGCGATGCCGAAACACCACTGGCCCCGACGGCTGGGAAGGTCGGCAAAGCGATGACCCGCAAGTCAGGAGACCTGCCATCGGAAACGAAACCGAAACTCGGGCGGGGTGTCCGGGCAGGTCCTGACGGCATCACGCTGTTCCACCTGTCCCAAATATCCTGTCCACCAAGCGCGGAGGGCGCAGGATGATCTGGAAGACAAAAACACATGAATTCAGTGCAACGGTATGTCAGCGGACGGGCAAAACCTGCCCCGCTTTGGCGCGGCTGGCGCGCTCGATATCCGAAGCCATGGCCCAGGCGACCTCGGCCACCAGTGACGATTTCGAGATTGAGGGCAGCAGCGAGCTGTCACATTGCACCGAAGGATGTCATGCAATTTTCCGCGCGCGATCAGACAGCATTCGTGTCTTTTGCGGGACGCAGCCCGAAACCGCGATTGAGCCGCTGAACGGCTATGCCGACCTGATCTTCGGAAACACGGTCAGTGCGATGCCATCCGGCGTCGTGAAAACCCCACCCTGCGCGATGATCGAAGTTTCCACGATCCGGCCGCGAAAACCTGTTTGCGCGCCCGCGCAGATTTCAATCTGAATCCAGACTGACCTGTGCCTGGGCGCGCCGAGAGGCCCAGGCCATTTGCGCATCCGTTTCGACGGCGCAAGGGCGCACCGCCCGCAATCGTTGCAGCGCCGTGTCCGCGCGTTCGCCGCATTCGACCATCAGCCGCAGGACAACCATACCTGACCTGCCACATCCCCCGCGGCAGTGCACCAATACGCGACCTCCGCCGGACAGCGCATGCCGGGCCGCGGCGCTGACGGACGGCCACGCGTCATCGATCGCTTTTGTCGGCGCTCCGAAATCTTCGATGGGCAGGTGAACCCATCGGCTGGCGCGGCTTTGAATATCGCTGCCAAATTCCTGCGCCCCGTCCTGAAGCATTTCGACATCCGTCGTCATCGAAACAACAAGCCCCGGCTGCCACGCAGCGATCATGTCCAGGTCGCTGGAGTAATCTCCGCCGCGTCCGGGCATCGAGGTCAGTGCCAGCGTTCCGCCACCGACTTGCAGGGCGTAGATCACCAACTGCGACATGAATCCTGTCCTCCCCAAAAAACTCTTTACAAAAATGAGCCATTAAATCCGCTGATGCAGTTTAGTGCGAAAGCGACTCGTTTCTAAATCAAAAATCATCGCGCCACGCTGTGGACGCGGGCAACGGTGGCCACTACGCTGTGCCCAAGCACCGAATCCCAACGAGAAGACATGACAGACAGCTCCAGCCCCGCCTATCAGGTTCTCGCCCGCAAATATCGCCCGGAAACCTTTGCCGATCTGGTGGGTCAGGATGCCATGGTGCGCACCCTGAAAAACGCGTTCGCGGCCGACCGGATCGCGCAGGCCTTCATCATGACCGGCATTCGCGGCACCGGCAAAACCACGACCGCAAGGATCATCGCCAAGGGGATGAACTGCATCGGACCCGACGGAACCGGTGGCCCCACAACCGAGCCCTGCGGTCAGTGCGAACATTGTGTTGCCATCATGGAAGGCCGCCATGTCGACGTGATGGAGATGGACGCCGCCAGCCGTACGGGCGTCAACGACATCCGCGAGATCATTGACAGTGTCCGCTATCGCGCCGCCAGCGCGCGTTACAAGATTTACATCATCGACGAGGTTCATATGCTCTCGACCAGCGCGTTCAACGCGCTGCTCAAGACGTTGGAAGAACCGCCCGCGCATGTGAAGTTCATCTTTGCAACCACTGAAATCCGCAAAGTGCCTGTCACCGTGCTGTCCCGCTGCCAGCGTTTCGACCTGCGCCGGATCGAACCCGAAGACATGATTGGCCTGCTGCGCAAGATCGCCGAAGCGGAAAACGCCCAGATCGCCGAAGACGCGCTGGCGCTGATCACCCGAGCAGCGGAAGGATCGGCCCGGGATGCGACCTCGTTGCTGGATCAGGCGATTTCGCACGGGGCTGGCGAGACGACCGCCGATCAGGTCCGTGCAATGCTTGGACTGGCAGACCGTGGCCGGGTTCTGGACCTTATGGATATGATCCTGCGCGGTGATGCCGCCGGAGCACTTACCGAGTTGAGCGGCCAATACGCCGAAGGCGCAGACCCGCTGGCGGTGCTGCGCGATCTGGCCGAGATCACGCATTGGGTGTCCGTAGTGAAGATCACGCCTGACGCGGCGCAGGACCCGACGATTTCTCCGGACGAACGGACCCGGGGCCAACACATGGCCGAGGCTCTGCCGATGCGGGTTCTGACCCGGATGTGGCAAATGCTGCTGAAGGCGCTCGAGGAAGTCTCGGCTGCCCCCAACGCCATGATGGCCGCTGAAATGGCCGTTATTCGCCTGACCCATGTGGCGGATTTGCCCAGCCCCGAAGAGCTGATCAAACGGTTGCAAGATGCCCCGCCACCGCCGCCGGGCGGGCCCAATGGCGGCGTTTCGATATCTCGACCGGGCACCGGTCCGGCGCCGGCTGGCGCGGCCCATCCACCTGCCTATGCGCCGTCCCCTCGCGGTTCCGGTGGCGCACCGGTTGCAGCCCTGGCGCAGGATGCCCAGACGGCTCTTGCCCGGTACCCGACCTTCGACCACGTGGTGGAACTGATCCGGACCAATCGCGACGTGAAGTTGCTGGTCGAGGTGGAAAACGGCGTGCGCCTCGTCTCCTATCAACCCGGACGAATCGAATTTACGCCCGCCGCCCAGGCACCGGCAGATCTGGCGCCACGACTGGGCTCAGCCTTGCAACGCTGGACAGGAAATCGGTGGGCTGTCTCGATCGTCTCGGACGGAGAAGCCCCCACAATTGCAGAAATACGGGACGAGGCCGAGCTGGCACTGAAATCCGAGGCCGAAAAACACCCGTTGGTGCAGGCGGTACTGGCGCAATTTCCAAAGGCGAAAATCACCAGGATCGAAACGCCGGAGCAACGCGCCGCCAAGGTCGAGACCGAAGCGCTTCCCGAGGTGGAAGACGAGTGGGACCCGTTCGAGGAAGACTAACCCCGCCGCCCGTCACCCCCTGTTTCAAACGAAGCTGAACGAAGTTTCAATCGAACACATCCGCCTGCATGTCTCAGATCGTTTGTTGCGACACCGGCCAGCGGTAGGCGGCCCGTGACACTTCTGATCCGGATGCCGCGTAGCCATTCGAACCACGCCCAGATTTTCTTTGCCCTGTGTGATCAGTCTCGGCAGCAGGCCATATGCGCGCCAAGGACGATCTAGGCTTTTCGGACCTGCAGGCGAATATGGCGTCGCAGACGGGCGGCACGATCCTGCTGACGCCTGCGCCGATCAACATGTCGGCCGGAACGATAGAGCCTCCGACCGGCGGGAGAACCCTTGTGCCATGTGGCTGCTGCCCGTATCTAGAGCGCAAACGGAGACACAGGAGAATACTATGCTGAAAGGACTCGGCGGGCTTGGCGGTCTGGGCGACATGGCCAAGATGATGAAATCCGCGCAGGACCTGCAAACCAAGATGACCGAGATGCAGGAAGAGCTGAACAACATGATGGTTGTCGGCGAATCCGGTGCAGGCCTGGTCAAGGCAACGGCGACCGCCAAGGGTGAACTCAAAGGTCTGGATATCGACCCGTCCATCTTCAACGGCGATGACAAGGAAGTGGTCGAAGACCTGATCCTGGCCGCCATCAAGGATGCGCAGACCAAGGCAACCGAACGTTCTCAGGAAGAAATGGCCAAGCTGACCGAAAGCATGGGCTTGCCCGCAGACATCAAGCTGCCGTTCTGAGCTTCATCTTTTCTGAAATACTCCCGCCGGAGGCTCCCTCCGGCGCAAGACAGGATTGGCCATGAGTTCGAACAGCGACATCGACAACCTGATCGACCTGATGGCCAAACTGCCGGGCCTGGGCCCGCGCTCGGCCCGCCGCGCGGTGCTGCACCTGATCCGAAAACGCGCCCTGCTGCTGACGCCCCTGTCTGATGCCATGCAGCAGGTCGCGATCACGGCCCGCGAGTGCCTGAATTGCGGCAACGTGGGCACCACTGACATCTGCGACATCTGCAACGATGAGGCCCGCGCAACCGGCGAGTTGTGCGTGGTCGAAGACGTCGCCGACCTCTGGGCGATGGAGCGTGCCGGAGTGTTCAAAGGCCGCTATCACGTTCTGGGCGGCACACTGTCGGCGCTGGACGGGGTCGGCCCCGACGAGTTGCGCATTCCCCGCCTCAAGGACCGGGTTGTGGCCGAAGGGATTTCCGAGGTCATCCTGGCGCTGAACGCCACCGTCGATGGCCAGACCACCGCCCATTACATCGCCGATCAGCTTGAGGGGCAGGTCCGCCTGACTTCGCTGGCGCAGGGTGTGCCGATTGGCGGAGAACTGGATTATCTGGACGACGGGACGATCACGGCCGCGCTGCGGGCGCGGAAGGAAATCTAGCTAACCTCAGAGGATCGGGGCGATAACCGCGCCATCGCCCCAGCACGTATCGACGCGGGCCTACGGGCTTCAGGTATATGCGCCAGACGAGTAGGTCAGCTCATACGAGTGGCTGTAGATTTCGAATACGATACCAAAGGGGTCTTCAACATAGACCATTCGGTAAGGCTTTTCTCCGGGATAGTAGTGCCGTATCGGCATCCTCTGCTTTCCACCAGCCTGCACAATCTTTTCGACCAGACCTTCGACGTCAGGGTCCTGAATGCAAAAGTGAAACGTGCCATTTCTGCGGAAATCGATGTTGTTTTCAGGCTCGTAATTCCCGTCAAACTCGAAGAGTTCAATTCCAATCCTGTCCGCTGTCGCGAGATGTGCGATACGCAGTTTCCTCCAGTCCGGGCCAAAGACATCCGTGCACATAACGCCAATATCCGAGTCATCCTCGACCACGTCGGTGGGCGGCATGATGACGTAAAAACCCAAGACCTCGGAATAGAACTTCACGGCTTCGTCCACGTTTGGAACGGACAACCCGATATGTGAAAAAGTCCTTGGAAACTGAGACATAGAAGGCTCCTTAATCTGCTAAGACGTAAAACTATTGGACAGCGTTTAGTTTTCAAGTTGCTTCCCATGCCTTCATAGCAGGGTTCACCCCGCTGCATGGGTCATGACCCGGAGACAAAATACTCGCTACAAAGCAAAAGGGGCTTTGCCTTCCGTGCGCGCGTAGTAGAATGCCTCGGACTTGATCCCTTTGATTGGAATACGTTATGGCCCGCCTTCTCGCCCTCGCCTTCGCCACGTTCACTGCAACCGCCGCCCTGTCGCAGGACCTTGTGGACAAGGGCTTTGTCGAAGGTTGGAACATCATGATGGACCCAGCGCTTGGCAACGGGTGCTTGATCCAGACGGTGTATCAGGATCTCTCGGTGGTGCGGCTGGGCTATGATGCGCTGGGCAATCGTGGGTATTTCGCCGTGTACAACAAGGCATGGGGCGACATTAAACAGGGTGAGAGTTATCCGATCCGCTTTGATCTGGACGGCAAAAGCTATGATGCGACGGCCATCGGGTTCAACGAACGCGACGTGCCGGGCGCAACCGTGTTTTTCACCGACCGGAGCTTTGTGAACGCCATCGCTCAGAACAAAACGATGACCGTCTACAATCCGGCAGGTGAAGTGGTGATGGCCATCGATCTGAAAGGCACCGCCAAGGCGCTGGACTATGCGCGGGACTGCCAGAACAAAAAGCTTTAACGAATCGGATCGAACAGGGCGTCCTTGGCGGTGCAGTCACGGATCACGCCGCGGCCACAGGGTACGGGATCAAGATCGCGGGACAGGCACAGGCGGACCTCTTCGATATAGCCCTGTTTGCAGGTGATCGTGATCATGTCGCGCTTCAACTCAGGGTTGGCCTTCAGGAATGCCTCCTCGACCACCGAAGCCGGCAGTTTGACGGATGAATCCAGCTTGCGGAACACCTCAGGGCGCTTGACCGCTTCATAAGCCCGCCGGGACAAGGCAAAGTAGTCGGATGCCGACAATCCCGAGCATGTGCCGTGTTTCTTCCATTGATGCCAAGCAAGGCCGGAACTTCCCTGAATATCCTCCATTTCCCGCGTCATGCGTCGCGAAGGTGGGCTTTCGGGGGTACGACAGTAGGACGGCCAGCCCTGATGGAACTGTGGCCATAACCCGTGCAGTATCCAGCCGTGATCATGCCGATCGTCACATTGATCCGAGCCGCGCGCGTCACCTTCGCGGGCGCACCAGTTGGGCGACCAGCTGAGCGACAGCACGTAGTAATCGAACTCGCCCGCCTTTTCGCCCTCGGCCAGCGCAGCGACCGCGCTCAAGACCCACAAAACCAGCCCCGTAATCCCTTGGCGCATTCGCCTCTTCCCTTCTTGCCTTTGCGCGACTATATACGGGCGAAGTTCCCCGACAACGGAAACCTGCCCCAAAACCAAGGGGCCGCCGAATTCCGGCGACGGGACAGATGTATGCATAGGAGACGGGCTGATGGCAAAACCGCTTATGGCCAAGGCAACCGCCGTATGGCTGGTGGACAACACCACGATCAGCTTCAAGCAGATCGCGGATTTCGTAGGAATGCACGAGTTGGAAGTGCAGGGTATCGCTGATGGCGACGTCGCCGCCGGCGTCAAGGGCTTTGACCCAATCGCCAACAACCAGCTGACCCAGGAAGAAATCGACGCGGCACAGAACAACCCGCTTCACAAGCTGAAGCTCAAGTTCAACCCATCGGCCGCCGGCGAGGAAAAGCGCCGGGGTCCGCGCTACACGCCGCTTTCGAAACGCCAGGACCGTCCGAACTCGATCCTGTGGCTGGTCAAGTTCCACCCGGAACTCAGCGACGGCCAGATTGCCAAGCTGGTGGGCACCACCAAGCCCACCATCCAGTCGATCCGCGAACGCACGCACTGGAACATCGCCAACATGCAGCCGATTGATCCGGTTGCTCTGGGTCTGTGCAAACAGTCCGAACTGGACACGGCCGTACAGAAAGCGGCGGCCAAGAAGGCAGCTGAAGGCGGCGTGATGAGCGATGACGAACGTCGCAAGCTGGTATCGACCGAGCAGTCGCTGGAAATGGACGCAGCGCCGAAAATCCCGACCGCAATTGAAGGTCTGGAAACCTTCTCGCTGTCCGACGAGCCGTCGGAAGAGAAAGAAGATGAACCGATCATCGACGCAGACAGCTTTTTCAACCTGCCCAAGGGTGGGGCGGATGACGAAGACGAAGACGATCTTCGCCCGTAACGCGCAAACAGCCTCGGCCATTTCGGCTGGGGCTTTTTTCACGGACTTGCCATGCTGAACGTTCTATCTGCGGTATTTGGCCCGCACCGCGCCGTCACGATTTATGCCTTTCTGAAAACGTGGGGGCTTGGTCTGGCCGGCGGCGTTGTCATGATTGCCATCGTCACGACATTGTTTCTGCTGGGGGATGAAGGCGAACACGAGCATGAGGCGTTTCTGATCGTCCCGGTTCTGTCTGCAACTCCGGTGAACGGAGATCTGAAGAACGGCGTCGTGGCATCGGTCCGCTTGCCGGATGGGTCCGCCACATCGATTACGTCCACAGATGCGCAGATTTCGCAGACAGTGGGAACGACGGCCTGTGTCGAAAAACGCGTTTACGTCGAAAGCGGAGAAGCCCGATACCGGTTCAAACTGCCACGTCTGTGCGACGGTAGTTGATCGACGGAACCGAACGGATAAAAGCCGCCCGATGTGACACCGGGCGGCTTTTGCGTTCATACCAATTGAAAGATGATACCAGCCACGATTGCGCCACCGACCCCCAGGGTCAGATAGGTTGCAAAGACACGTGGTTTGACCAACGACCAGACTGCAGCCATCGCCGGGATGGAACTGACGGCACCGGCAACCATGAACGACATGGCCGCACCCTCTGTCATACCTTGCTCCATCAACCCTGCCAGCAAAGGCGGCGCCACGTAGGAGTTCAGGTATGCCGGCATACCCACCAGCGCAGCAACGATGATCGGCAGCACGCCTTCTCCGCCAACCAAGCCTGCGATCAGGTCGGCGGGGACATAGTTGACCAAGAGCGCCTCAAGCACATAGGCCAGCGCCAGCCATTTCAACAGGAACAGACCGTTGTGCACGAATTCCGAACGGAACCGGACGCGGCGCTCGGGCTCCTGCCAGAATTTCCAGACCGGTTTGTCATCCGTTTTCGGACCACATCCGCAGCACCCGGCGGGCTTGTATTCGCGCAAGGGCTGGGCAAACGCGCCGTTGCGCATCAGCAACCGAACCGCGAACCCACCGAACAGGCCAAGCGCAACAGCCGCAACAGCCTTGCCGATGGCAAAGGGCCAACCCAGCGCACCGGCGGTAATCAAAAGCGTCGGCGGATCGATCAAGGGTGAGCTGAGCCAAAACGCCATGACTGCGGACAACGGCGCACCAAGGGCCAGAAGACCCGCAATAAAGGGGATAACCTCGCAAGAACAGAACGGTGCAAGACCACCGAACAAGGCAGCCAGAAAGATCATCCGGGTTTCGCGCCCCTCAAAGGCACGCGCCACCATCACCTCGGCGCCGGTCGCCTTGAGGTAAGACAGCAGAAGCACTGCAAACAGAATATACTGCCCTGTATGCGCCAGAGCCTTGGCTGCAAATGTCACCACTTCGGGCAAGTTTCCGGGATCCAGGATTGCCACCGCCGCAAGAATGACGACGATCAGCGTCCAGGGTGTCTTGATCAGGTCCAGCGCCACTTTGGCAGTCATGCGCGGGTTCTGTGTCAAATCAGCCATCGTTCGCAGCCTTTCCAACTTCGTCAGCGCAGCACTCGCTGAGAATGAATTGCGCCAGATTTCTCAATTCGTCGTAATTGGCGCGGTTGATCGTGGTTCGACCGACCTTTTCCTGTTCGACCACCCCACCGGCCGCAAGAAACCGCAGGTGATGGGCCAGGGTCGACGGGGCAATCCCCGTCCGATCTTGTATCTCGCCAACGGTCAATCCGGCTTTGCCAGCCCGGACCAGCGTCTTGAGGACTTTCAGCCGAGCTTCAGAGCCCATGGCAGAAAATCCGGCAGCAGCAGCTTCCCACATCTTTTATCTCTATTAAACTAGATTTCTGGCTATTTAGTCCGAAGGAACTCTCCGGTCAACCCAGCTGACAAAATTTCGTGACTGCGGTGTAAGTCCAGATTGCCCCGGCCTTAAGTCCACCCTATAAGCAGGCATGGGGATTTCGGTCGATACATTCTTTCTTGAGCTCAATGGTCAGGGCACATTGCAGGCCCAGATCCAGCAGATGATTGCCGAAGGCATCTTGTCCGGTCGCTTTCACGTCGGAGAAAAACTCCCTTCGTCACGCAAACTGGCCGCGCATCTGGGTGTCAGCCGAATAACGGTGACTTTGGCCTACACCGAACTTTTGGCCAATGACTATCTGACGGCCAAGGGGCGGTCCGGGTATTACGTTTCGCAAAACGCACCTGTCCCCCCCAAGTATTCGCCTGTCCAGCGCGGCACCGAATCCGTTGACTGGGACAAGGCGCTGGCGCGCCGCTTTCTGGACAGTGACGTTCTGCCAAAACCCAGCGACTGGCGAGAGTACCGTTATCCGTTCATCTACGGGCAGGCTGACCGAACCTTGTTTGACCACGCCAACTGGAGGTTATGCGCCGTCCGCGCGTTGGGACACAAGGATTTCGATTCGCTGACCGGAGATTACGTGGATCAGGATGATCCGTTGTTGATCGAATTTATTGCCCGTCACACTCTACCACGCCGTGGCATCGCAGCCCGCCCCGAAGAGATCCTGATCACTCTGGGCGCGCAGAACGCGCTCTGGCTGGCATCGCGCATTTTGCTGACCCACAATCGCACGGCCGTCATAGAAGACCCATGTTACTATGCGCTGCGAAGCCTTCTGAACCATTGGGATTGCGCGGTCACGCCCTTGAGCGTGGACCGGGACGGGCTGCCTCCCGAGGCGATTCCCGACGAAGCGGACGTCATCTTTACCACCCCCAGCCATCAAAGCCCGACAACCGCGACGATGCCGATCGACCGCCGCAACCAGTTGCTGGACCGAGCACGCGATCTGGATGCGATGGTCGTCGAGGATGACTATGAGTTTGAAATGGCCTTCCGAGGCGCACCTTCGCCGGCGCTGAAATCCATGGATCGGGATGGGCGCGTGATTTATGTCGGCAGTTTTTCCAAGTCGCTGTTTCCAGGATTGCGACTTGGATACATGGTCGGCTCAGAACCCTTTATCCGCGAGGCACGCGCGCTGCGCTCGTTGGTTCTGCGCCACCCACCAGGCCACATTCAGCGCACGGCGGCGTATTTCCTGTCGCTTGGCCACTACGACGCGCAAATTCGGCGTATGTCGAAGGCCTTGCAAGAACGGCGCGACGCGATGGACAAAGCCATCGCGGAAAGTGGGCTGACTGTCGCTGGACGGGGTGTGATCGGCGGCTCTTCAATGTGGATGTCAGCCCCTGAACATGTCGACACAACTCAACTGGCATTAAGGCTGCAAAACCAGAGTGTTCACATTGAGCCGGGCGCACCGTTCTTCTCGGGGCCGGACAGGCCACAAAATTTCTATCGCTTGGGCTATTCCTCAATTCCAACAGACCGCATCGCGCCCGGCGTGAAACTGATCGCCGACGCAATTCGGGCCGTTTGAGCCTCATCTGGACCTAATCCGGCTTTCGTTTTGGCCCTAACGCAGGTCGCACCCTTGCGCCAAAACCATATCAAACGCCGGGCACAGTGCCCGGTTTCACTCACTCTTGGTTGGAGAGCACTCAGATGAAGATGACGACGGAAGAGGCGTTTGTTAAGGTTTTGCAGATGCACGGGATTGAGCATGCGTTCGGGATCATTGGATCTG
>NZ_JBQFXN010000011.1:0-88975 GCF_056540885.1 Ruegeria sp. AL12 | reverse complement strand
GAGGCGACACCTCCCGCTACTGAGCAGCCTCAGACCGAGGCAGAGGCGACACCTCCCGCTACTGAGCAGCCTCAGACCGAGGCAGAGGCGACACCTCCCGCTACAGAACAGCCTCAGACCGAGGCAGAGGCGACACCTCCCGCTACTGAGCAGCCTCAGACCGAGGCAGAGGCGACACCTCCCGCTACAGAACAGCCTCAGACCGAGGTGGAGGCAACACCTCCGGCCACAGAGCAGCCTCAGACTGAGGCAGAAACCGAGGTCGAAGAACCCGTCAACATTGCCGAACCTGAAGGCGAACTGATGATCGACATAAGCAATCAGGACAGCCGCGGAAACATTGGCAAAGTGCTGGGTTACTCTGACGCCGAAGAAATTGCTTTCTCGGTCGAGATGACCCGAGGTGGAGAGGATACCGGTGCCGAGCGGCTTATCTGGAACCACTCGAACTTCGGCCTGAAACTGACCAAAAAGGGGCATCTGGTCGCGAAAGTCGACAACAATGATGGCGGTTTCCGTGACGGTTATAAGATCAAGAATCTTGATCTGAATGACGGAGAGACGCACCAGGTGACCATGATGGTCGATCAGAACACCGATCGCCTTCAGGTTCTGGTAGACGGTGCTGTTGTCCTGGACGAAACCGAAACGGATTTCGACTTTGCAGGCGGCCGGGAACGCGACTGGTACGTTGGTGACAGCGTGGAAACCTTTGGCATCGGAGATGATGCCGATTTCCTGGACACATCATCGAATCCATACCCGGATTTGTTTGCCTGACGGCAACAACCCCCTCTGGCTAGAACAATTGTCGATCAAACCACGGGCGGGGCTCAGATTTGAGCCTCGCCCGTGTCTTCTCCGGGCTGGCGCGCTGTGGAACATGTGAAACAGCGCGGATACGCCCTTTATGCGGCATCCCTGTTGACTTAAAGCTGATTGCCAGCAACGCCAAATTGATTACGAAACATGCAAAAAAGGGTTTTGGCCACATTCAGGAACTTTGCGCCCCATATCGCACCCCCTTTTCAAGACCGGGCTGTCCAAACGGATCGGTTCCTTAACGGGGTTGCGGCAGTTTGGCCTTCCGGGGTGAAGAGTATTTGTCTCGACACATGATCCTGCATCGGCATCATATATGGCAGACATACGGGCCATGACCTTGCTTACGAGTGAACTTATTCAATTACGGGACCACGAAATGAAACCTGAGAAAATGCCGGTGACCGCAGCAAGCTACCAAGCTTACCTGAACAGCCCGTACAAAAGCAGCAAGCATTCGACTTACTTCGATGTGTATGACAAGCTTTTCTCTCCTTATGTCGGCAAGCCGATTACCTTCGTCGAAATCGGGGTTCTGAGCGGCGGCTCTCTGTTCATGTGGCGCGAATTTTTTGGACCACAGGCCCGCATCATCGGTGTTGAACTGAACCCCGGCGCAAAGCGTTGGGAGCAGGAAGGCTTTGAAATTTTCATAGGCAGCCAGAGCGATCCTGCCTTTCTCGAAAAACTTGCAAACGAGATCGGTGAAATCGACATTGTCCTGGACGATGGCGGCCACACCTATGAACAACAGATTATCACAACAGAGTGCCTGCTGCCGCATATCCGCGATGGAGGCATGCTGGTCGTGGAAGACACACATACATCCTATATGGAAGGCTTCGGTCCCAAGCACCGTTCCTTCGTAAAATACGCCATGAGCATGGTAGATCGCGTAAACCGGCGCTTTTCCAAACTCCTATCGGATGCTGCGGAAAAGCGGGTTTGGGGCATCCGTTTCTATGAATCTTTTGTTATATTCGATGTGAACCGCAAGGCGACCTCTATCGTGTCCGTACCAACCGACAATGGCGGGGAGGACCTGAACGCAAAAGACTTCCGCCACGCGGACAACCAGACCTATGAAAATTTCCTGAAAGCGTCTAAAAGCCTGTCGGCCCTCAAGGTCATCCCAGGTACGCGATCCTTGGCCAAGCTGGCCCGACATGTGATATCGCTGCCATCAAACCTGAAGCATGCGCGGAAACTGAAAGAGTTTTTCTGAATTTCCACCGCCTTTTCGGCTGAACGCATTGCCGGTTTCAGATCGTCAACATCCCTGGGATCGTCAGGTCGATGCGCTACAAGACTGTTCGGGCATACCGAGCTTGTCCCCGGCAGAGTTATACACCGCAATGGTCAGGAGAATGCTCGCTTCATCTTTTTGGTCATGGGTTTTTCGATCATGGAAAAAACCAGACACCCTGCGGCTACGCTGCTTATCAGGCACAAGATGGACAGAACGTCACCATTTACGGGCCTGAGGACAATCGAAGACACTTTATAAAAGGCGGGAATGGTGAGTATCTGGACAAGGTAGATGCTGTAGGATGCATCTCCGAGATAAACCAAAAACCGATTTGAAATCTGCGTCGCAAACAGCAGCCCAAAAACGATAAAAAACGACGGTACACCCCAGATAATGACACGGTTTGTTGGGTCGACCTCAAGTTCACTCGACAGGGAGGCACATAAAAGAAGCATCCCGAAAACAAATATCAAGACCCCTGTCTTTTCCCTGATTTCAAACCCCTTGTTGTAAAAATACGCAACAGCCATCCCAAACAGGAACTCAAGCGATATAAAATCACCGGACGCCAGGGACACCCCGGCCAGAACCAGGCTGACAACCAGGAAAACATGGCCCCACGACCTCAGGAAGAGAGACAGTCCAAAAACAAAGTAAAAGAGCATCTCCCATTCCAGGGTCCACCCAACATAAACAATCGGCGGCTCACCAAGCACCAGAAGCGAAGAAAACAGAAGCGATGACAATATGATGGTTCCTGAAAGCTCCATGGACCTGAAGATCCCGGGAACAGCGTAATAAACCGCCACAACAAAAAGTGTGATCAGCCAGTAAATTGGCACGATCCTTATAATTCTCGACTTCAAGAAAGCGCCTGTGTGCCGCTTTTTCTGCATTTGTGTGTGCAGCATGACAAAGCCGGATATCACGAAAAAAATATCGACCCCATTTGCACCCCACCCGGCCAGGAAGGATAAATAATCGGTGCTTTGTCCATATGTTGATGCCGTCTTGATGACATGGAGGAAAACCACATTTATGGCAGCAAAGGCTCGTAAGGCTTGAATATTATTGATCATCTGTTTCGAGTTTATTTCCCGGATAAAATTCTGACCGAACTGGCACGTCACGGATTGAAATGCTGTGACTGCCTCGCCCCTCAGCATTCACTGATTCAAGAGTTATCTTTCCTCCAGCCGACAAATCGATGGCGGCGCATCCTGTCGCCAATGAACGGTCCCATTTCGGCGGTGGACCCCCTGTCCGATGGGCAAGAACCCCGCTGAAAGAATGCCGCGTTCTGACGACAAATTACTGTCACTGCAATCAATATAAATACGCGTGGTCCCCTCTTCTGCCAGCGTGCGGCACACATGTTTCAGAATTTCCACATAATACCCCCGGCCCCGCATATCAGGAACGGTAAAGCAGTGAGAGATCAGAGCACAGTGCTCGGTCATCGGGAAGAAATATACGTTCACGTTTTGCCCGGAGCGGGTTTGCGCAATGGTTGCCGGAACCCCGCCGGAAAACCCGATCCAGACGGACATGCCCGCGTTCAGATCGCCTTGAACATCCCAGTGGATCTTGTCCTGATTGCGCTTCAGAAAGTCTTTGCTTTGATCATCAAGATCGGACCAACTGCGAAAACACTGCACGGTCAACGTGTTTGACATGCTGTCGATCTGCCGGGCCTTGCCGCCACTCATGGCAAAGAGCAACCTATGCTGTCCGACGACACGATCCCTGAAAAGCATCCATATTGTCTTCAATCCGCCAACACCTCCCCCCCGGCGAAAGGACCGCAAGACAAGATTGAGTCGGTGGAAAGATGCCATCAAACGCCCCTGCCTGGTTTTGCCATCCGGACGGCAACAGAACCGGTATTTCGTTCGACTTCAAGAAACACAGGCCGCATCCCCTGCGATCTTTCGGAAGGTGCGGTAGCTAAGAAAATACGCTCCAACACCTGTGAACAGGTTGATAAGAATTCGTTTTCCGGCGTTATGGGGGTTAATTTGGCAGATGCGGCAAAGAGGCTGGCTCTTCCGAAACCAGACGTTTCTGGGTCAATTTCTGGACCCGGCCTGAAAGTATCAAAGCACCTGTGCTTTGCCTTCACGCAAGATGCTTTCACTCTTTTTCGAATTTCGAATGTCATGCATCGCCCTTTCACTTCTGCACAAACCTTCCTCAATCAGTTTGAGATGTATAGTACTCACTATCTTCATCTTGATGAGCATTCGGTTTTCTTTTTTCGAGCCCCAAAAGCGCGCGCTTGGTTACTCACATTGATCACGCTAAAAAAGCCGCTATTCCCGATGCGCACCATGAATTACTTATTGGCGGTGAAAAGGTACTAAAAATCGAAATTTTGCGCGCCCATACAGAACCTTTTGAACCGAAGTCAAATCCATGATCACCTGTGTCCAGACGAACGGGAAAAGATACGCGTTATGACGCCGTTAAACATTAGTACCCCCACAACTCCGTCCCGGGAAAAAGCCTTGGACCAAAGCGCTCCGACGCTCAGCATCATCGTGCCCATGTTCAATGAAGAAGAGGTTCTGCCGGCCCTGTTCGAACGTTTGGGGCAATTCCTCGATCAGCTTGGGGAAAGCTACGAGATCATCTGCGTGAACGACGGCAGCACAGACGCGACCGCCAGGATTCTGGCCGCCGCGTATGAGCGCGATGATCGTATCAAGGTGCTTAACTTTTCACGTAATTTCGGCAAGGAAATCGCATTGACGGCGGGGCTGGATGCAGCTGCGGGTGAAGCCGTTGTTCCCATAGACGCGGATTTGCAGGATCCGCCTGAACTGATCGAGACATTTCTGGAAAAATGGCGCGAAGGGTTCGATGTCGTCTATGCCGTCCGGCGCCACCGCGACAGCGATACCGCGATGAAACGCTGGACAGCGCGGAAGTTCTATCAGGTCATCAACCGGCTTTCGGGGGTACCGATACCCGCCAATACCGGCGATTTCCGCCTTATGGACCGGCGCGTGGTTCAGGCTGTAGGGCAGCTGCGCGAGCACAACCGCTTTATGAAGGGCCTTTTTGCCTGGGTCGGGTTTCGGCACACCGAGGTGGCGTATGACCGCCCCGAGCGTGCGGCGGGGCAGACCAAATTCAACTACTGGCGCCTTTGGAACTTTGCGCTGGACGGTATTACCGGGTTCAGCACCGTACCTCTCAGGATTGCGGGCTATGTCGGCATGCTGACTGCGTTGGCCGCGATCATCTATGGTGTTTTCCTGATCTCACGCACCCTTGTCTACGGGGTGGATGTACCCGGCTATGCCTCATTGATGGTTGCAGTGCTGTTGATCGGTGGCCTGCAACTTGTCGTGCTGGGCGTCATCGGGGAATATCTGGGGCGGCTTTATGCAGAGGCTCAGAAACGCCCGCTTTACATTGTCGAAAGCAGCCTGGGGCTGAATGATCAGGCCCTTTGACCCGCCTGCGGACAAGCCACCTAGCCCGCAGACCAGCATTTGTCTGCCAGACACGGCCATCCTTCGTAACAGCGCCACCAGAAGGACCACTCGGGTAATTAATGCCCGGTGTCGGGCTCGAAAAGCTCGGCGCTGGCCCGCAAACGTTCAAGTTTCAGAGTGAGTTCATAATTCTGAAGAGCTTCACGCCGTACATCGTTGATAGCGGATTGTCCCACATCGGGCCACGTGAGTAACCAGACCCGAGCATCGGGATTACGTCGCAAAGCCGCGCCATAATCCGCGACGATGAATTGTGCGTCATTGATGTAGTAGAATAGCGGCGTATCAACCCAATTACGGTCCCGCAGGAAAACGAGGTCTCCATCTTTCATTTCTGGCCGCACGGCGGTTGCAATACCCTGATAGTCATTAGGAGAGCCCGGCTTGCCAGCGGCGTAAGGTATACTGGCTGCGAACACCACCACGCACAGGCTGATCAAAGCTATCCTGAAGCGGTGGCGCTGGAACAGCCAGACTGCACCCGCCGCACACAGGATCAGCAGATAAGGCACAAAAAGCAAAAAAGCCCTGGGAGCAAGGATAGAAACCTTGTGAGACGCTGCGAACAGGATCAGCGGAGAAACAACCGCGATCAGCCACAAAAGCAGTGTCCGCTCCTGAGGGTAGTGCAACGTGTTCGAAGGTAACCTGGGCACAAAGCTCCCCCATATGCTGCCCAGAACGGGAATAAGTAGCGCCAGAAAGGGTAAAACAGACATCGCCATCAGCGCTTCGTTTCTGCGATGGGCGATCGAACCCAGCCAAAACATGAAACAGGCCAGGCAGACCGCCGACGACACCAAAACCCATACCGGGATTTTCTGCTGCGCGCGCATCACTGGCACTTCGCGTTTTGGAGCTTTCAGGCTGGCCGCTAGGAGCAACAGGGCGAAGCCCAGAACCAGCCAGGTCCAGATCCGCCCGATTTGCAGCAGCGGGACAGCAAAATCGTCTATCGCAAACAGGAACCCAAAAGAGAAATACTCGACCAGGAAATCAAAAGAAGGATCAGGAGCTGCTCCTTTGCGCGCTCGATAAACCGCATGTGTTAGGGCCGGAGCAGACAGTATAAAGGCAAGCGCTTGCACCTGCAGCAACCGTGGGGCTTGCCGCAGACCGATACGTTGACGGAACCGTAGGCCATCCACTTTTGGTCGGGGCAGCACCAGGGCAGCCCAGAAGACGTGTATCATGATCAGGGGCCAGAACAGCTCAACCGTCAGAACCCCTGCGATAACCGAGGCGACATAAGCAATCTCAAAACCCGGGCGCGGCTCACGTGTTCTGACGAGACAAAGAAGGAGCCAGGTCGCCAGCAACGATAGAAAAGCCCCCGCGACGTACATGCGCGCCATCTGACTCCAGAACACATGAAAACCGTGAAGAGACAGCAACAACGCGGCCAGACACCCCACGGTCGATCCGAATATGCTGCGGGCGATCAGGAAAATCAGTGGAATCGAGCCGACGGCAAACAAAACGCTGGGGAACCGCAGGGCAAAATGGGATGTTCCAAAAGCTTTGGTCCAGCCCAGCATGGACACATACCAGCCCATGGGATGCGGTTCATCGTGGAAATGCCACCAGATGGTTTCAGCCAGGTTATGGCGCGGCGGCGGTTCGGATATACCGGAAACCAGGTTGATGCCAGGGACATAGATTTCCGGATGGGACATACTGCGCAGATCAATTCCCCAGAGCCGCAGTATCAGCGTCAGCAAAACCGCGATCGTCAAGGCAAACAGGACGGCGCCTGTGCGATACTCGCGTCTGTTGGGAAAAACAGAACCTTTTTCGGATGTCGTCATGAAATTTTTGTCTCTTACTGCGCGTTATGACCGCGGGAGGAACACAATCGTCCCGGTAGAAACCGTCCAGGTCTCGTCACGGAATAAACCAGCCTTTAGTTCACCATGATGCGACCAAAACAGTCAATTCGGGCTAAGTCTGTTTCACAGCTCTCTCGACCGAGATGTATATGCACCGGATTGAAACATAATTACACATAGCTAGAAATTGTTTCGTTAAACTGCGATCATCAGCAGAATAAGTTCCTGATGATCCAAAAATTGATATGAGTGATAAGAAATGAAATCTCTGTCGTATTCTCGGCACAGGTAGAGCCGGGTTTGCAAAATTCCGCAGAGCACTTAGGACATAAACGTTAATGGTATTGAGTACATAGTTGGATGGGCAGGCTTTCTTTTGGCGCTTTGGCGGGAGTGACGGGTGCTATTTTAGGGCTGCTTTTACCAGTCGGTCTGTTCACCTGGGTGTTGCGCGGCACCGATCCGGCGGCCGATCCAGCCTTTACCCAAGGGGTTTGGCTGTTCAAGGCCGGTCTCATCATCATAGGGGCATATCTTCTTTTACTGCGGCTTCTGCCTATTGGCCGTCCGCTATCTCCACAGCGCCCCGAGGTTTCTCCCGCTAGCCCGGTCCAGACACTGATCTTTGGCCTTCTGCTGATTTGCGCCGCGGCTTTGCGGTTTTACCGACTTGATACCGGCATCTGGTATGATGAAATTCTGACATCCGTAAATTACATGCCCCTCACAATCGGGCAGATCGTCAGCACCTATCACGATGCCAACAACCATGTCCTGTTTTCGGTGCTGGCGCGCCTGTCTTTGTCGGTCTTCGGTGACAGTGTCTGGGCCTTGAGATTGCCTGCGGTCGGTTTTGGCATTGCCGGCATTGCCGCTATTTACTTTTTTGCCCGCCGCGTCGGCCCGACTCGTGAGGCTCTGTTTGCGGCGGCACTAATGGCGTTTTCCTATCACCACATCTGGTTCAGCCAGAATGCACGTGGTTACACCGCATTACTGTTCTTTGCCCTGCTTTCCAGCACCTGGTTTCTGGACGCCATGCGCCAGGGGAGCCCCCGCAAATGGGGGCTGTATTGCCTTGCCGTCGTCCTAGGGGCGTATGCGCACCCTACCATGGGGCTGATGGTGCTTGCGCATTTTGCAATCTGGAGCGCGGCCTGGGTCCAGCAAAACAAGCAATGCAAGCGCTATCGCTGGAACGGGTTGTTTTGTGGCTTCATCCCGGTGGGTCTGTTTACGTTTCAGGTCTATGCTCTGGTCTTGCCCAGTATGGTCGGCGGGGCGCTATTGAATTCCGGACTGAAGGGCGAAGACAACGAGTGGACCAACCCTTTTTGGGCATTGGCAGAACTGTTCAGCAGTCTGCAAATCGGGTTGGCCAGTGCGGGTGTTGTGATAGCCGCCGGTCTTGTCTTTGCGATTGGTGTCATCAGCTTTGCCCGAACGCGACCGGCTGTTGTGGCGTTGTTTCTGATCCCGGTTGGAGTCGGTTTCATAGCAATGACCAGTATCGGGTATACCCTGTTCCCAAGGTTTTTCTTTTTCACCTTCGGATTTGCGATACTTATCGTGATCCGCGGTGCCTTTGTTGCCGGCCAGTTGACTGCGCACCTGGCACGGTTGCCCGCCGCAGCCACGAAATGGCTGCCCGGACTGATATGCGCAGGCATTGTGGCGGTATCTCTTTTATCCCTCCGGCACGTGTATCTGCCAAAACAGGATTTCAATGGTGCCATCAATCTGATTGAAAGCGACCTGCAACCCGGGGACACGGTTCTTGCTGTCGGGATCGCAGGATTTCCGTTCAATGCATACTATGACAAGGGGTGGGATGTCATCGAAACGACCGATGATCTGGATCGCCTAGCCTCACAGTCAGGCAGAACCTGGTTGGTCTATACGATGCCGGTGCACGCCCGGACCACATATCCGGGAATACTGGAGAGGATCAAAAAGGAATACGCTACCGTTGCGCGGTTCCGGGGTTCTCTGGGCGGGGGAGACGTGGTGGTCAACCTCGCAGATCCGACCAAGGCCCAAGCCACAGGAAAGAGTACAAGTACTGTAAAGGATAACGATTGATATGTGCGGAATATGCGGAATCCTGCAGGTCGACCCGGCGGCTGATCGCCCCGAAAAAGAGCTGATCACGGCAATGGCAGCAACATTGGCCCATCGCGGACCAAATGATGATGGCGTCTGGCTGGACGAGGACGTTGCGCTGGGTTTTCGGCGTCTTTCGGTGATTGACCTGTCTTATGCAGGTCATCAGCCAATGACAAACGAGGACGGCACTGTAGTGATTGTCTTCAATGGCGAAATCTACAACTTTCAGGAACTGAAAGAGAAATACCGCCTTGAAGAGCGCGGCCATGTCTTCAAGTCCCGCACGGATACCGAGGTTCTGATCCATCTTTACGAGGAAATTGGCCTCGACATGATCCCGGAACTCAACGGGATGTTTGCATTTGCGATCTGGGACACGCGCAGTAAGTCATTGCACTTGGCGCGTGACCGCTATGGGATCAAACCCTTCTTCTACCAGAAAGATAATGACCATTTTCGCTTTGGCTCTGAGATCAAGGCGATCATCGCCGATGACCGGGTTGTGCGGAAACCGTCGATGCAGGCCCTGCATGACTTTCTGACCTTCAACTACATCCCGGGAACCCAGACAGCCTTTGACGGTATTTCCGAAATACCGCCGGGGCATCACATGACGGTCACCCGTGACGGCACAATCTCGATACGGCGGTACTGGGATCTGAACTTCCATGTCGATCCCGGTATGACCGAAGCACAGGCGATTCAAAAGTCTTATGAACTCATGGACAAGGCTTTGCAGCGCCGTCTGGTCGCGGATGTTCCGATTGGCGTGTTCCTGTCGGGAGGACTGGATTCCAGTACCCTGGTCGCACTCATGCACAAACATGTGGATGAGCCGATCCACACCTATTCCGTCGGCTTCGAAGATCAAAGCTTCAATGAGCTGCCCTATGCCCGAATTGTGGCCGAAAAGTTCAACACCAAACATCGTGAAGTAACCGTCACCGCCGATATGGTGCGGGACATGCTACCAAAATACCTGAGCTTCACCGATGAGCCATATGGCGACGGGTCTGCAATACCGACGTATTTCATCAGCGAACTGGCCCAGGACGAAGTGGTTGTCGTTCTGTCGGGCGAAGGCGGCGACGAGGCGTTCGCCGGCTATGATACACACGCAGCCTACAACATGTATAAACAGGCCCGAAAGATACCCGGGTTCATTCGGAATGGCGTGATGAAACCGCTGGTGAACTGTTTGCCCGTGTCAGACAAGAAGCTCAGCTTCGAATTCAAGGCCAAGCGGTTTCTGGGCGGGCTGGACCTGCCGCCTGAAGAAGCCCATCTTTGGTGGCGGATTGTCCTGGGCGAAGCTGAAAAACTGGACCTTTACGCAGATGGTGTGGCCGAAACCGAGACTTTGCAGCCTTCAGTGCGGCATTTTCAGGCGGCCTACGAACATTGCGGCGCGGAAGAGACCCTGTCACGTCTGATGTATATCGATTCAACCATCTTCCTGCCCGACGATCTGATGATCAAGAATGACCGGATGACCATGGCGCATTCTCTTGAGGCCCGGGTGCCCTTTACCGACCCGGAGCTGACCGGATTCATGGCCACAGTCCCCTCACATCTGAAAATGAAGAACCGGCGCAAGAAACATCTCATGCGGCGGGCAATGGAAAACGATCTGCCCGACAGCATTCTCAACAAAAAGAAGGTCGGGCTTGAAATGCCCTATTCCCGCTGGCTCAAGATCGAGCTGAAGGATCTGATGATGCGCTATCTCGGGCCCGAGAATATTCAGCGTACAGGCCTGTTTCGGGGTCAGGCGGTGCAGACACTGATCAACGACCATCTGAGCGGGAAACGGGACAATGGCCGCCCGCTCTGGGGTCTTTTGAACTACATGATGTGGTACGAGCTTTACATCGATGCCTAATCCGGTTTGCGGAATACCCAGAGTGTCGAAATCACATAGCTGGTAACAAAAGATGCCCCGATCGCAACCAACAGGATAAACCAGAAAGGCAGGGTGGTCGCATATCCCAGCCCTGCCACTACTGCGAGGCGGGCCACCAAAGATGACAGGACCGCCAGAAGGTATTTCCCATACCCCAGGAGCGAGATTGTACCTTTGTCGGTGTGCTCATAGCTGAAGATATTATGCCCGCAGTAATTGACAAATGAGCCCAGCACAAAGCCGCATATCGAAGCAAAAACATAAGGGGCTGCAAAAGTCAGAACGAGCAAAAGCGCCAACAGGTAATCCGCAATCGTACCCAGAACGCTGATACTGAGAAACCTGAGGAGCAGGCGCTTATCTTTGAGCTCTGAAATCATGGCTTTAAAGCTTCAAAATGGTCATTGGCTGGAGATAACGGGGAAAAATGGTTTCCGTTTAAATAACTATCAAGAACAAAGTTAATCCGATGGAAATCTGAGAACGATGTATTGCTCAAATCTCCCTCGTTTAGCTCTTAGGACGTATGACAGGATAAGGTGGTTGTGTTACAAAATAAAATCTTAACTAAATACTCGGCTTTAAACAGAGTCTTGTCGGAACCTTTGCGCTTAAACAAGAAACACTCACCCGATCAAACCCGGAATGTTAATAAACCCAAGCGCCCATGTTTTGAAAACATTCGATATCAGCCAAGCTACCTTTGACGCTCCTTACACAATATAATGGGGTAATAATCCGACACTAACCCGTATTGTCCTGTTTGCAAATCGGGCGCTCCATACACATCATCGCAGGGATACAGGCAACTAGGGCACGCAGGAAGTTTGGAGCCTTTGTACCTGAGAGCTAAAGTGCTAACCTTCTTGACGATTGCATGAGTGCTGCCCCGCTGTACCGTACTTATGTGAGTTGAAGATTGAGGTGATAACCACAATGCGTATATTAATTCTTTTATCCGGGTTACTTATCATTCCAACGACCGCACTGGCGTATATCGGACCCGGGGCTGGGCTGGGCGCAATCGGCACGCTTGTCGCACTGGTCGGAGCCGTACTGCTCGCGATTATCGGGTTCGTGTGGTACCCGGTCAAACGCATGATGCGGCGGCGGAAACCTGTGGACGGGGTATCCGGAGACGACCCGAAATCAAATACGTGATCGTAGCCGTCGGATTGACCGCAGTAGTCGCGTTTGTGCTGGCTCTGGTCGCGTTGCGCCTCATACCGACAGCAATATCAGCGATCAATATTGCTTCTGCTGCTGTTGCGGCTATGCGCGACCCTAGCCTGAACGAAGAAGCACGCGAAACTGCCGTACAACGTGCATCGCTGCGCCTATTCGGTTGTTTCGGACAAATACTCTGGCGCTTTCTGACAATCCTTGCCATCAGCGCGGCCCCAATCCTGACAGCGAACGCTCTAGGGCTTGCCGAGACTGAGGCCGTCACTGCCTGGCTTCTGCGCTGGGATGTGATCATCATCCTGTCTGTCTCTCTGATCGCACTTTGGTATTTGAAGGGGCGGGTGTGGACTTTGAAGTAAGATACAACCGGTCTGAGCGGATATTTCACCGGCTGGCTTTTTCGGGCCCGTCCGTCCAAATGGTCGCAGCTGATATAGAAAATATCACATTGGCCCGGCAATTTACGGGCGCCAATGATCGTAACCCCGTGTTTATTACATCGTTGGCCCGTGCCGGAACAACACTGGTATTGGAGCTTTTGTCCCAACATCCAGATTTAGCCTCTCATACATATCGCGACATGCCGTTTGTTCTGGCACCGGTTTTTTGGGACCGGTTCTTTGGGCGCTTCCGTCGGGAGGGCGAAGCCCGCGAACGCGCTCATGGCGATGGGGTACAAATTGGGTTCGACAGCCCCGAAAGCTTTGAAGAGGTATTCTGGAAGGCGCATTGGCCCGATCATTATCGACGCGCGAAGCAGATTCCGCTTTGGAAACCACGTCATCTCCATACAGAAGCGACGGCATTTTTTCGCAAACACATGCAAAAGATCGTGTCCCTCAGGCGGCCCGAGAACAGCGCTGTGGCGCGCTATGTCTCAAAGAATAACGCTAACATCGCACGTATCGACCTTTTGAAAGAAATGTTGCCCGATGCTCATATTCTGGTTGTCTTGCGTCATCCGCTGGAACACGCGGCCTCGCTTTTGCGTCAACATAGAAATTTTGCGATGCAACAGGCCGCAGATTCGTTCGTCACACGGTATATGGCAGATATCGGCCATTTCGAGTTTGGAGAACTGCACCGCCCATTCGGATTTCCCGGGCTGTCAGAACGCGCAACACCAGACGCGCATGATTATTGGTTGGCCTATTGGATCGCTGCTTTCCAACATGTCGAAGAACGGTACGAACACGTACAGATATTGCCCTATGAGGCGCTTTGTTCTGATCCCGGACCGGTCCTGCAACAATTGTGTCTGACGCTGGATCTGGATCCGGATGAATTATCCGGAGCGACCGATCTGATCCGCCCACTGACACGCAAAACCGATCCCGGGCAGTTTTCACCGGCGCTGGTCGCAGAGGCGGAGGCGATCTATGCCACACTTTCCACGCGCTCCGGCTACCCGCACGCGCATGCTGATCAGGAACAGACCCAGACGGACCGATCAACATAATCCAAGGGATAGCGCCGCGCCTCTTCTACGAGCGCAGCCGAGCTGGTTCCGGCCACAAACACCATAGACCAGACAAGCTCTCCGTCTGGGGTGATTTCGAAAACACGGCCAGACATGCTTTCGGTCACAAGGATATTCCCATTAGGCAAAGTCTGGTGCGTGCCCATTATAAAGCTGAAAAACAAATGATCCTCTGTTGACGGATAAATCGTCTCGGTCAGACTGGTGGCAGGATCAAAGCGAAGAATACGTGCCCCGGCGAAATCGCGCCCGGGCACCATAGCACCACCGCCATTATCAAAAACCGTGATGGTCCCGTCCGGCGCTATGTCCGGATCATGCTGCTGTACCCATGGCCCGTGCTGCATCCAGACGATCTTGCCACTGGCTTTGTTAAGCACAGCCAGCGCGTTGAGATTGCGCATGGACAGCAGTAAGTCACCGGCTTCCGCACCAGGAATGCGCGCACTCAATTCAGGAGTGACAACTTCGATATCATTGAGATGTACGGGATCTAGATCTTCCGGATTGAGCCCGTGGATGATTTCAAACTCTTGGTGCTCGGCCAACCAGTCGATTGTCGGCTCAAGGATCGGGATATCTTCGACAACACGCCCCTCCGGGTCAATCCGCAGGGCTGAATCGGCATAATAATTGTCGGAATTCAGGATAGCCTCGACTGAGGCGCCCGGAAGCATGTATTCCGGAGCCACCGTTGAAGGATCACGCTTATTTGGAATCCAGTAGCTCCCGTCCGGGTTTTCCGTGATCGAGTGGTGGGTCATCTGATCAACGGTCCAGACGACATCACCACAAGGGTCAAGACGTACCGTGCCACGTTCTGCGAAATTGATCAGGACAGACCCGTCTTCCTGCAGAGCAATTCCTTGCGTGTGATATCCCCCTGATCCTTGGGGAATTGCGCTGGCAGGCACGATATGGGTCGGATCAGGCCAGATGGCGTGGAAATCAAGCGGCCACTCACGCAGAAGCGTACCATCTGTATCGTAGACCCGTGCCTGTATGCCCTCGTCGAACATGCCCTGCATAACCGTAAGCCCGGGCCAACTGCGTTCAGTGTCATGCTTTACCAAACCAACGCCTTCATACCGGCGCGGCATCCACCGGGGATCACGGTACCACGGCCCCCTGATCAGTTCCTCTGCGGTATCCTTTGCCTCGCGGATTAAGGCCGTCGGTGGCAGGTTCAGCACCGCAGCCGAAATGCCCGCAAGAAAAGCAAGTAGCGCGCCGCTTGCCAGAAAAATAACAAGCCCAAGTACATTCCTGCTCCCCATTGCGACATACTCCCGTTAATTAAATGTATCGAATATTTCCTCCAGAGGGCGTGCATCCTTCACGTCATATTCGATCATCCACGCCGTTTCGGACGCTGCCAACTTATGCTCTATCCGCAAAGTCGAGAACGGGAGGTTAGCCGTCTCGACAAACCGATAACAAAGGCCGTTCATTTCGGTATCTTTAGCTTGCCAGTAAAACTGATTCGACCTGATCCATCGCCCGGCTTCATCCAGCTGTGTCGCAACAATCTGACCAGTACCGGGATCAATATCGGCGCAGGTCTGACCGATCAAAACCGCCATCCCATCAGAATAACAAATCGCACCGCGTGCATTACCGCCCAGTGGAAAACAGGTGAGTTGAACTCGCAAGGGGTTCAGGTTTTCGAAACAGACAAACAGTGTATCGTCGACCATAAAAACCGATCCATCTACCGGAAACCCCGTGCATGCCTGCGGCGGGGTCAATACCGACCCAGCGTAGTCTGTCGCACCATAGCGAACCTGAAAAATGGAGTTCATATCCACACCGCGATGAAACGTGCTTTGGGTTTGAAAATCGCCGAATTTCAAAGACGGAGACCAGGGCTCACCGACTGAGCGGATCGGTGTAGATCTGACATTGAACCCATCCAGCAACCGGGCTCGTTCTACAATAGCGTCCGCCAATTCTATGTCCCGCTCCGCCATTTGGTTAAACAGGGGCCAGATATGTGATGAGGCGACTACCTGACCGACGCCATAAACCAAGCACAAACTCATCACTCCAGCCAATACCAAGCGTGATATAGACACCCCATCGGCCGCCTGCGCGATAACCGTGCCCGAAGCCAAAACAATGCCCACAAAGATAAACCCGACAAACCCGATGCTACGCCCGATCAAATAGGGTTCCGGATAGAGAAACCAGATCAGAACTGGCAAAATGAAAAGCGCGCCTAGTCCTCCGACTAACACGCGCAATCCTCCTATCAACCCACTAGCAGAAAGCCTGCCGGCAGCAAAGACTGCTATCGTCGCCGCGGCCAAAACCAAGATGCAGGCGGCGGCCAGGCTCAACAAAAACAGACGCCGATAAAAAGACGGCATCCCCAGGAGCCCACCGCTATGGATCAACTTCTCAATCCAGTAGAGAGCAGACAGCTTATCGGCAAGGACAGCGGTATCTATACCACTCGAGAAACGGAAATCTACCTTGAGATCCAGAGCGTAAATCGTAGCGTCACGTTGTAACTGATACAGGATCAGAGCTGCACCAGAGGCGATCAGGACCCTCAACAGAAAGAACAGGCATTGCCGGTGGTCAAATCGATCGACCCGGATCAGAACCAGAGCCGGTATAATAAACCCCAGCAAAACATAGCTTTGATAAAAGCCAATGGATATAGCCAGCAGTTCGGCGGCTACGGCCATTCGTAGAAGCAGTCCGGAACGCGACCACCGCCCCTGGGGCTTAACCAATACCATGGCCCCAACGGATGCGAGTAGACCAAGACAAAACCACGGTGCCAGCGTCTGATAGTGCAAAAGCTCGGTCAGATAAACATGCGAAGACCCGGCCAGAAAAACTGTTAGGATGGAAGCTACGACCATGGCTGGCCCCGTCGTCGCAATAGCCTCACGTGCAATCAGAGCAGCAACCCCAAATAAAGCCGCAAAAATGATGGAGACTAGGATTGCAATCGACGCACCCTGTTCAAAAAGAACCTCGTGAGCCCAATGCGCCGCCCAGCGACCGTGAACTTCAGCAAACCCTCGTTCAAGGCCAGCCGCAAACCGCCATTCATCCGGATTGTATCCAGATCGTGCGATACCGATCCCGGCAGTAGGCAGAAACAAAACGGCAGCAATGACAGCTGATACAAACAGAAGCCGTGCTGGTATCCTTGCATCGGTCATGGGGAAGTCCAATTATGAACCACACAAACCAATACCACCCGACAAGACCTTTCTTCGAAATCCGCCTCTGTTATTAGTAAATCTCCCACCTTTTGTCATCCGACGCTCTGAGGACGAGCAATAAGGGAAAGAACTGTTTCCGAAATGCGCATTATTGCTCCGAAATTGTTATTTTACACAATAAATGAGGTCAAAAGCTTTAATCCGCGCGCAGACCGGAAAGAGTTGTTGTAACGATGATCAAAGTACAAAAAACGGATGCGGAAAAACGAATGGAACAGGCCAGCGTCAGCTTGTCAATCGTAGTGCCCTGCTTCAACGAAGAAGCGGTTTTGCCGGAACTCATTCGCCGGGTCAGCTCCGTGGCCGAAACATGCGTTGGATCATCCTGGGAACTCATCCTGGTCGATGACGGGTCCACCGATCGCACACGGGGCATGATCATGGAGCTTGCGGAAACCAAGTTCAATATCCGTGCAATTATCCTGTCTCGAAACCACGGCCACCAGAAGGCACTTTCAGCCGGGCTGACGTATGTGCGCGGGACAAATATTCTGGTGCTGGATGCGGATCTGCAAGACCCGCCTGAACTCCTACCCGATATGCTGGATCTGATGCAGGACGGAGCTGATGTCGTTTACGGGCAACGTCGACAACGAGCGGGAGAAACGGTGGCCAAACGAACAACCGCAGCTGCGTTCTATCGCCTGTTGGACCGATTGACCGATGTTGATATTCCTGTCGATACCGGAGATTTCCGCTTAATGTCCCGAACAGTGGTCGACTACCTGAACGCCATGCCGGAAGAAGACCGCTTTATCCGCGGAATGGTCAGTTGGCTAGGGTTTCGGCAAGTCCCATTGCTGTATGACCGGGCTGAACGCTTTGCCGGGGAAACCAAGTACCCGTTTAGAAAAATGCTGCGCTTGGCGGTTGATGCCATCACCGGATTTTCCATTGTTCCACTGCGCTTGGCGACGTGGCTGGCACTTTTGACCACAGTACTAGGGCTGGCTTTGATCGTATGGGTCTTATTCCAATGGTTTACCGGGGATGTCGTCTCAGGCTGGTCCTCGGTGATGGTGATAGTGCTATTGGTAAGCTCGGTTCAGCTTCTAACAATCGGTATTCTTGGTGAGTATATTGGCAGGCTCTACCTGCAAAGCAAACAACGCCCCCGCTTTGTGGTGGAGCGCGTCGTTTCAGGTCCGGACGAGCACTCGTGAAACCCTTTGATCTAAGAAGTATCCTGTCCTTCGGGGTTGTTGGTATCCTCGCGACAGTCACTCACGCTCTTGTTGCGATTGCATTGATTGAAATCTGCAGCCTGCATCCATTCTCAGCCAACGCATTTGGCTTTGTAACAGGGTTTATGGTGTCTTATTTCGGCCATCACCGCTTCAGCTTTCAATCCGAGGCCGGCCACAGGCGGGCCATGCCACGGTTTCTGGCGATTGCCGGCCTTGGTCTGTTTCTCAACCAGGTGATCGTCTACCTCATGGTCAACCTGGGTGGGGTGAACTATTTTCTGGCTCTTTGCGTGATTATCTTAACGGTTCCGGCAATCACGTATCTGACATCCCGTCGATGGGCTTTCGCCAAGCCATCTTCATGAAGATGGTTTTGGATACCCCGCTTACTACAGCGCCTAAGACCTTATATTCAGAATTATTTGGCTTTTTTATATTGAGGCTTATGTCAAGTAAAACGCAAAAAGTTCCGAAAACGAGGCCTACAGTATTTTCTGATTTGTTGACCATTCATATTCGATAAGTATTCCTTATCACGTTTGATTGATTTTACCCAGAAACTGGCTCAGAATGGCGCGTATGAAGCCCCCTGCCCTATATCTCCCCGCCGCCGCCCCTGCCCTGTCGCAGGCAGATCAGGACGCGCTGAGTGATCTCTATATCCGCGGCACCCCCGCCAATACGCTGCGCGCCTATGAACGCGATCTGATCTATGTGGCGGCGTGGAAAATGGCGCGCTTCGGGGCGGCGCTGGACTGGCCGGAATCTGAGGCCACCGCCCTCGCCTTCATTCTCGATCACGCCCGCGACCTCAGCGACGCACCAGAGGCCGACATCGCGCGTCAGAGCGCCGAGATGCTGATCAAACAGGGCCTGCGCAAATCCCTCGCCTGCCCCGCCCCATCGACGTTGGACCGGCGCATCGCCTCGTGGCTGGCCTTTCACCGTATGAAGAACCTCACCAGCCCGTTCGACGCCCCTCAGGTCAAACAGGCCCGGGCCAAGGCGCGCCGGGCGGCAGCACGCCCCCCTGCCCCAAAGTCGCAGCATCCGATCACCCGCGGAGTGCTGGAACAGTTGCTTACCACCTGCCGTGGGTCGCGGCGCGATTGCCGTGACCGAGCGATCCTGATGCTGGGCTGGGCCAGCGGCGGGCGGCGCCGGTCCGAGATCACCGGGTTGATGCGCGAGGATGTGTCGCTGAAGGAGTTCGACAAGACCGGCGTGGCCTGGCTTTCTCTGCTGGAAACCAAGACCACAGCCAAGGGAGAGACGCCGCGTCTGATCCTAAAGGGCCGTGCCGCGCAGGCGCTGGTGCATTGGATCGAAGCCGGAGACATTACAGGTGGCCCGCTGTTCCGCCCCATCTCCAAGGCGGACCGGGTGCTGAAACGCCGTCTGACCCCGGATGCGATCTATCAGATCATAAAGCATCGACTCAGGCTGGCCGGATTGCCTGAGGATTTCGCCTCGCCGCATGGATTGCGGTCTGGCTTTCTGACCCAGGCCGCGCTGGACGGTGCGCCGATCCAGGCCGCCATGCGGCTGTCGCTGCACCGCTCTGTGGCGCAGGCACAGAAATACTATGACGACGTGGATATTGCCGAAAACCCGGCGGCGGATCTGTTGGGGTGATGGGAGGATCTGTTTCGCGCGCGAAACATCATGTGCCGCGCGCGTGCAGCCAGGCTTTCAGCTCTGCAAGAAATGTCTCGGACATTCCCTCGCCGGACAGGGTGACCTGTGCACCGTTTCGACTCTGTTTCAACTGAATGCCGCCGAATGTCTCTTTCAGGGGGGTCTTGGCAGCAGGTGGGTTTTCCCCATTCGACCCCAGGCCGTTCACTGCACGGGTCAGAGCTGAAATCTCGGCTTCCCCGTTCTGAGGCGCGGCCTTCCGCAGAGCGGTGGTGATCAAGGAAGCTGCTTTTGCCTCCTCTTTCAGGACCTTTGCAATCGACAGCCCCAACCGTTCAGGAATAGCTGACGCAAAGCGCAGATGGTCATCCAGGGCGTGATAGATCGCGATGAACGAGCCAATCTTGGATCGCTTCGCCCGGCTGGCCGAGGCAAACAGCCCACGCAGGGCCACAGTTTCATCCGGGTAAACGCCCTGCTCTGCCGCGCGCGCCACGATCCGGGCGCGCTCGTAATAGCTCAGCCCGACGCGGATTTCATTTTCCTCGACCATGGCCACATAGGCATCAGATGCGCTCTGCGGCTGCCTGAGAAAGGCACGCACGGTCTCAAAGCGGGCCTCGCCCGTCTCCTGCGCCAAAGCCCGCAGCGCTGTCAGACGCCGCCAGCCCGAGATCAACCCGTAACGTCCGCCCTCCAGTTCCACGACCTCGATCGGGGTTTGCTGCCCGCGGGTCTTCAGGCTTTCCTTCAACGCCTCCATATCCGCGTCATCTGCCGCCATGCGGTCACGGACCAGATAAGTTTCCTCGATGGCGTCCAATGGCACATCCTGCACCAAACGCCCTTCGGCCCGCGCGGCACGCAATTCTCCGGACAGCTCTTCTAGCGCCGCCTGAGCCGCCGTGGCCCCGGCCACCTGCGCAACCGGCGGCGTGGTCCGGGGGGCGTCTGTGGGGAACATCGGGTTCAGCCCAGGGGCAGGGCGGTTGTCTTCCAGATAATCCGGCCGGGCAGGGGTCAGTCGTTTGCGTTTTGCCATTGGTTTCTCCTTTTCCTGCGCGGATCAGACTCGGTTTCGGGATGTGGCAGGCGTGTTTCGCGCGCGAAACATCGCGCTCAGAGCGACAATTCCGGTGTTCCCGCCTCTTCGGCCTGCCGGGCCCGTTCTTCGCCCCGCCAGACGCCGATCAGCAGCTTCTTGAACGAGGCATAGGTGGCATCAAAGGTTTCCCGCCCGCGCACATAGGTCTCGCGGTTGAAATCGCGGTAATCGGCCTCGTAGATACCGTTGACCTGTTCCCCCGCCTGACCGATCAGCGCTGTGTAACCCTGCCAGTGTGGCGACAGGGTCCGGCCCAGATAGGCCTGCATCAGCCCGGCCAGTTCCGCCTGCTGGCTGCCGTCATAGCGGGTGATGATCGTGCGCACCGCATCCCACTGAAACGCCATCTCGGGCCGCCCCAGGGCGCGGGCGGCCATGTTCTCGCCATCCTCGATGGATTGGAAGGTGGAATGCAGCATGTCAAAGAAGCGCCCCGTGGAGTCGAACTCCAGGAACGAGGCCCCCATGGGCACCAGAAGGATATCCGAGGCGGCCAGCCCGTTGATCGTCAGATAGCCAAGGGCAGGGGGGGTATCGATGAAAATGATATCGTAATCGTCCAGCACCCCATCTTCGTCCAGCGTATCCGTCAGCGCATCCCACAGCTTCCAGCTGCGGCCCTGCATTCGCCAGACGGGGATCTGGAATTCCGCCCAATAGAGGTTCAGCTGCGCTCCGATCAGATCGATATTCGGCCAGTGGGTGGTTTGGATCAGATCGCTGCTGCGGGTCTTCAGCGCCTCGGACAGGGTGTCGTCGATCGGATGCGGGGCCTCACCCCGGTCAAGACGTCCCTGATTGTCCCGGCGCAGATGGGTGGCGTAGTGGCGGGCAAGCAAGGGGAACACCGTCTGCCATTCATCGCTGACTTTGCCGCCAAAGATCGACGTCATCGAACCCTGGCTGTCCAGGTCGATGACCAGCACCTTGTAACCGTCCAGAGCTGCCGACATGGCCAGATGCGCGCAGGTCGAGGTTTTGCCAACACCGCCCTTGAAATTGGCCACGGACACGATCTTGGCGGGCAGACCCTCGGGGCGGTAGGGGCGGTATTCTTTCGCCTTGGATCCTTCCGAGGCGAAATGTGCCCGCAACCGTAGAACCTCATCCAGCGTGAACCACTTGGCACCGCCTTCGGTTTCGGACTGTCCCTGGGGCAAATCCGGATTGCCTTTCAGGACCCGGCGAAAATGAGCGGGCGCCACAGGGATCAGATATTTGGTGATTTCCCAGGTCGAAAACAGGCGCAGCTTTTTCTGACCGTTTTCTTCCAGCCCCCGGTTCGCCAGGTCGCTACGCCCCCGCGCACAGGCATCCGCGATTTGCGAGAACTCATGTGTTCCGGTTGGGTCGCCCAGTTCAGCATAGGCCAGATCCGGGTCGATATTGAAATACGGGGGAAGCCCCTCGGACGTTGCTGCTCGCATTGAAATGCTGTCCATGTGCTATGTTTTCGTCAATATACCACAAAAGAAGGCATGTGAAAGCATTATGAGCACAAAACCGGATTTTCTAAGCAAAATTAAAGGGTAGAAAGCCTTCGAGACGCTGCTTTTGGGCGTATAGCAAAAAAATGTTCAGTTAGAATCCTGTTATCTTATTAGTTACGGCTGAATTTGAACTCTATTAAGTATAAGAAAAAAAAGCGCTTTTTGTATCTTTTGTAGGTCACACTGAATCTGATCCCACGATAGAGTGACTCTGATCCCACGTTGCAGTGACTCTGAACCCACGTTCCGGCGGCTTTACGCATCCTGTGGATAACTCTACGGTGAGCGTCAATAAAACCACGAACAAAGATTCGGGCAGGACATATGGGCAGGGCAGTATGAGCGGGTCAGGGGCGTTGTTGCCTGACCGGCACCCAACGGGCGATTTTTTTGTATGCGATATCTTCGATGCGCTGCCCAAGACAGATATGGGTTCGATGGAGCATCCTATGTTTTCGCTCTCGACCCGGCCGGACCGGCGCATCCTCAATTACGAACATAACGGGGTCGAGATCACGGTGACGCCTTCGGTGCGCGGTCTGGCGACGATCCACGACAAGGACATCCTGATCTTTTGCATCAGCCAGCTGATGGCGGCGATCAATGCGGGCCGCACGGTCAGCCGGGTGTTGCATCTGAAGGCGCATGATCTGCTGGTGGCCACCAACCGCGAAACCAGCGGTGACGGTTACAAGCGTCTGCGCGAAGCGTTCGAGCGGCTGGCCGGCACAAGGATCACCACCAACATTGTGACGGGTGAAAAGGAAACCACCACCGGGTTCGGCCTGATCGAAAGCTGGGAAATCGTGCGTCACACAAGGGCGGGGCGGATGGCCAGCGTCAGCGTGAAGCTGTCGGACTGGCTGTTCCGTGCGGTGCTGGCGAAATCGGTGCTGACCCTCAGCCGCGATTACTTCCGCCTGCGTAAACCGCTCGAGCGGCGGATCTATGAGCTGGCGCGCAAACATTGCGGGCGTCAGCCCGAGTGGCGGATCTCGGTCGAGGTGCTGTTGAAAAAGTCCGGCTCGGCCTCACCTCGGCGGGTGTTCCGCAAGATGATCCGTGACATGATCGCAGCCGATCACCTACCCGATTATGAGATGACCGAAGAGCCGGGCGACCTGATCCGGTTCTCGCGCCGGGGTCAGGTGGTCGAGGGGCCGGACAAGCCGATCCTGCCGCCGCAGGCGCTGGAGGAGGCCAGGGCGATGGCGCCGGGCCACGATGTCTATGCGCTGGAAGCGGATTGGCTGGCTTATTGGGCCGCGTCAGGCCGCCCACAGATCAGAAACCCGCAGCGGGCGTTTCTGGGCTATGTGGCCAAAAGGGTCGCCGGACGGGACTAGGCGCTTAGCTGGAATAGGCGGGGTTTTGTTTCTGCACGCGTGTCTTCACGATTTTGACGGCGCCGATAACAATGAGGGCTGCAATGATGAACAGCCAGCCGAAGAGGATGTAGCTGCCCAGAGCCATCAGGATGGACGCACCGGAAATCAAAGCAAACCCGCCGGCGCACAGGCCAACTAGAATGGCTATCCCGATAATTCCAATCATCTTCTCCAAGTCCTCCGGCTATGGTCTTGGTCTTGCCAACCCCAAGTGGGCGCCGTCATGCCATTGAGCAGATGCCCAAAATGATTCCGCGATGAAATCATGGCAAAACTTTGAACCACCAGAGGTTAAAATTTGGTTATTTTTACCGGGAGGAGCATTGCTCCACTACTCGTGCGACACTGCTTATAATTTATTGAGACATGAATATGTCTGAACAGATAGTTCCCTAAAACTTTTGTGACAGCAATATAGAATGCCGACGACCCCAGAAAATGTGCAAAGGCCCGCCTATGACACAGTTTTGTCAATCCGCGATCATTTGGATGGAATGGCAGACTCGCGCGCTTTGGCCATTGAATGATCAGAGGTTTTGGGGGGTCACATCTTGACCAGCCGTCCGTCTGCCACCCTGATCCCCTGCTTTTCAAAGACGTTGCGCGTGTCGAAGACCAGCGCGGCCTCGCGCGCGACCAGACCATAATCCGGGGCGCTGTGATCGGTGATTACGGCCACCGCCGCATAGCGTTTCAGGTTGTCCGCCGTCAGCGGCTGCGAGGTCCGGCCCGCAAGCTGCGGGTATTCGCCACCTTCGGGCAGGCGGGGGAAATACGGATCGTGATAGTCAACCTCGGCCCCCAGCTTTTCCAGCTCGGCCAGCAGCACCAGCGCCGGGCTGCGGCGGGTGTCCTCGACATCGCGTTTATAGGCGATGCCCATCAACAGAATGCGCTGTCCGGTCAGGGGTTGCCCGGTTTCCGCCAGTGCAGACCCGTTGCGCGCGGCCAGTTCCGCCGCCATCCGTGCCGCCAGCATCGAAGGGACCGCGTCATTGCTGGAGCGGGCCAGATTGATCAGCGGCGTATCAGATCCTGCATCCGCGGCGCGCCAGGCCAGATAGGCCGGAGACACCGGGATGCAGGCCCCACCAATTCCAGGACCGGGATAGAAGGGCATGAAGCCAAACGGCTTGGTCGCCGCAGCCTCGATCACTTCCCAGACATCCACGTCCATTGCTTCAAGCGCGGTCTTCAATTCGTTGACCAGCGCGATATTGACGGTGCGAAAGCTGTTTTCGACCAGCTTCACCGCTTCGGCGGTGGCGGCCGAGCTGACCGGCACGGCGCTGGTGACGATGGCGCGATAGAAATCCTCGACCAGTTGCCGCGATTGCGGATCGTCGGCACCGACCACTTTCGGGATGCTGTGCGTGTCGAACTTGTCATTGCCGGGGTCTTCGCGCTCGGGCGAGAAGGCCAGGAAGAAATCGGAACCTGCCCGCAGACCGCCCGCTTCGAGGATCGGCTGAACCAGCGTGGTCGTGGCTCCGGGCCAGACGCTGCTTTCCAGCACCACCATCTGACCGGGGCGCAGATGCTGTGCGATGGTCTGCGCGGCGGCGGCGACAAAGCGCATGTCGGGATCTTGTGCGTCGGTCAGCGGGGTCGGCACACAGATCAGGATGATATCGGCCTCGGCCAGTGCTGCGGCGTCCTGCGTTGCGCGAAAGCGCCCACTCTCTACCGCTTGTGCGATCCGGTCGGATGCCAGATAGGAGATGACCTGATCGCCCTGATTGATCCGCGCCACCCGGTCGGGGTTGAGATCAACGCCGGTGGTATCAAACCCTTCATCATAAGCCGTCAGCGCCAGCGGCAGGCCAACATAGCCCAGCCCGACCACGGCAACCCGCGCATCGCGCGCCGCGATAAGCTGCTTGAGGGACTGATGGTGCGAGGTTTCGTAGTTCATAATCTATCCTGATCGTACAAAGTCACACTGAATTAAAATTAGCTTAGCAGATTGGAAACCTTCTCTCTTCATCGGATAGGACAGATCGGGAACGAAGCCAACTAATTTGTCGTTCCCGGCAAAGACCCGGAATGGGTGTTTCCAAAAACAAGGCAGTCTTGAATCAGCGTGCCGATTGTTTTCGCATATGCTCGATCCATTCGTCGAAGGAAACACGAGGCACATACCCGATCTGATCCTGTGCATGTCGGGTTGAAACCTCTGGCTGACCGGCAAAAAGCCTGCGCCCCGCCATATCAGGCATCACGGGCCGGGGTTTCGCCAGCCGGGCCTGAACGGACCGTGCCCAGTTTGCGGCGGCCTCGACCCGGCGGCGCCCGACAAGGCGGCGCAGATGCGCGCTGAGCTGCCCCGCCAGAGAGGGGCCTGAGGGCGCATTGCCATTGGGCGACGGCGGCGGGGTCGGGTTCGCAGCCGGATCAATCCGAACCTCCCCGCATCCGGCAAGCCGGGCATAGCCTTCGAAAAACGTCTTCCACCCCAGCGTGTCCGGGCCGCTGATCAGGTATCGCTCGACCCCGGTCCGGGGTGATGAGGCCGCGCGCAGGGCGGCTTGTACCACGTCATCGACATGCACGGCCGGGCATTGTCCGGGCGGGTCGGGCAGGATGATGCCGCCCCTGCGCATCATCGCCAATGGCCCGTTGGTCCAAAGCGCACTGCCGGGCCCATAGACGATGGTCGGCTGCAAGATGGCGGCGTCGCATTTCCCCTGCAACAGTCTCTGTTCCATCGCAATTTTGGCGCCGCGATAGCTTTGCACATCTTCCGGCGTGATTGGGTTGCGTTCGGTGATCGGCCCGTTGGGCCAGCTGTCATAGACCACGGCGGAACTCAGATGCACGATACGGTTGCAAGACCCGTCTTCGGCGGCTTTGGCAAGCGCGTCGAAGGCTGCAAGGTTGTCCGCGCCGGGGGCCCGGAAATCGTAAGCCAGATGAAACAGAGCCGCCGCACCGTCCAGCGCCTGCGTCAGAGCCGGGCCGGGGTGCAGCGGGCAAACCAGTGCCTTTGCTCCGGCCTGTTCCAACGCGGCAGCCCCGTGGCGCGTGCGCAGCAAGGCGGTCACGTCACATCCCAGTTTCAGCAGCGCATCGATCAGGCGCCGGCCGATAAAGCCGGTGGCGCCGGTCACGACCACGCGCTGGCCTGCAAGCCCGTCGCCGGGGCGGGGGTCCACGTGTTTTTCGGTCATGTCCGCAGGTTCAACATTCTTAATGCGTTGTGCAACAATTCAGCCCTTTTTCCAAAACTGTGCAGGCCTGGCCTGTCAGCGCACCATAGCGGTATCTACCATTTGGTGGCCACCGATCCCTATGCTAAGCCTGTGGCATTAGAGTGGATTCTGTTGGTACGAGGGTTTTTCATGCAAATATTGATCACGGGCGGGGCCGGTTTTATCGGATCACATCTGGCCGAGCGTCTGATTGGCAATGGGCATGAGGTGACGGTGCTGGATGACCTGTCCACCGGGTCGCTGCAAAACCTGTCTTCCGTTCAGGGTCATTCCGCCTTTCGTTTTGTCGAAGGCAGCGTTCTGGATGCCACATTGGTCGAGGAACTGGTCGGGGCTGCTGACGCGGTGTTTCACATGGCCGCCGCGGTCGGGGTCAAGCTGATCATGGATCAGCCCAGCCAGTCGATTGCAACCAATGTGGACGGCACGCAGAACGTGTTGCGCGCGGCCCTGCGCAACAAGCCGCTGGTCTTCATCGCCTCCAGTTCCGAGGTTTACGGCAAGGCCTCGAAATTCCCGTTCAACGAGGATGACGACCTGACGATCGGCGCAACCAGCGTGCTGCGCTGGTCCTATGCCTGCGCCAAAACGCTGGATGAGTTCATGGCACTGGCCTATGCGCGCGAGGTGGATCTGCCGGTGGTCGTGCTGCGCTTTTTCAACACGACTGGCCCGCGCCAGACCGGGCGCTATGGCATGGTGGTGCCGAACTTCATCGAAGCGGCCCTGGCCGGTCAGCCGATTCAGGTTCATGGCACCGGCGAGCAATCGCGCTGTTTCAGCCATGTGGCCGATGTGATCGAGGCGCTTGTGCGTCTGCTCGATGTCCCCGAAGCCCGGGGGCAGGTCTTCAATATCGGTGGTGAACAGGAAGTGACGATCCGGGGGTTGGCCGAAAAGGTAATCGCGATGACGGGCTCAACCTCGGAAATCCGGCTGGTGCCTTACGAAGAGGTCTATCCCGAAGGGTTCGAAGACATGGCCCGCCGTCTGCCCGATGTCTCGAAGCTGCGGCGGTTCACCGGGTTCAGCCCGGCGCGCACGCTGGATGACATCATCGCTGACATCATGGCCGAGAAACGCGCCAAAGCCTACGCATGAAGAGCCAAACACGATGACACCGGGACAAAGAGTTGAAAAGCTGGTGCGCGACACCGCGACCGTGCTGCTGCCGGAACGGCTGCGCAAATGGATCCGCAAGCAACAGCGATTGCACAATCTTCAGTCGGTGCCGGTTGGGTCGGTCGATTTCGGCGGCTTGCGGCGGCTGTCGCCGATCAGCGCCGTGTTCGGGCAGGATCGCGACCTGCTGACCATCGAACGCTATTACATGGAAGAATTCCTGCAAAACCACAGCGACGATATCCGTGGCCGGGTTCTGGAATTCGGCGATCCGGCCTATACGAAGAAATTCGGCGGTGACCGGGTCACGCAGGCGGATGTACTGAGCTATGTCGAGGGCAATCCACAAGCGACCATCGTGGCGGATATCACCGATGCGCCGCATATTCCCGACAACAGTTTCGACTGCATCATCATCACCCAGACCCTTCAGATGATCTTTGAGGTCGACAAGGCGATTGCTACGCTGGAACGCATTCTGAAACCCGGTGGCGTGGTGCTGTGCACCTCGCATGGGATGACCCGTGTGGCGCGGCGCGAAGGCGTGGATGACTGGGGCGAATACTGGCATTTCACCAGCCAGTCCAAGCGCCGCCTGTTCCGGGCGGTCTTCCCGGCAGAGAATGTCGAGGTGTCGACCGTTGGCAATGTCTTTACCTGCATCTGCAACCTGCACGGCCTTGGGGCCAGTGAAATTGCGCCCGAAGAACTGTCCACCCATGATCCCAACTATGAAATGCTGGTTCTGGTCCGGGCAGTAAAGGCGCAGTGAGCGATCTTGTCATAGGGTCCGGGCCTGCCGGGGTTTCCGTCGCCCGGGCCTTGCTGGCGCGGGGACGAAACGTCACGATGCTGGATGCCGGGGTGGAACCGGGGCCCGGGGTTACGGATCGGGTGCAGCAGATGTCCCGAACCCGCGCCGAAGACTGGAGCGCCGAGGCGCGTACAGCCTGGATGGAGCCTCAGTTTCAGGCCCCGGAGGGCGAGGTGTGGCGCTATGGAACAGGTTATGCGCTGGCCTCATCTGCGCGTACACTGGTGGAAGGGGCGGATTGGTTTGCTTTGCGCGCGTCGCGGGCGGCGGGCGGGCTGTCCAATGTCTGGGGCGCTGCGGTCTTGCCGTATCGGCAGGCGGATATCGACGACTGGCCCATAACAACCGACGATCTTGCCCCACATTACAGGGCGGTGGCGGACATAATGCCCGTGTCCGGGCAACAGGACGGGCTGCAAGACCTCTTTCCCACCTGCGATATGACAGGCCGAACACCCGTTCCACCAACCGCGCAGGCCGAGATTCTGCTGGCCCGTTCCAGGCAGAAGGCGAAGGCATTGCAGGGGGCTGGGGTGCATGTCGGTCTGGCGCGGCAGGCGGTTGGGCCGGGCTGTCAGACCTGCGGGCTGTGTCTGCACGGGTGCCCGTGGTCGCTGATCTGGTCTGCAAGACAAACCCGCATGGCGTTGCAGGCAGAGCCAGGCTTTGCCTACCGCGCGGATCACGTGGTGCGGCAGGTCCGCGAGGAAGGCGACGAGGTTGCCGTCACTTTGGCAGATGGCAGCGATGTCCGCGGAAACCGGGTGTTTCTGGCCACCGGGGTGCTGGAAAGCGCGCGTATCCTGTTGGCGTCACCCGGCTTGCGGGGCAAGGAACTGGTGTTGAAAGACAGCCAGCAGGCCTTTTTGCCGATGCTGCACCGCTGGCGGGCGCCCAGGCGGCCCGATGTTTTGCCCTATCAGACGCTGCCGCAGCTTTTTGCCGAACTGGATGACCCGACCGTGTCGCGGCAACTGGTTCACGCGCAGATCTATACCTGGAATGAATACTATGCCCGCGATCTGAAACAGAACTATGGCCGCCGGATACCCGGCAGCGGGCCGCTGCTTGAGGCGCTGGCCCGACGTCTGATCGTGGCGCAGGTTTTCCTGCATTCCGATCATTCGCATGAAATAGCCTTGCGTCTGGCAGAGGATGGGCGGCTGCGCCCGGAACTGAACGAAAATCCCGCAACCGCCGAGACAATGCGGGCAGCGCTTGCGCGCTATGGCCGGGCCTTGCGGGGGCTTGGTCTGACCAGCCTGTCTTTTGCAGCGCGGTTCGGGGCGCCGGGGGCCAGTTTTCATGTCGGAGGTGATCTGCCGATGTCGGATGACCCGGGCCCGGGTGAAAGCGATGTGCTGGGGCGCCCGCATGGCGCGACGCGCATTCACGTCGTTGATGCCTCTGTCCTGCCGACCATCCCGGCGACGACAATTACATTCAGTGTGATGGCGAATGCCCACCGGATCGGAACGCTTGCACCCGAAGTCTGACACTCAGTTGATGGGCAGCACCCTGCTCAGCCCGCTTCGCACGCCGCGCATCAGTTTGCGGGCCGCCAAATAGGACCCGCCGCGCCCGGCAAGATGAGCCTGCCAGCGGGCGATGTCGGTGAAATAGAACATCTCGAGCCGGGGCAGGTCGTGGATGTCATCCCCTGGCCCGGCCACGCCCAGACGGGTGCCGACCGAGGTATCGTAGTGCCGGGCAATCTGTGCGCGTACATTCGGGTTTGACGCGCCATAGGGCGGGGCAAAATGCCGGACGGGTTGACCAAGCCGGGCGGCAATATCCTGACCGGATCCGGTGACTTCTTCCTCCAAGGTCTCTGCATCCAGCGTCGACAGATCGGGATGGCTGACACTATGTGCGCCAAAGCTGACCCCTTCCGCTGCCAGCGCCTTGACCCTGTCCCAATCCATCAGCGGGCGGGGCGGGATGTTGCCCCCGGCCCAGCTGTCGGTGCCACCCATCAGGCCCGAGGGCAGATAGACGATCGGGCAGAAGCCATGTTCGCGCAGGATCGGCCAGGCGGTATCGGCGAAATCCTGGAACCCGTCATCGAAGCTGATGATGACCACACGGGGGGCAGGCGGGTTGGCCAGCGCGTCCGGCGTCACCACCGGCAGGCCGGACGCCGCCAGCGCCTGCATCTGCGCCGCAAAGATGTCGGGCGCGATCGAGGTTGGTCCCGGCGCGTCCGAGATCGAATGATACATCAGGATATCGGCCTGCCAGGCGGGCATGGGTCAGTCTTCCACCACATGGGTGGCAAAGACCTCACGATAGCTGTTCCATTTCGCGCGGTCGACATTGCCCTTGTCGTCGATGCAATCCGCCGCGCCATAGGCCATGGCAAAGGCGTGGTGCGTGTTGTCGTGGGCGAACAGGCCCTGCCGTCCAAATACGAGCAATCCGTCCATATCCGAGAGCCACTGATCAACCGTATCGAACCGGTCTTCATAGCCCACATCGTAGACCGGATAGGCATGGCTCAGCCGCCGGGTTTCGCAGCGGCGCACCGGCACGGTGACGGGCAGGCCCAGTTGCCCCAGCCATTTGGTGAATTCCTGCCCCAGGTCCTCGTCGGACATGGACCACCATTTTTCATCCGGGTCGCAGGGCAGTTCGGCGCACAGAACGGTGACGCCCTTTGGCGCGCCACTGGCGTTATAGTTCTTGGGCTCCGACATGCGGCTGATCGGGATCGACAGTTCCGGGAAATAATGGGCATCGAACTCGGTGAACTGGTCGGTCTCCAGCACCAGATACAGCAGGATCATGCCGCGGAAGCGGATGGCGCGGGCGGCCTCGACCACCTCTGCCGGAGGGTCGCCGATCAGGCGCGTCAGCCCGGTCAGCGGGATGGTCGACAGGATCAGATCGCCGGTCAAGTGCCGCTCGCCCTCTTCGTCGCGGATCGTCAACCCGGTGATGCGATTGCCGTCCCGTTCGATGGCGGTGATTTCGGTATTGAACAGGAAGGTGGCGCCATTGGCCTCGGCACTGTTGCGCATCGCGTCCGAGATCTGCCCGAACCCCTTGCGCGGATAAAAGAACCGACCCGCCGTTTCGCTGCGCAGCCCCGGCAGCAGGCGCAGCATCTTCATCAGGATCTTGCCGACCGAGCCGCTGCCCACCCGACGTTCGGCCAGTTTCACCGCCAGCTTGTCCGGATCCAGCCCCCACAGCTTGCGCACGTATGGGAAATAGAAATTGTCCGAAATCGTCGGCCCCAGCCCATCATACAGCACGGTCGAGAACGTCTCGGGGCCTTCGCTTTTCTTGCGGAAGGGTTTCAGCACCATGTCGCCGATCAGCGACGCGGCAAAGGGTTTGGGCAGGCGCATCAGCGCGTCGGTCAGTTTCAGCGGAAAGTGAATCCATTTGCCGCCCAGCCGGATGCGCCCGTGGCGCGGGCGCAGCAGCAGATCGTCGCCCAGCAGCGCTTTCACATCGGCCAGAACCTCGGGCTCTGCCGCCGGATGAAACCTGTGCGAGCCGTAATCACAGATCACGCCCTCAATCGGGAATGAGGCCGAATTGCCCCCGGCACTGGGCGCGCGTTCGATCACGGTCACTTTTGCCTGCCCGGTCAGGGCATGGGCTGCGGCCAGACCGGCCGGCCCGGCGCCCAGAATGATGACTTCAGGCGTGTCGCCGCCATTGGGTCGGGAAACATCCGTCACTTGTGCATTCCTTTACTGCTTCAGAAAATTTGTGTCATGCCCAATCAGGGTCTGAGATGCAGCCGTGAGATCATGTCGGCGATCAATCCCAATGACCAGATCATGATCGCAGCAAGGAACGCGAACACCGTGGTTCCGCTGAGGTTCAGGTAGGTGAGGTCGATAATGAACTTCACAGTCCCCAGAGCAAAAAACACCAGCCCCATAGGAATGAAAACCCGCAGCGGATTGAACAGCGTGCTGATCCGCAAGATCAGGATAATAAAATTGATGAAATCAACCGGCCGGATTTTCGATTTGCCCACCCGCTTGCCGTATTCAATCGGCGTATAGATCATCCGCTTGCCGTTCGAGGTCATGCACAGCGTGATCGTGGTGGTGAACGAGAAATTCTGTGGCAAGAGCGGCAGGAACGGGATCAGCTCGGATTTGCGAAACACCCGCAGGCCGGAATTCAGATCGTTGATCTTGCGCTCGGCCAGGAACGAGGCAAAGGCGAACAGGAATTTCTTGGCCGGACGGCGCAGCAGCGGCACGTTCTTCATCGCCGCGCCCCGGTCGCCCACGACCATGTCCTGATCGCGGCACATGGCCAGCATTCCGGGCAGATAGCGCGCGGGATAGGTGCTGTCGGCATCCAGAATGGCTACATATTCATGCTGCGCCATTCGCACCCCGCGCTTGAGGCTGGCGCCATAGCCGGAATTGACATCGTTGAAGGTGACGGTGGCACCGCTGGCCTCGGCCTCGGCGCGGGTGTTGTCCTGGCTGGCATCGTCCACCACGATGATCTCGTAGGGAATGCCCAGCGGCTCCAGATGGGTGCGCACGTCCTCGACCGTGTGGCGGACGGCGTTTTCCTCGTTATAGGCGGGGATGACCACGCTCAGGCTCATGCCGGCGGTTTCCGATGCGATCAGCTCTTCGGGTGTGGTGCTGTTCGTCTCCACCGGCTCTGCGACTTTGTTCATGAAAATGAAAACCTTTTATTCACTCAATAATCCCTGCCCCAGCCCCCGCTGCAAGAATTGCGTGGCGCCTGGAACATGACGGGCATAATTCCCTGTATTGCGTATAGTATTCGAACACGTACAGACTGAACATAGACAATAAATTTGACCAAATTCGACCGTTAAGGCGTCAAGTTTGCAATTGCGCATACTGTGCGCAACAGGTGTGAGTGTTTGAGCCATGTGTCCATCGGCACTTGGCAGGGGGCGGGCAGCAGGAAGGAAACGGATGTCAGGGCGGCAGAGTTTCAGCAGCGGAGTTGCCTGGATGTCGGCCGGTATCTGGATCGAGCAGGCGTTCAATTTTATCATTTTTGCCATTCTTGCCCGTATTTTAGGGGTCGAGGCCTTTGGTCTTCTGGCGATGGTTGCAGCCTTTGTGCTGTTTTCCGAATTCCTGGTGCGCGAAACGATTTCCGACATTCTGCTGACCCATGAGGCGCTGTCACCAGAGCGGTTGAACTCGGTTTTCTGGTTGTTGGCGCTGCTGGGGGGTATGTTGACGGTTGCGCTGTATCTGGGGGCGGGGCCGGTCTCATATTTCTACAATGAGCCGGTTGCGCGCGAATTGTTGATCGGATTGTCCCCAACGGTGCTGATGATTTCACTGACGGCGGTGCCGGTTGCGATCCTGCGCCGGGAAATGCGGTTCCGTGTTCTGGCCATCCGTGCAGCGCTCGGCGCGGCGGTCGGAGGGGTCGTGGGCATTGGCATGGCGCTGGCGGGATACGGGGTCTGGAGCCTGGTCGGTCAGCGGCTGGCGATGACGGCCACCAATATCGTGATGGCCTGGGGGGCGGTCTCCTGGCGCCCGGCATTCCATGCGTCGCGGGATCATATGCGCAGGGTCTTGCATTTCAGTCACCGGATTCTGGGCCTGCGCGCGGCGGAACTGGCTGCGGTGCAATCGCCTGCGGTGATCATCGGCGCGATGCTGGGGCCGGTTCCGGCGGGGTATTATGCAATCGCCTGGCGCGTGATCGAGACCGCCTCGTTCCTGATTATCACACCGCTGCGCACCGTGGCGCAGCCTGCCTTTGGTGCGGCGGCGCGCGATGGTGGTCCGGCGACGGATTTGCTGATCGACGTCATGCGCCTGACCGGGTTTCTGGCCTTTCCGGCCTTTGCCGGGCTGGCGGTTCTGTCGGAACCGGCGCTGGTGCTGCTGTTCGGTCAGAAATGGGCTCCGGCGGCTCCGGTCCTGAGCCTGATGTCGGTGTTTGGCATGTATCTGTGTGCCGAAAAGGTGCAGCAGACCTTTTGTCTGGCGGCCGGTCAGCCCGGTCGTCTGGCGGTTCTGTCCTGGGTCGAGGTGGCGCTGGCGGCGGGGGTGATTGTGGTGCTGGCCCCGTATGGGTTGCCGGTCGTCACAGCCGGTTTTGTGGCTGTCTTTCTGCTGGTCTGGCCGCTCAAATTTGCCAATCTGGGGCATATTGCCGGGCTGTCCGGGCCGGCTTTGATGCGGCAGCATCTTGCGCCGCTTCTGCTGTCAGGGGGGATGGTGGCGGCAGTGCAGGGGGTCATGTGGCAACTGGACGGCCTGTCTCCGGCTTTGCTTTTACTTGCCGGCACGGTGACGGGTGTTCTGGCCTATGGTTTGCTGGCTTTTCTGCTCCAGCGGGACAGGCTGCGCCTGCTGGTTTCGATGCTTGGGCCGCAAGGCGGGCACCTGCCTGCGGCTGACACTCAAGGAATTGAGAGATAGATGAAATCGTTACGCATTTTGATGTTCACCACATTTTATCCCCCCTATTCCTTTGGCGGTGACGCCATCGGCATTCAGCGCATGGCGCGGGCGCTTGTGGCGCGCGGGCATGACGTGACGGTGGTGCATGACGAAGACAGCTATCTGATTCTGGGCGGCAAACCGCAGCCCGAAGGCACCCCTGACGGGGTGCGGCGGGTCGGGCTGCGCAGCCGCAATGGCGTGATGTCGAACCTGCTGACCCAGCAACTGGGCCGTCCGGTTGTCCATGCTGCCCGCATCCGCGAGTTACTGGCCGAGCGGAAGCCGGATATCATCTGGCACAACAACACATCCCTGATCGGCGGCCCCGGCCTGTTGCCGATGGGCGAGGGGTTGAAAATCTATGAAGCGCATGAACACTGGCTGGTCTGCCCCACCCATGTTCTGTGGCGGCATGGGCGCGAGCTGTGCGATGAGCGCCAGTGCCTGCGCTGCGTGTTGCAGCACAAGCGTCCACCGCAGCTGTGGCGGTATACCGGTGCGCTGGACCGGGCGCTGGATCACATGGATCTGATCATTGCCAAAAGCGAATTCAGCCGCGCCAAACATCGTGAATTCGGCCTGCGGCAGGACATGCAGGTGCTGCCCTATTTCCTGCCCGACCTGGATCAGAGCGCCTTGCCGGAACCGGCGGCGCATGACCGCCCCTATTTCCTGTTTGTCGGGCGGTTGGAAAAGATCAAGGGGTTGCAGGATGTGTTCCCGGCCTTTGACCGCTATCCCGCCGCGGATCTGCTGATCCTGGGTGATGGCGATTATGCGGATGAGTTGAAGGCACAGGCCGCAGGCAATGACCGGATCAAATTCCTGGGCCGCAAGACGCCGGACGAGTTGAACGCTTACTATCGTGGCGCACTGGGGCTGATCGTGCCCTCGGTCTGTTATGAAACCTTCGGCATCATCCTGATCGAAAGCTTCCGGCTGGGCACGCCGGTGATCGCCCGGCGGCTGGGTCCGTTCCCCGAGATCGTCGAGCGGGCAGGGGGCGGGGAACTGTTCGAAACCGAAGATGATCTGATCGCAGCCATGCGCCGTTTTCAGAACGGAGGTGCCGCGCGGGATCAGATGGCCGCAGCGGCGCGGCAGGGGTTTGAGACGCTCTGGCGTGAAGATCAGGTATTGGGCCGGTTCGGCGCGGCTTTTGCGCAGGCCGCGCATCGTGCAGGGCGGGCCGATCTGGCCCATGCCTTGGAAGCTGGTGCTTTCGAGAACGGCGCGGCGGGCTGATCGGGGGTTATCCCCGCCCGGCCAGTTGCCGATACAGCTTTTCAAACCCGCTATGCACATGGGCTGGCGAGAACCTGTCTTCTGCACCGCGCGCCGTGGCATTGGCGCTTAGCCGGTCATATTCGGCGCGGTCGGTGCAAAGATCGCGCAGCGCCTGAGACAGGGCATCAAGATCATCGACCGCACACAGACGCCCGACATCGCCATCCACCAATTCACGCACACCGCCGCAATCGGTGGCGATCACCGGCAGCCCGGCGCGGAACGCCTCGACAATTGAAATCGGCAGGGCCTCCCACCGGGAGGTCAGCATATAAAGATCCGAGGCCGCGAGATAGGTGGCGACATCCGAGATCACTCCGGGGAAACGGATGATGTCGGAAACGCCGGCCTGTTCAGCCCAGGCTTCGACCTGGCCGCGCAGCACGCCTTCGCCCCCGACGACGATCCGCAGACCGGGCAGATCCCGCCGCACACGCCGGGCCACTTCGATCATCGCGTCGAGGCCCTTCTGGTGATCCAGACGAGACAAGGACAGAACCAGATGTGTGCCATCTTCGCCCAACAGTTCACGCCGCAGGGCATCCGCGGCTTTCGGATCGGCGGGCGGGTTGGGGCGCACCCCCAAAAGCATCACCCGTGCCTTGCCGGGGTCGACCTGGCGTTCCAGCAGGGATTGCATGACGGTTTCGCTGGGGCAGATCGCCAGATCGGCTTGCTGCCGGCAGGCGCGGGCCACCGCGTTGAGACGGTCGGGCGACGAGCCGTGATAGGTCATCACAATGGGAATTCCCATTCCCAGACTGGCCAGACGAGCCGTCAGAAGCGGGGCGGTCTCATGCGCATGGATGATATCGACCTTATGGTCTTTGAGCGCCCGCCGCAGGGTCAGGGCCGAACGTGCCAGCCAGTAAAGCCGCGTCACAAGGCCAAGCTGGCCGTTGGCAGCGTGATCGCTGACACGGTCGAACCGCAAGGGCAAAAACAGACTGCCATCCTCGGGGGCAGTGGCTTTTCCGGGGGTTCCGGCTTTGATTACCTTGTGCCCGTGTGCCATCAGAGAGGTGCTGAGGTCGTTGATATGGCGTTGAATGCCCCCACCGAGGGAGAAGAAGGAACAGGTTTGCAGGATACACAACCCGGCGGGCTGAGTATCCCGGTTGATTAAAGGCGGCGGGGCTTCGCTTACCACAGGGGTCGTCCCAGGCGGAAGGTGGCGGTTCTTGTGTCCGTATCCGGTTTTTGCAGATGGGCAACGATGGTGTTTTCCATGTCCGAGGGCAGTAGCTGAAAAGATGCTATGGCAGTCTCGCCTGTTTGCATGAACTCAAGCGGCTGCACCTCCTTCCCATTGAATTCGATGGATACGGTTTCGACATCGGGCTCGCTGATCCGCAATTCGATATCCAGGGGGGTGTCACGTCTGAGTGGTGCGTGCATGAGCATCCAGACCGCCGAGGGCGGCGCATCAACTGCAAACGCGCTGGTTTTAGAATGGGATCCGGGGCCGAAGCGGAGAACAGCAACCGCTATAATACCCATCATGAGCAGCAAATACGCCCACCGGGTCCATCCCATGCCTCGCCAGATCCGCCTGATCGGACCGAGATGCGCCGCTTCGGGAGCAAGTCGGCCTGCAAAAATCAAAGCACCGGTGATGGCGAGGCAGGTCGTAATCAGCCCGAGGACGATCCACAGCGCCATCGAATATGCCTCACCCCAGGTGCCGAAATGCAGCATGTTCATCAAAGGCTTCCAGTAGGCGAGCCCGCTAACCTCGCTTGGGGTGTAAGCTCCCAGAACCTCAAGCGTCACGGGATCAATCGATACGTTACTTGGTCCAAAAAAAACCGAATGCCCTGCGACATGTCCGGTGAACCCGAAAGAACCAGTTGGTTTATCTGGTAGGAACATGATGAACGGCTCGAACCCGGGTAGCGCGTCGCGGGCGCTGGCCTCGGCCTGATCGATAAGGTCTGAACCGAAATTGGCTGGCAGGACGGTTTCACGTGGGACGGGTGGTTTGGGCTGTGGTTGGGTGCCTTCGAACCCCAAGCTGCCCAATAGGAAATAGAAACTGGTCACGGCGGTCAAAATCAGGAGTGGCGCTGACCATAGAGCTGTCAGCCGGTGTGTGCTGCCCGCCCATGCGCGCAATCCGGAAGCGCGGCTGGGCCAGCGAAAAAACCCTTTCCAGAACCGCCTATAAGTAATGAGGCCGCTGATGATCTGAAACAGCAGGATCACGGATGTGGCGCTGACCAGCATGAACACGACCCGTTTCTCGGTCAGAAAGGTATCATGCAAGTCCCGTAGGATATCGCGAAACCCATTGGGCCGCGTCTCACCGACGATAGTACCGGTTACCGGGTCTGTCCAGAAACTGACATTCTCTCCCCAGCCCGTGCGACCAAAAGTGCGATCCGCAAACCAGGGGGTTGGACGCTTGATCATCAGAAAAATGCCACTCTCGGGGTGGGTCTCTTTGATGCCGTCATAGATCATGCCGAAGCTGGCGGTGCGCTCTTCCTTGTCGATCGTGGTCCAGATGTCCGGGCGGCCGATTGATTCAAGTTCGAACCCGGCAACCAGCAAAGTGCCAGTAAGGAACATGAACGCGAAAAAGAGTGATAGATGAAGCCCCAGCCAGGTGTGAAGTTTGAAGAGTGAATTTCGTAGTTTACGGTTCATCTGCGTCTTGCCTACTTACAATCACGTGAAATAATAGCGGACGTCGGTTTAACGGAAACAATAGCCGCAGGGTATTGTTGCTACGAAAAAATGATTTTGCCACACCTCTGTGGTGATATGCGCGCATTATTTCATATCATTCCTGCGGGTTAAGTGTTGGCGAATCCTGATCTTCGCGGGATGGTATGATTATACCCGGTTATTGGTGGGGTAAGCGGTGCCAACTGATGTTAAATGAAGATATGAAAACAATTTCCATTGTATCGCCATGCTTCAATGAAGAAGATAATGTGGCGCATTGCTATGAGACCGTAAAGGCGATTTTCGACAAGGAACTGCCGGGCTACAGGCGCGAGCATATTTTTATCGACAATGCCTCTTCTGACCGAACTGTGGACATCTTGCGCGAGATTGCAGCACAGGATCAGGACGTGAAGGTAGTGGTCAATGCCCGAAATTTTGGGGTGTTCCGCTCAACCTTCAACGGGCTTCGTTATGCGACCGGTGACGGGATCGTCGTCATGTTGCCTGTTGACCTACAGGATCCGCCCGAGTTGATCCCTGAATTCGTCGAATTGTGGGAAAGCGGATATGACGTGGTCGCTGGGGCTCGCAGCATCCGTGAAGAAGGGTTTGTTATGCGCAATATGCGCGGCATCTTTTATCGAATTGTCAACGGGTTATCTGATGTGTGGTTGGAACCGTCTGTCGGAGAGTTTCAACTGATCGACCGCAAAGTGTTGAAGGCGGTTCTGGCACACAAGGATCACTACCCCTATATCCGCGGTATCATCGCAAGTTGTGGTTTTCGCCGGATCATCAAACCTTATGTCTGGCAAGCGCGGAGAAGCGGGTTGACCAAGCACAGCCTGATGGCATTGACGGATCAGGCACTTAACGCAATCTTTTCCTTTACGCGCGCGCCTATGCGTTTCTGCACGATCAGCGGGTTAGTGATTGCCGCTGCCTGTATTCTGTTTTCTCTTATTTCCGCAGTGCTGTTTTTCATTAACCCCGATCAGGTACCACGCGGGACAACAACCATTATCGTTTCCCTGTTTTTCCTTTCGGGCATTCAGATGCTGTTTATCGGCATGTTGGGGGAATACATAACCTCGATCCATAATCAGGTGCGGGGTGGTCCGATCGTCACTGAACAGGAACGCATCAATATCGAAGGTCCCGCAAGAGACCCGGCGATTGTCAAAGACGAGCATATGGTGTGATTGTTCCGACAAACCGGGGATTTTGGGGCTGCTTGGCACTGGGATTTGCCATCTGTACCGGACCCGCATTGGCTGCCGACACTGCTGTCACCAATGCCACGCTGGTTGAGCTTCGCGTGTGGTTTACTAGCGTGTTTATCATTTCGCTGCTGTTTCTGGGTATTTTCTGGGCGCAGGCGCAGGTTCTTTTCGGCGTTCTGGGTGCACTCCTTCTTCTGGGCGGTTCGGCCCGGCTATGGCTGACCCAACCCCTTTGGTTCCCGAGATTGGATATCTCGACCACTCCACCTGAAAACCTGATCATGCTGATGATACTGGCCGCACAGGCGGTGCTGACGTGTGTTGTTCTGATGCGTCCTGCAGGCCGGGAGGCTGTCAGGGGACTTTTCGCCGGGGCGGGGATTGTTCGCCTGTTTCTTCTGATGGTTCTGGTCGCGGTTTTCAGTCTGTCCGCAACACCCTATGTGGCCTACGGCTATTACATGGCCTTCGGATTGCAGATAGGTGTTGGCGGTGCATTATCTCTTGTCCAGATGGCCACGCTGGTCGCCATGTTCGCCGTGGCAGGTCCCGATCGCATGCCACGTATCCCGGTGGCTGCTCTGGCGGTCTTTGCAACGCTGGCCAGCGCGGCTCTGGCCTGGGCGGCGTTCGACCGCGTGCCTCATGTCGAGGATGAGGTGGCATATCTGTTTCAGGCGCGTACCTTTGCTGCGGGCGTCCTCGGAAGCCCGGCCCCCCCCGCAGCGGCGCAGCCCGCATTGGAATACTATCTGTTCGACATTCGCGGCGATCAGTGGATCGGCGTGCCGGCGCAGGGTTGGGCCATCGTTCTGAGCCTGGGCGTGCTGGCCGGGGTGCCGTGGCTGGTCAACCCTGTGCTGACCGGGATCTCTGTCTGGCTGGCGCATGGCATCGTGTGCCGTGCCGTCAGTCGCGAACGGGCCGATCTGGTGGCGTTGCTGATGGCCACGTCGCCCTGGGTGCTCGCCGTCGGGGGCACGCTGATGGCACATTCCACGACATTGGTGATGGTGCTGCTGGGATGGTGGTGTCTGCTCAGAGCCGGAGAGGGATCAACGCGCAGGGATGTCTTGCTTGCGCTTGTTGCAGGTCTGGCTTTGGGCTGGGCCTTTGTCACCCGACAGCTTGATGGGTTGATCATAAGCGTTTTGACCGGCCTGTGGTTGCTGCGGCGCCTGCCGGGGGGGATCGGACAGGTGATCGCCTGCGCCTTGGGCGGTGTTCTGTCGGGTGGGGTCTTTTTGCTGCTCAACCTGATGATCACCGGAGACGCGCTGCTGACCCCGCAAGCGGATTACCTGAGCCGGTTATGGCCGGACACGCAGAATGCCTATGGGTTTGGTCCCAATGTAGGGCCACCGGCCGAGAGCTGGGGCGCGCTCGACATCTGGGTCGGGCATAGCCCGGCCGAGGGTCTGCTGAATCTGATCAATGGTTTTGCCGCGCTCAATTACGAACTTCTGGGCTGGACATTCGGGTCCCTGGTTCCGGTTTGGATTGCGTTCATATGGGGCAGGAAACTGACCGGGTTCGACCGGGCCATGCTGGTGGTGTTCGCGATCCTTGTGGGGGCCCTGTTTTTTTACTGGTTTACGGGCACGTTCTATCTTGGGCCGCGCTACTGGCATACGGCTTTGTTGCCGGCGCTGGCTTTGGCGGCGGCCGGGATCGAGACCGTCCGGGACCGGCTGCCCGAACGGCATCGTGGCCGCCTGCACTGCGTCATCCTATTGCTGTGTGCGGTGTCTGTTGTCAGCTTCACCCCATGGCGGGGGGTGTCGAAATACAATGGGTATGGTGGCTATACCGGTGACATACGGCGGCAGGCTGCCGGGCTTGGAAACGCTCTGGTCTTTGTTTCGACACAGGGCGATATCGGGTCTGCACTCTATCTCAACGATCCGTTCCTGCCCGAGGGCAAACCGATTTTCCTGCGTGACATGGGGCCCGAGCAGAACGCAGACATCATCGCGGCCTTCCCGGGCCGTGAAGTTGTCTATCTGGGGGATGGGGAATAAGCCCGGGGCCTATTCGGCTGCATGCCGGTTTTCGCCTGTCACGAAGTCGCGCCGGAAATCATTGGCAAACATCGTTCGTGTAAACCGGCCGAGCCCCGAGGCATGCTCGCCAAAGGTTTCGATCCGTGACAGCAGAGTTGTTTTAACGCGTGGGTCGACCTGCGTCTGGAATTTGCGTGGCGCGTCGAACTGATGATCGGTCAGGGCGCCCTCATATCCCGAGTTCCGCCAGGCCTCGACATCAAAGGATGAGCTCCAGATCGGTTCGTGCTCCAGAGTTTCCGAGAAGGGCACATGCAGCATCACGGCACTGTAGTAGTTGATGATTGTATCCAGCATCGCATGAGCTTCGTGATCACCTTCATCCAGCAGGTCTGAGATGGCCCGCTTCAGGAAAACAAGCGCTTCGTCCAGTACAATGAACCGGCCAATCATCGAGTATTTGCTGAGCAGATTGCCCCCCAGTTCACCGCTGATCAGGTCATCGTAATTGTCCTGCGCCCAAGCCACGCAATCGACGCGGGTTTCAAACAGCTCAGCCTGGTTCTCTTCCAGATAACCAGCCAATGCATTGCGGAATGGCTCCGGTGCCTGATCCAGAATCTTTTGCATATGTTTGATGATCTGGAACGGTCGGATGTCCAGAGAACGCGCCAGCCGGAAGGCTTCTTCGAAATTGTCTTCATAATAGAAGATTGTCAGAAGCAGATGGAAAACACGGGTATCCAGATAATCCTGGAACGAGAAATTCTCGGACTGGACCACCATTTCCTCGGTCTCGACCACGGTTGGGCCGGTATATTTGCCCAGGCATCGGGCAACGACCCGGTGCAGGGTTTTGAACCCGAATTTCTCGCGGCTGTCAGGATTGGCCAGTGGCGCGCCATGCAGCAGCATTAATTGGTGTGCCGCCACCCGGCTGACACCGGTTTCGATCAGCTTGTCGACAGCATCCATAAAGGATTCCTTGGTCTCACCCGGCATGCACAGGATCAGCTCGCCATAGGATTGCATGCCCTTTGAATGCAGCTCCTGCTGTACCTCGGCATAGGTGTCCAAGCTGATATTGTCGCGTTTGATGTTCTTCAGAACTTCCGGATTCAGAGACTGAACCGACGAGGTCATCGGCAACCGGCCCTTGGCTTTGCGCATCACCTTGATGATCCGGTCGCCGCGGTTCTTGCCCGTGGTGGTGCGGATGTATTTCGGCCAGTCGTACCGTTCCATCAGATGGCCCAGGTAATCGGCCACCTCTTCGTCCTGCACGTACATGCCGAAATTGTCATCCGCGAAACAGAGCGGGCTGGCATGGTTGATGCGGGCCACGATGTAATCCAGATCGGCCTTGGTCCGCTCAAACGAATGGCGGAAGACTTTCGAGTTCGATTTGACCGCCGAGTTGCAGAAGGCACAGGTGAACGGGCAACCACGGGCCAACTGCATCAGTGCAAACAGGCCGGTGTCAAAGAACTTGTCCATCAACCCGGCAAGATAGGGCGAGGGGATTTCGTCCAGATCACGGATGCGGGGCGGTTCGTCCCCGCGCAGAATCTCTCCGGTTTCAGGGTGCACATAAAGCGCGCCATCGACGGCTTCCTCCCACATGCCTTCGCGGCGGGCACCGACATCGATGAACCGTTGCAACGTGCTCAGGAACGCGCGCTCGCCCTCATACGTGGGGCCACGCACATGCATGTCGATCTGCGGCATGGTCCGGATCCAGCTGTCCTGCTCTTCTTCGGTCAGCGGGAAGTTGGGGCCGCCCATCAGGGTCAGGCTGTTGGGATTGACCGCCTTGATGTAGTTGGCAAAGGACAGGGCCAGATGGTGGTTCCAGGAATAGCTGGAAAAGCCGACCACATCGGGCGGAGCTGTGTCGACGGCCGCTTTGAATTCCTGCGGATCACGAAAGATCGCGACCTCGATCGGTGTCGGGCTTTTTGCATGAGCCTGGGCATAGGTCGCAAGATTTCCAACGCCCAATGGGTAGGTGTCCGATGTCGCGGTAACGAGGTTATGGCCGAGATCGGCAAGGTAAAGACGCATTAGTTAACTATCCTCGCGGTACAGTACTTATGTCAAATTTCAGACTCCATGGTCAGTTTGGTCGTCAGTGGCTATTGAGCCAGAATTTTATATTTGAGCATTTTTCACACCTCCTGTTGCCATGGAAAGCGATCTGTCAGCACCCGGGAAATCAGGATGAAGGCCAAGATTGCGGCCGGAAGGGCGATCATCCCCTGCGCAATGATTGGTTGAAATCCCACGGACAGCAGGACCTCCAAAGACAGGGCATTGAATGCATAAACCGCCAGATAGGACAGGAAATAAAATGGCAACCGACCGAGGCCCTTGGTATCGAACACAAGGCGCGCATGGGTCATGAAATTCCACAGAACGCCACCGGAAAACGAGATCACCAACGCGACTTGCGGGGGTAGGCCAGAAAGATTGAGAATGGTGAAGAGCGCATAGCCGAACGCCGTGTTCAATACTCCGACCATAGCGAAGCGCATGAAAGATTTCTTGCGGGGGACAAGCAATTTCTTCACGTCTGTCCCCCTTCGAATCTGAGAATGTCGGCCACGCCAGAGGTGATGTCATATTGTGGCATAAAACCGGTCTCGTCCCGCAACCGGGTCACGTCCGCCGCCAGCCGGGGCGGATCGTCCGCTGCGCGGGCGATGGTGCCCAGGCGGATCAGATCGGGCCGGTGCATCTGGTTCGCCACCTCTGCAATCAGGTCTCGGACCGGGATTGCGGTGCCGCTGGCGACATTGACCGGGCCGGTTACATCAGTTTTCAGCACGCGTAACAAGGCGCGTGCCAGATCGTCGACATGCAGGAAGTCGCGCTCCTGCAGGCCATCGGTGCAATCTACGGGTTGGCCCGCTTTGAGGTTCGAAATCAGGTCGCCGAACAACCGCCCCGGCGGTTCGCCCGATCCGTAAACAAAAAAGATACGGGCCCAGGCCAGGGACAGGCCAAGCGCGTTCTGCCCCGCGCACAGTGCCATGCCGGCCCCGGCCTTGGCCGCCCCATAAAGGGTTCGGGGGCGCAGGGGGCTGGTTTCGATCAGCTCCGGTACCGACCAGTCATATTCGGCACAGCTTCCGGCGCAGACCGCGCGCTGGCCTCCTTTGCGTGCAAACTCCCGCACCAGATGCAGGGTGGCGGCCATCCAGTCCAGATTGGCCCCAGAAGTCCAGCGGTCGCGCGCGCCGTCATGCCAGGCCAGATGCACCAGATGGCTGGCGCGGGCGGCGTCGAGGGCTGTCGTGGTGGCACCGGGGTCCAGCAGATCGCAGGTGATGTCGCTTGCCGGGTTGCGGCCCAGCGTCACCACCTCGTGGCCCGCCTCTGTCAGAGCCGTGGCTGTCGCGCGCCCGATCAATCCGGTTGCGCCCGTCAGCAGAACCCGTGCCATCAGCTGATCCTGATCTCTGGCACGGCGGTCACGAAGCGGGTGCCGTGCGCCTTCAGGTCGGACAGTTGATCCGTGACCTCGTCCCGGATGTTCCAGGGCAGGATCAGCACGTAATCCGGCGGCGTCTCGCGCAGGGCTTCGACCCCGTGCACGGGGATATGGCTGCCGGGCAGCAGCGTGTTCTGCTTGGCCGGGTTGCGATCAACGCAGTAAGAGATCAGGTCGGGGCCGATCCCGGCATAGTTCAGCAGCGTGTTGCCCTTGGCGGCGGCACCATAGGCGGCAATGGTGTCCCCCCTGGCATTTGCTTCGCGCAGGAAGCCAAGCAGCCCGTCGCGCAGCGCTTCGACCTGAATGGTGAAATTCATATAACCCTCAGGCCGGTCGAACTGCGCCGCAGCCTCATCCGCGCGGACCTTGGCCAGACCGGGCCCTTCGGGATGGCTGGCACCCTCAAGGCAGGCGAACACCCGCAGCGAACCTCCATGGGTGGGCAGTTCCTCGACGTCGAAGACACGCAGGCCCGCCTTGGTAAAAATCTTTTCCACCGCCAGCAGCGACAGATAGGAGTAATGTTCGTGATAGATCGTGTCGAACTGCACTTCGTTGATCAGGTTCAGAAGGTGCGGAAACTCGACCGTATAAACCGCATCACCCGTCAGAAGCGTGGCGATGCCCGCAACGAAATCGTTGATGTCAGGCACATGCGCCAGCACATTGGCCGATGCGATCAGCGCCGGGGGCTTTTCGGTTTTGGCAACCTTTTGGGCCAGCGCTTCGCCGAAATAATCGACCAGCGTGCGCACGCCTTTTTCTTCGGCTGCCGCCGCCACGCTGCCCGAAGGTTCGATCCCCAGAACCGGGATGCCTTTCTCGACGAAATACTGCAACAGATACCCGTCATTCGAGGCGATCTCGATCACCAGATCATCCGGTCCCAGATCGAACCGATTGACCATTTTTTCCACGTAATCCCGGCAATGGGCCAGCCAGCTGTCCGAGAAGCTGGAGAAATAGGCGTAATCGGTCGAAAAAATCTCTTCCGCCGGTACGACATCATCCACCTGAACCAACCAGCATTCGGTGCACACGCGGGCGTGCAACGGATAGACCGGGTCCGGTTTGTCCACTTTCGCGGGGTCGACATAGGAATTGGCCAGAGGGGACAGTCCGAGATCGACAAGTGTCATCTCAAGGTTCGCGCCGCAATTGCGGCAGGTGGGATGGGTCGTGCCGGTCATACCTGTCTCATGCTCAGTGTTTCGAATTCAGCAATCTGGGCGCGGCACAGCTCGGTCGCCGGGGTACCACGGGCCCAGCCCGCATACCAGTCTGCCGTCAGCCGGACGGTATCGTCAAAGCTCAGGACCGGGCGCCAGCCAAGCATTGCACGCGCCTGCGATACATCCAGCCGAAGCATTGTGGCCTCATGCGGCGTATCCGCCGGGGTGTCGATATCGATCCGGCCCTGCCCAAGCGCCTTGATGACCGCCTGGGCTACATCCAGAACCGGGCGTTCATCGTCACGTTCAGGGCCAAAATTCCAGCCCACTGCGAAGGCAGCGTCCTGTTCGAGTTTCTGGGCTAGCATCATGTACCCTCTGAGAGGTTCCAGAACATGTTGCCAAGGGCGGATTGCGCCGGGATAGCGTAATACGACGCGTCCTTCATCGCTCAGACAGCCGCGCACGATATCGGGAACCAGCCGATCCTCGGCCCAGTCACCGCCGCCAATGACGTTGCCAGCCCGCGCGCTGGCAATCCGGGTCGGGTGCGCATCTGACGCATAATAGCTGCGCCGCATCGCCGCGACGGCAATCTCGGTCGCGCCCTTGGATGCGGAATAAGGGTCATGCCCGCCCATCGGATCGGTTTCGCGATAGCCCCAGACCTGTTCGACATTCTCATAGGCCTTGTCCGAGGTGGCGACCACCACCGCGCGCAGGTTGGGCGCGGCCCGCAATGCGTCCAAAAGCTGAACCGTGCCCAGAACATTGGTGGCGAAGGTCTCAACCGGCGTGCGATAGGAGCGGCGGACCAGCGATTGCGCAGCCAGATGAAAGACGAATTCAGGGTCGGTTTCCGCGATGATCCGGTCCAGGGCCGCGCGATCATTCAGGTCACCGATGACCGACCGTATTTTGCTTTGATTCAGCAACGTCCAGAGATTGGGTTTCGTCTCGGGGGCGAGGGCGTACCCAGTGACTTCCGCACCTGCCTCGGACAGCCAGGCAGCCAGCCAGGCGCCTTTGAAGCCGGTATGCCCGGTAACAAGCACCCTGCGTCCAGAAAACGCGCTCGCACTCATTCCCAGATTTTCCACGGTGCGTTGCCTGTGGCCCAGTGCTCTTCCAGTTCCTGACGTTCGCGAATGGTGTCCATGGGCTGCCAGAAGCCTTTATGTTCAAAGGCCATCAGCTCGCCATCGCGTGTCAGATTCATTAGGGGGCTGCGTTCCCAAGCGGTATTGTCGCCGTCAATGTAATCGCCCACTTTCGGGGACAGCACGAAAAACCCGCCATTGATCAGCCCACCATCTCCGACGGGTTTCTCGGAGAAATTCAGAACCTGGTTGCTTTGGAGCTCGAGTTGGCCGAAGCGGCGGGGCGGAGGAACTGCTGTGACGGTTGCAAGCTTGCCGTGCGCCCGATGAAAATCGATCCCGGCACGAATGTTGATATCACCAACACCGTCGCCATAGGTCAGGCAGAACGCTTCTTCCTCTTTGAGAAGGTGCATGACCCGCTTAAGTCGCCCGCCAGTCTGGCTGCCGTCTCCGGTATCGATCAGTGTCACGCGCCACGGTTCTGACTTGCTGTTTGCAATTTCAAGACCGCCATTGGCCAGGTCGATCGTGACGTCCGAGTTGTGCAAAAAGAAATTCGCGAAGAATTCCTTAATGACATAGCCTTTGTACCCCAGGCAGACGATGAAATCAGTGACGCCATGAGCCGCGTAGATTTTCATGATATGCCAGATGATCGGTTTGCCGCCGATCTCGACCATGGGCTTTGGAATCTTGACAGTTTCTTCGCTGAGCCGGGTTCCCAAGCCGCCGGCCAGAATAACACACTTCATAAAATCGCTCCCTCGTTAACAACGAGACTGGCTACCAATACACTCGTCTTAACCCGGATCTGGGTATCTGGTCTTTTGCAAACATTTGCACGCATTAGGACGGCAGTGCTGCCACCCTGTCAAGATTCACAAGGCCACGAGTCGTGAGGCGCTGAATTCCCTGTTGCTCTGACGCTCAACCATACACAATGCGAGAAAAGTCACAGCATTGTTGATGCGCCCTTTCGGTCCGCCGATACAGTGAAGGACATCACAGACGCAGCCTGAAAAAAGCGGTCATGGTCCAGGTCAGGCGCCGGGCAAGAGGTGTATGGATCCAATGTATGTTTCGCTTCCGGGCGGGGAGTTTTGGTTGGCTGTGACCGTCAGTAATCATCGTTATGTTTCAGGGCATTGTGGAAAACGCGTGCTGTTTCGGGCGGTGTGAAAGGCCGTCGGTTTCGCAAAGCCGGAACCGGCTTTGGGCACAGGCGACCCGGTTCGGGCCTGCCATCGATTTGAAAAGAAGGACGCGAGTGCGGTTCGTCAAACCGGATGGTTGATTTTTCTACACGGAAGGGGTGGAACTCAAAGCGCAGGAGCCCCGTTTCGGGAACTGACAGGATTTTGTTGTGAATCTCGGATAACCTCTTGTAGCTTTAGGTCAGTGTTTTGGTATGGGTGTTAGTGATTTGAAAAAAGATATTGTTCCCGTTGTCGTCATTGGTGGTGGTCCGGCAGGGCTGACAGCAGCCTATGAACTTCAGAAACTGAGCGACACGCATGTTCCCCGGGTGTTCGAAGCCTCGGACATGGTTGGTGGCATCTCGCGAACCGAAACGCACAAAGGCTATCGCTTCGACATTGGCGGGCATCGGTTTTTCACCAAGGTGCGCGAAGTCGAGGATATGTGGCACGAGGTGATGGGGGATGATTTCATCACCGTGCAACGCCTGAGCCGCATCTTCTACCGCAACAAATTCTACGATTACCCGCTGCGTATCTTCAACGCTTTGGGCAATATCGGCCCCTACGAGACCTACAAGATCATCGGCAGCTTCGTGAAATGGAAGCTGCGGCCCAAGCCGCAGGAAGACACGTTCGAAGAATGGGTCATCAACCGCTTTGGTGGGCGGCTTTATATGCATTTCTTCCACAGCTACACCAAGAAGGTCTGGGGTATTCCGCCGTCGGAAATCCGGGCCGACTGGGCCGCGCAGCGGATCAAGAACCTGTCCCTGCCCAAGGCGGTCTGGAACGCGATTTCCGGGGCCAATGACACCGCCAGCCTGATCGAGGAATTCCAGTATCCCCGCCTGGGCCCCGGCATGATGTGGGAAAAGACCCGCGACCTGATCCGGGAAAAGGGGGGCTCGGTCGAAACCCATTCCGAAGTGATCCAGGTGAACCGTGATGGCAATCGCGTCACGTCAATCGATGTGCGCCACTGGACTGAAGATGGCGAAAAACACACCGAGCGGGTGGAGGGCGAAGAGTTCGTCAATTCGATGGCCGTTCGTGATCTGATCCATGCTTTTGATCCGCCGCCACCACCCGAGGTGGTCGAGGCGGCAGACCGTCTGCGGTATCGTGATTTCCTGATCGTGACCCTGATCCTGGATCACGCGGACCCGTTCCCGGACAACTGGATCTACATCCACAGCCCGCAGGTGAAGGTGGGGCGCATCCAGAATTTCCGCGCCTGGTCCGCGGAAATGCTGCCCGATCAGAACACCGCGTCGATCGGGATGGAGTATTTCTGCCAGAAAGGTGACGGGTTGTGGTCGTCAAGTGACGAGGATCTCAGGCATCTCGCCAGTGAAGAGCTTGAAAAGCTGGGTCTGGCCAAGGCCAGCGATGTCATCGACCACGCGGTTATCCGGCAGCCCAAGGCCTATCCGGTCTATGACAGTGAATACAAGGACGCCCTGGACACGGTCAGCGGCTGGCTGAAGACGCTGGAAAACTTCCAGACCGTGGGTCGCAATGGTCTGCACCGCTACAACAACCAGGATCATTCCATGCTGTCGGCGATGTACGCCGCGCGCAATATTCTGGGCGAGGATCATGACGTCTGGGATGTCAATGTTGAGCGCTCTTATCATGAAGAGTTTGAAGCTAAGCCCAAGAAAAAGAACCAGACGTCTTCAGACAAACTTAGTAACAGAGCGGCGCTCTGAACTGGGTTATTGATCATATCAGCGGTTTTTCCGCTGCCAGATAATCGGAGGTGACACTGACCAGGATAGTGCTGGTGATCCGGTACACGCCTGCTCTGATTCACAGATTGGGTGTGCCGTGCGATCTTGCACGGCGTACAATTCAAGGCCTGTTCCCGTGCAGGATGTCATCTGTGCAATCCGGCATTGAAAACAGACTAGGATTTTTCTTTCTCATCGCTGAGGCCAACTCTGACGCCGGATATTGAACCTGCTCCTTTTGTTTTCACTGGATCGCCAATGCTGCTTAATTTGCCGTATTGATGTCGCATTGCAGGTGTAATTCACTCATTCAGAAAAAACTGACAAAGCAACATGACTTGCATGTTATCAACAAGTTGGTGGTTTAAAGGAACGGTATTCAGCAGGACAACGGGATATCCGTCATCGGTTAATTTTCACCTACTATATTTAACGAGTTTATATAAGACGTGATGGTATTTCGCCTTTCTTTGTTTCTTATTGTATTGGCCGGTATCTTACTGGCCGGACAGGATATTGCGGCAACATTGTCTGCAAAGGCTGCCTTGGCAGATGGAGCGTCCCCTTATTTCGTGACGGATGAGGCGTTGTTTCTTTACATCTGGGTTCCGTTGGTCGCTTTGTCCGCTTCCGCGCTCTTTTTGGCCCCGGGGCTGATTTTAGCATGGGCTGTCCGCACGCCCAGCGATCGGTTTGAGCACTGGTTGCTTAAAGGGTTTACGCTTTCCCTGTTCGGTGTCCCCGCTATTGCGGCGCTGGTTCAGGTTGTCAGTGGCATTCAGATGACGGAAACAGCCTTTATTTTACTGATCCTGATGCTTTGCCTGCTGAGCCTTTACTTGTTCCCCGCACATTTTTTTGAGCCACAGATGTTTCGGGGCAAAAGCTGGGATATTATCGGTATGATCCTGCTACCTCTGGCTGTGCTGTTGCTGATGTCTCCGAAATTCTATTGGGAGGTGTTGAATGACGACGGCGCGCACAGCTTTCTGAACGCAATGCTGTTTATTATCAGGGGCCTGCCATTCTGGCCTCCGGACTCTGGTGCAATCGGAGGGTACCCAACCCCCAAAATGATGACAGAGACATTTATGCAAGCCGGGTTTATGCGGATATTCGGGCCGTATGAAGTTTCTATTCGCCTTGCCTATCTGCCAGGTATTTCGATCCTGTTCGGCGTTATGCTGGCCCTTGTTCGCCCCGCCAAGACAGACGGCGGCATGCAGGCGGTGCTTGGGTTAGGCCTAGCCTTGCTTTTGTTTTCTTTCGTGATGGCATTCAACCCATCTTACAATCCGTATTTTGCTGATATTGCTCTGCCTATGGCACGCGAGCCGATGATCTTGCTGGGCGTATTGGGCTATATCTTGTTTTTTAGCGAACAGAAATTCGGCTGGATGGCGGCTGTATCAACGCTGGGTTTGTTGACCGCGCCGAACGGTCTTCTTCTAATCGGATTTTTTCTGATATCCTATTTTCTTCTAACCCGCCCTTTTCCGATCCGACAGGTGATCATTGGAGGGGGGATTGCTCTGGCCATTCTGATTTTGGCATCGCTGTTCGAAATGCTGTTGGGGCGGTTCGGAGTGATGAACCAGTCCACAGAGTTCAATACCGACAGCATCTTAAACCGCCTACGCTTCATTACGATATTTGAAACTGAACGTACTCTGTTCTGGTTGTTACCCAGCGGAATTTTGCCTGGTTTGGCCTTGCTTGCCTGGCCTTGGCAAGACAAGTTGTCCAAGGCGCTGACGCTATCTGTTATTGCCTATGTTCTGTTCTTTCATATACAGGCCTACCGTATTCTGCCGCATCATTTCACGCCTGCCATGATCATACCGCTGATCGTGTTCTGGCGTCTGCGTCTGGTTCAGGCGGCCCCTACGCCAGCTCTTGTCTGCGCATTGAGCGGGTTGGCGGTCAGTCTCTGGATCAGCTGGCCTGAAACGCTGCGCCCTTTCACTCTGACCCGAAATCTGGCCGATCGAATCAAGTTCGAAGTCGAAGCTGGGACATTTCCCGATGCGGAGGAAATCAACGCGGTACAGACACTGATCGACGAGGCCTTCCCGCCCATCTGGACAGAGGCAGAGCTAGAAGAACGCTACATGGCCGGGGCACTGTCGGTTTACGTACATGCCAGGATGCCAACACTTAAAGATACTGCGGCGGATTATTTTATTCGAGCGACAGATACGCCGTTGCACCCTGGTGAAAGCATAATTGGCGATACGGTCGACGACTGGGTGCTGGTGACGCGGGACAGCGCAATTTACGAAAGCGATCTGCGCAATACCGATCAGCCGATCAGTATCGCACCAGTCTATCATGTGCCGTTTGACATCATTTTCGGACGCGGTGCGCGTGAGGCCCCGTATCCAGTGTGGGACATCGCGAGGGTCGTCGGACTAAGATAGCCGGCAGCTGTGGAATTATGTAATTGCCCGGGCAATGACAATGGGCTGTTAAGTGGAGAACTTTATGAAGCAGAATCTTACCAAACTGGTTGAAACATACCCGTTCCTCCAGAAACCTGCCTATTTTGCGTATATCGGCGTGGTCAGCTCTCGAAACTTAAGTCGCCGTTTTGCGATGAAGAATCTTGGCTACTTGCCCAAACGGGTTTCGGACCGGGGGCAGGATATGTGGGTGATCAACGAAGTTTATAATGGCAAGCGCAATGGTTTCTTTGTTGAGCTTGGCGCGGCTGACGGATTTTCGGATTCCAACACGTTTGTTCTGGAAAAGCATTATGGCTGGACCGGGTTGCTGATCGAACCAAACCCCGTCAACTATCACCGAATTACCAACTGGCACCAGCGCACGGCAACTCCGGTTCCGTTGGCCGTTGACCCCGAACCCGGCCAGTTGGAATTCATGATTGACGGTCAACGCAGTAGCCTGCTGGTAGATGAGGCCGACAATATGAACGAACGCCGAGCCTCGAAACTGGCCAAGTTTCGGGAGAAAGGTAAAGTAGTTACAGTTGAAGCGGTGCCGTTGGATGAGGTATTCGATCGTTACAAGGCGCCAAAAGAAATCGACTATTTCAGCTTGGACGTCGAAGGATCAGAAACACGGATACTGCGTGATTTTCCTTTCGACAAATACCGTTTTCTAGCAATGACAATTGAACGCCCGACACCAGAGCTAAATGAACTGCTGTTTGTCAACGGCTATCATTTTGTACGTAACTCGCTCTACGACACGTTCTATGTCCATGAGCGAAATCCACGTTTCGATCAGGTCGAAAAATTACCGTTTGAACAATTGCCAGCAAAGCAATTTTGATTATTGTCTTCAAGACCCGGTCACGCCACGCGGGTCTCTAGTTCCGCGTGACACGCAGTTTCTGCTTTTGCCCCAGCATGTGATATTCGAACAGGCACCAGACATAGATGGTGGCCGAATAGACGTAATAGACCTGGTGGTAGAGCAGACATTTGAACGCAAACCACGGCCCGCCATGCCCGGACATGGCGCGCACCAGATCCAGATTGGCGACAAAGGCCGCGGCCAGTAACACAAAAGGCAAAGGCCAGCTTCCCGGCCAGAACGGCAGGGCCAGAAGCGACAGCAGCAACAGCCCGGCGATTGCGGCCCGTGTCCGCTCGGCCATCGAGGTGTTCAAGTCATCGGTCAACCCCTCGCGCGAGATCATCAGCCGGGCCCAGGGCAAGGCGCGGCAGAAGATATCCGTGCTCAGGCTGTTGCGGATGGTCCAGACCTTCAGATGTTTGCCCTGCAAAAGCGGCTCGACCAGGATACGTCTGCCGGTGGCCGCGATCCGGTAACCCAGTTCGATATCCTCGATCGAAGGCACCTCATAGGTTTTGACATCAAAGCCACCGACTTCAAGAAACACGTCGCGCCGGATGGCGCCACACCCGGCCCAGAAGGTGCGCGCCTCGCGGCGGGCGCGTTGATGGTGATAGCGGTGCAGAAGGTTCTTGTAGCGTGAAAACCAGGCCTGCCCGTCCGGGGCATCATCATAGGATCCGAACACGGCGCCCACATTGTCTTCGGACATCGCCCGGCGAATATGATCCGGCCCGTCCGGCCAGGCGATGACATCGGAATCCACGAACCACAGGATATCGCCCGTGGCCTGCTGGGCGGCCAGGTTGCGCGCAGCCCCTGGCCCGCCATTGACGGGCGTGGTCAGAACGGTTGCGCCCATTTCCCGTGCCAGCGCCGCGGTGCCGTCGGGGGATTGATCATCCACCACCAGAACCTGCTGCACCTGACCGGTATTCAGCATTTCAATCAATGGCGGCAAAACGCGCGGCAACAGATGTTCGGCATTGTAGGCCGGCATGACCACGCTGATGGAAAGGGGTTGATCTGAACTCACGAAGGATCTCCGGCAATGATACGCGAAGCGCCTGAGCGCTGAACAAGGAAAAGAAAGGCCGCCGTAAAGGGCAACAACCACATCACGCGCGCGCCGTAACGATCCGCGGGTTGTGATACTCCTCCGCAGACCAGAGCGTTGACCGCTATTCCGATCAGGATGAACAGCGCAAACAGCTTCATGTCACGCGACACACTACCCGGCCGCAGCAGAATGAAAACGATAAAGGCAAAAGAGACGGCATAGATCATGCCGTGCACGATATCGGCCGTTTCTATCCAGCCCCTGTCCCAGGCCAGGTTCCCTTTCTGAATCAAATCGTACTGCGCCTCGTCGAGGCGGGCCAGCGTGCGCGCGTTGGTCAATTCCACATCCGTCGGGATTGTCATGGTGATGCTGTAGCGCATAATCTGATGATAGCCGTTTTTGGCCAATGCGAAAGACGTCGCAATCGGCCTAGACAGGAAGACTGCCTTGGCAAAGTCCCCCTGTGCCAGCGCCACTTGTTTTTGCTTCTCCGGCGACAGCAGACGGAACGATCCCAACCGAGAAGAGCGCTCGAAAATGATATGGGATGCGGTCAGTCTGTAAGGGTCGTCCGACCATGAAAGCGCCTCATACAGCGCGCAGGTTGGTATACTTGCATCCGGGCAGACATCCTTCAGATAGTCCATCCCCGGCCCGTCAACGATTAGCCGCGCAGTGATATGCGGGGTATAGACAACTTCCTTGTTCATCTGGGCTTCAACGGTAATCTGGAAGGCCTTGCGTTCGGCCGCCGCAAGCGTCAGGAGCATCACCATCAGGACCGTTGCGCGCCAGCGCCCCGGCATCCTGCGACCCAGAGCCGTCAGGGCGACAAAAGGGATCATCAGACCTGTGATCGCCAGATGCGACGGATGCAGCACAATGCAGAACAGAGCCAGCCCTGAGATCAGAAAAAGTTCCCAGAGGCGCATTGTCTGCCCAAAGGCGGTGAGCGCCGCAGTCGCGATCAGGAAAATTGGTGCGAATATGTCCGGCATCATATAGGCGATGTAAAACGGCAAAGAGGTGCTGGCCGCCGCCAGAAGCGGGATTGCGGTCATCAGCATTGTGTTCTGCGTACCGCCCAGAGACCGGCCCGCCGTCCGCGCCAACATCCAGACCGCAAAAAGCGTGGCAGCCAGATGGATGACCGGAACAGCGTAAAGGGCGTCGGCGCGAAAAAACGTAGCTATAATGAGGCCATAGATCAGCGAGCGGGAGCCGGTTGCAGTCCCGTCGTCATCTGCGGTGTAAGTGCCACCCGTCGTGCTTGTTTCGTTCACCGGCGGCAGAAGACTGTTGAGGGCCACGCTGCCCTGCCGGATATAACTGCCTGTGTCGAAATAATAGAGCGGGCCGCCGTTGATCAGAAACACGGACAGGCAGGCAAGAACCGCCAGCGTGGCCAGCAGGGCCGACCGGGTCTGAAAGGCCAGTTTGTCCGAAGGTGCCGATACGCTCATGTCATTTCCGCAGCATTTGGTCTGGGCTTGCGGGATGCAGCCACGCCTGGACTGGGCCTGATGTCCGGGCGCGTGTCATTGAGATTTGAAACAGACGTGTTCATCAGCGTTCCTGGCTGCCTCCGTCCAGCGGGCTGTGGGGCCGAATTCCACTGTGGCCACCGCCCAAAATCGCGCTAAGCAATCATTTGATAGCAAGAAAACCTTCAAAACAAATATACTTCTGAATACTCATCACATCCTTGAAACCGGCCCGGCCCAGCAGATCCAGATTGCCCTGGGTGGAAAACGGCTCCAGCACGCTTTTCAGGCTGCGCGCCTTTTCGACGATTTCCTCGCTTGAGAATCCGTTACTGATTTTGAATTCGTTGTAGAGCTGAGTCACAAGATCCTGGAACCGCGCATCCGGCCCCCGGACTTTTTCGAACATGACAAACGCACCGCCCCAGTTCAGGGTGTTGTAGATCTTGGTGAACAGTTCCTGCCGGTACCGGGGCGGGATGAACTGCATTGTATAATAGCTGACGATCATGTCCGCCTTTTCCATCTCCATATGACGGGCATCGTCATGAAGAATGGAAATGTTCGGGACATCCGCGCAATGAGCTTCGGCGACCTTCACCATTTCAGGTTCGACATCGATCCCGATCCAGCGTGCGTCAGGCTTTCCTGCATTATGTTCTGCCAGTTTGCGGATCAACTCCCCGGTCGATGTGCCGATTTCATAGCAGAGACTGTCATTGCGGACGAAGAAATCGGAAACCTGACAGATCAGGCCGTGACCCATTTCATAAAGAGGAACAGACAATTTGATGTGGTCAACAAACGTATCGGGAACACTGCCCCCAAAGGTCCAGTTCGCATTCTCAGCGGCTATGTTCTGGCCAACGCCCATGCGCAATGTCTCCTCGCTAAATAGGCAGGCACAATGGACAAACGGCTAAACAAGGGCTTCCGATTGAAAATGCGTGCCTGAACTAAGTACAATAACAATCCAAAGCTACACGAAACTTTCGGACCGTCGAAGAATAAATATGGTGGAACCCGGGTTTGTGGCCTTTTTCCCTTCTGTTGCGACCCGCAGGGCCCTTGTGCCGGGCTGAAAGTAGACAGTGCGCTGAAATGGCTTGTATTGTTTCTCGCCTTGCGCAGAGCGGGGGCGCCCGTCATGTGAAAGGGCGTGCCGGTTGCATTTCATGACAGAGTGATCGGGGTTGGTTCTGCATCGCCCGAACCGGTTCGGATTATGCTTGGTGCAGTGTGAAAACGCTCGGAATCGCCGGAAAGTCGGTATGTTCTCCAGACGCAGATTCGCCTTATTGGGGTGATTCTGGTTCACGATAGGGAAACAAACGGTAACTTAGACATCCATTGTGCCGGTCAATGGGCGTTTGTGCCCATAAAAAGCCACAATTCTGAGAAAAATCCTTCGCAATCAAATAGAAATGAATTATTAATGATTGCAGTAGGTGCCCTGCCGAGATTTCGAGCGGGTTGTGTGTATAAAAATCAAAGGTGGGACTTTGTATGTTTAGAAGTTTAAAAATGATGGCGGCAGGGATTGTTGCTGCTGTGATGATGGCCGGATCGGCCAGTGCGCTGACCTCGGTAACGGCAGGCGGCAGCTATGACATTAAATCTGATACGGCCTTTATCGGATCTGTTTCCACACTCGGTGGGCCTGGCTCGTATTCAGTCAACTTCACATCGCCGATTGATCCGCTCATTGGAGTAGCGAATGCGTCGGTTACCATTCGGGTACTGGGTGCGTTCACAGGTCTGACCATGAGCTGGGTCGACGCAGCGAACCCCAGCAACGTTCTGGCGAGTACAGCGGTTCTGGGTGGTATACAGACCACGCTCAGCACATTGTTCAGCAGCGTAAGCCCGAACTCCCTGAGCCAGAACCTTGTGTTCAGCTGGGCGAATTCGCAAGCAACGACGAATGGTGGTCCGATCAGCTTTGACTTTGACGTGGCTGCAGTTCCGCTACCCGCCGGTGGTCTGCTGCTTCTGACCGCGCTTGGTGGTCTGGCTCTGACGCGTCGCCGCAAGGCCGCCTGAGCGACACACAAACCTGACGAACAGGACAAGGGGCCGTTTCGCGGTCCCTTTTCTTTTGATCAGATGTTGCCACCTGCCGCCTGGCGCAACATCCAGATCATCCGCTGACATCTGAGCCGGAACAATGTGATGACCGCCCGACTGGTTTCGCCCGCCGAGGACAGCTTGTCGCTTCTGAGGATTTTCGGGGTGTGCACAATTGCACTGGCTGGCATGGCCAACCCACGGATCGCCCACCGCATGCGCGCGGCGGCGTTGGTGCCATGCAGCAGATATGCCTCTTGTGTCGTGCGCCGCCACTTGGCCTTGAGCGCGGGCCAATTCTGCCGGGATGGATGGCTGACACGAAAGTTGTCCCGGTAGATCAGGCTATAACCGCGCGCGACCGCGCGCATGGTCCATTCCCGATCTTCCGAGACACCGTTGATGAACCCGCCGATCGCATCGAACACATCGCGTCGGGTCAGCAGGTTGCCGGCGCCGGAAAACCCCTGAACCTCGATATACCTGCGGAAGTTGAATGCAAAAACAGCCTCGAACGCTTCTGCGCCGCTGCGCGGGGGTGGGGTTTCGTCAAAGACATCTACCCGGCCACCAATCAGATCGGCCTGATCCGCGACCTGACGCCCGACGCTCAACCAGTCCGGCGCGGGTACGCAATCGGCGTCAATGAAAAACAGTCGGGGCGCTCTGGTTTCTGCAGCTCCGCGATTGCGGGCATGGGCCGCGCCCTTTTGGGTTTCCACCACGAAATGCACCTCGGGAAAGGCCTGGCGCATCGTATCCAGCGAAACCGGAGAGTTGTTGTCAACGACAACGATTTCAGTTGCCGTCAGATCATTCTCTCTCAGGGCAAGAAGACATCGTTCCAGCCGGGGCAAATCGTTGTAATGGGGAATGATCACTGCATCGGCCGGAGCCGTATCAGTAGTATCCGTACTCATTGCCAAATGTCCCGCTGATGTATCGGCATTTGTTCAGCACGATCCCCATGACGCTGGTCAGTTCCGCCAGTTGCTGTTCGGCAACGTCAATATGGTCAATGCTGGTTTCTTCGGCGGCAGCCAGAAGCAGGGCACAATCGACGTTCCTGAGAAAGCCGTGGCTGTCATCGCTCATCATCAGGGGGGGCGTGTCGAACAGAATGACGTCGGGTTTGTAATCCGCCTCAAGCTGTTCGAGAAATTCAATTGCCCGTCGGCTCTGCAAGATTTCCGCCGGGTTGCGTGTGGATGCGTAATTCAGTCCGAAGATCACGTTATTGCCATAACGTACAGCATGTTCGCGAAACGGGACCGCTCCTTGAATGACGTCTGCCATGCTGTGGCTACCGGTTTGTTTCAGGATCTCGGCCAACCCCCTGCGCCGCATGTCGAAATCTATCACGATCGTGCGCAGCTCTTCCTGCCGCCCCAGACTGAAGGCCAGATTGGCGGCCGTCGTGCTTTTGCCACATCCGCTGTACGGGGATGTCAGCGCTATCCGGTGCCAATCATTGGAGAGAGTCTGCTGCAGCATCTTGGTGCGCAACATGTCATAAGGTGATGCATCTGCGCCCCCATAGAATGACATCAAACGGTTGCGAGAGATAAGGTGTTTCTCGATCTTTATCTCTGGTACAGCCAGCCAGATATCTTCATCGACACTTACTTGCTGTGCCGGGGGCTGCCGAGCTTCTGTAGCCGACACGGGTTGAGATTGCTGCCGGCTGTTGCGTTCTTCACGCGCTTTCTGAATCGCTTGCTGAAGACGGTCCATTACATTTCCACCAAATCAATCGAAACAATGCTCACCAGAATGTCTCCAGTTTATCCATGACTCTCTCTGCAATAAGATCGAGGGGCAGATAATAGATGTGCACGGCCCAGACTGCTGCGGGAACCCCGATCAGAATGGCCAATATGATCCCACCCCAAACGGTTCGCTGTATGATGACTTCGCCACGTGAGGGGGCATAGGGGATCGTGGCGATCGGCCAGACATCAAGCTTGCTGATCAGATCTTCGGGGCGACGTACGGACCGATTTAGGATCTCCAGCAGAACCACAAGCCCCAGCCCCAGTGCGATGCCAAAGGCAGCGCCCCCTCCGGCGATCATCAATCGGTTTGGCTTGGACGGCTCGGTTGGCGTGGACGGGTGTTCAATGACGGAAATACGCTGCCCCTGGGACGTGACCTCGATTCGTTCTCCGGTCGAGGCCTCGGCCAACCGGCTGACCGCGACATTATATTGGGTTTGAATATTGTCGTGTTCGCGCTGCAGTTCTGCAAGCGTGATGGCATTGGCCGGGGTCTGATCAATCGTCAGGGTGAGTGCGTCAAGCCGGTCCTGAAGCACGCGGCGTTGGTCTTCGAGTGCAACAATCTGTGAGTCGACCTGCGCCAGCTGCAGGTCAAGGGACGAATTGCCCGTCTGTACGTCAGGTTGCGTCGGGGCTGTTGCTTGTTCGGCAGCGACAACCTGCTCAAGCTTTTCGATTCTTGCGCGAAGCAGTTTGATCTGCGGGCTGCTCTCGGAATAGACCACGAGTTGACTGTCGAGCTGAGTCTGCAACAGACTTAGTTGCTGCTGTGCCTGGGTCTGGTTTTGCGGCGAAACCCCGACAACCTGACCCGTCGAGCTGAAGATGCTTATGAGGTTTTCCCGCTGGGCCTGGAGGGAAAATATCTGCTGATCCGTTTGTTCAAGATTGGTTTGCAATGCCCCTTGCTGAGCCAACCTGAACTGCAGACTGTCGGGGAGCGCATCGGAATTATCATTCTTGAACTCGAGAATGCGGGCGCTGCGCCTGCTTAGTTCGTTGCTCAGGCGATCAACTTCCAGCTGGAAAAAGGCCAGCGTGTCGGTCGCGCGCTCCTTGCGATACGAGACGTCCAGCTTTTGGATTTCGGTCAGATACGCGTTCAACACACCAGCTGCGATCGGACCGGTTCGCGCCTCGAAACTGATTGTCATCAGATTGGCCTGATTGAGACCGCTGGAAATCCAGATCGAGGTGTTCTTGCGCATGGCTTTGACAACCTGATCGGGGCTTGCTTCATCCTGGTCGGGCAGAACCTGAAACTCGCGCGCGATTTCCAGAAGGGTCGGACGGGTCAGCAGGCGCTGTTCGATGATCTGAAGCTGTTCCGCTGCAGGTGTCGTGACGGTGCTGGCAGCCAAATTGCCCGGAATCTGAGGCGATTCAACAATAAGGCGCATCGTCGAGACATACGTGGCAGGCAACGCTCTAGCGACAATGAATGACGCTACAGACACGATCAGGGCGACGATCAGAAAATACGGAAACCGTCTCAGGAAAATGGAAAAGTAATAGCGAACCGGGCCCATATCAGACTGTCAGCTCCTTCTCGAGTGAGTTTCCGCCAAAGAACACGCCATCTTTGACCACTTGCTCCACAACCTCTTCATCCACTTTCTCGGCCTCATTCGTCCAGGCATAAAGCAGGGCAAAGTCGCAGAACTGATTTACAAGTCGCGGAACACCGCGCGTTTGTGTGAAAATCTGCTTGCAGGCCTCTTCGGTGAACTCATCGCCTGAACCGCCAGCCGTTTTCATCCTATGTCTGATATAGGCTTTGACCGAAGACTCATCCATCCGTTCAAGATGAAAACTTGCGGCAACGCGCTGTGTCAGCTGGCGCATCTTGGGATCAAGAACCATGTCGCGCAATTCAGGCTGACCAACCAGAACAAGCTGGATCAGCTCATCCGTATTCGAGTTGATATTGGTCAGCATCCGGATTTCTTCCAACCCTTCGACGGTCAGGTTCTGCGCTTCGTCAAAGATCAGAACCACCCGCCGGCCCTCGGCATATTCCGCGACCAGGAAATCCTGCAGCGCCCGGAATATCTGTACATAGCTTGCATCCGCCTCGATCGGCAGACCCAGCGCGTGCAGGACCCATTGCAGCAGCTCTCCGCGACCGCCTTGCGCATTCGAGATCAGCCCAACCGTGATCGACTGCTCCATCTCGCTGAGGAGATGCTGTATCAGGGTGGTTTTCCCGGCCCCGATTTCCCCGGTCAGCACGGTGATGGGCGCACAGCTCATGATGCCGAATTGCAGGACCGAGTAACCGCGCTTGTGCAACGGCGACCAGTACATGAATCCGGGATCCGGAAGCAGCGTGAAGGGCCGTCGGTCAAGCCCGAAATAATCTAGATAAAACCCGTCGCTGGACGCCATTGCACCTCGGTTGCCTTCTGCCTTGTCAAACCTCGTACTGGCCCCCCGGAGATTATCCAAACTCATACTCTGAACCACCAGAAATCCCTTACACAACGAACACATCACATAAACAAAAAGTACTTGGGTACTAGTTTGTCACAAAATCAAGATAGCAGGCACCACTAAACTGCACACGCGGTGAATTGACCTTCCCACTTTCTCAATCTGAAGTGATCGGTGCGATTGTTTCCGTTGCGTCCTTATTAGGTTGACCAAAAAAGAGGCGACCAGAACCTGATGCGATCACACATTAAAAAAGATTCTAAGGGCGGAAATCAAACCTAAAGGGTGGAATTTTCGCTCATTGTGTCCCACGGGGAAACGAAAGTTCATGAATTTGCGGCCAATCAGCTGATCGTATCTTCACGATACTGTAAAAAAGCACCTGTATTCAGCGACCAGAGAACACGTTCGCCAGCATTAATGTTTTGCAAGGCAGGTGGAATTTGTTAACAGTTGGATACGGGAAAGCGGCCTCGCAAGTGAGTAAGTGCAGGGTCGAAGTGGTATAAAAATATAAGATTTTAAATATATGTGGTTGAGGTCGAGCGTGTTCGGTTCGTAAGTTTGGTGAGTGGTTCGTGAGTAATTGTGTGTGTTGGGGGTTTAAATAGTGACAAGTCATTCGAAAGAAGTGGCCAACGCTGGCGCGGGCTACTCCGGTATTTCTGTTGTGCCTGCTGCAGTGTCATATCCAGGAATATACAGAAGCGGGGGCAAGCGTCTTTTTGACATAGCGTTCGCAGTGCTTGCAGCGCCTTTTGTCGTGCCGGTGGTGCTGTTGCTGGCCGCGTTTCTTGCATGCCAGGGCGTGACTCCGTTTTATCGGCAGGAACGTGTCGGCAAGAATGGCAAAGCCTTCAAGATGCTTAAGTTGCGCACCATGGTCCATGATGCTGAAACCGTGCTTCAGGAACATCTGGCGAAGAACCCCGAAGCCCAGGAAGAATGGGACCGTGATCAGAAGCTGCGCAATGACCCGCGTATCATCAAGTTCGGAACTTTCCTGCGCAAATCCTCGATGGATGAGCTGCCGCAGTTCTGGAACGTTTTTATCGGTGAAATGTCCGTGGTCGGCCCCCGCCCGATGATGGTGAACCAGAAAGAACTTTATCCTGGAAAATTCTATACCGCCATGCGCCCCGGCCTTTCGGGACCCTGGCAGGTTTCGAAACGCAATCAGTCCACATTTGCTGAGCGTGCGTTTCACGATACCGAATATTGGAAAAGCATGTCGTTCAGTACAGATGTTTCAATCGTGTTCCAGACCATCTTTGTTGTCCTGCGCGGCACGGGTTGCTGAGAACGGGCCATGCAGCCGAACAGGTTGATTGGTTGTATGCTTTTTCCTTAAGTTTTGCAGGAGAACAGCAATGAACTGGATCGTACCTCCTATTGGCGCACGGCTGATCGCAGCTCTTTTTGCGGCGACGCTCCTGCTGAGCGCGTGCGACTCGGCCGAGGAGCGGGCCGAAGCGCATTTCCAGGCCGGGCTGGCACATCTGGAAGCCGGTGATGTAGAGCGCGCACTTGTTGAGTTCAGAAATGTTTTCAACCTCAACGGCCAGCATAAAGAAGCGCGACTGACCTTTGCCAGGGTGGAGCGCGAGCGCGGCAACATCCCGGTTGCATATGGTCAGTATCTGCGGCTGATAGAACAGTACCCAGACAACCTTGAGGGCCATCGGAGCCTTGCCGAGATGGCTCTGGAAGTGGGGAATTGGGAAGATGTCAGGCGTCACGGCGCATTGGCAAGTGCTCTGGCTCCGGATGATATCGAAATCAAATCCATCAATAATATGCTGGCTTATACAGACGCGGTCAGGGATGGGGATTTCGCAAGTGTGGACGTAGCCGTCCATAGAGCCCGCGAGATGATCAAAAGCCATCCGGAACTGATGACCGCGCGCCAGATCGTAATTGACCATCTGATCCGCGATGAGGACTGGCCGGGTGTTCTGCAGGAAACAGAGGTGGCCATAGCCACCGATCCAATGGAAGAAAGCCTTTATGGAATCCGGCTCCGCGCGCTTCAGGAACTGGATATGCCCGCAGAAATCGAGGCGTTTCTTCGGCAGATGGCCGTGACATTCCCTGACGATGAGGGCGTCGAGCAGTTGCTTGTGGAACATTATATCGATCAGGGGAATCTGGATGCGGCAGAACAGATGCTGCGGGCCGAGGTGGATCCGCTCGCTGAAGATCACATGCCGACACAGCGGTTGATCGCCTTTCTGAACGATAACCGCGACTCTGCAGCGGCAATTGCCGAGCTGGATACGATCATCGCTCAGAACGGCCCGAACACGTTCCAATTCAAGACGGTGCGTGCAGCGCTGAAATTCCGATCGGGTGATGAACAAGCCGCGATCGCCGAGATGCAGACACTGCTGGAAGGCGCGGAAAGAAACATACAGACCCGCGCTAGTGAGGCAGAATTTGCCCTCATGCTGTTCCAGGTCGGCCAGCCCGATGAAGCCCGCGCTTTGGTGGAAAAAGTCCTGTCCGAGGATGCAGCCCAGGTCAGCGCTCTCAAGTTCAAGGCGTCCTGGCTGATTGACGAGGACAAGACCGGCGATGCGATTGTGCTTTTGCGCGAAGCGCTCGGTCAGGCGCCGCGTGACCCGCAATTGATGACCCTGATGGCCCAGGCGCATGAGCGCAACGGAGACAGAGAACTGATGGGCGAGATGCTGGCGCTGGCGACGGAAATTTCGGGGAACGCACCGGACGAAACGCTGCGCTATGTCCGATTTCTGATCGCGGAAGGTGATCTGGTGATCGCCGAACGTGTTTTGGCCCAAGCCCTGCGCCAGACTCCGGAACATTCCGAGCTTCTGCTTTTGTTGGGAGAAGTATATCTGAGCATGCAGGATTGGGACCGCCTGGAAACCGTCCTTCATGCCATCAGGGATCTGGACAGCCCGGGAACACGGCGCTCCGCGAATGAGCTCAGGGCGCACATGCTGGCCGCACAGCAACGCACACAAGAGCTGACCTCTTTCTTGAACGAGCTGGCGGATGATCCCGAATTTGGCCTGCCCGCCGATATCGCGCTTGTTCGCCTGATGCTTACAAAGGGGCAGACGGCCGAAGCCTTCGCCCATCTTGACCAGTTGCTTGCAGAAGACCCGGATTCTTTGCCAATCCGCCTGATCAAAGCCCGCGCGTTGATCAGTGAAGGCGACCGCGGTGAGGCTGAGCAGCTCTACCGTGTCATTCTTGAGGAATATCCGACTACGACGCGGGCATGGATTGCGTTGCACGGATTGGCAACGGAACGGAACGCGCCCGATCAGGCTAGGGAAATTCTGACCGAGGCATTGACCAATCTGCCTGAAAACCCGGCCTTGCTCATGCTGCAGGCGACGGAGTACGAACGCAGCGGGGATCTGGACCAAGCAATCGCAACATACGAAAAGCTCTATCCGATCACCAATCGCTCTCTGATTGTAGCCAACAATCTTGCAAGCCTGCTGACAACACATCGTAACGATGAGGAGAGCCTGCGGCGCGCGCAAGTTTTGGCGCAACGTTTGCGCGGCACACAGGAACCGGTCTTTCAAGAAACATATGGCTGGGTCGCCTACCGGGTGGGAAATTATGAAGAGGCGGTCGCCTATCTTGAACCTGCGGCAGCGGCGTTCCCTGAGCATCCCCTGGTACTATATCATCTGGGGAAAACATATGCGGCTTTGGAACGGAACGAAGATGCGCTGCGTCTTCTCCATAAAGCCAGGGCTTTCAGCGGGGCTTCTACGGAAGTCGCATCATTGGTAGAGGCTGAGATTGAACAGCTGAACGCTGTACCCACCAACAGCCACTAACGCAGAGCTAATGACGCCGCTGCATTTCTGCCGCATCTTGTATGTATCAGACTCCCTGCTGATTGTTTTGCAGCTTGTGGGAAGGCATAAGTAGGAAAAAGTGAGAGATTTGAATATGCGTACAGTCATCGGGTCCTTGACCGCACTTGTCATTACCATGATCGTGGCCACCGCATCATGGGCGCAATCCTATCAAATCCAACCGGGTGATGCGCTGCAGGTTGAAGTTCTCGAAGACCCCACCCTGAATCGGACCATTCTGGTTCTGCCGGACGGGTCCATCAACTTTCCGCTTGCCGGCTCGATCCGTGCGGCCGGTCAGTCGACCAGCGGATTAAGCGCGTCGCTCTCATCGGCGTTGGCCTCGAATTTCAATACGCCGCCGACAGTCTTTATTTCAGTGGCGTCGCTGGCTCCGCCGCCGCTTCTGGGCGGACAGGCCGCATCCGGACCAACCATCGATGTTTTCATCATGGGTGAGGTCAATGTGCCCGGCAAGCATCTGGCAACCGAAGGCACAACAATTCTCCAGGTTTTGGCTCAGGCCGGTGGCCTGACCAATTTCGCGGCTCGCAAGCGCATCGAATTGCGCCGGGCTGACAGTAAAACAGGCGTGATGAGAAAATACACCTATAACTACAAAGGCTCGGGCGGTGGCATCCAAGGCAATACAGTGCTTAGACCCGGAGACGTTGTTGTCGTACCAGCACGCCGCTTGTTCGAATAGGGGCTGATACAGGTGGGGAAATCCAGGAGCAGGCTGTCCACCATTCTGGGGGGCGGGATCGCTGTCATAAGTTCGTTTACACCAGCTGTCGGGCAGCAGGCCTCGACACAGCAAACGACTGCGCAGCAAACACAAACCTCGACACAGCAAACATCCGTGCAGCAGACAACCGTCGCACCGACGGTTGTGCAGCAGACACCCAGCCAGCAACTGATCGCACAACGGGCACAACGAAACCCGGCCCGAAGGGTCGGCCTGCCGACCGGTCAGCAGATTGGGACCGGGACCGGCCTGAGTGTGACCCTGGATTATCTCTCGTCGCTCAGACATGACAGCAATCTTCGCCTGACCGATCCTTCGCTTGGGTCCACGACCTGGTGGGAGAATACGCTGGCATTGGGTATTCTGAAGCAGACCTCGGATTCGAGATTGGCTCTTGACCTTTCCGGACTGTACCGGATCGCCAATGAGCCGATTATCGGGACGGATTCCAGCTTTGCGGACCCGTCTGCCCGCCTGTCGTATCAGCGGTCGCGCCAGAACAGCCAGCTTGACCTGCTATTGGATTACCGCGAACAGGATCTGGCTTTTAATCGTTCACTGACCGACACCAATCTGGATGGCAGAATTGATGCCGCCGATGTGACCGGAACCATCGGGGATCAGGTCAACTCCTTGGGCAACCTGAATTGGCAAACCGGCCTGAATGATCCAATCGGGTTCCAATTCATCTACAGCTATAGCGAACGCACTTATACAAACACAATCGATCCGAACCTGTTCGACAACAAGTCAAGCAATTACACGGCGATCACGACATTGCGGGTGTCACCGGTTTTTCAGGCCAACTTGCGTCTCGGCTACACTGATTTCTCTGCAGAAGACAACGTGCGAACCGATGAGCAAACAACGGTTGTGACAGTTGGCGGAACCTATGACGTATCCCCTGTCACCACCGTCAGTGCGAATATCGGTTACAGTCAGGTGGATGACACGCAGCGCACAACCAATACCAACACCGTAACCGAGGATTTCGTCTGGGATTTCGCATGGAGCAAAACCCTGCCAGACGGCTCGGCGGATTTTCAGATTGACCAGACATTCGGGGTTAATGGGTCACGGATAAACGCAACGGCCGGCCGCAGTTTTCAGCGCGCCAACGGCGTGTTGAGCTTCAACGTGGGCCTGACCAGAGGACCATTCGACGAAGTCACACCGATCGGGCAGCTCGACTACAGCTATCAGCTGGCCAGTTCCCGGATCGGGGCAACGGTGCAACGCCGGGTCGGCACCAGTACGCAGAGCATAGAAACACGCGAAACACTGGTGTTTCTGACATATGACTATTTCATCAACCCGGTATCGGGGCTGTCTTTCAGTATCGATTACATCGACCAGGAAGACGAGGGAACCGGTCAACCCAACCCGCGCCAGCGCGGTACGTTCAGTGCGTCCTATACACGGGCGGTCACGAAAGACTGGGCCGTAAACGTGGGGTACCAATATGAAATGGACGATCAGAACGGCTTTAAGGCAACTTCAAACTCGGTCTTTCTGACTTTGGGCCGGCGCTTTTCTCTCAAACCCTGACGCTCATTCACGCGGTTCATGATATCGACAATCAGGACATCCCGCGCCCAATGTCCCGAAAACGGATCAAAATAGCGGGAGCTTGAGCCGTCATAATTTCAGGCCGCACCTTATTGTGCATGATGGACCGTGATGCATCACCTCGATTCGAAAAACAGCCGCAGTAATATCCTTGAAGCGGCCAGAAGAGGCTTGCCGGTCATGAACACCGTCGGGCTGTTCTGGTTTGTCCTGCTGCTGCTTGGATCGATACCCGTCTTCTGGATCGGGATCGTGTCTCTGGGCGCCGCCTGGAGCACCCCCGAATACAGCCATGGCCCGCTGATCCCGATCATCTCGCTGTATCTGTTCCTGCGTGAATTGCGGGATATGCCGCCCCCCAACCCGGTTGTGCATGATCGCTGGCCGGGCGTGCTTGTGATTGCCGCGGCCCTGATCATCGCCATTCTGGGCAACCTGGCCCGTATTCCCGATATCGTCACCTATGCCATGATCATCTGGGTGGGCGGCGTCATGCTGACCGTGTTCGGCTGGCAACGGGGCAAATACCACCAGCTGCCCGTGCTGCATCTGGTGTTCATGCTGCCGCTGCCGCAGTTCGTCTATTGGAAGCTCACGATCTTCCTGCAATGGATTTCGTCCGAGCTGGGCGTCTGGTTCGTGCAGATGGCCGGTGTTTCGGTTTTCATCGAAGGCAACATCATCGATCTGGGGGTCTACAAACTGCAGGTGGCCGAGGCCTGTTCCGGGCTGCGCTATCTGTTCCCGATCCTGAGCTTCTCGTATCTCTTTGCCCTGCTTTACCGTGGCCCGATCTGGCACAAGGTGGTTTTGCTGGTTTCGGCGGCCCCTCTGACCGTGCTGATGAACTCGATCCGCATTGGCGTGATCGGCGTGCTGGTCAATCAGCACGGCATCGAGCAGGCTGAAGGCTTCATGCATTTCTTTGAAGGCTGGATCATCTTCCTGCTCTGCGTCGCCATTCTGTTCTTGATGGCCATCGGCTTGCAGCGCCTGGCGCCGAATCCGCAACCCTTTGCCGAGACCATTGATCTGGATACCCAGGGGCTGGGTTCTGTTGCCTTGCGTATCTTTGGCATTCGCGCATCGGTGGCGCTGGCGGTTGCGGCCCTTCTGACGCTTGCGGTTTCAACCGCTTGGACTCTGCGGCCCGCTTCCGAAGTGCGGCCTGTGGAACGTGACCCGTTTGTTCTCTATCCACGGCAGCTTGGCCCCTGGTCCGGGTCGCCCACCACGTTGGATCCACAGGTTGAACAGGTTCTGGGTGCCAGCGATTACCTCAATGCCACCTATATCGACACCAGTTCGGGCGACTTCGTGAACATGTTCGTGGCCTTTTACGACAAGCAGACCGACGGCGACGGCATCCATTCGCCCGAAGTGTGCCTGCCGGTGGGGGGCTGGGAAATCTTCAGCCTCGAACCGTATGAGATCAACCCCGGCAACACGCCTTATGGCAGCTTTACAATCAACCGCGCCGTGATCCAGAAAGAGCTGTCAAAACAGCTGGTCTATTACTGGTTCGAACAGCGCGGCAAACGTATGGTCAATGATTTCCGCGCCAAGATGAGCGTCATTCAGGACGGCTTTACCATGGGGCGCACCGATGGCGCTCTGGTCCGGTTTGTGACCCCCATCCTGCCCGGCGAAACCGAAGCGGATGCGGATGCAAGGTTGCAACGTTTCATGGAGCCAAGCCTGAATCGCCTGCCGCGCTTTGTACCGTTTTAGAAAGACGGCAAGCTCGATGTGATCGCAGCGCCCTGGCCACCAGATCTTTCCCCTGAAGTCATTGCGTCCCGGGTGTCAGATGGCATTAAGCACTATAGATTGCACAATGATCTGTTACTGATATCTGAGGGATCAGGTTTTTTAGTTCTTGGTATGTGGGTGGAAATGTGCCTGCGGCAGCAATGATTACGACACTTCGACGCCGTTCACTGCGCCCGGTTCTGGCACTGACTCTGTTTGCCTGCCTCGTTCCCCTGTGCGTAACCCCTGTTCTACCGCTGACAGATTTCTACGCCCATATTGCCCGCTATTATATTCTGGCCAAGTTGCCGGACTCGGTCATGTTGCAACAGAACTACGAAGCCGCTTGGCAACCGCTGCCCAATCTCGGACTGGACATTCTAGGCACAGGTATCATGCATGTACTGCCCCCGCTTTTGGGGGCCAAGCTGATAGCGGGGTTGATCATTGCGGCCCCGTTCGCGGGTATTCTGTATCTGTCACGTGTTTTGCACGGCCAACTCTCGGTACTGACCGTTTTTTTGGCCGGTCTGGTGGCGTATAACCATATTCTGATCTGGGGCTTTTCGAATTTCCTGCTTGGATTGGGGGTTCTGCTGGGCGCTATCGGATACTGGATTGCGACACAGGGCCGGCCTGTCCGGCAATTGACCGTGACTATGTGCATAGGTGTGCTCCTGTTTTTCATTCATGGGCTGGCCTTTGCGTTGTGGGGGTTACTGTTGGGTGCGGTCGAGCTGTCACTTGCTCTTGGACCCGGTCACCCGGGGGGGCGTACCCTTTTTTACAAAGCTTCAAGGCTTGCGCTGGTCGCTGTCATACCAACCCTGTTGTTTACCCAAACGAAAACCATAAGTGCGGGAAGCACCATACCGATAGAAAGTATTCTCGCCCATGCCGAACAGGGAACATTATGGGTTCGGCTGAGCACCGAAGCCTATCTGAGAGTTGATGGCTTCCTTCGCGTGGCCGAAACCACATGGCAATCGATCGACTGGGGCTTTGGCATCGTATTGTGGGGCGTACTGATCGGCGGGCTCGTGACCGGGATATTGCAGATCGACAGACGCATGAAGCTTGCAGTGGCCCTGTGCGTGCTGCTGATCCTGATCGTACCCCCGACCCTGTTCGGTGTCGGGCATTTGGGCGAACGCATCCCGCTTTTACTTCTGGCGCTTCTGGCCGCAAGCCTGTCTCTGGCTCCCGATGTGAAATCACCGTCCCGCGAAATCGTTATTGCGATGATCGCAGGACTTTTTCTGGCACGAAACCTGGTGCTGAGCATCGGATGGTATCAGGACGGCAGAAGTTACGCCTCGTATCTTGAGGCACTGAGCAGCCATGATACGCGTAGCCTGGGCGCGGGTGCCTATGTCGAAGACGCCAGGGATCCACGCTTTTTTCGGCCCAATTGCCGACCCCTGTCCTTTCTCATGATTTTTAACGGCACCGCGATCCCCACCTTCGCCGATCCCACCCAGCACCCGCTGCACATCATCGGGCCGCTGGCCCAGGTGCAAAACGTGGTTCAGAACGTTGCCTCGGACGCACATCATACAGTGCCGTCCGCAATAACCACATTGTCAAACGCCAAAGCTGACACAATTGTCGTTTGCTCGACGGAATCGTTTCCGCCAAAGATCCAGGGATTCAATATTCTTGCGACAACCGCACCATGGATATTGTATCAAAGATCAGCTTCCAAATAATTGTGTATCCCATGATAGTGCCAGTGACCTAGAGAACCGCAGATGAGTGAGCATAATGTGCATGTGATTTCGGGGAAGCCTGCGCTGTTTATCGCAGATCGATCAGACGGGCGGGATAACAATTTCAATCTGATCCGGATCATCGCGGCCAGTCTTGTGCTGGTGTCACATGCCTATCCTCTGAGTTTGGGCGCCGAGTTCGGGCAGCCGTTTGAATCCACACTGCATGGGCTGTCGCTTGGTCTGATGTGCGTATGGGCTTTCTTTGCAATTTCGGGTTTTTTCATTACACGCAGTTTCGACCGGAACCCGTCTGCAGCATCATTCCTGATCGCCAGAGCCCTGAGGCTGTTCCCAGCGCTTGCCGTGGTAACCGTAATCACCATTCTGGTTGCCGGGCTTCTGTTAACACAAGCGCCCCCTTCTGTTTTTTGGGGCGAAGCCGGCAGCTACTTCATCCGCAACATACTGTTGTTCAAACTGCAATACACATTGCCAGGCGTGTTCGAATCCAACCCCTATGGTGCCGCGATCAATGGCTCGCTCTGGTCTCTTTCATACGAGGTCACCTGCTATGTGGGCGTCCTCTTATGTGGCTTGCTTGGATTTTTGGGAAACAAAAAGATTTTTGCCGGTCTAACGCTGTTATTCCTGTGTTTCTATACAATCATCGTCGTATTCATTGACGTGAATCCAAGGATCGAGGTCCTCACAAGGCTTGGTCTGCCTTTTCTGTCGGGAATGGTTTTTTACATCTGGCGCCGGCACATACCATTGTCCTGGTCGCTGCTGGCCCTGTCCGCCGCGTTGTCCTTTATGGCCTGGTTCACACCACTGTTTCTACCTGTCTTTGCGATCAGCCTGTCTTATGCCGTGGTTTTTGCCGGCTATGTCAAAATCCCGCTTCTCTTGCGCTACAACAAGCTTGGCGACTATTCCTACGGGGTCTACATCTACGCGTTCCCGATCCAGCAACTGGTGGCGCAGTCTGGCGTCGTGACGCCAGTCATCAACATGGCGATGTCTTTCCCCCTCTCCCTGTTATGCGCGGTCCTGTCATGGCACTTCATTGAGGCTCCGGCCATGAAGCTTCGGTTTCCGAGGAAAGCGCATGGGCAGGCAGGAACAAAACAAGTAGCAAAGTAGCGCTCTGGCCGGTTACCCCTTCCAGATCCGCTGATACGCCGCGATTAGCGCGGGCACCTGATGCGGCCAGGCCATCTCGGACTCGACCCGGGCACGCCCATAGCGGCCCATGGCGGCGCGACGTTCGTCATCGGCCAGCAATTCGGTGATCTTGTCGGCCATATCCACCGGATCGTTGGCCTTTGCATAAAGCGAGGCCTCCTGCGCCGAGAACCGCCCTTCGGTCACGTCGAACTGAACGATGGGTTTTTCGAAGGCCATGTATTCGAGGATCTTGTTCATGGTGGATTTGTCGTTCATCTCGTTCACCCGATCCGGGTTCACGCAGACATCGGCGGTTGACAGGATCTCGAACAGATCCCGATCCGGGGCACGGCCGGTGAAGGTGACATAGTCCGACAGGCCCATTTCAGCAGATTGTTCGCGCAGCTTGTCCAGGCTGGGACCCCCGCCCACAAGGCAGAACTGGATATCGTCGCGGCCCTGAACCTTGACCAGATGCGCCACGGATTCCAGCAGCAGGTCGATCCCTTCCTGATCGCCCATGACACCGACATAGCCCACCATGTATTTCCGCCCGTTGCGCCAGTCCGGGTTCGGCGGCAGGTGCTGCAACCGGTTCAGATCGGGGCCGGAGCGGACGACAAACACATCCTCGGGCGCCATGCCGCCGCGTTCGATGGCGATCTTGCGATAGCTTTCATTGGTGGCAATCGACACACGGGCCGAGGCAAAGGTCAGCCGCTCGAACGTCTTCATCAGTTTCCAGAAAAAGCCGCGCTTGTTGAACTTGGCCTCGTAAAGCTCGGGGTTGATGTCGTGGTGATCGAACAGATAGCGCACGCCAAACAGCTTGAACGGCAGCGCCACCAGAAAGATCAGATCAGGCGGGTTACAGCCATGGATGACGTGAAAGCCGCGGGTGAATTTGATCTTCAGCGACAGCCAGCTTTCCCAGAACAGCGCCGCGCCATATTCCAGCAGATACCCCAGCGCCCCGCTGGCATCCAGCGGCAGCGGGTGGCGATAGACCTTGATGCCTTCATCTTCCCACACGCGTTCCTCATGGCCCTTGCCGGTGGGGCAGATGACCGAGACCAGCGCGCCGGCGGCGGCTAGCGTGCGCGCCTCCATCCAGACGCGGCGATCAAAGGGGACGGGCAGGTTTTCCACCACGATCAGAACCTTGAGGCCCTTCAGGGGCTGGCTCTGGCGCAGCTCTTCGAACGAAATCGGCTGAACGGCGGGCACAGGGCTAGTCATATTCATAGGTTCTTACCACCTCTGCATCACCCAGGTTCAGATCATTCACGATCCGGTTTGAACCGACCACCAGATCCCAGGGCCCGGCCTCGGCCGTGGCGCGGTCCACCAGCAGGCTGCCCACGTTGGGCAGGTGGGTAAAGGCATAACCAAGGTTCTGCCCCCGCAGATCGGCCGGTTTGATCGCAGGATCATAGACCGACAGCTGATAGCCCGCCTGCAACAGCCGCCGGGCGATATCGACATTTGGGCTTTCGCGCAGATCATCGGTTCCGGCCTTGAAGGCCAGCCCGGCCATCAGCACCCGGCCCCCATCAGGCAGCCGCGCCATGATATCCTGCGCCTGATAGGTTTTATGCGCCTGATTGGTCTGCAACAGGCTGTCGATCAGATGCGTATGCGCCCCCACCTCACCGGCAATATGCTGCAATGCACGCACATCCTTGGGCAGGCAGGATCCCCCGAACGCACCCCCCGGACGGGTGTAATAGGCCGAGATGTTCAGCTTGGTGTCCGAGACGAAAATCTCGTGCATGGTTTTGGCCGACACGCCCATGCTGTGACAGATGCGGCCTACCTCATTGGCAAAGGCCACCTTGGTCGCGTGCCAGGTGTTGTCGACGAATTTGGTGATCTCGGCCTCTTCAAAGGCGGTGTAGAACACCGGTGCATTCAGGCCTTCGTGCATTTCGTCCATCACCGCCGAGCGGTTTCCATCTGCCGTGCCGACAACGATCTTGGGCGGGTTGAAGAAATCATCCACCGCCGACGCCTCGCGCAGGAATTCGGGGTTATAGACAATCTCGATCGCCTGCCCCGTCCGATCGCCCAGATAGCTGTGAAAGATCGGCTCGATCAGCTGCCGCACCGTGCCCGGCCGGAAGGTGGACCGATAGGCCACGGTCAGCGGTCGCGCGCGGTCGGGCGAGACGGCCTTGGCAATCTGTCGTGTCACCTCGGCCACGAAATTCATGTTGTGCGAGCCGTCAGTGGAACTGGGCGTACCGACGCAAACGATGGCCAGATCCACATCGGACAGATCTGGAATTTCAACCGTTGCGCGGATCAGGTTCTTTGCAAGCGCCTCGGTCAGCAGCTCGGCCACCTTGGGTTCCTTGATCGGGGGTTGCCCGGCATTGATTTCCGAGACCTTGTCGGCATTCACATCGACGCCGATCACCTCATGCCCCTCACGGGTCAGACAGCATGCTGCCGTGAACCCCACATACCCCAGACCAAAAATCGCAATCTTCATACTGTTATACCATCTTGAAAACAGGCACCGGGTCCGGAAAACACCGGTCTCTTCTACTTGTTACCCTTGCGCAGTCAGAATCCAATCTGAGACACTGAGGCGAAACTTCATTTTGCTATGTAATATTCAGCGCCGACTCGCTGCGACGGTACTGATTGAAACATGGTGTACCTCTCTGAAACTGGAAAAACATGCGATTTCAACACAAAAATATACTTACAGGTTTGACTAGCAGCCAGCCGACTAAATTCCTAGAACAGCAAGTGCTGGTTTTTTGAAGCGATGTTGAGGGTAGCCAGATTAGAAACATTGGTACGTTGATAAGTTTTTTGTTCCGAGTATGGAAAGGCAAGTCTTTTGAAGCCTCCAGTTGAACCAGGCGTGACGATCGCCCCGGGCACACCCGATCACAGCGCGACCCTTACCAGAGGGGCCGCAACATTGTTTGCATCGGGCGTTTTCAGCCAGTTTCTGGGCGTTTTGACATTGGTTGTGACGGCCCGTCTTCTGACGCCGACGGATTTCGGGATCATTGCCTATTTCATAATCGCGGCCGCGTTTCTGGAAATCGTCCAGCGGGCCGTTTCCATGATTCTGATCCGCCAGCCCGAAATCACCGACGATCACCTGAACACCGTGTTCACGATGCAGGTGCTGTTGGGCATCTTTTCGGCACTCCTTATCTGGGCCAGCGCCCCTCTGATGACATTCTTCGGGCTTGCGGAACTGACATCGCTGATCCCCCCGCTTTGCTTCATTGCCATCGCAACTTCCATCAAAAGCACACGCTTCCCACTTTTGGAAAGAGATCTCCGGTTCGGTTTCATCGCAGGCGAAGAAACGACCAGCCGAATTGCATATACATTGATGGCCATCAGCCTCACATGGATCTGGCGTGATTACTGGGCCATCGTGGTCGCCAGCGTCATCACTCAGGTCATCCGGGTCATCTGGAGCTTTTCCGTTGCCCCGATGCGGCCCAGGTTAACGCTCCGATGCTGGCATGACTGCATTGATGTGTCATCATGGTCACTGGGGGCCCAGATCACCCAGTTTCTGATCAACAACATGCCCCAGATTGTCATCGGAAGCATGCTGGGTCTGGCCGATGCAGGGATTTTCAGGGTCGGCTATCGCCTTGTGGTCCTGTTCACCAGCCAGATCATCGGCCCGTTAGAACGGGTCGTTTACCCAAGCCTTGCCAATACTTCCCGGACCCAAGGCTCCAGCCGGGAAGCCTTCGAACGGGCCAACGCCATCCTCTTAGGGATCATCGTTCCAGCCAGTGTCGGCATGGCTCTGGTTGCCAATCACCTGATCGTTGTCGTGGCCGGTTATCAGTGGCTGGCCGCCGCACAGGTCATCTGGGTGCTTGCCCCTTTGAAAGCGATCGAGACATTGCAGGCCAATGTTCGGTCTGCAAGCTACGTCGAAGGCTCTACAAAGCGCCTGTTTCTCCGCAACACGATCCTGCTGATCGCCACAACTGCGCTGACGGTGCTGGGATCGAACTACGGCTTTACCGGCGCGATCCTCGGCTCCGGAGCCGCCAGCCTGTTTGCGATCGGTCTGGCGCTGATCATGGCCAAGGATTTCGGAACCGGTGGGTTTTTGGCACCGATCCTGATGGCCTGGCGTACATTTGCGTCGACCTTTGCCATGTTGCTTGCCGTTCTATTTGTCAGCAGTGCCTATGGCAGTGGCGACGCAGTGGGATGGGCTTACGAGACAGCGGAAGACCTGCCGCTGCTGCGTATACGGTTCTCGGTCAAAGTTCTCGTCGGAGTTTTTGTCTATGTTGGCACACATCTGCTGCTCTGGCGCCTTGCCGGGAAGCCAAAAGGGTTCGAGAGCCTGGCGCTGGAGCTTGCCGCAAAACTCAAACGCAAGCTGTCCAAGGCAGCGTGATGGCCCCGGTTACGCTGACCTCACTCTGCATAAACCGCCCGCCTGATCAGGCCACAAGTTCACTTTTGAGTTGCGCTATTATGTGATCGATATGCGCAGCCGAAAGGTACTGGTGCACTGGCAAAGATACGACATTGTCTTTCAGGGTCATAGCCTCGGCCTGCCCTGACCAGTCGAGATTGCGGTTGAAGCCCGCCCACCAGGCAGTGGCACCAATCCCGCTTTTTTGCAGCGCCCGTACGACCCGGTCACGCCCCGCGACTATGATCGGCATATTCAGCGGACAGGCATCGACCGGAAGCTCCGGAACAAGCATGCGTATCTCGGGAAACTCGTTGAGAACATCCCGGTACCGCTGCCAGTTCGACCGCCGGATCGCAATGGTTTCTGCTACGGAATAGGCCCGCAATGGACGGGATGTGAAGACACTCATCTGTGCGCCGCGCAGCGCCGGGTCGAAATAATAGTGCCCCGGAATGTCTTCCGGTTGATCCCCGTCACTGTGGGGCGGCGGTTCTTGTCGGCCGCGTACCTTCTGAAGCATTGCCTGCATGCGGGACAGCCCCAATACGGTTGCCAAACCAGCGCGCAAAAGTGTTTTGGTCACGGCCTTGCCCGGGGCAGGTCGCGGAAACGGATGCCTGGCGCTCAGGTCCGGCGCATTGATGACCATGGCCCCACCACCCAAAACAGGCACAAATTTGTAGAAGCAGAAAACCGATACGTCTCCGGTGCGGCCTTCTGCCGGCGAAGCACCGCTGAGAAGGCTCAATGCACAATCTTCGATCATCCGCAGCCCATGCTGATCGCACAAGGCCCGCAGGTCCGCCAGGTATGGCTGCAGCACACCAAAATAGTGGATCACATATATCGCCTTCGTCCGCCCGGTAATAAGTGGCGCAATCCGTGCGGGATCGACACGCAGGTTTTCGGAAACCGGATACAACCGAACCGAAAGGCCCGCATCAATCAGCGGGTCGACCTCGGAACCACAATTATAGGCGGGTGCCAGAACTTCATCCTCGGGCTGCAACCCCAAAAGGTCACAGGACGCCCGGATTGCCACACGGGTATTATAGCTCCAAAACACCGACCGGTCCTGGAACAGGGCCGTGTACCCGCCAGCAGAATCCCGGCGAAACAGATCGGACAACCGCATGACAGGATCGCCGCAATAAAGTGCGTTCCCACGGTCAGTCATTCGATGCCAAACCCAGAGGCCAAAATTTACCCAAACCCGATCTTAATACTGTCTTGTCTTTCAAGGTTTCGCACCGTCAAAATATTACCTCAATATACTGATCTAAATGATTTGACTTTTATAGCTACTTTTCGACAACAACGGTCCCGGTACGGTCACGTTTTAAGTGTTCACAGAATGTGGCAGTGGTTAAAATTTGGAATGTAAGTGGTTAACGAGAGCGAAGCGTCATGGTTTCATCGCCGCCCGGCACGAGTAGCGAATACGCTGTATCTATCATTATCGTGAACTGGAACACCCGGGACATTCTTCGGGATTGCTTGGCGTCCATTGCGCATGAGACCCGGCTGCCGCACGAAATCATCGTTGTCGACAACGCCTCCAGCGATGGCTCACCTGAAATGGTGGCCGATGAATTTCCTCAGGTCCGGTTGATCGCGAATACCGAAAATCTGGGCTTTGCCGCTGCCAACAATCAAGGGCTCGAGATTGCTACAGGCGCCAAGCTGCTGCTGCTTAATCCCGATACGATCATCCTGGATCATGCGATCGATGTAATGAGCGCCTGGCTCGACGCGCATCCGGATGTCGGATGCGTCGGCTGCCAGGTCTTCGAAGACCCTGAAACCATCCAGCTGACCTGTTTTGCCGATCCCGGACCGCTCAGCCTGGCAGTGATCGAATTCGGGCTGAAACGGCTGTTTACCTGGCCCGAATATGGGGGCTGGGACCGAACAACGCAGCGCGACGTGGATGTGGTGTCGGGCATGTTCATGCTGGTACCACGCCCGGTCTTCGAAGAAGTCGGTTCGCTGGATGACGCGTTCTTTATCTATTCGGAAGAAGCTGACTGGTGCCGACGTATCCGCAATGTTGGCAAACGCTGCGTCTTCGCGCCTGAGGCACGGATTCTGCATCTTGAAGGCGGCTCGAAAAGCACCGCTCAGATCAAATCGCGCATGTATGTGCAAAAACAGAAAAGCAAGACGATCTACGCCAGAAAGCACTATGGCCGCAGTGGTGAGCTGATAACGCGCGCGATCTTCCTGAGCAGTGCAATGTTGCGCGGAATTGCCTTTGGACTGATCGGGCTTCTGCGCGCCACACCTGATCGCAAGGCAAGGCTGCGCCTGTCCGGAGCGGCAATCCGGTATCATCTTTTCGGTCAGGAACCGATGGCATGAGGGACGCCATTTCCAACAGTGCAGATATCGAGCTTGAGTGTGTCGAAAAACCTGCACACAAGCTGAGCGTACAAGCCAGCTGGGACAGTTTTGTCTCAGCGTCCGGTGCCGAGATATATTTCCTGTCCGACTGGCAATCTGCCTGGTGGGACCATTACGGCAAAACGTTTGCCGCCAGCCGGCATCCCGTCAGCTATATTCTGCGGAACGGTTCAGAGCTTGTTGGCGTTCTGCCCTTTTGCGTTGAAACCCTTTGGGCCGGCCCCATTCCGGTGCGCGTCGCCCGGCTGGCGGGCGTGGATCCTAATTTCGCGGTCATGGAACTGCCCATTGCCGCCGGTTACGAAAACACAGTTCTCGGGGCTGTCATTGAACACCTGACCGATCATTTGAAATGTAGCGTCGTAAGCCTGTCGCCATTGTCAGAACGCGCAGGACAACTGGAAAACCTGCGTGCCCTGAATGGGCGTGGCCTATCCGTTTTACGCGACATCAGCACCCGCGGGCATACACTGATGACTCTGCCTGATACCTTTGATGCGTTTATGGCCTCGCTTTCGAAAAGCCGCCGCCGCGAAGTCCGGCGGGACATCAAGCGCCTGACACCGGCAGGTGAGGTCTTGCGCACTGTCAGTTCCACGCCGGAAACCGTCGATGCAATGATGGATCGGTTCATCGCATTGCATACACGACAATGGGAGGCCGCCGGGAAAGGGGGGCATTTTTCCGACTGGCCGGTTGCGGCAGCGTTCTATCGCAGCCTGATGCAACGCCTGAGCCCGAAAGGCCATGCGGCAATCGATGAACAGTGGCGGGATGAAACGCTGCTGTCCAGCCAGTTACGTTACACCCTGAATGGCAAGGTGCTTTGGTGGCTCAATGCACGGGAAGTCGATGCCGAATTTGCAAAGGCTGGCCTGGGCCGCGTCGGTCTGGTCGCGCGTGTTGAAGAGCTGATCGATCAGGATACGCACCTGATTGAAGCCGGCGCCGGCGAGTATGAATATAAGCTGAGCTACGGAGGAGATCTGGTGCCGCTTTACAATATCGTTCTGGCACCTGATCGGGCTTCCGCGCGGCTTCGTGCCCGTGCACTGCTTTTGTGGGCGGATGCCTTGCATTTCTTTTACTACCGTGTCTGGTTCCTGAAAGTCCGCCCGCGGTTGGGAATCCGGCCGAACAGCCTCTGGAGCAGCTGGATACGGATGCAATTATGAACACGACCCTCTCGTTTCAGAAAGTCACCGCAGAAGAATGGCCCCGGATCAGCGCCAGTTTTCACGATCTGACATACGAACAGACCCTGACGTATGCGCAGGCCGCGGCACAACGGATCGGTGCCACGACTGATTTTATCACCCTGTCAGATCAGGCCGGTCACTTGACCGCTGCGGCCTGCCTGCGCGTAAAGCGCGTGCCCGGCCTGGGGCGTGGTATCGCCTGGATCGCAGCAGGCCCTATGATGCATCACCGCGAACAGCCCGAAATCGACCAGGACCGGCTGGATGCAACATTTGCGGCACTGCGCGCCTATGCCCGGAAAACCGGCCATATCCTTCGGTTGCGGCTTCCCGCCCTGCCATTTCATGACGTTCCGGTAATAGATCGGTCTGCGGCCTCGGCGGGGTTTCATCCCACCGATCGTTCCCGGCCTTATCGGACCGTCATCATCGATTGCGATCAGGACGAAGAAATATTGCTTAAGGCGCAACATGGCAAATGGCGCAACCATCTGCGCAAAGCGTTGAAAAGCGATCTGTCGCTGGAAAGCGCCCCGATCTCCGAAGCCTCGGGCAGATTTCATGAACTCTATCAACAGGTGCAGGCCGCCAAAGGGTTCGAGCAACCTGATATTCCCCCCGAATTCTACTACCCGCTTCAGGGTGCTGATTTTTCCCACGAGGTTCTGTTTGCCCAAAAAGATGGTGTCGACATAGCCGGCATGACAATCGGCCGGACAGGAAATTTCGCGGTCTATCTGTTTGGCGCGACAACGGATGTGGGGCGCCGCTGCAATGCCGGCCATTATCTGATGTGGGAATCCATCCTGCGGCATCGGACACAGGGCATAAAATGGTACGATCTGGACGGTATCGACCCTGACATCAATCCGACCGTCACAGAATTCAAACAACGGACCGGTGGAACGGACTTGTTGGCGGCCGGACCTTATGAATACCGACCCGCCGGATTGGGTTCGGCTTTGATAGGCACCGCCGAAACGCTTCATTCCCGCTTGAAAAAAGCACGCCAATGACCACTGGAACGAGTATCATTTTTCACGGCATCGGCACACCGGAACGTGCCCTGGAACCGGACGAGGCCCCTTACTGGCTGTCAGTCAGTCAATTCGAATATGCGCTGGATCAGATCGCCCAAGCCCCCGATCCGGGCCATTTCACGATCACTTTCGATGATGGCAATCTTTCAGATTACAGTATTGCCCTGCCCGCCCTTGCGGCCCGTAACCTCCGGGGGCGCTTTTTCGTTCTCACCGATCGGATCGGGCAGGTGGGCTCGCTGGATGTCGAACATCTTCACACCCTGCGCGACGCGGGCATGACAATTGGAAGTCATGGCATTGCTCACACGGCGTGGCCCACCCTGGATGATGCTGCACTGACCGAAGAGCTGTGCGCATCACGTGCGCAGCTTGAAAAAATCTGCGGACATCCGGTGACAGAGGCGGGCATCCCCTTCGGGCGCTATGACGCAAGGGTCCTTCGGGCCTTGCGCGATGCGGGGTACACCGCTGCCTGGTCAAGCGATGGCGGCAATTGGCGCGCAAACAATTTTCTGCGGCCACGGACTTCGTTGCGTGGTGATATGTCCACGCACGAGATGGGTGCCACTTTATCCGGTCAAATGCCGCCCCTGCGCCGTTTGCGGCGGGCTTTGGGAATGTCTCGGCGGCGCTGGATGACGACCGGCTGAACCGGTTCTGACAGCCCGCCTTGCTGTTAACTCACCCGGAACAATCTGTGGAAACCGCGTATAACGCAATTTCCTGCCTTCAGTCGGTGTCTGTACACTGTCGCCGCCCTGGCTTTCCTGATCATCAGCATCAAAAAGCCAAACCCCCGCCCCCAGAAGAAACATGAAGAAACAGAAGGTAGAGTCCCACAAATGCACCGTGATCGCGGAAACACATAGGCCCAGCAACGCAATCAAATACCCAAGACGGGCGTCTGCGACGGCGCCGGTCAAATTCCTGTTGCCGGCTTGGAAAAAGACAACCAACACCGCACCCAACAGCAGAAACAGCCCCGGGAATCCATGCCGCAATGCTATCACCAGCCAGAAATTGTCCACCGTGGTCAACATGGCCATCCAGTGGGGTCGCGTATAGTCATTCAACCCGATTCCAAACAACGGGTTCTGCAGAACATCGTCAGAGGCGAAGGTGAAAATATTGATCCGCGTAAATGCGGTGCCCGGTGTCAAAGTGAAGTGTGTTGCGAATATCTGAAACATAGTCCGATTGGAACTGACTTCGCCGACGAAGTACAAAAAAGAGAAAATATAGAGAAGAATTTTCCACCTATTCTTCAGGAACCAAAATATCCTGTTCCACGCCATCAGCATCATCTGAAGTATGACATTCATGAAAGCACCCGACGACAAGGAACAGAAGACGGTGCCCCCAACGATGGAAACGAGACCAACCTTTTTGTTAAAGGATTTATTCCATCCCAACACATACCAGGTAAGTGCAAAAGCCGGTGCACAGAACACTCCAAACAAAATCGGATGCGGCATCGTTGTCTGAGCGCGCAGCAATCCCAGTCTCGGTGGAAAATACCACTTTTGATAAACACTCATCACCTTCCCAAACAGATTCAGGAGCGGCATCTTACCCGTGACAGCTTCATAAGCCGCAAACGGTAAGAGAACCATGATCAGAATGAAGAGGCATTTCACAAAAAACCGGAACGAATCCAAATTGCGAATATAAGTTCGGGCAATAAAATAGGGGGTTAGCGTTTCTATTATGAACATTCCGATGAACTGCCACAGTTCCTGAATGCCGTGATTGACGGCCAAAGTCAGGCTGGCCCAGAACGCAAAGCCGATTACTAAGAAATCGACCGCCCTGATTTTACCTGCTTTACCGCTCAGCCACCCAAAAACTGCGGGGAACATATAGAGGAGAAGGATCACACGATAGCCATTGAGTTTCAGCCCGCCGAGGAAGAAATAAAATGGCATCGCAAAAGATATGACAAGCAGCATCAGGACAAGCGGTTTTGCCACCTGTTCTCTCGTTTTGGCTGACGAAACAGCGATCATTCGAATTTCCTGCCCTTAACTCAAGTAACTCTTCAAAACCAAAAAAAACTGGTGGCTTTCATAGCCACGCCCTTGCCATTAAACACGCCAGCGGAAATCATCCATGTCAGTCTTCATTGAGTGGGATAGTTCTTTGCCAGCGTTGATCCGGCATTCAGGCGATCCATGAGACTGCCGGGACGCACGCCAAACTCATTATAACCCTTTTCCCGCCCCAACGCATGGTAGATGAACTGCTGATCATAATACCCTTCCTGAGACGGGTTTTGATCCTGAATCATGGCATTGTTAAGAAGCACCCAATCGCGCTGGTTTTCATACCCCATGATGTTTGCCGCGGCGTTCTGTTCGATGACAACGGATGTAGAGTCTGGTGAGATATTGATCACCGGCACAGAATGGCCACCAGGAACATTGATCAGAGAGTTTTTTCTGACCGAAATGTTGTCGGAACCGTAGATGGAGATGCCGTGGACATGGCCGTTGTAAATCATGTTGTTTTCGATCAACACGTTCCGATGCCGTACCTCGGGGTCTCCGATGTTCTTCCCATCTCCGCCGGCCCAGATCGTCTGGGCAAAGTCGCCTGCACCTACATCGAAGATATTGTCCCGGATCGTGATATTGGCGCTTCCACTGTTATTGGCCCGCTGGATCTGGATCATATCACGGTGATCGCCAACTCCATCGGCCCCGCCAAAGTTGTGGATGTAATTGTTCTGAACCAGGATGTCGTCGACATTGTCGAACACCAGACCATCCGAGCGGATCGAATGCACGTCGCTGTCAGTGATCTTTATGCCGTCTGTATTAATAGCGATGATCGCCTTCCACCATGTGAGAAACTCGGAGTTTGAAATATCAACATTGGCGGCGTGGAACACCAGCAGACCTGTGCCAAACCCCGCCCCATCTTCTGGCGTTCCGGTGCCGCGTGCGACATCCCCGCTGAACACGGAGTTGGAGATAGTGATGTTCCGGCTGTTGCGAACAACAAAGTTGGCCAGATGATACGGGTCAGCGTTCTTGAAGGTATAGTCGAACCTGATGCCATCCAGATGGACATTTTCGGCCCCGTCAAGAATGGCGACACTGAAACACGCGAGGCTGGCAGGGTCAGCCGATCTGATCACCACCGGCGACGGGTAAGCCTTGCCCAGTTTCAGAGTATCATAGTTCCCCGGTGCAAGCAGATAGACCTCACCGCCACGGGCATTCTGCAAAGCACTTGCCAGCGTTGCTGCGTCGGAAATAGCCTGACCTTGGGTTTGGGCCGTGAATCTGGGTTTGAATTGCTGCCTGTCGCAAGGGGTCTTTGCATGCAAGGCAGGGCTAAAGAACAGCAGGATCGTACCTGCCAGCGCAAGAATACGTGATCTGGACATGACGTACCTTTCTGATCTGCGACCGTTCGAAAGCTTAGTCGAACCCCCGCATACTGTCTATTGTGGTGCCCCTCGGATCGCATGACATTTCCGAGACACTCAGCGGTGCTTTTCCGGGGTGGTCTCAATTAAATCTGCAAGTTGCCGTAGGGGCACCGGGCAATTCATTGCCGACACCTACCAGAGATACGCAAGGACGCGCCGGAATAGTGGCAATTATGTGTTCATTGTTGCTTAACGGGAATCAATTATCCAAACAGGCGTCAACCGCCAAGGGAAGTGGAACAATTCCCAGTATCGAGTATCGAGTTCACTCGGAAATGAAGGCAAAGGGACGTCATTGTCCCAATGCAGGCAACAATTTCCAAACATAGCCATATTTAGGCCACTCTACTGCCCTCGGGCAGCTGTTCCATTTGTCCTGGGTGTGCGGGAACTCGTGCGCTGCCACTCACAGCGCCTATGAAACAGAAGGTGAAATATGTCGACGACAATTACGGTAACCTCTGCGGCAGAGCTGAACCAGGCCTTGTCACAGGCGACAGGTGGGGAAACAATACTGCTTGCGGCCGGCAATTACGGCAAGCTCAGCCTGAATGGTAAACAGTTTTCATCTAACGTAACGATTAAATCCGCTGATCCGAATGCAAGCGCAAGCTTCTCTGAAGCGCATCTCAATGGGGCGTCGAATGTAACGTTCGACACGATCAAATTCGATTACACGTACAGCTCTGGAGACTATCACTTCCAGAATAAATTCAGCGTCACCAACAGTTCGAACATCACATTCCAGAATTCGAACTTCGAAGGTGATTTTGCCAGCGGCACCGGAACATCTGCGGATGGCACCGGATATGGCACCGGACTGATGATCTCCGGTTCCAACAATATCGACGTCATCAATACCGAATTCTCGAAATGGTGGAAGGGCGCCATCGCTCTTAACTCCGATGGGGTGAGCTTCACCGGGAACGACGTTCATTCGATCCGCTCGGATGGTCTGGTATTCGACAATGTCGATAATATCCTGGTAGAGAACAACTATATTCACGATTTCGGCGGCGCTGCGGGCGCGGGCGATCACCGTGACATGATCCAGGTCCAGCGCGCAAACGGCAGCGGCAGTGACAACATCACCATCCGCAACAACGTCTTTGACATGGGCAACGGAGATTACACCCAGACCATCTGGTTTGGTGGGGACGGCAAGGATCTCAGCGACCCGAACGTCATCCACCACAATGTCCTGATCGAAGGGAACGTGATCTATAACGGCCATCTGCATGGCATTTCGGTTTACGGTGCGGATGGTATCACCATCACAAAGAACTCCGTTCTGCACGTAGATGAAAAAACACAGACAGGCGGCATTGAAATTCCGCTCATCTTCGTATCGAACGGCTCCAGTAATGTCGCGATCACCCAAAACATCACGTCGCAGATTCTGGGGCATAGTGGTCAGCCGGACTGGAACGTCGGCAACAATGTCCTAATCAAGCCCACAGAGTACGACCAGCACTTTACCTATCAGGCCACGGCGCAGACGGATGGCTACAATCAGTACGTCGTCATACCAGGAAGCCCGGCGGATTTGGCAAATGCAGGTTCGGACCTCGCAAACAGCATTACAGGCCCTTACATCGATTGGCTCAAAAACAACGGGTATACTGTGATCAGCGCTCCATCCCAGCCCAATACTGGAACGAGCCAACCCAATATCGGGGTGAACCCACCTGATACCGGGACAAGCCAGCCTGACACTGGGACGAGCCAGCCCGATACCGGAGAAACTCAAACCGGGACAGAGACGTCCCCTCCGGCCACAGAGCAGCCTCAGACCGAGGTGGAGACGTCCCCTCCGGCCACAGAGCAGCCTCAGACCGAGGTGGAGGCGACACCTCCCGCTACTGAGCAGCCTCAGACCGAGGCAGAGGCGACACCTCCCGCTACTGAGCAGCCTCAGACCGAGGCAGAGGCGA
>NZ_JBQFXN010000010.1:0-114280 GCF_056540885.1 Ruegeria sp. AL12 | reverse complement strand
CTGCGGTCAGCGTGGTCTTGCCGTGGTCAACGTGGCCAATCGTGCCGATGTTGACGTGCGGTTTTGTACGCTCAAACTTTTCCTTTGCCATTCCTCAGGCGCCCTTTTGCGATTTGGGGGACCCTTGGTCCCGTGGTTACATCTGCGCGCGCGGGATATTTGGTTCAAAGGGGAAAATCAAGCACATCCTGAGGGAAATGCGCCGATCACGTTGGATTTTGCGTGACCTCGACGGATTCCAGAGGCTGGATCAGGTCCGGCCGCCGGTCGAACCAGCCATTTTCCTTGTGCTCTTCAGCCAGCCATTCCTCGACCCGGTCGGCAATTTTGAGGGCCAGACCGCTCATCTGTTCTTCTTTTGTGCGCTCATGCCCCGATCCTTTGAGGGCACTTCCGCCGGTGGTGTCTTCCAGCACCTGGAATTGCTTACCCTTGGCCAGAAACTCTTTTTTCTTCACGTCATAGACGTTGACCAACACAATCGCAGTGCTTTTGGGGTTGTAGATCACAGGGATCCCCGGCGGGGCCAGCATGTAACCCTCAAGGCTGATGCCAAGGTCATATTCCTGTTTGCCTACGTAACGCCCCAGACGAATATCAACCGCGTTCTGGATCGCCTTCGTCCATTCGTCAGGTGTGGCGTCCCGCGATACAGGTCCCTGAACGGCCTTGTCCGCAAAGGCATAATTCACACGAAGCTTGAATTCTCCTAGGGATTCAGGCGGCTCATACACCTGTGTCTGTGTGCAAGCGGCCATCAGGGCCAGTCCGGTGATCAGCGTCAGAATGCGCAACATGTCTCGTCTCGATAGGCCTGTTTTTTGTTGATCTAGCGCACCGATACGGGTTGTGCAAAGCCGTATCGGCGGAAATTCACCCGCGAAGCAGCGCGATCACGAAAACTTATAGTCGCGCGGGAAGCCATAGGGCGGTTTTTTCCCGACACTGGCTCGTTTTGCCAGCCATTGCGTCATATCCGCCTCATGTCGGGTCTTGTCGCCGCCCATGGACCATTTCAGGCCTTCTTCCCAGTTGAAGGTCGTTACATCCGACAATCCGCCATCCAGCTCGAGCGTTCCCTGCCGGCCGCGTGCCATATTGTACTTTTGCAAACGCACGCCTTTTCCGCGCGTCATCTCGGGCAGTTCCTGGGTTGGGAAAACCAGGAACTTGCCGTTTTGCGACACCACGGCGACGTGGTCGCCCGCGACCGGCTTGCAGATCATCGCGGTCTCGTCACCCTTGACGTTCAGCACCTGTTTGCCGTTGCGCGTCTGCGCCAGCACGTCATCTTCCGGCACCATAAAGCCGTTGCCCGCGTCCGAGGCCACCAGCAGCTTGCGCCCCGGCTTGTGAATCAGGATGTCGATGATCTGTGCCTCGTTCGGCAGGTCGACCATCAGGCGCAGCGGCTCGCCCATTCCGCGCCCACCCGGCAGATTGGCCGCGCTGACGGTGTAGAATCGGCCGTTCGAGGCGAACACCAGCAGCCGGTCGGTCGTTTCTGCATGGAAGATGAAACGCGGGCCGTCGCCGTCCTTGAACTTCAACTCGCGCTTCAGGTCGATATGACCGGTCATGGCGCGAATCCAGCCCATCTGAGAGCAGACCACCGTGATCGGTTCCTTGTCGATCATCGCCTCCAGCGGAACCTCTTCAACCTGTCCCGCTTCGGCGAACTGCGTACGGCGCGCGCCGCCTTCGTAGTCTTTGCCGAAGGTCTTCTTGGTCTCTTTCAGCTGCTCGGCAATCTTGGCCCATTGCAGGGCGGGATCGGCCAGCAGATCTTCGAGATTGGCGCGTTCTTCCATCAGCGCGTCGCGTTCGCGAACCAGCTCCATCTCTTCCAGACGACGCAAGGAGCGCAGGCGCATATTGAGGATGGCGTCGACCTGAACTTCCGACAGCTCGCCCTCGCCCGGCTTGGGTGTGACGTAGTCAGATTCATCGGTGGCGCGAACGTGGTCGATGCCCCAGTCCTCGCGCATCAGCGCGGCCTTGGGGTCGTCGTCATAACGGATGATGTCGATTACACGGTCGAGGTTCAGGAAGGCGACGATAAAGCCTTCGAGCACTTCCAACCGGTGGTCGATCTTGGCCATGCGGTGACGCGAGCGGCGCAGCAGCACCTCTTGCCGGTGGTCAAGGAAGGCGCGCAGCACTTCCTTCATCGAACAGACCTTGGGTGTCACCCCATCGATCAATACGTTCATGTTCAGGCTGAACCGCACCTCGAGGTCCGAGTTGCGATAAAGCATGCCCATCAGCACCTCGGGGTCCACGTTTTTCGAACGCGGTTCAAGGATCAGACGGATATCGTCGGCGGATTCGTCGCGCACATCTGCGAGGATCGGGATTTTCTTGGTTTGGATCAGTTCCGCGATCTTTTCGATCAGCTTGGATTTCTGAACCTGATAGGGAATCTCGGTGACCACGATCTGCCACTGGCCGCGGCCCAGATCCTCGACCTCGAACCTGCAACGCAGTCGGAACGAGCCCCGCCCGGTGCGATAAGCCTGGGCGATGTTCTCGGGCGGTTCGACGATCACGCCACCGGTCGGAAAATCCGGGCCGGGGACATAGTTCAGCAACGTGTCGTCCCGCGCGTCAGGCGTTTTGATCAGGTGCAGGCAGGCGTCGCAAAGCTCCGAGATGTTGTGCGGTGGGATGTTGGTCGCCATGCCGACGGCGATACCGCTGGCGCCGTTGGCCAAAAGATTCGGAAACTGCGCAGGCAGCACCACCGGTTCAGTCAGCGTGCCATCATAGTTGTCGCGGAAATCCACGGCGTCTTCGTTCAGACCTTCCAGCAGCGCCTCGGCCACGATGGTCATCCGCGCCTCGGTATATCGCGAGGCCGCCGGGTTGTCGCCGTCGATATTCCCGAAATTCCCCTGCCCGTCGACCAGCGGGTAACGCACGTTGAAGTCCTGCGCCAGGCGCGCCATTGCGTCGTAAATCGCGGCGTCGCCATGCGGGTGGTAATTGCCCATCACGTCGCCGGAAATCTTGGCGGACTTGCGAAAACCTCCGGTTGCACTGAGTCGCAGCTCTCTCATCGCATAGAGGATTCGCCGGTGCACCGGCTTCAATCCGTCCCGCGCGTCCGGCAGGGCGCGGTGCATGATGGTGGACAGCGCATAGGTCAGGTAACGCTCGCCTATCGCGCGGCGCAGCGGTTCTGCAACCTCACCCCCGTGGTCGGGGGCCTCCATGTTGGGGTCGTCGATCGTATCGTTCATATATGATGTGATACGACGCAAGAACGCCTTGGTAAAGCAAGCAACGCGTATTTTACTGGGGACAAGTCGGGCTTTTTGCAACAGGGGGAGGCAAGTCGGTGTTTTCCCCGAATTTTCGACTCTGCCCTTCTATTATGCTACCATTCCAACAATTGAATGATTGCTGCCTATTTTGTTGTTACGATTGAATTGGGGGATGCGCCATGACGCGCCTTGTACTTGTTACTTTCGCCGCACTCGGCTGGACTTTTTACGTGATGAGCGGAGGTCCTGACTTTGAGCCGCGCGGAGTCCGCACAGCGGAGCCGGAGCGTGTTGCCATTGCCCCGAAACCTTCAAGGCCGGCTATCGAATCCGCGCCCGCCGAAACTTTGGTCGCGCGTGCTGCGGTAAAGCCTCCGGCGCCGGTCGCACCGGTCACTGAACCCTTGGCCGAGCTGGACGAAGCAGAAACCAAGGCGCTGTTGTCGCAAGTCGCAGCTGGCCTGAAGGCAAACCCCTCACTGTTCGCTGACGAAAACGTCACTCTGACCCTTGCGTCGCTGGAACAGGGTCTGGCCTCCCTCGAACAGGTCACCACCGACGCCGAGCTGCCAACGGTTGAACTGCCCGCCCCTGTCGAGGCCGCCAAGGATATCCGTGAAATTTCGGGAACCCGCGTGAACCTGCGGGATGGGCCGGGGACGATCTATCCGATCATCGGCAAAGCCAGGATCGGCCAGCAGGTTGAGGTATTCGGGGATTCAGGTACCGGCTGGTTGCGCCTGCGCGTGTTGCCGGGGCAACAGGTTGGGTGGATTTCGGCATCACTCGTCCGGAAAACAACGAACTGACATCGAAGTGTCATTGCCCTGCCGCAAACCCCGCCATAGCTATGGGCGGGGATCAGGCTCGGAAGGTGTATGCAGAAATCGATTCTTATCACGGGATGCTCGTCAGGCATCGGTCTGGACGCGGCACACGGTATGCGTGCAAGAGGCTGGCGCGTTTTTGCATCCTGCCGCCAGCAACGCGACTGTGATCGCCTACGCGCACAAGGCTTTGAAAGCCCCAGAATCGACTACACTGATGCAGACAGCATTACATCGGGTTTGTCCCACGTTCTCGAGGCTACAGGCGGCTCGCTGGATGCCCTTTTCAACAATGGCGCACATGGCTTGCCCGGCGCGGTTGAGGATGTTCCGACGGATGGCCTGCGCCATATATTTGAGACCAATGTCTTTGGCTGGCACGAGCTGACCCGACAGGTCATTCCCGTCATGCGGGAACAGGGTCATGGCCGGATTGTGCAGTGTTCCTCGGTTCTGGGGCTTGTCGCCTTCCCGTGGCGCGGCGCGTATGTCGCCACAAAATACGCGATCGAAGGGCTGACCGACACGCTGCGGCTGGAACTTCGGGATACCGACATTCACGTCGTCTTGATCGAGCCCGGCCCCATCACCTCAAAACTCCGGGAAAAGGCGATCCCATTGTTCGAGAAATACATCGACTGGGAAAACTCGGCCATTCGGGAGAAGTATGAAGGCTCTCTGCTTAAGCGCCTTTATGAAAGCAGTGGGCCAGACCGATTTGAACTGCCCGCCTCTGCCGTCACGGACAAGCTGGCCCATGCGGTCGAGGCCCGACGCCCCAAACCACGTTACTACGTGACCACTCCGACATATATCGCCGGGATACTGCGCCGCATTCTGCCCACAAACGCCTCTGATCGAATCCTTTCGGATATCTGAGACGATATTTCCCGTTCGCTTTTCGACGCCCTGACGCTAGATGGGTGGTAATCGAAAAAAACCGGACGGTGACTTCAAATGGACCTTGTGATGGTCATTCTGCTTCTGGCTATGGCGGCAGTTGTCGTAGTGCTGGCCTTAGGCATCGCGAATTTCGGCAAAGGCGGCATGGAAGCGGCCAAGAAAAGCAACAAGATGATGCGCCTGCGCATTCTCTTTCAGTTCATCGCCGTGTTGCTGATCGTGCTTTTCGTGTATCTGCGCGGACAGGGAGTTCAATAAATGGTCGTACTCAACAAAATCTACACACGCACTGGCGATGACGGGAAAACCGCTCTGGGCAACGGAGAGCGCGTGGCAAAGTATTCGGGCCGCGTTGCAGCCTATGGCACCGTGGACGAACTGAACGCTTTTGTCGGCGTGGCACGGACCGAAGCCGAAGGTGATGTCGAAACCGCTCTGTCGCGCATTCAAAATGACCTGTTCGATCTGGGTGCCGACTTCTGTCGCCCCGACATGGAAAAAGACGCCGAGGCCGATTATACCCCCCTACGCATCGTGCCTGCCCAGATCGACAGGCTGGAAGCCGAGATCGACGCAATGAACGAGACGCTGGAACCTCTGCGCAGCTTCATCCTGCCCGGTGGCTCGCGTCTGGCAGCACATCTGCACGTTTGCCGGACCGTTTCGCGTCGGGCGGAACGACTTGCGGTCGAGCTGACGAATATGGAGCCCGTCAACGACGTGGCGGTCAAATATCTCAACCGTCTCAGCGACTGGTTCTTTGTTGCAGCACGCTGCGCAAACGCAAACGGCAAAGACGACGTGTTGTGGGTTCCGGGCGCGAACCGCTGAACGCGAAACGCAGACTCGCGGGTAATATTCTTGCGCCTCTTGGCAAAAAAATTGCAAAACGCGACGTCCCGACGCCATGACGTGACGATTTTGCTCTGTTGTGCCACTGCGGCAGGCGCTATCTAGTCGGTCGAGAGCATTGGTGGAGTCGCCTGCGCGGCTTACCGTTTTTTTGAGGAGAAAGCGCTACAATGAAGGTACTGGTGCCTGTCAAACGCGTGATTGACTACAATGTGAAGGTCCGCGTGAAAGCGGACGGTAGCGGTGTTGATCTCGCCAATGTCAAAATGTCGATGAACCCGTTCGACGAGATTGCGGTGGAAGAAGCGATCCGCCTGAAAGAAGCCGGCAAGGCCGACGAAGTCGTTGCTGTTTCAATCGGAGTGAAGCAGGCGCAGGAAACCTTGCGCACCGCGCTGGCCATGGGTGCCGACCGCGCAATCCTGGTTGTGGCGACTGACGATGTACACACCGATATCGAGCCTCTGGCGGTTGCCAAGATCCTGGCCAAAGTGGTCGAGGAAGAGCAGCCCGGCATTGTTCTGGCAGGCAAGCAGGCGATCGACAACGACATGAACGCCACTGGCCAGATGCTGTCGGCGCTGCTGGGTTGGTCCCAGGGCACCTTTGCGTCCGAGCTGGACATCGAAGGCGACACCGCCAAGGTCACCCGCGAGGTCGATGGCGGGTTGCAGACCATCAGCGTCAAGATGCCCGCCATCATCACCGTTGACCTGCGCCTGAACGAGCCGCGCTATGCGTCGCTGCCCAACATCATGAAGGCGAAGAAGAAGCCGCTGGATGAAAAAACCGCCGCCGATTACGGCGTCGACGTCACGCCGCGTCTGGAAATCGTCAAAACCGAAGAGCCGCCGGCACGCGCGGCAGGCATCATCGTGGGCTCGGTTGACGAGCTGGTCGAGAAACTCAAAGAAGCGGGGGCTGTGTAATGGCTGTACTTCTGCTTGCCGAAGTGAACAACGGCGAACTGGCGATGGATGCGACCGCAAAGGCCGTGACCGCCGCGAAAGTGCTGGGTGACGTAACCGTTCTGGCCGCAGGCGGGTCTGCCGCTGCTGCCGGTGAGGCCGCGGCCAAGATCGACGGTGTCTCCAAGGTTCTGGTCGCCGAGGATCCGTCGCTGGGCCACCGCCTGGCGGAATCGACCGCAGACCTGATCGTGGGCCTGGCCGATGGTTACGAGCACATCGTGGCACCGGCCACCACCGACGCCAAGAACGTGATGCCCCGCGTTGCAGCCCTGCTGGACGTAATGGTGATCTCGGATGCCTCCGGCGTGGTTGACGGCTCGACCTTCGAGCGCCCGATCTACGCGGGCAACGCGATCCAGACCGTCAAGTCGAACGACGCCAAGAAGGTTGTCACCCTGCGGACCGCCAGCTTTGACGCGGCCGGCGAAGGCGGCTCGGCCCCAGTTGAAACCGTTTCGGTTCCGGGCTCCGAAGGTCTGTCGTCGTGGGTCGAGGACAAGGTTGCCGAAAGCGACCGTCCGGAACTGACCTCGGCGGGCGTTGTTGTTTCGGGCGGCCGTGGTGTCGGCTCGGAAGAGGACTTCAAACTGATCGAAACGCTGGCCGACAAGCTGGGTGCGGCGGTTGGTGCGTCGCGTGCGGCCGTTGACTCGGGCTATGCGCCGAACGACTGGCAGGTGGGTCAGACCGGCAAGGTTGTTGCCCCGGATCTGTATGTCGCCGTCGGTATTTCGGGCGCAATTCAGCACCTGGCCGGCATGAAGGACTCGAAGGTCATCGTGGCGATCAACAAGGACGAAGAGGCGCCGATCTTCCAGGTCGCCGATTTCGGCCTGGTCGCAGACCTTTTCCAGGCGGTACCGGAACTGACCGAAAAGCTCGGCTGAACCGGATATCCGGATTGATCTGCAAAGGCTCGCCAACAGGCGGGCCTTTTTCAGTTCAGGTTCCGCAAGACGATCATCAGGTGTTCAGCAATTTCTCGGTGCGCGGACGGGCCGATCATATGTTCCGCAATCGGCTGCTGAAGCGTTCCGAACATAACATCTTCGAGAGCATCCGATCGCGCGGATACAGCGACCGAAACCTCGACGACATCAGCGCATAGCGGGCGTAGCTGTTCGATCATGTCGGCATCGGGCACGATATGGTCGACATGCGATCCGGTTTGCCGCTGCACATGCAGCCAAAGCAGGACAACGCCGGGTTCGATCCGTTCTATCAAGTCCCCGGTGGCGCGTATCCAGACCTCTCGCAGTTCCTGCGCTACGACTTCGATTCGAGCGTCTTCTGTTGCGCTCAGCCGCTCCAACAAATGGCGCACAAAATGGATTTCCGTGAAGTCAACATCCGGGTACAGCCCCAGCAAGTCCGCGGTGGGTTCAAGGAACCGATCGTTGCGACGCGGGTGTACGCGGTAAAACCGGTTCGATTGGCGCAGAAGATCGGGCACTTGCAACACGCATAGGTCTGACTGATTGGCCAGAGTCAGCACCCCGGGATCAGTGGACAACGCTTCGATTCCGCAAAACAGGCTGCCGAAGTTGGCGCATGGCTTTCCCAATCGCTTCTCAAGCACGGCAGGAAACGGGTTATCGACGAATCTGCCGAAAGTTTCCTCTCCTCCCAGACAGGCCACATAGGGCTGATCCAACGTGCCGGGTGGACCCCGGAACCAAAGTTTCGAATTGGCATATTGGCAGGCGGACTCCCTACCGCTGTTTGTCTGATGAAAGCTCATATCAAGCCCCCGTTTTCTCACCCGGTGCCATCTTGTGGTCATAGATATTGAGATTTTCCTAATGCGCGCATTTGAAGCGAAATTGACCGCCTTGATCCTCTTGCCGCCTGCCCCGGTCTGCCGATACTGTCGCGGTATCCTACAGGGCAAAGGCAGCTGAACATGGAAGTTAAATCGGTCGGGGTGATTGGTGCGGGGCAAATGGGCAACGGCATTGCCCATGTTATGGCGTTGGCGGGATACGACGTCTTGCTGAACGATGTCAGCCAGGATGCTCTGGAAAACGCCATTGCCACGATCGAAGGTAACCTGGCGCGGCAGGCGTCGCGTGGCAAAATCACCGACGAGGCGATGAAGGCTGCGCTGAAACGGATTACGACCACGCTTGATCTGCCGAAACTGGGTCAAACCGATCTGGTTATCGAGGCAGCAACCGAGCGGGAAACGATTAAGCAGGCGATTTTCGAGGACCTCCAGCCGCACCTGCTGCCGCATACGATTCTGACGTCAAATACATCCTCGATTTCCATCACCCGCCTGGCAAGCCGCACGGATCGGCCCGAACGATTCATGGGTTTTCATTTCATGAACCCTGTCCCTGTTATGCAGCTGGTGGAATTGATCCGCGGCATCGCCACGGATGAAGAAACATTCAACGCCTGCAAAGCGGTGGTGGATCGGTTGGGCAAAACGGCGGCCAGCGCAGAGGACTTTCCAGCATTTATCGTGAACCGGATCCTGATGCCTATGATCAACGAGGCGGTCTACACACTCTATGAAGGTGTAGGGAACGTTCAATCCATCGACCAGTCAATGAAACTTGGGGCGAATCATCCCATGGGCCCGCTGGAATTGGCGGACTTCATCGGGTTGGATACCTGTCTGGCGATCATGAACGTGCTGCATGACGGGTTGGCTGATACCAAATATCGTCCCTGTCCTCTCCTGACGAAATATGTCGAGGCCGGGTGGCTGGGGCGCAAGACCGAGCGCGGTTTTTATGATTACCGAGGCGAAGTTCCGGTACCTACACGCTGAAGGGGGCCAGCCCCCCTCGCCCGGACTTTGTCCGGGCTCACCCCCGGGATATTTTTGGCCAGATGAAGACGCGGATCAGGTCTGTTACGACTTGCCCAGAGACATGGTGTGATTTCTGAGCCAGGCCATGAAACCGCGCGGATCGCGCTCCAGCAGCTCCATATCGTGGTCCGAAATCGGTTCGCCGATCACCGGCGACTGTGGTTTGTTGCAGGATCGGACGATCTCATGCAGCAACAGTCCCTGCCGAAGAATGGCAGAGACACGGTTGGCGATCTGATACCAGCGTGAATTGCAGCCCGGAAAGAAAATCGGCACCACGCGCGCGCCCGAACGGCGGATCATCTTGGCAGTGAACACGTTCCATTCCCGCTCGATCGCAGGCCCGAACCAATCATCCGAGGACATCACAACACCGGATGGGAACAGTGCCACAACGCCGCCGTTTTTGAGATGCTCCATAGCTTTGCCGCGCATTTCCAGCATCTTGGCCTGCGCCTCGGGGTCATGGGGAAACGGAACCGGAATCATGAATGACGTGGCCGCTTCGTCCAGACCCGTCAGAACCGAACGGGTCAGGATGCGGTAATCGCTGCGTACCCGGCCGATCAGTTCTGCCAGAATCATGCCATCAACCATTCCGTGCGGGTGGTTGGCGACGACAACAACCGGGCCGGTCTTGGGAATGCGGTCAATCTGCTCCTGCGGTGTGGTCAGGTCGATTCCCATAGTCTTGAGGGCACCACCCCAGAACCGCTGGCCGCGGTAGTATTCGTTCTTTTTTTCGAACTTGTTGACCATGCGCAAAATGGTCAGCTTGCCTGTGCACCATTCGATGGCCCGAATGGCGGTCGCTGTCCAGGCATCGTCGAATGAATTCGCATAGGTCAGCGTTCTACGGTCGTAGATCTCACCCTGATCTGTGGTCCCATCCACCACCGGGTTTGTCTTGGTCTCGTGCGTCGTTTCCGCCAATTCCTGGTCTTCCCGTTCTTCCTGTCCCGGCGGGGTGGCTTAGAACCCCTCTCCGAACTTGTCGTTCACAAGCGTTTCCAGAGCTTCTGCCAATGCCTCAGCATCCGGCCCGGACGTCTCGACGTCAATAGTTGTTCCGCGCGATGCTGCCAACATCAAAAGACCCATGATGCTGTCGCCTGATGCAGAAAGTCCGTCTTTTGACACCTCAGCATGTGCATCGAACCCCTCTACAACCTCAACCAGCTTTGCCGAGGCGCGTGCATGCAGGCCCTTTTCATTGATAATTTTCAGGCTTCGGCTCGTCATATTCAATAATCCGTTTTTAATCCAATGTCACATTCTGCGCATTGATGTACTTCCGTCCAGCCTCCATTGCCTGACGGACGGCATCACCAATGGGCAAGTGGCGACTTTTGGCCAATTTGATCAGCATCGGCAGGTTTGCCCCATACAGAATACGCCGGTCCTGAGGCGCGCAGGCACGCAGGCTGAGATTCGAGGGGCTTCCGCCAAAGAGGTCGGTGACAACAACGACACCATCGCCGGTGTCCACTTCGTCAGCGGCACGGCAGATTTCGGCCTGTTTTTCTTCCCGGTCATGGTCAGCCTCGATCGCGACCGCCACGAGACTGGCCTGTGGTCCGACCACGTGTTGTGTGGCGGCCAGGTATTCCTGAGCCAACCCACCATGTGCAACGATCACAATTCCGATCAATCCGACCTCACATTCAACGACCGACGTTCCATCTCGCGATGCCTAATTGCCACCTGCTGCCCATCTTCCGCAAGGGCCTTTGCAACGGCCTCTGCCAGGGCAACTGATCTGTGCTGGCCCCCTGTGCACCCAAACGCCACGGAAAGATGCGCTTTGCCCTCGGCCCGAAAGGCCGGCAGCAACAGGGTCAGCAAGTCCAGCACACGTTCAAAAAACGGTAAGTAGTTAGCGTCTGATTGCACATAGTGCGCAACGTCAGGGTTTCGACCATCCGCTGCGCGAAATTCCGGGCGCCAGTACGGATTCGCCAGAAACCTGCAATCGAACACCATGTCCAATCCACGCGGAAGGCCACGTTTGTAAGAAAAGGATTCGATGGAAACCGCCAGATGCCGCCCGCCTTGCGGGGCGAACCAGTGCTCGACCTCTTCCCGCAGCTGATGCACGTTCAGAAGGCTGGTGTCGATCAGCGTATCCGCAATCTCTCGTATCGGCGCCAGCAACTCTTTTTCGCGCTGAACGCCGGTTTCCGGGCTGGCATTCTTGGCTACGGGATGCCGCCTTCGGGTTTCTGAAAACCTGCGCACCAGAACATCATCACTGCAATCCAGGTACAGAACCGTCAGATCGACCTGCGCCAAGCGGCCCAGCTTTTCAGCCAATTCTATGAAACCGATCGTCGAAAAATCACGGTTACGGGCATCTATACCCAATGCCATCGGACGGTCGCTGTCAGCACTGTCGAGCAAGCGCGACAAAAGACCCATTGGCAGATTGTCGATGGCTTCAAAGCCCAGATCTTCCAGCACATGAATGGCCGTGGATCTTCCTGCCCCGGAGGGCCCCGTGACAAGTACGATCCGCCTTTGCGATGTCATGAATTCGGCCATTCCGGGTTTACGCGCCCATTTCCTAGAAGCTGCATCATCGCTACAGCCAAGTTGGGCACGCCCGCGCCCCGAAGCAAGGGAACAGTTTGCCTCAGCACGGAAACCGTCAAAGGGTCGGGCAGACGCTCGGGCTCTGGCTGATCCAGATCCACAACGTAATCCAGCGGAACCGGACCACTGGGTTCGGCTTTGATCAGGCCAATTTGGCGCGCCTCGATCAAACCGCGGATCTGCGATACGGCCGAAGCGATCACCCGATTCTGCCGCATCTCCAAATTGACTCGGTCATCGGCGACCAGTTTCGCGCCGAACGCCATCATTTGCAACGCCAGCCCGGACTTCCCTGTGCCGGAAGCACCGATGATCAAAAGCCCGCGTCCGGCAACCGAAACGCAGGAGGCATGAACACAGGCGCTGCCCTGATCTTTCGCGAGTGACAACGAATCAATATGCATGGATTTAGACGGGCAACCCCACGACAAAGCGGGCACCCAGCGGATCCGATGTAATATCGGCCTCTGTCGGGCGGATGTTCTCAGCCCAGATCACCCCGCCATGGGCTTCGACAATCTGCTTGGAAATCGCCAAGCCGAGGCCAGAATTATTGCCGAAATGTTCCGCCGGACGCTGCGAGTAGAAACGCTTGAACACTTTGGTAAGCGCCTGTTCGGGAATCCCCGGGCCGGTGTCTTCGACAACCACCAGCACGCGGTTGTCCCGCTGCCGGACCCAGACGCGAATTGCGTCATTTTCCTCGCAGAACGAAATGGCGTTGGTGATCAGATTGACAAAGACCTGCGCAAGACGCGCTTCCAGCCCGTTGATCACAATTGGCTCAGAGGGAAGATCCGTAATGTAATCGATGCCCTTGGAGCGTGCATCTTCACCCAGATACTGGCCGAGATTGCCCAGCAGCTTGAGCAGGTCAAAGGGCTGCTCTTCTTCCTTGACCAGTTCCGCATCCAGACGCGACGCATTTGATATGTCGCTGACCAACCGGTCCAGACGCCGTACGTCATGCTCGATCACGTCCAGCAGCTTGTCGCGCTGATCCTCGCGCTTGACCATCCGCAACGTTCCCACGGCGGATTGCAGGCTGGCCAGCGGGTTTTTGATTTCATGGGCGACATCGGCGGCAAACTGTTCGTTTGCGTCGATCCGGTTGTAGAGCGCGGTCACCATACCCCGCAAAGCGCGGCTGAGGCGTCCGATTTCATCAGGACGGGCGCTGAGGTCGGGAATGCGAATGCGCCCGGGATTGACACCCGTGCCCCGGTCCTTGCCCATCTCTGCCGCGGATGCCAGATCGGCCAGCGGGTTGGCAATGGTCGAGGCCAGGACAAGGCTGAGGCCCACGGAAACCAGCAGGGCCACGACAAACATCTGAAGAATGCGCTCCTGCTCGCGGCGGGCAAGCGCGTCGATTTCACCAGCCGGGCCGGTAATCGCCACCGCGCCGGCGGGTACATCCTGATAAAGAATTGGTGCCGCAGCCACGATGACCGTCTCACCCGCGCCATCCTGTACCGCCTGCACCTGACTTTGACCGGCAATCGCTTGTGGAATAATGGTCTGAACACGCTGCGCCAACGTCGGTGCCTCGGTTTCAGTCGACCAGTTGAGCAGGTTTGACAAACCCGTCCAAACGGCATTCAGCGTGTCGCTGATCACCGTACTGCCGGTCTGCATCTCGGCCTCGGATTGCAGAAGAACCGGCATGTCAGAGGCTTGCGGGGCACCACGTGTCCAGCCGATCAGCGTGCCACTGGCGTCATAAACAAAAACCTCGCCCCCTTCGGGCAAGGTGAGGCCAGACAGGGTATCCTTGACGTCCAGGTTCCCGGCATTCTGCCCGGATTGCTGTGCGCCCTGACGCAACTGGGTTTCAAAAACGTTGCTGACAAGTTGCGCATCGCCCAGCAGATTGCGGGCGGTCTGCTGAACCTTCTCTTTTCGCGAGTCGTCCAGATACAACAACCCTGTGACCAGGATCACCAGAGCGATCAGGTTGAACGTGATGATTTTGCGCGCCAGGGGCGAACCACGCAGCGAAAACAGGTTTCTCCGCGATCGCTTTTCCCTCAGCTCCGCTGACTCGGGGTCCTGGGGAATGACCCAGTCATCCCCAAGAACGACGTCACCGTCGCGCAATTCGCTGGCTTGTTCGGTGTCGCGCACGAGACCCCATTACCTCTTGCAGGCGGCCGCGCCTATTCTTCGTTGTACCGGTAACCGATACCATACAAGGTCTCAATCGCCGAGAACTCGGGATCAGCCGCACGCATCTTTTTCCGCAGACGCTTTATGTGGCTGTCGATCGTCCGATCATCCACATAGACCTGATCATCATAGGCGACATCCATCAATTGGTCGCGGCTTTTGACGAATCCCGGACGTTGGGCCAGGGCCTGAAGCAGCAGGAACTCGGTCACGGTCAGGGACACATCATTGCCCTTCCAGCTGACCGCATGGCGCAGCGGATCCATTCTCAGGTCGCCGCGTTCCATGACTTTGGTGTCACTGCTGTTGGATGCGACCGCATCGCCGCTTGTGGCCTCTTGGCGGCGCAGCAAGGCCCGAATGCGTTCGACCAGCAGACGCTGCGAAAAAGGCTTCTTTACATAGTCATCCGCGCCCATGCGCAGGCCCAGCACCTCGTCGATCTCATCGTCTTTCGAGGTCAGGAAGATCACCGGCATCTGCGTCTTCTGACGCAGCCGTTGCAACAGATCCATGCCGTCCATCCGCGGCATCTTAATATCCAGAACAGCCATGTCCGGCAGTTTCTTGTTGAACGCATCCAACGCGGCCTGGCCATCATTATATGTTTCAACCTCGAAACCTTCGGCTTCGAGGGTCATGGATACAGACGTAAGAATGTTTCTATCGTCATCCACAAGTGCAATCTTTGACATCGGGCTCACCCCTATTCCTGCTCACTCGCGCAATAATTCGCTTATTTGTAAGGCATTGTTGGCGGTTTTAAGACGCCGAATCAATCCGTAACTGCGAATCATGCCTTTGTTGCGGCAGGTCTGCGGCAAATTTGCCTTGATGCCCGCAAAAATCTGCCCGCTTTTCCGACATTGAATTTCTGATGGCGCTAAACCCGAACTTGGTTGCGCTAACTGCGTCAAACCCGCCTGTTCATGCCATGAACGACCGTGATAAGACGCGCTCAGCCGCCGGTTTTCCCGGCTCACTGCCCCAAAGGCGCAACGGCCAACGACCTTCGCGCCGCCACAGGAGAAGACACACATGACATCTGGACGGGTTAACCCGCAATTCCGCCTCGAAGATCAGGGCATCGAGGGTCTGGGCAATGTCTATTACAACTTCATGGAACCGGCGCTGATCGAAGAGGCGCTGAAGCGCGGCGAAGGCACACTTGGCAATGGTGGAGCGTTCCTGGTTACCACCGGCAAGTTCACCGGCCGGTCACCCAAGGACAAACACGTCGTCAAGACCGACAGCGTTGCCGACACCATTTGGTGGGAAAACAATGCCGAAATGAGCCCCGAGGGCTTTGACGCACTGTACGAAGACATGCTGGCCCACATGAAGGGCCGCGACTATTTCGTACAGGACCTCGTCGGTGGCGCGGACCCGGCTTATGCGATCAATGTACGAATGATTACCGAACTGGCATGGCACAACCTGTTCATCCGCCACCTGCTGCGTCGCCCGGACCGCGAAGACCTGGATGAGTTCACGGCCGATTTCACCGTCATCAACTGCCCCAGCTTTCAGGCCGACCCGGCAAAGCACGGTTGCCGCAGCGAGACCGTGATTGCAATGAACTTCGACCGCAAACTGATCCTGATCGGCGGCACTGAATATGCCGGTGAAAACAAGAAGTCCGTTTTCACCCTGCTGAACTACATGCTTCCCGAAAAGGGCGTGATGCCGATGCATTGTTCGGCCAACCATGCTGTTGGCAACCCGGTCGATACGGCCGTGTTCTTTGGCCTGTCCGGCACCGGAAAGACCACCTTGTCCGCCGATCCTTCGCGCATTCTGATCGGGGATGACGAGCACGGCTGGTCCGATCGCGGTACCTTCAACTTCGAAGGCGGTTGCTATGCCAAGACCATCAACCTGAATGCCGAGGCAGAGCCGGAAATCTACGCCACCACTTCGAAGTTCGGAACCGTGATCGAAAACATGGTCTTCGACCCCGAAACCAAGGAACTGGATTTCGACGATGACTCGCTGACCGCCAACATGCGCTGCGCCTATCCGCTCGAGTATATCTCGAACGCATCCAAAAGCGCACTGGGTGGTCACCCGAAGAACATCATCATGCTGACCTGCGACGCCTTCGGCGTGCTGCCTCCGATCGCGCGGCTGACGCCGGCCCAGGCCATGTATCACTTCCTGTCAGGGTTCACGTCAAAAGTGGCCGGGACCGAACGTGGCATCACCGAGCCGCAGCCAACATTCTCGACCTGTTTCGGCGCGCCGTTCATGCCCCGTCGCCCTGAGGAATACGGCAACCTGTTGCGGGACAAGATCGCCCAGCACGGCGCGACCTGCTGGCTTGTGAACACCGGCTGGACCGGCGGCGCCTATGGCGTGGGCAGCCGGATGCCGATCCGCGCGACACGCGCCTTGCTGACCGCCGCTCTGGAAGGGTCTCTGCGCGACGCCGAGTTCCGCAAGGATGCCAATTTCGGCTTTGACGTTCCAGTCTCTGTCCCGGGGGTTGCCGAAGTTCTGCTGGACCCGCGTCGTACCTGGGACGATCAGGCAGCCTTCGACAAACAGGCCGAAAAACTGGTGCAGATGTTTGCCGAGAACTTTGAACAATATCTGCCCTTCATCGACGACGACATCAAAGCCGTCGCAATTGGATAAGACAGGAAGAGGGGCCACAGCGCCCCTTTTTTATTTCGCCCACTGTACTTCTTGCTAAGGTTGTTTGTCGCAAAAAGCACATACAATTGCGTTGTTTCAAAATGCAATTTGCGCTAGCCCTGATAGTCGCTGAGACGAAAAAACCCGGCACTTTTGCGCCGGGCACTGACTGAAATTAGATTGGGAGTCGCTCATGTGCGCACACTCACAACGCTGGATTGAGCAACCTAATCAGTCACCTAGTCTAAGCGAGAGGGGATGAGTGTCAATACGAGACTTGCTGACTTGCGCGTCATTCAGCATGGCTCAAACAGTCGCAATTAGGCGGCAAATGACACGGCAAACGATAGGTAACATTATGACTGAGATCTCGAAACTCACCGAACTGCGCAAGCTGATGCAAAGCATGGAGCGTACATTAGGCTTGGAGAAACTATCTCCGGTTGAACGCGACATCTACTATGCCGCCGAAGAGCTTTCCAAGTCCGATCAGGAGGTGCGCACATTCGGTTTGATCGAGCACACGTTGGTTCAAAGTGTTTCGCGCCCAACATTCTTTCGCGCGCTGAAATCGCTGGTCGAAAAAGGCTATCTTTCTCAAAGCGGCAGCGCCAACCGGGGACGGTACGTCGTTCATGCACCCAAATGATGCGATCCACCCGCGCAAGAGGCCGTGATTACTTTGCGCGGGTGGGCTACTGAAACGCTTTTGGCCTCTTTGGCCTATGTGCTGGCGTCGTTCCTTACATTCGCCGTCCTGATGCCGTTGCAGAACGTGTTTTTCCCGGAATACCCAAGCCGCGCGAGCCTGTTGTTTCTGCCGCATGGCGTGCGGGTTCTGACAGCCTGGCTGTTGGGGTGGCGCGCCGTTTTCGCATTATTGCCCGGCGTGTTCATCGTTTTTGCCTATTTGGGTGGAACGGATGTCTTCCTGCCCAGCCGCCTGATGGCCATGGCGATTGCGGTTCTGACGGTCCCGACCGTGTTTTATCTTCTGAAGGCAATCGGGTGGGATCTGTTTCCCCGTCCGGATCGCAAACCCTGTTGGATATGTGTGATGGGCGTCGGAATCGTAACGTCCTTCCTTGTCTCCGGGTTGACCAACCTGGCTTTTGGCAGCGCGACGGTGGAATATATCGCATTCCTGATCGGCGATATCTCGGGTTTGTTCTTCCTGATGCTAGGCCTGTATTTTGCTTTTTGGCTCGCCGACAAGCGGCCGAGTTGACGCGTTACCCCACCAAACCGCGTCGAAGCAGGTTCAGGCCCGCAATCAGCAAAACCAACAAGGTCGCTTTGCGAAAACTTGCCTGATCAATACGGTCCTGCAGCTTCATGCCTATCCACATCCCGGCCAGGGCCGGAACGATCAGGGCTGCCGAAAACTCAAGTGTTTCTGCATACAGAATGCCTGATCCAAGATGTGCGACAAGCAACAAAACCGCCCCCAAACCGTAGATTACGCCCTGAATTCGAATCTGTTCGGTCTTGGGGGTGTTCAGCGCCGTCAGATAGGCAACTGTCGGAGGCCCCCAAACTCCTGACATGCCCCCAACAAACCCCGCTACGCCACCTACCACAGCCTCGACTGCGGTCGAGGGTTGGTTCAACGCCATTCTGAACCCCAGAACCTGTAACAGCGCAAAAACTGACACAAAGCCGCCCATCAGAACCAGAAAGACAGACCCCGGGATCAATGCGACCAACTGTGCGCTGAGCAGCAGAAGAAGACCGCCAACAACAAGGAAAACCCGAAAGCGCCGAATCGAGGCGACCGCGGCGACACGGCCACCGCGTAGGGCCTGCAGCCCATTGGTCACCAGCGTCGGCAGAATAAGTCCCGCCAGGGTCAGATCCGGCGGCAGAAATGAATTCAACCCCGACACCAAAATCATGGGCATCGCGAAACCAACCATGCCTTTGACCCATCCAGAGGCAAACGCGATTGCCATGGCCATCAGCAGTTCCTGCGGGGAAAGAATGGAAAACAGGGTCATGTCCCCTAGATATCATCTGGATTTTCTTCTGCATTGCAAAAATGTTGGGGTAATATTTGAACTTTTTCGTAGCGTAATAAGTATTTTTGTTGCGCTGCACGTGCAGCATGATATGACCAGACGACCGAGGAAAGGACGCGATTCATGGCCCACGACGGACAGGATATGACCGAGATGACAACTGCTGCAGTTTTGCCCGATCTTCTGAACTTGACCCGGGCTGCCGTACCCGCGGTAGCAGCCGTTTTTGAAAAAGCCCGCGAATCCGTGCGCGGCATGGTCTCGGCGGATGGCCGTATCTCTGGTGCATTGATCGAGGCAAACCAGACCGCCGCGCATGGACTGGCATGGCTGGCCACGTACAACCAGTCGCTGCAACAGATGCAGCGCTGGGCCGAAGCACTTCAGGCCGAAGGCAAGTTCGGCGAACTCGAGCAGTTGCTTCACCAGATAGCCTTTGGCGAGTACCTGCATCAGGTCGCTGGTGGCATCCCGATGAACCAGGGCGAAGTCGTGCGCCTTCAGGATATGGGCCTCGGCTGGGATGCGCTGTCGGGCTTTCAGTCGTCCGAAGTACAGACCTTGATGGCGCAGGCGAATTCACAAGCCGCACGTAGCCGTTTGGTCGAGCTAATGCAGGATCAGGCCGGCGCCACAATGTTCGGCGCGTCGGGCCTGGACGAAGAACTTGAAATGATCCGCGACCAGTTCCGCCGCTATGCGCAGGAAAAGGTCGAACCGTATGCCCATGAATGGCACCTCAAGGATGAGCTGATCCCGCTGGAAATCATCGAAGAACTGGCGGAAATGGGCGTTTTCGGGCTGACCATCCCGGAAGAGTTTGGCGGTTTCGGACTGTCCAAAGCATCCATGTGCGTCGTTTCCGAAGAACTGTCGCGTGGCTATATCGGCGTGGGCTCGCTGGGCACCCGTTCGGAAATCGCGGCCGAGTTGATCATCGCCGGCGGCACGGACGAGCAAAAGGCGAACTGGCTGCCAAAACTGGCCAGCGCCGAAATTCTGCCGACGGCTGTCTTCACTGAACCCAACACCGGTTCGGATCTTGGCAGCCTGCGTACCCGGGCCGTGAAGGACGAGAACGGTGATTACCGGATCACCGGCAACAAGACCTGGATCACCCACGCCGCGCGGACCCACGTCATGACCTTGCTGGCGCGGACCGATCCCGACAGCACAGATCACCGCGGCCTGTCCATGTTCCTGGCGGAAAAGACACCCGGCACGGACGACAATCCCTTCCCCACCCCCGGCATGACCGGTGGTGAGATCGAGGTTCTGGGCTATCGCGGCATGAAGGAATACGAGCTGGGCTTTGACGGCCTCCACGTCAAGGGTGAAAACCTGCTGGGCGGTGAAGAAGGCAAGGGTTTCAAACAGCTGATGGAAACCTTTGAAAGTGCCCGCATCCAGACCGCCGCGCGCGCCATCGGCGTGGCGCAAAGCGCGCTGGATATCGCCATGCAATATGCCATCGACCGCAAGCAATTCGGCAAATCGCTGATCAACTTCCCGCGTGTCTCGGGCAAGCTGGCAATGATGGCGGTCGAGATCATGATCGCGCGCCAGCTGACCTATTTCAGCGCGTGGGAAAAAGACCACGGCCAACGCTGTGACCTTGAGGCGGGCATGGCCAAGCTGCTGGGCGCCCGCGTGGCCTGGGCAGCCGCCGACAACGGGTTGCAAATCCACGGCGGAAACGGCTTTGCACTGGAATACAAGATCAGCCGCGTTCTGTGCGACGCGCGCATTCTAAACATTTTCGAAGGGGCGGCCGAGATTCAGGCACAGGTCATCGCACGACGTCTGCTCGGGTGACCGGAACCGGCGCCCGTTTCCCCAACTGACCCGGCCGTTGCGCCGGGTCTTTTTCTTGATTTTTGAGGTTTTGTACGCCTCCTACCCGCGGACCTTCCGTTTTGTACGGACCATTTCTGCATCTCTGACCGGCAGGACAACGACGAGCTGTGTCCGCAGCAATCCAAACTTCCCCTTTGATCCCGGCCCATTCGCCGTTAGAGCGTCAGATTGACCCGACCAAAACCCGATCAGCACCTGGTACACCGCATGACCCGATCCTTCTTTGCACTTTGCGCCACTCTGGCGGTGCTCGTTCTTGCGGGCTGCACCACCCCTGCGCCAACGGCCGATCAGAGCGATGTCGAAGCGCTTGCCCGGTCGATCCGAATGCTCGGTCCGGATGTCGATCCGACCGAGGCTCAGAGGGCGGCCACCATCGCCTATTCCTACTCGCAGCAGTTGGCGCGGGATTGGAATGTCACCGACCCCGCCATCATCCACAACGCCAAGGTCATCAACGGGTTCCGCGAAAAGGGGCTGTGCAACGATTGGGCAGAAGCCATGACCAAGCGGCTGCGGCAGGAAAACTTCCGAACATTGGATCTGCACTGGGCCACGTCGCCACCGACGTCTTTTCGCATCATCCACCATTCGGCATTGATCAGCGCCAAGGGGGATTCGATGTATGACGGCATCATCCTTGATCCCTGGCGCAACAGTGGCGCGTTGTTCTGGGCGCCGGTGCGTGAAGATACGCGCTATAACTGGAAACCCCGGCAGGAAGTGCGTGCGCAACTGTTGAACGGGTCTCTTCCCTACTGATCCGGTTCCAACGACATCCCCTATGCGCTAAGACCCAGCCATGACTCGCCTGATCCTGACCCTGCCCTTGTTGGCATTGTTCCAATGTGACAAAGACGAAACCGTCGCCGCCTATGGTGCGGCGGACCAGATTTGGGTTCTGAGAGAGATTGATGGTCAGCCCTATGAGGCGAGCGCTCTGCTGCGGTTTCCCGAAGAAGGCAGGATTGCCGGGAACGCTCCGTGCAACAGCTATGACGGAACACTCAACGCACCCTACCCGTGGTTTGAGGTTCAGAACCTCAACGCGACGCGCGCCGCCTGCGCGGGGCTCGAAGCGGAGGGGTTCTACTTTGCCGCCCTCATGGCCATGACCCAATCCGAGGTTTCAGGCAATGTGCTGATCCTGCGCAATGAGGACGGGCACGAGATGGTGTTCACAGCCGCCGAGTGACCTGATCCACGAACCGGGCCCGCGCTTCGGGCAGCGGATTATGCCCCAAAGACGGAGCAACGCGGTGCTCCAGAAAATATCCGGTCGTGCGCAGGGCCTCTGCGACCTCGGCATCGGGCGCAGTGCCTTCACCTCGCAGACAAGGCGGCAGAGGCAACAGCTTGTCCGCCCATTCCCCGGCGCCATTGGCGCTGACAGAACGGCCTGTTTTGGGGGATACATAGATCAATCCTTCGGTCACACCGGTCACGGCGCAGGTTGTCAGATCAAGGCCAAAGCCAAGTTCGTCAAGCAACGCGAGCTCCCACCGCAGATAGGCCAGAGGCCAGACTTCATCCTGCCCCAACAGATCCATCAACTGTTCCGTCCGGGAATAAAGCGCGGGGTGTGGTTCCCGTTCGGGCAGACAAAAGGACAACAGCGAAACGACCGCGTTCAGCCCGGACAGTGCCAGCCGCCCTGAAAACGCGGCTGCCGCGCGGGACCGCAGGGGTTCGACCTGAAAGGTGCCGATATGTTCTTCCAGCCGCGCGCGCCAAAGCACGTCCAGTTGCGCCCCAGGTTGCAGGATCGGTGCGATCTTGCGGCTGGTCCCGCCACGCACCACACCGGCGTGACGCCCGTGGCCTTCGGTAAAGACCTCGATGATCGCCGCTGTTTCACCATGGCGGCGTAATGTCAGGAGTATTCCGTGATCGCGCCAGTCCAAAACCTGACCCTGTTGCTGGTTTGGTTGGTTCGCAGAAAATCCCAAGCGACGTTGGCGCGCAAGACCGGAAGTGCTTCAACCCCTTTTCAGCGCGCGTTCTTTTCCAAAGCCGCCATAGTTTTGTGACTTCGCGCCACCCGGCTTGTACGCGTTTTTACGACCCCCAACTGCGCTTCAACAGAAGGGGCCGCACCATGATCGATGACGAACCGAAACCCGCCACATACTACGACGAACGCGAAATCTGGACACCGGACCCAACGGCGGCCGACATGCAGGTCTATGAGACATTTGCGTCGACCGTTGTCGAACTTGTGCAGGTGCTGGATGACAACAAGCCGATGTTGTCGAGGGATGTCTACGCACGCTTTTCTGCGTCTCTGCTGCACCTGTCCAGGGTGTTGGGCGAGTACGAAGACGGGTGGAACGGCGGACATGGCGCGTGATCCCAAGACATGCAAAGACTGAAGGGCAGAGCATCGGCTTTTCATTGCAACGGTCCGGCACGATATAGCGACCAGACCTGACCACGGTGGTTTCCGTTGTGCCTCAACATGAACCCGCCGCCATTCTTCAGATCACCAATGTGCCCCGCCAGAACGCGCCTGCTGCCCCTTGGCCGATGGAAACCCCGTCTGTCGTCCGGGGTGTCGCCAACTGCGGGTAAAAGAATGCGTTGCTTTAATCCCGTTCAGGCCATAATGTTCTTCTTATGTTCTAAAGTGGAATTCCCAAAATGTCTCTTAATTACGTCATGATCGGTTCCAACGACGTTGCCAAGGCACGCAGCTATTACGACGCGGTTATGCCCCGGATCGGCGGAAAGGTCGTCGCCGAGTATATGCCGCATGCTGTATGCTATGAGCTGCGCGGCGGCGGATGCATATGGGTCGCGACACCGTTCGACAAAAAAGACGCGACCATCGGCAACGGAAACATGGTTGGCCTGTTGTGCCAAAGCACAGAAGAAGTGCGTGATGCGCACGCGGCCGCGCTTGCAAATGGCGGAACAAACGAAGGTGATCCGGGGGACCGCCCCCAATATGGCCCAAACTTTTTTGGTGCCTACGCACGCGACCCTGACGGGAACAAGATGAGCTTTGTCTATTTTGGCGACGCGGATTGATGAACCCGCGCATCGGCTGCGACCGCAAACAAGAAAGTCCCAAGCCAGCGTGAAGTTCAGAACGTCACACCCGCATGAACCAGAATTCCTATGACCATCAGCAGGTTCAGCACCATCGAGATACCGTTGCCCACATAGATGGGCAACTTGCCCACCACCAGACCATACGCAAACCACAGGAAGGACAGCCCGGCATAAAGCGACCAGGACAGAAGCGACTGACCAGTAGCGTGTTCTGAATGGGTAAAGTAGAGCTTGACCAGTTGCGGAAGCGTGGCAAAAGGACCAACAACCCCAACAAAGACCATGAAGCTTTCGAACCGCTGCATCCAGTGGCCGAGTTCCGATTTTTCCAGTTTCTCAGCAAGCGTTTCAGCCACGAAAGCACCTCTTGGTTGCGCCTGTCCACAGGGCAAGCCAGCCCTGCCAGTGTAATTGCCGGGGTAAAATAGTCATTTTGGTCTCTGCGTCAAAGACCCTTCAGTACTGGTCACTCCAGCCCTTCTTCGCCCAGCAGGTGCCGCCCCTGCCGGTCTTCGACCTCGATCACCCAGAGGTCGGGGTCAAAGCTGCGTTGGCGCTGGATGGCTAGGTCCACGTCACCTTCAAGACCGGACGAGAGTTCGACCCATTTCCGTTCGCCACTCATCAGATCAAAGCTGCGTTGGAAGGCAACGGCCTGCCCGTCCAGTGTGTTCAGCTTGACCAGAACTGCGCCTGCGGTGTCATCGCCATGGGCCACCACATAGGCCGGGATATCCTGAAATCGCAGCCGCGCCAGATAGGCGTGAACCCAGAATTCCGCCGTCAGCCGCGTCATGCGTTTCCGTCTTTGAAATCCAGCCCCATTTCCGAATACCGCTCGGATTCTTCCAGCCAATTGGGCCGGACCTTCACTTGCAGGAACAGGTGGATCCTGCGGTCGAGGAACTCTTCCAGCTCGGCCCGCGCGGCCTGGCTGACGGCTTTGATCGTCTCACCCTTTTTGCCCAGCACGATGCCTTTGTGACCGTCGCGCATGACATAGATGACCTGATCGATCTTGGCAGAGCCGTCTTTGCGCTCTTCCCAGTTTTCGGTCTCGACGGTCAGTTGATAGGGCAATTCCTGATGCAGGCGCAGGGTCAGCTTCTCGCGCGTCATTTCGGCGGCGATCATGCGCAGGGGCAGATCAGCGATCTGGTCTTCGGGATAGAGCCAGGGGCCCTCGGGCAATTCAGAGGCCAGCCATTTGCGCAGGTCCTCGACGCCATGGCCCTTTTCAGCAGAAATCATGAAGGTTTCGGCAAACGGATAGCGTACGTTCAGGTCACTGGTCAGCGCCAGCAGCTTCTCGGACGGCACCTTGTCGATCTTGTTGATGGCCAACGCGATCGTGCGGCCCTGCCCGATCTCTTCCAGGCCTTCGAGGATGCGCTCGACGCCTTCTGTGATACCGCGATGAGCCTCGACCATAAGCACAACGATGTCGGCATCCGCAGCCCCGCCCCATGCGGCGGCGACCATGGCGCGATCCAGGCGGCGACGGGGTTTGAACAGGCCGGGCGTGTCGACGAAAACCAGCTGCGCGTCGCCCTCCATCGCCACGCCGCGGATACGCGCGCGGGTGGTCTGCACCTTATGCGTCACGATCGAAACCTTGGCCCCGACCATGCGGTTCAGCAGGGTGGATTTGCCCGCATTGGGCTCTCCGATCAGGGCAATAAATCCGGCGCGTGTGGTCATGAGTCTGGCGATCCTGTTTGCAGGTGCGCACCCCTATAGCAGAAAGGTCCGGCGGACCAGAGGGATTTGTCGCATTGCAGCCTTGCGTTTGAGGTGTCAGATGGACGCGGACGCCCAGCCAATCCCAGCCCGGCATCAGATCCGTACAGTGAGGTTTTCATGAAACGTCGCGAGTTTCTTCTTGGAAGCAGCGCCGCTGCCGGTGCTTTGGGTTTGGGAGGGTTGTCTCTGGCGGCCAGCGATCCCGTGTCCGAACTGGTGGTACAACCTGCCAGCTATCGGTTGCGCGGTCAGCGGACCACGGGGATGGTCAGCTTGTCACCGGATGCGCCGCCGCCGGTTCTTTACGGGCGCCAGGGCGAAACATTGCGTCTGACGGTGCGCAATACACTACCCGATTATACTGCCATGCATTGGCACGGGCTGCGCATCCGCAACGAAATGGACGGTGTGCCCTATCTGACCCAGATGCCCATCGGCGAGAACGAAAGCTTTACCTATGAACTCACGCCGCCGGATGCGGGCACGTATTGGTATCATCCCCATTGCATGACGATGGACCAGATGGCCCGTGGGCTGACCGGAGTGATGGTGATTGCCGAACCGGAAGACCCGGGATTCGACAGCGAACAGGTGATCAATCTGCGGGATTTCCGGCTGGACGAAGACGATGCGTTTCTGCCGGCCTATACCGCCCGCGGCGCGGCGCGGGCCGGCACGTTCGGCAACGTGCAGACCGCCAATTGGCAGAGCGAGGCAGTATATGACCACGCTGCGGGCAGCCTGGTGCGCGTACGGGTGGTCAACACGGACACGACCCGTATCTACAACTTGCATCCCGAAGGGGCCGAGACTCGTATCATCGCATGGGACGGACATCCGGTAGAAACAGACGTGACACGGCCCACAGCAGCCCAGCCGCTCTTGCTGGCCCCGGGTCAACGGGTGGATTTGGCCGTTCGGATGCCGGACGACGAGGGGCAATCAGCCCTGCTGATGGCAAAGTTTCCTGGGCAGAAACACCGCGCCATGGTCCGGTTGCGGGCCACGGGACACTCCATCGCGCGAGACCTGCGAGAGCTGCGCCCATTGCGGGCAAACCCTGTCCCGCGCCCCGATCTTGATCAGGCCGAGTTGCATGAGTTCGTGTTCGGCTGGACCCCGGAAGGCGGCGCCCCGAATGACGGGTTCTGCGGGTCTTTGGGCTATAGTTTCTGGTCGATCAACCGCACGCCCTGGCCGGGCGATGCGGCGCAGGGAACCGGGCCGCTGGCCGTTCTGCAACGGGGCAAGAGCTATGTTCTGCGACTGCGCAATGAATCGCCCAATCTGCACCCGATCCACCTGCACGGGCTGGCCTTCGTTCCGCTAACGTCGAACCTGCGCAAACTGCCACCGTTGCTGTCTGATACCATGTTTTTGCTGAAAGACGAGACCGTCGACATCGCGCTGGTCGCGGACAATCCCGGCGACTGGGCGTTTCATTGCCACGTGATCGAACACCAGAAAACCGGGCTGACCGGGTTCATCCGGGTGATTTGACGCTAGCCCAGTGGTGGCAGGTTCAACGCTAGAACGTGGTTCGGATAGACTTGGTTCGCGATACGGAAATCCGTGACGCCGACCTGACGGAAACCTTTGGACAGGTAGAAATCGATGGCCGGAGCGTTTTCGGAATTGGTCGTCAGCCAAATTTCGGTGCGGCCTTTGTTACGGCAATGGTCGATGGCCACCTGCAACAAAGCTGACCCGATGCCCTTTCCGTGGTGACGCGGCTGCACGTAAAAGGTCACGATCTCAAGATCGGACAGCCCGTCGATCGGGGCGGGACGGCCCTCTGCCAACCGAATGTACCCATCTATGCCATCGCGGTTTTCCGAAACAATCAGAAGGTCCTTGCCTTCTTCAAGCAGCGCTTCGAACCGTGCAGCGGTGAACTCGGACAGTGCGAACTCGGCGAAGAAGGCGCTCACGCCATGGCGCAGATAGGTGCTGATCCAGACTTCGATCGACAGCGCCGCCAGGCTGGCGGCGTCCGATTTCCGGGCTGGTCTGAGCCGCATGTACCTAGGAAGACCCGGCCGGGCTGAGCTGTTCCAGCAGAGCTTTCGCCGCCGCCTGTTCGGCCTGACGTTTGGATCCCGCGGTGGCCTGCGCCTCGGTGCCGTCCTGAAGACGGGCCGCAATGGTGAAGATCGGGGCGTGGTCCGGGCCACTGCGTTTAACCTCGACGTATGAGGGAGGCTTTTGCCCACGCGCCTGCGCCCATTCCTGCAAAGAGGTCTTGGCGTCACGCGCATCTGCCTCGACCTTGTGGATGCGGTCCCCCCAAAGCGCCAGGATGACATCGCGGGCAGCCTCGAACCCGGCATCCCGATAGATGGCGGCGATCACGGCCTCCATCGCGTCGCCCAGCAGCGCTTGCTTGCGACGGCCACCGGACAGCATCTCGGACCGGCCGAGTTTCAACACCGCGCCCAGATCAATCTGACGGGCTACATCAGCGCAAGCCTCTTTGCGGACCAGTGCATTGAACCGTGGGGCCAACTGACCCTCGGACGCCTTTTTGTCGGCCTCAAGCAGCGCAGTGGCCATGACCAGGCCCAGAACGCGGTCTCCCAGAAACTCCAGCCGCTGATTGTCAGGTCGGGTGGACGAAGACACCGAGCCATGGGTCAGCGCGCGCACCAGCAGTTCGGGGTTTTTGAACTCATACCCCAATCGCCGCTGGAACGCCTTTATTTCAGCCGAGAGCTTCAATTGACCGCCTTGAAGAACCGATCACTGCGCCATGTCCAGAAGAACAGCATCGAACGACCTGCGGACGAGAACATGATCCGGTCGGCACGACCGATCAGGTTTTCGTAAGGCACGTATCCGACACCACCGGCAGATTGCGGCAGACGGCTGTCGCTGGAATTGTCACGGTTGTCACCCATGAAGAAATAATGGCCCTCGGGCACGGTATAGATGCCGGTATTGTCCGATGCCTGGTTGCCGATGTTCAACACGTCATAAGACACACCGTTGGGCAGGGTTTCGATCAGGCGCGACTTTTCACAGGTGCCGCCTATTCCAACAGGGCCGTTTTCACAGCGGGGGCGCAGGCGCTGCGGGCCTTGCGGTTCGGCAATTTCAGTAAACACGCCGTCGGGCTGCTGAGGAATCGGAGTGCCATTGAGGATGATCTGGCCATTGCGGACCTGGATCCGGTCGCCCGGCAACCCAATCAGGCGCTTGATATAATCACGTCCGGTGACCGGATGGCGAAAGACGATGACATCGCCACGTTCGGGATCACCGCCCCAGATACGGGTATTGTCTTCGCCCTGCATCCAGCCACAGATGTCTTCGGCATCCACGTTCAGGCCGACGCTTGGGATGATCAGGCTGGGGCAGGATGCGTAGGAATAGCCATAGGCCATCTTGTTGACGAAGAGGAAATCGCCGATCAGCAGCGTCTGCTTCATCGAGCCCGAGGGGATCCAGAACGGTTGAAAGAAGAGGGTGCGGAACACGCCGGCAATCAGCAGCGCGTAGACGATGGTCTTGATCGTCTCCCAGACGGGATTTCCGGTTTTGGCGTCCTCGGCCATTCTGCTCGCTCCAGTTCTTTGCTTGGCTTCGCTGCTACATGCGGGGGGGATGGGGGCAAGTCAAGGCTGCGCGGCCTGATCTTGAACCGGACGCGCCTCGATCACCACAAAAGCCTGCGCCCAGGGGTGATCATCCGTCAGGGTGACGTGGATGATCGCCTCGTGCCCGTCGGGGGTCATTTCCTTGAGGCGCTCGGCGGCCCAGCCGGTCACGTGCATCACCGGTTGGCCGGTGCGCAGATTGGTGACGGCCATGTCCTTCCACGCGATGCCCATGCGCAGACCGGTGCCCAGCGCCTTGGAACAGGCCTCTTTCGCGGCCCAGCGTTTGGCGTAGGTTCCGGCGGTATCAACACGGCGTTCGGCCTTGCGCTGTTCGGTGTCGGTGAAGACACGATTGCGGAAGCGGTCGCCGAACCGGTCGAGCGTGCCCTGGATGCGGTCAATGTTTGCGAGGTCTGTGCCGATGCCGAGGATCATGACAACCGCACCGTCAAAATCTTGTAACTCGCGACCCCGAAGAACCCGGCAAAGGCGAAATCGAACCAGCGGCGGGCGCGGCGGTAGGTTCGGACCATGCGCTCGGAGGAAAACAGGAAGGCATAGCCGATGAAAACCATCAGCGATCCGGCATAGAGCATGGCGAAATAGCCCAGCAGCATCGACAGGCTGGCATCATTGGGCGCGACGATGGCATAGATCGAGCCCCAGCTGAGGATCGCCTTGGGGTTCGTCAGGTGGATGGCGGCACCTTTGGCGAAGATCGTCGGCAGCGAACCTGTGGCCGGTTTGCCCAAAGCGACCTCATCCGCTGTCATCGCGCGGCGCAGGGCCTTGAGGGCCAGCCAACCCAGATAGGCCACGCCGATATAGCGGATCACCTCGAAAACCCAGACATTGGCCAGCATGATCGCCGACAAGCCAAGCGCTGCGGCAATGCCCCAGGCGGCGGACCCGGCACAGATGCCCAGCGCAAAGACCAGACCGGCGCGGCGGCCTTCGTTCATGGCGGTTCCGGCAATGCCCATCGTGGCAGGCCCCGGAGAGCCGCCCGCCATCAGCCAGGCCAGCCAGATGGCGACAAAGCCGGGCGTGATCACGCGCGCGCCTCGTCCATCAGGCGACGCATTTCCTGAATGGCCGGGGTCAGGCCCAGAAAAATCGCCTCGCCAATCAGGAAATGACCGATATTCAGCTCTTTGACTTCTGGGAAGGCGGCAACCGGTTTTACGGTGTCATAGGTCAGGCCATGGCCCGCATGAACCTCGAGCCCCAGCGCATGGGCGAAGGTGGACATCTGGCGCAGCGACTCAAGCTCGCGTTCGGCATCTTCCATGCGACCTTCGGCATGGGCGTCGCAATAGGCGCCGGTGTGCAGCTCGATCACTTCGGCACCGATGCGATGCGCAGCTTCGATCTGACGCTGATCGGCGGCAATGAAGATCGACACGCGGCAGCCGGCATCACGCAGAGGCGCGATGAAATGCGCCAGCTTGTTTTCCTCGCGCGCGACTTCAAGCCCGCCTTCGGTGGTGCGCTCTTCGCGCTTTTCGGGCACGATGCAGACCGCGTGCGGTTTGTGGCGCAGGGCGATCTTCTGCATCTCGGGCGTTGCGGCCATCTCAAAATTCAGCGGCACCGACAGAACCTCCATCAGCCCGTCGATATCGACGTCCGATATATGGCGCCGATCTTCGCGCAGGTGCGCGGTGATGCCATCCGCCCCCGCTTCTTCCGCCAGTTTGGCGGCGCGCAGCGGATCTGGATAATCCCCACCTCGCGCATTGCGCACGGTGGCCACGTGATCGATGTTCACACCCAGACGCAGATGGTTCTCAGACATCACTCGATTCCTTTTGCATGTTCTTGCCCGAGCCTAGAGGCTCTGCCGAGGAAACGGCAGCCGAATCTTCGGCCAAACGCTTGATTTCCTCGAACTTCGCCTTGATCCTGGCGCGGCGGCGCTGCTGATACGTCAGGATCAGCGGCAGGCTGAGGTAATAGCAGATCACCCCCGCAACGACGCCCGGAATGATCCCACCGATCATGTAGGGATAGAAGACGTCATCGTAGAACTGCGACAGCCCGTGCCAGTCGGCCACGCGATCCGTAAACAACGCCAGAAAATTGTTCTTGAGATCCCCTATGGCGCTGGCGAATTTGCCCATCAGCCCTTGTGTGTCGCCTTCTTCGTATTCGGTACCCAGCAGGAAATGCCCGGTCTGAAGACAGATCACCCCGATCGGAACATAAGTGAGCGGGTTGCCGAAAAACGTGCCGCTGAGCGCGGCCAGAATGTTTCCCTTGATCAGCCGGGCACCGATGGCGGCGACAAGAAAATGCAACCCGTAAAACGGCGTAAAGGCGGCAAACACCCCTGCCCCGATGCCGCGCGCGATCCGGTCAGGGGTATCCGGCAAGCGCCGGACGCGGTGTTTCACGTAATGGAAGGCGCGGGTCCATCCGCCACGCGGATAGACGAAATCCGATGCGATCTGGACTGGAGAGCGTCGGTCTCGGCGCTTGAATACCACCCGTGATCACCCCTTCTCAGCCAGCCGCAACCGAAGTTTTGACCTGATCCCGATACCGTTCGACCGCAGCAACATCGCTTTCCGCCTCCAGCATCAGCATGAGTGAATGAAGCTGTTCAAGGTCGCGCAGTTCGACATTGATCAGAAGGCGGTAAAAATCCGGTTTGCGATCGACAAACTCGAGGTTCGAGATATTGGCCTTTTTCTCGCCGATCAATGTGCAAATACGCCCCAGAACCCCGGCATCGTTGCCAATGGTCAGATCCAGCGTCGCGCCATAGACGGCCGGGTGCGTGCCCGAGTGCCAGTGCAGATCGACCCACCGGTCAGGTTCGCCTTCGAACTCGCTGAGCCGGTCGCAATCGATGGCATGCACGACCACGCCCTTGCCCCGATAGGTGATGCCGACGATGCGTTCCCCCGGCAGCGGCTGACAGCAGGGGGCCCGGTCGAACTTCTGCCCCGGCTCCAGGCCGATCACCGCGCGGCGCAGCGGAATGGCGTCGCCTTCGTCCTTGGCAAGTTCGGGATAGACGGCCTGAACCACCTCGTGCGCAGTCAGTTCGGCACTGCCAAGGCGGGCCAGTAACTCGTGCCGATCTTTCAGGCGCAGGTGTTTTGCCGCGGTATCGAGTGCTTTGTCAGTCGCCTTGCGGCCCACATGCTCGAACCCGGAACGGGCCAGTTCTTTGCCCAGCTTGATGAATCGTTCCCGATCCACTTCGCGCAGGGCGCGGCGAATGGCGGTACGGGCCTTGCCGGTGACTGCAATCTCCAGCCACGTGACCTGTGGCGTCTGACCATCGGCGGTGATGATGTCCACGGACTGGCCATTTTTGAGCCGCGTCCAGAGCGGAACGCGGATACCATCAACCTTGGCCCCAACACAGGCATGACCGATCCGGGTGTGAATGGCATAGGCAAAATCGATCGGCGTCGCGCCACGCGGCAGCTTCACCACGTCGCCCTTGGGGGTGAAACAGAACACCTGGTCCGAATACATCTCGAGCTTGACGGCCTCGAGGAAGTCTTCGTGATCTTCCTCGTTGTCGAACTGCTCGGTCAGATTGGAAATCCATTTGGCCGGGTCGACGGCGAACGGGTTCTCGGTGCGCACACCGTCGCGATAGGACCAATGCGCCGCAACCCCGGTTTCGGCCACGTCGTGCATCTGGCGGGTGCGGATCTGGACCTCGACCCGTTTACCGTCCCGGCCCGACACCGTGGTGTGGATCGAGCGGTAACCGTTCGATTTGGGCTGGCTGATATAGTCCTTGAAGCGCCCCGGCACCGCGCGCCAGCGCTGGTGGATGGCACCCAGGGTTCGATAGCAGTCTTCCTCGGTCTGGGTGATGATGCGGAACCCATAGATATCTGATAGGCGCGAGAAGCCCTGATCCTTTTCCTGCATCTTGCGCCAGATCGAATAGGGTTTCTTGGCGCGGCCGAACACCTCGGCCTCGATCCCGGCCTTTTCCAACTCGTGCCGCATGTCGCCGGTGATGCGATGGATCACGTCGCCGGTTTCGCGTTGCAGGGTGATAAAGCGGCGGATGATCGACTGGCGGCCTTCAGGGTTGAGGACACGGAAAGCCAGGTCTTCGAGTTCCTCGCGCATCCACTGCATACCCATCCGGCCCGCAAGCGGTGCGTAGATATCCATCGTCTCGCGGGCCTTGACGATCTGTTTTTCGGGACGCATCGCCTTGATCGTCCGCATGTTGTGCAAACGGTCGGCGAGCTTGACCAGAATCACGCGCAAGTCCTTGGACATGGCCATGAACAGCTTGCGGAAGTTCTCGGCCTGCTTGGTCTCGCGGCTGGACAGTTGCAGATTGGTCAGCTTGGTGACGCCGTCGACCAGTTTGGCGACTTCATCCCCAAAAAGTTCAGCCACCTTGCCATAGTTGGCCTTGGTGTCTTCGATCGTGTCGTGAAGCAGCGCCGTGATGATGGTCGCATCATCCAGACGCTGTTCGGTCAGGATGGCGGCAACGGCAACGGGATGGGTGAAATAGGGCTCGCCGGAATGGCGGAACTGCCCTTCGTGCATCTGCTGGCCAAATTCATAGGCCAGCGCAATGCGGTCAGCATTCGTCTTGGGATTGTAGTTGCGGACCAGCGCAATCAGATCGTCAGCAGAAATCATCCGGTCCGCACCTTCGTCTCCAGGGCTTACCCCTGCCCTTGAGCCTCCATCAGAGCGCGCAGGAGCTTCTCTTCCGACATGTCATCCATGGCGGGTTTGTCCGTTTCGGCACCCATCAGCAGCGCCATCTGATCTTCTTCGGGCTCGTCAACCTCGATCTGGGTCTGGTTGGCCTCGATCAGGCGCTCGCGCAGTTCGTCCGCGCTTTGGGTTTCGTCGGCGATCTCACGCAGAGACACGACAGGGTTCTTGTCGTTGTCGCGGTCAACGGTAATCGCTGCACCGGCGGAAATCTCACGCGCCCGATGGGCGGCGAGCATCACCAGCTCGAACCGGTTTGGAACCTTGTCTACGCAATCTTCAACCGTCACGCGGGCCATTGGGCGCTCTCCGTTTCTGAATCCATGTCAGGAAGGGGTCTATCTAAGCGCGAATCCGCGCCTTGACAAGCAGGAAATGCTGCATTTGCACGGATCACAGCGCCGTGACCGCCGCAACCTCTGCCGCGGGAAGGGTCTGGATCATCTCGCAGACCGTGCGACCCAGAACCGGATGGCGCCAGTCGGGCACGATATCGGCCATCGGCACGAGGACAAAGGCGCGATCCTGAAGGCGCGGATGCGGCAAGATCAACTGATCCGGTGCCTCTTGCCTTTGCGCGTCGGTCGGCAGGGTCCGCCAGCGATCAAACGTGGCGCGATCCGGCAGGACCTGATCTTCGAAACAGACCAGATCCAGATCCAGCGTCCGCATCCCCCAGCGCTGCACCCGTTCACGCCCGAATTCCTGTTCCACCACGTGCAGCACCTGCAACAGCTGCGAAGGAGATTTCTCGGTCGCAATCAGCGCCGCAGCATTCACATAGTCCGGGCCGGCCCCGGCGGGAAAGCACGGGGTGGAAAAAAAACGACTGACGGAGCGAATCACCACATTGTGACGCGATAACGCGTCAAGCGCGTTCTGAAGTGTTACAGCGGGACCGTTTCCTCTCAAATCGAGATTTGCGCCCAGCGCAACAACGGCATTTGGCATGGATTTGCTCATGTGATACCCTACATTCGACCCATTGCATACTTGCGATAATCGACAGAAGTTCTAATTATAGGCGTACCAGAGCGCGTCATTTTATCACTCACTCACTCACGTAACGCGGCGCGCACTGGATTATACCGGAAGGGAACATTTATGTTTTATAAAGACGAACGGCTAGCGCTGTTCATCGACGGCTCGAATCTTTATGCCGCGGCAAAAGCACTCGGTTTCGACATTGACTACAAACTTCTGCGGCAGGAATTCATGCGCCGCGGCAAGCTTCTTCGGGCCTTCTACTATACAGCGCTGCTGGAAAACGACGAGTATTCGCCGATCCGTCCATTGGTTGACTGGCTGCATTACAACGGCTTCACTATGGTCACCAAACCGGCCAAGGAATACACCGACAGCATGGGGCGTCGGAAAGTCAAAGGAAATATGGATATCGAACTTACCGTCGATGCCATGGAACTGGCGCCGCGCGTCGATCATATCGTGCTGTTCTCGGGTGATGGGGATTTCCGCCCGTTGATCGCCAGCCTGCAACGGCAGGGCGTGCGCGTATCGGTGGTTTCGACTATCCGCAGCCAACCGCCGATGATCTCGGACGAACTGCGCCGCCAGGCCGACAATTTCATCGAGCTGGAGGATCTGCGCGATGTCATCGGTCGCCCGCCGCGTGAAATGCCGACGGAGCATCGCAGCGTCGCTGTTGCCAGCAACAGCTGACAAGGCGACAGGCCTGTCATGATGGGGAAAAATCGCGCGGTCAGGACATCGGTCCTGGCCGCGCTTCTTTAACAAGGTACAGGTGCTTAAACATCACCCGAGTAGCAACGATTCGTGTCAGATGAATGACAATGTCCTGTCTGGACCAAGGCCGGGAAAAGACTTACCTGTGCCTCAAGGAGACAGCCTGATGAAAAAGCCGCCACTGACACTTTACCTTGCCGCCCCGCGCGGGTTCTGCGCCGGTGTGGACCGTGCCATCAAAATCGTTGAGATGGCTTTGCAGAAATGGGGCCCACCGGTCTATGTGCGCCACGAGATCGTGCATAACAAATTCGTGGTCGACGGCCTTCGCGCCAAAGGGGCCGTTTTCGTCGAGGAATTGCAGGAATGCCCCGATGACCGCCCGGTGATCTTTTCCGCCCACGGGGTGCCAAAATCCGTTCCCGCCGAGGCTGCCCAGCGCGAGATGATCTATGTTGACGCCACCTGTCCTCTGGTTTCCAAGGTGCATGTCGAGGCGCAGCGCCACGCGGACGCGGGGTTGCAGATGATCATGATCGGCCACAAAGGCCATCCCGAAACCGTGGGCACCATGGGGCAGTTGCCCGAGGGCGATGTGCTGCTGGTCGAGACCGTGGACGACGTGGCCACGGTGCAGGTGCGTGACCCGGATAAGCTGGCCTTTGTCACCCAAACCACCCTTTCGGTCGATGACACCAAGGATATCATCGCCGCCCTTCGGGCCCGATTCCCGGCCATTGTCGGACCGCACAAGGAAGATATCTGTTATGCCACCACCAACCGGCAGGAAGCGGTGAAAGCCGTGGCCCCCAAGGCGGATGCCTTGCTGGTTGTGGGCGCGCCGAACTCGTCGAACTCGCGCCGCCTTGTCGAGGTTGCCTCGCGCGAGGGGTGCCAGTACGCGCAGCTGGTCCAGCGCGCAACCGAGATTGACTGGCGCGCGCTCGAGGGTATCTCGACCGTGGCTGTCACCGCAGGCGCGTCGGCCCCGGAGGTTCTGGTAAACGAGGTGATCGAAGCGTTCAGCGCGCATTATGATGTCACCGTCGAGCCGGTCGAAACCGCCGTTGAAAACGTCGAGTTCAAAGTCCCCCGCGTGTTGAGGCAACCGGCGTGAACGGAGTACCGAAAGCGCCTCTCTATCTGGGGCTGGCGGGACTTATCCCGTTTGTCTGGGGCGCCCTGACCTATCTGAACAGCGACCTGAATGCCTGGGGCGCGCAAACCTTTGGCCCACGTTTCGTGGGGCCTTATGTGCAGCTTTTCTATGGATCGGTCATCCTCAGCTTCATGTCCGGTGTTCTCTGGGGTTTTGCCACCAAGACATCGGGCAGCAAAGCGGCCCTGTGTTATCTGTTGTCGGTTCTGCCCGCGCTTTGGGCCTTTGCCATGACAGGCGGCGGGCCGGTCAATGCGGGCACCAATCTGATGTATGGGTTCGCTGGCTTGTTGTTGCTGGATGCCCTGTTTTCCTACTGGCGCCTGACACCGGTCTGGTGGATGCGGTTGCGCATCCTGCTGACCGCGGTCGTATTGGCCAGTCTTGCAGTCGGAGTGTATCTGTGACCGATGAACGCACAATCAACGCCTATACAAACAAGGTGGCCGAATATCTGAAAATCCCCCTGCCGCCCGAACAGCTTGAGGCCCGTCAGGCTTTTGCCGATGCGGTTGGCGCAGGCGGCTATGTACTGGATTTGGGGTCCGGGCCGGGGTCGGACAGCGGGTTCCTGATGCGTCAGGGGCTGAAGGTTCGCGCGCTGGATGCCACGCCAGCCTTTGTCGAACATGCGCGGGAAAACGGTGTGGATGCTTATCTGGGTACGTTCGATGACGTCACCGAGACGGCCGAATTTGACGGTGTTTACGCCAGCTTTTCCCTGCTGCACGCGCCGCGCGCTGATTTCCAGCGGCATCTGACTGCGATCCACAGGGCTCTGAAACCCGGTGGACAGCTGTTTCTGGGGATGAAGCTGGGTACTGGTGAACACCGGGATGATCTGGATCGTTATTATTCTTATTACACCGAGGCCGAGATCGAGGACGCCTTGAACAAGGCAGGGTTCACGATTGACCGCGCAGTCCATGGCATGGGCAAAGGCCTGGCCGGATCGTATGACGGATATATTCTGGTGTTCGCCCATGCCTGAATTGTTTGCGTATACGGATGGTGCCTGTTCCGGAAACCCCGGCCCCGGAGGCTGGGGCGTGCTGCTGCGCGCGATGGACGGGGACAGGGTTCTGAAAGAGCGTGAGCTGAACGGGGGCGAGGCCGAGACGACCAATAACCGGATGGAATTGCTGGCCGCCATCAGCGCGCTTGAAGCGCTGGAACGACCGTCGAAGATAACCGTCGTCACCGACAGCGCCTATGTGAAGAACGGCGTCACCGGCTGGATTTTCGGTTGGAAACGCAACGGCTGGAAAACCTCGAACAAGAAACCGGTCAAGAATGTCGATCTTTGGCAGCGTCTGGATGAGGCGCAGGAACGGCATGATGTGACATGGGAATGGGTCAAGGGCCACGCAGGCCACCCCGAGAATGAAAAAGCTGATGAGCTGGCCCGGGCCGGAATGGCGCCGTTCAAACCGAAGAAGGCACAGGCGTGACCGCGCTGACGCTGCTGGACTATGCCTCGGTTCTGATCTTCGCGTTGACGGGGGCACTGGTGGCCAGCCGTGCCCAGCTGGATCTGGTGGGATTTGCCTTCATGGCCTGCCTGACTGCCGTCGGGGGCGGCACTGTACGAGACCTTTTGCTGGACCGTCACCCGATCTTTTGGGTCGGGCAGCCGGATTACATCCTGATCGCAGTCGCGGCGTCGGTCCTGGTGTTCTTTACCGCACATCTGGTGGAAAGCCGCTATAACTGGCTGGTCTGGCTGGACAGTTTTGCACTGTCAGTGGCTGTCGCGGCCGGAACCGGCGCGGCGTTGACGCTGGATCAGTCCGGGGTCATTGTCGTTTTGATGGGTGTGACGACCGGATGCCTGGGCGGGTTGATGCGCGATGTGGTCTGCAACGAAGTGCCGCTGGTGCTGAAACAAGGTGAGCTCTATGTGTCCTGCGCCTTTACAGGCGCCCTGACGGCAGTTCTGGCTGCCAGATTGGGGGCAGAGCCTGCGTTTTCCCTGGCTCTCTGCGCCTTGGTGTGCTGGGCGTTGCGCGCCGGGTCGTTGATGTTTGGCTGGCAATTGCCGGTCTACAAAAGCCGGCCGCCGCGCAACTGAGCCCGACAGTGGACGCCAAAGCGGCATGCTGTTACCCCTTTTGAAAGCACAGCCCGGAGGCCAACGTGACACTTAGACTTGCATCCATCACAGCCTGCCTGGCCCTGCTCGCCTCATGCGGCGCGTATTACACCCCTGTCAGTTTTGTTGCGCAGGGCGACCAGATCATCGCCTCGGGCACGATTGACGAGACAACGCTGTCTGCCTTTGAGGAAGTGACAGCCCAAAACCCCGAAGCCCGCACTTTGGTTCTGCAATACATTGAAGGATCGGTTGATGATGACGCCAATGTCATCTTCGCCCGCGAAGTGCACAGGGCCGGGTTCGATACCGTTGTTCCATCGAACGGGCTGGTGGCCAGCGGTGGCACCGACCTGTTCCTGGCCGGAAACCGCCGCGTGCTGCAACCGGGGGCCTGTGTCGGTGTCCACAGCTGGGCCGGGTCGGGTCTGGTGGCGACCGACTTGCCCGAGGACGATCCAGAACATGACCGATACCTGGACTATTTCAAGGATATCGGCGTGGACGAGGAGTTTTACTGGTACACCCTGTTCGCAGCCCCGGCCGACAGCATGCACTGGATGACCGCTGCCGAGGCGAACCGGTTCGATTTGACCACCAGGGGTGCTCCGGCACTTGGGTCTGCTACGGTGTGCGACGAACGGTAAGTCAGCCGTTCAGCAAGCGCGCGCCGATTTCCTTGACGAATTTCGCGGCCACCATCGCCGTCATGCCATAGGGGTCGCGATGCGGGTTGAGCTCGACGATATCCGCTCCGACCAGCTGACCTTTGAACCGGTGGATCAGGTCGATAACCTCGCGCGTGCTCAGCCCACCGGGTTCATGGTGCGAGACGCCCGGCGCAAAGGCCGGGTCCAGCGCATCCAGATCAAGGGACAGGTAGACCGGGCCATCGAATGAAATCTGCAAGTCGGGGCGCCAGTTGCGCATGTCGGTCACCTCGACGCCGAACTTGTCGGCCTGTTCGCGCTGATGGGCGTTCATGGTGCGGATGCCGACCTGCACCAGACGCTTGACCGGGCAGGTCTCCATCACCCGGGCAAAGGGGCAGCCATGGCCGAGCGGTCCGATATCCTGCGTGTCGTACAGATCCGGGTGGCTGTCGATATGCAGGATATTCAGGCCTTCGTACCGATCCGCATGGGCCTTGATCAGCGGATAGGCCACCGAATGGTCGCCGCCCAGCGACAACAGGCGCGCGCCGGTTGCGATCCGTTTCGCCGCTTCGGCCTCGATCCGGTCAATCGGTTCCTGCCCGCGCATTTCGAACACATCCAGATCGCCGGTATCCCTGAATTTGGTGCTTGCACCCAGATCGGTACCATCCTCGGCCGTCAGGTTGGCCGCACCGGAATGCAGCGCCTCGCGGATGCGTCCGGGGGCGAAGGCCGGCCCTTGCAGGAACGAGGAATGCAGATCCAAAGGAACGCCCATCAGGGCAACATCACCCGGCTTCAAATCATACGGCATCATCATTCCCCTTTTTCGTTGAAGGCGATCTGGACGGAGGAAAGACGCCGGGTCAAGGGGTTAGCGGCGCAGGTAGGTCTGCCAGATCCAAATCACCAGCAACGCACCCAGAACCGCCCCGACAAAACCAGACAGCCACCCCATAACGGTTACAAGAAACCGCAGCAGCATCCCTCCGATCAGGGCGCCTGCGATACCGATCAGCATGGTCGTCGGGATATCCGCCTCGATCCGCATCAGGCGGGTGGCCAGAAACCCTGCCGCTGCACCGATGATGATCAGGGCGACGATTGGCATGTCACTTCCTCCAGTGGGTCGGCACGATGATCAAGGCACCAACAGAGGAAATCACCGCATCCAGCCCCGGAGGACCAAAGCTGATGCCGAACATGATACGGACGAAATAGAACAGGAACGCCCCGCCCACACAGATGATGATGGATTGCAAATAGCCGTTATGGGTGAAACCGGTCTGTTCGGACAGATACCCGACGATCCCGGCAATCACGACAGTGCCCATCATCACCATGAACATATGGCTTTACTCCGAAGACATCCGGGTGCCGATCGGGATTGGCCAGCCCCGCAGGAACGTTTCCTTATCCTGCGCGCCTTTGCCCGCCCTTTGCAAGCGCAGCAGCTCTATGGCGCCCTGCCCGCAAGCCACATACAGATCGTCATTCAGAACTTCGCCCGGCGCGCCCTGCCCTTCGGCCAGACGCGAAGCGAGGAGCTTTACCCTGTTGCCGTCGATCTCGGTCCAGGCCCCGGGAAAGGGCGACAGGCCGCGGATCTGCCGATCGACCTCGACCGCGGGGCCCGACCAGTCCACGCGGGCCTCGGACTTGTCGATCTTGGCGGCATAGGTGACACCAATCTCGGGCTGCGGATCAGGGGTCAGGCCGGGCAGCTTTGCCAGCGCCTCGACAATCAAAGCCGCGCCCATCGCCGAGAGCCGGTCATGCAGTTCCGCAGTGGTTTCCTCGGGCCCGATATCGGTGGCCTGTCGCAACAGAACGGGGCCGGTATCAAGGCCCGCCTCCATTTGCATGATACAGACGCCGGTTTGCGCATCGCCCGCCATGATCGCGCGGTGGATCGGAGCCGCCCCGCGCCAGCGCGGCAACAGGCTGGCATGAATGTTCAGGCAGCCATGAGCCGGCGCATCGAGGATGGGCTGGGGCAGGATCAGCCCATAAGCCACAACCACCGCCACATCCGCGTTCAGTGCCGCAAAACTGTCCTGTTCCTCGGCCGGTTTCAGCGAGGTTGGGTGACGCACGTCCAGACCCAGCGCCTGGGCCCGCGCGTGGACCGGTGTCGGGCGATCCTTCTTGCCCCGCCCCGCCGGGCGCGGGGGCTGGCAATAGACGGCGGCGATCTCATGCCCGGCCTCGACCAGCGCATCCAGAACCGGCACCGAGAAGTCCGGGGTTCCCATGAAAACAATGCGCATCTTTACCCCTGTTTCTTGGCTTTGCGCAGCAGCATGTCGCGTTTGACCTTGCTGAGCCGGTCAAAATACATCCGGCCATTCAGATGGTCGATCTGGTGCTGGACACTGGTGGCCTCGATGCCGACAAAATCGCGACGGTCCACCACGCCCTGCTCGTTCAGGAATTTGACAGTCACTGCACGCGGGCGTTTTACCGTGGCCGACACGCCCGGCAGGTTCGGACTGGCTTCTTCATGTTCACGCAGTTCGATCGAGCTGTGCAGGATTTCCGGGTTCGCCAGACGCACGGCCTTGCCCCGCTCGGCCGACCCATCGACCACGGCCAGACGCAACATCACTCCGATCTGCGGCGCGGCCAGACCGACACCGGGCATGGCCTCCATCGTGTCTATCATGTCCTGCCAAATCCGGCGAATGTCATCGGTGATTTCAGTCACCTCATCCGCCTTTGTGCGCAAGCGTTTGTCGGGCCAGGGCAGACAGGTGCGGACGGTCATGCGCGCGCCCGTTCACGTTTGAGCTTTTGCATCTTGCGGGTAATCATCTGCCGTTTCAGCGGTTTTAGGTAATCGATGAACAGCTTGCCGTTCAGATGGTCGATTTCATGCTGCACGCAAGTGGCCCAAAGCCCGTCGAAAGTCTCCTGTCGCAGGTTTCCCTTCTCGTCCATCCAAGTGACATCGACCACCTTGGGGCGGGTCACTTCGGCATATTGCTCCGGGATCGACAGGCACCCTTCCTCGTAAACATTGTTTTCCTCGGAAGAGGCGATGACCTCGGGGTTGAACATGATCAGCGGGCGCGGGGTCTCGCCTTCTTCCTTGATGCAATCCAGCACGATCAACCGTTCCAGCACACCGATCTGCGGCGCGGCAAGGCCAATCCCGGGCGCGTCATACATGGTTTCCAGCATGTCGTCAGCCAGCGTGCGCAGCTCGTCCGTCAGGTCGGATACGGGCGCGCAGACCTTTTTCAGGCGGGGATCGGGATGGATCAGGATAGTGCGTTTCATGAGGCTGATTTAGGCCATCCCGCCCCGCGCCGCAACGCCCCCCTTGCACCTGCCCGATTTGCGGTTAGCTTTCGGTCGAGAAAATGGAGCAGACATGACTTTCAACGACCTGATCGACCGCCGGGGCACCAACAGTTCAAAATGGGACAAGATGGAAATGCTGTATGGCGTCTCGCCCGAGGACGGTCTGGCCATGTGGACGGCCGATTCCGATTACCAGACGGCACCCTGCGTGATCGAGGCCGTGCGCAAGGCCGCAGATCACGGCGTGTTCGGCTATTCATGGATGCACCCGGACTATCTGGCCTCGGTTCAATGGTGGATGAAAACCCGCCATGATTGGGAAATCGACACGGATTGGATTCTGACCACCCAGGGCTTGGGCAATGCAATCGCCCTGTCGCTGGATGTCTGGACCGATCCCGGTGATGGCATCGTGATCTTCACCCCCGTTTACCATGAGTTTGCCCACAAGGTGAACAAATCGGGCCGCCGGGTCGTAGAATGCCCTTTGGTGCGGGACGGGGAAAGTTACGGCCTGGATCTGGACGACGCCCAGTCCCGGCTGGACGGGTCCGAGAAAATGCTGCTGTGGTGTTCGCCGCAAAACCCGTCGGGTCGTGTCTGGACGCCCGACGAGTTGCAGGCCGTGGCCGCGTTTGCGGAACGGAACGGTTTGATCCTTGTATCGGACGAGATTCACCACGATCTGGTCTATCCCGGCGCCAAATTTGTGCCGATGGACGTGGCGGCCCCGGATGCACGCCCTTGGACCGTGACGCTGACTGCGGCGTCGAAGACCTTCAACATCGCCGGGCAGCGGACCGGCAACATGATCATTCCCGATCCCAAACTGCGCGCGGCCATGAAGCAACGGCTGCAAACATTGGATTACGATCCCGGCGCGTTGGGCGTGGCGATGATCACCGCCGCCTACAGCCCCGAAGGGGCCGAATGGGTAGATGCCCAGATCGCGCATCTGGAGGGGAACAGGCGTCTGTTCGATCAGACCATCACCGAGATTCCGGGGCTCTGGTCGATGCCCTTGCAGGCGACCTATCTGGCCTGGGTCGATTTCTCGGGCACCGGCATGGATCACGCTGAATTTGTCCGCCGGTTGCGCGAGGACGCGCGGATCGCGACATCGTCAGGCCCGGGTTTCGGCACTGGAGGGGAAACGTTTGAACGATTCAACCTCGCCACGCAACGGGCGCGGGTCGAGGATGCTTGCCTGCGGCTGAAACGAGCCTTCGGTGATCTGCAATAAGTACGTGCCGGCCAGAGCTTGAAAGACCTGCCCTGTTTTCACAGGTGCCGGTTGCCTTGGTTGAGTCCGCTTTGGCCCGCGCGTGCCTGTCTTTAGGCTGGCACCGATGGCCTCTGGCATCGACCAAACCCCGGGCCAAATCGGAACACCGGTTGAAATTCGCCCCTAGTCGTCATGCCCCAGCAGTGCAATCGGCGCATCGGGCGCGCGGTAAAAGTCTAGCGGCGCGCTGTCATGGGCGGCCGTGCTGCGTTTGAATTCATACCGCATCTCACCGCCTTCATCCTCATCCGCGACGATGAGGCATTGATAGAGGTGGTTGGCCCCGTCAAAGATATCAACAAGCCCGCGCAAGCGCGGCGTGGTTTCCGCCTCAACCGTAAAACCGTCTTTCCACAATTTGAGTATTTTGTAGGTATTGTCGCCCATCTCCACCCGTAATCGGCTGGCTTTTTTCAATGTGGCGATTCGGGCCGCGTCTAACTCGGCGCGTATTTCCTTTGAAACATAGGTACTCATTAATCCGTTCCCCCGTGAATGACTTCTATTGTGCGGGATAAGTTGTAAAAATCCAGTGAACCACGTCACAGAAGCACGATCCGGCCGAGGTTTGTTGCACAGAAATCCCGAACTCGACTGTGCGCGGATGCAGAGCATTTGCGCGGGCGCTCGCATAGGAAGATGCAAGCCCTGGCCCTATGTTTTTCAAAACGCACATGCGGAGGAAAAGACATGGGCCTGCTGGTCGACGGAAAATGGCAAGACACCTGGTATGATACCGAATCCACGGGCGGTGCATTCAAGCGCAGCGCCGCGCAGTTTCGCAATTGGTTGACAGCTGACGGCGAGGCGGGACCATCAGGCAAAGGCGGGTTCAAAGCAGAACCCGGGCGCTATCACCTTTACGTCAGCTATGCCTGCCCCTGGGCCCATCGCACGCTGATTTTTCGCGAGTTGAAAGGGCTGAGCGATCTGATCTCGGTGTCGGTCGTGCATCCGGACATGCTTGATCAGGGTTGGACCTTTGAAACAGACGCTCACGGCGCGACAGGAGATGACCTTTACGGGCTGGGCTTCGCGCACCAGATCTATACCAAAGCCGATCCAGCCTATTCGGGGCGCGTGACCGTGCCGATCCTGTGGGACAAGCGGCAGGAAACCATCGTGTCGAACGAAAGCTCGGAAATCATCCGCATGTTCAATTCGGCCTTCGACGAGGTCACCGGCAATACCGATGATTACTGGCCCGAAGCGATGCGCAGTGAAATCGAAGAGGTCAACGCGCGCATCTATTCAGACGTCAACAACGGCGTCTACAAGTCCGGCTTTGCCACCTCGCAAGCGGCCTATGACGCCGCCGTGGGCCCGTTGTTCGACACGCTGGACTGGCTGGAAGATCGTCTGGCCCGGAACCGTTACCTGATGGGGGATCGGATCACCGAGGCTGACTGGCGGCTGTTTACGACGCTGATCCGCTTTGATCCGGTCTACCATCTGCATTTCAAATGCAACAAGCGGCGCCTGATCGATTACCCGAACCTATGGGCCTATACGCGCGAACTGTACCAATGGCCCGGCGTGGCGCCCACCGTGAACATGACCCATATCGTGCGCCACTATCACTACAGCCATGACGGCATCAATCCGCACCGGATCATTCCGGTGAACCCGGTGCTGGATTACACAGAACCGCACCGCCGCGATCAGCGCCCTGCGGCGTAATGCTCGACCATCGCCGCCAGATCCTCTGGCGGTGTTTCGCTTTGCACATAAGCACAGGCGTTCGGGCTGTGGGCAAATATCGATCCATCCGAGAAGAAGGTGGTGTTGGTCACAAAGATCACCCGCGCCTGGGGGCGGCGATAGCTTGCAAAATCGGCCACGGCCAATGCACTTCCGGTTTCCAGAACCAGATCCAGCACGATGATTTCGAAATCCGTGCCGTACAGCGCCAGAATGGCGGCTTCCTGCGTCTCGACCAGCGTGACCTCGGCGCCCTGCCGTTCCAGATGCCTTTTCCAGACCCGACCAAGGTCGGGATTACTCTCAACAATCAGAACTTTCATTTGCAACAACCTCGGCACTTGGTATGGTGAGTGGTGCCGACCCCCGTGGTCCGTGATCTCGTTATTTCCTTAACAAAGTGTTAACAGCAGCCCCACAGGCCCGTGAACAGGCGGATTTGCTTGTGTAAGAGGCGAAAATCCGCTTGAAGCGGTCCAAAAGCGGTAATTTCTCGCAGAGAGAGCAGATGAACACTTTGGACGAAGATCTGGATCCACGCGCGGTTCGTGACCATGGCGGCGGGTTGGACAAGGCGATTGTCAAATATGGCGGGCAACGCACCGACTGGATCGATCTGTCCACCGGCATCAATCCTCATGCCTATCCCGTGTCCGGCCTGACGGCCGGGGATTGGGCCGAATTGCCGGATCACGGGGCGTTTGAACGGCTCAGCGATGCCGCGCGCCGGTTCTGGAACGTGCCGCAGCGTGCCGCGATCCTGCCCGCGCCCGGAGCGTCGGCGATCATCGCGCGTCTGCCGGCTCTGGCCGCGACGGGTACGGTACAGATCACGCCGCCCACCTATAACGAACACGCCGCCGCCTTTTCGGCGCAGGGGTGGAAGGTACGGCAAGACGCGCCCAGCGACACCCGCGTGATCGTACATCCGAACAACCCGGACGGGCGAATCTGGCAGGAAAGCGACGTATCGGCACCACTTACCGTGATTGACGAAAGCTTTTGCGACGTCATGCCGGACAAGTCCTTGATCCATCTGGCCGACCGCCCCGGCGTGATCGTGCTGAAGAGTTTTGGCAAATTCTGGGGGCTGGCCGGGGTAAGGCTGGGGTTTGCCATCGGACGGCCGGATATGATCAGTCGGTTGAACGATCTGACCGGCCCTTGGTCGGTATCAGGCCCGGCCTTGCGGGTCGGCACACAGGCTTTGATGGACAACCGCTGGGCGGACGCCACGCGTGCGCGTCTGGCTGACGAGGCCTCAAGGCTGGATGCGCTGGTCACGAGAAAGGGGGCCAAGGTGATCGGCGGCACCAGCTTGTTCCGACTTTATCAGGTCGACAACGCCGCCCATTGGCAAGGCCGTCTGGCACAGTCCCACATCTGGAGCCGCATCTTCCCCTATTCTGAAACCTATCTGCGCCTTGGGCTCCCGCCCGAGGATGGATGGAACAGGTTGGAGGCCGCCCTGTGAGCCCTGGCCTGATGCTGGTCTGTGCCATGTGTCTGGACGCAGCACTGGGGGAACCCGACTGGCTCTGGTCGCGCGTCAGGCATCCGGCGGTGATGATCGGCAACCTGATAGGCTGGCTGGATACACGCCTGAACCACGGGGCCCAGCGCCGTTCAAAAGGGGTGGGTGTGCTTGTCCTGCTGGTTTGCGGCGCAGGGGCGCTTGGCTGGGGTTTGTCCCTGTTGGGGCCGGTGATTGAAATCCTGGTCTGCGCGATCCTGTTGGCGCAAAAATCGTTGGTCACCCATGTGCGCGCCGTGGGCGAAGGGCTGATGGCCTCGCTGTCAGAGGGGCGGGCACGGGTGGCCATGATCGTCTCGCGCGATACACGGGACATGACCGAGGCACAGGTGGCACGCTCGGCCATCGAAAGCGCCGCTGAGAACGTCAGCGACGGCGTCATCGCGCCTGCTTTCTGGTTTCTGATTGCCGGGTTGCCGGGGCTGCTGGTCTACAAGGCGGTGAACACGGCCGACAGCATGATCGGATATCGCAATGAAACGTACCGCGCGTTTGGCTGGGCTTCGGCACGGTTCGACGACCTGCTGAACCTGATTCCGGCCCGCCTGACCTGCGTGATGATCGTGGCGCTGTCGGGCCAGTGGTCGCGCTGGCGCGAAGTCTTGGCAGATGCGCACCGTCACATCTCGCCCAATGCGGGCTGGCCCGAGGCCGCCATGGCCCGCGCGCTGAACGTCGCCCTGGCCGGGCCGCGCAGCTATGACGGCAAGGTGCGGGATCTGGCATGGGTCAATGGCAACGCTCAGCGCGAGATCGGAGCTTTGGACATTTTCCGCGCATGTCGCATGTTGTGGCGTGTTTGGGGGCTTGCGCTTGGGCTCGTGTCGGTGTCGGTTGGGATCGACCTGATTTACTGACGGACATTTGTCATGCGTTTTCTTTCCGGCCTGATCGCCGCCACCCTGTTTGCCCAACCTGCCCTGGCCCAATGTGGTGGTGGCTTCAATTCCTTTGTCAAAGGGCTAAAGACCGAGGCCGTGCAGCAAGGCTTTGACAAATCCACCGTGAACGCGTTTTTCAAAGGCGTGCAGCAGGACAGCGCCGTGCTGAAGGCCGATCGGGCGCAGGGGGTGTTTCAGAAACCCTTTATCGAGTTTTCCCGACGGCTGATCTCGGCCAATCGGATCGAACGCGGGCAGGCGATGTCGCGCAAATATGACGCGGTGTTTGACCGGATCGAAAAGCAATACGGCATCTCACGCGGGGTGTTGCTGGCCTTCTGGGCGTTCGAGACCGATTACGGATCATTTCAGGGCGACTTCAACACCCGCAATGCACTGGTGACTTTGGCCCATGACTGCCGTCGCCCCGACCTGTTCCGCCCTCAAATCTTCGCCGCCATCGAACTTTATCAGAATGGTGATTTCGACCCGGCCCGCACAACGGGCGCATGGGCCGGCGAAATCGGTATGGTCCAGATGCTGCCGCGTGACATTCTGGAAAACGGTGTCGATGGTGACGGCGACGGGCGTGTCCGCCTGAAAACCTCGGCCCCGGATGCGCTGATGTCCGGCGCCAAGATGCTGTCGAATCTGGGCTGGCGCGCAGGCGAACCGTGGTTGCAAGAGGTCACGGTGCCCGCGCAGATGGACTGGTCTTTGTCCGGCCCCGGCAAGCCCCGGTCTGTGGCCGATTGGCAGGCCATGGGCGTTCAGGCACGCAGCGGGTCGCTCGCAAACCTGCCTGCCTCGCTGATCCTGCCCCAGGGGCACAAAGGCCCGGCCTTTCTGGCCTATCCCAACTTCGACGTCTATTTCGAATGGAACCAGAGCTTTGTCTATGTCCTGACCGCCGCCTATTTCGGAACACGTCTGGAAGGGGCGCAGATCTACGATGCCGGCAATCCCGCACAGGGTCTGAACGGTGCACAGATGAAGCAGCTGCAAAGTAAGCTTCAGGCCAAAGGGTATGACGTTGGCAATGTCGACGGGATCCTGGGCGCTGGCACGCGGGCGGCCGTGCAGGCGGAACAGAAGCGGCTTGGCCTGCTGGCCGACGCGTGGCCGACAGTGGATCTATTGAACCGGCTTTAGGCAGCAATCACGCTTACGCGACCCATTCCCGTTGCTGCGGAACACAAGGCGCAAAGGCGCGCGTCGTCACCGTGGCACCCTCGGTTTCGATTGCCGTGTTGGGCTGTATCTCGAGCCATCCCTCGTTGATGGCATCCAATGGCTCGGACGAAATGATGATACCGTCTTTGCAGGCCTTGTAGTGCAAGCTGGGCGCAAACCGATCCGAGGCATATCGGGCCGCAAAAACCCGTTTGCCGTCCGACCAGCAGGCGGCAAACCGAAGATAGGGTGATGCTCCGCGGCGCCTGGAAAGGGCTTCGACCCGACCGACCGCACGCGCCATTGCACCCACAGGATCGGTGTCCAGCCCCTCGCCATGAGCGATGAGAAAGATCGCCTCGCTCTCGGTTGCGCCCATACGATGCAGGTACAGATGCGCCGGGATCATGGCATCAAGCTCTTGCCGGATTCGTTCATGACCCCCGGCCTGACCGTTATGCATGAAACTCCACCTGCCGACGCCGAAGGGGTGACAGTTGTTGCGCGAGGTCGCCGTACCCGTCGAGGCCCGTACATGGGCCAGAAACAGCCGGGATTTCGTGTGATGCGCCAATTGCTTCAGATTGGCATCGGACCACGCCGGATGGGTGTCCTTGTAAAAGCATGGCGTGTCACGATCAGAATACCATGCCAGACCGAACCCATCCGCGTTTATCGGAGTTTTTCCGATCAATGCGTTTCGGCTTTGAATGACAAGCGATTGTTCTTGCTCGAGGACCAGTTCGTCCAGATATCGCTGCTGCCCAACCCAAGCCAAGAATCGGCACATGTGCCTGTCTCCGTCCGTCAGTGAAAATTTTCGGGACGATACCACCTTGGTTGTCAGTTTTTCTCCCATACACCATCCGATTTGTCGGGTTTTCCCTATCAAATGCACGGAAATTGCAAAAATTTCAGATCAATTTCACTTACTACGCACCGGATACCGATCGCCTTTTTCGTCAATCAGGATCAACCTGCCCCCGTTGCGCACATACAAATCGCATCGGCTGAACCCATTGCGGTACGCGATGCACACGCTGCCATCATCGGAAATCGCGTAAGTTCCAAAGGCAGAATCTCCGCTTGCATATGTATAGGAATAGGCGCCCCCGGCCGAGAATTTGGCCTGTCCGTCGTCGTAAAAGGTCAGCGTCTGCCCCGCCAAAGCATCAAGCTCTGCGGCTGTAAGGGGCGTGTCCCCGGTTTTGACAGGCCAGTCGGCTGCAAAAACAGGGCCGGCGGCGATGAGGGCGGGGATCAAAAAGCGCGTCATGCGCTCACGTTAGCGCGATAAAGCCGCAACCGTCATAAACTTCCAGTGAGCGGTCAGGCGACCATCTGTTCGGCCTTCTTCAGATCGACCGAAACCAGCTGGCTGACGCCCTGTTCCTGCATCGTGACACCGAACAGGCGATCCATGCGCGCCATGGTCACCGCGTGGTGGGTGATGATCAGGAAACGGGTGTCAGTCTGGCGGCACATCTCGTCCAGCAGGTCGCAGAAACGGGTGACGTTGGCGTCATCCAGCGGCGCGTCGACCTCGTCCAGCACACAGATCGGCGCGGGGTTGGCGAGGAAGACGCCAAAGATCAGCGCCGTTGCGGTCAGGGTCTGTTCCCCTCCGGACAACAGGCTGAGGGTCGACAGTTTCTTGCCCGGCGGCTGGCACATGATCTCGAGCCCCGCATCCAGCGGATCGTCGCTTTCGACCATGACCAGATTGGCCTCGCCACCGCCAAAGAGGTGCTTGAACAGCATGGCGAAGTTCGAGTTGACCTGTTCGAACGCGGTCAGCAGACGCTCGCGCCCTTCCCGGTTGAGGCTGGCGATGCCGATGCGCAGGGCTTTGATTGCCTCTTCCAGATCGGCTTTTTCACCGCTGAGCGTGTCGAACTCTTCTTGAACCTCCTTGCTGTCCTCTTCGGCGCGCAGGTTCACCGCACCCATTGCGTCGCGTTGGCGTTTGTGGCGGTTCACTTCGGATTCCAGAACATCCGCAGCAGGCATCTGGTCGGGGTTTACATCCAACTGATTCAGTAACTGGTTCGGGGTCAGCTGCTGATCTTCGGCAATCCGTTCGGCCGCCGCGACAACACTTTCCTTGGCCGCGTCACAGCGCGCCTCGGCCGCGGCACGGCTTTCGCGCGCTTCTGATGCCAGACGCTCGGCCTCCCGTTCGGCCAGAACGATTTCACGGTGCATAGCCTCGGCTTCGGCCAATTTGTCGGCGGCTTCGGCGCGCCGTGCTTCGGCGGCTTCGATCTGTTCGTTCAGCTCCTCACGCGCCTCGGCGATTTCGCCGGGCACGGCCATGGCCTCGGTCAGCTCTTCTTCCGAGCTTTCCTTGCGCTCGGCAAGTTCGGAAATCCGCTTTTCAGCCGTTTCCAAACGGTGGCGCCACCCGCTGAGATCTTTCGCGACCTCCTGGGTACGACGCGTGCGAGCGTCCCCCTCACGGCGCAGCTCGTCATGGGTCGAACGGTGGGTCAGCATGGTGATCCGCGCCGCCTCGACCGTCTGCTTGATGTCTTCGACCTGTGCGCGGGCACTGTCGAGATCACCCAGACCGGCCAAAGCCGCTTCGGCGTCGCGCAGTTGCGCGCGGGCGGCCATGGCGTCGTCCTTGTGGCGGTCAACGGCGAGGGTCAGGGTTTCCAGCTTGCCCTGGGCCAGATTGCGGTCGGCTTCGGTCCGCGACAGTGCGCGCGCGGTTTCGGCCATGCGCTGATCAGCAGCACGGCGGGCCTCACGCGCGCGCCGGTCAGCCTCGGTCACATCCGCCAATTGCTGAGACAGCGCCTCATGCGCGGCACGGGCACCGTCAGCCTGTGCTTCGGCACGGGCAAGGTCCTGTTTCAGTGCTTCCAGCCTGTTGAGCTGCTCCAACCGCAGAGCAGCAGCACTTGGCGCGTCTTCGGCCCAGGCACGGAACCCGTCCCAGCGCCAAAGGTCGCCCGAGCGGGACACCAGACGCTGGCCGGGTTTCAGCGATGCCTGCAACCGTGCGCCCTGATCCGCATCCACCAACCCGATTTGCGCAATGCGTCGGCTGAGACGATCGGGGCCCGATACATGAAGCGCCAGAGGCTCGGACCCTTCAGGCAATGGCTGGTCGCTGTCATATCCAGCCACCTGCACCCAGCCGGATGGCCCGTCACCCTCGACCAGCGGCGCGCGAAGATCGTCGGCCAGAGCAGCGCCCAAAGCCTTTTCAAAGCCGGGTTCGACGCGCAGCAGGTCCAGCACCTGGCCGCCTTCCGCCGTGTCGCGTTCCACCAGCTTGGCCAGCGCCGTGGTTTCGGCCCGGATCGCGCCCAGCTCGCCTTCTGCCTCGGACCGTCGCGCCCGGGCCTCGGCTTCGCGCGCTTGCGTTTCGTTGCGCAGTTCATCCGCCGCGGCAAGCGCCTCTTCGGCGGCTTCGACTGCTTCACGGGCTTCTTCTTCGCCCGATTGGGCGTCTTCAAACGCCTCGCTGGCGCGGATCAGGGCCGTCTTGGCCTCGTCCACGGCTTTGCGGGCTTCTTCCTCTTCACCCTCGGATCGGGCCAGTGTCTTGCGACTGTCTTCGACCAGACGCTGGGCGGACTGGTGCCGGGCAACAAGACGGGCCATATCTTCGGTTTGCTGCGACAGGTGGTCTTCGCGTTCCTGTAGGATCGAGGCTGCCTCGCGGGCGATTTCCGCCGCTTCAGCCACTTTCTCATCGTGACCTTCTGCCGCCTTGGCCAGTTCGCGCGCTTCCCATTCCAGCCGTTCAATCATTTGTCCCGCATCGCGGTTCAATCCGGCTTCGCGTTCGATATCGTTGGCCAGCTGCTGGATTCGGTTGGTCAGCGTCTCGATCGCTTGACGGGCGCGGGTTTCCTGATCGGACAATTGATCGCGCTGCACCTGCTGGCGTTGCAGCACGGCGGCGGCAATGGCCTCCTCCTCGCGCAGCGGCGGCAGGGTTTCCTCGATCTCGGCACGTTTTGCGGCAGCGGCGCGGGCTTCAGCCTCGGCACGGGAGGCTTCGGTGATCCGCTCACGCAGTTTTTCTTCGGCCTGCTGGCGGGCCATGTCGGCCTCTTTCCAACGTCGATACAGCAGCATCCCCTCGGCCTGGCGCAGCTGTTCGCCAATTTCACGATAGCGGGCCGCCTGACGGGCCTGACGCGCAAGCTGGGCCAGTTGTCCGCCCAACTGCTCCAACACGTCATCGACGCGGGTCAGGTTGGCTTCGGTGCCTTTCAGCTTGAGCTCGGCCTCATGGCGACGCTGATACAGGCCCGAGATCCCGGCGGCCTCTTCCAGAATGCGGCGACGGGCACGCGGCTTGGCGTTGATCAGTTCGGCAATGCGGTTCTGCCCGACCAAGGCGGGCGAATGCGCACCGGTCGAAGCATCGGCAAACAACATCTGCACGTCGCGCGCACGAACGTCCTTGCCGTTCGCCTTGTAGGCGCTGCCCACATCCCGGGTGATGCGGCGAACGATTTCCAGTTGATCGCTGTCGTTGAACCCCGACGGCGCCAGACGTTCCGAGTTGTCCATTGTCAGGACAACTTCGGCAAAGTTGCGCGCGGGTCGCGTGGCCGCCCCGGCAAAGATCACGTCTTCCATCGCGCCACCGCGCATGGATTTGGGGCGGTTTTCGCCCATCACCCAACGCAAAGCTTCCAGAAGGTTGGATTTGCCGCAACCATTCGGGCCCACCACACCGGTCAACCCGTCCGCGATGATCAAATCGGTCGGATCAACAAAGCTTTTGAAGCCGGTCAGTTTGAGCTTGCTGAAACGCAATGGCTGCGTGTCCCATGATTCCTGTGCATTGGAAGTCTGCGCAAGGGATGGGGTCTGAGTCAACGGAGTTGCGCAGGATATGGGATATCAGCCCGAGTTATCCACAACATCTTGCCGAAATACGCAAGAACGCGCGCATCTCAATACGGCGTGCATTCAAAGATCTGATACCCGCGCTCGCCGCCGACGTTTTCATAAAGACCAAAGTCGATGCATTCGTAATTAGGGGTCGAGACGGCCGTCAGCAAAAGCCGCTCACCCGCATCGCGGTCACACCCCAAAACCCCAACGGTCACGGCTGCATCCCCCAGCACGTCCAGAATGGGACATCCCGAAACCTGCGCCATCGCCAAAGCGGCGCGATCCCGGACCGGGCCCAGCCGAGGGGCGTATTGCGCGTTGATCCGCACAGCCTCGGCCAGGTCGCCGCGCACACGCACATCAAAGACACTGCCATTCACAGCCACGCGCGTGGCTGGAACGTCGCGGAAATGCGGAGTGCCGGCGGCGCAGGCGGCCAGCAAGAGAGGTGCGAGGAACCGGATCATGCCGCAGAGTTGCAGCATTTTGGTTAACAGAACCTTTCCGGACGTCAGGCCCGCAGCACCTCTCCCAGTCGGCGAATGCCTTCGCGAATTGTCGCCTCGTCAGAATTTGAAAAACTGAGACGAATGGTATTTGCCCCGCTGCCATCCGGGAAGAACGCCTGCCCCGGAACAAATGCCACTTTGACGGTGTCCAGCGCACGCGCCAGCAGGTCAGAGCCAACCATCCCCTCGGGCAACGTGACCCAGATGAACATTCCCCCCTCGGGACGTGTCCATTCCACCCCGCCAGGCATATGCTGTTCCATCGCGTTCAGCATCACATCACGACGGGCGCGATAGACGTTCCGTACTTTCGGAATATGGGTGTCGAAACAGGCCTGCGCCACCTGATGCACGGCCATCTGGTTGATGGTCGCGGAATGAAGGTCGGCTGCCTGTTTCAGCAGCACCATCTGGGAAATGACTGGCTTGGACGCAACGACCCATCCCATGCGCAAACCCGGCGACAGCGTTTTCGAGAAACTGCCGCAATAGATCGTCCGACAGTCCTCGATTGACCCTTTGCGGGCCTGCTCCAATGACAGTATGGGGGGGATCGGATCCCCGTCATAGCGCAGAGCCTGATAGGCTCCGTCCTCTATCAACGCGCAATCCAGTTCCTCCGCCAGATCCAGCAAAGCCTCTCTGCCCTGGAAATCCACGGTTTCTCCTGTCGGGTTCGCAAAATCCGCCGACAGATAGGCAAATTTCACTGCGCCTTCGCCCGCTGCGGCCTTGTACTCCGTGGCCCCCTGATTGCCATTGAGCCGGTCAAAGCGTGGCTCGTAGGCGTTGAATGCAGCCAGCGCGCCCAGATAAGTGGGCCACCCGACCAGGGCTGTGTCACCGGGGGACAGGAACAGCTTGCCCAGATAGTCCAGCGCCTGCTGTGACCCCGAGGTGATCAGGATGTTGTCGATGTCACAGGCCACTCCGATTTCGCGCATGTGCTGCGCCAGCCACTGCCGCAATGGGACATAGCCTTCGCTGACCGAATATTGCAGCGCCTGCGCTTGCAAATCCGGCCCCAGGGCCTGCTGAAACGCCTGAGCAAACGCATCGGCGGGAAACAGTGCGGGATCAGGAATCCCACCGGCAAAGGAAATGATGCCGGGTTGGTCAAGCAGCTTCAGCAATTCGCGAATCTCTGACGCTTTCATTCGCGAGGCCCGGGTGGCAAACAAAGGGTGTTGGGACATGAGGCTCCTCCGATCTCAATTCGGCGCAGCCTAAGCTCTCCACTATTAAAGTCAATATTACTGACCTAATTATTCAATGGATGCGACCGGGGATTCTTGAACAGCACCGACGTCCATGGTCAAATGAATTGACCAATTTCGGAAGATGCGATGCCATTTCACAAAGTTCAGACGGAAAAGCTGTCGCTCGCAGTCGTTCGCCAGATCGAGCTTTTGATCCTGCGAGGCATCCTGCGCCCCGGCGAGCGCCTGCCATCCGAGCGGGAGTTGGCAGAGCGCATGGGCGTTTCGCGCCCGTCCCTGCGAGATGCAATTTCCGACCTTCAGGAACAGGGGCTTTTGACCGCGAAAGCCGGATCCGGGATCTATGTGGCCGAGGTTCTGGGCTCTGCCTTTTCACCGGCACTGATCCGCCTGTTCGGCAGCCATGAGGAAGCCGTATTCGATTACCTGTCCTTTCGCCGTGACATGGAAGGGCTGGCGGCGGAACGGGCCGCGCGCCTGGGATCAGACAGCGACCTGAAGGTCGTTCAGGCGATCTTTGACAAGATGCAGGCGGCCCATAACCGAAACGCTGCGAATGACGAGGCGCAGCTGGACGCCGAGTTCCACATGGCCATCATCGAAGCCAGCCACAATGTGGTGATGCTGCACATGATGCGCTCGATGTATGACCTTCTGGTGCAGGGGGTGTTCTACAACCGTCAGACCATGTTCCGTCAGCGCGCCACCCGCGAGGCCATCCTGGATCAGCACCGCGCCATCAATGCGGCGCTGCAAGAGCGTGATCCCTTGGCCGCCCGAAATGCAATCGAACGCCATTTGGATTTTGTGGAACGCTGCATGGCGGACCAGCAAAAGGCCGATCGGAACGAAGCTATTGCGCAACAAAGGCTGCAACACGAAACTGGGCGGGGCTGAGCGCGGTCCGGATTTTGCAGACTTGGCAGGGCAAGGCCGGGACTAGGCAGCGCCTGACGCGGCTGGCAGCAGATGTCGGGGGAACGGCGCGCCGCTGCCTTCTCCCAGACGGTCCTCCGCGGCCAGTGTCGTCAGCGCCGGGTCGATGAACAGCCTTGCGCCGCGATCTCTCAGACGTTTGTGCAGCATTACATGTTCGCACACCTGTTCGCCTTTTTCGTCCCGGCAAGAATAGCGCAACCCTCGCAACGCGCGGGATTTATACAACCCGGCACCGCCGAATGCGCTGTCGACCGGGATCAGGGGCGTATCGGCAGCAATGTGAAACTGGCGGTCAAAAACAGCGGACTTCATGACGGACCGGCGCCACTTGCGACGCCCGAACAGCGGCCGGCGCGTGCTTTGAATGCGTTGCCACACGTCTTCATCACACCAGCCCGAACAACGCAGGGCGTAGATATCGTCATATGCTGGTTTTGGATTGGCGAAAACGCCCTCCCACAACGGGGCGACCCGCTGCGCTGCTATCAGAACCGCCTGGGCATCCAGGCAGGTATTCGGACCATCCAGATCCAACACCAGCGTCAACTCCAGGTCCGTGTCCTGATCCTCGAGTTTTTTGAGAACTGCATTTCTGGCCGCCGTGATACGCTCGACCCGGTTTGGCAATTCTGACGCAAGACCATCCAGCTGCAGGATATCAACATACCGGCTTTGACCCGCATAGTCGGACAACACTTGATCCGTACCGTCCGTGTTGTCGTTCGTGGCAATGGTGACGGTGAACCGGTGCAACTGCGCAGACAGGTTTTCGATTCTGTTGATCGTGTCGATCAGCGCTGACCCGCCATTTCGGACGACGCCGACAATATTCATCGAAACTGCGTTGCCTGACACCGCCTGTCTTTCCCTGTTGTTTTCACGCCCCCATCAGGGCGCTCCTATCAACCTGATCCCCGGCAGGTGGTAGGATTCGGAGTGTTTGAAACAACAGAAACAGAAGCATGGCAAAAACAAAAGACCCGACAGCCAAAAGCTCTCGGGTCGTCTGTATCACGTGTCTGTCGGGGTCACCCGTCAGTGCAGCTTGGCATCCACATCTGCAATCGATGCATCGATCAGCTTGTTGGCCTGCGCTGCGGTCATTTGCTTTGCCAGAACCGAGCTGGCCGCCGAAACCGCAACCGATACGGCCTGATCACGCACTTCCTTCAGTGCAGACGCTTCGGCCGAAGCGATCTGGTCCTGAGCTGCGGCCAGACGACGCTCGATCGACTTTTCCAAGTCAGCTTTCGCCTGTTCTGCCGCCAAGGCCGCGTCTTCCTTCGCTGCCGCGACGATCGCATCGGCCTGCCCCTGAACTTCACGCTGCTTGCGCTCGTACGAGGCCAGCAAACTGCGGGCTTCTTCATGCAGAGCACGGGCTTCGTCAAGTTCGGATTTGATGCCTTCGGCACGTTTGTCCAGCGCGCCACCGATCATACCGGGGACCTTGAAGTAGAACAGGACCGCGATGAAGACGATGAAGCCCAGAAGGACGACAAAGTCGGTATTGCCAAGCGAAAAGAACGGGCCGCTTGCAGCCAGCGCGGGGCTGGCGGCACCAACGGTCAGGATAAGGGCAAGAGTGTTCCGCATGTCACTTATCCTTTCGTCTGTGCGTCTACTGCACTGTCGATGGCTTTGGCATCTGCCTCGCCGCCCAGTGCGGTGACCAGTTCAGCCGCCGTATCCTTGGCAACCACTTGAATGCTTTCCAGCGCACCGGCACGGATTTCGGCGATTGCCTTTTCCGATTCAGCCGCCTTGGCAGCGATTTCCGCATCCGCCTTGGCAATCGCGTCATCCAGTCCAGCCTGAATTTCAGCGCGTGCTTCGGCAGCGATACGCTGCGCTTCGGCACGGGCATCGGCCAGCGCCTTGTTATAGGCCTCTTCGGCCTCGACCGCCTTGGCCTTCAGATCTTCGGCCGCAGCCAGGTCATTTGTAATGGTCCCCTGACGTTCAGCCAGGATTGCCGCGATGCGCGGCAGGGCCACGCGGGACAGGACCAGAAAGATGACGACCAGCGTAATGACCAGCCAGAAAATCTGGTTGGGGAACCAATCGAAGCAGAGCTGTGGCATCCCGATGGCAGAGCCATAGGAGTCGACGCACGAGCCAGCTACCTCTTTTGTAAGGGGTTCAGTCGCCATGATATCCTCCGTCGGAAACTTGTCTTTACAACAGGTGGGCCGCTATGGCTTGGACCCACCTGCGCGTAAGGATCAGGTTCCGCAGATTATACGGCGAACATCAGCAGCAGCGAGACCAGGAATGCAAAGATCCCCAGGGCTTCTGCGAACGCGATACCGATGAAGAGGGTTGCGGTCTGCGAAGCAGCCGCCGAAGGGTTGCGAAGGGCGCCGGCCAGGAAGTTGCCTGCTACGTTGCCCACCCCGATTGCGGCTGCGCCGGAACCGATTGCTGCCAGGCCTGCGCCGATGTGTGCGAGATCGCCTTCCATGATGTATCTCCTTACGAATTGGAAGTTTCGATGTTGGGGTATCGGACCTTAGTGCGAAGGATGCAGCGCATCTTTCAGATAAACACAGGTCAGAATGGTGAATACGTAGGCCTGAATGAAGGCCACCAGGACCTCAAGACCATACATAGCGGTGATCGCCAGAACCGACACGGGCGAGATCACGGCAATCGCGGCGAAGCCCGCGAAAACCTTGATAACCGCGTGGCCAGCCATGACGTTGCCGGCAAGACGAATGGAGTGGCTGACCGGGCGCACGAAGTACGAGATCAGCTCGATGATCGCCAGGATCGGGCGCAGCGCCAGAGGCGCGCTGGAGACCCAGAACAGACCCAGGAATGCGGCGCCGTTTTTCACGAAACCCAGCACGGTCACGGTCAGGAACACGGCCAGCGCCAGCGGGATGGTCACGGCAAAATGCGACGTGGTGGTGAACGAGGTCGGGATCAGCCCCAGGAAGTTCGCGCAGACGATGAACATGAACAGGGTCATGACATAGGGGAAGTATTTCACGCCTTCCTTGCCGCAGATGTCTTCCAGCATCTTGTAGATGAAGCCATAGGCCAGCTCGGCCACCGACTGCATACGGGTCGGAACGATGGCGCGTTTCGAGGTGGGCAGTACCAGCAGAGCGATTATGGCCAGCACTGCAAAGAACAACCACAGGGTCACGTTGGTGACCGTGAACATGCCTACTGCACCGTCGCCGAACAGCGGCTTGACAATGAACTGATCCATCGGGTGGAATACCAGGCTGCTGCCTTCTGCTGCGGTGGTCTCGGTTGCCACGTTCAGTCCCTCTCGTCCTTCTCGGCAGCCGTTGCCGCCGTTTGTTTCTCTTGAACCTCTTTCGCGCTGCGGAGCATAACCTTCACGCCCGCGACAAGGCCCAGCAATGTAAACAGCACCAGAAAGATCGGGATCGTCCCGAGCAGGCTGTCCAGCCCGTATCCGATGCCAAATCCGATCCCCAGACCGGATACCATTTCGATGACCATCCGCCAGGCAAGCTCACCACCGGACACGTCAGCATCCGCACGAGGCTTTGGCGCTTTGGCCTTTTTCGCCGCTTCGATCTTGGCCTCAAGCTGCGCCATACGCTGCTTTTGGTCATCATCGGTCACGGGCGTTTCCCTCGTACAATCTTGGGCATGGTGCTAAGGCGCGAAGCGCGCAGAGTCAACGACCTTGAATGCCCTCATTGACGCAGCCTAAAGCATTGAAAATTTGATGATTTTCAGAAGTCACAGGGCGTGTCATTAGTTTCGAGGGCCACCGTTGTGCCGCCAAAGCCCAGAATCCGCATATTCAACCAAATGGTTGACCAATCCCGGCGGCTATGGTTGAGCGGACTCATGTCCAACGATCTCGACACCGTCTTTGCAGCCCTCGCCGACCCCACCCGCCGCGCCATTCTGGCGATGCTGCTGGAGGATGACATGGCGGTGACGGATGTGGCCGAACCGTTCGAGATGTCGTTGGCGGCGATCTCCAAACACCTGGTCATACTGACCAAGGCCGGTCTGATCAGTCAGGAAAAACGCGGGCGGGTAAAATGGTGCAAGCTGGAACCCGACGCCTTGCGCGCCGCTTCGGTCTGGATGCAGGGATTCGGACAATTCGAGCCCGTCAATCTGGACGCGTTCGAACGGTTTCTGGAAACTGAACTGCCAAAGTCGGGCGAGGCCTAGCGCACCACAAAGACTGACATGCTGGCGTGTTTCGCCAGATAACCGGCGTGGCTGGAAAAAATATAGTCGGTGATCCGGGGCGCGTGGGTGCCGACAATGACCAGATCTGCGCCGATCTCCTCGGCCGCGCGGGTCAGATCGCTGTCCACCTCAGCGGCAACGTCGACCGAGTGGATTTTGCGCATCGAAACGTCTGATCCACTTTCTGCGGCCAACTGTTCGGTGAACCCCGCCAATTCCTTGTCGATCTCGGCCTCGGTTTCCGAGGATTCACCCATATGGGCCCCGGTGACGCTGACCAGAGTGATTTTGGCGCCCTGCCACTTTGCAACCTGCCCGGCAACATCGGCTGCTTTGCGAACTTCGGGCGGTAGATGCCGGTCAACCGGCAACATGATATGTTTGAACATGATCTCCTCCATTTGCCTGCCAAAGAGGTTATGGAAGGGCCCACAGGGGTGCCTTGATCTGGCTCAACAAATTCCACCACTGGAATGCATCTAGGGTCTGCTGGGTTTTTCAAGCGAAGACGTGGCTTATTCCATGGCGCGGCGCACTTGCACCGAGGGCGGGACTTCCTCTTTCAACAACATCAGCAGGGCGATGATTGTCAGCGCCACACCACCCAGGATCAAACCGGTTGGCACGCCTTTGCCCAGCGCAATCTCCCACAGAATGACCCAGCTGGGAACCAGGTAGGTATAGGCCATGACCTTGGCCGACGGCAGCCGCAAGGAAGAAAACTGCACCAGCACGAAGCTGGCTGCCGTTGCAAAGAACGAAATGTAGAACAGGCCGATCCAGACAATAGCGGGAAGCCCGGCCCAATCGGTTGCCATCAGGTCCGACCAGCCGAACGCGACCAACAACAGACACCCGGCGACCAGCGTTCCGAAGGTGAATACCACGGCGGGCTCTCCTCGGTTCAGCTTGCGGATCATGGGCGTATAGATCGCATGGGCGACGCAGCCCCAGAAATAGATGATTTCGCCGCCACCGATTTCAAAGGCGCGGAACATTTGCCAATCGGCCCGGAAAATCACCCAAAGCGCCCCCACGGCGCCAATGGTCAAGGCCAGCGCCATGCGCGGAGTCGTGATTTGGCGCAACAAGACCCACCCCGCCATGGCAGAGACAACTGGTGTCAGGGTGAACACCGCTGCCGCACTGACAGGTGGGGCGGTTTGCAACCCATAGAACATCAGGACGAAATAGGTGGCGAACAAAGCCCCAAGCACCAGATAGCGCCAAGGGGCCTGCGCGGCGCTGCGCGGCAGGCCGGTTGTCGCCAGTGCGGCCAAACCAATCACGGCAGCAGCAATCGCAAAGCGAACCGCATTCAGGGCGGCTGGCGCGATTTCGTTGGCGATCATGGACCCCAGCGAAAAGCTGCCTGCCACAAGGGCTGAAAAGACAAGCATGGCCAGATGGCCACGCATCTGCGGGCTCATGGCTGCCAGCCTTTGGCTTCTTCTTTCAGAAAGCTCAGAAAGGCCTGTACCTTGGTGGTGCGGTGCAAGTCCACGTGGGTCACCAGCCACAGATTGCCGAACCATTCCGGCAGCGGATCAATCACCTCGACCAGATTGTCGTGGCGGGCAGCCTCCCAACGGGCCATGAAGCCGATGCCGGCACCGGCCAGAACCGCCTCGCGCATGCAGAAGTTGTTGGTACAGCGGAAGGTGATGCGGTCGGCGGGTACCGTCGCGCGCAGCCAGCGTGTGAACGGCGCGCGGCTGGTTTCGTCATCGGAACTGACGAAGTGATGGCGTGCAAAATCTTCGATTCCGGATGGCTTGCCGAACCGTTCGATGTACGAGGCGCTGGCATAAAGACCAACTTCCTCTTGTCGGAAAGGCTGGACGACATTGTCGGGTTGATCGGGGGCCGATCCGGCGCGGATCGCCACATGCGCCTCACCGTATTCCAGCCGGAACAGCCGATCGCCCGTCAGGTATCGCACGATCAGGTCCGGATGCATCTTTTGAAACGCGGTGAGCGTCGGCACCACCAACGGGGCAAGAGACCCCAGGGAAGTCACGACCAATTCACCCGAGACATCGTCTCCGCGTCCCTTCATCCGGCCCACAAGCTGGTTGAACTGATCTTCGGTCGCCTGGGCCACGCGCAACAGATCGTCGCCTGCTTCGGTCGGCGTATACCCGCGGGCATGGCGCTGGAACAGTTTGACACCCAATCGCGCCTCGATCGCATCTATGTGGCGGATCACGGTGGCGTGGTGAACGCCCAAAACCTCTGCCGCGCCGCTGACCGTCCCCATGCGTGCCACCTGATAGGCGGTTCTCACTTCATCCCAATTATCCATGGCAATGTCGTCACTGTGCAATTTCCAACAATAACTGTTGATGTATCCGAGTTTTGTTCATCAACGCAATAATCATATTGGGCGCAGACCAAGATTCATCTGACCGAAAGGACCAAAACAATGACCAAAACGATCCTTCACATCGACTCATCCGCCCGCCGCGTGAACTCGACCACGCGCGATCTGTCTGACCGTGTGGTCAAGCAACTGGGCGCAGACCGTATCATCCGCCGCGATCTGGCCACCCCCCTGCCCCTGCTGACAGAAGACTGGATCGCCGCCAATTTCACCCCCGCCGACCAGCGCGACGATCTACAGCGCGACCGGCTGGCCCTGTCGGACGAACTGGTCTCCGAACTGCAAGAGGCCGACACCATCGTCATCGGCCTGCCGATCTACAACTTTTCGGTGCCTGCCGCATTCAAGGCCTGGGTCGACCTCGTGGCGCGCGCGGGCCTGACCTTTTCCTACACGGAAAACGGCCCCAAAGGCCTGCTGGAAGGGAAACGTGCCATTCTGGCCATCGCATCGGGCGGTGTTCCTGTCGGATCCGAAGCTGATTTCGCCACCAATTACGCGCGCCACGTTCTGGGTTTCATCGGCATTCATGACGTTGACGTCATCGCCGCGGATCAGATGGCCGTGAACCCGGATGCGGCGCTGGAAAGTGCCCACAAGGCGGTCGCGGAGCTTGCTGCCTGATCGCCTCTGGCCAACGAGCGTGGAAACGTCCAGTCTGCATGCGAGCAAACAGGCAGACTGGATGGGCCACATGAAGAAAATCGGCATTCTGGGCGGTGTGGGCTGGGCCTCGACCGTCGATTATTACCGGGCGATTGCCGAAGGGGCCGGGCGTTATCACGCGGAACGCGGCCATGGTTCGCCTTTGCCGATCCCACCAATGACCATCGAATCCGTTACGCAGGCCAGAACGCGCGCCCTGCGCGGTGTCGCCGGTGATGAGGCAAGCTGGGCGGATTTTGACGCGGTGTTCCGCGACGCCCTGCTGACTCTCGAACGCGCCGGGTGCGATTTTGGCATTATCGCGTCCAACACCCCCCATGCGCGGCTTCACGCGATACGGCAGGGTGTCTCGATGCCGATCCTCAGCATCTTTGACGCAACCGCCGAGGCGACGGCAGGTACCGGCGCATCACGGGCTCTGGTCCTGGGAACAACCGTGACGATGCAGGCCACCAACTATGCGAACCGACTGGCCGCCGAAGGCATTACCGCGAATGAACGGTTGCCCGAACCCGAGATTTCCCAGATGCAGGCCATGATCGACAGTGATTTCTATGGTGGTGCGTCTGACGCGGCCCGCGCCCGTCTGCTGGCGTTTTGCGACAAGCACGCCTGCCCCGGAACCGCCATCCTGCTGGCCTGTACCGAGCTTCCACTGGCTTTCCCCAACCACCTGGACGATCCGGTGTTCGAAGCTGACGGGCATCTGTTCGTCAACCCGTCAGCCGCGCATGTTGCCGCCGCATTGAAAGAAGCGCTGACGTAATCAGGGCAACCACGTGACCGCGCAGCCGGTGCGATCGAAAAAGGCCATCATGTCGGCCCGCGTCAGGGCTACGGTGCGGTCGTTGACAAGGGGGTGCATGTAAATCACCTCGGCCTGCTGTGCCGCCGCATCCATGAAGAACCTGACATCATTCTGAACACCGTTGATCATCGCCAGCGGGCTGACCGCGCCGGGGCGTATGCCGAGATTCTGAAACAGCCGGTCCGCCGAGCCGAAGGACAGGTTGCCTATGCCCAACTCGGCCCCCAAAGCCTTGAGATCAATCTCGCGACTTTGTTCCAAGGTCACCAGATAATTGCGCTTTTTCTTGTCGCGCAGATACAGGTTCTTGACCCTCAGCGCGTTCTCTCCGGGTGTCATGAACTGGTCTTCGACCGCCTTTGCATCCTCGACCGTACGCAATGGCACATGGGTATGAAGGCGATAAGTCAGCCCCCAATCTTCCATCTGCGCAAGCAATGCGTCCGAACTCAGCGGCAAAGTGTCCTGATAGGTGGATGAAGCGTCCATGAAGCCCTCGCTTTTTTGGGATTGCTCATCGCGCAACAAAACTTGGAATTCAAGCGCGAGACATACAATTGCGCGGGTGATACCCGCCCGAATGAAGATCGCGCGCATCACAGGCGCAGTCTGTGTCTGGCATGCCGAACCTGGCCTTGACCCCGCCAACCACACTGCCCGAGATCAAGGACGGCGCTGCCCTGGCCCTGCGCGTTTCAGCCTGATTTCACGCAAGACGGTGATGAAACAAACTGGAACAGGGTGTTGGAACGGTGCTAGCGTACCGCCATGAAAGTGACCCGAAACACCCCGAACCAACTGATCATCGCCAATACGCCCTGGTTCATCGGTATCACGCTGGTCATTTTCATTCTGGCCTTTGTCGGCCCCGGTATTTTTCTGATGAGCACGGGCGGCGAAGGCATCTGGTTCGGCCTGATCTTCGCCCTCGGCGGAGGCGGTCTTGGGTTTGGTGCGTTTTGCGCTTTCGTAAGACGGGTTCAGATCATTCTGGATCGGCACAAAGACAGTATCCTGATCCGCCGCCAATCGGTTTTTGGGTATGAAGCGGTCGAACACAAACTGTCCAACCTGTCCCACGCAGAAATCGAAAGCACGACATCCCGTGGCAAAAACGGCACCTCGACGCTGTATCGCCCGGTCCTTGTTCTTGAGAAAGGCATGAGCGCGGGTCGCCATCCCATTGTCGAAGCGTTTTCCAGCGGCTCCGGCTCTCACCGGTTGGCCGAGGCGGTGAATGACTGGCTTCCATCTAAGACCGGCCAAAACCGTCGTGAAGTCGGGACGAATTAAGAGGCCAGGCCGCGTTCCAGCCACAAGCGTTCTTCGGCTGAGACCAGCCGGGACATGCAGGCGTCATATCGCGCCATGTCCTGCTCGGTCAGCTTGCCTTCCCACTTGTTGCTTGTGCCCGAAGAGAAGAACTGCGCAAAGTCGTGAAACCCACTGGTGAATCCGGGGGTTTGCTCCAGACGTATGGCATTGTTTTTCATCGATCCGAAACTGCCGGCCTCGGCGATGTCCTTGACCAGGTCCGGGTCAATTTCGATGTCCATGATCCGTGCAAGCCGCGCGACCTGTCCCGGAAGATCCCGGCTGAGCTCGGCATAGTGCAGAAAATGGATGTTGGGCAGGTCGCGATACATCCAAAAGGAATGGAAGTGATGAATGATCGATCTGAGGGTCAGGTCATCTGTGCCCTTGGACGACGCGGGCCGGTTCAAAAACATGTCGAAAGCCTCCGACCGATCGTCGGGGAACAGGTAATCAAGCCAGTTATGCTTCATATTCTCGACATGGCGGCGCATTGAAAAATGAACGTCAACCGGATGACGGTGAACAACCAGATATTGCGCATTTGGCGAGAATGCGATTCCATCAAGCGGGGTATGTGTTTTGATACAGCGCCGATGGCTTTGCGCGCTCAGTTCATCCGCCTGCGCGACCCGATCGCGAAAACTGCAATCAAGCCACGGTGAGACCCTGTTGTCGTACACGCCGGGGTCGGCCGTTTCGGTGATGAGCATGCGCACCAGTGTTTGCGTCCAAGTGGTGCCGCATTTGGGTGGTGTGCACACAAAGACGTCGCTGGGCCGTATCTCGAATCCGGACCAGATATCGGTGTTGGTGACTTCGCCGACATAGTCGGTCGTCTTTCGCGGCGGACCGTTCTTCATTGCCCCCTCCCTCTGCTGCATTCACGCAGAATAACCCGCAATGTGACACCCATACAGCTTATCTTGACTCACGCGGCCCAGAGGCGTAAATGACGCCCCAACATCCGGAAGCGTTTGATCTTCCGGTCCCTCGAGTCGTTCAGGGATCGCCCCCCACCAGCGAGTTTCGCCCGTGGGGGCGTTTGTGCATTGACCCGTCTGCCCTTAATCTATGGGGCGCCAAATCAGAACCGGCTAAGGAGGCCGCAGGCATGTTTGAAAATCTATCCGAACGCCTCTCTGGCGTCTTCGACCGGTTGACCAAACAGGGCGCCCTGTCTGAAGAAGACGTCAAAACCGCCCTGCGCGAGGTCCGCGTTGCCCTTCTTGAGGCCGACGTCTCGCTGCCGGTTGCCCGGGAATTCGTCAAGAAGGTGCAGGAACAGGCGACCGGTCAGGCGGTCACCAAGTCGATCACACCCGGCCAGCAGGTCGTCAAGATCGTGCATGACGCTTTGGTTGACACCCTGCGTGGCGAGGAAGACCCCGGTGCGCTGAAGATCGACAACCCGCCTGCCCCGATCCTGATGGTCGGCTTGCAGGGCTCGGGCAAGACGACGACCACCGGCAAGCTTGCCAAGCGACTGAAAGAGAAAGAGGGCAAGAAGGTCCTGATGGCCTCGCTGGACGTCTACCGTCCGGCGGCGATGGATCAGCTGGCGGTTCTGGGCACGCAGGTTGGTGTGGACACTCTGCCGATCGTGCCGGGCCAGAAGCCTGTCGACATTGCCAAACGCGCCAAGCAACAGGCGACGCTGGGTGGTTACGACGTGTACATGCTCGACACCGCGGGTCGTCTGCATATCGACGAGGTTCTGATGGACGAGGTCGAGCAGGTCCGCAACGCCGTTGACCCGCGCGAGACGCTGCTGGTGGTTGACGGCCTGACCGGTCAGGTCGCCGTCGAGGTGGCCGAGGAGTTCGACGCCAAGGTCGGCATCTCGGGCGTGGTCCTGACCCGGATGGACGGTGACGGGCGCGGCGGTGCGGCCCTGTCGATGCGCGCCGTGACCGGCAAGCCGATCCGCTTTGTCGGTCTGGGCGAGAAGATGGACGCGCTCGAAACTTTCGAGCCGGACCGGATCGCCGGTCGTATTCTGGGCATGGGCGACATCGTTGCCCTGGTCGAAAAGGCCCAGGAAACGATGGAGATGGAACAGACCGAGCGCATGATGAAGCGCATGGTCAAGGGTCAGTTCAACATGAACGACCTGAAGATGCAGCTGGAACAGATGATCCAGATGGGCGGCATGCAGGGCATGATGGGCATGATGCCGGGCATGGGCAAGATGGCCAAGCAGATGGATCAGGCCGGTCTGGACGACAGGATCCTGCGCCAGCAGATCGCCATGATCCAGTCGATGACCAAGCGCGAACGCGCCAACCCGCAGATCCTTCAGGCCAGCCGCAAGAAACGCATCGCGGCGGGGTCCGGGATGGAGGTCAGCGACCTCAACAAGCTGCTCAAGATGCACCGGCAAATGTCGGACATGATGAAGAAGATGGGCAAGATGGGCAAAGGCAAGATGTTGAAACAGGCCATGAAAGGCATGTTCGGCAAAGGCGGCCCCAGCCCCGAGGAGATGGCCGCAGGCATGGATCCCAAGGCGCTGGAACAGGCGGCCAAGGCCATGGGCGGCAAGATGCCCGGTCTGGGCGGCGGCATGGGTCTGCCACCGGGCATGAGCGGGTTCGGAAAGAAAAAGTGACCCCCGCACGCTGTACCCAGCCCCCGTCCGGAAAGGCGGCGATGGCGGCAGCGCAATATCGCGCAGCCCTGCCGGTCATTCAGACCCGGCGGCTTGTACTGCGCGTGCCCACACTGGAGGACCTGCCGGTGTGGACGTCGATCTGCAAGGACAGCTTTGGCGACACCCCGCAAGCCGCGTGGACCGAGTTTTCCTATTATACCGCGGGCTGGCTTCTGCATGGTCACGGCCTGTTCACGGTCACGCACAAGGGTGATGATCGGGCAATTGGCTTCGTCGTTCTGGGCTTGGAATGGGACGATCACGAACCGGAACTTGGCTATATGTTCGGCGCTGAACACCGGATGCAGGGCTATGCCACCGAAGCTTGCGCCGCCGTGCGTGATTTCGGATTTGACCTGCTGGGATCGGGGCAGTTCGTAAGCTATGTTTCGCAATCCAACACCCGTTCGAACGCGCTTGCCCAACGACTGGGCGCAGCGCGTGATGCCGATGCAGAAAGCGCCTTTGGGCCAACCCAGCATGTCTGGCGCTACCGCGAGGTGCAGGCATGACATTCGCGATGCCGATCCCGACGCTGGAAACCGAACGCCTGATCCTGCGCGCACCGTCCGAGGCCGATGTCGATGCGGACACTGCCTTCTTTGCAAGCGATGCGGCCAAGTTCGTCGGCGGCCCTCTGCGCAGGGATGAGGTTTGGCGGGTTGTCGCCTCGCTGCTGGGGCACTGGGCCTTGCGCGGCTATGGGTATTGGAGCGTCGATGAAAAAGACACCGGCACCTATGTCGGGCGGATCGGGCTTTGGTTTCCCGAAGGCTGGCCGGAACCCGAAGTTGGCTGGACCCTGTTGAACCACGCCACCGGCAAGGGCTATGCGACCGAGGCCGCGCTGACTGCACGTGCCTACGCCTATGATGTATTGGGCTGGGAAACCGCGATCTCACTGATCGATCTGGACAATCACGCCAGCAAGGCCGTGGCCAAGCGTCTGGGCGCGCAGTTCGAGTATCACTATGACCACCCCAAGTTCGGAAAATCCGAAATCTGGCGGCACCCGGCGCCCTCGGATCTGGTGAATGGCGGAATGGAGGCATACGCATGACCTCTTTCACCATTCCCACCATTGAAACCGAACACCTGATCCTGCGCGCGCCGCATCTGGACGATCTGCCCGCAATGACCGCATTCTTCGCGACCCAGCGCAGCCATATGGTTGGTGGTCCCAAGGACGCGCTTGGAAGCTGGAGCTCTCTTTCGAACAGATTGGGTCATTGGGCGCTGCGCGGTTATGGTCTGTGGCATCTGACTGAAAAGGCCAGCGGCGCATTCGTGGGATGGGCAGGTATGATCTACGTACCCGGCTGGGCGGAGCCCGAGCTGGGCTGGACGCTGATGGCAGAGGCCGAAGGCAAAGGTCTGGGCTTTGAGGCCGCAGCGGCTGCACGCGACTATGCCGCCCGGCATCAGGGCCTTAACGGTGTGATTTCCTACATCGCCCATGCCAATGACCGCTCGCGCGCTTTGGCCGAACGCCTCGGCGCAACGCTGGAGATTGAGAGAGCCGAGCTTTTGGGCAAGCACGCTCAGATCTGGCGCCATCCGCAGATTGACTTGACCACCGAAAGGACCGGCCAATGACCAACCCCGTGACACAGGCTGCCACGCTGTTGAAAGAGCATCGCGAAAGCATCGACAGGCTGGACGCGATCCTCGTCTATACGCTTGGCGAGCGGTTCAAGCACACGCAGGCCGTTGGCAAGCTCAAGGCCGAACACGACCTTCCCCCGTCCGATCCCTCGCGCGAAGCTGCGCAGATCGCACGGTTAGAAGACCTGGCGAATGAGGCCGACCTGGACCCCGATTTCGCCAAGGCTTTCCTGAATTTCATCATTCAGGAAGTCATCCGACACCACAAGAAACACCAGAATTGACTGGGAAATCCCAGTAACGCCATTCAAAGGAGATACCACCATGGCAATGAAAATTCGTCTCGCCCGCGGCGGCTCGAAAAAACGTCCTTTCTATCGCATCGTTGCGGCTGACAGCCGTATGCCGCGCGATGGCCGTTTCATCGAGAAACTGGGTACCTACAACCCGCTGCTGCCGAAAGACAGCGAAGAGCGCGTGAAAATGAACATGGAGCGCATCCAGTACTGGCTGGATCAGGGCGCACAGCCCACCGACCGTATCGCACGTATGCTGGAAGCGGCCGGTGCCCGTGACAAAGCCGAGCGCAACAACCCCAACAAGGGAACTCCGGGCAAGAAAGCCCAAGAGCGCGCCGAAGAGAAAGCCGCCAAGGCCGCTGAAGCAGCCGAAGCCGCTGCTGCTCCGGCAGAAGAAGCTGCAGCAGAAGAATAAGCAGGCGCACGCGTGCGGGATCACCCCTTTACAGACGATTTTCGCACGCAGTTCGACCTGTTGTTGCGGCTCCGGCGGGATGTGCGCCGGTTTTGCACCGACGCGATTGACGAGGCAGTGCTGACGCGCTGCCTCGACGCATTTCGACTGGCCCCTTCAGTGGGGCTCAGCGAACCCTGGCGCGTGATCCGCGTCGAAAGCGAAGCGGCAAGGGCCGCAGCGCTGAAGAATTTTCGCACCGCCAATGACCACGCTTTGGCGGGCTACTCGGGGGACAAGGCGCAGCTATACAGCAGGCTGAAGCTTTCCGGGATGCAGGAAGCGCCCGTGCAACTGGCCGTCTTCTGCGACGACAGCACCGAAAAAGGGCTGGGACTTGGCGCCGGCACGATGCCCGAGATGCGGCGCTACTCTGTCGTGTCCGCGATCACTTTGTTCTGGCTTGCACTTCGGGTCGAAGGGCTGGGGCTGGGCTGGGTTTCCATTCTGGATCCCGACCAGATGAAGCGCGATCTGAATGTTCCTGAAACCTGGCGCCTGATCGGGTATTTCTGTGTCGGTCGGCCGGAACAGATGTCGGATACACCTGAACTGGAACAGGTCGGCTGGGAAACCCGGGCGCAGGGCCTGACGATCGAAACACGGTAAGGCCACATGATCGGATTGATACGACTTCCCATTCTGCTGTTGATCGCCTTTATTGTGGGCGTGTTCTTCGAGCGCAACAACCAGCGCGAAGCCTGCAACGGGCTTGGCGAATGGAGAAACGGGATATGTTTGACGACTGGGGCAGCCAATGAGTGATCTGATCTGCGTCGGCAGCATCGCGGGGGCTTACGGTGTGCGAGGCGAGGTGAGGCTGAAGAGCTTTTGCGCCGTTCCCGAAGATATCGAGACCTATTCGCCGCTGACCGATGAAGCGGGCAAAGAGCGTTATCCTGTGGTATTGACGCGCACCATCAAGAACGGATTCGCGGCCCGCCTTGGTGGCGTTGAAACCAAGGAACAGGCGGATGCCCTGAATGGGTTGCGCCTTTATGCAAGGCGCGATCAGCTGCCGTCGCTGCCCGATGATGAATTCTACCACAACGATCTGATCGGGCTAGATGTCTATGACACCGGAGGCACCCTGCTGGGCAAGGTCAAATCGGTGCAGAACCACGGGGCAGCGGACTTGTTGGAATTGCACGGGCCGGGGTTGAAAACCACGGTTTTGCTGCCTTTCACGATGCAAGTTGTACCCACGGTGGATCTGGAACAAGGCCGTATCGTGGCCGATCCGCCCGAAGGCCTGATATAATGCGTCGGGTCCTGCTGCATCTGGGCCTGCACAAGACAGGCATGACCGCAGCACAGTCCTTCCTCCATGAAAACCGGAAACTGATCTGGCCACGCTTCGCGTTGGTTCTGCCCTACAAGACGCGCAACAGCGGCTTGAGCGAGAGCGCCACGCGTCACTCGCTTTACCGGCTGGATTCCACATTGGCGGGTTTTGGAAGCCACCTGCACGCGTTTCTGGACGATCTGGATTTCGGCGCACGCCGGGGGTTGATCCTGAGCGAAGAGAATTTCGCAGGCTTGCGCCCCAGCAGAAACAAGCGTGAAGGTTACGGTGCCGCACCGGAACTGGCGGAAACTCTCGTCAGCGTCGTGCGGCGTCGGTTCCTGGGTCATGAAACCGACATCACGATCTACATATCCTTGCGCGCCCGCGATCAATGGCTGCGGAGCCTGTGGGCACACGACTTGCAGAAATCACGCATGGTGCAGAACTTGCACGCCTTTTCCTCCGACCTTGCCCATTTGCCATCGCTTCAGGAAACCGCTGATGCCGTCCGGAATCGGTTGCCATCCGTCACGGTCAGAACAGAGTGGATGGAGGCGTTGCAGAACCACCGCCTTGGTGCAGGTGCGCCCTTGGCCGAATTTCTGAACCTGCCACCCGAGCTTTCGTCACAACTTGTCGGGCCTGCACATGGCACGCCAACATTTTCAGACGATGTGCTACAGGAAATCCTGGCGCTGAACCGATCCTCGCTGGACGACGCCGCCATGATCACCCAGAAGAAAGCACTGATTCAATCCGCACAGAACGAACTGGCCCGCCAGACATGACAGAGAAACCCAGCAGATCCCATGGCCGCAAGGCGATCCGTCCTTCCCTGAAACCACGCGATCTGATGACTCCGAGCCCTGATCTGCACGGGGTCTGGAAAGCCAAGATCATCACTTTGTTCCCGTCCGCCTTCCCCGGTGTTCTTGGCGAAAGCCTGACAGGTAAGGCCTTGCAGGAAGGGCTTTGGCAACTGGAAACAGTGGATCTGCGACAGTTCGGTATAGGCAAACATCGCAACGTTGATGACACCCCGGCCGGGGGTGGCGCGGGCATGGTTCTGCGTGCCGATGTTCTGGGTGACGCGATCGAACATGCGATGGCAGGCATTCAAGGGAACTGGCCGCTGATCTACCTCAGCCCGCGCGGACGTCGCATGGACCAGCGCATGATGCAGAATCTTGCCCGTTGTGACGGCATGACCCTTCTGTGCGGTCGTTTTGAAGGCGTGGACGAGCGCGTTTTGGAACATTATGGCGTGCAAGAGGTGTCGTTGGGTGATTTCGTCATGACCGGCGGCGAAATCGCGGCACAAGCCCTGATCGATGCCACGGTACGGCTGATTCCCGGAGTGCTTGGAAATCAGGCTTCGACCGAAGAAGAAAGTTTTGCCTCGGGTTTGCTGGAGCACCCCCAGTATACCCGCCCCGCAGATTGGAAAGGGCGCCCGATCCCCGAGATTCTGATGTCGGGCCATCATGGCCGGATCGCGGAATGGCGGCAAAAAATGGCACAAGACATCACGCGCTTACGGCGTCCTGATATCTGGGCAGAATACGTCAAAGCCAGATCAGAATCCTAGGGCTAGACCCGCTCGTTGTGGCCGGGATGCCTCAGTTTCGATGTTTGTCAGAATGCCATTTGAAGTTGAACGCACCTGAACTTATTCACTTCCATGCCCCATTAGTTTTTGGGTAATAAGAAGTGAAATAAAAGGCATTATGAAAAAGTTATTGCTTGGCACGTTACTGGTTGCCTCCGCCTGTACCACCAAACCGCTTGGGATGTCGGTTCCGACGCAAGCCGGTCACAATCTGCACTCTGCGAAGGTTGCCGTTGACTCCTGCTCTCAGGAAGCTGACGAGGGCGGCAACAGCGCCGTAATCGGCGGTTATGCAACAAATATCCTGCTTTGGGGCATCATCATCGGGCCTGCGGTCACCGCGCCATTTCAGGACGAACTGCGCCAACAGGGCGAAATCGATCAGGTTGATCGCTGCCTGCGCGCACGCGGTTTCGAGCGGCGCGAACTGACCGCGGGTGAATCGTTCTGGGTGCGCAACGCCTTTGGTGATGAACGCGAACGGCGGCTGGACCACTTGGTCGGGGGCGGCACTATCGAAACCTACGGAACGTCACAAAACTAGCGGCGCGCTTTCCAGCTGGCCCAAGTTTCTGGGGTGCCGTTGAACGTGTTGATGTCCACCCTGCCCTGAACCCCCGGCACCAGCCCGGTGCCGGTGTATTGCCAAAACCGCCAGACTGTGCGGGGATAGACCTGACGCGGATGGCCTGCGACGGATCGCAACCAGAACTCGGTTTTGGGCAAACGCCCGATATCAGTATCCGCAAAGAAATCCACTGTCGTATAGACGATGGGACGCCGGCCATAATGCCGTTCGAGAATGTCCAGAAAGCGCTGCGCTTCGGCGCGGACGGTTCTGCCATCGGGCCGCAACGTGCAGGTCTTGGAATGCGGCGTCCACTCCATGTCAAGAACATGCGGCAGATCTGCCCCTTTCGGGACGTTCTGAATGAACCAACGTGCCTGTTCCCGGGCCGATCGGCAGAAATAATAGTAATGATAAGCCCCCCACGGCACGCCCGCTGCCTGAGCACCGCGCCTGTGGTCGTCGAATAATGGATCCGCCACATCGCCGCCTTCGGTTGCTTTCAGAAACGCAAAGCTTACGCCCGAAGCTTTGGCTGTGCGCCAGTCTATCGGTCCCTGCCAGCGCGAGACGTCAAGCCCGTGGATCGGATACAATCCGGGGTGACGGCCTTCCCACTCATGCGGATCGGCGTCCCCAAAATCAGGATAGATTACGGACGGCGCTGTCCTGTCCACACCCGGCGTGGGTTCCACGACCTGCGGTTTCGGGCCGCCGCGCCCGCACGACATAAGCAAAGCGGCTGCAATCGTCAGCATAAGTGCAATTCGCATCATGGGGTCCTGTCTGAAAATTCTGCTCTTTCAATTTCCTTCAGAATGCCTGATCTGACCGCTGTGGCAACGGTGGGATTTTCGAAAGGCGGATTCCCACTGCTTCGCCATACGATTTGTTCTTGATCCCGGCACTCAATACCCTTAAACGACCGCAATCCGGTGCCGCATTCTGCGACTCCGGTGTTGTGGTTTGATTATCGGCTTCAAGCCCGGCTTTCTTCGGCGGGGATATGTCAGATCAAACCAGACCAAAGGAACATTCGATCTGACCTCTGGCGGGCTGCATGCAGGACCCGGTGAAGACCAAGAGCTCTCAGGCCGTGCCCAAACTTCGTGGGCCAACCACGAGCATATAGGAGTACCTGCGATGGATCTTATCGCACAGCTTGAGGCGGAACAGATTGCCGCCCTGGGGAAAGACATCCCCGACTTCAAGGCCGGTGACACCATTCGTGTCGGCTATAAGGTGACCGAAGGGTCGCGCACCCGTGTGCAGAACTACGAAGGCGTCTGCATCGCGCGCAACAACGGCAATGGCATTGCCGGTTCGTTCACCGTTCGCAAGATTTCGTTCGGCGAAGGCGTGGAGCGTGTGTTCCCGCTGTATTCGACCAACATCGACAGCATCACCGTTGTCCGCCGTGGCCGCGTTCGTCGCGCCAAACTGTACTATCTGCGCACCCGCCGCGGTAAATCCGCGCGTATCGCAGAGGTTACGAACTACAAGCCCAAGGCTGGCGCCGAAGCGTAAGGAACGGAAAGATGAAAAAAGACATCCATCCCGATTATCACGTCATCGACGTCAAAATGACCGATGGCACGGTTGTTCAGATGAAATCCACCTGGGGCGCCGAAGGCGACCAGCTGGCTCTGGAAATCGACCCCTCCGTGCACCCTGCATGGACTGGTGGTTCGTCGCGCCTGATGGACGCCGGCGGCCGCGTGTCGAAGTTCAAAAAGAAATACGAAGGTCTGGGCTTCTAAGTCTGACTTGTTTCGATTTCGAAAGGCCGTCCCATGGGGGCGGCCTTTTTTCTGGAAGCTTCCATGTGTCTTATGGACGCGAAACCGGACAAGGTGCGTTTTTGCAAAGACCCAGTGATGTTACACTCCGTGTGAACAACCCTCAGCTTCCACGGAGACCCGGACATGCCCCAGTACAACGACATGATCGAGCTTTCAGTCGATGATATGGATCTGATTGAAACGGCGTTGCGCGACTCGATCGCTTCGTTGTCACATGCCGCTTCGGATGAACCAGAGGACAGCAGGACCGACCGGGAAGACACGTTGCGGCGTATTCACGAACTTCTGGGCAAGCTACACGATCAGAAGGTCTTTTTTCGCCCTCAGAAAGGGGTCTACCTCGGCGGTTAGGAACTTGGTTGTCGCGGATTGCGGGTCAATTCCGCCGCACTGTGTACAGGGGGAACCGGCCCGCGCAGCAACATCAGCGCCAGCGTCATTCCGGCAAGCGCCGCAATCGCGGCAACCAACATGGCATTGTCAAAGGCGTTGTCCTGCACATCCCGCAGGGCCTTCGCCAATGTGTCTCCCGCAGACGGATCCATCCCCGAGATCAATTGCTGTATCTGGTTCGGCGTTCCATGTGCCAGCGCATGGGCCAGATCCGCGCGCTGGGTTGACCCGGCAGGCAGCGCGTCGATCACCTCGGACAGACCTCGGCGTCTGGTGATCGCTTCGGCCAGACCGCCCACCACGGCACCAAGGGTTGCTCCGAAATAGAGACAGGCGTTGATGACCCCCGAACCCTGCCCCACATGCTGCTCGGGCAGTAGGCGCAGGCCCAAGCGTGGCAACAGCGAAAAGCAGATGCCCAACCCGACACCGACGATCAGCAGCTTCCACCAGATTTCGGAAAACTGCGTTGTGTTCGTTGTTGTCATCAGCAGCAGGAACCCGCAGGCCATCGCCCCAAGGCCAATGGCGATCGGCCATTGAAAACTGTAGGGGGCAAGAAAGCGGGGTGCGGTGACCGAGATCACAAACATGCTGAGGCTGAGCGGCATGATCGCCAGACCCGCATCGATGGACGAATACCCAAAGGCATCGGGCGATTGGACGAATGTATTGAAATAGACGAAGAAGCAGAACAGCGTGAACCCGGTAAAAAACATCCCCGCCGCAGCCATCAGATAACGCGGATGGCGAAAGTACCGCAGCTCGATCAAAGGGTCGTCGCTGCGGCGGGATACGATGACAAGGGCAATTGTCGACACGGCCGCCACGACCAGGGGCACCAGTGTCAAAGGCGAAGTCCACCCGCCGCTTTCCCCATTGCTGAGTGCAAAGGACAATGGCCCGAGGAAAAACAGAATGGCAACGGCCCCGGCATAGTCGAACTTTGCCCCGGCAAGACGGGTATCGGGAACGTATTTCCGTTTGCTGACATGCAGCCCGATGGCAAAGGCCACAGCCAGCAGCACCAGGTCGGCTGCAAAGACCGCGCGCCAGCTGACATAATGGCCGAAAGCGCCACCGACGATGGGCCCGACACCGATCGCCAGACCGACAATCGCCCCCCAGACGCCGGTAACGCTGGCGCGCTGCTCTTCGGGCGTGGCCGCCGTCAACAGTGACAGGGACGTGCCGAACAAAGCAGCCGCGCCCGCGCCTTGCGCGCCGCGTCCGATAAGCAGCATGGCCCCATCCTGCGCCAACAGGGCAAAGGCAGACCCGATTGCAAAGACGATCATGCCGAAAAAGAACACGCCCATCTTGCCTGTAATGTCACCCAGCCGGCTGACGATGCAGACAAGCGTGGCGCTGGTCACGGAATACGTGGCCATCACCCATTGCAAACCTGACGGGGTCAAATCGAACTCGGCCCTGAGATTGGGCAATATGGTGGTCACAGCAGTGGTGTTGAACCCCACGACCATCATGCAGATGGCCGTCATGGCCAGCACCACACGGGCGCGGGACTGCGGAGATACACTGGCCGAGCTCTCATCACCCATAAAACACCCACTGACCAAGATTGTTGAATACAAACATCGTCAGTTTAACGATTTCTGGCCCTGCGCATAGGGTTGCGTCAGACCCAGTAAGACAGCGCAACGGGCAGCACCAGCACAGTGCTGAGCGTCGAAACAAGAATGAACCCCGCTACATCCGGCCCGTATTCCGGAACATGCTGGTCGATAAACAGATAAGTCGCCACGGATGAAGGCATCAGGCAACACAGGATCAGCGCACCCCGCTCGGTTCCCGTGAAACCAAACAACCAGATCAGAACACTGGCAATTGCAACCGCCATCGCCAGATGCAGGGCCGTCAGCAGAACCGCGCGACCCAGGCTTTTCACACGCAGCGTCGCGAGCGTATGCCCCAAGGTCAGCAGCATGAGCGGGATCGACAATCCACCCAAGATGTCAAAGGACTTTGCGACCGGTTGCGGCAGGCTTTGCCCCGTTGCCATCAGGATCAGGGCGAGGCCCACGGCATAGATAATCGGGGACGTCGCCAGTTTCCTTGGCGAGAATTCTCCGGCCGGGATCCACATGCCGACGGTAAAGATGCTGATCAGCACAACCACCAAGAACGCCATGGTATAGGCCATACCTGCGTCGCCCAGCGCCAGCAAAGTGATTGGCAGGCCGATGTTGCCGACATTGCCGTGCATCAACGGCGTCAGAAATGCCCTCACCGGCAAGCGAAGAACCTTTAGCACGACATACCCCAACACCCCGAAACCGGCCACCGCAAGGGCAGCGGCCGTCATCATGTCAAGAAACGTGCCCACGGCCAGTTTGGTGTTCGACAGATGAGAAATGATCAATGTCGGATAGCCTACTTTTGAAACGATCCCACCAATGACCTTGTTGTCGAAAGGCGCCTGAATCACGGCAAGAACATAGCCAATTCCAGCGCAGATCAGGACGGGCAGAACCACGTTCAAAACGTTCAGGAACAGGTGCTCCAAGCAAAAATCTCCTTGCCGAAACCGTTTGTCGACAGTGAATCAGTGCCATTGCAATGGCAAGCGCTCTGTGTAACCCGTGCGCAGCGTTGGGTTTTCCCGAATAGAGTCTGATATTGCCCGAAAGCGCCGCTTGAGGTTCTTTCCTTCGCCGCCGACACAACATATAGTGGCTGACAACAACGTGTAGTGAAGCACGGCGGGACTTGGGAATACAAGCATGGCACATATCATTGTGGTCGGGAACGAAAAGGGTGGCGCAGGCAAATCGACCGTGTCGATGCATGTGGCGACCGCGCTGGCCCGATTGGGACACAAGGTCAGCACGTTGGATCTGGACCTGCGTCAGCGCAGTCTGGGACGTTACTTCGAGAACCGCAACAATTTCCTCAAAAGCTCGGACCTGACCCTGCCCAGCCCGCGCCATCACGACCTGCCCGAGATCGATGCCGCGACGTTGAAACCGGGCGAGAACATCTATGACCATCGCCTGTCTGCTGCCGTATCCCAGCTGGAAAGCGACAGCGACTTTATTCTGATCGACTGCCCGGGTTCTCACACCCGTCTGAGTCAGGTGGCGCATTCGCTGGCCGACACGCTGATCACCCCGTTGAACGACAGTTTCATTGACTTCGACCTTTTGGCGCGGATCGACTCGAAGGGAGAGAAGATCCTTGGCCCGTCCGTCTATTCCGAAATGGTCTGGAACGCTCGTCAACTGCGGGCACAGGCGGGGCTGAAGCCGATCGACTGGGTCGTTGTCCGCAACCGGGTCGGTACGCAGCGCATGGTCAACAAGGAAAAGATGCAGCGCGCGATCGAAATGCTGTCCCAGCGCATCGGCTTCCGCGTCGCCTCGGGCTTTTCCGAGCGGGTTATCTTCCGCGAACTGTTCCCACGCGGACTGACCCTGTTGGACCTGAAGGACATCGGCGTCAAACAGCTGAACATCTCGAACATCGCCGCCCGGCAGGAACTGCGTGACATGATGAAAGAGCTGAACCTGCCGGGTGTGGAGATTGATTTCTGAGCAGCTGTCCCGGCGGCCGCTATGCGGACTTTTTTAGGCAGTAGGAATGCTTTTTGGTTCTGGACTTGCATTCAGAAACAGCTGCAAAGACGTCCCGCATGGAAGCTTGAGATCAAAGAAAGAAGAGCCTGCAACGTTTCGGATCGTTTTGGCTGTGCCGCCCGTTTCAAGCACCGAGACCACCTTTAGTCGGATGTCCCGGTCGATGCAGCCATTGGACATATAGCCGACCATCCTCCCGCTTGAAGAGACAACGGCGAGCGAACCTACTTCGCGCGCCGTTCAGCCCTTGATACTGATCGATGTGATCAGAACAAACAGCTTACCAACGTTTAGCTGGTCAACTGCATGGCCAAGGACATCAACCCGGTGTTCAGGATGTGTGGATCAAGAAACGGGTTCTTCCGACATGACGTCTGCAAAGGACTTGAAGAATTTGGCGGCGAGTTTCTTTGCTGTACTCTGGATAAGACGGCTCCCAAGTTGCGCCAGCTTGCCGCCGATCACGGCCTTGGCTTCGTAGCGCAGAATGGTCTGAGACCCATTTTCGGTCAGTGTGACGTCGGCTCCGCCTTTTGCATGTCCAGCCGGGCCACCATTGCCTTGGCCATCCAGCGAAAACGTCTCTGGCGCGCCATCGGTTTTGAGCACCACATCTCCGCTGAATTTCGCTTTCACGGGGCCAACTTTGAGTACAACTTTGGCTTCAAGTTCGGTGTCGGATTTCTTGATCAGTTCTTCGCACCCGGGAATACAACGTTTAAGTATCTCGGGGTCGTTCAAAGCTGCGTAAACCACATCCCTAGAGGCATCGATGATAATTTCGTCGGCCAGTTCCATGGCGGTTCCTTTCTTTGTTCAGCAACAGGGGTATTTAATCGTGGCAAGCACCTCAGCCTGCTCTGTAGATGGCTTGAAACCACGAGTTAAGATTTTGAAAAGTTTACGCATTTGGGTTCCTTTCTACGGAATTCCTGCGCACGGTGATCAGTTCCGCCAGGATGGAAAGCGCGATTTCTTCAGGTGTGACAGCACCAATGTCCAAACCAGCTGGGGCTGAAACCATCGCGAGTGTGACCTCGGGCACACCAGCTTCGGAGAGCTTTTTAGACAGGGCCGCGAATTTCTTCTTACTGCCCACAAAGGCGACATAGTTTGCTTCACAAGCAAGCGCGTCGCGCAAGGCGTCAAGATCACCCTGCCCTTGCGTCGCCACGACGATCGCACTCATCTTTCCAAGTGCATTCTCCTCATCCACGGCACGTGAGATTGACCAGTGAAAATGCGGTGCGATTTGTGCCAAAGCCTCTGCGACCGGCGAGTTTCCGAGTATTGTCAACTCTGGCATCGGAAGACAGGGCTCAATAAAAATGTCGATGGTGCCACGAGAGGGACAACCGTTGCGCGCATAGAATACGCCCTCCACCATTGCTCCGGCACTGACGCCGATATCGTTCAAAAAGTCTTCCGGCGCGACCGACACAAGCTTGGGTGCGCCGGTTTCGAGGGCTTCCAAGGTGGCTCGCCTCACAGCGCCACGGGTGCAGCCGCCACCAAGAAACCCGTGCAATATGGTGCCATCCGCACCAATGATTGCCTTTGCGCCGGGTTTTGCCGCGGTGGTTCCGGCAGTGCGCACGATTGTTGCAAAGGCAAAAGGTTGTTCCTTGGCGCGCAGGTATTGGGCTGTCTCTGCCAGGTCAGATGAAAACAACTCAGCGGGGGTCATAGCGATACCAACTCCTTCTCCAGCGCGGCGAGGTCCGCCAGTGTGTTGGCGGCGGAAAAGAGGTCCAAATGAGGCAAGGCTGCCGTCATGCCCGCTGCGACGGGTGCATAGTCGCGCCAGCCTTTGAGCGGGTTCAGCCAAAGAATGCGGCAGCCGCGTTTGCGCAGCTTGGTCAGCGCCGCGTCAATGTGGTCAGGGGAAGAGGTGTCATAGCCATCCGAGAGGATCATCACGACTGAACGCCCATCGACAAAACGGCGCGCGTAGGTAGATGCAAATCGATCTAGGCTTTCCCCGATTTTGGAACCTCCGCCGAACCCATCCGCCATCAAGGACATCCGTCCGATGGTGCGCATCGTGTCCTTATCGCGCAAAGCTTCGGTTATCCGCACGAGGCGTGTGTGAAACAGGTATGCGTCGGCGGTTGGATCACCGCGCATCAGGCCGGCCAAAAAGGCCAGGAATACTTGCGCATAGACGGTCATAGAGCCGGAAACATCGCATAGCGCTACGATTTTACGGCTACGATCAGGGCGTTTGCGCTTGATGAGTCGGATGGGTTCGCCCCCTGTCGCCAGGCTGCGCCGGATTGTTTTGCGGAAATGCAGTCGATCGCCCTTGCGGGCAGCGATGCGGCGGCGGGAGCGGCGGTCGCGCAGCGCTTGTCCGAGGCGGCGGGCAACTTCTTCGGCCTCGGCAATCTCTTCTGCCCGTACCAGATCACGTAGATCGCGCCGGGACAGGTTGCGCATTTCGGTGGCGATCAGCTTACCGTCGCCATCACTTTCGGCATCACCGTCACCTCCGTCTGGCGCTGTCGCATCGCCAGCGCCGCCAACGTCTTCTCCTTTGGCATCTCGTGACGAATGTACGCTGTCGTCGCCCTTGGGGTGGGTCGACATTTTCGGCATGACCTTTGTTCGCACGCGACCGGCATCCATCCAGAAACTGTCAAACAACAAATCAAACCTCTGCGCGTCGTCCTTGCATCCCGTGCAGACGGCCTTGAGTGCGCAACGCGCCTCTTCAGGGTTGGCTGCCTCAACACAGGTCAAGGCCGTCAGAGCTGCTTCGGTTTCCTGCACGCCAAGGCGCAGGCCATTCTCCCGCAAATGGGCCAGGAACCCTGCCATGCGCGCCGTGGCGCCGGGATCGCGGCCAGCAAAGCGGGTCACGCGGGTCATGCGGCCTTCCCCGCGATGCGTTGCGCCACTTCGCGGGTTATATGTGCGCGATCGCTCTGTGTTTTTAGAAGTGTCGTGAGTGTGGCTTGGAGGGCTGCCGGGTTTTCCGTGAGATCAGCAATCCCTAACCCCATGAGCGCGGCGGCAAAATCCAGTGTCTCCGCGATTCCGGGCACCTTCTCAAGCTCTTCCTTGCGCAGCGTCTGGACGAACCCGATCACCTGATCGGCCAGCAGCGCTTCTATCCCAGCACACCGGGCTTTTAGGATCGCGAGTTCCGTTGTCCGGTCGGGATAATCGACATAACTGAAAAGGCAGCGACGCCTCAGCGCGTCCGACAAGTCGCGGGTGCCATTCGAGGTCAGTATAACTGTTGGCACGGTGGTGGCTTTGATGGTGCCAAGCTCCGGAACGGTGATTTGGTAATCAGCGAGGATCTCGAGCAGGAAAGCTTCGAACTCTTCGTCTGCGCGGTCGATTTCATCGATCAATAAAACCGAAGAAACGTCTTGCGTGATCGCCGACAGTAAGGGGCGCTCCAACAAATACTCCCGCGAGAATATCCGATCCTCGACCGCCTTGCCGGCCTCGCCTGCTTCAGAGGACGCACGGATCGCCAGTAGTTGTCGTTGGTAATTCCACTCGTAGATCGCCTGAGAGGCGTCCAGACCTTCATAGCATTGCAGGCGGATCAACTGCGTGTTCTGGGCCGCAGCCAGTACTCGGGCAACTTCGGTTTTTCCTACGCCCGCCGCACCTTCCAGCAGTAGAGGGCGGCGCAAAGACAAAGCCAAATGCAGCGAAACCGCCAAATCGTCTGAGGCGACATAGTTCTGTTCTACAAGTGCAGATTGAAGATCGGTCCAGGTCATCAGAGCCTCAAGTGGTTTATGAAGCGCGCGCAGCCATCCCTGCCGCGCGCGCCGGAAGCTTAGCCGTGAAGGCCCAGTTCGTTTGCTGTCCTCCATATCCGCCAGTGATCGTGCGGCATATGGGTGTGACGCAGGCCAAAGGCACGGAAGGCATCATTCACCGCGTTGGAGAAACAGGGCACGCCGCCCACATGGGGGCTTTCGCCGACTCCTTTGGCGCCAATTGGGTGGTGCGGGCTGGGGGTAACGGTGTGATCGGTCTCGTAATTCGGCACTTCCCATGCGGTCGGCAGGAAGAAATCCATCAATGTGCCGGTCTTGACGTTGCCCATCTCGTCATAGGCGATCTCTTGCCCCAGAGCGACGGCCAGCGCCTCGGTCAGACCACCATGCACCTGGCCCTCGATGATCATCGGATTAATGCGGGTGCCGCAGTCATCCAGCGCATAGAAGCGGCGAATGTCGGTCACGCCGGTGTCCACATCAACGTCCATCACGCAGACGTAGGCGCCAAAGGGATAGGTCATGTTCGGCGGGTCATAGTAGCTGACCGCCTCCAGACCCGGCTCGATGCCCGGAATGGCCCGATTGTAGGCGGCAAAGGCGATTTCCTTCATCGTCTTGAACTTTTCAGGCGCGCCCTTGACCACGAAACGATCCACGTCGAATTCGACATCATCGTCATGCACTTCCAGCAGGTAGGCCGCGATCATCTGTGCCTTGGCGCGGATCTTGCGCCCTGCCATCGCGGTCGCGGCACCGGCTACCGGCGTCGAGCGCGAGCCGTATGTTCCAAGACCGTAGGGCGCGGTATCCGTATCACCCTCTTCGATGGTAATACTGTCCGCCGGCAGACCGATCTCGGTTGCGAGGATCTGTGCAAAGGTCGTGGCATGGCCCTGGCCTTGCGAGATAGTGCCAAGGCGTGCGATCGCTGAGCCGGTCGGGTGAATGCGGATTTCACAGCTGTCGAACATGCCAAGACCAAGGATATCACAATTTTTGACGGGTCCAGCGCCGACGATTTCGGTGAAATGCGTCAGGCCGATGCCCATCAGCTTTCGGGTTTTGCCCGCCTTGAAATCCTCGATCCGTTGAGCTTGTTCTGCACGCAGCCCTTCGTAATTGACGGCCTCTAGCGCCTTGTCCCAAGCAGTGTGATAGTCGCCGGAATCATACTCCCACCCAAGCGCGGACTGATAGGGAAACTGCTCTTTCTTGATGAAGTTGATCCGGCGCAGCTCGGCCGCGTCCATGTTCAACTCTATCGCCAGAACCTCGATCATACGTTCGATGAAGTAAGCGGCTTCGGTTACACGGAAGGAGCAGCGATAACTGACCCCGCCCGGCGCTTTGTTGGTGTAAACGCCGTCCACTGCCAAATACGCAGTCGGAATATCGTAAGACCCGGTACAGATGTTCATAAACCCAGCCGGGAACTTGGTCGGGTCGGCACAGGCGTCAAAGCCACCATGGTCTGCGGTCGTGTGGCACCAGAGACCGGTGATTTTACCCTCTTTGGTGGCACTGATCTTACCTTTCATCCAGTAGTCACGGGCAAAAGCGGTGGTCATCAGGTTTTCCATACGGTCCTCGACCCATTTCACCGGAACGCCGGTGACAATCGAGGCCACGACCGAGCACACATAGCCGGGGTAAGCCCCAACCTTGTTGCCAAAGCCGCCACCGATGTCGGGCGAGATCACGCGGATATTGTGCTCTTCAATGCCCGAGATCAGGCTGACCACTGTGCGAATAGCGTGAGGCGCCTGGAACGTGCCGTGCAGCGTGAGCTTGCCGTTGACCTTGTCCATCGAAGCCACGCAGCCACAAGTTTCGAGCGGACATGGGTGCGTGCGATGGTAATACACCATCTCTTCAGCGACCACGTCAGCCTCCCCCATTACCTGCTCGGTCGCATCCTTCTCGCCAACCTCCCAGGTAAAGATGTGGTTAGGGTGTTTGCGTGGGCCGTGGGCCCCATCTGGAATCGCTCCACCTTCGCCCATCAGGTCTTCGCGAAGAACCACGTCGGATTCCAATGCTGCGTGGGGATCGGTCAAAACGGGGAGTTCTTCATACTCCACTTCGACCAGCTCGACTGCATCGGCTGCAATATAACGGTCCTTTGCCACCACAAATGCCACTTCCTGACCTTGGAAGAGCACCTTGCCGTCAGCCAAAACCATCTGCTTGTCGCCCGCCAGCGTCGGCATCCAGTGCAGACCAAGAGGGGCGAGGTCTTCGGCGGTCAGTACGGCAATCACACCGTCCAGCGCCAAAGCGGCCTCGGCATTGATCGACACGATCTTGGCGTGGGCATAGGGCGAACGCACGAAATCACCATGCAGCATGCCGGGCAGTTTGATGTCGTCAACGTAATTGCCTTTGCCTTGGGTAAACCTGGCATCTTCAACGCGCTTGCGTTTGCAACCCATTCCTCCCAGTGCGTCGGCGCGTTCTTCGCGGGTCAGTTCCTTGTTCATTGTGCCGCCTCCTTCGCAGAGTTCATCTCGGCCGCGGCGGCGAGGATAGATTTGACGATGTTCTGATATCCGGTACAGCGGCAGAGGTTGCCCGCCATGCCAAAGCGCACCTCTTCTTCAGTTGGGTTCGGGTTTTCTTCCAAAAGCTTGGATGCGCGGGTGATCATACCCGGTGTGCAGAAGCCGCATTGCAGACCATGGTGTTCTTTGAAAGCTTCCTGCAGCACGTGCAGGCTGTCCGGGTTGCCAAGCCCTTCGATAGTGGTGATTTCGGCACCGTCAGCCTGTGCTACGAACACGGTACAGGACTTCACCGATTTGCCGTTCATGGTCACGGTGCAAGCGCCGCAATGCGAGGTCTCGCAACCAATGTGCGGACCGGTCTTGCGCAGTCGTTCGCGCAGGGTGTGGATCAGCAGTTCGCGCGGTTCAGCCAGGAACTCTTGCTCCTCGCCATTCACTGTAAGAGTGAAGTGTTTCTTGTTTGACATGATCTCTCTCCTCAGGCTCTGGCCCAGGCGTTTTCGATCGCGCGGCGCAAGATAATCGCCGCTGCGTGACGTTTGAATTCAATGGGACCGCGGTTGTCCTGTGTGGGGTCAATGTCGCCCAACATCGCGTCCACCGACGCTTTGATTGCCGCATGATCCACGGACGTGCCGACAAGCGCAGCGCCAGCTTTTTCAGAATGAACCGGTGTATCGCTCAGATTGGTCATCGCGATGGAAGCCGAGGTGCAAGTCCCATTTTCTTTAGTTAAAAGGACCGCAGCAGCCGCGGTAGCGTAGTCGCCGATTTTGCGCTTTTGCTTTTCATAGGCGTAACCGCCCTTTGGTGCATCGAACTCCACCGCTGTCAGGATCTCTTCATCCTCACGGTCAGTCATATAAGCCGCTTCGTAGAAATCGCGGGCCGCGACTTTGCGTTCACCATCCGGCCCGACCAAGGTAAAGGTCGCGTCCAGGCACTGCATCAAACCCGGCATGTCATTGCCCGGGTCGCCGTTGGCGACGTTGCCGCCAACCGTGCCCATGTAGCGCACTTGCGGGTCAGCGATCTGGAATGAAGCCTCTCGCATGATCGGAGCAGCCAACGCCAATTGAGCGTTGTCGATGATGTCATGTTGCGTCGTCATCGCGCCGATGCGGATGCTATCCCCCTCAATGGAGATGCCGCTCAATCCCTCCACATCCTGCAAGTCGATCAGATGTGGCACTTCGGCCATGCGGAGTTTCATCATGGGTATCAGACTGTGCCCCCCTGCGAGGACCCGTGCGTCATCTCCGTGCTCCACAAGTACGGACAGGGCGCCCGCCAAATCCCTAGGTCTATAATATTCAAAGGCAGCTGGAATCATTGCCTCTCCTCCCTGCAGCAACTGTTCTGGCTGTTAGAGAAGCTCGCGCGATGCCGGGTTGTAGACCCGAGAAAACACTTTGTTTTCGCTAATTTTGCACGAAATGCGCTTCAGGACGCACGAGTTGCGCTGCCGGAATTACCACGCGTTACCCAAAGGCGGTCAGTGCTGCTTTCAGGTTTGATCGGCTGACCGGCACCGGGGGAAGATCGGCCTCACCAAAGGTGCATTGTCCCTTGTCTTTGGTCCGTTCAAACCGCGCGACTTTTTTGGGGTTCACAATATAGCTGCGGTGCACGCGCAAGAAACCAGTTGGCTCCAACCGTTTGACCGCTTCAGTGATCGGCCAGACGCAAAAGTACTTTTCCGTTCGGGTGTAGACCTGCGTGTAGTGACCATCCGCCCTGACGAATGCAACGTCAGGCGCGGCAATAAAGACCTTGCCTCCGTCTCTTTCACAGGGGATGCGAATGGGTGGGGTCTGATCTGGTGAAGGCTCTTCTTGGGCCACGCCTGTCATCGGGATCTCTGTGGCTTGCGTAGGCACAAGATAAGTTGTGCCGACCCACAAAAATGCGCCGAAGATAACAAAGCTCGACAGGATCACCCCAACGGCCATGACTTCGTTGCTGATGACGGGCCCAAACTCTCGGATATCTTTCAAGGCTACAAAATTGGTTCCGGCCATGGCCAGGAAATGCACTGAAAAGACAGCTACGCCAAAACACAGCGTGCCGATCGCGATGGTCCTGTTGGAACGCTCATTATAGGCAATGCCGATCGCCAGAATGCACAGGACAATAGCCAATACCGACGACCCGAGCACCCCTTGAAGGGTATAAACGGGTTTGCAAAGCTGCATGCCAGCCATTCCCACATAGTGCATCGCCAAGATGCCGGCGCCTACGATTGCTCCGGCAGCAATGATGATCCCCCTGGAACGCTCAGTGAAATGCAAAAGAACAAGCGCCAAAGCGACCATAAGGATCGCAATAAGCGCAGATGCGAGCGTGATTGCGGCATCATAGTAAAACAGGATGGGCAGCCTTAGGCCAAGCATAGCCACGAAGTGCATTGACCAGATCCCACCACCCAAAGCAACGGCACCCAACGCGATGGCCAACCTACGTTGTGAAAGCGACTTTTCGGACAAATCCCTCGTCAAAGACAATCCCGTGGCCCCAGCAACTAGCGCCACAACGAACGATGTAACCACCAACCAAGGGTTATGTCCAAAGTCCAGAAATTCCATGGGCCGGACAATGCCGCAGCGGATTTCTTAATTCAATCTTTGCCTTTACCTGGCAAAGGTTCATCCGGCGGAAACAAATTCCTGCACGGCCATTGCAAACAAGGACCAGAGTCTACCTCAGCGTTTATCGCTCATTGGGCAGGACTGCTGTAAGATGAGTCATCGACAGCTTTGGGCTCTAACCAGCTTAATGTTCATATTCACACTATAGTCGAACATCCGGTCCAAACCGCCGCTCAAACCCGGCGGGTTAAAGGCGTTCCATCAAGCCTTTCAGTTTCGGAACCGCTGGAAGGAATAGCCGCAAATTCAATCGGATTCTGATGGCCCGCCGGGACTGTACACCGTAAACAACTCTTTCGGCTCATTCACGCCGCGCAGCATGTAGCGGCCGACCGAGACAAGCTCCTGCGCGCAGGGCTGTGCAGCGCGGGCGACATCGTCCGAGATAAGGATCCTTTGACCCAAAGACCGGTGCATTCCCGCAATGCGGGCGGCCTGGTTGACAGCCGGGCCGATCACAGTGAAGTCCAGCCGGGTCTCGGACCCGATATTGCCATAGAGAATCTCGCCCGAATGTAGGGCCAGCGTATAGTTGGCCACCGGCAGACCTTGCGCGCGGCGCCTTGCGTTCAGTTCATCCATGCGGGACTGCAACAAGGGCACAGCATCAAGCGCGGCACGGGCGTCTTCGTCGATCTCTCCGACATCGAACATTGCCATCAGGCCGTCACCCATGAATTTCAGGATGTTGCCGCCCTTGTCATGCACCACACCCACGGCGACGGCCAGATAGTCGTTCAGCATGTCGATGATCTCATGGCCAGGCAGGTCTTCGGACAGCGTGGTGAAGCCTTCGAGGTCGAAATTCCAGATCACAGCATCGATTTGCTGCAAAGACCCACGCCGAATTTCACCCGACAGAACCCGGCGACCGGCATCCCGCCCCAGATAAACCCGCATCAGATCCTTGGCCAGATCCTGGTTCTTGGCGGATTTGAGCGCCAGGCCCAGATGCGGAAGTACAGATTGTATTTTGTTCAGATCGCTGTCTTCGAATCCGTTCGGTGCGTCGCTGGTCCAGGACATCAGAACACCATCGCTGACCTTTTTCGTGCCGTCGGGGCGTAGTTGACTGGCCCCTTCATATGACAGGCCGGTGGCATAATAATCTGTCGCTCCGATTTCACGCAGATCATTCAACAAAGGAAAGCGGCTGGGTTCATTATGGTCGACCAGTTTGACCCGGATTTCATCCAGATCGTCGTTCAGCAGCGCATAGAGTGGGCTTTGCTGCCAAACTTCGCTGGGCGTTTCCGTGTATTCAAACTTCTCGGATTCACCGCCCGCGCCGTTGTACCAACTGTAACCGGTACCTCCGTAAACCGGATGCAAGGTCGACTGCGCCGCATGAAAGCGCATCAACGGAATACCCATTTCCACCAATCGGGCACAAAACCCTTCCAACAGCTCTTCTTGCCCGGCGCCCTCTAGCCCCTTGTTGACCAGCCATTCGATCAGGGAATGTGAGAAAACTGAAGCGGAATCTGGCAATGTCATTTTGTTGTCCGTATCAAGTATGATCCCCATTTGGGGGCAGGCCGCGTCAATTGCCATAGGTCAGTCCAAACCAGCCAACCTTTGCAGCATTTGTCGCAACAACGCGGCCTCTTCCGGTTTGAACAGGCCTGACAGTTTCGCATCGTAATTGGCAGCAACGCCGCGCAGGTCACGATACACAGCTTGACCTGCTGGTGTTAGTGTCAACCATTCCGCCCGCCGATCCGCTTCGTCCCGTGTGCGTTTCAGGTATCGACGCTGTTCCAGCTTGGCGACAGCGCGGCTGATTTTGGTTTTGTGCATTCTGGCGCGCTCGCCGATTTCCTTGGCGGTCATCTCGCCAAACAAACCCAGATGGAACAATACCCGCCATTCGGTTCTGAGCATCCCATAACGGCCCTTGTAAACTGCCTGAAACTCAAGCGAAGCCCGTTCGGCCGCCTGATTCAGCAGGAAGGGCAGAAAATTTTGCAGATAAAAGTCATCATTTTTTTCGGATTCATCGTGTGTCATGCTTGTTAGTTACAAAATCAACTATTAACCGACAAGCAGCAAACGGAGGAAAACGCAATGAATCGTCCGACTGATCCGCATACGCTGACACAGGCTGCGACGCCTGTCGGAACTCATGCAGGCTATATGCCAGGCTTTGGGAACGACTTTGAAACCGAGGCCCTGCCCGAGGCCCTGCCGCAAGGGATGAACAGCCCGCAACGGTGCAACTATGGTCTTTACGGAGAGCAGCTGAGTGGCACGGCCTTTACCGCCAACCCACCCGAGCGCACCTGGTGCTATCGAATTCGCCCATCCGTAAAGCATTCACACCGTTATGAAAAAATCGATCTGCCCTACTGGAAATCGGCCCCCTGCATTGATCCGGATGTGATCAGCCTTGGCCAGTACCGCTGGGATCCTATCCCGCATTCCGATGAAGGTCTGAACTGGATGACGGGTATGCGGACCATGACGACCGCAGGTGACGTGAACACGCAGGTCGGCATGGCAAGCCACATCTATCTGGTCACGGAATCCATGGTGGATGACTATTTCTTCTCGGCTGATTCCGAATTGCTGGTTGTGCCACAGGAAGGGCGCCTGCGATTTGCGACAGAACTGGGAATCATCGACTTGGAACCCAAGGAGATCGCAATCATTCCACGCGGTTTGCTGTACCGGGTCGAGGTTCTGGAAGGCCCTGCGCGCGGCTTTGTCTGCGAGAATTACGGTCAGAAGTTTGAACTGCCGGGGCGCGGACCAATCGGTGCCAACTGCATGGCCAACCCGCGCGACTTCAAGGCACCGGTGGCCGCTTATGAGGATCGTGAAACCCCTTCTACCGTGACAATCAAATGGTGCGGGCAATTCCACACTACCAGGATCGGCCACAGCCCACTGGATGTCGTGGCATGGCACGGCAACTATGCGCCCTATAAATACGACCTGCGCAACTATTGCCCCGTCGGCGCGATCCTGTTTGACCACCCCGACCCGTCGATCTTTACCGTTCTGACGGCTCCGTCCGGCCAGCCCGGCACGGCCAATATCGACTTTGTCCTGTTCCGCGAACGCTGGATGGTGATGGAAGACACGTTCCGCCCGCCGTGGTACCACAAGAACATCATGTCCGAGCTGATGGGCAACATCTACGGCCAGTACGACGCGAAACCGCAGGGCTTTGTTCCCGGCGGCACAAGCCTGCACAACATGATGATCCCGCATGGCCCCGACAGGGAAGCCTTCGACAAGGCGTCATACTCCAACCTGGGGCCGGACAAGCTGGACCAGACAATGTCGTTCATGTTCGAAACCCGCTTCCCGCAGCACCTGACCCCGTTTGCCGCCACCGAGGCGCCGTTGCAGGATGATTACATCGACTGCTGGACATCGCTTGAGAAGAAGTTCGACGGAACGCCGGGCAAGAAATGAGCCACCCATTGGTTCAGTTTCATTGCCGTCGTCCTGCCCGCGCTGAACATGCCGGAGTTGCACCGGTTGCCGAGCCACCGTGCCTCGGCAACCAGTGTGCAGTGACGCCTCGTGCATATGACGGGCCACAACCGCGGCGGCTTCGTGCTGTTGCTACCGCCGTTCCAAAGCCAAAATCCTTCCGAACCTCTTAGAACATAGAAAACAGGGACATCGTATGCCTCTAATGACATCCTGGGTGGCGACGGCCAATGACGCGACACATCCGTTCCCACTGAATAACCTGCCGTATGGTGTCTTCTCGACCGAAGGTGATGATCCCCGCTGTGGTGTGGCCATCGGTGACATGATCCTCGACGTCACCGCCGCCGAAGCCGAGGGGTTGATCTCCCTGACCGATGAGCCTCTGTTCGACATGCCGTTCTGGAACCCTCTGATGGAGGAAGGTCCGGCCGTCTGGACCGCGCTGCGCGAACGGCTGATCAGCCTTCTGGCCGTAGGTTCAGACGAGCAAGTCAAGGTGGAACCTCTGCTTGTCAAACAAGAAGACGCGGAAATGCATCTGCCCTTCGCCGTCAGCGAATACACCGACTTTTATGCGGGTCGAAACCATGCCTTCAACGTGGGCACCATGTTCCGGGGGCCGGAAAACGCCTTGCCGCCGAACTGGCTGCATATTCCGATTGGCTACAATGGCCGCGCGTCTTCGGTCGTGGTATCGGGCACGGATGTTCGCCGCCCCTGGGGTCAGCTGAAAGCCCCCGATCAGGACTTGCCCGCCTTCCTGCCCAGCCGTCGCTTTGACATCGAGCTTGAGATGGGCGCAATTGTCGGAACACCCTCGGATGGTCCGATCACCGTGCAGGAAGCGGATGACAATATTTTCGGCTACGTGCTTCTGAATGACTGGTCCGCACGGGACATCCAGGCATGGGAATACCAGCCGCTGGGCCCGTTTCAGGCAAAGGCCACGGCAACCTCGATCAGCCCATGGATCGTGACCAAGGCGGCCCTCGAGCCATTCCGCTGTGACACGCCGCCCCGCGAATTCGAACTGCTGGATCACCTCAAGGATTGCGGCCCGATGCTCTATGACATCGATCTGGCGATCACCATGGCACCTGCCGGGCAACCCGCCACGACGATTGCCCGGACCAACTACAACCAGATGTACTATTCCGCTGCGCAGCAATTGGCGCATCACACCACATCAGGATGCCCGATGAACACGGGCGACCTGCTGGGGTCGGGCACGATCTCGGGGCCGACGAAGGACAGCCGCGGTTCGCTTCTGGAACTCAGCTGGGGCGGCAAGGAACCGATCACACTGGATACCGGCGAATCCCGCAGCTTCATCGAGGACGGCGATACCCTGACCCTTAAAGGGGCTGCCAAGGGCGATGGCTACACGATCGGTTTCGGCGACTGTGTGGGCAAGCTGCTGCCCGCGCTCGAGAACCCTTACGAAAGATGACGCACTGATCTTCATCTTTTCCCAAATACTCCCGCCGGAGGCATCCAACCTCTGCCTTCCGCGCAACCGCAAAAGGACAAAACCAAGATGGCCAAAGCATTCGCGTCCCAGGGGGACATGTCGGAAAAAAAGATCAGCTTCACTGAAGTCGGAGAAGGGCTCTATGCCTTTACCGCCGAAGGCGACCCGAACTCGGGTGTGATCATCGGTGACGACAGCGTGATGATCGTCGAGGCGCAGGCGACTCCGCGTCTGGCAAACAAGGTGATCGAATGCGTGCGTTCCGTCACCGACAAACCGATCACGCATGTGGCCCTGACCCACTACCACGCAGTACGTGTTCTGGGCGCAAGCGCGTTCGGCGCGCAGCAGATCCTGATGTCGGACATGGCCCGCGCCATGGTCGTCGAGCGGGGTCAGGAAGACTGGGACAGCGAATTCCAGCGCTTCCCGCGCCTGTTCGAAGGGCATGAAAGCATCCCCGGCCTGACCTGGCCCACCACCACCTTCAGCGATACGATGACGGTGTATCTGGGCAACCGCCGGATCGACCTGATGCATCTGGGCCGCGCGCATACGGCAGGCGACATCGTCATCCATGTGCCGGATCAGAACGTGATGTTCACCGGCGATATCGTCGAATATCACTCGGCCTGCTATTGCGGCGATGGTCATTTCAGCGATTGGGGTGACACGCTGGACGAGATCAAGTGGTTCGATGTCGACGCCATTGCACCGGGGCGCGGCGATGCGCTGGTCGGCAAGGATATGGTGAATGCGGCCATCGAGAACACCCGCGATTTTGTCGAAAGCACATACCGGCCGGCGGCGAAGGTCGCGGCGCGCGGCGGGTCCCTGAAAGAGGCCTGGGACGCAGTCCGCGCTGAATGTGATCCGAAGTTCGCCGACTACGCAATCTACGAGCACTGCCTGCCGTTCAACGTGGCCCGCGCCTATGACGAAGCGCGCGGCATTGACACGCCCCGCATCTGGACCGCCCAGCGCGACCTCGAGATGTGGGAAGCTCTGCAAGGCTGACGAAAAACGGTCGAGTTTGATCCAGATCGTTTTGTGCGGCGGGATTCGATGAAACCATAATCCAAGACCTCCGGCGCCCGTCGCCGGGGGACAGGACATGCAGCACAACGGTGCATCTGTTTTGGGGGGGAGCCCATGAACAAGATCTTTGAAACGCCGCTTTACGGATATGAACGCAGCCCGGATCAGGACAGCCCGACGCCCGTCAGGCACAAGGTCATCGTGATCGGTGCGGGGCCGGTTGGTCTGGCCGCTGCCATCGATCTGGCCCAGCAAGGGGTCGAAGTTGTGGTTCTCGACGAGAATGACAAAGTCAGCTTCGGCAGCCGCGCCATCTGTTTTTCTCAGCGTACGTTGGAAATCGCAGACCGGCTGGGTTGCGGCCAGCGATTAGTCGACAAAGGCGTGCTTTGGGACCGGGGCAAGGTCTTTTTCGACGACCGTCAGGTCTATGATTTCAACCTTCAGCCGGACGAAGGCTATGCCAACCCGGCCTTCATCAACTTGCAGCAATACCATTTTGAAAACTACTTTGTGGAACGCGTGCGCGAGTTGCAGGCAAAAGGCGCACCGATTGAAATTCGCGGGCGCAACAAGGTTGACGCAATCGGTACGCACGAAGATCACGTTCGGCTGGAGGTCGAAACCCCCGAAGGCCCCTATACACTCGAGGCCGAATGGCTGATCGCCTGCGATGGTGCCGCGTCGCCCACCCGGCGCATGCTGGGCATCGATTTCGAAGGGCGTGTTTTCGAAGACAATTTCCTGATCGCGGACGTGATCATGGATGCCGATTTCCCCTCGGAACGCTGGTTCTGGTTTGACCCTCCGTTCAATCGCGGGCAATCCGCGCTTTTGCACAAACAACCCGACAATGTCTGGCGTATTGACCTGCAACTGGGTTGGGACATCGACAAGGAACGCGAAAAGCGCCCCGAGAATGTGATCCCGCGCCTCAAGGCGATGCTGGGCGATGACGTCGAGTTTCAGCTGGAGTGGGTCTCAATCTATACGTTCCAGTGCCGCCGCATGGAGAGCTTCCGCAAAGGGCGTGTCCTATTCGCAGGCGACAGCGCGCACCAGGTCAGCCCCTTTGGCGCGCGCGGTGCCAATTCCGGCCTGCAAGACACTGACAACCTGTGCTGGAAACTGAAACTGGTGCTGGATGGGAAAGCCCCCGAAAGCCTGCTGGACAGCTACAACGCGGAACGCGTGCACGGGGCTGATGAGAACATCCAGAAATCCAGCCGCTCCACCGATTTCATCACGCCGAAATCCGAAATGTCGCGGGTTCTGCGGGATGCGGTTCTGGACCTGAGCGAGAAGTACGAATTTGCGCGTCCGTTGGTGAATTCAGGACGCCTGAGTCAACCTTGCACCTATGACGGCTCGACCCTGAATTCTGCCGACGCGCTGGATGGCCCAGCCGAAACGCGCCCCGGCTCGGCCTGCCCGGACGCGCCGCTGGGTGATGCGTTCCTGTTGCCCAAACTGGCAGGCAAATTCACCCTTTTGACGATTGATGCGGATGCCCCGGAAGTGCTGGAAGAAGACGGAGTCGAGGTCACGCGGTTGGCGCTGTCGGTCAAGGATGACCAGACCCTGGCGCTGAAACGGCGCTATCTGGGCGACGCAACCAGCGCGGTTTATCTGATCCGTCCTGATCAGCACGTGGCGGCACGCCGGGACAGTTATGAAGAAAACAGTTTCCGCCATGCAATCCGCAGAGCCTGTGGCAAGGAGTGAGCGCGATGTCTGACCTGATCCTATCCCCGAATATCGACGATGCTGACGACTTCTATGCCGAGCTGCTGGCCGCGCATGAAGGGCTTGAAAAAGCCGACAGTGACGCGCTGAACGCCCGACTGGTTCTGGTGCTGGCCAATCACATCGGCGACAAGGCGGTGTTGTCTGACGCTATTCGCGCCGCAACCCTGGCCGACAAGTGACGGATTCGAATGTGAGCAAAACCGTCCTTTATGACTATTGGCGGTCCTCGGCCAGCTATCGGGTGCGGATCGCCCTGAATCTGGCCGGGATCGACTATCGCGCGGTTGTCGTCGACCTGGTGGGCGGCGAACACAAGGGCGATGCACATATTGCGCGAAATCCACAAGGGTTGGTTCCGGTGCTGGATATTGACGGGCAGCGGCTGACGCAGTCTCTGGCCATTCTCGACTATCTCGACAAGACACGTGAATTGAACCTTCTGCCCGACGATGCAGCAGGGCGCGCGCGCGTGCAGGCGCTGGCCTATGCGATTGCGGTGGACATTCACCCTGTTTGCAACCTTTCAGTTGCTCGCCATGCGACCACCCTCAGCAAAGATCCGACCGACATGCCCGGGGAGTGGATGCGGCACTTCATACGGCCGGGGTTGCAGGCCTTCGAGGCCATGTTGGGTGAGTTTGAACAAACCCCCTATTGTGTCGGTTCACAGCCCGGCCTCGCCGACATCTGCCTGATCCCGCAGATCTACAATGCGCGCAGGTGGAAGGTCGACCTGTCGGACATGCCGCGTCTGCTGGGTGTCGAAAAGGCCTGTGCCGATCACCCCGCATTTGTCGCGGCGCATCCTGACAGGCACGCACCCCAATAAGCTTGCACAGGTCCTGTGTGCCGGTGTGCCTAGGCGTTCGTCGCAATCGGACTTAGCTTTGTTTCATCAAAGCAAAAGAGGTTCTGATGCCCGAGATCACCGGATACCACGCCCATGTCTATTTCGACGCCGACACGCAGCACACGGCGCAACAGGTCTGCGAAGAGGCCGCCCGTCTGTTCCCCGTCCGGATGGGACGCATGCACAGCCGCAATGTCGGCCCCCACCCGCGCTGGAGCTGCCAATTGAGCTTTGCGGCTGATGCCTTCGATCAGGTCACTCCGTGGTTGATGCTGAACCGGCGGGGCCTTACCGTTTTCACCCACCCGGAAACCGGCGACCATCTGGCCGATCACCGTGATCGCGCGATTTGGATGGGTGAAATGCTGGATCTGGACCTGTCGATCTTCGACACGCTTCAGCCCAGCGCCCGCGCCTGATCCCGCAGAACGAATTTCTGCACCTTGCCGGTTGAAGTCTTCGGCAGGGTGCCAAACACCACGGTCTTGGGCGCTTTGAAATGGGCCATGTTGTCCCGGCAAAAGGCAATCAGCTCTGCCTCGGTCGCGGTTGTACCGGGCTTCAGCTCGACAAAGGCACAGGGGGTTTCGCCCCATTTCTCGTCTGGCCGGGCCACAACCGCCGCTTCCATGACTGCCGGGTGTTTGTAGAGAATGCCCTCGACCTCGACGGAGGAGATATTCTCGCCGCCTGAAATGATGATGTCCTTGGACCGGTCTTTGAGCGCGATATAGCCATCCGGATGCATGACGCCCAAATCGCCGGATGCGAACCAGCCGCCCTTGAAGGCCCCATCGGTGGCATCAGGGTTCTTGAGATACCCTTTCATCACCACGTTGCCCTGCATAAAGATCTCGCCCATGGTTTCACCATCCGCAGGCACGGGCTCCATCGTTTCGGGATCGGCCACCATCAGGCCAGACAGTGCCGTATACCGCACGCCCTGCCTTACTTTCAGGGCAGCACGATCTTCGGGTCCCTTGTCGTTCCATTCATCCTTCCAGGCACAAACGACCGAGGGCCCGTAAGTCTCGGTCAGGCCATAAACGTGCGTGACCTCGACCCCCATCGCCTCCATCGCTTCGATCACGGCGGCCGGCGGCGGAGCGCCCGCGGTCATAACCTTGATCTGATGGTCAAAGTCTTTCAGTTCATCCGGCGCGTGGGCCAGCATGTTCAAAACGATGGGAGCACCGCAGAAATGGGTGACCTTCTCATCACGGAATGCCGCATAGATCGGCTCAGCACGCACGGCGCGCAGACAGACGGACACGCCCGCATTGGCGGCCATGGCCCAAGGGAAGCACCAGCCGTTGCAGTGAAACATCGGCAAGGTCCACAGATAGATCGAATGCTTGGGCATATCCCAGTCCAGCAAATCCGATTGAGCATTCAGCGTGGCGCCGCGGTGGTGATAAACCACGCCCTTTGGATTGCCCGTTGTGCCGGACGTATAGTTCAGCGTGATCGCGTCCCATTCATCCTCGGGCAGTGACCAGCCAAATTCGGGGTCTCCTTCTGATATCAGGGCGTCATAGGTCAGACTGCCAAGCCTTTCACCGCCTTCAAAGCTGGGATCCTCGATGTCGATTACCAGAATATCATGATCAACCTGCTCCAGCGCCTCTTTCACGACGCCGGAAAACTCGGGGTCAACCAACAAGACCTTGGCTTCGGCGTGGTTCAGGATGAAAGCGACTATCGGAGCATCCAGACGCGTGTTGATGGCGTTCAAAACGGCACCCGCCATGGGCACACCAAAATGCGCTTCGTACATCTCGGGGATGTTTGCGGCGATAATTGAAACAGTATCACCCTTTCCGATACCCCGCGCATTCAGGACCCCCGCCAGCTGACGGCACCGGGCATAGGTTTCAGCCCAGGTATACCGCCGCTCACCATAAACGACCGACGGGTAATCAGGATAAACCTGCGCCGTGCGCTCAATGAACGAGAGGGGCGACAAGGGTGTGTAATTCGCCCGGCATTTGTCCAAATGACGCTCATAGATATTGGTCGCTGCCAACTGCTGATCCTCCCTGCACTCGGTTTGCGCGACTTGAGCATAAACTTGGTGCTCTGACAAATCCGTAGTATTACGGTACCCTTATTGACTGGCAATACGGGATGGTGCGATCTGGCCCTACTTAGATCCGGCCATTCGCGGTGATCTGAAGCATCTTAAACATATGCCGGGGCACGCCATTTCCGCACCCCGTGCACCGCACCTCACTGAAAGGACTTGTCATGGACGGCACGTTCAACGAAAACGATCTTTCCCGCGTGGTCGAAGCCGACCGCGCCCATATCTGGCATCATCTGATCCAGCACAAACCCTTTGAAACCAATGACCCCCGCATCATTGTCGAAGGCAAGGGCATGCGCGTCTGGGACCAGAAAGGCAAAGAGCATCTGGATGCGGTTTCCGGCGGCGTCTGGACCGTCAACGTCGGCTATGGCCGCGAATCGATCTGCAAGGCCGTTTACGACCAGCTGATGAAGCTGTGCTATTTCGCCAATTCGGCCGGCTCGATCCCCGGCGCGATCTTTGCCGAGCAACTGATCGACAAGATGCCCGGAATGAGCCGCGTGTATTACACCAACTCAGGGAGCGAGGCGAACGAGAAAGCCTTCAAGATGGTGCGCCAGATCGCACACAAGAAGTACGGCGGCAAAAAGACCAAGATCCTGTATCGTGACCGCGATTATCACGGCTCGACGCTGGCAACCATGTCGGCAGGCGGTCAGGACGAGCGCACCGCACAATACGGCCCCTTTGCACCGGATTTCGTGCGCGTGCCCCACTGCATGGAATATCGCAAGCACGAACTGGACGGTGCCCCCGAAGAGAATTTCGGCGAATGGGCGGCAGACCAGATCGAACAGGTCATCCTGCGCGAAGGCCCCGACACCGTTGGCGCGCTGTGTCTTGAGCCGGTGACCGCAGGTGGCGGCGTGATCGAAGCGCCCGAGGGTTACTGGCAGCGCGTGCAGGAGATCTGCAAGAAATACGACGTGCTGCTGCATATCGACGAGGTTGTCTGCGGCGTGGGCCGCACCGGCACATGGTTCGGTTATCAGCAATACGGCATCAAGCCGGATTTCGTGACCATGGCCAAGGGCGTGGCCTCGGGCTATGCCGCGATTGCCTGCATGGTCACCACCGAGGAGGTCTTTGACATGTTCAAGGATGATGCTTCGGACCCGATGAGCTATTTCCGCGACATCTCGACCTTTGGTGGCTGCACTGCCGGTCCGGCGGCTGCGATCGAAAACATGCGCATCATCGAGGATGAAAACCTTCTGGGCAATTGCGCGGCCATGGGTGACCGCATGATGGGCAACCTCCAGGCGCTGATGGAAAAGCACAAGGTTATTGGCGACGTGCGCGGCAAGGGCCTGTTCCTGGGTGCCGAGCTGGTCGCAGACCGTACCAGCAAAGAGCCTGTGGACGAGAAACTGGCGCAGGCGGTTGTGTCCGACTGTATGAACCAGGGCGTGATCATCGGTGTCACAAACCGCTCGATCCCAAGCCGCAACAACACGCTGTGCTTCTCGCCCGCCCTGATCGCCACGGCCGATGACATCGACCAGATCACCGACGCGGTCGATGGCGCGCTGGGGCGTGTGTTCGGGTAAGTTACCTCAATGAATTTACAAAAGCCGGCGCTGAATGCGCCGGTTTTTTTGCGTTCGCGTGGCATCTACGCGGGCTTTCCTGCCATTCGTCTAATTTCTCAGACTTCTGAGAATTCGTTGATAGAACGCGCCGTGTGCATCTTCAGCGGTAGGTTCGTTGATCAATTCCCAATCCAAATCCAGTGTTCCAGCCGGAACTAGTTGCCGCGCGATCTCGGCTGGTGTGGTTTCATCGCTGGTTCCGTTCTCCCAATCATGAAAAGCCGATGAGTATCGAACGACCGCCCCGCTGGTTGGCAAATCGAGCGAACCTCCCTCGGCAAAAAACGTCAACCCGTCACCCATTTCTTCCCCTATGAGCTTGAGCCTAGGTCCCAATCGATGTTTGAGGATGGCGACAAAAACTATCGCAGCCGAAAACGTGAATTTATCGACAAGCACAACAACCTGCCTGCTTGCGTTTTCACAGATGGCGTCGATCAAGGGCATCGTTTTGAGAAAGTCGCCACCGGTGTTTCCACGAATGTCAATCAAGAGTTTTTTTTCCAAGCAAACGCTTACTTGTTCTGCTGCACCTGAGATGGCTTTCGGCAGCGCACCTTCTCCTGAATCGAGAAAACTGGGCAACAGTATCGAAAGCCCAAGTCCCCGCCAGCCCTTAGTCTCCACAAGTCTCTCGGGTGTCCAAGCCGGATCGGCCCGGCCATGCTCATTTCTCGGGTAGAGCGTTGATGCAGGAACCGTATGACCGTTTTCCACTTTGAATCCGGATATCTGACCGTTCTCGTCTTGCACGCGATACTCGGTCGTTTCGTCTTTTGAGGAAAAACCGAGACGAGCCAAAGCATAGGGCCACACGAGTATAATCGATCCGATTACCCGTTTCCTTTGGCGCGTTCCTGCCAGAAATGTTTCTGAGGCGGCTTCGATTTGACTTAACGGTGTGCCGTTGACTGCAACCAGCTTTCCTCTGGGCGCCGTTGTTTCTGGTGCCGTACCAACTAACTGGATGGCAGTTCCGATGCTCACGAATCTCAGCGGGAGCACCGAGATGGCATCATTCGGAATCAGCCGTGTGTGCCCGTTGTCGGGAAGTGCCAGTAGGCGCATTGTTGAAAACAGAAAGGCCTCTTTTAGACCTTCTGAAGCGTATCTTCGGGCATCACTAATGCAACTGTCTATCGCCGTCTGTTCGATCCGCCGAAAGCTGGGATCGCGTGGCAAGGCAGTTTCTAAAACTTGCTCAAAGTCTTGTACCAGCGACATAGTTTAAGGTGCGCACGACTGCTGGACGATGTCCAGAGTGTGCTTAACACCGACGTCCAATCTATGGAAAGCAAAAAAGCCGCCCCAAATGGGACGGCCTTTCTTTCACTGTCTCTCGAAAGAGGATCAGGCGGTCAGAGCTGCCTGAGCTTTGGCGACGATCGCGCCGAACGCTTCCGGTTCGTGCACGGCCAGGTCGGCCAGAACTTTGCGGTCCACTTCAATGCCGGCCAGGTTCAAGCCGTTGATGAAGCGGGAATATGTCAGGGCCTCGTCATGCGAACGCACAGCAGCGTTGATCCGCTGGATCCACAGGGCGCGGAAGTTGCGCTTGCGGTTCTTGCGGTCGCGGGTTGCATACTGGTTGGCCTTGTCGACGGCCTGACGGGCAACCTTGAAGGTGCTCTTGCGGCGGCCATAGTAACCTTTGGCGGCCTTGATGACCTTCTTGTGACGGGCGTGAGTTACGGTTCCACCTTTAACGCGGGACATCTCTTAATCTCCTCTTAGCGGTCGTAGGGCATGTAGCCCTTGACGATCTTGGCGTCGGGGGCGGACAGGGTGGTGTTGCCACGGGCGTCGCGGATGAATTTCTTGGTCCGCTTGATCATGCCGTGCCGTTTGCCGGCCTGGCCAGCAAGGACCTTACCGGTCGCAGTCACCTTGAAGCGCTTTTTGGCGCTCGACTTGGTCTTCATCTTAGGCATTTCCGTCTCCTTTTTCGGGTTCGGTTCCAGACGCGACTCGGCATGCCATCTCGGCCGGTCACGCGATCAGAAGCGCCGTTTACGCAAGTTCGGTCATACTGGCAAGAGGGTTTGGATCAGAATCTGCGCTTTTTGCCGGCTGATCGGGCACTGGGGCGACATAGGCCGCCCCAGTGATTGGGTTTAGTGTTCGAATTTCCGGATTTCACCGGTTTTCAGGCGCTCGGAATACGAGGCCAGCTCCTGACGCACCACTTTCATCAGGAAGTAGAGCGCAAAGACGTTGACCACCGCCATCGCAAAGATCGCCGCATCCGAGAAGTCGATGACCGGGCCAAGGTTGGCTGCGGCACCGATGACGACGAAGATGCAGAAGATGATCTTGAACACCAGCTCTTTGGTGTGGCCCTCACCGAACAGGTAGGTCCAGGCCTTGAGGCCATAGTAGGACCAGCTGATCATGGTCGAGAAGGCAAACAGGATCACCGCAACCGCCAGGATATACGGGAAGAAACTGAACGCGCTGCCGAAGGCGGCAGAGGTCAGGCTGACACCCGAGTTGCCGTCAACAGTGGCAATCGCCGTGCCGGCCTCATTCAGCATGTAGTTTCCGGTTTCCGGATCGATGATCAATTGCTGGGTGATGATGATGACCAGAGCGGTCATTGTGCAGATCACCACGGTGTCGATGAACGGTTCCAGCAAGGAAACGAAGCCTTCCGTGATCGGTTCCTTGGTCCGAACAGCCGAGTGCGCAATCGCTGCCGAGCCAACACCCGCTTCGTTCGAAAACGCCGCACGTTTGAAGCCTTGGATCAGCGCCCCGACCATGCCGCCTGCAACACCCAGGCCGGTGAAGGCGCCGGCGAAGATCTGACCAAAGGCCCAGCCGATCATATCCGCATTCATCAAGATGATGACCAAAGCGGTCAGAACATAGAGAATGCCCATGAATGGCACCACCTTCTCGGTCACCCGTGCGATAGACTTCAGGCCGCCGACGATGACCATGAAAACAACCGCTGCGAAGACCAGCCCGGTAATCCAGCCCGGATAGTCACCTACGATTCCCGCGATCTGCTGATGCGCCTGATTGGCCTGGAACATGTTGCCCCCACCCAGCGCGCCAAGGATACAGAAGATCGAGAACAAAACCGCCAGGATCTTGCCACCCGGCAAGCCCAGTTCGTTGAACCCTTTGGACATATAGTACATCGGGCCACCCGAAACGGTGCCGTCTTCGTACTCGTTGCGGTACTTCACGCCCAGCGTACATTCGGTGAATTTCGACGCCATCCCCAGAAGACCCGCCAGGATCATCCAGAAGGTTGCGCCCGGTCCGCCGATGCCGACGGCAACAGCAACACCCGCGATATTCCCCAGACCGACCGTACCGGAAAGCGCCGTGGCCAGAGCCTGAAAATGGCTGACCTCGCCCGCATCATTGGGGTCGGAATAGTCACCTTTGACAAGACTGATTGCGTGGCCAAAAAACCGCATCTGCACAAAAGCAAAATACAGCGTGAAGACCGTCGCAGCGATCACCAGCCACATCACGATCCATGGGAAACTGGTCCCGGGGAATGGCGCGAAGATGAAGCTGACGAATGGACCGGTCAGATCAGCGAAAGTCTGGTTGATTTTTTCATCAAGCCCCGGAGCTTCTTGCGCAAAGGCAGGGCTGGCAACAATAGCGGCTGCCATTGAGGCGCCGAGTTGTTTAAGCATTCTCATTTTGTCCCTCCCTTCAGTTCACAACCGTGACCGGAACATCGGCATGCATCACAAGGTTCTGGGTCGAGCTGCCGAAGATACGTTTCTTGATCCCGTCCGCCGAAGACCGGCCGACAACGATCTGCGAGCCGCCCATTTCCATTGTAATGGCGTTCAAGGTCTCGGCCACGTCGCCGTGGCGAACAACACCCTGCGCTTCAAAACCAGCCTCTCTGAGGGCCTCAACGGCAGGTGTCACGATCCGCGACGTTGCCAGATCAACCTCTTCTTCCCGTCGCTTGTGACGCTGCGCGTTTTCTTCCGGTGTCTGAAAGGTGTAAGGGGACCATTCAATCACATAAGCGACCACCAGTTCACACGACCCGATCAACTTTGCCAAATCCTTGGCAAAGGCAATCACGCGCTCACCGGTCTCTGTCCCGTCGAGTCCTATGACAATCTTTGTTGTCATGTCGTTCCTCCATTATTTTTCATTTGGCCGAGGCCCGTGCCCCCGGCAGGGCAGCCGGAACTTGGAACTTTCAATAAGACCGCCCTTTGGTAAGTATCAGGAATTTTCACTAGGAATTGGGGATTTTTTTGGACTATATTCAGTGGAAATTGTCGTTTTACACTAAAATAACAGGAAGTTTTACTGATTAGTAGAGAATTGGACAATATCGATCAACGCATCCTGAACGAGCTTGAGGCCAATGGCCGGCTCTCAATAGTTGAGCTTGCGGCGCGCGTAAACCTTACGAATACGCCGTGTTCCGAACGTGTGAAACGGCTGGAAAAGAACGGCTATATCAAGGGCTACAGCGCCATCGTCGACAAAGAGAGAATGGGGCTGGCCCTTCTGACCGTCGTACAGGTTTCGTTGACCGCAACGGCCGAGCAATCCCTAGAAAAATTCAACGAGGCCGTACGCGATGTGCCGGAAATCGAAAGTTGCCTGATGGTGGCAGGGTCGTTCGATTATCTTCTGACTGTCCGCACCCGCGATATCGCGCATTTCCGGATGATACTGGGTGAGAAAATCAACAAGCTGCCCGGGATTCACCAAACCAGCTCTTTCACGGTCATGGAGGCCGTGAAAGAGCCGGTTGGCCAACGGGTGTCCGGACCTTGATACCCGTTCCGGTTATTCGGGATCCGTGCTGTAGATCAGTCGCTCGTCACAGGGCGCCACGCGCAGAATGTTGGTGGTACCCGGTACGTTGAACGGCACTCCGGCGGTGACAACGATCTGGTCGGTTTCACTTGCAAAGCCCCCTGCCCTTGCGGCGCGCGCTGCGTTTACAACCGCGCTTTTGAACCGTTCAAGCTCGGGCGTCATGACGCAGTTGCATCCCCAACTCAGGCAGAGTCTGCGCGCCGTTCCCATCAGCGACGTCATCGCGATAATCGGAACGCCGGGACGTTCGCGCGCGGTCAATGCGGCTGTCGTGCCACTTTGCGTAAAGCAGCAGATCGCCTTGATATCGGTTTTCTCGGCTATTTCACGCGCGGCGGCAACAATCCCGTCCGCAACGGTGGTTCCCTTGGCGGTACGCGACGCCGCGATGATCTGCGTATATGTCGGGTCGGCTTCGACTTCGATGGCAACCTTGTTCATCGTCTGCACCGCTTCGATCGGATAGGCACCGGCTGCCGATTCCGCGCTGAGCATGATGGCGTCGGTACCTTCGTAGATCGCCGTCGCAACATCCGACACTTCGGCACGGGTCGGCATCGGGCTTTCGATCATGCTTTCCAGCATCTGTGTGGCGACGATGACGGGCTTGGCTGCCCCGCGGCATTTACGGACCAGTCGTTTCTGGATCGGAGGCACGGCAGAAACAGGCAGTTCCACGCCCAGGTCGCCGCGTGCCACCATGATCCCGTCCGACGCATCAAGGATGTCGTCAAACGCCTCAACTGCGGCAGGTTTTTCAATCTTGGACAGGATCGCCGCGCGACCATCCGCAAGCGCACGAGCCTCGAAAACGTCCTTGGCGCGCTGCACGAAGCTCAGCGCCAACCAGTCCACACCCAGTTGGCAGACAAATTCCAGATCCTCTCGGTCCTTGGCCGACAAAGCCGCCAGCGGCAGTACCACATCAGGAACGTTGACGCCCTTGCGGTTCGAGATCGTGCCACCCACCTCGACCGTACAATTTGCAAAAGCCTGCCCGCAGTCCTGAACGATCAGTCGGATCTTGCCGTCATTCACCAGCAGGCGGGCGCCCGGCTCAAGCGCCGCGAAAATCTCGGGATGCGGCAGGCAGACCCGGTTGATGTCGCCCGCAGCAGGGTCGAGGTCGAGACGGAAGGACGCACCTTCTTCCAGCTCCTCTGCCTCATTGGCAAAGACACCAACGCGCAGCTTGGGTCCCTGAAGGTCGGCCAGAATGGCAATCGGGCTGTCCAGATCCTTTTCCACCTGCCGAATGATCTTGTGCCGTTCGCGGATCTCATCATGGCTGCCATGGCTCATGTTCAGACGAAAGACATCCGCGCCAGCCTCGTGCAGGGCACTAATCGTGTCATAGTCATTTGACGCTGGCCCCAGCGTCGCCACGATTTTCACATTTCTCAGGCGTCGCATTGGCATAGACCTCCTTACGTCATCTCAAGTTTGCAGATCAGCTTCCGCAAAATGTTACCGCAAACATCATCTCGATGCTTATTGCGCAATTCCCTTTTCAAAGCAACTGCCCTACACCAGCGGCAAACAAGATGACAGGCTGATGACATACACTCCATTTTTCGTCCACGGTGCGGATCGCCCGTCTCGCTGGCTGATTACATGCGACCATGCAACCAATACTGTTCCCCCTGACGTAAATGGCGGCGATCTCGGTCTGCCGCGCGAGGATATGGAACGCCACATCGCCTATGATGTCGGCGCGTATGAGGTGTCGAAACACTTGGGTGAGATCCTGAACGCGCCGGTGATTGCCGCCAACTTCTCGCGGTTGGTCATCGACCCGAACCGGGGTGAAGACGATCCCACGCTGTTGATGAAGCTCTATGACGGGTCAATCATCCCCGGAAATCGCCACGCAGATGAAGACGAGCGCGAACGTCGCCTGAATATGTGCTACCGCCCCTACCACGAGGCACTGGCACAAATGGCGGCCCTGCCCCATGCTGTGATCGTTTCGATGCATTCCTTCACCCGCCAACTGCGCGGTCGTGAGCCGCGCCCATGGCACATTGGCGTGCTGCACACCTCGGACGAGCGGTTCTCTGGCCCGCTGATCGAAAGGCTTCAGGCCGAGGATGATCTGTGCGTTGGCGTCAACGAGCCGTATACCGGAGTTCTGCCAGGGGATGCGATTGACAAACACTGTACCGCGTTTGGACGCCCCAACGCACTGATCGAGCTGCGCAACGACTTGATCGCAGACCATGCGGGGCAAAGGGAATGGGCCGAGCGATTGGCGGTGATCCTGCAAGATGCATTGGAAGCCAGCGACCTTTGACCGCAAGTCCTGCGCGTACTTTACCCTGCGTCACGCTGTTGTTAGCACGGCCTTCATGTCCCATATCAACTGGGAAAGGGGGTCATCATGACACAAGAGTTTTTGACGACGTTTTTTGGTTGGATGGCCGTGCTCAATATCGCGGTGCTTCTGTTTACCACCCTGATGGTTCTGCTTTTGCAGGATTGGATTGCCGACATTCACGGCAGGATGTTTCGGATGGAACGCCCGGATGTGAAACGCGCCTATTTCAGGTATCTTGCGAACTACAAAATCCTGACGCTGGTTTTCTGCATCGTGCCTTGGCTAGCATTGAAATTGATGTGAAAAGGCGCTTCGGCACGTCCGTTTCTTGTAACGGGTCCACTGGATTGTTAGGTCAGAAGCAACTCATTCGCCATCCGGAGCCAGATCATGGACAAGCAAACCGAAATTGAACTTCAGGCTGCTGCATTTCGCCGGTTGCAAAAGCACCTGATGGAAGACCGCACGGACGTTCAGAACATCGACATGATGAACCTCGCCGGGTTTTGTCGCAACTGCCTGTCGCGCTGGTATCAGGAAGCGGCAAACGAAAAGGGAATCGAACTGGGCAAGGATGAAGCCCGCGAGATTTTCTACGGCATGACGATGGATGAATGGAAATCGAAATATCAAACCGAGGCCAGCCCCGAGAAACAGGCCGCCTTCAAGGTTGCGTTCGAAGAAAACGTCGGCACGAAAGACTGACAACGCAGAGCTCAAAAAGGCCCGCCGATCCGGCGGGCCTGTTGATTTGGATTACCGTTTCAAGCTGTTGTGCCACGCCCGCCATACGCTTTTGCGAGGCCCCTGGCCCAGACCGACAGATCAGAAGTCATGCGAAAAGCCCGTTTGCCTTGCCAAAATCAAGGTAGCACCATTTGCTACGCAGGTTGTCGAGCACGTCATCATCGACGGATTTTGTATCTGAATGATACTCGGTAATTCCGGTGCCCTCCAACACACGATTCATCAAGTTGAACAAACCACAAACTTGTATAGCGTCAAACAGCGCATTCTCGGACCAACCGGCATCGTAGACTGCTTTTGCATCGGCTTCAGTCATGCGGGAGGGGCTGGTTGTTAGTTTTCCGGAATAAGCCAGAATGGGTTTTAGACTGTCGTCGATATCCGCGCTTTCAAGATCATCCATCAAGTCCTCGATGGTGCTGACATCAATGCCGAAAGCCTTGGCATGCACGGTGTGCGCGCCATGAAAAAAAGCGCAGGCGTTCAATCCGGAGACATAGGCTGCAATGATCTCTCGTTCCGCGATGCTGAGTTCACTGTCGCCCCGCATGACACGATTTTGGTACTCTGCCAGAGGTCCAAGTTTCTCCGGGAAAGCGCGATAGACGTGGCCCAGATTCGCGTCTTCGGGCATGGACGGAAACAGGTTTTTCATTTCAACCTCGCGAAAATCAGTATCTTGCATCCTAGCTGGGCTCCGGGCTTTCGCAAACAAGCAACCTTTTGCATGTCGCAAGGCGGCATGGGGTAGTTGGTGTTATCCCCGAGTATTGCAGTCAATTGCCGCGTTGCACGGTGTCAGAGTGCGCAAACTGTTGGCTAGCTTTAGGCATGCATGGAGTGCCTGGACCTGTTTTGGAAGCTGTGGAAGCCTGTGACTGATGATCCAGCCATTGCCGCAAACACGGGGGTTCCGGGTGACCACAAGACATTGAACATCTAGCGTGGTTTGGCCTTCAATCAACGCTCCTTGCCCAAAACAGACATCTTTAGCAGTCACATTACGATCCTTCACGAACTCTGGGTTCGGGCAGGTACCGAGCCGCTCGCCCACTATTGGAGCTGCAAAATATCCGGAACACAGAGTTTTCTTTTGGCCGGCATTTTATCCGCACCATCAGATCGTTTCAGCCTTTTCGGCCCATCCTTGACCTTGACGTTCGGCTTGGACAATGGACCCCTCAAAGTCACTGGCCAGGGGCTTTTTGAAAGGGGTTCGCCAATCTTTCGGGGTTGCAGGTTCAAATCCAGAGATTTTCCCGCCACATTAACATCGCCAAAGACAACAACCTGGACATGATCTGTTTCCAGGGTGGTTTGTTTTGTCGAAAAATTTCCATTTGAAATATTGATCGGCGCGCGCAAGCATACGATTGGCGCAACCTTTTGTTTTTCTTTTGTAAATACCCAAGGCAAGACCCCAAGGCCCGCCAGATCCAGAAGCTGCGTTTCGATCGAGCCGTCCCGCATTGAAACTGTGGCGCTGCCATTCATGGTGTTGGCAAAGTGTTTTGGTGAATCAGTTCCGCCGGTCACCGAAAAATCAGCATAGATCGTACCGCTGGCGCCCTTTTTGAAGTTCAGATTGTGGAGGATGTCATCCAGCTGCCAGCCGCCCGCCTTGCCGGTCAAAGTAAGCAGATGCGCGTCATTCGACAGATCCATTTGCCCGCTGACGTCGAAATGGGCGCCTCCGTATTCAAACTTCAACGGCCCGGCCTTAAGCTCTTCTTCGTTGAGAGTCAGATCACTCTGCAAACTGCTTATGCCTCTGGCGCCTTCGATATGCCGAAGATCAATATCAACATCCATATCCATACCGGACAAGAGAATTGAACGGCCGATAGGTTCAAGCGTCACATCTCTCAGCGGACCGGTAGCACTGTCTTCTTGATCGGCATCTTCCTCGTCTGCCTCTGAACCGCCTAACTTCCTCAACTGTGCGACGGCCTGAATGATGGTACGGATCTGATCTACCTTGATCAGCTCACTTTCAATAGTACCCCGCAATACAGGGGCACTTGTTGCATCATCAAGATCGGCCACGATTTGCAGGACAGAGTCGGCTACCTCGACAGCAGCATTTGCGTTCCAATCAGTGCCCTGGCTGACAAGCCCGATTTCAAACCGCGCAGGACCGGTTTCGACACGTTCAAGTGACAGCGCCTCCAACAGATCCGCCCCGGATGGGACATCGACATCAATTGCAAGATCCAGATCCTCGAATTTGAGCACGTTCTTGACCTTGCCATGCACCTCGAGATTCCAGACTTCCGTTTCGCTTGTCTGGCCATCCAGATTCGTTAGAGACAGCTGATTGATGCCGCCGTTCAAATGAAAGTTGCCGGAAAACCTGCCAAGCTGGTCGTCCGGCCCCAACAACTCTGGAGAGATCAGACTGCTTGCCGGAATATCCATCAGACCTTCAGCTGATATGCCTTGCAACCTCAGCGCATCATCGACCGATCCGTTCAAAATGACAAACGGATCAGCGGGGTTCCCAATTCTCAGGTTGATGCTTCCAACACGCAAGGCGCCTTCGGGTGTTCTGGATAGCTCGGAAAACTTGATTGGAGGCGGGCCTTCGCCCGAGGTGTCCAATGTGAACCCGTTGGTTTTGATAACCATTTGTCGCTGAGGAACCTGCCCAGGAACACTGTCCATTACCATATCAACCGCAACAAGTTTAAGATCATATCGTGATGCGGCGGAGGCTGGTTCAGCATTTTCCGGGTACAACCGAATACGTGTTGTCAGCGATACATCTTCGGGGTTTCCCAATTCCCCGATTTGCCCGTTCAGCGAGAGGCTTTGACCACCATCCAACTCCGCCAGCACGGCCAGATCATCGATCCGGGAAGTGCCGTTGGCCGTTTGGAACGTGGCGCCAATACGCCCAGAGCCTTCCAATACTCGATCAAGTTTCAGGATGCCGAGAAGCTGACCAAGTTCCACAATCTCTATCGTCGTCCTCACCTCAAGCCCGGCTTCCGTAGGGACTTCTTCGGCAAGAATAGAGACTTGTTCAAAAACCGCTGTTATCCGAAACGGGTCTTCCGCTGGAAACGTTCCGCTGAGCTCAAACCTCTCGCCGTTCAGCGAACCTTCCCCAGCCGCAGAGGCCGTGTTGGTTTGATCGTCACGCTTCAAAAGCAGTTCAGGAAGCTGCAGATTCAGTTCAAGCCCATTCAATTCATTCTGATAAAAAATGGTGATGTCGGTCAGGTCAACTGTGCGGTCCGACAGAATTCCGGCGACCGGTAGCGTCGGAGGTTTTGCGGTTTGCGAAGCTGCTGCATTCGGTTGAGAAACAGAGCGCCAATTTCCAACGCCATCCTTGTCAGTGATCAGGTTCAGGTGAAGACCCGAGACAGAGAGGCCACTTAGAGAAAGCTTATTGTTCCAGAGGTCACGCGCGGAAACCTCGAATTCAAGTTTGTCGATTGCCGCCAGCTTCGCATCTGCTTCCGGCGCCCCGGGTAGTACCAACCCCGCCGCTGATATCTGCAACTGCCGACCCAGACCGAGACGCACTTCATCTTCTATTCTGACATCCTGACCAAGTTTCTTACTGATCAGGCTCTCAACAAAAGTGGCCCTGACAGAAGAAAACAACGCGGAGGACAGGAATAGCCAGGCCGCAAAGACAGAAACAAGCGCAACAGCGCAACAAATGAAAACACCTTTGGCAACGTATCTCACGCTTCTCTCCCAAGGTTCCAAGTCATCTTGAGCATCCTCATCAGACTGGTCCAAGTTGATTGTTAGTGCATCATCGGCCTGTAATCCATTGAGATGATGGATTTAGGTGCACTAAAGCGATAACCACATTGGCTGAGTGAGCAGTTTTTTGTTGCGATGTCTTCTCGATAGTTCAATCGGTGTTCATGCGGCGAGCGGGTCGTAAATGACTTCGCCGTTTGAGCGGGTCACATTTAAAAGAAGCGAAGAGTTGTCATCCTCAGCAATATCGTCGGAAGCGCCGATCTATCCGCAGTGTCGACATGCTTGTTGTCGGCTCCAAACCAAAAAGCCAATGGAAATCGGTACGCGAGCGTCTTTAACGTTAATATCACTCAGTATGGTGTTAAATCATGGATTAAGAGCATTTATCCAAATCTAATAGATAAGATTTGGCCCTTAGGAATCGTTTTATGCGTCTTTTGTGTCTGTGAGTTTCGTTTTGCGAGGCTGTCGCGGAGAAGCCATTGATCCATTGGATCAGTTGGATTGATTTTGGTTTGAGGGTTTGTTTTGGGAATTGCGACGCAGGTTACGGGAGTAGGATTTGAACCTCTGACCTTCAGGTTATGAGCCTGACGAGGTTTGATCGTTAAGCAAACAGTCCAGTTGACTGTTTGTAGATCGAACGGGCTGCTGGAAGTTGGTTGCGGGGAGAGGATTTGAACCTCTGACCTTCAGGTTATGAGCCTGACGAGCTACCGGACTGCTCCACCCCGCGCCAGTGTCAGTTATTGTGTCATCGTGTTAGAGAGATGTGGGCTTTTACTAGGTTTGGCGGTGACCTACTCTCCCGGGGCTTAAGCCCAAGTACCATTGGCGCGGCAGTGCT
>NZ_JBQFXN010000009.1:0-118806 GCF_056540885.1 Ruegeria sp. AL12 | reverse complement strand
AAAACAACCCGCTGAAAAACGCCCCCCACACGGTGCGCGATCTGGTCGGCGACTGGGACCGCCCCTACACCCGCGAACAAGCCTGCTTCCCCCCGGGTTCCATGGGCGTCGACAAATACTGGTCCCCCGTCAACCGCGTCGACAACGCATACGGTGACAGAAACCTCGTCTGCACATGCCCCCCAATGGACGCATACGCAGACGCCGCGGAATAACATCAAAAAACCCCGCCGAGTTTCGGCGGGGTTTTTCGCCAATCGGAAACTCATGTTCTGATTTGAGCCCTTTTGGGATGTCGTTTTTACCCAGCGAAGCGTCTTTTTCGCTTGCTGCGGGTGCGAAGGGCTCATAGCTCTGTGCGTGGGACACCCCTCCCCAACGAGGGGCGTGTATCTGGAAGGGTAATACAGATGAGCACTCAAAAACCGGCGACGCGGCCGGCCAATCCGCGTTTCTCCTCGGGCCCTTGCGCCAAACCCCCCACATTTGATCTGACCAAACTGGCCGATGCCGCCTTGGGACGCTCGCACCGTGCCGCCGTTGGCAAGGACAAGCTGAAAGCGGCCATCGAAGGCACGCGCGAGGTGCTGGGCATTCCGGCAGATTACAGGATCGGCATTGTTCCCGCCTCGGACACGGGCGCGGTTGAGATGGCTCTTTGGTCGCTATTGGGCGAACGCAAGGTCGAGATGCTGGCGTGGGAAAGCTTTGGGTCCGGTTGGGTGACCGATGTGGTCAAGCAGCTTAAGATCGACGCCGAGGTGAAGACCGCCGATTACGGACAGATCGTGGATCTGGCATCGGTCGATTTCGCCAATGACGTCGTATTTACCTGGAATGGCACGACTTCGGGCGTGCGCGTGCCGAATGGCGACTGGATCGCCGATGATCGTCAGGGTCTGACGATCTGCGACGCAACCTCGGCTGCCTTTGCGATGGACCTGCCCTGGGACAAGCTGGATGTGACCACCTTCAGCTGGCAGAAGGTTCTGGGCGGTGAGGCCGCGCATGGGATGCTGATCCTGTCGCCGCGCGCCGTTGAACGTCTGGAGAGCTACACCCCTGCATGGCCGCTGCCGAAAATCTTCCGCCTGACCAAGGGTGGCAAGCTGATCGAAGGCATCTTCACGGGGGCGACGATCAACACGCCGTCGATGCTGGCGGTTGAGGATTATCTGTTTGCACTGGATTGGGCGCGCTCGGTGGGCGGTCTGAAGGGCCTTATTGCCCGCGCGAACGCCAATGCCGATGCCGTGCATGCGTTCTGCGACCGGAACGACTGGATCGAAAACCTGGCCGAAGACGCAGCGACGCGGTCGAACACATCCGTCTGTCTGAAATTCACCGATGCCCGAATTCAGGACGGCGCAAGCTTTGCCAAGGCTGTGGCCAAACGGCTGGAATCCGAGAATGTCGCGCTGGACATCGGGGCCTATCGCGACGCGCCTGCGGGCTTGCGGATCTGGTGCGGCGGTACGGTCGAGACCTCGGACATCGAAGCGATGCTGCCTTGGCTGGCCTGGGCCTTCGAGGCCGAAATCGCGGCGCAGACAGAAGCCGCCTGATCGCATCCCATCTTTACCGGGCCGCATCGGCCCGGACCTCTCAATACATTCAAGGACCACAAACATGGCTCCCAAAGTACTCGTTTCCGACAAACTCAGCGAAACCGCCGTTCAGATCTTCCGTGATCGCGGCATCGACGTGGATTTCATGCCCGATCTGGGCAAGGACAAGGATAAGTTGGCCGAGGTGATCGGCCAGTATGACGGTCTTGCCATCCGCTCGGCCACCAAGGTCACGCCGACCATTCTGGAAAGAGCCGACAAGCTGAAGGTGATCGGCCGCGCCGGAATTGGCACTGACAATATCGACAAGGAAGCGGCGTCGAAAAAAGGTGTGATCGTGATGAACACGCCATTCGGCAACATGATCACCACTGCCGAACACGCCATTGCGATGATGTTTGCCGTGGCGCGGCAGATCCCCGAGGCCTCGACTTCGACCCATGCGGGAAAGTGGGAAAAGTCCAAATTCATGGGGATCGAGCTGACGAACAAGACACTCGGCGTCATTGGTGCGGGGAACATCGGTGGCATCGTGTGCGAGCGCGCGCTTGGCCTGAAGATGAAAGTCATCGCCTATGACCCCTATCTGGGCGAAGAGAAAGCCGCCAAGATGGGCGTTGAAAAGGTTGAGCTGGACGAGTTGCTGTCCCGCGCCGACTTCATCACCCTGCACGTGCCGCTGACGGATCAGACCCGCAATATTCTGAGCCGCGAGAACCTCGCCAAAACCAAGAAAGGCGTGCGCATCATAAATTGCGCTCGGGGTGGTCTGGTCGATGAGGAGGCCTTGGCCGAGGCGCTGCAATCCGGTCACGTTGCGGGTGCCGCGTTTGACGTGTTCAGTGAAGAACCTGCCAAGGACAACCCCCTGTTCAATCTGCCCAACGTGGTCTGCACGCCGCATCTTGGTGCGGCAACGACCGAAGCGCAGGAGAATGTGGCGCTGCAAGTGGCCGAGCAGATCTCGAACTATCTGCTGACAGGTGCGGTCGAGAACGCTTTGAACATGCCCAGTGTGACGGCGGAAGAAGCCAAGGTGATGGGGCCGTGGATCAAGCTGGCCGGCCATCTGGGCAGCTTCATCGGCCAGATGACGGATGAGCCGGTCAAGGCAATCAATATCCTGTATGACGGTGTGGCCGCTGAAATGAATCTGGCGGCGTTGAACTGCTCGGTGGTCGCCGGGATCATGAAAAAGTTCAATCCCGAGGTGAACATGGTGTCGGCCCCGGTTGTCGCCAAGGAACGTGGGATCAAGATCTCGACCACCAATCAGGACAAATCGGGTGCCTTCGAAGGTTATATCAAAGTCACCGTTGTGACCGACAAGCGCGAGCGTTCCATCGGTGGCACCGTGTTCAGCGACGGCAAGCCGCGGTTCATCCAGATCAAGGGCATCAATATCGACGCCGAGGTCGGTGCCCATATGCTCTACACCACCAACGAAGACGTGCCGGGCATCATCGGTGCTTTGGGGCAGACCATGGGCGAGAACAACGTCAACATCGCGAACTTTACCCTTGGTCGATCCGAGGCCGGCGGAGAAGCGATTGCGTTGCTTTATGTCGACGAACCCGTTCCGGCCGAGGCACGCGCCAAGCTGGCGGAAACGGGTCTGTTCACGCAGATCAAGCCGCTGGAATTTGATGTCACCTGACGTGGCTTGTTGAGTTTGAGAAACAGTTAAGGACCCGGTTGACCGAAGGCCCGGGTCCTTTGTTTTCTCAGCCTGCAATCTACGGCACAAGCGAGCTGAACCTTACCGTCGGAGGATCTATGACACAGCCAGTCTACGTTGTTGGTGATCTGCACGGGCAGGTGGCCGAGCTGGAACGCGCGCTGTCTCTGATCCGGGGCGATGGCGGCCCGGACGCCCAGATCGTGTTTCTGGGTGATTACGTGGATCGCGGCCCGGACAGCCGCGGGCTGATCGAGCGTCTGATTGCCGGGCGCGATGCAGGCCTGAACTGGATCACTCTGCTGGGCAACCATGATCGCATGTTCGCCTGGTTCATGGAGGATACGCCGCGTCACGATCCGCATTTGCTTGTCGGGTACCATTGGCTGCATGAAAGGCTGGGTGGGGTCGAGACCCTGCGCAGTTATGGGGTGGAATTCGAAGGCCAGATTCGTCTGGAAGATCTGCATCGGATGGCGCAGGCGGCGGTGCCGAAATCGCACCTGACCTTTTTGCGGGATCTGGTTCTGATGCATCAGACGCCCCAGCTTGCCTTTGTTCACGCAGGCATTCGCCCAAGCGTACCGCTCAACGCGCAGCGGGACAACGACCTGGTCTGGATCAGGCAGGATTTTCATGCTCATCGGGGCCCGCATCCCAAGCTGATCGTGCATGGCCATACTCCGGTAGACCGGGCAACGCATTATGGAAATCGCGTCAATCTGGACACAGGTGCCGGATATGGGCGCCCGGTGGGTGTCGCGGTGTTCGAAGGGCAGACCTGCTGGGAATTGACCGATCAGGGCCGTTTGCCGTTGACCCCCTAGATCACCTCGCCCGGCCAAGAAATTTGGAGATTGAATATGTATGTGGCCACTTTGCTGACCAATCCGGCAGCGCCTTCGCTGGACAGCGCATTGCCCGAGTCATTGCGCAATGCGTGGGGTGGCGGGGACATTTTCTGGCTCAACCCGGATGAGGCGGCAGAGTTCGAGTTGAACGCCATCCCCGACAATCGCTGGGACGTTTGGGCAGACCTGCAAGGGATGGGGGTGGACCTGATCGTGCAACCTGCGCAAGGACGGCGCAAACAGATGCTGCTGGCCGATATGGACAGCACGATGATCCAGCAGGAATGCATCGACGAGCTGGCGGATGAGGCCGGCGTTGGCGACCGGGTCAAGGACATAACGGCCCGCGCCATGAACGGAGAGCTTGATTTCGAAGGTGCCCTGATCGAGCGGGTTGGTTTGCTGAAGCACCTGGATGAAAGCGTCATCGGCAAAGTTTTGCGGGAACGGATCACCCTGATGCCCGGAGGCAGGGAATTGCTGGCGACGATGCGGGCAAACGGGGCCTATACAGCGTTGGTATCCGGTGGCTTTACGGCCTTTACCGCGCGGGTGGCAGAGCTTTTGGGATTCGATGAAAACCGTGCCAACACTTTGCTGGCGGAAGATGGCAAGCTGACCGGAGACGTCGCGCGTCCTATTCTGGGGCGTCAGGCCAAGATCGAAGCGCTCGAGCAGATTACGGCCCGGCTTGGCCTGTCGGAAAGTGACGTGATCGCCGTGGGTGACGGGGCCAATGACCTTGGAATGCTTGGCCGGGCCGGGACCGGGGTTGCCCTTCATGCCAAACCGTCGGTGGCCGCACAATGTGATGTGCGGGTGAATCACGGCGACCTGACGGCGCTGCTTTACCTGCAAGGGTATAGCCGCGCCGATTTCGTAGGCGGCTGATCAGGGCTATCTTTTATTTAACATTTGTGTTAAATAAGGGGTATGAACACACTTCTGACCACGTTTTCCGCTTTGTCCGATGCCACCCGGTTCTCGATTGTCGAGCAACTGATGGAGCAGGGCGAACTGCCTGCCGGTGATCTGATCGACGGGCGCGGCATGTCCGGCGCCGCGATTTCGCGCCACCTCAAGGTGCTGCGCGAGGCCGGGTTGGTGCAGCAGCGCGTGCAAGGAACCCAGCGCATGTATTCCATCCGACCCGAAGGATTGCGGGCGATTGCCGACTGGACGATTTCCAAGCGGCAATTCTGGGAAGGCAGCCTGGATCGTCTCAGTGATATTATTGAAAGGGAGAATTCATGGCCGACCTGAAACTGGAACGGGAATTCCCCGTAAGTCCCGAAGAACTGTTTGCTTGGATCAGTGACGGCACCAGATTGCTTCAGTGGTGGGGCCCCGAGGGGATGCACGTGCCGGACCACAACCTGGATTTCTCGCGTACCGGTCCTTGGTACTCGGTGATGGAGAATGGCGAGGGCCAGCAATACAAGGTCTCGGGCCACGTGACGCATGTCGACCCGCCTAAATCGGTGGGTTTTACATGGGGTTGGCATGACGATCAGGATCAACGCGGTGCCGAAAGCCACGTGACCCTTTCCGTTGCCGCAACCGAAAACGGTGCCCGCCTTGTGCTGGACCACCGTGAACTGGCCGATGCCGAAGCAGCTGCGAACCACACTCAGGGTTGGACGTCTTCGCTGCGCAAACTCGAAGCACTTTGCACTTAGGTTTTTGTCACGGAGGAGCGATATGCCCAAGTTTCTGTTTGTCTATCACGGGGGTCACACCCCGACTGACCCCGCCGAGATCGAGGCGACCATGGCGGCCTGGGGCGCCTGGTTTCAGGATATGGGCGGGGCCCTCGACATCCCCGGAAACCCGGTGGGGCAGTCTTACACCGTCAGCAACAACGGAGTGGTCGAAAACGGCGGCGCAAACCCGGCCTCGGGCTTCACGGTGATCAAGGCTGACAATATCGACGCTGCGACCGAGATGGCCAAGGGCTGTCCGATGGTCGTCAACGGGACAGGCTCGGTCGAAGTGGCCGAAATCCACGAAATCGAGATGTGAGGACCTTAGTCGGGGAAACCCGGTGCAGGTTTGATCACGCCGCATTCCAGCCCGCGACGGCTGTATTGCGTGGCGTTCATGAATTTGCGGGTGGCCGGGTGATCGGCCTCCAGCACGCCAAGGCTTACCAGAATGGCGGCAATCGCGCATTCACTGGCGCGGGTGGTGCCATCGGTGATCTTCAGTGCAACGCCCATGCGTTTTTCCGGGATGATGGCCACGAACACGGCCTCGGCCCCGGTTTTGATGGCCACACGTCCGTTCATCGCGCGCATCAGTTCGGTGCAGGCCCGGGTCTCACCGGCAACAAGTTCCGGGTGTTTCACCATCGCGGCCACCAGCTGCATCGCTGCATCGCTGGAACGGTCGGACCGGTCTGCGGCTGAAGCAAACCAAGCCATCGAACGTGCCAAACCGAAAAGAGATGTGGCGAAATTCGGGGCGGAACAGCCATCGATGCCGTATGCCGGGCTGGTCTCGGCCGTTGTCTCTTCGACGGCAGACAGGCAGGCTTGTTGCACCGGATGATCAATTTCAAGGTATTCCGGCCCGGCGCCCATATGCTGTGCCAGAGTCAGAAAGCCGCAATGCTTGCCGGAACAGTTGTTGTGGATCTGGCAAGGCGTGTCGTCCGCCAAAATCAGCCGGTCGCGCGCGGCGGTGTCGGCGGGCTCCTGTGGGCCGCACCGCAGATCGTGCTCGTTCAACCCCAGATGGTCCAGCCACGCCGTCACGCGATCCGTGTGGATTGCCGCCCCGTTATGCGAAGCGCAGGCCAATGCGAGGTGTTCGCTGGTCAGCCCGTATTTCGCGGCCGCCCCTGATGTGACCAGCGGAAGCGCTTGAATCATCTTGGCGGATGACCGCGGGTATATGACGGATTGCGGGTCGCCCCAACTGCGCACGATCTGGCCTGTGTCATCGCAAATAACCGCATGACCCAGATGCAGACTTTCCAGCAGAGGGCCGCGCCAAAGTTCTGTCATGGGTACGGGCTGCGTCATCTGGACCTCCGAAATTTATGCGCAAAATTCTGCCAATCGCCCTTTCGCCTGTGGCGAAATCTGCGTTAGTGTGTGTATGTCGGCAATCATCGGAAGACGCAAACGAATAGACGAACCGGCAGGGTTCGCAGACGTGTCCGATGGGTATGAGGTAAGGGTCGAGCTAGGAGGCTGGACAAATGGGATCAATGCTCGTTCGCACGATAGCGGGCCTGTGTGTGGCAGGCATCGCCGCAACATCTGCAATCGCCCAACAGGCGACAAGCACCAACCGCGTTGCTGCAAAAACGGATTGGAGCGTTTTTGTCGAAGACGATCCCACCGAATGCTGGAGCGTCTCGGCACCCAAGGAAACCGTAAACACCCGCGGTGGACGTGTGGTTTCCGTACGGCGCAGCGATATCCTGCTGTTTGTGTTCTATCGCCCGAATGCCGAGGTGAAAGGCCAATTGACCTTTACCGGCGGCTACCCGTTTGCCGCGGGTTCGACGGTGAACCTGAATGTGGACGGGACCGAGTTCGAACTGTTCACAGAAGGCGAATGGGCCTGGGCCGCATCGGATGCGGATGATGCCAAGATCATCACCGCCCTGAAGCGCGGAACCGAGGCTGTTCTGACCGCCCGGTCCGAGCGCGGGACGCAGACGAAAGACACCTTCTCGCTGCTGGGCTTTACCGCAGCGATTGAAGACGCTGAAAAGCGCTGCACCAACTGATCTTGTCGCGTCGAGTGTTGAAAAGGCCCCGCCTCATAGCGGGGCTTTTGACGTCTGGTCATCTGCCAGTTTTGATCCGTATCAAAGTTTCGCACTCGGCAATGTGAACTAAGTGGTTCAGCCACCTAGAGAGGACATCGTGATGAAACAGAAAACTTGGATCACTCTGGTTCTTGCCGCATCCGTCGCCGTGCTGAGCGCTTGCGAGAAGAACGCTGATTCCTATCCGATATCGGGCGAGCAATGTGGCCCGGAAGATCCGGTTCAGACCCTGGACGCCAGTGATTGCTACACACCGCCGCCGGTAAACTGATCAAAAAGGCCCGGCATGTGCATCGTGCCGGGCCTGCCGGCTTAGGAAACCTTTTGATCTTTGCGCAGGTTCCTATATAGAGGCGCATCCCAAGCCCGATTCCTTTGAGATACGCCAATGTCGCCCAAAGCGCCGATCACCCAAGACGTCATGACCATCCCGCGCAAATTGCCCGACGGGAAGATCAACCTTGTCGGCCTTACGCGCGACGGGTTGCGCGCCACCTTGATTGAACACGGCACGCCCGAGAAACAGGCCAGGATGCGCACCGGCCAGATCTGGCAGTGGATCTATCAATGGGGTGTGCGCGATTTTGCCCAGATGACCAATCTCGCCAAAGCCTATCGGGCACAACTGGCCGAGCATTTCGTGATCGAAATCCCCGAAGTGGTGACACGTCAGGTGTCCGAGGATGGTACCCGCAAATACCTGTGCCGCATCGCCGGCGGGCATGAGGTCGAGGTGGTCTATATCCCCGAAGAAGATCGCGGAACCCTGTGCATCTCGTCTCAGGTGGGCTGTACGCTGACCTGTTCGTTCTGTCACACCGGAACCCAAAAACTTGTACGAAACCTGACATCCGCAGAAATCGTCGGCCAGATCATGATGGCGCGCGACGATCTTGAAGAATGGCCAACCCCCGGCGCACCCAAGGACGAAACCCGCCTGCTGTCGAACATCGTTCTGATGGGCATGGGCGAGCCGCTTTACAATTTCGAAAACGTCCGCGACGCGATGAAGATCGCCATGGACCCCGAGGGCATTTCTCTGTCGCGCCGGCGGATTACCCTGTCGACCTCGGGCGTGGTGCCCGAGATCGCGCGCACGGCAGAGGAAATCGGGTGCCTGCTGGCGATCTCGTTCCACGCCACCACAGATGAAACCCGCGACGTTCTTGTGCCAATCAACAAACGTTGGAATATCGAGGAACTGCTGACCGCTTTGGCCAGCTATCCCAATGCTTCGAATTCCGAACGGATCACGTTTGAATATGTGATGCTGGACGGTGTGAATGACAGTGACGAAGATGCGCGTCGTCTGATCGATCACATCAAGCGACACAACATTCCGGCCAAGATCAACCTTATCCCGTTCAACGAATGGCCCGGCGCACCGTACAAGCGCAGCTCGAACAACCGCATCCGTGCTTTCGCCAACATCATCTATCAGGCCGGCTATGCCTCGCCCATCCGCAAGACACGCGGTGAGGACATCATGGCGGCTTGCGGTCAGTTGAAGTCGGCGACCGAACGGGCGCGCAAATCACGCAAACAAATCGAGGCCGAAACGGGTCTGAGCCGATAGGGTTTGGTCCATCTGGGCCAGGCTTGATCAGATCGCGCCTTAAGTGTTTTCTGGCTCTGTCTGCACGTCACAATTGTTTTGTTCAAACTTAATGTTTCAGATGCTGAAACCACATGCATAATTTGCTATATTTCTCGTGCCCGTCGCTGAATTTGCCTCTTCAATTCGATGCACAAGCCGGTGAGGTGTCCGGGTCAGAGATGGCGAGTTTTTGCGATTCCGCTAGACTGTTCCAAGTGGTGCAGAAAGCGCTCAGGTGAACTGAATTTCAGGTGGGCCACGATTATGAATGCAAGTTCTTTTTCGATCATCCGTTTTGGTGCCGCTGCGTTTGCTATCGTCTCGGGTTCAGGCTTGGCCTTTGCTGACGGCCAGGACGCTCATATCGCAATCGAAAACCCTGCCGAGTTGAGCAAACAAGAGGCTTTGGAACACTACCGATCCCTCAATCGCCGCATGGCGCGTGGCTACGCCGTGGCGCAACTGGACCTGATCCTCAACTACCAAAGCTGGCCGCTTTTCAACGATGCGCCCTATATTTCGGCGACCCACGGGCAAAGGTATGTGAACAGCTATGCCAATCGCATGGCGCATAACTACGCGACATTGCAGGAAGGTGAAGAACTTCCCATGGGGTCGGTTCTTGCCAAGGACAGCATGACCGTGACGGATGAAGGTCACGTGCATCCCGGTGCCATGTTCGTAATGGAGAAACTGGCAGAAGAAGCCAGCCCGGACACGGCGGATTGGCGTTACATCATGGTCTTGCCGGACGGCTCGGTCTTTGGGGACACTATGGGCGACCGCGCCGGTGCCGTGGCCTATTGCCATGTCTGCCACGAACAGGTGGCAGACCGGGACTATACGTTTTACGTGCCGGAAGAGTATCGAACACGCGACTGAGCCGGCTCAGGCTTGTTGTGCGCCCGGCAGTTTCAGTTCCGTTGCCTCGCGGCGGCTGAGTTGTTCGCCCTGCTTGCGCTTTGACAGAACTTCACGGGCCAGCGCGTATTTGTCGTCCTGCCAGAAAATCAAGCAGCCGTTGCAACCTTTGCCACAGCAACCCTCGGTGCCGATGCGGTTGGTTTTGAAACGGCGTTCGGTGCCGTCTTCGCCGATCTTTTCAACCAAGGCGTCGCGACGGCGGGCATAGGCGCCAGGGTTGTCACGGCCCGAGGTTTCCAAACCCTGCACCAGCTTGTCAAAGCGGATGCGGCTCCAGTGTTCGTCGGTCAGGGCGCGTTCCTTGCGCAGAACGGAATAGACGGGGAACCGGGCGCGCAGATCGTCGATATCCTCGTGGTCGAACAGGGTGAAGGGCAGGCGGATCACTGTTTTGGTGCTGCCATGCAACACGTCCATCCGCGCACCATCGGATGCGCGTTCGAAATCATAGACCCGCAGCAGAACCGTCTCGCGCGAGATGGGCGAGACGAAATCCAGCACATCGCCCGGTTCCAGCTTGTTCTTTACCTCGACCAGAAAGGCATCCTCGGTCACTTCGGTGACGATCCCGGCATATTCCCACTGCGCGATGGACGCCGTGTGCTCGTAATCATGGGCGTAGTTGGTCAGCCGCCCCTCGTGGAAGGCCAGCGTGTAGCCGCGGTTTCCCACGGTCTCCAACTCGCGCATATAGGGTTTCGGGTCCCAGTTCTGGGGGTCGGCATAGTAATCGTCGATGGCCATGCGATAGGCGCGCGCGACGATGGCGGCATAATATTCCGACTTGCCGCGCCCCTCGACCTTGAGGCTGTCCACGCCGATCTTCAGGTATTCGTCCAGCTTTGGCATGATGCACAGATCGCGCGAATTGAGGATGTAGGAACCGCGGTCGTCTTCCTCGATCGGCATCAGATCGCCGGGGCGGCAGCCTTCTTCCAGCAGGAATTCGAACAGGTCGGCGTTTTCCTCGGTGATGCGCAGCTCCTGATGGGTGCCATCCTTCAGGCGCAGTTTCAGCGCATAGTTCCAGCGGCAGGAATTGGCGCAGTTGCCCTGGTTCGCGCCGCGTTCCGCCATGAAGTTCGACAGCAGGCAACGGCCCGAATAGGTCATGCACATGGCACCGTGGACGAAGGCCTCGAGCTTGATGTCGGGGCATTTTTCACGGATCTCCACCAGTTCGGGGTAGGAAACCTCGCGCGCCAGAACCACCAGTTCCGCGCCCTGATCCTGCCAGAACTTCACCGACAGCCATGAACAGATATTGGCCTGGGTCGAGATATGCAGCGGCAGTTCCGGCGCGCGGTCCCGCACGTACTGAAACACGCCGGGGTCGGCGATGATCAACCCGTCCGGCTGCACTTTGCGGACCGTGTCGATATATTCGTCCAGCTTCGGGATGTCCTTGTTGTGCGAGAACAGGTTCAGCGTCAGATAGGCGCGCCGGCCATGGCTGTGGCAGAACTCGACACCCTCGATCACCTCTTCCAGCGAAAACTCGGATTTCGTGCGCAGCGACATATCGGGCGTGCCCAGATACACCGCATCCGCCCCGTAAAGGACAGCGAGTTTCAGCTTGCGCAGATTGCCCGCAGGCATCAGCAATTCAGATCTGAACTGGGTCATGGCGCCACTTGTAAAAGGATCAAGCCGGCCTTCTAATCCAAATGTTTCGAGTCCAAAACCCCGTTATCTGCGACGGAATCGCGCTGTACCGATGACCTTGACCAGTTGCTGTCGCACAGGCTCGGGTTGCGTCTCGATCGCGTTCAGAACTTCGCGCAGTTCGGCCCGCAGCCCATGCATCTGATCAATCAGCGAGATCATCATCGACAGTGCATCTGCCTCCATGTCGTACTGTTCGTGCAACTCGCAGGCAAGTTCCAGACGGGCGACGTCGATACTGTGATAGATCAGCCCTTGGTCTGATTGTTCGGGGATCACAATCTCGGCCGCCAGATATTCGGTCAGCCGATCCGAGGTCAGTCGGGCGACGGTTTCGATCAGTTCCTTCTCGGTCAGGGTCATGACGGCATTCCTTTCCGCGGGTCGTAGCTGTGTGTTTTGCGCCAGGTCTCCATGAACTGTTTCAGATCGTCATCGATTTTGTCGGGCATCGAGACGGTCAGTTCGATCAACTGATCCCCACGCTCGGATGAGCCGCGTTTTTTGACACCCTTGCCCCGCAATCGCAGGGTTTTACCACTGCTGGTGCCCGCCGGTACGCTGACATTCACGCCGCCATCAATCGTAGGGGCGGGGACTTTGCCGCCCAGAATGGCCTCGTCGATCGTGATCGGCAGCGTGATATGGATGTCATCGCCCTGACGTTCAAAAACCGGGTGCTTGGCGACCGAAACCGTCACCAGTGCGTCACCCGGAGGGCCTTCGCCATATCCCGGCGCGCCTTTGCCGCGCAACCGGATGGTCTGGCCGTCGGTGATCCCGGCCGGGATTTTGACCTCGATCCGGTCTCCATCCGGCAAGGTCAATTTCTGACTGGCGCCGAACACGGAGTCCAGGAAGCTGATTTGAAGCGAGTAGTTCAGATTGTGACCCGGTGCGTGAAACTGGTGGCCGCGCTGGCCCCCAAAACCGCCGCGACCACGCATGAACTCGGCGAAGACGTCTGACATGTCGTCGGGATCGGCCTGACGCCCGCGATAGGGGTTTCCAGCGGCCTCGGCATAGTCCCGGTAATACTGCTGTTGCGGGCGCTCCTGACCCGAGGCGTCTATTTCCCCGTTGTCAAAACGCGCACGTGTTTCAGGATCTTTCAACAGATCATAAGCAGCCGCGGCGGCCTTGAACTTGGCCTCAGCCGCGTCATCGCCCGGTTTCAGATCCGGATGGCAATCCTTGGCGATACGCCGGTAGGCTTTTTTGATCTCGGCTGTACTGGCGTCCTTCGAGACACCAAGAACGGTGTAGGGGTCGTCGCTCATATCACTCTCTCAGGTCAAGGACGGGTCTGATCAGGATGAAGGTGTTCTACCATGAGATTTCAACGGGTAAAACGAAAGAGGCGATTGAATTGTTTCGTAAAATCCCGCAGACCTGATAGTATCTGCATATTTATAATTGTCGAATGACGGAGACCGCCGCATGTCACGCAGAATAAAATCCGCCCTGGCCCTGCTGGCCGGGAATGCCATTGGGTTGTTGCTTGCCGCGCTGATATTGTCGGGATTTGCGATCAAGCCGATCTCGTTCATCGTGGTGGTGATAGTCTTCACCGTCGTACAAGTTGTCGCTGAACCCCTGATCCTGAAACTGGGCGAAAAGAAAGCGCCCGCCCTGAAGGGTGGGATCGCCCTGATCGTGACCTTCGTGGGCCTTTTCGTGACCGACCTGATTGCTGCCGGGCTGACCGTTGGCGGGGTTTCGAACCTGCTTGCGGCAACATTGCTGGTCTGGCTGGGGGCGTTGATCGCCAGCGTGGTGCTGCCGATCTACGTGTTCAAAGAACTGCGTGAGCCCAAAAAGTAATCACACAGCGTTCAGGCTGGCTTCGATAGCGTGCCACAATTCTTCCACGGGTTCGCACCCGACGGACAGGCGGATAAAGGCCGGATCAACGTCGTCGCCCCAGCGCGCGCGCCGCTCGGCCGAGCTGTGGACGCCTCCGAATGACGTGGCCGGGCGCAGAAGCGGGCAATTGTTGATGAAGGCTTCGGCCTGGTCTTCGCTGTTCAGCGTCAGGGACAGAAGAAAGCCGAAACGTGTGGTCTGTTCTTGCGCCAGTTTGTGCGACGGGTCATCGGCCAGCCCGGGATAGCGCACCTGTTTCACTGCGGGATGTGCCGCCAGGCGTTCGGCCAATACTTCGGCCGAGCTGCACATCCGGTCGAACCGAACGTCCAGCGTTTCAAGGCCGCGATGCAGCAGCCATGCTTCATGTGGCCCCGGTATGGAGCCAGAGACTTTCCGCCATTCCCCGACCCGTTCCATGATGTCGCCGTTGCGGCTGGCCACATGGCCCATCAGCATGTCGGAATGCCCGCCCATCGCCTTGGTATCGGACGAGACGACCACATCGATGCCCAGATCAAGAGGACGCTGACCCAGCGGAGTCATCGTCGTATTGTCGGCAATGGTTATGCCCCCGGCAGCGCGCACCCGATCCGCCACCTCGGTCAGATCGATCATGTCCAACCCCGGATTCGAAGGGCTTTCGGCAAAGACCACATCGAACCCGTCAAAACCGCCTTCGGCAAAGGCGGTGGTGGGGCGTTCTTCAACGATCACACCCAGCCGCGACAGGAAACGATCGGCCAAAAGGCGCGTCACGTAATAGCCGTCGGAGGGGATCAGCAGGCGTGATCCGGCCTTTACGGTGGCAAACAGTGCCGCGGAAATCGCCGCCATGCCCGAGGGAAAGCTGAGGCAGGGCGCGTCCTCCAAATGCGACAGAACATGTTCCAGATGCACCCAAGTCGGGTTGTCCACCCGACCGTAACTCGCCCGCCCGTCCGGGGTGCCCGGCAGGTGGTACATGCTGCTTTGGGTCAGCGGCAGCGCTACGGGTTCGCCCTTGCTCAGGGCATTTCCACGCAGATGCAGCATCTCTCCGGTCTTGGGTGCCATGGTTCAGCGCCCCGGAATTTCGTCGCGGGGCGGGGCGGGCTCCCAGTTTTCGATGATCTCGACCGCCTCCTGCGCCGTGTCCACAAAGCGGAACAGATCAAGATCCTCGTCCGAGATGGTTCCGGCATCGGCCAGCGCTTTCCAGTTGATGACCTTTTCCCAGAATTCGCGACCAAACAGCAGGAAGGGCACGCGGTCCATCCGGCCGGTCTGAATCAGGGTCAGGGATTCGAACAGCTCATCCATTGTGCCGAAACCGCCGGGGAAAATCGTGATGGCGCGGGCGCGCATCAGGAAATGCATCTTGCGGATGGCGAAATAGTGGAAGTTGAAGCTGAGATCCGGCGTCACATAAAGGTTCGGGGCCTGTTCGTGCGGCAGAACGATATTCAACCCGATAGAGCATCCGCCCGCGTCCTGTGCCCCACGGTTGCCGGCCTCCATCACTCCGGGGCCGCCGCCCGTGACGATCACGTTTTCACGGCAGCCGGTCTCGTTCGATTTCACGGTCATCAGCCGCGCGAACTCGCGCGCCTCGTCGTAATAGGCCGACAGACCAGCCAGCGTTTCCGTTCGTGCGGTGTGTTTCTGCGATGGTTCAGGGATGCGCGCGCCGCCGAACATCACGATGGTCGAGGTGATCTCGCGTTCGCTCATGATCATCTCGGGTTTCAACAGTTCCAGTTGCAGACGCACCGGGCGCAGCTCGTCCCGGCACAGGAATTCGTCATCGGCAAAGGCAAGGCGATAGGCGGACGATCGCGTCTGCGGCGTGTCCGGCACTTCGCTCGCGGTCGAGCGATCTGTCTGCGCATCGCGAAACGGATTGTGGCGGTCTTCTCTCATGGGTGATCGATCCCTGCTTGCGTGTTTTCCAAACAGCTATAGGGTTCGCGGGCAGAGTGCCAGTCACGGAAAGACAAGAATGAATTGGAAGAGCGAAATATCAGCGGCGCGGAATCGTATCGCCGGACATACGCAGGTGACGCCGGTGATCGAGAGCCGAATTCCGGGCCATCCCATTGAGCTGAAGCTGGAGCACATGCAGCACACCGGCAGTTTCAAGGCGCGCGGTGCGTTCAATACGTTGCTGAGCCTCGACGTACCCGATGCAGGTGTCGTGGCTGCATCCGGTGGCAATCATGGTGCAGCGGCGGCCTTTGCGGCGCAGGCGCTTGGGTATCCGGCCAAGATTTTCGTGCCCGAACTGGCAGGGCCATCCAAGATCGCATTGATCCGGCAAACCGGCGCGGATCTGAGCGTTGTGCCCGGCGAATACGCCAATGCGCTGACACAGGCGCAGGCGCATGAAGCGGAAACCGGCGCGATGCAGATTCACGCCTATGATGCGCCGGCTACCGTGGCGGGGCAGGGGACCTGCTTTGCGGAATGGGATGCGCAGGGTCTACAGGCAGATACGGTTCTGGTCGCCGTGGGCGGGGGTGGGCTGATCGCCGGCGCGTTGGCCTGGTTCGACGGAGCGCGCAAGGTCGTGGCGGTCGAACCCCAGACCTCTTGCGCATTGAATGCGGCGTTGCAGGCCGGTGAACCGGTGGATGTTTCCGTATCCGGGATCGCGGCAAACGCGCTGGGTGCGCGCCGGATCGGGCAGATCTGTTTCGACCTGGCACAGGGGATGACGTCGGTTCTGGTGTCGGATGACGCCATCGCGGCGGCGCAGAAGATGCTGTGGCAGGCGCATCGTATTCTGGTGGAACCGGCGGGCGCCACGGCGTTGGCAGCCTTGACCTCGGGCGTGTATCGGCCCGAACCGGGCGAGCGCGTGGCCGTTCTGGTGTGCGGCGCGAACATTGCGCCGGACCCGCTTGCGGGGTGAATTATCTGGTTGAGGATAGCTGTCGTAGATTTTATCTATAATTTATGACCGCTACGATCTCGGACACGATTTACCAGAACCTCAGCCAGCAAATCATCACCGGAGAGCTGGGCGCCGGGGAAAAGCTGCGGCAGGATCATATTGCCCGCACCTTTGACACCAGCCATGTTCCGGTGCGGGAAGCCCTGTTGCGGCTTGAGGCGCATGGATTGGCCCGGCACGAGCCGCGCCGGGGCATGCGGGTCACGGCGCTGGACCCGGCAGAGGTGCGAGAGGTCATCGAAATGCGTGTGGTGCTGGAAACACTGGCGTTGCAGCAATCGGTGCAGAACATGTCTCCGGTCGCATTGGACAAGATCGATCGCGCACGCATCGCCTGTGACGAGGCGCAAACGATGCCCCAATGGGAGGCGTTGAACAGAGCATTCCATCGCGCCATCCTGACACCATGCGGGCTGCCCCGTCTGTTGCACACCATCGACGATCTGCATATCGCAAGCGCACGCCACTTGTTTGCGCATTGGCGGTCGAAATGGGTGCAGCAAACTGACAAGGATCACGCCGCACTTGTTCAGGCGCTCAGGCGGAAGGACCTGAGCACGGCAAAAGGTATTCTGACCCGACATATACGCCGCGCCAGCTGATTGCGGGCCTTTCAGACGCAAAACGGCCCGTGTTCGTCGCATTGCGCCATTGGCCCGGCTTGCGTATAGGCCAAACCAACATGAACAGATTCTGTAGGGAGACGCCCCATGTCCAACGCGCAACTGGAAGCCGCCATCGAAGCCGCCTGGGAGGCACGCGACACGATCACACCCGCCACGGCAGGTGAGCAACGCGAAGCGATCGAAGACACGCTGAACGCGCTGGACAGCGGGTCTCTGCGTGTTGCCGAAAAGCTGGAAAACGGCGACTGGCACGTGAACCAGTGGGCCAAAAAGGCGGTTCTGCTGGGCTTTCGCATCAAGGACATGGAAATTCAGACCGGTGGTCCGCAGGACGGCGGCTGGTGGGACAAGGTGGACAGCAAGTTCGCCGGTTGGGGTGAAGATCAATGGCGCTCGGCCGGGTTCCGCGCGGTTCCCAACTGCGTTGTGCGCAAGTCGGCCTATATCGCGCCGGGCGTGGTGCTGATGCCGTCCTTCGTCAACCTTGGCGCCTATGTGGATGAAGGCACCATGGTCGACACCTGGGCGACCGTCGGCTCATGCGCGCAGATCGGCAAAAACGTCCACCTGTCGGGCGGTGTAGGCATCGGCGGCGTGCTGGAGCCGATGCAGGCCGGCCCGACCATCATCGAGGACAACTGCTTTATCGGCGCGCGCTCCGAGGTGGTCGAGGGCTGCATCGTCCGCGAAGGCTCGGTTCTGGGGATGGGCGTGTTCATCGGCAAATCAACCAAGATCGTGGATCGGGAAACCGGCGAAGTGACATATGGCGAAGTCCCGCCCTATTCCGTGGTCGTTGCGGGTTCGATGCCGTCAAAGAACAACATCAGCCTGTATTGCGCGGTGATCGTGAAGCGGGTGGATGAAAAGACCCGGTCGAAAACCGGCATCAACGAATTGCTGCGGGACTGATCGCCCCGGTTGTACAGAAAGGCCGGAGCTGACCCGCTCCGGCCTTTCCAGTTTTTGGGGTGTTTGACCTATGCGACCGAACCTTGGTCAGAGCCGGTCCCGAGATTGTGTCCAGGCTCGGACGAACGCTCTGTGTGGGTCAGCGATTTTCACCCTGCATAGCGTCAACTTCTGAGTTTCCTGCGTTGGTTTCCGTGCCTTCGCTTTCGCTGTCGCCGCCGCTTTCGTTATCGCCGCCGCCTTCGTTATCACCGCCGCTTTCGTTGTCGCCGCCGCTTTCGTTATCGCCGCCGCCTTCGTTGTCGCCGCCGCCTTCGTTATCACCGCCGCCTTCGTTATCACCGCCGCTTTCGTTATCGCCGCCGCCTTCGTTATCGCCGCCGCTTTCGTTGTCGCCGCCGCTTTCGTTATCGCCGCCGCCTTCGTTATCACCGCCGCCTTCGTTGTCGCCACCGCTCTCGCTATCGCCACCGCCTTCGTTGTCGCCACCGCTCTCGCTATCGCCACCGCCTTCGCTTTCACCGCCGCCGTCTTGGGCGTAAGCTGCACTTGGCGTCACAAAAGACAGCACGGCGACAGAAGGTACTCCGGAAAGCACAATCACACTTGCAGTTGTCATCATTAACTTGGACAGAACACTCATTTTAATTCTCCTGTAAAAAATGACTTACGCAGTGGCTGCATCTTAGAGTTGGCTTCTCTTCATCGCTGTGAAAGGCAGGAAACGCGTCGAACCCAGCAGGAAATGGCTAAAATTGAGGCCAAAATGTGGCAAAAATGTGCCCGTTTCAACTCAGGGATTGGAATTGAAACGCTGCTCAATTTTTGGGCGAAAACGAGAATAGGGCTTTGCTGAGTCGCATTTCTGCAAGTCCTCAGTGCCTATGGGCGGGGCAAGGGGCTGCGTAAGATCCCATACTCAAAGCCAGGAACGATGGAAGCAGTTGACCCTTCAAAACACCGCGCGTAATGCAGGGCCCATGGAAAAGCGCAAGAAGCCCTCACGTCAGCAAGTCTATACCCTTCTGGTCCAGATCGGCCGTAAGGATGGCGACGGGCTGCCCGACGGTGCGACCGGGGCGGCACTGATCTGCTACGCCAGTGGCGTGGACGAAGCCGAGGCCGTGCGCGAGACGGTGGCTATTCTGAAGCAGGCCGACACCGCGCCTTTGGATGTCACTGGGTACGGGACCTTGGCCGAGCGTGAGGCACAGGGACATGAAATCGAACCTGACGAACGTGCCCTGATGCAGCGTGCCCTGGATGAAAACGCCGTGATCGTCGCGCAGATGACACCGTTCTTCGGAGACGAGGCGCAGGCCTAGTTCCGCATACCGAACCACTTGCGATAGATTTCGTCATAGGTTCCGTCTTCGCGCAATGACAGCAGGGCCTGGTTGACATCTTCGACCAGAGGCGACCCGGTCGGGAAAGCGATGCCATAGTTCTCGCGCAGGAAGACGCCGCCTGTCATCGACGCCGTTCGCCGACCTTCATGGGCCGCATAGTAGGACAGGATTGGCGCGTCGAATACGACGGCATCCAGTTGTTTGGACTGGAACGCATCCAGCATCTGCTCCAGCCCGGGATAGCCGGTGAATTCAATATCACGCCGGTTCAGAAAACTTGCCGCGGTCGAGTCTGTGATTGTCCCGACACTTTTGCCATACAGGTCATTCACCGAATTCACGCTGCCTGTGATCGCATCCACGGTCATGACCGAGGTGATGCGGGCCGTGAAAACGGACACGATGAACAGTGACGAAACAACCAGAACGACACCCAGAAGCCGGCCGAACGGCGTGCGCGGCATCCTCTCTTCGAACCCGCCGTTCACGACGAGGTTCAGCGCCCACCAGAACGAGGGAAACCATGCCTCGTTTAGCTTGCGATCGAAATAGGGTTGAGCACTACGTTCAAAGCTCCACATCAACATGCCGCCGCCCAACAGAATGGCGAAGGCCAGGCCGATGGCGATAAACAACTCTTTTGAGAGCAGCGCATGCAGCAACGAAGGCTGGCGCGCGGCTTCCGATGGCACCATGATCTGTAGGCCCGCCTCAAAGATCGGCTGGCTGAAGTCCATTTGCGTTTCCCGCAGCGCGGTTATCGAGATATTGGCGACCGCAAGATCGGCGGACCCATTCTGAACCGCCTCCAGCATTTCCGAGAATGAATCGACCCGATTGATGGAATAGTCCCAGTTCAGCGCCTCTGCCAGCGCGGCGAGCAGATCCATCGAAAAGCCGGTTTCCGCACCGTCTTCGACATAAGAAAACGGGGGGCGGGTCACCGTCGTAACCGTTAGAGACTGTGCCATGCTCTGCTGCGCGAGGACGGCGAAAGTCAGGCAGATCAGTGCGTAGAATGCGCGCTTCATTTTCATTCACCTGTTTCGCGGCCCTGTAACGCGATTGTGCGGCGGGCGGCAAGATGGTCGCCGGGTAAACCGCCATGATTTGTTAGGGTGTCGCTTTGATATCTGCGCAGTCGGGTGAAATGATATTTTTGCGAATTGGGGTTGGAAAACCGGCCAATTCGTTGAATCTGTGCGCGAACCCGCGAAAGATACAGTTCCAGAGGCCATTGCATGACCGACCCCGTCCAATTGACAGCCGATCTGATCCGTTGCCCATCGGTCACACCTGCCGAGGGTGGCGCGCTGGTTCTGCTGGGATCGGTGCTGGCGGATGCGGGGTTTGAATGCACGCGTGTCGACCGTGGTGGCGTCAGCAACCTGTTCGCACGGTGGGGTCAGAAAGGCCATCCGCGCAGTTTCGGGTTCAACGGCCATACTGATGTTGTGCCGGTCGGCGACGAGGCCGCGTGGACGATGCCGCCTTTCGGGGCCGAAATACGGGATGGTGTGATGTATGGGCGTGGGGCAACGGATATGAAATCCGGCGTTGCGGCGTTTGCGGCGGCGGCAATCGATTTCGTGCGCGACACCCCGCCTGACGGAGCCATCATCCTGACGATCACCGGCGACGAGGAAGGCGACGCGCTGAATGGCACGACCGCCTTGCTGGATTACATGGACGGCGCGAATGAACATATGTCTGTCTGTTTGGTGGGAGAGCCGACCTGCCCGAACAAGATGGGCGAAATGATGAAGATCGGCCGTCGCGGGTCGATGACCGCATGGTTTACCATCACCGGTGTTCAGGGGCATTCGGCCTATCCGCATCGTGCCAAAAACCCGTTGCCAGCCATGGCGCGGCTGATGGATCGGCTGGCGGGGCACGAACTGGATCAGGGCACGGACCACTTCGATGCTTCGACATTGGCAGTGGTGACAATCGACACCGGGAATGCGGCCACCAACGTAATCCCGGCGCAGTGCAAGGGAACGGTGAATATTCGTTTCAATGATCTGCATTCCGGGGCCAGCCTGAGTGACTGGCTGAAGTCGGAAGCAGATCAGGTGGCCGCTCGGTTCGGCGTTGAAATAGATGTCGCAATCAAGATTTCAGGCGAAAGCTTTCTGACCCCGCCGGGGCCTCTGTCGGATCTGGTGGCCAAAGCGGTAGAAGCGGAAACAGGCGCAACGCCCGAGCTTTCGACGACCGGTGGTACGTCGGATGCGCGTTTCATCAAGAACCATTGCCCGGTTGTAGAGTTCGGTCTGGTCGGGCGCACGATGCATCAGGTCGACGAGTGCGTCGAGGTGGCCCAGATCCAGCAGCTCAAATCGATTTATAGCCGCATCCTGACCGACTATTTCGCCTGATCCATGCAGCGCACATTGGTGATCATGGTGAAGGAACCTCAACCGGGCCGCGTCAAAACGCGGCTTGGGCGAGAAATCGGCATGGTCGCGGCGGCGTGGTGGTTTCGGCACCAGACCCGGTCCTTGATCCGGCGGCTGCGTGATCCCCGCTGGCGTATCGTTTTGGCCGTCTCACCCGATAAGCAGGGTCTGAAAAGCCGCGTCTGGCCTGCGGACCTGCCGCGCGCCGCGCAGGGGCGTGGGGATCTGGGGGATCGCATGGGCCGGATGCTGCGCGGGATGCCCAAGGGGCCGGTTTGCCTGATCGGCGCGGATATTCCGGGCGTTTCGCGCCGCCATATTGCCCGTGCTTTCGACGCATTGGGGCGTTCTCAGATGGTGTTTGGGCCAGCCCCGGATGGTGGCTATTGGCTGGTCGGCGCGCAACGATATGCAGCCTTGCCGGCAAATCTGTTCCAAAACGTGCGCTGGTCGACGGAACACGCATTGGCTGACACGCTGGCCTCGATTTCTGGCGGTCGGGTGTCATTGCTTGATCAGCTGCGCGATGTGGATACGGTTGCCGATCTTGACCCCTGAGGCTTTTTGGTCATGACGCGGTCGCAAACGCGTGCTAGGCCGGACGTATGACTCGCATCCCTACCAAGCAGGAGGTCCTCGACTGGATCTCGGCGAACCCCACCCTGACCTCGAAACGCGATATCGCCAAAGCCTTTGGCATCAAGGGCGCGGATCGGATTGATCTGAAACGTATCCTCAAAGAGCTTGAGGCCGAGGGCCATCTTGAGAAGCGCAAGCGCAGTTACCGCGACCCGGACCGCCTGCCGCCGGTCAGCGTGTTGCAGGTAAAGGCGCCGAATGCCGATGGCGACCTGTTCGCGCGGCCGCTGGAATGGCATGGCGAGGGGGTCGAGCCCATCGTTCTGATCATTGCCCGCGCCAGCGACCCGGCGCTGGGCGAAGGTGATCGCATTCTGGCTCGTCTGACCGTGGTGCATGAGGAAGATCACAATTACGAAGCCCGCCTGATCCGCCGTATCGGAACGAACCCTCGGAAAATCGTGGGTATCTTCCGCAAAGGGGCCGAAGGCGGACGAATCGTGCCGATCGACAAGGCCGGATCGACCGAATGGCTGGTGGCCGAAGGCGCTGCGCTGGGCGCCAAGGATGGCGAACTGGTCGAGGCTGAACAAGCCGGGCCGAAAAACCGCATGGGGCTGCCACGCGCGCGCATCGTCGAACGGCTGGGCGACCCGACTGCGCCCAAGGCCGTTTCGTTGATCGCGATCCATCAACACGGCATCCCGGATGATTTCCCCGACAAGGTGATTGCCGAGGCCGACAAGGCCAAGCCTGTCGGCCTGAAAGGGCGCGAGGATCTCCGGGATATGCCATTGCTGACGATCGATCCCTCGGACGCGCGCGATCATGACGACGCCTGTTATGCCCATGTAGACGATGATCCCAAGAACCCCGGTGGGCACGTCATCTGGGTCGCCATTGCCGATGTCGCCGCCTATGTGCGGCCCGGCACCGCGCTGGACCGCGAGGCGCGCAAGCGCGGCAATTCCAGCTATTTCCCCGACCGCGTCGTGCCGATGCTGCCCGACCGTCTGTCGGGTGATCTGTGTTCGCTGCACGAAGGCGTGCCGCGCGCCTGTATCGCGGTGCGGATGCAGATCGACGCGGATGGCAACAAGATCGGTCACCGGTTCGTGCGCGGTCTGATGCGCTCGGCAGCCTCGTTGAACTACACCGAGGTGCAGGAGGCCATCGACGGCACCCCCAATGACCGGACCGGCCCGCTGTTGGAGAGCGTTCTGAAGCCGCTTTATGCCGCCTATGGCGCGCTGAAAAAGGCTCGTGCTGATCGCCAGCCGCTGGAGCTGGACCTGCCGGAGCGCAAGATCGTTCTGAACGACAAGGGCGAGGTCGAAAGCGTGGCTTTCCGCGAGCGGCTGGACGCGCACCGGCTGATCGAGGAATTCATGATCCTGGCCAACGTGGCCGCCGCCGAGACGCTGATCGCCAAGCGCAGCCCGCTGCTGTTCCGGGTGCACGAAGAACCCGCGCCCGAAAAACTGGAAAGCCTGCGCGAGACGGCGCAGGCCGCCGGGCTGAATCTGGCCAAGGGGCAGGTGCTCCAGACCCGTCACCTGAATGCGCTGCTGAATGCCGCCGCCGGCACCGAGGATGCCGAGCTGATCAATCTCAGCACCTTGCGGTCGATGGCGCAGGCCTATTACAGCCCGGAAAACTTCGGCCATTTCGGGCTGGCGCTGCGCAACTACGCACATTTCACCTCGCCCATCCGGCGCTATGCCGACCTGATCGTGCACCGGGCGCTGATCTCGGCCCATGGCTGGGGCAAGGACGGGCTGACCGAGGACGAAATTGCCCGGCTCGAAGAAACGGCCACGCATATTTCAGATACCGAACGCCGCTCGATGATGGCCGAGCGCGATACGACCGACCGCTATCTGGCGGCCTATCTCAGCGAACGTGTGGGCAACGAATTCACCGGTCGGATCAGTGGCATTGCCCAGTTCGGGGCCTTCGTGAAAATGGACGAAACGGGCGCGGATGGCCTGGTGCCGGTGCGGTCTTTGGGGCGCGAATTCTTCCATTTTGATCGAGAGGCCGGAACGCTGATGGGCTCAGATTCCGGGCTGATCATCGCCATCGGCCAGCGGGTCACGGTGAAACTGACCGAGGCGACACCTGTGACCGGCGGGTTGGAGCTGGAGCTGCTGTCCATCGACGATCAGGCGCTGCCGCGCGGGCGCGGGCCCGCCAAGCGGTCGACGCGACGCAAGGCCGCCAGCACCAAACGCAAGAAGGACAAGATCAAGCGCAAGGTCGAACGCAAGCGCCGTCAAAGGTGATAGGTCAGCGCCCGGGCAATCAGCCAGCCATGGCGGGTTTCATCGATCTGGCGCGGGTCATCGAACAGGATGGCCCGGTTCCCGTCAATCCGGTCCTCGCCCGGAAAGGCCGTGGTGAAATCACCGATCAATCGGCTTTGGCAGTGCACGAACAGTGCGAAATCCGCGGATTTGTGAGCCCCCAGCCGGATCGTTGATCCTTTGGGGGCAAGATATGCGGGCTGGCCCCAGCGCAGCTCTTCTCGCAATGGATTGGCGGCGGGCAGAGACTCTGCTGTGTTCAGTATCAGGTCGCGAAGCGCCAGGGCCCCCGCGCGTGCTTGCGGGGGCATGGCTTCAAAGGCCGAGGCGACCGAGGGGTCATCAAAAGGTTTCATGCAATCGGTATCGCCTGTTCCATCCGGTCTACGTAACTGTTCAACAGATTATCCTGTTTGATCCTGCGGGTCAGTGGGGTATCGGCAGGCGTTGCGCGCATGGCGGCGAGCATCGGGCCGACGCTCATATCTGCTGAAGTCGGTTGATCCGCCAGCAGGAAGCGGGATTGCCACAGATGGGCCGAGATTGCCTCGAGATCGCGTTCGACCCGGTCCAGGCGCTCGGGCAACGAGAACCGGCCGATCCCTTGTGACGTGATCCCTTTCAGAACGGATTTTCGGATCGCATTGGACGCCGGCTTTCGGATCAGAGCCGGAATTTCGGTGAAAAAGGTTTCGCGAAGGATCGGCCAGACCTCGTCATTGCCCCAGCGGTCCAGAACGATGTGGAAATACAGATGCTCTTCGGCCATGCGTACCAGCGCGCGGGATTGCGCTTTTTCCACATCCGAAAGCCCCTGATCGAACGCGGCCCCCTTCTGTTCCAGCCAATCGCGGATCAGATCGCTGTCCGGTATCAACCGCTCTGGCGTGCGCAGCACTGGCAGTTTTTGATGCGGCATCCTGCGCGGGTCAAGCATGTCCGAACGCTGCCAGACCTGACCGGAGTGCTGAAGCATCAAGGCTGTCTTGACGCAGAACGGACTGGCGCTGAACAGTCCGAAGGCGGAAGGATAGGTGAGAAGGGTCAGCATCGCGTGGCTCCGTGTTTTTGACGTGCCGGATGAGTAAACCGGCCTGATGACAGTTTTTGTCATTAGGGATAGGCTAGGGTTCATCATGTCCCGCACCGCCCGATTGTTCCAACTGATGCAAGCCCTGCGTTCTGGCCCGTCGCCAAGAACGTCTGAACAACTGGCGCAGGATCTGGGTGTTTCTGCCAGGACGATACACAGGGATATTGACGCGCTGCGTGGTCTGGGGGCCGTTATCGACGGTGAGGCAGGGTTTGGGTTCACCCTGATCGAAGATGCCACATTGCCGCCATTGGGTTTCACCGATGACGAGCTTGAGGCCCTGGTCCTTGGCCTGCGCGAAGTTCAGGTGATTGGTGATCCGGCCTTGTCAGATGCAGCCAGCGCCGCCCTGCGGAAATTGCAGGGGCGATTGCCACAGCGACAGTCCCATCGGCTGAGCCACGCGGTTCTGGCGGCAACGCGGTTCAATCGCCCGCCCGCGCCGACAATCGACGTGGCCATTTTGCGGCAGGCGACGTGGGACGAACGCGCGGTCGAGTTCTCGTATACGGACGCAAAAGGCGATGCCACACAAAGACGGGTCAACCCGCTGAGCATCGTCTATATGGATCGATCAAACGTGTTGCTCGGCTGGTGCCACCTGAGACAGGATTTTCGCGTTTTCCGGTTGGATCGCATTCAGGACATGTCCGTGACAGATCAAAGCTTTAGACCGAACCGGGTGCCCATGCTGCGCGAAGTTTTGGCGCAAATCCGCGCAGCGCGCGACGCGCAAGACCGCGATGAGGATGCCTGAGACTTTGTGATTCGCCGATTTTGCGCTACTCTGAGGTCGAGCAGTAATCAGGAAAAATCGGAATGCAAAAATGCGTAGGCGGCGTCATGACCGTCGCATTGTGGGCATCCATGGTGCAGGCGGACATATCAGAAAATACGACTTGGCCAGGCAGTGCAGTGTCCGGCGAAACGATACAGCTGGCCTCGGCGGATGTGGCGGTTTCGATCCGTCCGGTCCCGCGCCCGGCGGTTGAGGCTTTGCGGGTGTCCGCGGCCGTGACCGCACGGTTTCAGGCCTGGCTCGGCGCGTTTCAGGAGCGCGCGAAGCAGCAGGGTATATCGGAAAGAACATTGAACAGGGTGTTCTCGGACATGATCTTTGACGAGGACATCCTGAAAAAAGACCGCAATCAGGCTGAATTTTCGAAACCGATCTGGGAGTATCTGGATTCCGCCGTCTCGGACACGCGCGTTTCCAATGGTCGTGCCGCGATGCAACGACATCGGCAAGTGTTGCAGCAAATCGAGGCGGAATATGGCGTTGAAAAGGAAGTGGTCACGGCGATCTGGGGGCTGGAAACATCATTCGGCTCTTATCGTGGCAGCAACCGGACGCTGAGTTCCTTGGCGACACTGGCCTTTGATGCACGGCGGGCGCAGTTCTTTGAAACGCAGTTGATCGCCGCCCTGAGGATCGTGCAGGCAGGTGATGTCAGCGCCAAAAACATGCTGGGCAGCTGGGCAGGTGCAATGGGGCACACGCAGTTCATGCCAACCTCGTATCTGGATCACGCGGTTGATTTCGATGGCGATGGTCGGCGTGACATCTGGTCGGATGATCCGACGGATGCGCTGGCCTCGGCCGCGTCCTATCTGGCGCGGCACGGTTGGAAAAAGGGGCAGCCCTGGGGCGTCGAGGTGCGCCTGCCCGAAGGGTTCGACTATGCCACCGCCAAACGGGACTACACCCTGCTGCCGTCAGAATGGGCGGCGCGCGGCGTGGTGGGGCGTGACGGCAAACCGGTCCCGGATCACGGGCAAGCCGCAATCCTTTTGCCCGCCGGGGGGCAGGGTGTGGCGCTGATGATTTTCGACAATTTCAGCGTGATTGAGGCCTATAACGGGGCCGACGCTTACGTGATCGGTATCGGGCACCTGTCCGACCGGCTTGCGGGTGGCGCACCGTTTCAGTCCGACTGGCCCCGAGGTGAGCGGGCGCTGAGCTTCACCGAGAAGAAAGAGCTGCAAACCCGCCTGACTGATGCGGGGTTCGATACAAAGGGTATCGATGGGCGCACCGGGCCGAACACCATCAATGCGGTTCGCGCCTACCAACTGGCGCAGGGCTTGGTACCGGATGGCTATCCAACTGCGACACTTTTGGAGCGGCTGCGGTGAACAATAAGAGGCGACCCAGGCGGGCCGCCCCTTAATAGACCCTTTTTCTGATCTCAGGAAGCGGCTTTCATCAGCCCCTGAGCGATGATTTCCGCCTGCGCTTCGTCCAGCGATTTGTAAATCCGCACGAACATCTCGTCGATATCCGCCGGGGTCAGGATCAGCGGCGGCGAGATGATCATGCGGTCGCCCACATGGCGCATGATCAGATTGTTGGCAAAGCAACGGTCACGGCAGATATAACCGACCGTGCCGGGCTCGGACGCGAACTTGGCGCGGCTGGCTTTGTCGGGTGTCAGAGCGATGGAGGCCATCATTCCGACGATCTTCGCCTCACCCACCAGCGGGTGATCGGCCAGCGCCTCCCATTTCTGTTTCAGATAGGGGGCGGCAACATCGCGCACATGCTCGACGATCTTCTCTTCTTCCAAAATGCGCAGGTTCTCAAGCGCCACGGCAGCGGCGACGGGGTGGCCGGAATAGGTGTACCCGTGGTTGAATTCCGTCCCGCCGATCACTTCGGCGATCTCGTCATTCACGATGGACCCGCCGATCGGCGCATAGCCCGAGCTGAGCCCTTTGGCGATGGTCATGATATGCGGTTTGATGCCCACGGTTTGCGATCCGAACCAGTTGCCGGTTCGACCGAACCCACAGATCACCTCGTCTGCAATCAACAGGATATCGTATTTGTCGCAGATGCGCTGAATTTCCGGCCAGTAGGTATCGGGCGCCACGATCACGCCGCCTGCACCCTGAACCGGCTCGGCGATGAAGGCCGCGACACGGTCCTCGCCCAGCTCCTGTATGGCCTCTTCCAACTCGCGCGCGCGGGCCAGGCCGAATTCCTCGGGCGACATGTCGCCGCCTTCGGCCCACCAGTTGGGTTGGTTGATATGGTGAATGTTCGGGATCGGAATGCCGCCCTGCGCATGCATGCCTGCCATACCACCCAGCGAAGCCGACCCGACGGAAGACCCGTGATACGCGTTTTTCCTGCTGATGATGATATTTTTGTCCGGCTGCCCCTTCTCGGCCCAGTATGTGCGCACGAGGCGGATATTGGTGTCGTTTGCCTCGGACCCGCCAGCTGCGAAAAAGACATGGTTCAGATCACCTGGTGCCAGTTCGGCGATTTTGGCCGCCAGTGCGATTGCCGGCACATGGGTCGTCTTGAAGAAGGTGTTGTAGTAGGGCAGTTCGCGCATCTGACGCGCCGCGACATCGGCCAGCTCATCGCGGCCATAACCGATATTGACGCACCAAAGTCCTGCCATTGCGTCCAGAATTTCCTCACCTTCGCTGTCGGTCAGGTAAACCCCGCTGGCGCGTGTAATCACGCGGGCCCCTTCCTGCCCCAGCGCACCATTGGCCGAGAAAGGATGGATGTGATGCGCCGCATCCAGCGCCTGCAATTCGGCGGTCGGCATATGGTTGGTTATGGTGGACATCGGAGAATCTCCTACAAGAACGCAGTTGCGGATCACAATATGATCAAATTCATCGCTGTCAATCGAATCAGGCTGAGTTAAGCGGAAGTCAGGGCGTCCGACATCAATTCCATGCCTTGCTCAATGTCCTGAGCCGTCGCCTTTGCCGCTTTTTCGGCGTCGCCTTCGCGCAAGGCGGAAATGATATCCTTGTGCCGATCCGGCAGGCTTTGAGTCCCGAATCGACCACATACGACACGCAGCGAAGGGCCGAACCGCAACCAAAGCCTTTCGGCAAGATCACTGAGAATCGGTGCGTTTGCATGAGAGTACAGCGTTTCGTGGAACGCCTGGTTCAGACGCAGATATCCGCCCACATCCCCGTCGGCGATCATACGGTCCAAATGCGTATCGAGCCGCTCGAGATGATCGATGTCCTCGGCCTGCAAATTCGACGTCGCGCGCCTTGAAAGCTCTGATTCTATTGAGGTTCTTGCAAAGATCATTTCCTGGATATCGCCCGGGGACAGCAGCGGCACGCTTACGCGCCGATTGCCCTGGAACACCAATGCCCCGTCCGAGATCAACCGGCGGATGGCTTCGCGCACCGGTGTCATGCCAACACCCAGCGAATCAGTCAGGCCCTGGATCGTGACAGGCTGGCCCGGAACCAATTCGCCGAACAGGATCTGTGATCTGAGCGTTTGATAAACCTGCTCATGCGCGGGCTGTTTCCCTTTGTCGATTGTCGACGCAGATGCCTTATTTTTGATCAAATCCAATTGGTTCTTCCCATTTCGACTAACCCTGACTTGTCAGGTGACAGACCTCGTGAAACCATACGCTGGATCGAGGAAAAACGCAAAACTTGATCAAATCCAAAAAAACGGGAAAATAGCCGTACACTTGCAGGGAGAAGAATATGACAATCAAAACGCTGACCATGACAGCGGTCATCGCATTGGGGACTTCGGCGGCATTCGCCGAAGAGGTGCGTGTTTACAACTGGTCCGACTACATCGACGAAGAATTGCTGAGCAAATTCGAGGAAGAAACCGGCCTGACTCTGATCTACGATGTGTTCGACAGCAATGAGGTTCTGGAAACCAAGATGCTGGCCGGTGGTTCGGGATACGATGTGGTGGTGCCGTCGGGCACATTCCTGCAACGTCAGATTCAGGCGGGCGCATTTCAGGAACTGGACATGGCCAAGTTGCCGAATGCGGTAAATCTGTGGGACGTGATTCAGGAGCGTACCGCAGGGTATGATCCGAACAATGCCTACTCGATCAACTACATGTGGGGAACGACGGGCATCGGTGTGAACGTCGACAAGGTCAAGGAAGTCTTGGGTGACGACGTGGCCTTGAACAGCATGGATTTGGTTCTGAAGCCGGAGAATATGGAAAAGCTGGCCTCGTGTGGCGTTCACTTCCTTGATGCGCCAGCCGAAATGATACCGATGACCTTGCAGTACATCGGTGAAGACCCCGACAGCCATGACCCGGACGTGATCAAGAAGGTCGAAGACGTTCTGACAAGCGTTCGCCCCTACATCCAGAAGTTTCACAGTTCGGAATACATCAACGCGCTGGCCAATGGCGATATTTGCGTAGCCGTGGGTTGGTCGGGTGATATTTTGCAGGCGCGGGACCGCGCGGCCGAAGCCGACAACGGTGTGAACATCGAATACCACCCGTTCGCAGAAGGGTCGTTGATGTGGTTCGACCAGATGGCAATTCCCGCCGACGCGCCGAATCCGGAAGGTGCGCACAAATTCCTGAATTTCATTCTGGATGCCAACAACATGGCTGCTGCGTCCAACTACGTGTACTACGCCAACGGCAACAAGGCGTCTCAGGAATTTCTTGAGGAAGACGTGATCGGCGATCCGGCAATTTATCCGGATGAAGCCACGATGCAGAACCTGTACATCACGACTCCGTACCCTGCGAAGACACAGCGGGTCGTGACCCGTCTTTGGACCAAGATCAAGTCAGGCACCTGATCCGGTCAAAAGCGCGGGGCGGTCTGGCGATCGCCCCGCCGCACTATTGTCCAAACTGACCATGCGGGGGCTGCTTTGAGTTCTGACGTTTTTGCGCCGTGGAATGACCCACAGGCGAAACCCTTGATCCAGTTCCAGAACGTGACCAAGCGCTTTGGCGAGTTCACAGCGATCGACAACCTGTCTCTGGATATTTTCGAACGTGAGTTTTTTGCCCTGCTAGGCCCTTCAGGGTGCGGCAAAACAACGATGATGCGGATGCTGGCCGGGTTCGAGACCCCGACCGAAGGCCACATCTTGCTGGGCGGGCAGGATATCGACCCCATCCCGCCGAACAAGCGGGCCGTGAACATGATGTTCCAGTCCTATGCCCTGTTCCCGCATCTGAGTGTCTGGGAAAACATCGCTTTCGGTCTGCGCCGAGACAACATGCCCAAGCACGATCTGGAAGACCGGGTCGAAGAGATGCTGCGCCTGACCCGGCTGGAACAGTTCGCCCGTCGCAAACCGCATCAGATCTCGGGCGGTCAGAGGCAGCGCGTCGCACTGGCGCGCTCGTTGGCCAAAGCGCCCAAGCTTCTGCTGCTGGATGAACCGCTGGGCGCGTTGGACAAGAAGCTGCGTCAGGATACCCAGTTCGAATTGATGGATATCCAGGAAAAGACCGGCACCACCTTTGTCATCGTCACCCATGATCAGGAAGAGGCGATGACAGTCGCCACCCGCGTCGCGGTGATGGATCAGGGCCAGTTAAAGCAAGTGGCCACCCCGGATCGGATCTATGAAAACCCTGAATCTGTCTATGTCGCTGACTTCATCGGAGATGTGAACATCATCGAAGGCTGCGCGACGCCATCCGGAGAGGACGCCTATCAGATCGATTGGGCCGAAGGTCAGGCCCCGTTCACGGCGTCTTCGCCTGCCGGTTTCTCAGACGGTCAGCCCTGCCATCTGGCGATCCGCCCCGAGAAAGTGACGATCTCTGCCGAACGGCCCGTCGATGCGGTCAACGCCGTGCAGGGCAAGGTTCACGACATTGCCTATCTGGGCAATCTGTCCACCTATCACGTTGAATTGGCAAACGGCACAATCATCAAGGCGCAGACGGCCAATACCCGCCGCATCTCGCGCCGTTCTTTCACCTGGGAAGACCCGGTCTGGCTGTCCTGGACAGCCACGGCCGCGGTTCTGTTGGCCAACTGATGCGCCGCGCCGTTCTGATCGCCATTCCTTACGTCTGGCTGTTGGCCCTGTTTCTGGTGCCGTTCTTCATCGTTCTGAAGATTTCGCTGTCGGATACCGCACTTGCCATCCCGCCCTATACCCCGACTTTGGACCTGTCAGCCGGTTGGGCGGGGATAAAGGAGTTTTTCAGCCAGCTTGATCTGGAGAATTATGTCTGGCTGACCGAGGACGACCTGTATTGGAAAGCCTACCTGTCCAGCGTCAAGATCGCTTTGATTTCGACATTCCTGACACTGCTGGTGGGCTATCCCATTGCCTACGGCATGGCCCGCGCGCCTCAGGAATGGCGACCGACACTGATGATGCTGGTCATCCTGCCCTTCTGGACCTCGTTCCTGATCCGGGTTTACGCTTGGATGGGCATTCTGTCGAACGAAGGGTACCTCAACCAGATCTTGCTGTGGACCGGCATCATCTCGACCCCGCTGACGATCCTGAACACGTCAACTGCCGTCTATATCGGCATCGTCTACACCTATCTGCCGTTCATGATTCTGCCGATCTATTCGGCGCTAGAACGTTTGGATGGATCGCTGATTGAGGCGGCCGAAGATCTGGGCTGTTCGCGTTTGCAGGCCTTCTGGCTGGTGACTATTCCACTGTCCAAACCCGGCATCATTGCTGGTTGCTTCCTTGTGATGATCCCCGTGATCGGTGAATTCGTGATCCCATCCCTTCTGGGTGGTTCCGGTACGCTGATGATCGGCAAGGTTCTGTGGGAAGAGTTCTTTTCGAACCGTGACTGGCCGGTGGCAAGTGCGGTGGCCATCGTGCTGCTGCTGATCCTCGTCATTCCCATCGTGCTGTTCCAGCGCAACCAGCAGAAACAGGCGGAGGCCGAGGGATGAACAGATTGAGCTGGTTCAACACGGTTTCGCTGACGCTGGGTTTTGCGTTTCTGTACATCCCGATGATCATCCTGATCGTCTTCAGCTTCAACGAAAGCAAGCTGGTCACGGTCTGGGCCGGGTTTTCGACGAAATGGTACGGAGAGCTGCTTCGGAACGAAGCGTTCCTTGATGCTGCCTGGGTCACGATCCGGGTCGCGGTCTTTTCGTCGACGCTGGCGACTATTCTGGGAACGGCCGCCGCTTATGTGCTGGTCCGCAGCGGGCGTTTCTTTGGTCGGACACTGTTTTCCGGCATGATCTATGCACCGCTGGTCATGCCCGAAGTGATCACCGGCCTGTCGCTGCTTTTGCTGTTTATCGGCATCGGCCTGGATCGGGGTATTCTGACAATCGTTCTGGCGCATACGACCTTTTCGATGTGTTTCGTTTCCGTTGTCGTATCCTCGCGCCTCATCACCTTTGACCGCTCGCTGGAAGAGGCTGCGCTGGACCTTGGGTGTTCGCCCGCGCAAGCCTTCCGTCTTGTCACCCTGCCGATCATCGCACCAGCGGTAATCTCGGGCTGGTTGCTGGCCTTCACCTTGTCACTTGATGATCTGGTGATTGCATCCTTCACTTCGGGGCCGTCGGCAACGACATTGCCGATCAAGATATTCTCGGCCGTGCGCCTTGGCGTCAGCCCGGAAATCAACGCGTTGTCGACGATCATGATCGCTGTGGTGACGGTCGGGGTAATCACGGCCTCGCTTGTGACCAAACGCGCGATGGTACGTCAGCAGCAGGATGAAATGGCCGCAGCGCGCACCGAATGAAGCGGATTTTTCCAGACTACGCCTATGGCAGCGAACCTCGCGACGGCTGTTGGTGGGACGAAACTGTTGCCAGCCCGGATTGGCCAGAGTTCCAGGGTGACATGCATGTGGATGTGGCCATCATTGGCGGCGGATTTACAGGCGTTTCGGCTGCTCTGCATTTGGCTGAAAAAGCTTCGGTTGCGGTGTTCGAAGCCGGCGCACCGGGGTGGGGAGCCTCGGGCCGAAATGGCGGGTTTTGCTGTCTTGGCGGCTCAAAACTTGGCCACGCATCCATGCAGCGCCGATTTGGCTGCGATGCCGCTTTGGACTATGCGGCAGCGGAACAGGAAGCGGTCCGACTGGTCGCCGATCTGTTGGCACAGCATCAGATCGATGCGGATACCCACTCCAGCGGGGAAACCCAGCTGGCGCATTCCAGGCGGGCGATGGACATGCTGCGCCGCAATGCCGACGAGGCGGGAACCCTGCACGAAGCCAGAGACCTGCCCGCGAAGGGCATGGGTGGCGCGTTTCATGGTGGATACACTTCGCCGGTTGGTTTCGGGTTGAATCCCCGCAAATACCTGTTTGGGATTGCCAGAGCCGCCGAAGCAATGGGCGCGCATCTGTTCCGGAATTCCGCGGTTCTGAGCGTTGAAAAAACGGCGTCCGGCTTTGTGTTGCAAACGCAGAGCGGGACAGTCAAAGCGCAGGCGGTGTTGGTGAGTACCAACGGCTATTCCAGCGAGGATATCCCGGCCTGGATGTCCGGACGATACATGCCTGCTCAGTCGACCGTTATGGTAACGCGACCCCTTGGTAGAACCGAACAGATGGCACAGGGATGGACATCTGATCAGATGTGCTATGATACGCGCAATCTGTTGCACTATTTCCGCCTGATGCCGGACGGGCGCTTTCTGTTTGGTATGAGGGGCGGCCTGCGGTCATCGGCCCAGGCTGAAGCAACCATTCGGCGAAAGGTTCAGCAGGATTTCAAACGTATGTTTCCTGCTTGGTCGACGGTCGAGGTCACTCATATCTGGTCCGGTTTGGTGTGCCTGTCGCGGGCCCTGACACCTTTTGTCGGCCCCGTTCCGGATCAACCGGGGATGTTTGCCGGTTTTGCATATCACGGCAATGGCGTCGCCATGGGCACGTATTGCGGTCGAGCATTGGCACGGTTGGTTCTGGGGCAGGACTCCAGGCTGCCGGTCGTGATGACGCAAACACCGGGTCGGTTTCCTTTGGGTCGCTGGCGCCGTGTGCTCATGCCGCCAGCCTACGCCATGCTGGCGCTGGCCGACCTGCGATGAGGCGGGGCGTTACAGAATTGCGGTTTCCAAGTTCAACCCTGTCGCGTAATCGGGCGCACCATTTTCAGCCCGCCAGAGGCAATACGTCGCCATGCGCCACGCATACCATGGCCTGAGCTGTTCATAGCGCGCGACGATTTCGGGCCTGCCGTAGGCCGAAAGAAACTGGTCTTCCTCTTTCTTCGACAGCGGTGAGCCTCGGTAAAGCTGCTGCATTGCAGGCGACAAAAACAGCGCAAGGTCTTCGCAGGGATCGCCCAGGGCCGGGCATTGCCAGTCGATCAAGGTCAGACCACCGGTCGCCACCAGGATATTGCCTGCCACGGGGTCGCCATGGATCAGGCACGTCCGTTCCGTGGGTGCGACCGGATTCGTAGGTTGCAAATCAGCGAGTTTGTCGCGCCCGTTTGACGTACAGCCTTGCAGAATTCTTTTTCCATGAGCGCGCAAGTCTGCGCTGCCATTGCATCCGGCTGGCGCCCGGACGGCAATGGGCAGGGTATGAAGCTTGCGCAGCAAGGCGCCAACCTGGGCTGAATCCTGCCGCCAGGGGGTTCCGGGGGCGTGGTCGTAAAACACCCAACGGGCTTCATCGTATTGCCCTGTGGCCCGCAGCCTTGGCACGAAACCCGTGGTGCCAAGCGCCTTCAGGCATTGGGCCTCCAACTCTGCATCATTGCGAAACAAAGGATTGCGCAATGCCGTGCTGTAAAGTTTCAGGACTTTGTCACTGTCGCGGCCCTTGACCTTCCACACCCTGTTGGTGCGCCCGCCGTACAATGTCTCGAACCGAGGATGCGCGTTGACCAATCCTTGCGCGTGAAGATGGTCAACCAGATCACGAGGGGGGGCAGGCAAGTCGGGCAGAGGTTCCATCACTTCTTATGGCGAGTCGATTTGCCAAGGTTTGGCCCGTCCCGCCCGACAGATCAAGCACCAGTTCGGACTGCGGTGACCTGAGTTGCGGGAATCACCTGACCGCCCAGCAAGGTCAGCAAAACAGCATCGTCGCCAACCTGTGCTTCGACGACGCGATTGTAGGCGGCGACAGGTTTTTCCGAGAGCAACTTGTCGCCCTTGTAGCTTTCCAGGGTTGCGCTGTAGTTGCCTGATGCCAATGGATTGCCTGAAGAATCCACTCCGGCCCAAACAAACTCCTCGGTTGTCGTGGGTACAGTGACGTTATCGATTACCGTGCCATCACTGTCGCGGATCACCAATTTCGTCGCGTCCGCATCAGGGTCTGCCTGGGCGAACAATGTCACGGGTTGGCCGTCAAAGTGAAAGGCTGATGTCGAGCGGACGTCCATGCCCACCCAGCTTGCAAGCTCGTTCAGTTTCGTGCCGCCCAATGCGTTGGCCAGGTTGGACAAGAGGTCATTGGTCTGGACTTGTTGCTCGACCATCGAGAACTGCGCCAACTGAGACGCATATTCGGTCGAATCCATCGGCTCCAACGGATCCTGATTCTTTGCCTGCGCCGTTAGCATCAGCAAGAATGTCTCAAAGTCCGACGTAATCGCGGATTTCTGAGATGCCCCGGCCTTTTGTTGATCCGCAACGGGCTGCATGGTGTTGACAGGCGTAATCATTGGTCAAAACCTCATGTCGATGCCCCGGCCCGAGGCCGGATACTGTGGATGGGAAGTTGTGTGATCGATCCGTTCGTGCGGCGCAGCTTCTGAATGTGAAGGGGATTGTGTGTCAGCGTCGTTTGCGTCCTTTTGATGTGCGCCAGAACCCCAAGGGGTTCCCAGATCAAAGCTCAGATCCCCATAACCCAGCTTCTGAAACTCTTCTGTCAGAACGGACAAATGACGCCGTATTAAATCGAGGGTTTCCGGGCGCTCGGTCGCAATGGTGATTTGCAGGCCGTCCTCCCGCCCGTTCAGAACAATGGACACACGCCCAAGCTCTTCCGGATTCAACGCTATTTCCGTTGCTCCTGATCCGGTGCGGGTCTGGACGGCTGCCGACAGCTGACCAGCAATCGCCCGGGCGATTTCCGCTCGGGCGGCAGTGGACGGAGCCGCGAGTTGAGGCACGGACTCACGCGAGGTCAGCGGCAAAGGTTCCTCTCTGACGGCGGGCAGGGCCTCAGCCTCGACAACGGGTGTCACGGGTTCGGCTTCGACGGCAGTTGCCATCAACTGAAGCTGCGCCACCGAGGGCGCCCGGTCAGGCGCTGACGGTTTGGGCGTCAGAATGTTCACTTCGGGCAACGGCTTCTTTTCAGCGTCCAGCGGGAGGGGGACGGCCCCCGTTTGTTCGACCGTGCCTTTGGGCTTTGCAAGCTGATCAAACATCTGACCGATTTCGGTCATGGCTGTCATTTGCACAGGTTGGGGCGTCGGACCCTGCGCCTTCTGCGAGAGCGCCGGAACCGGGGAAGGCGTGTCGCTTTGTGTGGGCAAACCTTTTGGTACCGATACCGGTGGTTGATTCGGTATTTCCGAGGGTGCTTGATTTACTTCCGCCATCTGAACCGGCGCCACTTTTACCTTGTCCAAGTCCGGGGTTTCCAGGAATGCAGAAGGGGGTTGCTGTTCGCCTATGTGTTCTGAAATCGGGGTCGGATGGACCGTTGCAGATGCCTCGGCCGATGTCTCCGGCACAGGTTCGGGCTCTGCTTCGACACTTTTCAGTTCGGCATCGATGGCAGCGTTTTCGCCTTCTGGGTGGCCGGTGGCACCAACCTCTTGCCCGAGGACATCCTGAAAGCTCTCCGAGCCAGTGTTTTGGCCCTGAGCCTTACGAGATGTGACGGCTTTCTCGGGCGTGGTCGGCGTTGCGTTCGCCAGCGTTAGGGGGTTGGGCATTTTGCTCCCTCTCCGTGTGACTGGTCGGAACACTGCCAGTAGGTAGTTACGTTTATTTTAACCGCTTTCACCTTTGATCGAGAAAGTTCGAAGCAAATTCGGAGAATGCTATGAAGGTTTCAACCCTTCCTCACGTATCTCAATCACAGTCACCCCAGACCCGGCTGAAAAACGCCGCCATAGAGCTTGAGGCCGCGTTTCTTGCCGAAATGCTGAAATCTGCCGGATTGGGAAAGACCCGTCAGTCCTTTGGCGGTGGCGCCGGTGAGGATCAGTTTTCTTCGATGCTTGTTCAACATCAGGCGCAGCAACTTGCCCGGTCCGGTGGTGTGGGCCTTTCCGAAATTCTGTTCAAGTCACTGATGGAGAAAACCGATGACGTCTAAGGCGGACAAAGCGTTGATCAAGTCTTTGGAAGAAGTCCTGGATTTGGAACGTGCCGCACTTGTGCAGGGGGATCTGGACCGTTTGTCCAGCATGGTGCCTGAAAAAGAAAAGCTGATCGGGGCAATCAATGATCTTCAGGTGCTGGAAAGTGAGGCACTGATTCGCGTTCAACAGAAAGCCGAGCGCAATCAGGCGCTGCTGAACAGCGCGGCTGAAGGCATCCGGGCGGTCGCCAGCCGAATGGCTGAATTGCGGCGCGTTCGGCAGGAATTCAGCACCTATGGTGCAGACGGACAGCGAAGTGAATTCGCGGTGCGCAGCACGGCAAAGCTGGAAAAGCGGGCATAGGCAGAAGTTTGATTCAAATCCGAAATTTCTGGGCCGGGCGCTTTAGCACTCCGTTAGGGGATCGAGCTCAAAAGTGGTGTTGCACCTGAGATCAACAGGTGGCGCGAACGGCCACGCGGCGCGTCGCACAGGTCAGAAAGACACCAATGCCCGCAAATAGTGCGGGGTGAACATGGGCAAAATGGCCCGAACGGAAAAGGATGAAAGCTATGTCCAGCATTCTGACAAACAATGGCGCGATGGTTGCGCTGCAAACTCTCAAGTCGGTCAACAAAAACCTGGCGATGACCCAGAACGCAATCTCGACCGGCAAGGACGTCGCGACGGCCAAGGACAACTCGGCAGTTTGGGCGATTTCCAAAGTGATGGAGTCGGACGTCAAAGGTTTCAACGCCATCAAGGACAGTCTTGCGCTTGGCGAATCGACCGTTGCCGTAGCACGGAACGCCGCGGAAACCGTCACTGATCTGCTGACCCAGATGAAAGGCAAGATCGTCGCGGCGCAGGAAGACAACGTTGACCGCGGCAAAATCAATGATGATGTGACTGCACTGAAAGATCAGATCGCGTCCGTTGTCAGTGCGGCGCAGTTCAATGGTCTGAACCTGGTTGACGGCTCTGCCGGTTCCGCTTCGATCCTTGCATCGCTGGATCGTGACAACACAGGTGCTGTGACCTCGTCGTCCATAACCGTTGCAGGGCAGAACCTGTCGACCGGTGGTTATGTCACCAAGCAGGTTTTTGACGGTTCGACCGGCGCATCGACAGGCAACGATCGCGTCGGCGCAACCATCGATAACGGCGCAACCGCCGCAACCGCACTGGTCACCGACGAATCCAGCGGTGTTTTTGCCGCCGGGGACAAGGTCGTCGTAGCGATCAACGATCAGGTCGTATCCTATACCGTTTCCGCCGAAGACGCTGCCGCGACAACAACCGGTGATCTGGTTGCCGTTGGGTTGAAATCGAAGATTGAAGAGCTTGGGATTACCGGTCTGACCGTCGATTATGACTCGGGTACAGCCGGAACCTTGTCTGTCACCAACGGTACGGGCTCGGACATTTCGTTTTCGGCTCAATTCGTGAACGCCGGTGCAGGTGGTCTGGGCGCGCTGGCCGGCATTGATGTTTCGACCGGTGCGGGTGCGACCGCTGCCCTGGCCGCCGTTGAGTCGCTGATTGATACTTCGATCGACGCGTCTGCTGCTTTTGGTTCCTCTCAAAGCCGGATCGAAACTCAGAAAGAGTTCATCTCGAACCTGTCCGACTCGTTCAAGTCAGGTATCGGGTCGCTGGTCGATGCGGACATGGAAGAGACTTCGGCGCGGCTTCAGGCGCTTCAGGTTCAGCAACAGTTGGCAACACAGTCGCTTTCGATCGCCAATCAGGCACCGCAGTCGATTCTGTCGCTGTTCCGCTAATTCGCGAAATCGGTTGGGGCGCGGTCTTCGCGCCCCAACAATGACTGCCTGATGACGGCCCTTTGGAAGGATTTCAAGTGACACCGCAAACCCTAGCCCATCAAACCTATGCGCAAACCGCCGCGCCGACTCGGACGCCTCGAGACACGGAATACGAAGCGATTTCAAGGATCACACGGCGCCTGAAGGCAGCAACCGCTCAAAAGGCAACGGATTTTTCGGGCTTTGTTCAGGCCGTGCACGAAAATCGGCGGCTATGGGGGGTGCTCGCCACCGGCGTTGCCGATTCCGAGAATGCCCTGCCCAACGACCTGAGAGCTAGGATCTTCTACCTTGCCGAATTCACCGAACAACACAGCAGCCGCGTTCTGGGAGACGGCGCAACCGTTGAACCGTTGGTGGAAATCAACACGGCTGTATTGCGCGGATTGCGCCAAAGGAGGGCAACTTGATGAGTGGTCTGGTCCTGAAGCTTGCCCCGAAAGAAAGGGTTCTGATCAACGGGGTCGTGATTGAGAATGGCGATCGCCGCGGCCGGTTTTCGATCATGACGCCACAGGCAAATGTACTTCGACTGCGGGATGCGATTCATCCGGATGAGGTGAATACGCCGGTGCGCCGCGTCTGTTATGCCGCGCAGCTTGTATTGTCGGGGGACATCGAACCTGGCCAAGCACGTCAGCAATTGTTGCGCCGCGTGGAAGAGCTGAGCCAGGTTTTTACGGATGCAGATAGCCGTCGGGTCTTGGCCGAAGCCACGGATGCCCTGGTTGCAGAGCATTATTACAAGTGCCTCAAATCGCTTCGCTCGCTTCTGCCGCGCGAAGAGCGGCTGATGGCTTACCAGCAATGAAATTCCAACCCGTCATCCCAAGCGGCGGAATCGTGGGCTGGCGGTTCCTGCAACGTACCTATGAAAGTCAGCTCCAGAGTTTTTCGTCGTCCGCTGCGAATGAAAGAGAGACAAAGTACTTTCTGGACAACATTGGGAAAATCCAATCCGCCGAAGAGCTGGTTTCGGATCGCAGGTTGTTGCAGGTCGCTTTGGGTGCATTCGAGTTGGAAGGAGATTTGGACAACCGGTTTTTCATACGCAAAATCCTCGAGGATGGGACACAGGCGGATGACGCGTTGTCCAATCGATTGGCCGACAAGCGATACCGGGAATTTTCTGACGCCTTTGGGTTTGGTCCCGGTGCTGTTCGAAAAACCGCGCTGACGTCCGACATGGAGCAAATCGCCCAGGCCAATTTGACGGCCCGGTTTGAAATTGCCGTTGGCGAGTCGGATGAAACAATGCGTATTTCGCTCTATGCACAACGAGAGCTTTCGGATCTTGCCAACAGGACCTCAAGCGCAGACACAAAGTGGTTTGATCTTATGGGGCTGCCCCCTTTGCGCAGCATGATGGAAACGGCACTTGGACTGCCGTCATCCTTTGCGCAGCTGGACATTGACAAACAACTCGTCGAGTTCAAGGCTAGGTTGCTCAAACTGACCGGCTCGGAGGATCTGGCACAGTTTTCGAACCCAAAGTCCATCGAGAAACTGACCGACACCTATTTGGCCAGAAGTCAGATTGCGCAACTTCAGAACACGATCTCGCCGGCGCAGACCGCATTGATCTTGTTGGTGGCCGTTTGAGCAGAACGCCTCCGGATCGAAGTGGTCGGTGAAGCATGATCGCAAGGGCGTCACGCTGATCAAGGCAATGCGGTTTTCTTCAGAACTGCAACGAAAGGCCTCAACCGTTCAGAATCTCATCGGCTGCGGTTCGCAAAGCATATGATCTGACGGGTCGGGACACGTTGTGCAGATTGACGTCTCCCAGCGGTACAGCATTGGAACAGGCCGGTTCGATGTCTTCTGAAACGACAATGCGGTGCCCTTGCGACTTGCCGAACTCGCCCAAACGTGCGGCGACGTTTGCGGCCTGACCGATAACTGTGAAATCAAGCCGTTCGCGAGATCCCACATTGCCGTAGGTGACACGCCCATACGCGACGCCGATCGAACAGTCGCAATGCCTGTCCGTACCTTCTTTGCGCAGCTCTCCCAAAGTTTCGACGATTTTGATCGCCGAGCGCTGGGCATTGGTGCGGGCCGTACTGGCATCCTCGTCCGTTGCCGGGAAAACGGCCAGAACAGCGTCGCCAATGAACTTCAGGACTTCTCCGTTGTTGTCATGAACAATGCCCGAGACCGTTTCAAAGAACTCGTTCAGGAGATTGATATACTCGCCCCGGCCCAGCTTCTCTTCCAGGCTCGTTGAATTACGGAGGTCGCAGAACATGATGGCGGCGTCGATCTCATCCCCGTCACCCCTCCTGATTTCGCCGCCCAATACGCGCGCGCCGGTGCGTTTGCCGACATAGGTTTCCAGCAGGACCTGCGCGTTTTCGCGCTGCATGAACACCTCGTAGAAACGGGCGATTACCGAGGAACATTCAAAGACAAGGCCCAGATTTTCGGTGGTAAACCCGTCCGGGTGATCGCAGGTCAGCGTCAGAACATTGGTGCGCCCGTCGGAAAACGGCAAGGGCATGGCCACGTAATCTGTTGCGCCCTTGGCCCGCAGATCCTCCATGACCGGGAAGCTGTTTTGCGGGTTTTCATCATTCAACCTTTGCCGCACGCCACCCAGGCCGTTCGAGACATGCCGCAAGGGGCTGTTGATGAAAGCTGGGTGATCATAGATTTCGTATGTCGGAGCCCTAGTCAGAATCTCTTCTTCATCTTTTTCCCAGATATAGTGCTTTCCCGCGATCAGGGGGTGAAGGGACCAGGCCAGAATGCTCAGCCTTTGTATTGCGATGCCGTGCTCCAGCATCTTTTCGGCCAGCGCTTTGGTAAAGCTTTCGGGTGTTGCCGCGGTCGAAGCACCACGCATTAACCAATCGATCAGGGGGCCGCTGATGTTGCCGTCTTCAGGTTCACGAAGGCGGTTGTCGCCCAGATCGATTTTCGTATAGGCGCCGGGCACAAAGCCGATACAGCCTTGAATGGCCGCGCTTTCGGGCAGGGCTTCTTCATAGGCCCAGACAGAATTGGCCAGGTTTTCGGACCCCAGATTGATGTCGTGATACGTGGCAGTGCCTTTGAACGGGCAGAATGTTTGCAGGTCTGTTTCTTCGCTCAGATCAACACAGACATCCGCGCGGGGAACATAGATCGTGGGCGGCAGGCGCGTTTCATACATCACCTTGGCATCTGTGCTTTCAGCCAAAAGCACATCATTGCGATAAATGGCAATTCTGCCATTCAGCGATTCAACCGAGATTCCATACCCATTGATTTTTGGTGCGGCGTGGACGTTCATATGCGACCTCCCTTGCCTGGGTTTTTTCTAGAATGGGGCTTTGCATCCCACATTCCAAGAGGCGCAGAACGGAAAAGTGCCAACGCATACGGTCATGCAGCAAGGCTCAGACCATTTGTATCACGTCTTTTTCGATGGACAGCATATACCCTTTTTTGGCGATGTTCTTGACCAGAAGTTCACTGACCATCTGGTTGCCAAGCGCATCCCGCAACCGTTTTATCCGTGTCGCGCCTGCGGCTTCGTCGCAATCGGCCTCATTGCGGCCGGAAATCATCGCCTCGATCTGGGCGCCGGACAAAACCTCATCATCCAGCCGGGATTCAGCCAGAACAGACAGGGTTTCCATGGCGGCGGGCGTGAGTTTGAAATCCATGTTGTTGAGGTAGACGGTGTTTTCCTCGCGGCTGATCAGCAACGAGGTCACCTGAATGCCGGTGCGTTCGATCTGCGCCATGCGTCGGTTCAGCAGTACCAGCATCACCAGAAAGACCAATGCCGAGGCCATCATGGCGCAGGCAAAAACCAGCAGCACATAGATCACCATCCGATAACTGGACAGGGTGTCGGCGAAGGCGGTGCCGGACTGGGCCAGAATTTCAAGCAACCGGATTTCGGTTTGCGAGGTCAGATCGGTCTCGATGAACAATCGCTCGACCCGTGCGTTGAATGCGTTGGCGTCCGGCAGGGTCCAGAACAGGAAAACGGCGGCGGTGATCAGAATGGCGACAATGGCTGCGACGCCCAGCACGACCAGACGGACCCCCGACCGGCGCGCGTCAGAAACGGAGATAGAATTTTCCGGCATTGCCTTTCCTCTGATCCAACCCTTCCGGCCCGAAAACGGACTGCACTTCAAGCAAGGTCCAGCCTGACGCGCTCAGGCGCTGGGCGATTTCTGCCTGGGCCTGGCCCTTGTCGCAGTTCGAGACCTGAATGACCCCATAGTGCAGACGCAGCGGGTTGTCTTTCTTGGCCTTGTAGTCCGCATAGCAATCCGCCGCAGACGCAGCAGAGCCAAGCGATATCAGGGCCGCAAAGGTCAGAGAAGAGAGGATTTGTTTCATAGGCCGCATCCTGCGCATGAGTTGCCGCGATATTCAATAACCCAAGGGGTTTGCGGGCTCTGATATCCGATAACACCGGGCCGTTATTGCTTGTCTGGACCGGTCGCCCCCAAGTGTCAGGGCAATCTGGACGCGCTCCGTCACACGGTCGCCCAAACACTATGAAGGACACGCATCATGCACAGGAAATTCATCGCTTTCATCGTTGCGACCGCGGTTGCAATAACCGGAGTTTCTGCGTCTCAGGCACGGGCCGCGGACGCAAAGGACATTCTTGGCGGGCTGGCGGCCATCGCGCTCATCGGGGCCGGGGTTCACTATTACAACAAGGAAAAGAAAAAGGATCGGGCGACTCGCCATCAGACCTATACCCCGGCACCTTACACGCCGCAGCCGGTGCGCCCTCTGCCGCCGCACGTGGCGCGTTATGATCTGCCCCAGCGCTGCCTGCGCACATTCAACGGGTATTCACAGGATCATCCGTTGCTTGGGCCGAAATGCCTCAAGAAGCACTACAAACATGCCAAAAGCCTGCCGCAAGAGTGCAAAGTCGGTTTCTGGAATGGCCAAAAGGTCAAGCGGGCATACGAACCCGCGTGCCTGCGCCAGAAAGGATACCGTGTCGTTTACCAGTAACACCGGTTGAGCAGGAGCGGCGCCAAAGACGCGCCGCGTGAGAGAGGGTGGTGTGGGCTGCCCTCTCTTTTTTTCTTGCGGCGCTGTGTGAAACACGGTTTTCCAAAAGGATGACAAAACCAGATTTCGAACTTGAACAGGCGCTGCTGGACCGGGGCCATTGCCGTATCGCGGGTGTGGATGAGGTCGGGCGCGGCCCTTTGGCCGGCCCGGTCGTCGCGGCAGCGGTGATCCTGAACCCACAGACCATCCCCGAAGGGTTGAATGATTCCAAGAAGCTGACGGCCAGACGTCGGGCCGCGCTGGATGCCGAGATCCGGCACAGCGCCGAGTTTGCCGTGGCCGAAGCCTCGGTCGCCGAGATTGACGAGATCAACATCCTCAGGGCATCGCATCTGGCGATGCTGCGCGCAGTCGAGGCACTGACACCGGCCCCCGATTTCCTGCTGATCGACGGGAACATGATTCCACGCGGCCTGAAAACCCCGTCGCAGGCCGTCGTGAAGGGGGATGCCCGATCGGTGTCGATTGCAGCCGCGTCGATCCTTGCGAAAAACTGGCGCGATCAGGTGATGGTGGATTTGGCGCAACAGCATCCGGGATATGGATGGGAAACCAACGCCGGTTATCCGTCAAAACAACACAAGGAAGCACTTCAAAATCTTGGCGTGACCCCACACCATAGACGTTCGTTCAAGCCGGTGCACAATATCTTGTATCAAGAGTAAATCGTAAGTTGCTGATTCAAAAAAGAAATTGACGCCGATTCGTCTTTGACTCATCCTTGTCTCAACCAAATGAGCGCAAAAGCGCCGTGGACACTTGAGGCAGTGATATGACGACAACCACCAAAAAGGGCGCAATAGCGCCCCCTTTAAACACGATTCTATCCGGGGACTGCATCGAAGTGATGAACAGTCTTCCCGAGGCATCCGTTGACCTGATTTTTGCGGATCCGCCCTATAATTTGCAGTTGAAAGGTCAGCTGCATCGTCCGGACAACTCTCAGGTGGATGCGGTGGATGATCACTGGGATCAGTTTTCCAGCTTTGGTGCCTATGACCAATTCACCCGCGCGTGGTTGAAGGCGGCGCGCCGTCTGCTCAAGCCAAATGGTGCGATTTGGGTGATCGGCTCTTACCACAACATCTTCCGCGTTGGTTCGGCGTTGCAGGACGAGGGCTATTGGATTTTGAACGATGTGGTCTGGCGCAAATCAAACCCGATGCCCAACTTCCGTGGCAAACGTTTTACCAACGCGCATGAGACGATGATCTGGGCATCCAAGCGCGAAGGGGCCAAGTACACCTTCAACTATGAGGCGCTTAAGGCCCTGAACGAAGGCGTGCAGATGCGCAGCGACTGGGTGCTGCCGATCTGCACCGGGCATGAACGTCTGAAGGATGAAAACGGTGACAAGGCACACCCGACGCAAAAGCCGGAATCACTGCTGCACCGTGTTCTGATCGGCTCGACCAACCCCGGGGACGTGGTGCTGGATCCGTTCTTCGGCACCGGAACGACCGGAGCCGTCGCCAAGATGCTGGGCCGCGAGTTCATTGGTATCGAACGCGAGGAAAGCTACCGCAAGGTGGCCGAGAAGCGCATTGCCAAGGTCCGCAAATTCGATCGTGAGGCTCTGGAAGTCAGCGCCAGCAAGCGCGCCGAACCCCGCGTTCCCTTCGGCCAGCTGGTCGAGCGTGGGATGCTGCGCCCGGGCGAAGAGCTTTATTCCATGAACCGGCGTCACAAGGCCAAAGTCCGGGCCGATGGCACATTGGTCGGTGACAACGTCAAAGGCTCGATCCATCAGGTGGGCGCCCATCTGGAAAATGCTCCGTCCTGCAATGGCTGGACCTATTGGTGCTTCAAGCGTGACGGCAAAACGGTTCCGATCGACGTTCTGCGCCAGCAGATCCGGGCCGAGATGAACTGATACAAAGAACACCGCCGGTGCCTGTGGCCTGACACAAGGCACTACGCCTTGCCCCGCCGATCCTACGGCGGGGTCTTTTGTTTTGGCATCAACAGTGATTGCATGTTGTTGACCCTGACACTGCAAGAAAGATCACGGCCATGACCGAGACAACCGCGCAGCCCCGCCGCAGTCTGTTTTTCACGCAACCTGACACGTTCGATCTGGACAACAAATACACCGAGGCCGCGTTGGAGCGGCACAAGCGAGAAGGGTTGGAACTGGCCGTCCGCGCGCGTTGGGTGGCGATGGCACTGACCGGGGTTCTTCTGGTTTTCCTGAACCCGCAATGGGAGGTGCTTTGGTATCACTTCATTCTGCTGCTGATCTGCGCCAACGGTTGGCTGATCCGCCGTTCCGGTCGGGTGGGGCAATCGCGGGTCGAGCTTCTTTTGATCTTCGTGGATCTGCTGATCATGACCCTTGGAATGATCGTGCCCAACCCGTTCAGTGACGATGTCCGCCCTCTGGCCATGCAATACCGGTTCGACAACTTTCAGTACTTTTTCGTCATCCTGGCGGCTGGAACCTTGGCCTATTCCTGGCGCACGGTCATTGCCATCGGTTCGTGGACGGCATTGATGTGGACGATCGGTTGGATCGTTGCCTCGTGGTTGGCAACGCCGATTCCGGGGATCAGCGAAAAGGTTGCAGAGGCTTTGCAGGGCTATCCGGATGTTGCCGAGCTGTTGGACCCCAACAGTTTCATGATCCCTCAACGTATCCAGCAAGTGATCGTATTCATAATGGTCGCGGTAACGCTGGGCATTTCGATGCGGCGTCTCAATCAATTGTTGATGAACAACGCGGGACTGGAACGGGAGCGGGCCAACCTGTCGCGGTATTTCTCACCCAACGTGGTGGATGAGCTGAGCCAGAACGATGAGCCGCTGAAACAGGTCCGCAAAGAAGATGTGGCCGTTCTGTTCATCGATATCGTCGGATTCACCAAATACGCCGCCGGGCGGGATCCCTATGAAGTGATCGAGGTTCTGCGCGGGTTTCATGCCCGTATGGAAACCGAGGTATTCCGGCACCACGGGACCTTGGACAAGTATCTGGGCGACGGTTTGATGGCGACCTTCGGCACTCCGGTGCCAACGCCCCTGGACGCGAGTAATGCCCTGGACTGCGCGCGTGCGATGGTGGGTGTGATCGACCGTTGGAATCTGGAACGCCGCCGGGCGGGTGAGCCTGAAATCCATGTCGGCGTTGGGGTGCATTACGGCTCGGTCGTACTTGGGGATATCGGTGCCAACCGGTTGGAATTCGCGGTGATTGGCGATGCGGTCAATGTGGCGGCCAAGCTTGAGGCACTGACGCGTGATTTCAAGGCGCGTATCGTTGTCAGCGATGCCGTGCGTTTGCGGGTTGCGGAAGAAAACCCGCAGGCGCCGGAGGTCATGGCCGGTTTTGTTGCCTGCCGCGACCAAACCGTGCGAGGGGTCGAGGCGCCGATGGATGTCTGGATGATGAAAAGCTGAGGGCCTCCCGCCCGTCAGAACAGCATCGCAGATGCAGTGCTGACAGTTGGGCCAAGCAGCGCGCCTGTGCGCGCTGCAGTCACGCTTTGGGCATGGGGTTCAAAGATTTGTTGTAGGGGTGCCAGTCGGAGATCTCGGGATAATAGTGGCGTCGCCACGCGCGAACGCGCGGGTTCATGACCCGCCGCCACAGCGGAGGGATCATGGCGAACACGGTCATGACGGGATAGCCATAGGGCAATTGCGGGGCTGTGTCCGACGCGTGATGTTGCAGCAGCGGAAACCGGCGGTTGGGTTTGTAATGGTGGTCCGAATGGCGCTGAAGATTGATCAGCAACCAGTTCGAAGCTTTCTGCGAGGCATTCCAGGAATGGCGTGGCAGGACATGCTCGTACCGTCCGTCGCCCAGGTGTTTTCGGGTCAGGCCGTAATGCTCGACGTAATTGACCAGCTCGAGCTGCCATATTGCGACACTAGCCTGCAGCAGAAACAGCGCCACGCCGGACCATCCTCCGATCAGGCCGGCCAGTGCCAGCATCCCACCTTGCAGCGCCCAGTACCGCCAGAACGGGTTTGAACGATCTGTCCACTGTCTATCGATGCGGGCCAGCTTGTTGCGCTCGGCGTTGAAGGCCGAAACCCAGCATTGCCACAGAACGCGGGGATAGAAGCGATGGAACCCTTCGTTGTAGCGCGCCGACACCGGATCGCGCGGGGTGCCAACATGGCGGTGATGGACCAACAGGTGCTCGGACCGAAAATGAGAATACAGCACCATGGCAAGAAGGATGTCCCCAAGCCAGCGTTCCAAGCGGCTTTTCTGGTGCATCAACTCGTGGCTGTAATTGATCCCAATCGTGCCCGAAATGACGCCCATGCCAAAGAAGAGGCCGATTTTCTCAAGCGTTGACAGATGGGTGTTGTGGGTTGCGTACCAGATCAGACTAAAAAGGGTGACGAACTGGATCGGGGCCCAGAGTTTTATTAGTAATATGTACCATTGCAGCGCCGTGTCCGGCGTCTCGGGGTCGGCGTTTTGAGTGTTGAGCCCGGTGATCCGGTCCAGCACTGCAAAAGCCCACCAGGTTGCGGCAGGAACCAGCAGCAGTGACCATCCACCGGTAGCAGCTGAAAACCAGACCAGCGGGATCAGTAGCAGCGACACCCAGAAAGGGGATGCAGATTGCCAGCGGGACAATGTGCCAGTTGCGATCATCTTTTCTGCTCCGACTTTTTGGACATACCCTAGACATGGCCCGAAGACTTGCACAGCGGACTTATTGTCCTCGCCAAAGATCATAGGCCTTGCGCATCACGGTTGGCAGGTCGCCGGGCCTGAAGCTGTGCTTGTCGACGACCGTCAGATGTTCGGGTACGTCGTGATCAGCGGCATCCGTGGTCCAGATCCGCAAAATCAGGTGGAAATGTGTAAATGTGTGGCGCACTTCGCCCGGCAACATCTTCCAATTCGCAGGGAACGGGGCACGTTCGGTCGGGGCATCGTTCCACTCTGATCCGGGCCAGCCCAGCATTCCGCCCAGCAGACCTTTGTCAGGCCGGCGTTCCAGCACCATGGCCCCGTCTGCGCTTTGCGCAACATACACGTGCCCATACCGCGTGGGTTTGGGCTTTTTGGGCGTTTTTCGTGGCAGGTCGGATTGGGTGCCTGCGACGCGGCTCTGACAGGGGTCACGCAGGGGGCAGATGCCACATGCCGGCGACTTCGGTGTGCAGATGGTTGCCCCCAAATCCATGACGGCCTGCGCGTAATCGCCCGGACGTATGGCCGGGGTCAGGGCCGACGCCTTTTCCTTCAGCAGGGGTTTGGACCCGGGTAGCGGATCGTGAATGTCATGGAGCCGGGCCATGACACGCTCGACGTTTCCGTCCAGCACGGTTTCAGGCCGATCAAACGCTATGGCCGAGATCGCTGCGGCGGTATAGGGGCCTATGCCGGGTAGGTTCAGCAGCGCTTCAAAGCTGTCAGGAAACCGGCCATCGTAGCCCTGCGTGACGGCACGGGCGCATTTCAAAAGATTGCGGGCGCGGGCGTAATAGCCAAGCCCGGCCCATTCCCCCATGACCTGATCGTCCGGTGCGGCGGCCAGAGCTTGAACCGTAGGCCAGCGGGTGGTGAAGCGCAGGAAATAGTCGCGAACGGCGGCAACTGTTGTTTGCTGCAACATCACTTCGGACAGCCAGACCCGATAGGGATCGGGGCGCATCCCGGCGGCGCGATCTGCCGGACCGATGCGCCATGGCATTTCGCGGGCGTGGCGGTCGTACCATTCCAGCAACGCATCACTGACGATGATTTCAGCAGAGTCACGCAAGTTTTATTCAACTCCCGGTCGGGTTTCGCTGGCACATGGTGGCCTGCCCAGTACAATAGAGGTGTAGGAGCAGGAAACCAGATGCAACGCAGACGTTCTTCGACCCGCGGGTTCAAACGCACCGCATCCTTGCTGAACGATCAGATCCGGCGCGCCGGGGAAAGCCGGGGGTTTGCCGTGTCACGGCTTTTGACCCACTGGGCCGAGATTGTCGGCCAGGAAACCGCCGCCATCGCGCGCCCGGTCAAAGTGGGTTATGGCAAGGGCGGATTTGGTGCCACCCTGACCGTGTTGACGACCGGGCCACAGGCTCCGATGCTGGAAATGCAGAAGGAAAAGCTGCGCGGCAAGGTAAACGCGGTCTATGGCTATAACGCCATCAGCCGTGTCCGTATCACCCAGACCGCTCCGACCGGATTTGCCGAGGGGCAGGCCAGTTTCGACCACAAGCCGAAGCAAGCCAAACCCCAGATTGCGCCTGACATTGCCGCCGAGGCCGACAAAATGTCACGCGATGTACATGATGAAGATTTGCGCGCGGCTCTTGAACGTCTCGGGCGCAACGTTTTATCCAAACAGAAACGCTGAGAAAGGGCTGAAAATGAGCCGTATTGCAACCGTAATCTGTGCGGCCGTCGCCGTGGCCGCTGGCGGCTATTGGCTGACAGGGTCGAACACCAATGTCACCATTCCACTGGTCAGTGCCGCCGAAGCGCAGGAGGCAGACCTTGATACTTCGACGATCGTCGAGATGGTGCTGGGCGCCGAGGATGCACCTGTCGAAATCATCGAATATGCGTCCTATACCTGCCCGCATTGCGCGAGTTTCCATCAGGGCGCCTTCAAACAACTCAAGAAAGACTTCATCGACACCGGCAAGGTCAAGTTTACCTATCGTGAGGTGTATTTTGACCGCTACGGCCTTTGGGCATCGATGGTTGCACGCTGCGCTGGCCCCGAAAAGTTCTTCGGTATCACAGACCTGATCTATGAAGGGCAGGCAGAATGGACACGCGCAGGTGGTCCGGCCGAGATCGTGGACGAGCTGCGCAAGATCGGTCGTTTGGCCGGCATCGATGGCGATCAGCTCGAGGCTTGCCTGCAAGACGGTACCAAGGCGCGGACATTGGCTGCGTGGTATCAGGAAAACGCCGAACGCGATGGTATCCAGGCGACGCCATCATTTGTGGTGAACGGCAAGAAGGTCGACAACCAGTCCTACGCTGACTTCAAAAAGCTGATCCAAGACGAACTGGGTGGCTAAACACCCTTTTCCGGTTGGCCCTGTCTGGGCCGACCGGGCCTATTGGGGTGCAGGTGCTGCCTTCAGCAGCATGTCGCGGACCTTGTCAGTTTCGCCGACTCGCAGACGCACCGGCAGAGTGATCACTTTGCTCCGAAAAGCCGGGGGCAGACGTACGGCATCTTTCTCGGTCGTTATCATCTGAGCACCCAGTTGGCGCGCCTCGTTTTCCAGACGGGCCATCAGTGCCTGAGTCAGAGGCTGGTGATCGTCCAGGGCTTCGGCGCGGACCAGGTCTACGCCCAGCTGCCGCAGGGTTTTGAAGAACTTCTCGGGGTGGCCGATACCAGCAAATGCCAAAGCGCGTGTGCCGGTCCAGTCCATGCCGGTTTGCAGGGGCTCGATTGCTCCGGTGACATGGGGAACGGACAACTTGTCGCCCCACTGAGCGGTGAAAGCCATTTGCGCGGCCTCATCGCCCAGAGACAACACAAGGTCGGCCCGTTTCAACCCGATGTCGACCGGTTCCCGCAGTGGCCCGGCAGGCAGGCACAAACCGTTTCCGAACCCGCGTTGAGCATCGACAACAATGATCGAGAAATCCTTGGCCACCGAAGGGTTTTGAAACCCGTCATCCAGCACGATTACCGTGGCGCCCGCCGCTGCGGCGGCCCGTGCGCCCGCCGCCCTGTCCTTGGCAACCCAGACTTCGGCAAACATCGCCAGAAGCAGCGGCTCGTCTCCTACTTCGGCAGCCGTGTGCCGGGCCGGATCAACCTGCACCGGCCCGTCCAAAGAGCCTCCGTGCCCCCGCGTGACGACATGTGGTTCGTGCCAGGCGCCTCGAAGCTGTTCAAGGGTCCAGATCACCGTTGGTGTTTTACCGGTTCCACCAGCATTGAGGTTGCCGATACAGATCACGGGCACACCCGGCTTTTCGCCGGATTCCGAGGCGATCCTTCGGGCGGTTGCCGCTGCATATAGGCGCCCCAACGGTGCCAGCAGACGCGCCCTCAGATCCGGTTGGTCCGGGGTCGTGTTCCAGAAATCAGGTGCCCGCATGATCCGCTCTCCGCTGATCCAGAATATCCTGTACCATTTCGATCAGGGCGTCAGCCTGCGGTGCGCCTTCGGTCAACAACTGCCATCCAGCCAACGCCATGTCGGCAGCTTGATCCGGCGCCAGAAGCTGCACAACGGCGTCGCCCAGTTCGGTGGCCGTTTTTACCTCTTTGGCGGCGTTCACCTGTTGCAGGCTGGAATAGAATTCCTGATGGCGGTGCACATATGGTCCGAACATGATCGCAGACCCCAGCGCGATTGCTTCGGACGGGTCCTGACCGCCCGCGCTGCGTTCCAGCGAACTGCCCATGAAGGTCACTGGTGCCATGCGATGCCACAGGCCCAGGTTTTCGGGGTCCGATGTCAGGACGACCTGAGTGGTGTCTTCAATCATGTCCCCTTCATCCCAGTTGATGCAGCGCAGGTCCATCGATTCCAGCCGCCGTCTCAGCGGCGTGACTTCCGGCTCGTTTGCCACGTGCAACACCAGAACCAGCCGATGCAGCATCCGCAGCGCCTGACGGTGGGCTGTCAGAACCGAGATGAATTCCTTGTCCTGAACCCATGCCGCCAACCAAACCGGACGCCCGGCAAGTGTATGAGTGGTCTCGATGAGTTCGTCTTCTGGCCAGGGCCGGGGGTTGGGGCTGATCCGCAAAGGCGGTGATTCCGCAACTTTTCCGGATTGGATTCCGAGGCGGCGGATCTGCCGAGCCGTCTCGGCGGATGGCGTGAGAATCTTGCGGAAACAGTCAAAGGTCACCCGCGTGATGTCCGGCAGCCAACGGGCGTTCCGGGACAGAGTGACGCTGAATTGGGCGTCGAACAGGACCAGCGGGATCGCCTGTTCGTCAGCGCGCGTGACAATGTTGGGCATCAGATCGCCACCGACCCACAACCCCATGTTCGGACGCCAGTATTCGATAAACTCGCGGGCGGCGCCACTCTGTTCCTGTGGCAGGTTGATCAAAGGGAACCTGCTGTCTGGCCAGTTGGACAGATCCTCATCCGGGGGGGCTGTCAGCAGGAAATTCAGCTTGGCCCTGACCTGCGACAGCCGACGGCAGAAGTCGGTCACAGCCCGCAGCCGATCCGGGGTGGCAACATGGATCCATAGCAACTCACCTTCGGGGCGCGGCAGGTTGGATTGCGGCGCAACCCCGTTGCGCAACCCCCATGACAACACCCTGTAGGCGGCCAGGCTGAGTGAGCGCGGTTTGCTCATGTTCCGATTCCCGGCCCGGCCGGATCCAGCAGTGCCGACAATTGCTGATGAACCAAGGCGCTGGCGGCGATCACGCCGTTCAACCTGGGATGCAAGTTGTTGAAGATCAGCCGTTGCCCCGTACGGTCCGAACAGATGCCGCCGGCCTCTCGGATGATCAGGTCGCCGGCGGCAATATCCCATTCCCAACTGGGGCGCAGGGTCAGCATGCCATCGAACCGCCCCTGCGCAACCAAAGCCATGCGATAGGCAAGTGACGGTCGATACGCGCGTTCGAATTCTGGCGCCTGCGCGTCGCGCCAATGCCGCGCGTCAAGATTTGGCTTGGCGGCCAGAATTTTTGATTGCAAAAGCTCTGCGGTATCCGAGGTCGTGATCGTCTTACCATTGAGAGACGCGCCCTGACCCTGGGCCGCCGTGTACAGCAAATCCCGCATCGGCAGGTAAATGACCGCCGCCGTCACCATGCCGTTATCGGCGACGGCTATGGAATGTGCCCAGGTGCGCGCGCCTTCTGCAAAGCTTCGGGTGCCGTCGATCGGGTCGATGATGAAAGTGCTGCTGCGGTCCAGCCGGTCGGTGGAATCCTCGGATTCCTCACTGAGCCAGCCATAGCCCGGTCGCGCCGAACACAACCGCTCCTCCAGCATCGTGTTCACGGCAAGATCTGCCTCGGTCACTGGCCCGGCGCCATCGGGTTTGTCCCAGCGCTGCGCTTGCGTGCCGGAATAGCGCGTGGCGATCTTGCCGGCCTCCAGCGCCGCCTCGATCAGCAGGGGCAGATCAGTTGCCGGCAAGTGTCATTCCTTCGATCAGAAGCGACGGAACCACGCGCGACAGGTATGGGCGGGCATCGTTCGCCGGGATGATCCGGCGCAGCATGTCCCGCAGATTGCCCGCGATGGTGCATTCATTGACCGGATGCGTGATCTCGCCATTCTCGACCCAGAAGCCCGATGCACCCCTTGAATAGTCACCGGTATTGGGGTTGATCGTCGATCCGATCATGGATGTGACCAGCAACCCGGTCCCCATATCGCGCAGCAGGTCGGCGCGGCTTTGGTCACCTTGTGTCAGGCTCAGGTTCCAGTTGCTGGGCGATGGCGGGCCCGAGACCCCACGCGCCGCATTTCCCGTGGACGCCATATCCAGTTTTCGCCCGCTTGACAGGTCCAGCGTCCAGCCGGTCAGAACGCCGTTTTCCACGATTGCCCGGCGTTGTGTCGGCAGACCCTCGGCATCAAAGGGACGCGAGCCCGAAATGCGCGGGCGGTGCGGGTCTTCGATCAGGGACAGGTGCGCGGGCAGAACGTCCTGCCCCAAACAATCCTTGAGCCAGGATGCGCCCCGTGCGATCGCCGCGCCATTGCTGGCGGCCAGAAGGTGGCCGATGAGCGAAGACGAGATCCGTTCGTCGAAGAGCACCGGAAAACTTCCCGTCACAGGTTTGCGCGCCCCAACCTGTTGCACGGCGCGTTCGCCTGCTGTGCGCCCGATTTCTTCCGCGCTGCGCAGGTCGGATTGGAACGTCCGGCTGTCGCCGTCATAGTCCCGTTCCATCCCGGTGCCTTCGCCCGAGATCGCAACACAGGAAACCGACCTGCTGCTGCGCGCGTATCCGCCGGTGAACCCGTTTGTCGCGGCCAGATGCACATGGTGGGTCCCGTAACTTGCGGCCGCATCCGACACCTGGGTGACACCGGCGACGGCCAGCGCTGCGGCCTCGGCCGTCAGAGCATCCTGCATCAGGGCTTCGGAAGACGGGGCCGGGGCGGGGTCTGACAATTCCAGTGACTCTATGTTCCAGTCTGTGACCAGCTGGTCCTTGTCAGCCAGCCCGGAAAACGGATCTTCGGGGGCCTCCCTGGCCATCGCGACAGCTCGTTCCGCCATGGCGCGCAGGGTTTCAGGGCGGCTGTCGGAACTGGACACAATGGCGGATCGTTTGCCCAGAAACACCCGCAATCCCAGATCAGTCCCTTCCGAGCGCTCGGCATGTTCCAGCGCGCCGCCCCGCACTTCGACGGAAACAGAGGATCCGTCGATAACGATGGCATCCGCCGCGTCCGCGCCTGCCTTGCGGGCCACGTCAAGCAAGTGATGGCTGATTTCTTCTGGTGAGCAGGTCATGAGGCCTCCGGGTTGATTGCCAAGGACCTAGCCTTGGACTGCCCGTCTCGCAAGACCTGTGACCAGATTGTGCGTTGAGGATCGCGGTGAACCCGTGCCGTTTCAGAGGTTTGGGCAGGGGTTGGCAGGACAGAGAAAGGGCCGCATGTTGCGCGGCCCTTTCCGTTGATTGTCACTTGATACGCTGACCATTCGCGAGGATCTGGCCGTCTTCGGTGAACTCGATCTTCGAGTTCAAAGTGTCCGGTTCTTCGCCCGGAACTGCCATCAGACCCATCATCATGCGGGCGCCCAGCGCGTCTTCGTCCGAGATGATTCCCATTCCGATCAGGGTGTCGATCAACTGGTTGGCGCCAACCAGCTGAAGGTTCGCCACGCCGCTTGGGCTGGGCAGGCCATCAAACTCTTCGGTGTTGGTGTTGTCGAAAGCAAAATCACCGTCACCGGTCAGTTTGGCGCCAACCAGCGAAACCAGCAGTTCGTTGATCTTCAGCGAGTGCAATTCCCCCGGCGCTTCGTCGGATTCGACGTCGATTTCAGGATCGAAGATATTCATCAGCACTTTCGCGGTTCCCGTCGCATCCAGCGCAATCGTCGCCGGATCACGCGGCAACGCGCCCGCAGGATCGAAAATGCCCCACAATATGTCCGACATGGTGAAATCGGTCAGGTTCAGCCCAAAGCCGAAGGGTTGAACCTCGTCCGATTGCTGGATGGGGAATTCGAAGTTCAGGCCCGCCTTGGCCATCGAAAGTTCGATCGGGAACGGCAGGCCCGCCGTGGTAACGGCCATCTTCGTGCTGTTCTGGTCAATGTCATAGACGATACGCTCTGCATCGATGCTGGCTGCAAAACGCCCGCCTTCGGACGTGCTGTTCATCGAGAACGCCTGACCTTCGCTGGTCCCGCTCAGATCCGTGCTGCCCGCGGCATAGGTGAAGGTGCCGTCAAAGGAAAAACCGGCTTTGTAAAAGGCTTCTGGGTCCGAAAAGTCAAAATCCGGCGGGACGACGTTGGTGCCCTCGAATGCCAGTTGATCCAGTTGACCGTTGATCAACCCGTTTTCGCCGCTTTCAGGATCCTGAAAGTTCAGATCATAAGTTAACGTGGCTGCGTTGAACGTCTGGCTGATGTTTCGATTGTCACCGATCTGCATCCGCGAGCTGCCGGACAGATCGCTTGCTTGGACATCGATGCCAAACACATCATTGGGCAGAGCCTCACCATCGACCTCAATCGAATCCAGTTTTACGCCCAGATTGTCAGCCTTGTAGTCATAGGTCATGTCGTCCGGTGTGCCCGACACGACCATGTTCAGTTGGCTGTGGGAATAGGTGACAGTGGCTGCGAAGTTTTCGTCTTCGGCCTGACCGGTGATTTCCATGGGAAAGCTTTCCGGCAGGTCAATGGTAACGGTCCCGTCACCATTTTCGGTCAGTGTCATTTCCGGCATGACCATCTGAAACTGTCCGTCCTCTTCGGGAAGGGCCACTGAAAGTGTCATGTTGGAAATCGTGGTGACGTCGCCCGAGGTGCTTTCGTCTCCTGTGACGGTGTAACCCATCGAGGTGAAATAGCTCTGCCAATCGGACCAGACGTCATCGGCCGACAGATCGGCAAACGCCCCTTGGGTGGCAACGGCATAAGCCAGGGCAGCGCCGCAGCTGCGGCGAAGGAAAACGGACATAAGGTAACCCTTCTTGATCAATTTGTGGCGCATGGTCGGTTTTGTGGCGGGTATCGTCAAGGGGGCAAGGGCTGGACCCTTTCCCCGTTTACGCGCTACGGCTGTAGCCGACAGAGATTACAATGCGTGAGGAAGGGCAAATGCAGGGAAAAACTGTTCTCATAACCGGGGCCAGCCGAGGAATTGGGGCCGAGGCAGGGCGCGTTTTTGCCGCAGCCGGCGCCAATGTCGCATTGGTGGCTCGCAGCCAGGACCAGATTGACGCTCTGGCGGCCGCATTGGGCGATCAGGCCATCGCATTGGCCTGTGACGTCAGCGATTTCGCGCAGGTGGAACAAGCCGTGGCCACATGCGTGGACCGGTTCGGTGGGTTGGATGTTCTGATCGGCAACGCGGGTGTGATCGATCCGATCTTTCATCTCTCGAATGCTGACACCGAGGCGTGGAGCAAGGCCATCGACATCAATCTGAAAGGTATTTTCTACGGGATGCGCGCGGCGTTGCCAGTGATGCGGGCTGCGGGAGGAGGGAGCATTCTGACGATCTCGTCCGGTGCTGCATCGAATCCGGTCGAGGCCTGGAGCCACTATTGCGCCTCGAAGGCCGGGGCCAAGATGCTCACGGAATGTCTGCATCTGGAAGAAGCCCATAATGGTATTCGCGCCATGGGCCTGTCACCGGGGACGGTGGCCACCGATATGCAGCGGTCGATCAAGGCCAGCGGCATAAATCCCGTCAGTCAGCTGGACTGGGATGTGCATATCCCCGCTGATTGGCCCGCACGGGCGCTGTTGTGGATGTGCTCGGATGATGCCGATGAGTTTCTTGGCACTGAAATTTCGCTGCGGCTTGAAGACATTCGCAAACGGGCCGGGCTGATATGATCGATTTGACCAAAGAAGGCGGCCTGTGGACCGTCACGATCAACAATCCCGGCAAGGCGAACGCCCTGACCGGGGCCATGCTCGCGGAACTGGCCGAGATCGCCGAATCCGCGACAGAGGCCAAGGCGTTGATCCTGACCGGCGCAGGCAAAGTGTTCAGCGCCGGGGCAGATCTGGACGAAGCGCGCGGCGGTCTGGCCAAATCGGATGTCTGGGAAAGGCTGTCCGGCGCCATTGCCGCGTTGCCCTGTCTGACCGTTGCCGCGCTGAACGGCACTTTGGCAGGCGGGGCCAACGGTATGGCGCTGGCCTGCGATCTGCGCATTGCCGTGCCGTCGGCCAAGTTCTTCTATCCGGTGATGAAGCTGGGGTTTCTGCCACAACCGTCCGACCCCGCGCGGCTGGCGGCTCTGGTCGGACCGGCCAGGGCCAAGTTGATCCTTATGGCCGGTCAGAAAATCACCGCGCAGGAGGCGTATGAATTTGGCCTGGTGGACCGGATTGTCGATCCCGAACATCTGATGCAAACCGCACGCGATCTGGTGGCCGACAGCGTGAACGCCGACCCCGAGATCGCGGCGGGAATCGCAAGGTTGTGCTCATGAGGCTGTCTGCACTGCGCCTGCGGGTCGCTGACCCGGGTCGGCTGGCCGCGTTTTATCGCGACATTCTGGGCATGTCCGTCGGCCCAGCAGAAACCGGCTACCGTGTCGACTATGACAGTGCAGACGCAGATATTTTGTTGCTGCCGGGAGGAGGAGGGTACACCCATGACAAGGGACAGCGGTACTGGAAGATAGGAATCACCGTGCCTGATGTCGATCTTGCTGCGGCTCATCTGCGCAGGTTCGACGTACCAGTGAGCACGCCGAACCAGTTTCTGGACATCGGCTACATGTGCCATCTTGCGGATCCCGAAGGGTTCGTCATCGAACTGCTGCAACATGATTTCGAAGGCAACCGGCCGCCGTATGCAGCGGACCCCGACGCGCCTTTTGCGCAGGCTCGGATCGGTCAGATTACCCTTCGAACCGGCGATATTGCCGCCGAAGACGCGTTCTGGCGCGCCCGGGGCATGTCGTTGCTGTCAATGCAGGAGGTCGCCCCTTACGGCTTTGACCTGCATTTCTATGCCTTTACCAACGAAACCCCGCCCAATCCTGACCTTTGGGCTGTTGAAAACCGCGAATGGCTGTGGAAACGCGCCTATACGACGTTGGAATTCCAGCATGTTGCGGGCGCACAATTCGCCCATGTGCCGGACTTTCAGGGTATCGAGATCGAAGGTCTGTCCGAACCTCTCACAGATATTGTCGGCGACCAGATCCTGCCAGGTTGATCAGCGCCCGCGCCGCTTGCCCGGAACTTTCGAACGAAATCCGGGGGGGCGTTTGCGAACCCAAGTCAGAAATTTCTCGAGCCTTGGATGCGCACGCAGGGCCGCGACCGTGTTGAAACTGCGTGCCAGTTCGGCTTCGGTCAGGGTGGCGTGCACCTCTTTGTGGCAGATCTGATGCAGCAGAACGGTAGGTCCGCCCTTGCCTCCTTTGAGTTTTGGGATCAGATGATGCAGGCTGCCAGCCCCGTCGGGGATCGGGCGGCCGCAAAGCGGGCAGATCGGATCGCTGTTCGTCATGATGATGTGAAACTTGCGCCTGTGACGGGCGAAGGCAAGAGGGTGCGAATGGCGCAGGCAGTGGTGATCGGAGCAGGCCCCGCCGGGTTGATGGCGGCAGAACAGCTGGCCGCAGCCGGGCATTCCGTGTTGGTGGCCGAGGCCAAACCGTCGGTCGCGCGCAAGTTCCTGATGGCCGGGAAATCGGGGCTGAACCTGACCAAGGACGAGCCGTTTGATGACCTGATCCGCGCCTATGGTGAAGCGGCGGATTGGTTGCGTCCGATCATGTCTGACTTTGATGCCGAAGCTGTTCAGCACTGGGCGCGCGGGTTGGGGCAGACGCTGTTTGTCGGCTCGACGGGGCGCGTGTTTCCCGAAGCAATGAAGGCCTCGCCCTTGTTGCGGGCCTGGTTGGCACGATTGGACAAGGCCGGGGTCGAGATCAGGACCCGCTGGCGTTGGGCCGGCTGGGAAAGTGATGCGCCGGTGTTCGACACTCCGGACGGGCGGCGCAGTGTTTCGACGGATGTCACCGTGCTGGCACTGGGAGGTGCAAGCTGGGCCCGCCTTGGCTCGGATGGTCACTGGGCGCAGATATTGGCCGGAAAAGACGTGGCTTTAGCACCCTTTGAACCCGCGAACTCAGCCATTTCCGTTGATTGGAGCCCACATATGCAGCCCCATTTCGGGGCCGCATTGAAATCGATCCGATGGATGGCAGGCGATTTGGAAAGCCGAGGAGAGGCAGCGATTTCCAGAACCGGTCTGGAAGGCGGAGGGCTGTACTCGCTGACACCGGCGTTGCGCGCGGGGCAGCCATTGTTTGCTGATCTGACGCCTGATCTGGACCAACAGGCTCTGCTGGCGCGGTTGTCCGCGAAACGGTCGAAAACAACGCTGTCCCAGTGGATGAGAAAATCGCTGAACTTGTCTGCTCAGAAAATCGCCCTGTTTCATGAAATGGCAAAACGCGGCGGACACTCTCAATCCGTGCAGGTGAGCATGTTGAAAAAGCTGCCTATCCGGCATGCCGGCCTTCGCCCGATGGACGAAGCCATTTCGACCGCAGGTGGTGTCAAACGGACAGCGCTGGATGACCGGCTGATGCTGACGGCCCTACCGGGTGTGTTTTGCGTTGGGGAAATGCTGGATTGGGAAGCCCCAACCGGGGGCTATCTGCTCACGGCCTGCCTGGCGACCGGGCGCTGGGCCGGTCGGTCTGCCGCCGACTGGTTGGAAAAGGCTGAGTGACCTAGCGGGATCGCGCCAACATCGCCAAACGGATCATCGCGCGTTCCACCAGCGCCATTGCGGGGGCCGTCTGCCCGGCCGACCGTAGCGCCAAATCCGTATCGGTCAGAACCGTCAGCGCGGTTTGCAGCTTGGCCGCCCCCCAACCTTGTGCCTGTCGCAGGATACGGTCACGCCGTTTGCCGTAAACCGGCGGACGCAGCTTGCCGATGCCCTGCGCAGCACCACCGGGATCGGACGCGCAGGCATAGAGTGTCCGAAAATGCCGCATCGCTCCGATGCACAGAGTCACGCCATTGGTGCCCTGCGCCTGCAACCTCCGGATCAGCGGCCCGATCTCACCGGCGCGGCCTTCGGCCACGACGTTGAGAACATCATCCAGCGCCGCCTCGGTCGAGCGCGGAGCGCAGGCCTCGATATCTTCGATTGTCAAATCAGTGCTGTCACCGCGTTTGTAAAGAGACAGTTTTTCAATCGTTTGGGCGAAATCACCGGGGCTGAGGCTTACTGCCAATTCGCTGATTGCAGACATGACATCACGGGGCACGTTTTTCATACCCGACTCGGCAAGAACCCGTTCCACTTCGGCGCGTGAGGGAGGGTCGTCATAAATGCCGACGGCATAGGCGGCAGGGTGGCCTTCGAACGCCTTGCGGATCTTCGAGCTGGGTTTCAATTGCCCCGCGGTCACGATGATCTGGGCGTCTCCGGGGGCCCAATCTTCGAGCGCGGCCAGAATTGCCGGCGCCGCGGTTTCGGTTGCGTCTTCCACGAAAACGGCACGTGGACCGGGAAAGAAGCCGACCGCCTTGACCGCGTCCAGCAGCAGGGCGGGATCACCACGCAGATCGCCACCGGGCATGCGGGTCAGGCGCATTTCTTCTTCGGCTTGGGGGCCAAGCAGAGCGGCCAGCACCTGCTGCCGCTTGAGCGCAACCCGCATCGCATCCGCGCCATAGATAAGCAGCCCGGTCTTGTCCGCGTCCGGCTTGGCAAAATACCCCTCAGCCTCGCGCGGGCTCAGCTTCATGCGGCCAGATCCGGTGTGGCGTAAAGTCGGTTCATGATCTGACCCGACAGAATCATCATCAGCCGCCTCTTGGCATCGCGCTCATCCGCCAAGGTGGAAACGGTCGATCCTGCGGCAGAATATGACACGAAATCCGCCACCGAGCCCGAGGCGATGATCTGACCGGATGCGTTGGACCGCAGCGTGTATTGCGCGCGTCCGTCGATGGTGTAGCGCTGCGTTTCGTTTGTGGTGGTGATTGCTGCGCCGCGCGTTACGGTCGAAACCAGAACATCCAGCTTGTAATCGTTCACCGACCCGGCGCTTCGCCCCAGTTGCTGTTCCAGATTTTGGACCAGCAAAAAGCTTTCCACGGTGTTGGGCGCCGACACCTCGACGCGGCCATACAAGGCCGAACCCGATCCGCCAGGTGCATAGACGGGCTCAAAGCCGCAGGCGGCCAGCGCCAGCGGCATCAGCAAAAACGTTCTGCGATCAAACGACAACATTCACAATCCGGCCCGGAACGACGATCACTTTCTTCGGCGCATTCCCTTCCAGCGCCTTTTGAACAGCTTCGGTGCTGAGCGCAATTTTTTCAACCTCGGCTTTGTCCAGATCCTTGGCCACGCTGATTTCCGCGCGACGCTTGCCGTTGATCTGGATCGGCAAGGTGACGGTGTCATCAACCAGCATCGCCTCGTCGGCGACGGGCCATGGCGCAACGGCCACAAGGCCTTCACCGCCCTGATGGGCCCAAATATCTTCTGCCAGATGCGGTGTCATCGGCGACATCAGCTGTGCCAGCGTTTTGATGGCCTGCTTTTGGGCCGCAGCACCTGCCTTGGATTTCACCAGAGTGTTGGTGAAGGCATAAAGCTTGGCGATGGCCGCGTTGAAGCCAAAGCTTTCAACACCCAAGGTCACATCGCGGATGGTTTTGTGCATCTCGCGCAGCAGCTCCTCATCGCCTTCACCCGTGGCGTTCGGGTCCATGGCGCCGATCTTGTCGCAGAGATTCCAGACACGGTTGAGATGCTTGTACGCGGCCTCGGCCCCCGCAGCCGTCCATTCCACGTCCCGTTCGGGCGGCGAATCGGACAGCACGAACCAGCGCGCGGTATCGGCGCCGAAGGCCGAGATGATGCTGACCGGGTCGACAACGTTCTTCTTGGACTTTGACATTTTGGCCGATGGGATGATCTCGACCTCTGTGCCGTCAGCCAGTTTTCCGTCCGTGACCTCTTCGGGCAGGTGATAGACCGGACGACCGTTGGCATCGCGGGTCTGGTAGATCTCATGCGTCACCATGCCTTGGGTAAACAGCGCGTCGAAGGGTTCGATGGCTTTGTCCGGCAAATGCCCGGTGATGTTCATCGCGCGGGCGAAGAACCGCGAATACAGCAGGTGCAGAATCGCGTGTTCGATCCCGCCGATATACTGGTCTACATTCATCCAGTATTCCGCCTCGGCCAGATCGGTGGGCGTTTCCGCGCGCGGAGCGGTGAAGCGCGCGAAATACCACGACGAATCCACGAATGTGTCCATCGTGTCGGTCTCGCGCTTGGCAGGGGCGCCACAGTTTGGGCAGGCGCAGTCGCGCCACGTCGGGTGACGGTCCAGCGGGTTGCCCGGTTTGTCGAAGGTGACATCATCGGGCAGGCGAACCGGAAGGTTCTCTTTCTTTTCAGGGACCACACCACAGCTTTCGCAGTGAACGACGGGAATCGGACAACCCCAATAGCGCTGACGGCTCAAGCCCCAGTCTCGCAGGCGATATTTCGTGACCCCTTCGCCCCAACCGGCTTTTTCGGCGAAATCGATGGTGGTGTTGATCGCCTCTTCTCCGGTTGCTTCGGTCAAGCCTGCGAAATGGTTCACCCAGCGGACTTTCTCGGTCTTTGGCGGGACAAAGGCGATCTTGTCGACCGGTGTGTCATCGTCCAGCGCAAAGAACGTATCGATCACCGGCAGATCGTATTTGCGGCAGAAATCAAGGTCGCGTTGGTCATGGGCCGGGCAGGCGAAGATCGCGCCGGTGCCGTAATCCATCAGGATGAAATTGGCGATCCAGACCGGCAGTTCCCAGTTCGGGTCCAACGGGTGCTTGACGCGGATGCCGGTATCGAAACCCAGCTTTTCGCCGGTTTCGATGGCCTCTTCCGTGGTGCCGCCCTTGCGGCATTCGGCAACGAATTCAGCAACTTCCGGGTTTTCGGTCTCAAGCTGTTTGGCGATCGGGTGATCGGGCGAGATCCCAACGAAAGATGCGCCCAGCAGGGTGTCGGGGCGCGTCGTGTAGACAGTGATCGGTTCCCCACCATCGGTGCGTTCGAACCCGAATTGAAGGCCGCGTGACTTGCCGATCCAGTTTTCCTGCATCAGCCGAACCTTGGCGGGCCAGTTTTCCAGAGTGTCCAGAGCGTTCAGCAGTTCTTCGGAATAATCCGAGATCTTAAAGAACCACTGCGTCAGCTCGCGCCGTTCCACCAGCGCGCCCGAGCGCCATCCGCGCCCGTTTTCCACCTGTTCATTGGCCAGAACGGTCATGTCGACCGGATCCCAGTTGACCACGGCGTTCTTGCGGTAGACCAGCCCGGCTTCGAGCATGTCGAGGAACAGCGCCTGCTGCTGGCCATAGTATTCCGGATCACATGTGGCGAATTCACGGGACCAGTCGATCGACAGGCCCAGTGGCTTCATCTGGGCGCGCATGTCGGCGATATTGCCGTAAGTCCACTCTTTGGGGTGGCCGCCGATCGCCATGGCAGCGTTTTCCGCTGGCATTCCGAACGCGTCCCAGCCCATGGGGTGCAGAACATTGTGCCCGGTGGCCAGCTTGTGCCGCGCGATGACGTCGCCCATCGTATAGTTGCGCACGTGCCCCATATGGATTCGGCCGGACGGGTAGGGGAACATCTCAAGCACATAGTATTTCGGCTTGTCCGCCTTGTGGTTGGCGGTGAAGATTCCTGCCTTGTCCCAGGCTTCTTGCCATTTTGCTTCGATTTCGGTGGCCGAATAGCGCGACATTGTGCGGTCCTTCGTGAATGAAAACGCCGGGTAGGAACCCGGCGTGGTATTAGTGTGATTTTCGGCGGAGTGCTAGAACTTGTTGTCCGCGATGCGCAGCTGACGCGCGCGGGACAGAATCGCGTCCTCCACGGCGCGGGTTGTTGCCGCGCTTACCGGGGCGCCGCCGCTGGATTGCAGCGCGACGGACAAAGACCGGGCCGCAAGCGCCGGATCACTGATGTGTACGGTCGCCCTGTATGACCGTCCTCCGCCCGGAGGAGTGCCGTAACCCGTTACGATCACTCCGGTAAACGGATCGATCTCCTGCACCGGCAGGAAATTCAATATGTCCAGAGAAGCTGCCCACAAGTACCGGTTTACATTGGTGGTCTGCTCGGCCGTGCTGCGGTCGAAAATGTCCCACAGCGTCGAACGTTCAGGATCGTTCAACTCGCGTTCATCGGAATTACCGCTGGCGGGATTGGCGGAATATGTCGAAGTGCTTCGATTCTGCCCGCATGCCGCAATAGTGGTGGTCAGCATGATTAATCCCAAAATCGTAGGCAGGCGCATTGTCAGCAGGTCCTGTTTTCACTTGTTGTGCAGTATTCAGGGCATACTCCTAGCCAAGGACCCTCGCTGCAACAAGCCTATTCTTCTGAAATGTAGGCGTGTCAGCCTGATCCGGGCAAAAAAGAACTGTGGCATCCTTGCACCAATCTGACCCCAATGACGTGACCGGGTTTATGCCAAGCTTGCGCAATGGGGGCAAAAAGAGCGAAACGGTGTCCGTGCTGAGACATATGCCGAGGCATGTGTCGAGTAGAAAACTCTTTTGAATGAAACCGAGGGAAACAAGATGAAAAAAGTTCTCTTCGCATCGACGGCGCTGATTGCGACCGCAGGCGTTGCAGCAGCTGAAGTTAACTTCAGCGGTTACGGCCGTTTTGGTATTGGCTACCAAGAAGATCGCACAGGTACTGTCACAGGCTCGGTGCGCCCGGCAGCTGCTCCGACTGTATGGACAACCCAGAACGGCGGTACTGTAACAACCACCAATGCCGTTACTGCTGACGTTAACGGCGTAGACGTCGACGATACCATCCTGGTATCGCGTTTCCGCCTGAACATCGACGGTATCGTTGAAACCGATAGCGGCGTTCGTTTTGAAGGCCGTGTTCGTCTGCAAGCTGATGAAAACGCGAACGGTGAAGCTGGCGAAGCTGGTCTGAACGGCGCGCGCTTCTCGGTCATCTATGGCGGTCTGCGTGTTGACGCGGGCAACGTGGCTGGCTCGTTCGACAACCTTGCAAACTACTACGGTAACGAAGTCGGCCTTGAGCTGTTCGCAGGTCAGTATTCGGGTGTTGACTACGGCTTCTTGGCCTATGATTCTACTGGCTCAGGTTCCAATGGCGTATTCTTCCAATACTCGGTTGGCGACTTCGCATTTGGCGCGTCGTACGATGTTGGCGCGACTACCGTAACCGTTCCCGCTCCTGGCACGCCTCCGGGCCCTGTCACTGTTAACGATGGCAACGACCGTTGGGACATCAGCGTAGCTTATACCTTCAACAACGTGACCGCTGCTCTGGCTTACGGTCAGACCGACTCGGCCACTGGCCCGAACCCAAGCCTGACCGTTCTGACACTGGGTGCTGAATTCGGCGACTTCTCGGGTACTCTGTTCGTCGCAGACGACGACAACACTGGGGCAACCCGTGGAACGGACTTCCGCCCTGCCGGTGCGGCCACAGATGGCACGGCATGGGGTCTGTCGGCAGCCTACAACTTGGGCGCCGCAACCACTCTGCTGTTCACTTATGGTGACGGTAGTGCAGATGGTGACAAACAGCAGATTGCGCTCGGTGCGATCTACGACCTGGGTGGCGGTGCATCGCTGCGTGGTGGTATCGGCCGCAACGACTGCTCTGTCTGCGCAAACGACCAGATCGTTGCTGACTTCGGTGCTCAGTTCAACTTCTAAGCTGATCTGAACCGTAAGGTTTAAGGGCGGGTCTTCGGACTCGCCCTTTTCTTTTGTGCCGACTTGGTGTTTTTCTGCGCCAAAGACAGATTGAGGGCCCCATGTCGTTGCAAGAAATCACCGCACGTATCGCCAAAGCCGAAGCCAAAGCTCAACGAAAGGCCGGTTCGGTCAAATTGATTGCCGTGTCCAAGGTGCAGCCCAACGAACGGGTTCAGGCGGTGCTGGAGCAGGGCCACAGGTGTTTTGGTGAGAATCGCGTACAGGAGGCGGCCAGCAAATGGCCCGCTTTCAAAGAGCAATTCGATGCCGTCGATCTGCATCTCATCGGCCCGTTGCAGACCAATAAGGCCAGGCAGGCGATGGAACTGTGCAATGCGATCCATTCGGTCGACCGCCCCAAACTGGCCAAAACCTTGGCGCGGCTGGCGCAAGAGGTGGGACACTGCCCCGACCTGTTCATTCAGGTCAATACGGGTGAAGAAGCGCAGAAGGCAGGCGTTCTTCCTGCGGAGGCGGACGGGTTTATCGCGGAATGCCGATCGCTGGACCTGCCGGTACGCGGGTTGATGTGCATCCCGCCGGTCGACGAAGAACCCACTTTGCATTTCGCCCTCTTGGCCAAGATCGCCGCGCGCAATGGGCTTGAGGGGTTGTCGATGGGGATGAGCGGTGATTTCGAGCAGGCCATCGCCTTGGGAGCGACCCATGTTCGTATCGGGTCGGCCATTTTTGGTGAGCGGGTCAAACCTCAGGGATGATTAGGCGCGTTCCAAGGGAGATTCGCCCTGCAATCCGGTGCAGATGGTCCCGACGGAAGGCAATGCAGCCCTCGGTGGGGTAGCCGGGCCTGCGCCATTGATGCAGAAAAATCGCCGATCCCTTGCCGGGAACGGCATTCGGCCAGTTCCAGTCGGTCAACAGGACCAGATCATAAAGCGGATCAGCCCGGCGCAGTTTTTCATGACTGAACGCATAAGGGGCCGGCACCATGTGATTGTAGTGGTTGTCCTCGACGTCATCCGACCACAAGTCCTGCGGCCCAATCGGGATCGCCCAAAAGTTGGGGGCGACCAGCCGGTCGGGCCGGTAGAGCATGCCAACGATTCGATGGCATCCGGTAGGTGTCGCCCCGTCACCCTCGTGTTTCGTGTTGCTCAATCCGCCTTTGCCAATCGAGCAGGGGAACGTCCTGCCGAGAAAGCGAACGCCACGCGGGGTGAGCACAAGATCGTTTGGGGTCACAACAGGTGCCCAGATTTCGCGGCTTTCGTGGCCAGGTATCCGCGGTTGTGCGCGGTTTCACCCACTTTCAAAGGAACGCGCTCGGTCACGGCGATCCCCGTGCGTTCCATCATCGAGATCTTGGCAGGGTTGTTCGTCAGCAGGCGCACCGAATTGAAACCCAGAGATTTCAGGATATCCGACCCGAGTCGGAAGTCGCGCTCATCATCCTCGAAACCCAGCCTGTGGTTTGCTTCTACCGTGTCAAAACCCTGATCTTGAAGAAAATAGGCGCGCATCTTGTTGGCCAGCCCGATACCACGCCCTTCCTGGTTCAGATACAGAAGAACGCCAGCCCCTTCGGCCCCCATTTGTGCCAGCGCGCCCCGCAATTGCGGACCGCAGTCGCATTTCAGGCTGCCCATCAGATCGCCCGTGAAACAGGCGGAATGCAATCGGGCCAGCACCGGTTTGTCCCGATCCGGGCGGCCTATTTCGACTGCGTAATGTTCTTCTCCGCCATCTTCGGGGCGGAAAACATGCAGGCGGCCGGCCTCGGATACTTCCATCGGAAGACGCGCAGCAACCACCTCATGCAGGGCGCTGCGGTCCGCCAGATGCGGGGCGGCACGCGTGTGGTCAATGCAGGTCAGGCCGTGCGATACGGCAAAGGCCCGGCCGTCTTCGACCGGCACGACGATCGCGGCGGGAAGAATGCGCGCGGACTTGGCCAACGCAATCGCGATGCGGTGCAAATTGGCGTTGCCATGGCGCTCGGTCATCAACGGACCTTTCATCGGCGCGTTCAGATCGTCAGAGGGATCAGCAACCGCCTGCACCCAAGTGATATCTGCATCGGCGGGAATCGAAACGCGCGCGAGATCGCCGTCATAGGCCCGCGCCTTGAGTGTTTCGGCCCGCCGCCCGGTAATGGCCACCACCGGGTCTCCGAGCTTTTTCAGATCGGCCAGGCGTTGCGGGTTGAGCGTTTCCGCAGAGATCGCCACAACGCTAAAGCCGCTGTCATCGGTCAGCACCACTGGAACGCCCATGCGCAGATCGGCCCGGGCCCGGGCAAGAAGTTCGGTGATATCGGGAATGAGGCTCATCTATGTTACCCTATAACGCTCAGCCCTTCTCCTAGCTGTTTCGAAAGGAAATGTGAAACATTTCTGCCAACTCTGACACGAAGGCGTGAAACCGTTGCAGCAAATCTTGTTGATTGCATATTCCGCGCGCAAGTGATGGAAAAGCGTTTGGAGGATCGGGAAATGGCTCAACTCAAGAAAATCCTTTTGGTGGACGATGACGAGGATCTGCGCGAGGCGCTCAGCGAGCAACTTGTCATGACCGAAGACTTTGACGTTTTCGAAGCGTCAGACGGCCAGTCCGCGATGGAGCGCGCACGCGAAGCGATCTATGATCTGGTTATTCTTGATGTGGGTTTGCCGGATACCGACGGGCGGGAACTGTGCCGCCTGATGCGCAAACAGGGCGTCAAAAGCCCGATTCTGATGCTGACCGGTCATGACAGCGATGCCGATACGATCCTGGGCCTGGACGCCGGCGCGAACGATTATGTCTCCAAACCGTTCAAATTTCCGGTATTGCTGGCCCGGATCCGCGCTCAGTTGCGGCAGCACGAACAATCCGAGGACGCGGTATTTGTTCTTGGCCCCTATACGTTCAAGCCGGCGATGAAGATGCTGATCACGGAAGAAGACCGCAAGATCCGTCTGACCGAGAAGGAAACCAACATCCTCAAGTTTCTGTACCGATCAACCGACGGTGTCGTGGCACGGGATGTGCTGTTGCACGAAGTGTGGGGATACAATGCCGGGGTCACGACCCACACGCTGGAAACCCACATCTATCGTCTGCGTCAGAAGATCGAGCCCGATCCGTCCAATGCGCGCCTTTTGGTCACAGAATCGGGTGGATATAGGCTGGTGTCTTAACTGGTTGTGGATTGATGTGGATCAAAGTGATACTCTGCACTCATAATTAGGTTACTCCCAACCCGTGCATGTCCGGGTTATGACATGTACCTCCCTGTTGGACTGCCGGGCCGAATGGCCCGGCTTTTTTTCGTTGCTGAGGGACGGTTTCCACACGAAGGCAGACAGCAGCACTGACCGATATTCGACCAATGATGGAGGTGAGTTCTGCCGCGTTCACCCTTCCGCCGGGGCAATGGCGCGCTGGTAAAGGTGCCACGTGGTGTGGCCAAGGATCGGAAGGGTCAAGATCAGACCCAGAAACGCCGGAACCAGCGACAACAGCATGGTGACCGAGATGATCGCCGCCCAGCCCAGCATGACCACCGGGCTTTCGGATACGACGCGCAAAGAGGTCAACATGGCGGAAATGAAGTTGGTTTCCCGGTCCAGCAGCAAGGGCATGGCGACGACGGTCACCGAAAACAGTACGGCCGACAGGAATGCGCCGACACAGGTGCCTATGGCAAGGAATATCCAACCCTGCGGTGTGAAGAATACGGCGTTCAAAAACCCGTCGAAATCCGAAAAGGATGCGTTCTGGAGGATGATCGCCAGCCAAAGCCGAACCTGGTAAATCCATACCCAAAAAATGAAAAGAGTGACAAAGGCCATCCAGCCCATTTCGCGTTTGCGTTGATTGGCCATAACGGTCAGGATTTCAGACCAGCCAAAGCTTTCGCCTTTCTGCAAGCGGCGCGACATTTCATAAAGCCCGGCGGCGGCAAAAGGGGCGATCAGCGGAAAGCCTGCAATGGCAGGGATAATCATCCAGATCTGGCCAAGCCAGATCAGGGCCCAAACCAACAGAATTCCGAAAACCGCAAAGAAAAGGCCGAAGAAACCGCTCATGACAGGGCGGGCCAGAAAGTCGGAAAACCCTGCCTTCAGTGACGCTGTGATATCATCTACAGTGACCCTGTTGACATTGGGCATGGTCTGCTGCTGTGGCGTCAGGTTTTCCGGCGGCGTAGAACCTGCGGATTCGGATGCCATGACACACTCCTCCCAAAGCATCGTGCCGGGCCGGTCTGTTCGCGAACAGACCCAGCGGTGAAACAGACATTCCTCATTCGCACACAAGTCTGCATCAGGCGAGGTATCAGGGCAAGAGGAAGCTCGACGGCGAAGCTCGTTGACCTGCCAACGGATAGTCCAGGGATGAAGCCGCCTTTTCTCGTGGCAACTGGCTTTGTGCCACGCTAACCTGCGCCAATCGCGACAAAGGAATCCCCGACATGCCTTTCACCCTTGCCACATGGAACATCAATTCCGTTCGCCTGCGTGAGCCTATCGTTTTGAAATTGCTGCAAGAAGAAGCCCCTGACGTATTGTGCCTGCAAGAGTGCAAGTCACCGGTTGAGAAGATCCCGACCGAAGGGTTTGCCGAACTGGGCTACACCCACATGATCGCGCGCGGGCAGAAGGGTTACAACGGTGTCGCCATCCTGTCGCGCCTGCCGATGGAAGAGGTGGGCGACAAGGATTTCGCGGGTCTCGGACATGCCCGCCATATTGCCGGGCGGTTGGAAAATGGTGTCACTGTCCACAACTTTTATGTCCCGGCGGGCGGCGACGTGCCGGACCGAGAAGTGAATGAGAAATTCGGCCAGAAGCTCGACTATCTCACTGATATGCGCGATTGGTTCCGTGCGGAAAAGCCGGCTAAATCCATCCTTGTCGGCGACCTGAACATCGCTCCGCGTGAGGATGATGTGTGGTCACACAAACAACTGCTGAAGGTCGTCTCGCACACGCCCATCGAGGTCGAGCATCTGGCCGAGACACAGGAAGCAGGTGGCTGGGTCGATATCACCCGTCAGGACATCCCGGAAGGGCAGCTTTACAGCTGGTGGTCCTATCGCGCCCGGGATTGGGATGCGGCGGACAAGGGGCGCCGGCTGGACCATATCTGGGCCACGGCCGATATCTCGAACGCGGGCCATTCCAGCCGCATTCTGCGGGACGCCCGTGGGTGGGAAAAACCAAGCGATCACGCTCCGGTCTTTGCCAGTTTCGACGTCTGATCCGCAACTCAGCCCTTGGTTTCCGCGGCAAGCGGCTGCATATAGGGCGCAAGTTCGAACGAAAGAGTGATTGCCATGGACCTTCTGAACGGCGGAAACGCCCCAGCAACCGATCTGATCAAAGACGGGACCGAGGCCACTTTCATGGCCGATGTGGTGGAAACCTCGCAGGAAACACCTGTGATCGTTGATTTCTGGGCACCTTGGTGTGGCCCGTGCAAAACCCTTGGGCCGATGCTGGAAGAGGCTGTGACAGCCGCGAAAGGCGCGGTGAAGATGGTCAAGATCAATGTGGATGAGGCACAGACAATTGCCGCGCAAATGCGCATCCAGTCGATCCCGACCGTCTATGCCTTTTTCAAGGGTCAGCCGGTGGACGGGTTTCAAGGCGCGTTGCCGGGGTCCGAGATCAAGGCCTTCGTGGACCGTGTGATCGAAGCCGCAGGCGGTGAAAGCCCGGGCGGCCAGTTGGATGATGCCGTGCAGGCTGCCGAGGAAATGCTTGCCGAAGGTGCTGCCGCGGACGCGGCTCAGACCTTTGCCGCGATTCTGGGCGAAGACCCGAACCACGCCGCGGCTTATGGCGGGCTGGTGCGGGCGCATATCGCCACCGGTGATCTGGAGCAGGCAGAGGCGATCCTGAACGGCGCTCCGGCCGAGATATCCAAATCGGCCGAGCTGGAAGCCGCACATGCGCAGCTGGAACTTGCCAAGCAGGCGGCAGATGCCGGCCCCGTCGCCGAGCTGATGGCGGCTGTCGAGGCGGATCCGGACAACCATCAGGCCCGCTTTGATCTGGCCCAGGCGCTGCACGCGAACGGCAATGTGGAAGAAGCCGTGGCGCAATTGCTGGAGCTGTTCCGCCGGGATCGTGAATGGAATGAGGGCGCGGCCAAGACACAGCTTTTCACCATCTTCGATGCGCTCAAGGCCAATGACCCGATTGTTCTGAACGGACGTCGCAAACTCAGTTCGATGATATTTGCCTAATCTCTCATCAGAGCTAGAATTGGGTACATGATGCACCCCGCCGACCTGCCGGATACGGTATCCGTTTTTCCATTGCCCGGGGCACTGCTGCTGCCCCGCTCGCGCTTGCCGCTTCACATATTCGAGCCGCGCTACCTTCAGATGCTGGACGACGCGCTGAAAACCAAGGAACGGTTGATCGCAATGGTTCAGCCCAATCCTTCGGTCAATGACGAAGACAAGCTGCACCGTATCGGATGCGCAGGGCGGGTGACGCAGTTTTCGGAAACCGAAGATGGCCGGTACCTGATCACGTTGACCGGTATATCCCGGTTCAGGGTCATGTCAGAGATGGACTCGTTCACGCCCTACCGGAGGTGCGCGGTCTCGTGGGACGGGTTCGACCGTGATCTGGGAAAGGCCGAGAAAGACAACGGGTTTGACCGCAACGCGTTTCTGACATTGTTGGAGCGTTTCTTTTCGTCCCGTCAATTGTCCACCGATTGGGATTCGCTCAAGGACGCAGAGGATGAGCTTTTGGTGAATTCATTGTCTATGCTTCTGGATTTCGACCCCGAAGACAAACAGGCCCTGCTGGAAGCCCCCTGCCTGCGCACCCGGCGCGAAACGTTGGTGACGCTGATTGAATTCGCCTTGCGCGGCGGATCAAACGAGGAAAAACTGCAATGACCGACCCTGAACACGCCTTTGATCGCCACATGCTCGAGGCGATGATCTGCCCGCAGACACATACGACCCTGCACTATGACGCCGAAAAGCGAGAGCTCGTTTCGAAAGCGGCGGGTTTGGCTTTTCCCATCCGCAACGGCATTCCGGTCATGCTGGTCGACGAGGCCAGGAAGCTGGATTAAATCGGGCGCCCTTGCAACAGCCTGGGCAGATCCCCGGTCAGCCCGGCCGCTTCGCGAACGAAACCGCGACGGAGGCCGGGCAAAGCGCCCACAACCCCCATGCCAATGTCACGTCCAAGCCGCAGCAGCGGGTTGTCGTTGGAAAACAGCTTGTTGAAGACATCCGTCGCCATCGCCAGCGAGGCCGTGTCGAAACGGCGCCATTCCTGATAGCGCTCCAAAACCATAAGCGAGCCGATATCCTCGCCGCGCCGTCCCGCCAAAGTCAGAACCTCAGCCAGAGCGCCGACATCGCGCAGGCCCGCATTCAGGCCCTGACCGGCAATGGGGTGCATTCCGTGCGCGGCATCCCCGACCAGCGCCATGCGATCACTGATGAAGGAATTGGCGATGGTCAGGTTCAGCGGATAAGTGAAACGATCACCCGCCAGACTGATTTCACCAAGAAAATCGCCAAATCGCGGGCGCAGCACTTGCACGTAGTCATCCTCGGGCAGGGCGTTGATGTGCTGTGCGGTGTCGGTGCGTTCGCTCCAGACGATGGAACTGCGATTGCCGGTCAACGGCAGAATCGCCAGCGGACCGGGTGGCATGAAAAACTGATGTGCAATGCCATTATGTGGCAGCTCATGTTCGATGGCGCAGACCAATGCCGTCTGGCCGTAATCCCAACCGGTGCGCTTGATGCCGGCCCGTGACGCGGTTCCGCTGCGGCGACCGTCACAGCCAACCAGCAGGCTGCCGCCCAGAGTTGTGCCGTCATCCAACGTCACGGTCACGCTGGCCGTGTCGGCCTGTTGCGAAACGACGGATTTGCCGCTTACCTGGGTGATGCGCGGCTCTTCGGCCATCGCGTCCAGAAAAGCACGGCGCAGGTGGCGATCCTCGACCATATATCCCATCGGGCCTTCTTCGATCTCGGCATGGTCGAAATGCATGAAAAAAGGCGATGGCCCCGTTCCGGCATGGCCATCTGTGACCTTGATTTCCAGCATCGGTTGGGCGTGCTGCGCGACGCGGTCCCAAATGCCGATGGCATCCAACAACCGCTGTGAGGCCAGAGCCAGCGCATAGGCGCGCCCGTCGAATGCCGCGTTCTTGCGCACCTTTTCGGCCAGCGCATCGATCACCGTGACCGAATGACCGGTTTGTGCCAGTGCCAGCGCCAAAGCAGGGCCGTTCAACCCGCCGCCCACGATCAGAATGTCAGAAGCCTGTGTCATGCCCTGCAATATGCGCGCCCTTTCGGGATTGTCCATGTGCAGTCCTGTCGCTACCGTCACCCAAAGCCGAAAAACCAGGAGGGATGAGATGCAGGATTGGTTGACAATGACCGCGTGTGATTTGGGCCGTGGCATTGGCATGGGTCAGATCGATCCGGTCGAACTGACGGAAACCTACCTGTCCGCTATTGACGCTCATCCGCATCGGGACCGCATCTATGCCCGCGTCACCCATGACCGCGCCCGGGCCGAGGCTGAAGCCGCTCGGCAACGCGCGCAACTGGGCCTGCGCCGGTCGCTGCTGGACGGGGTCCCGATCAGTTGGAAAGACCTGTTCGACACCGCCGGCACCGTGACCGAGGCGGGTTCGGCTCTGCTGAAGGATCGCGTGCCGGATGCGGATGCGCTGGTGCTGCGCAATGCGACTCAGATGGGCACCATTTGCCTGGGCAAGACGCATATGAGCGAGCTGGCCTTTTCCGGCCTTGGGTTGAATCCGATCACCGAAACCCCGCCCTGCATTCATGACGAGGCGGCAGTGCCCGGGGGGTCATCTTCGGGGGCGGCGGCCTCGGTCGCCTGGGGGTTGGCGGCGTGTGGCATCGGCTCGGACACGGGTGGTTCGGTGCGTATCCCGGCGGCTTGGAATGATCTGGTGGGGCTGAAAACCACTGCGGGGCGGCTCAGCCTGGAAGGTGTGGTGCCGCTGTGCCTGCGTTTCGACACGGTTGGACCTGTGGCGCGTTCGGTCGAGGACGCAGCGCATGTGCTGGCTCTGCTCGAGGGGGGAACGCCTGCCGATCTGCGCGGCGCTTCGCTGAAAGGACGCCGTTTTGCCGATTTGCAGAACATCGCCAAGGACGACCTGCGCGACACACCGCGCAAGGCATATGACGAAGCCGTAGCCAAACTTGCGGACGCGGGGGCCGAGATCGTGCCGTTGGAAGTGCCCGAGTTGAACGAGGCCATGACGTTGACCAGCATCGTATACACGACCGAGGCCTATGGGCTGTGGCGCGATGTCATCGAAGCCAATCCCGAGGCAATGTATCCCGAGATTCTCGAACGCTTCCGCATTGGCATGGGCTATTCGGGCCCCGACTATGTGGCAGCCTGGGCCAAACTCAAGGCATGCCGCAGCGCCTGGGACGCGGCAACCGCCGGGTTTGACGCGGTTCTGGCGCCGACAGCGCCGATTTTGCCGCCCAATCTGGAGCGCTTGCTCAGCGATCACGACTATTACGTAACCGAGAATCTTCTGGCCCTGCGGAACACGCGGATTGGCAATCTGATGGGGCTGGCGGCGCTGAGCCTGCCCACCGGAACGCCCGGCTGCGGGTTGATGATGCTGGGCTATCCCGGCTCGGAAGAGGCGTTGTTGCGGCTGGGTTCGGCAGCGGAAACGGTGCTGGCCTGAATGCCACAATCCCCTGATTCGGAACCTCTTTGTCTGGACGAAGAGGCACACGGACTGTAATCTGCCAAAAAAACGGGGCGCCAATGACCCCGATATTGAGGCAGTACCATGGTTTTCCCCGAGCGGTTTTCGAACCTACCGGCTTATGCATTCCCGCGTCTGCGCGCCCTGTTGGATCACCACCAGCCGGGCGGTGATGTCGTTCACATGACCATTGGTGCGCCGACACATGAATTTCCGGCTTGGGTGACGGATGTCATCATGGAAAACGCCGCCGGGTTTCAGGGATATCCCCCGAACGAAGGGTCGGATGACCTGCGCACGGCGATCACGGATTGGATCAAGCGGCGATATGGGGTTCAGATGGACCCTGATGCCAACGTGATGGCGCTGAACGGCACGCGCGAGGGGCTATACAACGCCGCCATGGCTTTGTGCCCGGAACAGAAGAACGGTCAGCAGCCGATCATCCTGTGCCCAAATCCGTTTTATCAGGTCTACATGGTCGCCTCGCTGTCGGTGGGCGCGCAGCCCTATTTTGTGCCCGCCACCGCCGCGACGGGCCATCTGCCGGACTATGCCGGCCTGCCTGCGGACGTGCTGAATCGCACCGCCGTGGCCTATATCTGTTCGCCCGCCAATCCGCAGGGGGCCGTTGCCTCGCGCGAGTATTGGGCTGACCTGATCCGTCTGGCCGAGCAGTACGATTTCCGTATTTTTGCGGATGAATGTTATTCCGAGATTTACCGTGAAGAAGCCCCGACAGGTATTCTGACTGTCGCGCAGGAACTGGGCGCTGATCCCGAACGGATCACGCTGTTCAACTCACTTTCCAAACGTTCAAACCTGGCCGGCTTGCGATCGGGGCTTGTCGCAGGTGGTCCAAAGACGATCAAACAGGTCAAGCAGTTGCGCACATATGCAGGGTCGCCTCTGCCTCTGCCCTTGCAAGCTGCCGCGGCAAAGGTTTGGGCGGATGAGGAACACGTTCGGCAAAACCGCGCGCTGTATCAGGAAAAATACGCCATTGCGGATGAGGTATTCGCAGGCGTGCAGGGCTATATGCCGCCCGAGGCCGGGTTCTTTCTGTGGCTGCCGGTCGAGAATGGTGAAGACACCGCATTGAAAGTCTGGAAGGAAACCGGTGTCCGGGTCCTGCCGGGCGCATATCTTTCACAAGGCGATCCGGGAAAGAACCCGGGCGAAGGATTTATCCGGGCTGCATTGGTGGCCCCAAAAACAGAGTTGCAGCGTGGTCTGATCACACTCCGCGACTGCATCTATTCGTGAGGTACGAGGGCAAAATGGCATCATATAACGCGCGCAACCGCGATCCATTGCTGGACAGCACAACGCAGGCAGCCCTGGAGCGACGCAGCAAGGAGTTGATTGGCATCGCCCTGATCCTGCTGGGTTTGGCTGCGGCCGCGATGATCTGGTCCTACACGCCCGATGATCCAAACTGGATGGTGTCCACCGACGCGCCGGTGCAAAATTGGATGGGGCGGATTGGGGCCTCGATCGCCGCGCCCTTGTTCATGATCGTCGGCTGGGGAAGCTGGGGCATCGCATTGGTTCTGATCGGTTGGGGATTTCGGTTTGCGGGCCATTTCGGCGAAGATCGCGCCATTGCGCGTCTGATCTTTGCGCCGATCTGGATCGCCGTCGTCTCGGTGTATGCCGCAACCCTCGTTCCTGATGCAGACTGGCGCGCGACCCACAGCTATGGTCTGGGCGGTTTGTTCGGCGATACGGTCATGGGCGCGTTGCTGACGCTGCTGCCGATTTCGTCACATTTTCTGGTGAAGCTGATGTCGCTGGCCATGGCGGTCGGGATGATTGCACTGGGTATTTTTGTGCTGGGTTTCACCAAAACCGATGTCAAGCGGGGTTTCCGCGCCTTCCTGCTGGGGCTTGTGATGGCATATGACATGCTGATGACCCTGATGGGCCGTGGTGCAGCTTCGGCTGCGCAGGCAGCGCGAGATCGTCGCGCGCAATGGGAAGAGCGCAAACTTGCGCGAACCGCAGCGGCCGAGGCCGTGTTCGAGGATGATCTGGCTTATGCCGATCCAATCTTTGAAGAACCTGAACTGGAAAGTCCCGAACCTCCGGTCAAGTCCGGTTTGTTGGCGCGCATGCCGTCACTCATCAGGCGTCCCGATCCCATGCCCGAGCCAGAGCTGGTCGATCCGGAACCAATCGCGGGTTTCGACGAAATGCCGGGTGAAGATCGCATCCGTTCGAAAATCTCGGCCGCTGTGCGCAATCGAAAAGTGGCCACCGGTGAGTTGACACCCGAACCCGACCCGAACCTTCCGCTGACCAAGGGCCGTGGCCGTCGCCCGGGCCCGCTGATCCTGAACGCAAGCCAGCCGGATGGCCTGCCAATGGAACCGCCGGTGACAGCAGCAGGACTGCCGCCCGAGCCGCCCGTAACAGCGGGTGACATGCCAGACTGGCAAGAATCCACGCCGTTTGAAAAAGCGCCCGAACCCATGCGGAACCACTATACACCCGAGCCGGATCTGGAGGACGAGGTATTCGAGGATGTCGAAGAAGCTGTTTTGCAACCACGCCCGGCGATGAAAATCCCGGTGGCCGAGCCGCGCAAGCCCGTGGTCGCGCAACCAGTACGCCGCACACCGCAACCGTCTCGCCGCGCACAGGCCGAGACACAGCCTGCATTATCCTTTGAAGAGCGGCACTCGGACTTCGAACTGCCACCTCTGGGCCTTTTGTCGAATCCGGCCAGCATTCAGCGCCACCATCTGAGCGATGAAGCCTTGGAAGAAAACGCGCGGATGCTGGAAAACGTGCTGGATGATTACGGCGTCAAGGGTGAGATCGTCAGCGTTCGACCCGGCCCGGTCGTCACCATGTACGAACTGGAGCCCGCTCCGGGGCTGAAGGCAAGCCGCGTGATCGGCCTGGCCGATGACATCGCGCGTTCGATGTCGGCACTGTCAGCGCGGGTTTCGACCCTTCCGGGCCGTTCGGTGATCGGCATCGAACTGCCGAACGAAAACCGCGAAATGGTGGTTCTGCGCGAAATCCTGGCCAGCCGCGATTTTGGCGATGGCAACCAGGCACTGCCGTTGGCCTTGGGCAAGGATATCGGCGGCGAGTCCGTCGTGGCAAACCTCGCCAAGATGCCTCACCTACTGATTGCTGGTACAACCGGTTCCGGTAAGTCGGTGGCGATCAACACCATGATCCTGTCGCTGCTGTACAAGCTGACGCCGGATGAATGCCGCCTGATCATGATCGACCCGAAGATGCTGGAACTGTCGGTCTATGACGGCATCCCGCATCTGCTGTCGCCCGTTGTAACCGACCCGAAAAAGGCGGTGGTTGCCCTGAAATGGGTCGTGGGCGAGATGGAAGATCGCTATCGCAAGATGTCCAAAATGGGTGTCCGCAACATCGCGGGCTATAACGGCCGGGTGAAGGATGCGCTGGCCAAAGGCGAGATGTTCAGCCGCACGGTGCAAACCGGGTTTGACGATGAAACCGGTGAACCAACGTTCGAGACAGAAGAATTCGCGCCCGAAGCGATGCCCTATATCGTCGTCATCGTCGATGAGATGGCCGACCTGATGATGGTGGCGGGAAAGGAAATCGAAGCCTGCATCCAGCGTCTGGCGCAGATGGCGCGGGCCTCGGGCATTCACCTGATCATGGCCACACAGCGCCCCTCGGTTGACGTGATCACCGGTACGATCAAGGCGAACTTCCCAACGCGGATTTCCTTCCAGGTGACGTCGAAGGTCGACAGCCGCACGATTCTGGGTGAAATGGGGGCCGAACAGCTGCTGGGGCAGGGCGACATGCTTTACATGGCCGGCGGTGCCAAGATTACCCGCTGCCACGGGCCCTTTGTCTCGGATGAAGAGGTCGAGGAAGTTGTCAACCACCTGAAACAGTTCGGTCCGCCGGACTACATTGGCGGTGTCGTCGACGGTCCGGCCGAGGAAAAGGCTGACAATATCGATGCCGTTTTGGGCCTGAACACTGGCGGCAATACGAACGGAGAGGACGCGTTGTACGATCAGGCGGTGGCAATCGTGATCAAGGATCGCAAATGCTCGACCTCGTATATTCAGCGAAAACTTGCCATCGGCTACAACAAAGCTGCGCGGCTGGTTGAGCAAATGGAAGACGAAGGTGTTGTTTCGTCAGCAAATCATGTCGGGAAACGCGAAATCCTCGTCCCCGAGCAATAGGATATTTAATAACAAGGGCAGAAGACCTATCTGTACGGCATGAAACAGATTGCTTTTGCCCTTGCTTTGACACTGGCCGCACCCGCCGCATGGGCGGCGGAGAAGCTGCCGCTCTCGCAGATTTCCAATTACCTGAACGGGTTGAAGACGGTTCAGACGACATTCACCCAGGTGAATGACGATGGCTCGCTGAGCACCGGCAAGCTGTGGATGCAGCGCCCCGGCAAGATGCGGTTTGAATATGACCCGCCCAACAGTGCCGTGGTGCTGGCGAGATCCGGAAGTGTTCAGATCTTTGATCCGAAATCGAACCAGCCGCCCGAGCAATACCCGCTTAAGCGCACACCACTGTCCATCGTGCTGGCGCGCAACGTGAACCTGAGCCAGGCGAATATGGTTGTAGGTCACAGCTTTGACGGCACGGCCACCGTCGTCACCGCGCAGGATCCCAAGAACCCCGAAGCGGGCCGGATCGAACTGATGTTCACGGACAATCCGGTCGAGCTGCGCAAATGGGTGATACACGACAATGCGGGCAGCCAGACAACGGTATTGCTGGGCGCCCTGAATGAAGGCGGTCGCCTTGATCAGAAGCTGTTCTCGGACAAAAAGAGAAGCGGGTCAGGCAATCGCTGACCCACTTGTACGTATCAATACCGGCAGTTCGCCAACTGTGCCTGATATAGTTGTGCGCGTGCGTCTACGTCATTTGCAACGTTCAACAACCAGGATTTGCTGTTGTAGCTGCCACGGGCGTACCCTGTGTGACCTTCGTGATAGGCCAGGTATTGATTGCGCGTATCTGCCGGGTGGATACCGTTTCGCTCGTAGCTTTTGTTCATGTACCAGCCGATAAAATCCGAGGCGTCGCGGATGCGATCGCGCTTGGCCCGGCGTTTTCCTGTTTCACGCTGGTACTGTTCCCATGTGCCGTCCAGTGCCTGACCATAGCCGTAAGCGCTGCTTTGACGACCCATCGGGATGACGCCCAATACGTATCTATGCGGAGTGCGCGCATCATGCCGATAGCGGCTTTCCTGATAGATGGTCGCCATCTGAACGTGAACCGGTACGCCCCATTTGCGCTCGGTGTTCTTGAAGGCTTTGATATAGTCGGGTTTTTCACGCGCAATACTGCACGCATCGTTTAATCTGCTGGGCGGCTGTTTAGAGCCGCCCCCACAGGATGCCAGAAGCAGCACCCCTAGGAGTACGAAAAGAATTCTGCTCATGTGCCTCGTGCCTTTTTTGTTTATTCTAGCGCAGATTGAGCGCTGAGGAAATCACAATCGCTATAAAATGATAGCCAGAACAGCCGGTAACGCCGCTACGGAAAGCACTGTGGACACCATGACCATGCCGGCGACGGCGTCGGAATCGGCCCCAAACCGTTCGGCCAACAGGTAAGAGGTTACGGCAACCGGCGTACAGATTTGAAGAACCAGAACGCCAAATGCGATCGTATCCAAATCAAACCATCTCCCTATTCCCCATCCCAGCGTAAAGCACACCGCCAGTTTCAGCGCTGACAGCCACAGCGCCCGCCCCAAGCTGTGCGAGGTCAGACGGGCGATTGCCACACCCAACGTGACCAACATCAGCGGAACAGCCATTTGCCCCAAAAGCTCCAGCGTGTTGGTCAGAAATGTCGGCGTCTGCCATCCTTGCCACAAAAACACTGCGCCAAGGATCGTCGCCCAGGCCATAGGTTGGCGCGCAACCTGTCCCCACGCCCCTTTCCCAGCGACCAGATAAATCCCGTAAGTGAAAGAAAACAATGCGGTAACTGACAGAAAGACAACAGCATATCCCAGACCAATCTGACCAAAGGCAAAGATACACAGCGGCAGGCCCAGATTTCCGGTATTGCCGAAGATCAAAGGCGACAGATATGTTCGCGGGTCCAGTCTCAGCCCTCGAACGATCAACCAGAACACAACCACCAGCAGCAGATTTGCGACCAGCGTCGCCATCGTGAAGCGCGACAGATCATTGCCCGAGATTTCGGTTTGCATCAGGGCAACAAAGATCAGACTGGGCATTGCCAGCATCGTTGCAAAGCGCGTGACGAATTGCAGGCGGTATTCGAAACCCAGCTTGACCCATGTAAAACCAACAGCCGCCAACAGAAAAACCGGCGCCACGATTTCGAACACTGTCAGTATAAGGTTCACAGACTGTTTCCCTGATTTTCACATCAATGATTGGCTTTTCCGCCCGGAAACGGGTAAAAAAAGTGTTGGGGGCTGATACAATGCTAAAGACACGTGCAAAATACGGCTTGGGCCAGGTGGTTCGTCACAAGAAACACCCTTTTCGAGGGGTGATTTTTGACGTGGATCCCGAGTTTTCGAATACTGAAGAATGGTATCAGGCAATTCCGGAAGACAGCCGCCCAAGGAAAGAGCAACCGTTCTACCACCTGCTGGCCGAGAACGACCAATCCTTCTATGTTGCTTATGTTTCAGAACAAAATCTGGTTGCTGACTATTCAGGCGAACCGGTCGAGCACCCGGATATTCCCAATATGTTCGGACCGTTCGAAGATGGTGCATACCCTCTGCATTTCCACCTGAACTAGCAGAGCCGAACCGGCGGGCATAGGTCTGCCGCAGATCAATATCCAAGCGCACAGCCGTCCTTGCGTGGGTCGCTGGCGCCTTCAAAAACGCCGTCGTTTCGGATTCGGATCGCTTGCGCTCCGCCAAGTGGTGTTTCCGGCACTTCAATATTGTGGCCGATATCGGACAATTGTTTCGCGATTGCCTCGCTGTACCCACGTTCCAGTTTCAGAACCGATCCGTCGAAGAAAGCGCGCGGCGCATCGATGCTTTCCTGCAACCCAAGCCCGAAATCGGTAAGATTTGACACGAAACGCGCGTGTCCGGTTGGCTGATAGGCACCGCCCATGACACCAAACGGCATAGTGACCCGACCGTTCTGCGCCAACATTCCCGGAATGATCGTGTGCATCGGGCGTTTGCCGCCGCCCAGTTCGTTGGGGTGGCCGGGTTGCAATGTGAATCCAGCCCCGCGGTTTTGCAGCAATATGCCGTATTTTTCCGACGCGATACCGGATCCAAAGCTGTGAAAGATCGAATAGATCAGCGAAACAGCCATTTGGTCGCGGTCGACGACGGTGATGTAAACCGTGTCCTTGTGAACCGCTTCGGTCAGAGGCGCCGCAGCAGGCATCGCCTTTTGGGGATCGATCAAAGCAGCCAGTCTGGCAGCGATATCCGGATCCAGAAAGCGCTCCACTCTTGCCATGTGGTCGGGATCCGCGATGAACCGGTTTCGAGCGTCATAGGCCAGTTTGGTGGCCTCGGCTTCGATATGAATACGCTCTGCTCCGAATGGATCCATCGAGGCCATGTCAAAATGCTTGAGGATATTCAGCAGCAAAATCGCGGTTGCGCCCTGGCCGTTCGGCGGATGTTCCACCAGATCCACACCTTTGTAGGCCCCGTGTATCGGCTGCGTTTCAGTACATCTTGTGTGATGAAAATCCTCAGAGGAATGGACACCACCCCTTTCCGAAAGCGCGGTGATCATATCGTCGGCGATTTCACCTGAATAGAACGCGTCGCGCCCGTGGGCCGCGATCTGGCGCAATACCTCCGCCTGTCCCGGCGCACGGAAAACCTGCCCGATCGACGGGGCTTGCCCGCCGATCAGATAGTGGTCGCGGGCGGCGCCCTGAAGTGTTGCGGCACCCGATTTCCAATCGAAAGCGACCCGAGGAGCCACCGGAACACCCGCTTCAGCATAGTGAATCGCCGGTTTCAAAATCGCGCCCAGCCCCAGGCGACCCTCGGTCTGGGCCAGGTGGCAGAAGGCATCGACGGCTCCGGGAATGGTCACGGCATCCGGCCCATCCAAAGGTACGGATGACAGGCCCTGATCGCGCAACACCTGGGAATGCGCGGCAGCCGGTGCGCGACCCGATCCGTTGAGCGCGCGTATCCTGCTTTCGCCGGCGCGATTGAACAGAACGAAGCAATCGCCGCCCAATCCGGTCATCTGAGGTTCGCAAATCCCCAAAAGAACAGCCCCGGCAATCGTGGCATCCATCGCGTTGCCGCCCTGGCCCAAGATATCGATGGCCACTTTGGCCGCCAGCGGATGCGACGTCGCGCACATGCCTTGCGTGGCAAAAACTTCGGATCGGCCCGGGCTATGCAGATCACGCATGGCGAATTCTCTCTCGTTGGAACAAGAGAAAGCTATTCACTGATCAGCGATTGTCCAGCGATTTCAGGGTGGGAAGTCCTCGGCGCCATTCACTGGGTGGGGGCTGTGATATGTGGCGCCGAGGGAAGCTATCTGAGCTACGAGTCACTGTATGCTGGTTGTTTGCGGCGCGACAATGTTTCGAAAATGACCTTATTGTGACCAATTGTGGTCGATCACTCGTTGGGTTCAAAGTCAAACCGTAGGGACAGACGATTGCATCCCCCGCGCCGCTCGTACCTGATATCACTGGTGAGGCGATGAATCAGGAACCAGCCGAACCCACCTTCGGGGAGGTCTTGCAGATCCGTTCCAATCGGAGCAGGGGTGCCATCCGGAAGTCGGTATCCAGGCAGCGGGCGCCCCGTATCCGAGATCAAGATGTCCAGAAGATCCCTGTCCAGCCGGCAGGTGACCTGAACCTTGGCCGCGGCGATGCCATTGTAAGCGTGTTCCACGACATTGTTGATGGCTTCAGCCAAAGCAATCTTCACATCACCGGCTTTATGCGGGGGCAATCCCCGTTCCGCCAGACCGACGCTGAGCTTTGCAATGCCCTCGCTGGCCTCTGATTCCGTCGCAGGGAAGGTCAATTCCAGACAGGTCTTGTTTTCAATCGGCTCCACGCCATCTATCCCCTGCTGCCGTCAGGCGTCCGTCTCTGACAACGCGTCATCCAGTGTTTCAAAAAGCCTGAAAACCGTATCCATGCGTGTCAGGCGAAAAACTTTTTCGACCACTGGCTGCAATCCGGCCAGATCAAGCCTCCGGTCCTTGCCCAGCTGTTTCATTGAGGCAACGATTGCACCCAGACCGCTGGAGTCAATGAACTCGACATCGGACAGATCCAGAACAACGCGATGAGCGCTGTCCTCGGTATTGGCGCGCATGTCTTCCTTGAACTGAATGGCCATTGCAGCATCGATCCGGTCGGCATGAACGGTGATGATCTGAGTTTCGCCGGTTGTCTTGCTGGTCAGCCCCATGATCCTGCCGCCTTCCAAACTGAAAATTGAGTCGTAGAAATACGCTAGACGGCAATTCTTACCATTCGGTATTCAAGAGCTGGAAAGCAGGAGGAAAACCCGGATGAGAGACGTTGTTATAGCAGGGGCCGCCCGTACACCGATGGGCGGGTTTCAGGGCATGTTTGACGGTGTTGCTGCGGCTGACCTCGGGGGCGAAGCAATCCGCGCGGCTTTGCAGCAGGCAGGGGTGCAGACGGTCGACGAAGTGCTGATGGGCTGCGTTTTGCCGGCGGGGCAGGGCCAGGCACCTGCGCGGCAGGCCGGATTCGCGGCGGGGCTGGGCGAAGAGGTTCCCGCCACGACGCTGAACAAAATGTGTGGTTCGGGGATGAAGGCGGCAATGATGTCCTTTGACCAAATTGCATTGGGTCACGCAGATACGATGGTTGCGGGCGGCATGGAAAGCATGACCAACGCGCCGTACCTTCTTCCCAAAATGCGCGGCGGTGCCCGCATTGGCCACGGCCAGGTGGTTGATCACATGTTCCTCGACGGCCTTGAAGATGCCTATGACAAAGGCCGCCTGATGGGGACTTTCGCCGAAGACTGTGCCGAGGCGTATCAGTTCACCCGTGAAGCACAGGATGAATACGCGCTGCAATCTTTGTCCAACGCGCTGTCTGCGCAGGAAAATGGCGCATTCGATCAGGAAATCACGCCCGTTACCGTCCGGACCCGCAAGGGTGAAATTCTGCTTAAGTCAGATGAGCAGCCGAAATCCGCCCGCCCCGAGAAGATCCCGACGCTGAAACCTGCCTTCCGCAAGGACGGTACGGTAACGGCGGCCAACTCGTCTTCGATTTCGGACGGCGCGGCGGCGCTGGTTCTTGCGTCGGCAGAAACCGCCGAAGCGCAGGGCATGACGGTTCGGGCCCGGATTTTGGGTCATGCGAGTCATGCTCAGGCCCCCGGCCTTTTCACGACGGCTCCGGTTCCGGCGGCGCAGAAGCTCTTGTCGCGCATTGGCTGGAGCAAGGATGACGTCGACCTGTGGGAAGTGAACGAGGCCTTCGCGGTTGTGCCGATGGCATTCATGCACGAAATGGGCTTGCCGCGAGACAAGGTGAATGTGAATGGCGGCGCCTGCGCCCTGGGCCATCCCATCGGTGCCTCTGGTGCCCGCATCATCGTTACGTTGTTGAATGCGCTGGAAAAACGAAATCTCAAACGGGGCGTCGCGGCGATCTGCATTGGCGGGGGGGAAGGCACGGCCATTGCCATCGAACGCGTTTGACCCTTCATCTTTTTCCAAATACTCCGGGGGTTCGGGGGCCGTGCCCCCGACCATCCGAAGGGGTTGCAATCAATGACTGCCGATTATGAAACGCTTGCCAAAACCATCGCGGCCCTGACCGAAGGCGAAACGGACCAGGTTGCTCTTATGGCCACTGTCGCCTGCGAGGTTCACCATTCCGACGATCGTTTCGACTGGACCGGGTTTTACCGTGTCACCGAACCGGGCGTTCTCAAGATCGGCCCCTATCAGGGTGGGCATGGTTGTTTGGTCATCCCGTTCGAACGGGGCGTCTGCGGTGCCGCCGCAAGAACGGGCGAAACGCAACTGGTGCCGGATGTCGATGCGTTTCCGGGTCATATCGCCTGCGCCAGCTCAACTCGGTCCGAACTGGTTCTGCCCGTGCGGGATTCGTCGGGACAAGTCATCGCCGTTTTTGACATTGACAGCGACCAGCCGGGTGCTTTCACACAACAGGATGCGCAAAATCTGGAAGACATCCTGACCGCCGTGTTTGCCGGGCTCTGACCGCTGCGGTCGTTGCGGATGTGCATCAACCCAAGGGATTCCCGGGCGATTGAACGGCCCGGCTGACTTCGTCTTGCAGGCTTCGAAGCGATCTCCTATCAAAATCCATAGCGAAGTTTCGTTTTGGGGTGTTTCTCAGGGATGCAAGAGTCTGACATCAATCCGACGGTCGCGGATGAAGCGCCTCCAAAAGGGATCAGACGCGCCCATATGGCGACATTCCCGGATCGCATCGGCGTATTGCCCCATTCAGTGGCAAGCATCGCGCATCAGGTCGACAGAGTTTTCATCTGCCTGAACGAATATCAGGAAGTTCCCGATTTTCTGGGCGAGTTCGACAACGTCACCGCCGTGATCCCCGACCGGGATTACAAGGATGTCGGCAAGTTCATTTTCCAGCCGGATCCGGCAGATACCGTTTTTCTGGTCGACGATGATATCGAATATGCGGACAACTATGTCCGTCAGACCATACGCCGGGCGCGGGGCGTCGGACTGGAAAAACGTGTCTTCGGCTATCATGCCACGACGTTCACACACCCGACGCCCAGGTCCATCCGGCAGCGCACGTTGTTGCGTATGAACCAACGGCTGACCTACTCGACCAGGGTGCACCAGCTGGGAACCGGAACCGTCATGGTGTCCGGGTCGCTGTTCCCGACACTGGAATACATGGAAGGCAGCGAGAAGTTCGTCGACGTGCGTTTTGCCCGGTACTGTTTCGAAAACGGCATCGAAATGTGGACCCTGCCCAGAAACCGCCGCCGCTTTCCCAGCTTGCTTGCCGGGCTTGAGCCGGAAAAGCGTGAAACGATCGCCGACAGTTTCACCCGTCGTTGGCCTCAACATGTGTTGGATGAAGTGAAGGTTTTTGCCGGCCTTCAATTCTGAAGCCGGGCGGGCTTTGCACGATTCAGGCTTTTCCAGAGCTGTCTCTGTCGCGAAGGTTTTCCCATGTCGCCGCAGCGCCACGGGGGAGCGATATGTGCTGTCTTTTTGAAATGAAGCCCTTGTACGGCAAAAACTGAAATTCGGCTGCTGCACCCCTGCGGATTTTCTGGTGTTTCAGAGGCCTGTGCGCCTGCTGGTCCTCAATTCTGTCGTTCGCAAACGATGATAATCGACACCCAAATGAAACCGAGCGTGAAAAAATGCTTGGAAATTTCACCAGCTTGCTCCATCGTGAAAAACGAAGGAAGAATTTCACAAGATTCGGAGCGGCCTGTGAACAGCCAAGCCCCCCAAAGCGCGACCCTTGGTGCTGACCTGAGGGCCTTGCGCAAGGCCCGAGGGTTGACCCTGACCGAGATTGCAACTCGGCTGGATCGCTCTGTCGGTTGGTTGAGCCAGGTCGAGCGCGATTTGTCCGAGCCTTCAATCTCGGACCTGCGCCAGATTGCAGAATGCCTTGGCGTGCCAATGTCGATGCTGTTTGCGCATTCAGCCGCCCCTGCGGACGAATTGGGCTATGTTGTGCGCGCCGGGTCGCGTCGCCCGATGGGGTCGGGCGAAGAAGGCCTGATCGAAGAGTTGCTGTCGCCGGATCTGACCGATGATTTCGAAATGGTGCATTCCACGTTCGAGCCAAATTCACGGATGCAGACACCGGCCAACCGCCCGACCCAGGAAGTGGGCTATATGATTTCAGGTCGATTGAACCTGACGATCGGGTCGCGTGAATTCCTCGTGGGGCCAGGCGACAGTTTTCGGATCAAACATGAACCTTATCAATGGGCCAACCCCTATGAAGAGCCTGCTGTGGCCATATGGGTCATTGCTCCGCCGGTGTACTGATGTCATTCGAGGCCTGGACCATTTTCGCGCTGTTCTGGGTGGTATTCGTCACCACACCGGGGCCGAACGCGGTCAACTGCATCTCGAACGGGATGAGCCTGCCGTTTCCAAAGGCCATGATGGGTGTATTGGCCATACTGACGCAGGCCAGCATGTTTTTGATTCTGTCCGCGCTGGGCGTCACAGCCCTGATTGCCGCTTCTCCGACCGGGTTTTTCGTGGCCAAGCTGGTCGGCGCGGGCTTTCTGATCTGGTTGGGCGTGCGGGGATGGATGAATGCCGGCAAGCCCGCTCCGGTCTCGGAACGCCCGGCCCGGCACGTTTATCTGCACGCGCTGGCAGTGGCCACGATCAACCCAAAAAGCGTCGCGGGCTATCTGGCCGCGTTTTCGCAATTCGTGCAGCCGGACGTGCCGATCTGGCAGCAGATGGTCGTGATCATGCCAACCGCACTTTTCATCACAACGCTCAGCTATACCGGTTTTACCGTGTTGGGCGCTTTGATGGGCAAGGCGGCGCTGGGCGCAGTGTTCAACATCTGGGTGCGCCGGGTGATGGCGGCCTGTTTCATAATCTACGGCGTGTTGTTGGGAACCAGCACCGCGCCTGCGGCAAGGGGGTAATCTTATGTACAGAGGGTCCTGCCTTTGCGGTTCAGTTGCTTTCACCATCGACGGAGACCTTTCTCCGCCTTCGGTCTGCCATTGCGGGCAGTGCCGAAAGCAATCCGGCCATGTCTGGGCCTCGACCACGACCCATCAGGACAATCTGAGTTTCTCGGCCCGCGACACGCTGAACTGGTTTCGCGCATCAGACATCGCACGGCGCGGGTTTTGCAACAAATGCGGCTCATTTCTCTTCTGGCAACATACCGAAGAGGACACGATTTCGATTGCCATGGGCGCGTTCGATGCGCCCACGGGCCAAAAGCTCTCGAAGCACATCTTTGTGGCTGACAAGGGCGACTATTACGACATCACGGACGATCTGCCCCAACGGGCACAGTAACAGGGACCAAGACACATGAGTGATTTTCCGACAAAAGCCCGCGTGGTCATTATCGGTGGCGGTGTGGTGGGGGCTTCCTCGCTGTATCATCTGGCCAAGAAAGGCTGGACCGACTGCGTTCTGCTGGAAAAGAACGAACTGACCGCAGGTTCGACCTGGCATGCGGCCGGTAACGTTCCGACCTTTTCGACCTCGTGGGCGATCATGAACATGCAGCGCTATTCGACCGAGCTGTATTCGCGTCTGGGCGAAGAGGTCGACTATCCGATGAACTACCATGTTTCGGGGTCGATCCGTCTGGCGCACAGCAAGGAACGGATGCAGGAGTTCCAGCGGGCCATGTCGATGGGCCGCTATCAGGGAATCCCGATGGAGATGTGGACGCCGGAGCAGGCCAAGGAACGCTACCCTTTCCTGGAAACTCATGATCTTGAGGGAGTTCTGTATGACCCGACCGACGGTGACATCGACCCGGCGCAGCTGACGCAGGCGCTGGCCAAGGGCGCGCGTGACATGGGCCAGAAGATCATCCGGTTCTGCCCTGCCACAGGCGTGAGCCAACATGACGACGGCACCTGGACCGTCCACACCGAAAAGGGCGATATCGACTGCGACTATGTCGTCAACGCCGCCGGCTACTACGCGCAGCGTGTGGGTGAATGGTTCAAGCCTTATGGTGGTCGCACCGTGCCAGCGATGGTCATGAGCCACCAGTATCTACTGACTGACGAGATCCCCGAGGTCGAGGCCTGGTCGAAGGAAAACGGCGGCAAGCTGCCGCTGCTGCGCGACGTGGATATTTCCTACTACCTGCGGCAGGAGAAGCATGGCTTCAACCTTGGCCCCTACGAGCCCAACTGCAAGGGCCATTGGATGACCGAGGACGACCCGATGCCCGAGGACTTCAGCTTCCAGCTGTGGAACGACGATCTGGACCGGATCGAGGATATCGTCACCGACGCGATGGAACGGGTGCCGCTGATGGCGACCTCGGGCGTAGGGCGCGTGATCAACGGCCCGATCCCTTATGCGCCCGATGGCCTGCCGCTGATCGGCCCGATGCCCGGCGTCAAGAACGCCTTCGAGGCGCATACCTTCACCTTTGGCATCGCCCAGGGCGGCGGCGCGGGCAAGGTACTGGCCGAATGGATCGTGGATGGCGCCACCGAATGGGATATGTGGGCCGTCGATCCGCGCCGCTACACCGACTACACCGATCAGGATTACTGCAACCAGAAGGGCATGGAGGTCTACGGCAACGAATACGCCATGCACTTCCCGCATCATGAATGGCCCGCCGCGCGCGACAAGAAGCTGTCGCCGGTGCATGCCAAGGTCAAGGAACTGGGCGGTGTCATGGGGGTCTACAACGGCTGGGAGCGCGCCAACTGGTTCGCGCAGCCGGGTGACGACACCTCCGAGGAAAGCACCCACACCTGGGGCCGGTCCGGCCCGTGGGAGCAGCGGATCAAAGAGGAGTGCGAGGCCGTGCGTGACCATTGCGGCGTGCTCGACCTGCCGGGCTTCTCGCGCTTCATCGTCAAGGGCGAAGGCGCGGCCGAGGCGTTGCGCGGGCTGGTCACCGGTGGTCTGCCCAAGGTGGGCCGGATCAACCTGGTCTACATCGCCGACGATCGCGGCCGCATCCTGACCGAGATGTCCTGCATGCGCCTGGGTGAGGATGACTTCGTGATGATCACCGCCGCCACCGCGCAATGGCATGACCGCGACATCCTTGTGAACGCGATGCCCGCGGGCGTCACCGTCGAGGACGTGACCACCACCCGCGACACGCTGATCGTGACCGGGCCGAAATCGCGCGAGATCCTGTCGGGCCTGACCGATGCCGACCTCTCGCTGGGCTGGCTGACCCATCAGGCGGCCACCGTGGCCGGACAGCCCGCCCACCTGATCCGCGTGTCCTTCGCCGGCGAACTGGGCTGGGAGGTGCATGCGCTCAACGAGCACATGCCCGCGATCTATGACGCGATCCTTGCCGCCGGGGCCAAGCCGTTTGGCATGTATGCGCTGAACAGCCTGCGCATCGAAAAGGGATACCGCGCGTGGAAGGGCGATCTGAGCACCGACTACTCGCTGCTGGAAGGTGGGCTGGAGCGCTTCATCAAGTTCGACAAGCCGCAGGACTTCCCGGGCAAGGCCGCGTTGCTGGCCGAAAAGCAGCGTGGAGTGAAGAAGTCTTTCGTTACGCTGGTCGTCGAGGCCGGTGACTGCGATGCGCCTTACATGTCCTGCATCTGGCAGGGCGATCAGATCGTGGGCGAGACCACTTCGGGCGCATGGGGGTACCGCGTCGGCAAATCCATCGCGCTGGGCATGATCAAGGCCGATCTGGCCAACCCGGGCACCGAGCTCGAAGTGGAAATCTACGGCCAGAAGTGCCGCGCCGTGGTACAGGAGGGTCAGCCGCTGTGGGATCCCGCAAACGAGCGGCTGCGCGCCTGACAAAAAGGAGGCCCCCATGCGCCCGCGATATTCCAAGATGGGACCTGGTGAAGGTCCCAACTATGACTGGGAAAACGACCATACCTTCGTGAAAGTTTCCGGTGAGGACACGGGCGGAGCCTACACACTGATGGAAGACAACTTGAAGGCCAGCTTCGCGCTTGGCCTTCATCGCCACGACAGCCATGCCGAGACGTTCTATTTCCTGGAGGGCGCCGTGGATTTCTATGTCGACGGAGACTGGCACCTGTGCACGCCGGGCACCACCATGCATGTTCCGGCGGGTGTGTCGCATGCCTGCCGGGTTGCCGACAAAAAACCGGCACGGATGCTCATGATCTTTCAACCATCCGGGTTTGATGGTTTCCTTGCGGAACTGGCAACCATGACCCCGGCGGATTTCGAGGACGAGGCCAAGATGGCCGACCTGAATGCCCGATATGACATCGTGCCGATGGGACCGGTTCCGCCCCATCCCGCCGACCAGACCTGAGAAGCCAGCGAAATGAATGCTCCAAAGACGATGTCCGGTGTCTATCTGACGGGCCACGGTGGCCCCGAAGTTCTGGAATGGCGAGATGATATCCCGGTTCCTGAACCCGGGGCAGGGCAAGTTCTGGTTCGGGTCGCCGCCGCAGGCGTGAACAACACGGATATCAACACACGGGTCGGTTGGTATTCCTCGGACGTCACCGGCGCGACGGATGCCGTTGATCAGAAGGTCGAAGCGGGCGGTTGGGGCGGTGCATTGCACTTTCCCCGCATTCAGGGCGGAGATCTTTGCGGCATCGTGGAACAGGTTGGGCCGGGTGTTGCCTTCAAACCGGGTCAGCGCGTGACCTGTCCGATAAACCTGCCGCGCCCGCGCCCGGGAAACCCGCAGGGCTTCATTGCGCTGGGTTCCGAAATCGACGGGGCTTTTGCGCAGTATTGTCTGGTTGAAGCCGATGATCTCTATGACGTCAGCGCCTCGCCCCTTTCGGATGTGGAAATCGCCGCCATTCCTTGCGCCTTCGGGACGGCGGAGAACCTGCTGACCCGCGCAGGCGTGACGGCCGGGCACAAGGTGCTGATCACCGGCGCCTCGGGTGGCGTCGGGTTGGCGGCGGTGCAACTGGCCGCCCTGCGCGGGGCGTCGGTTTGGGCTGTAACAGCGGGCACGAAAGCCGAGATCGTGAAATCCCAGGGGGCCGAGAATACGTTTGACCGGAACGACCCGCTTCCGCAGGATATGTTCGATGTGGTGATCGACGTTGTGGGTGGCCCGGCCTGGCCATCGCTGATCCTTTCCCTGAAATCCGGCGGGCACTATGCCGTTTCGGGGGCAATAGCAGGCCCGATTGTCGAAGCTGATCTGCGGGACATATATCTGCGCGACATCACCATACATGGGTGCACGCACCAGGCGCCCGAAGTCTTTGACCGTCTTGTTGAACTGGTGAATACCGGACGGATCAAGCCACTGGTTTCCCGGACCTATCCGTTGAAGGATATTGGTATTGCACAGGCTGACTTTCAATCGAAGACCCTTCCGGGAAAACTGGTATTGGTGCCCTGAGGAGTAATGACATGGCAGATATCACTCTTTTGGACGGCTCTATCGGGCAGGAACTGGTAAAACGCAGTGGCGATCAGGCGACACCGCTGTGGTCGACGCGCGTGATGATTGATCACCCCGATTTGGTCGCGGAAGTGCACCGCGATTATTTCAGCCGGGGTGCGACGGTCGCGACAACCAATACTTATGCCGTCCATCGCTCTCGTCTGGTGCGGGTGGGGATGGAGGATCATATGCCTACCCTGATCGACACCGCCCTGACACAGGCCGAACTTGCCCGCGCGGCAACCGGGGGGCGGATTGCGGGTGCACTGGGGCCATTGCTCGCTTCATATCGCCCCGACCTTAACCCGGACCCTGCGGATGCGGCCGAAAAGTTCGCCGAACTTGTGGCCATGATGGCCGCGCGGGTCGATCTGTTTTTGATCGAGACCGTGTCCTCGGTGCAAGAGGCCGAGGGCGCATTGCGTGGCACGGTCGGATGCGAAAAACCGGTTTGGCTGTCTCTGTCAGTCAATGATGACGATGGCAGCCTTCTCAGGTCCGGCGAACCGTTGGCGGACATTGCTCTGCTGGTGGAGGAGTTTTCGCCCGATGCCGTGTTGATCAATTGTTCGTGCCCCGAGGCGATGCCGGCGGCGCTGGAAGTTCTGTCCGGCATGGGTCGGCCCTATGGGGCCTACGCCAATGGCTTTACGCATATTTCGGATGATTTCCTTCAGGATGCGCCGACCGTGGATGCCCTGCAAGAACGTCATGACCTTGGCCCCAGGGCTTATGCGGACCAGGTGATGCGGTGGATAGATCAGGGGGCAACGATTGTTGGCGGATGCTGCGAAATCGGGCCGGATCATATCGAAGAACTGGCGAATCGGTTGCGGGCCGCCGGTCATAACATCGTTTGAAAAAATGGCGGCAAAATCTACTTCGAACGCTCCAAAACAAGCCATCCGGCATTTCGACATCCTTGTCGCGCCGGGTTTCGTGCTGTTGGAGCTGGCGTCGTTGGTTGAGGTCTTGAGGCTGGCCAACCGCGTATGCCCAAGCCCTCCGTTCACCTTCACCTATCGCTCGCTCAAAGGTGGCCCGATTGCCAGCAGCAGTGACGCCGTGGTTCAAACAGAAGCAGTGCCGTCACAGCCAAGGGCAGATTACCTGTTCGTAATCGGCAATTCAGACCCGGACCATCCGGATTTGTCGTTGGGGCGGGTGGTGTCGGACTATACCTTCCGGGACGCCAAGGTGTTCCTGCTGGCCGAAGCCGCCAGCCGCTATATCGACGAGCAGGGAACGGCCGACCTGGCAACCCATTGGGAAAACGCATCGTTTCTGCGGGAACGCGGCGCCCGGTTCGAAGCCAAACTGTCGATTGCAACCGAACAGGGCGCGGTTGTGACATGTGCCGGGATGGAGGCCACGACGGATATCGCCTTGGCGGTGATCGGGCGCCATATCTCGGGGCCTGCGAAGATGACCGTGGCCGACATCATGCTGCATGAGAACATCCGCGATTTCGCTTCGATGCAGCCATTTTCGGGCGCCAAGTTGACGGCGACAGGCGACTCGAAGCTGGATCAGTGCATAAAGCTCATGCAGGCCAATATCGAAGACCCTCTGCCGATCAATCAGATCGTCGAATCGCTGCACCTGTCGAACCGGTCCCTCGAGCGCAAGTTCAAAACCTTTTTTGGAACCACTCCCAACGGATTCTACCGGGAAATGCGACTGGCCAAGGCAAATAACCTGTTGCTGAACACCACGATGAGCGTTCGCGAAATTGGTTTGGCCTGTGGTTTTCCGAACGGGTTTTCGTCCGTTTACAAAAGCTTCTTCGGGGTCACGCCCTTTGTCGTACGCCGACAAAAGCGAGCGGCATCACATCGGTGAAAACTGCGAATTCTGTGACGCTTTTGGTGCATTTGTTGTCGATCTTCCGTGGCAACCTACGCCAAACCTGACACAGCGGAGATTTCAGGATGGTTGATCTTCCCAGCAAGGCCCGAGCGGTCATCATCGGCGGTGGCGTCATCGGATGCTCGGTCGCTTATCATTTGACCAAGAAGGGTTGGAAAGACGTCGTGTTGCTTGAACGCAAGCAGCTCACCTCGGGCACCACATGGCATGCGGCGGGTCTGATCGCGCAGCTGCGCGCCACCGCGAACATGACCAAGCTGGCGAAGTACAGCCAGGAGCTGTATGGCGCGCTGGAAGAGGAAACCGGTGTCGCCACGGGCTTCAAGCGCTGCGGGTCGATCACCGTGGCGCTGACCGAGGAACGCAAAGAGGAAATCTATCGTCAGGCTGCGATGGCGCGGGCGTTTGGCGTCGAGGTCGAAGAAATCTCGAATGAGCGCGTGCAGGAGCTTTATCCGCATATCAACCTTGAAGGTGTCAAGGGCGCGGTCTATCTGCCGCTGGACGGGCAGGGTGATCCGGCCAACATCGCGCTGGCTCTGGCCAAGGGCGCCCGCCAGCGCGGCGCCATCGTCAAGGAACGGGTGAAGGTCACCGATATCGTCAAGGAAGGGCGCCGCGTGACCGGCGTGGACTGGGTGGCCGATGACGGCAGCGCCTCGGGCCATATCGAATGCGACATGGTGGTGAACTGCGCCGGCATGTGGGGGCACGAAGTTGGCCGCATGGCGGGCGTCAACGTGCCGCTGCACGCCTGCGAACACTTCTATATCGTGACCGAGAACATCGACGGCCTGACCCAGCTGCCGGTGCTGCGGGTGCCGGACGAATGCGCCTATTACAAGGAGGATGCGGGCAAGATCCTGCTGGGTGCCTTCGAGCCCAACGCCAAGCCCTGGGCGATGGAGGGCATCCCAGACAGTTTCGAGTTCGATCAACTGCCCGAGGATTTCGACCATTTCGAACCGATCCTCGAGGCCGCCTGCAACCGCATGCCAATGCTGGCCGAGGCAGGCATTCACACCTTCTTCAACGGGCCTGAAAGCTTCACGCCCGACGACGCCTATCACCTTGGCCTTGCGCCCGAGATGGACAATGTCTGGGTCGCCGCCGGCTTCAACTCGATCGGGATCCAGTCGGCGGGCGGCGCGGGCATGGCGCTGGCCGAGTGGATGGATTCGGGTGAAAAACCCTTTGACCTGGGCGATGTGGACATCAGCCGGATGCAACCCTTCCAGGGCAACAAACAGTATCTTTTCGAACGGTCCAAGGAAACGCTGGGCCTGCTCTATGCCGACCACTACCCCTATCGCCAAAAGGCCACCGCGCGCGGCGTGCGCCGGACGCCATTCCACCACCACCTGAATGAACACGGTGCCGTGTTCGGTGAACTGGCCGGGTGGGAGCGCGCCAATTGGTTCGCCAACGAAGGGCAGGAACGCGAATACAACTACAGTTGGAAGCGTCAGAACTGGTTCGAGAACTCGACCGCTGAACACCACGCTGTGCGCGAAAACGTGGGCATGTACGACATGTCCTCCTTCGGCAAGATCCGGGTCGAGGGCCCCGATGCCGAGAAGTTCATGAACTATGTCGGTGGCGGCGACTATGCCGTGCCCAATGGCAAGATCGTCTACACGCAGTTTCTGAACCGTTCCGGCGGGATCGAGGCAGATGTCACCGTCACCCGCCTTTCCGAGACCGCCTATCTGGTGGTCACCCCGGCGGCGACGCGCCTGGCGGACCAGACCTGGATGATGCGTCATTCGGGCGATTTCAACGTGGTCATCACCGATGTCACGGCGGGTGAAGGCGTTCTGGCGGTGATGGGTCCGAATGCGCGGGCCTTGCTGGAAAAGGTTTCGCCAAACGATTTCACCAACGCGGCAAACCCCTTCGGCACCGCGCAGGAAATCGAGATCGGCATGGGCCTCGCCCGCGCCCACCGTGTCACCTATGTGGGCGAGCTTGGATGGGAGATCTATGTCTCTTCCGACATGGCGGGCCACGTCTTTGAAACGCTGCACGATGCGGGGCAGGACATGGGGCTGAAACTCTGTGGCATGCACATGATGGACAGCTGCCGGATCGAAAAAGGTTTCCGCCATTTCGGCCATGACATCACCTGCGAGGATCACGTGGTGGATGCGGGGCTGGGCTTTGCCGTCAAGGTGGACAAGGGCTGCGACTTCATCGGCCGCGAGGCGGTGATCGCGCGCAAGGAAAGCGGGCCGAAATCGCGCCTGGTTCAATTCCGCCTGACCGATCCCGAGCCGCTGCTGTTCCACAATGAACCGATCATCCGCGATGGCGAGTATGTGGGCTATCTCAGCTCGGGCAACTATGGCCACACGCTGGGAGGCGCCATCGGTTTGGGTTACGTGCCCTGCGAAGGGGAGAAGGCCGCAGACGTTCTGGCCTCGACCTACGAAATCGACGTGTGTGGCACGAAAGTTCGGGCCGAGGCGTCGCTCAAGCCGATGTATGACCCGAAATCCGAACGGGTGAAGGTGTGACCACGGGGTTTGGTGGGGGCGCTGCCCCCGCCGCCTTCGGCGACTCCCCCGGGATATTTGTGGCCAGATGAAGAGCGGGTCCCTTGTTCATCTGGCCACAAATATCCCGGAGCGCGAGGCAGAGCCTCGCATTTCAGACCTGACCTAAAAAGCGTGATTTGACAACTCATCAAACATTGTTATGTGACACTTCACTGTTTTCAGAGTTTTCAACCCGTTCATTTCTGCCTTAAACCGAACCGGTATCAACCGGAGACCCGATGTGGCAGACACGCTTCTACCTTCACAGAACACGGACACACCAAAGGGGCTTGCGCTGGCAGTCACGGCCTATGTCCTGTGGGGGTTCTTGCCTCTGTACATGAAAGCGCTGGATCATATGGGCGCGGTTGAGGTTGTAGCGCACCGTGTTATCTGGTCAGTGCCTGTGGCCGGGTTGTTGCTGGTTGTCCTGGGCCGAACCCGGGATCTGAAGGCCGCGCTTGGCAATCCGAAGATGTTGGGTATGGCCGCTTTGACAGCAGCGCTTATTTCCGTGAACTGGGCGATTTACGTATGGGCCATTTCCACGGGCAACGCACTGGATGCGGCGTTGGGTTATTACATCAACCCCCTATTCAGTATCGCGCTGGGGGCAATCCTTTTGAGAGAACCCCTGACACGGACACAATTGTTCGCGGTCGGATTGGCCGCGCTGGGTGTGGTGGTACTTGTGGTGGAAGCCGGTCGTTTGCCTTGGGCGGCTCTTGGGTTGATGATCAGCTGGGGCTTCTACGCGTTCTTCAAGCGCTCGCTGCCGATTGGGCCGAACCAGGGTTTCCTGCTTGAGGTCCTGATCCTTTTGATTCCGGCGCTGGTCTATGTCACCTTTCTGGGGGTGCGGGGCACTGGTCATTTCGGTGTCGCGATGTCGGACACCTTGTTGTTGTCCTGTGCAGGGGTCGTGACGGCGGTGCCGTTGTTGGTCTATGCAAACGGCGCCAAACTGGTGCGCCTGTCCACGATGGGCATCCTGCAATACATCGCACCGACCATGATCTTCATTACAGCGATAACCCTGTTCGGCGAGAAGATAGACACGGGCCGGATGATCGCATTCCCACTGATCTGGGCGGCTCTGGTCGTTTACTCGATCCCTATGATCCGGCAGGCGCGCGGTCAGGCCTGAAGCAACAGGCGCGCGGCTGCATCCGCCCAAAGCGCATACGCCCGGGGGCTGGGATGATAGCCATCCGGTGCAGCCAACGCCGGGTCGTCCGGCAGGTCGAGTGGCAGGTGTTGAACATGCGAAAATGCAGCCGCAACCTCTTGCAACCCTTGATCCAGGCGCGCGGCCTGGCATCCAAGCACCCAGGCCAGCGGCTGAGGCAGGGCCGGAAACCTGTTCATCTGCGGGACTGCGGTTACGACGATGCGACGAGCCCCCAGGTTTTCTGAAAGCAAGCGGATAAGGCGAGTCTGGCGGCGCGCAAATTGCTGGCGTGTCACAGCCCGGGTGACATCATTGACGCCGAGTGCCGTAACGACAGCATCGAATTCGCCTTCCATTTGCGAAAGACGCTCAATCGTGTCCTGGGTGGTGTGCCCGGTTGTCGCTTCCAGCCGCCATTCGACCGCATAGTGCCCGGCCAGACGGTTGACCAGATGGCCGGATAACGCCTGATCCTGCGTGCCTGCGCCCACTCCGGCTGCCGAACTGTCACCGGTGATCAGAAGCCGCAGACGCGGCCCGCGCCCTGTGCGGCCTTCGCGCGGGCCAGTCGGTTCCGGCAGCAACTGCGCGTTCCTGCGTACCGATAGGCCCTGCGCGGCAAGCACCGGAAGCAACGGAACCCGCAAAATCTGATCGGCAGCCAGTGAACGAGGCATTGTCAGCTCAGCGCGTTTTTGAATTCCAGAAAACGAGCGTCTGTCATGACCCGCGCCATCATGGCATCGCGCAAGGCACCTACCGTTTTGTAGGGGCGCATGACGACCTCGAAAACCTGGATCAACCCATCGTCGTTCAACGTAACAAGATCCACGCCGATACCATCCAGATCACCGACTTTGCATTGAAACTCCAATGCCCAGTCTTTCCCGTCGCCCATGACGCGCCGATAACGAAAATCTGAAAATACCTGCCCGACATGCCCCAGAACGGCAGCGACCGGTGCGCGCCCTGTCCAGGTGCTGTAGTATGTGGGCGGCAGGAACTGCACATCTTCGGCCAGGAGCTGATGGATCAAGGCCTCATCGCCCTTTGCGACAACCTCTTGCATGCGTTCAATTGTCGGGTGCATGGCATCTCCTCCGCTTTTGAAGAGAAGGTCACCGAACATGGGCGGGCATGCAAGGACGACGTTGCGGGAGGTCACGAGCTGCGATAGGCACCCTGCATGAGCGACACCTATGAACCCCCTCAAACCCCACTGGATGTGTTGCATGAAGATGCACAGCTGATCGTGGTGAACAAACCATCGGGCCTGCTTTCGGTTCCGGGGCGGGGCGCGAATCTGTCAGATTGTCTGTTGACCCGGGTGCAGGATGCATTTCCACAAGCACTGCTGGTGCACCGGCTGGACCGGGACACGTCCGGTGTCATGGTCTTTGCCCAAACGCCGCACGCGCAGCGCAACCTGAGCATGCAATTCGAGCAGCGTCAGACCCGCAAAACCTATGTCGCCCGTGTCTGGGGGCAGCTGGAACCCAAGACCGGCACCGTGGACTTGCCTCTGATCGTGGACTGGCCCAACCGGCCCAGACAGATGGTTTGCCATGTGACGGGCAAACCTGCCGTGACGGACTGGCGTGTCGTCAAGACCGAAGGCAATACAACGCGTGTGCGTCTGTTTCCCAAAACGGGCCGGTCTCATCAACTTCGCGTTCATATGCAGGCGCTGGGCCACCCGATCCTGGGCGATCCATTCTATGCGACAGGCGACGCGCTGGACTTCCCCAGATTGATGCTGCATTCAGAAGAGCTGCGCCTGAAACACCCGGAAGGTGGGGTTTCGATGAAGTTTCGGGCCCGGCCCGAGTTCTGATCTCAGGCCGTGCTGGTCCAGAGCATCTTCAGATTCCCCAGCGAAAAACGTTTGGATCGTTTCTTTGATACGGGCTGCTTGCACTGCCGGGCCATGGTGATTTCGCGCTCGATCTCGAAGGCGCGCAGGGTATGGTCCTGAGACCATTGCCCCAGCCTGAGTGTCATCATGACATGGGTGTCGAGGTATGGCATATTTCGTGCTCCTTCTTTCGATGCCGTTCCAATCTGGCCCATCACTCCTGACACCCTCTTGTCAGTGGGGTGTGCTAGGGTGTCAGCATGTTGACAGGAGGATGCAATGCGCCGTTCGACCCGATTGTTTGAAATCATCCAGATCCTGCGGGCTGCGGGCGCTCCGGTCACGGCAGAGGCTCTGGCCGCAAGGTTGGAGGTGTCCGTGCGCACGGTTTATCGGGATATTGCCGAGTTGCAGGCGCAACGGACGCCCATCGAAGGTGAGGCCGGCATCGGGTACGTGATGCGGCGCGGCTATGATCTGCCGCCGCTCAATTTCGATGCAGAAGAAGTTGAGGCCTTGTGGGTTGGCCTGTCTCTTCTTGCGCGTACCGGCGACAGTCACCTGCAAAGGGCCGCCAGCCGGATATGCCAGAAGATCGACGCATTGCATTGCCCAGCGGATTGGTTGCAGGTTGCCCCATGGGGTGCCCCGGCGGATGATCCAAACAAGGGTTGCGTTTCGATCGCGCATTACCGCGAAGCCATCAGGGCAGAGCGGAAAATCCGTATCACCTATGAAGATGGCGAAGGCGAACGCACGGTTCGGGTCGTGCGCCCTTTGGCGCTGATCTATCACATCGAATGCACGATGCTGGCAGGCTGGTGCGAATTGCGTAACGGGTTTCGCCATTTCCGCACCGACCGTATCTGGTCCAGTGAATGCACCGAAGATAGCTTTTCAGGACAAAGCAGGTCGTTGCGCGAGCTCTGGCAGGAACAGCAGAATGCAGAAACGTTCGTTGAAGCGGTTTGAATACGTGTTTGGCGGGTATTCGCCGACTTCACCGCATTGTTGCTTGAGCCGCCAAGCCTGCACAGTGATATACTGAGGAAAACGAAGCACGCCCGAATAACGGGTGCTGGAGCAGAAGGTGATATCATGACGATTTCCAAGTTTTTCGTGGCCACAGGTTTGTGTTCAGCCCTTGTGTTGGCGGCCTGTACCGACCCGGGCACGCTGACAGTACAAGACGACCCGAACCAGAACGCCAAACAGGGCGCCGTTCTGGGTGGGCTGGTCGGCGCTGGAATCGGGGCGATTGCCAATAATTCGAACCCCGGTTTGGGCGCGCTGGCCGGTGCTGCAATCGGTGCTGCTGGGGGCGGCGTGATCGGCAATCAACTGGACAAGCAGGCTGCGGAGCTGCGTCAACAACTGGCAAATGACGGAATTACAATCGTCAACGCAGGCGATCGCCTGATTGTGACGGTCCCGAATGACATCACCTTTGACACCGACAGTTCGACCGTGCGCCCGGCGTTACGGTCTGACCTGGTGAAAGTGGGCCAGAACCTGGTCAACTACCCGAATTCGAACGTGCAGATCATCGGGCACACTGACAGCGACGGCGACGCAACCTACAATCAGGGCCTGTCAGAGCGTCGCGCGAATGCCGTGGCCGATATCCTTCAGGCCAATGGTGTCAGCTACAACCGCATTCGCACGATCGGGCAGGGCGAAAACAACCCTGTCGCGTCCAACCTGACGCCCGAAGGAAAATCGCAAAACCGGCGTGTCGAGATTGTCGTGGTGCCCAGCGGGAACGCGTAACCACTGCGCGGCGTGAACAGCGGGGCCGCCCGATGGGCGGCTCGGTTTGCGCAATGACTGTGCGTCAAATGGGGTTTGGATCGGGGTGATCTCGGTCTAACTTGCGGGAAACACAGAAACGGAGCTTTCCCGATGTCTCAACCGACCCTTCTTGGCCTGTCCGGTTCCCTGCGCCAGAACGCGACCAACCGTAAGCTTCTGCGCGAGGCGGCACGGTTGTTCGATCCGGCAAGCTTTGTCGAAGCGGATTTGAACCTGCCCCTCTACGATGGTGATCTGGAAGACGGAGAAGGGATTCCCGAGGCGGTTCATACGCTGGCCAATCAGATCGCACAGGCCGATGCGGTGATCATTTCGACACCTGAGTACAACAAGGGTCCATCAGGCGTTCTGAAAAACGCGCTGGACTGGGTCAGCCGAACGCAAGGCAATCCATGGGCCGACAAACCGGTTGCGGTAATGTCGGCGGCCGCTGGTCGTGCAGGCGGGGAACGGGCGCAGATGATCCTGCGGGCCTGTATGGTTCCATTTCAGCCGCGCATCCTGCAAGGGCCCGAAATCCATCTGGCGAACAGTTCGAACGAATTCGACGATCAGGGAAAGCTGCGTTCGGACCGGTACGAAAAGTCTTTGCATGACTTGATGCAGAAACTCCGGGCCGAGGCCGGTTTCTGATCGCGGTTCAGGCAAATGACGCAAGAGCGACAGACCGATCTCTTGGATCCGGCCCGCGCGGCGGCATTTCAGGTGGCGCTGGGCGGTGTGGCAACGATCGCCAGTGGTTCGGAATTGCCGCCCTTCTTCCATCAGCTTTATTTCTGGACCCCGCAACCGGCCGCCGCATTGGGCCGGGATGGGCATCCCAAGGTTGGGGGTTTGATCCCGGATATGGGGTGGCCGCGCAGAATGTGGGCCGGCGGGCGGTTGACCTTTCACGCTCCTCTGATCGCAGGGATCACCGCCGAAAAGAAATCGGTTCTTGAAAGTCAAAGCGCCAAGGTGGGGCGGTCCGGCCCGTTGGGCTTTGTCACTTTGCGGCACGAGATCTGGCAGAACGGTCTGTTGCGCGTGACAGAGTGGCAGGATCTCGTTTATCGCGAAGATTCTGCGCCGGATGCTGAAATGCCCCAACCGCCCACAGCGCGCACCGATGAGACCGATTGCCGCGAAGTCGGGTTCGATTCAACGTTGTTGTTTCGATACTCGGCCCTGACCTTCAATGGCCACCGTATTCACTATGATCTGGACTATGCGCGCGATGTTGAAGGATATGGCGGGCTGGTCGTGCACGGGCCGCTTCTGGCGCAGCTTCTGATGTTGTTCGCGGTTGACCTGATCGGTCCGCTCGCCTCGTTTTCGTTCCGCGCGACTTCGCCATTGATGCATTTCGAAAATGCCCAGTTGTGCCGGAGGGGTGAAAACATGTGGGTGCGTGGCCCTGACGGGCGGCAATGTATGCAAGCCGTCGCGCAGTCACAATGAGGCTTCGGGCCGGAACTCATCAGGGATCGTATCCCGATCTTCAAGCATAAGATCGGCCATGACCTCGGCGATTTTGGGGGCCATGCCGAAACCGATTTTGAACCCGCCATTGGCGATGTACTGCCCTTGATGCAGGGGATGGGCGCCCAACATCGGCGCTCGGCTTTTGCTGCGCGGGCGCACACCAGCCCAGCGTTCGATCACCTCGGCCCCGTGCAACAGGGGCAGGACGCGCGTGGCGCGGTCTATCACTTCGTCCAGAGCTTCGTCCGTGCTGGTCGGGTCCTCGTAATTCCGTTCCGAGGTCGATCCGATCGCAAGTGTTCCGTCAGCATGCGGGACAATGTGAATCGCGTCGGCGAATAGTTGCGGCACTTCCCCCGCGTCGAAGCGCAACAGGGCGGCCTGCCCTTTGACACCATTTCCGACGGTCTTGCCGTAGGCGTCGTTCAGTTCCTGCAATCCTGCAAGGCCCGTGGCGTGGATGACCTGCCCCTTGTCCTCGGCTTCACTGACAATGTGAACGCCCATGACCTCCAGGGCTGCGACCAGCGCGGCACAGGCCCGCCGGGGGTGCATTCGTGCCGTCAGCGTATCGCGAATGACAAAGCCTGTGGGGCTGGGTGGGCACCAAGAACCCGCTTGGGCCGTGGTGATGACACGCCATTCCGCCCGACCTTGCCAAAGCTCATCTGCGGTGCCTTCGCGCTGGCGGGCCAGTTCCAGACCACGCGCGTCCGGGATCGGCTGAAGGCGGCCCAGCCGGCCATAGCCGGGTGAAACCCCGCCGGTGTCTTCGATCTGTCGCCAGAAGGGTTCAGCCATGATCAGACTGTCGAACTGAAATGCTTTCTTGGCGTTCCAGTTTTCCGGCACGTGCGGGGCCAATGCGCCGACCAGACCTCCGCTGGACCCGGCGCCGGGACCGGACGGATCAACAACCTGCACTTTCGCACCGCGGCGCGCGCAAATCCAGGCGATGGACAGGCCGAAAATTCCTGCGCCGCGAACCGTCACATCGACCATTGCCAATTCCCTTTTCCTTGTTCAGTGTCGCGCCGCTTAGCTACAGGATTCCCCAATGGCAGACCAGCGCGCCGAATTGACGTGGACCGAAGATCAGATACCGGTCTCGGATCGCTTCGACGACCCATATTACTCGTTGCAGAACGGGCTGGAAGAGACGCGCCATGTGTTTCTGGCGGGAAATGATTTGCCTGCGCGGTTTGCGCCGGGGTTTCACATTGCCGAGTTGGGTTTTGGCACCGGCCTGAACCTGCTGACCGCCTGGTCGGAATGGGAGGCATCCGGTCAGAAAGGGCCATTGCGCTTTACCAGTTTCGAAGCCTTTCCCATGGCGCCGGAAGACATGCAACGCGCGCTCGGGTCCTTTCCTGAATTGCATCCGTGGAACAGTCGGTTTCTGGCGCATTGGACAGGACGGACATGTGTGTTGGATTCGCTTCGGTTTGAGGTGGCGATCGGCGATGCGCGCAGGACATTGCCGAACTGGGACGGAATGGCAGATGCCTGGTTTCTCGACGGGTTTTCACCAGCCAAGAACCCCGAATTGTGGGGCGCGGACCTGTTGCAGGACGTGGCAAACCACACTGTCAAAGGCGGTACCGCGGCCACGTATACGGCCGCAGGTTTCGTGCGCCGGGGGCTTGAAAGTGCCGGTTTCAACGTGACCCGCACACCCGGCTATGGTCGCAAGCGGCACATGACACGGGCACACAAAGCATGACCCAGAAGAACAATGTCGGCGCGGGCATCGCTTTGATGGTGGGCGCGACAATTGTCTTTGCCTTGCAGGACGGTATCTCGCGCCATCTGGCCGGAACCTACAACACCTACATGGTGGTCATGATCCGCTATTGGTTCTTTGCGGCTTTTGTCATCGCTCTGGCCGCGCGCGCCCCCGGTGGGCTGAAGGCGGCCACAAAGACAAGTCAGTTGGGTTTGCAGATCGTGCGGGGCTTGTTGCTGGCGGCCGAGATCTGCATTGCGGTGTTCGGCTTTACGGTCCTTGGCCTGATCGACAGTATGGCGGTTTTCATCTGTTATCCTCTGCTTGTCGCCGCGCTGAGCGGGCCGGTGCTGGGCGAAAAGGTCGGATGGCGGCGATGGGCCGCGATCGGTGTCGGCTGCATCGGCGTTCTGATCATCCTGCAACCGGGCGCCGGGGTCTTTAACCCATGGGCTGTCATACCTTTGATTTCCGCTTTGCTGTTTGCGATCTATGGTCTTTTGACGCGATATGTCGCCCGTCAGGACAGCGCGGCGACCAGCTTTTTCTGGACCGGTGTCGCCGGTGCCGTGGCGATGACCTTGATTGGCATGTGGTTCTGGGAGCCGATGGCGCGCGGCGACTGGCTCTGGATGGCGCTGCTTTGCGTCAGTGGGGTATTCGGGCACTGGTTGCTGATCAAGTGCTACGAAGTGGCAGAAGCCAGTGCGGTTCAACCCTTTGCATATTTCCACCTGGTTTGGAGCGCGATCCTGGGTATTTCGATCTTTGGCGAAACGTTGCGCCCCGAAGTCGTGGCGGGCGCAACCATCGTCGTAGCCGCAGGTTTGTTCACCTTATGGCGCGAACGCCGCCAGAGATGATCCGATCAGCTCCTGCGAGAACGGAATCGGAAGGGCAGGTTGTCCCAGGCGGGCACGGTAGACCGGCAGGCTTTCGGTCACGCGCATCACGTAGTTCCGCGTTTCGCTGAACGGGATCGTCTCGATCCAGTCGACGATATCAACCTCGCCTGTGCGTGGATCACCATAGCGTTCCATCCACGAGATCGGGCGCCTTGGCCCTGCATTATACCCCGCCGCCATCATCACAACGTTGCCGTTGAAATCGGCTGCCAGACCGGAAAGATAGTTGGCCCCAAGCTTTGCGTTGTATTGCCAGTCCGTGGTCAAACGTCCCGTCTGATGGCCGCTGAGAATGCCCAGCTCGCCCGCGACCAGCTTGGCCGTGGCGGGCATTACCTGCATCAGGCCGCGCGCGCCCGCACCGCTGACGACAACCGGGTCGAACTCGCTTTCGCGGCGCGCGATGGCCAATGTCATTTCCTTGGCCATCGGCAATCGCATATCTGCAACGGGATGGACCGGGTAATAGGCTGCGGGCAGAACGGTGCCCGTGGTTGCCGCCCGTTTGGCGATCATCACGGCCAGATGCGGCTGTTTCAGTTCGATAACCAGATCGCCCAATTGATTGGCCTGCACTGGATCAAGGCTTTCGACCAGATGGGTCAGGAACCGTTCGGACAGGTTTGCTTCTCCGGCTTTCAGCAACAGCAATCCGGCCTCCAAAACGCTGGAATCGGCAAATTCCGCCTGCCGCCAATGCGGCGCGCGACGCGGATTGGCCAGTTCCGCATCAAACGGTCGTCCGATCCGTTCTGCGGCCAACAGACCGTAGAATGAGGTCTGGTAATCGGCCCCCATCGCATAGGCGTCATACGCCTTGTCCGCGTCACCCAATGCCGCGTAAGCGCGCCCAAGCCAATAGCCACCACGGCCTTTCGAGATCGGAGATTTCACGGCGTCCGAAAAGTTCTGGAAGTGGCGAACGGCGGTGGCAGGATCGTTCAGTTTGCGAAGCGCCAGAAAACCGGCCAGCCATTCAAGATCGGCATAGCCATAACCCATTTCGGGGGTCATGTGATGATTGGCGGCCACGTCATATGCGCGCGCCGCACGGCCCGATCGCATCTCAAGCCGTGCAAGACGGCGCCGTCCCTCCGCCCATTTGTCAGGCTCACCCAGGGCGTCAGGCCCGGTAGAGCGTGCCAGCATCAGATCGACGGCGCTGTCATCCAGTTCTTTCTTGTCGCGCCAGACAAAACGATCGAAGGCCAGCCCGGGCGCATCCGCCAGAGACTTGGGAACTGCTGCCACCTTGGTGTCCACACCGGGTTGGCGTTTCTGCAATGCTATGCGCGCTTCGGCCAGTTTGCGTTCGTCCGAACCGACCAAAGGCAACATCTGCGCGGCGCTTACAAGATGACCGTCCCACAGCATTCTGTCCAAGCGCGCCGCGTGATGCGGCTTCAGAAGTTTGGCAAAGTTCTCCAGATAGCTTTTTTGCAGACCCGAACCCATTGGCATGGTGCGCCAAGCGGTCACAATGTCGGCCTCCGCCTCTCCGATACGTCCCTTGGCTTTCAGGGCGACGGCAAAGTTCAACGCGCCCTCTGCCGTCTGAGGCGGCATGCCGGCATAGAATTTCAGAACCCTGTCTGGATCGGCACCGGTGAAAACAGGCTCGCTCTTGCGGCGCAGCCATGCCAGCCCGGGCCAGTCCGGGCGACGTTCGAGAAACACCAACACGTCGCCAGAGCTGCCGAAGCCCTCGCGCAGCCAGTGCCAGACAATGATATCGCGCGATACGGAACCTCGCTGGCCGGATACGCGCAACGCTGCGTTCCAGTCGCCTTTGCGCATTTCGTTAAGTCCAGCGCGCAAATCAGCAGCAGCATCTGCCCGTGCTGAATGCGTCGCAGTCACCGAATACAGAATCACAGCAGTCAACAGTGCCAGAAAGCGTGTCATCCCTTGCATTTCCCAACCAACCGAGGATAGAGCCTGTGAGGATAAACCGTGCGTCGCTGGGATCAACTCACAAAGCTGGAAACGTGAGGAACCGCGGCGTAAAAACTGCAAAATGCACCTTGAAGGAGCGTGTCATGTTCAAAGGCTCGATGCCAGCCCTCGTCACCCCGTTCAACAACGGCGAGTTGGACCTGAAGACGCTCAAACATCTGGTGGACTGGCAGATATCCGAAGGCTCGACCGGGCTGGTGCCTGTTGGAACAACCGGTGAAAGCCCGACGCTCAGCCACGAAGAGCATGAAACGGTGATCGAAGAGGTTGTTAAAACCGCTGCGGGCCGCGTTCCTGTAATTGCCGGTGCCGGGTCGAACAACACGGTCGAAGCTGTCCGCTTCGTTCAGTTCGCGGAAAAAGTCGGAGCGGATGCGGCACTGGTCGTCACGCCGTATTACAACAAACCAACTCAGCGTGGCCTGATCGCGCATTTCGAGGCGCTGCATGCGGCCGCGGATATCCCGATTATCATCTACAACATTCCGGGCCGCTCAGTCATTGACATGACACCTGCCACAATGGGTGAACTGGCCAAGCTTCCTCGCATCGTCGGGGTCAAGGATGCAACGGGCGATCTGGCCCGTGTCAGCCAGCAGCGTGCAACTTGCGGCGCAGATTTCTGCCAATTGTCCGGCGAAGACGCCACGGCTCTTGGCTTCAACGCGCACGGCGGTGTTGGCTGCATCTCGGTCACCGCAAACGTGGCCCCCAGGCTCTGCGCCGAATTCCAGCAGGCCACGCTGGCCGGAGATTATGCAAAAGCGTTGGAGTATCAGGACAAGCTGATGCCGCTGCATGAGGCGATCTTCATCGAGCCGGGCCTTGTCGGTGCCAAATATGCACTCAGCAAACTGGGCCTTTGCAGCACCGAAGTCCGCTCACCCCTGACCGAGCTGGAAGACAGCACCAAGGATGCAATCGAGGCCGCAATGGCCCATGCCGGCCTGATCTGACTGGTATTTCAGAATACGACGAAGGGCGGCCTCAAACCTTGAGCGCCGCCCTTTCTTTTTGATGTATCCAGACTTCATCTGGCTAAAAATATCCCGGGGGAGTCGCGGCTTGCCGCGGCGGGGGCAGAGCCCCCTCAGCGTTTGCCGTAATACAGCCCCACGACATGTTCGGCCTGCGCAAAGAACAGCCAGCGCGACGTTGCAACACCTGCCAGATGCGAGGCCACGGCCAGCAGGGCGAAGACGTGATTGAACGGCAGCAACAACAGCAGAACCGGCAGCACGAATGCCAGAGTGAACGAGATCAGCCGCAGTTTTTCGGCGTGTTTGCGACCCACGACGTGAACGAATTCTCGAAGCAGATAATTGGTGCCGGTATGGGGCGGCTCAAAGGCGCGGACGGATCCGCGTGCGCCAAGCCCGGTGGCTGTTCCCAGATCCGTTCCCGATGACGCAAACGCCTGATCCCCTTTGCGCCAGTACAGTATCTGCACCAGCGCCGCGATCAACAGCAGCGGCAGAGCTGCGCTTGTCTGACCTGCCAGCAATGCACCACCGGCCAGGCTGAAGCTGAGAAACATGGCAGGTGTCAGGTTCATGTTCCAGCGTGGGATGGTCTTGAGCTGCGTGTAGATCATCGAGGTCGTGAACACTGTGGCCAGCGACAACCCTGCGCCGATCCAGCCCAGAAAACCCCAGCGCTGGTCCAGAAACACCACGCCAATCGCATAGAGCCCCATGATGACCAGCGCGAGTACGGCACACCAACCTTCACGGCTGAGCCAGCTGGTTTTCCATTGAGTGAACGCCTTCAAGGCCCGTTCCGGATGGCCCAGGTGGAAGGTCGAAGCCAAAAGCCCGCCGACGGCTAGACCATAGGCAATGGCGAAGAACACAAAAGCCACCCAACCCGAGACAGCCGGAAACCCCAGGCCAAGAAAGAACAGCAGTCCAAATCCCAGACCGGACAGGGTGGTGAACAGAATGACGGAGGGTGCGGGATGCATCAGAGTTTCTCCAACGTCTTGTCGAGCCAGCCGAGGAACCCTTTGGGCTCGTCAGCGATGGGGGCCAGCAGGGGGGCCAGTATGTCGATCTGGTCTTCCACGGTGTCCTTGGGGCGCGGGGGCAGGTATTTGTTGACGGGTTTGGTGCCCATTTCCGGCATCAGGTCCATGCCACCCCGTTCTGCAACCAGCTGGCTGACATCGCTGTCGGGATCGCCCAGATCACCAAAGTGCCTTGCGCCCGCAGGGCAGGTGCGAACACAGGAGGGGATACGGTCGACCTCGGGGAGGTTTTCATTGTAGATGCGGTCCACGCAAAGTGTGCATTTCTTCATCACGCCTTCGGCCACATCAAGTTCCCGCGCACCGTAGGGGCAGGACCAGGCGCACAGGCCGCATCCGATGCAATCGCTTTCATTGACCAGGACGATGCCATCCTCGACCCGTTTGTAGCTGGCGCCGGTGGGGCAAACGGTAACACAGGGGGCGTCTTCGCAATGCAGGCAGGATTTCGGGAAGTGGATCAGCTGGGCATGCCCGTCGGCAGGTTGCACTTCGTAGGAATGCACGCGGTTGAGAAAGGTGCCCGAAGGGTTTGCACCGTAGGCGTCCTGATCCGAAAGAGGGGCGCCGTAATTTTCCGTGTTCCAGCCTTTGCAGGAAATAACGCAGGCGTGGCAGCCGACACAGGTGTCCAGGTCGATGACCAGGCCCATCTTGCGGTCAGTGGAGTTTGGTAGCTGGGTCATGTCAGGGAACCTCTGCTGTGGAGGGCAGGTGAGGGGGGCAGCCCCCTCTTGAGCCTGCGGCTCAATTCACCCCCGGGATATTTTTGGCCAGATGAAGTGCGGATCCGGGTCATTTGCCCACCTTCCAGGCCAGGTTCTCAGGGCCGGTTCCGACAGGAGATTTGATCGGGTCGAAACTCGGCTGGCTTTGCGCATCGGCAGGTGCGTCGGCTTTTTCGATTTTGACCTTCAGGTCGAACCATGCCGCCTGACCAGTGATCGGGTCCGAATTGGCCCAGCGCATTCCATCATCTTTGGACGGCAGCAATTCGTGAATCAGGTGATTGAGCAGGAAACCTTTGGTCGCTTCTGGCGCGTCGTCCTGCAAGGCCCAGGCGCCCTTGCGTTTGCCGATGGCGTTCCATGTCCAGACCGTGTTGTCATTCAGCGCGGCCATCTCCATCACCGGCACGGTGATCTCACCGTGGGGGGAGCTGACTTTTGCCCAGTCGCCGTCTTGCAGGTTGTGTTCTCGCATCAGTTTGGTCGGGACGTACAGCGGGTTTTGCCCGTGCAACTGGCGCAGCCACGCGTTCTGTGTGCCCCAACTGTGATACATGGCCATTGGGCGCTGGGTCAGAGCGTTGACGGTGAAGCCTTCATTGCCCTGCTGGTCGGTTTCGTACCAGATCGGCAGCGGATCCATGGTGTCCTTGATGCGCTGGCGCAGGTGCTCGGGCGGCTGGCGGTCTCCGTGACCTTCGGCAGCCAGCTGGAACCGGCGCATCGGTTCGGAATAGAGCTGGAACAGATAGGGCTGAGGGCTGTCATAGATGCCCATCCCGACGGCCCAGTCCTGATAGGCGGTGTTCCACGGTTTGTAGTAATCCGCGCCTTCCGGGATATGCGCCACATAAAATCCGCCGTTTTCGATATACCGGTTCAGCTGATCCGAATTGACCTCGCCGCGGCCTTCCTTGTCGCCGTCTGGACCCCGGAAACCGGCCAGCGGGCCGATGCCAGGGCGTCGTTCGTGGTTTACGATGTAATCCGCGTAGTCTTTCCACTTTGGGCTGCCGTCTTCATTCGTGAAACCCGGCAGGCTCATACGGTTGGCCAACTCGATCAGAACCGACTGGAAACCACGCACGTCACGGTCGGGTTCGACCACTGGCCAGCGAATGGCGTCTGCTGCGGCGTCGGCCTCGCAGATCGGGCGATCCAGCAGCGAGATACAGTCGTGCCGCTCGAGATAGGTGGTGTCGGGCAGGATCAGGTCGGCATAAGCCACCATTTCCGAAGAATAGGCGTCGGAGTAAATGATGCGCGGGATGACGTAATTGCCGTCATCGGTCTTGGCCGTCAGCATCTCCATCACACCTTTGGTGTTCATGGAGGAGTTCCACGACATATTCGCCATGTACATGAACAGGGTGTCGATCTTGTAGGGATCACCAGCCGCTGCGTTCGAAATCACCATGTGCATCAACCCGTGCACGGACATCGGGTTTTCCCAGGTGAATGCCTTGTCGATGCGTTGCGGCGTGCCGCAGTCGTCCAGCAGCAGGTCTTCTGGACCACGTGGAAAGCCCAGATGCGGGCCGTTCAGCGGGCGTCCCGGACGCCTGTCGCCATGCGGCGTCGGGTGTGCTTCGACCGGTTTGGGATAGGGTGGCTTGAAGCGGAAACCGCCCGGTACCTCGACTGTTCCCAGCATGATCTGCAGCACATGCAGAGCGCGGCAGGTCTGGAATCCATTGGCATGGGCTGATACGCCCCGCATGGAATGGAAGCTGACGGGACGGCCAATCATCTTCGAGTGCTTTTCACCCCGAAAATCAACCCATTCCTGATTCAGTTCGATCGCTTCGTCAAAAGCGACCCTGGCGATTTCAGCGGCAATGGCCCGGATACGTTTGGCGGGGATGCCGCAGCGATCGGCCACCGCCTCGGGCGCGTGTTCGTCGCTGAGGTATTTTTCGGCCATCAGGTGGAAAACGGGGCGGTGCGTCACACCGTCCTTGTCATATGTCGCCGACAGGTCCGGGCGCACGCCGGGCTTGTCGAATGCGGTTGGCTCGCCCGTCTTGCGATCAATAACCAGCGGCTTGCCGTCCTCGTCGCGCAGGAACAGGCCCTTTTCCGCACCCTCGCTTGCGTTTACCAGAACCGGCGCATTGGTATAGCGGCTCAGGTAATCCAGATCGATCTTGCCGGCTTTCATCAGAACGTGGATCAGCGACAAAATGAACAGCCCGTCTGTTCCGGGTGTGATGCCGACCCAGTCATCGGCAATTGCGTTATAGCCCGACCGGATCGGATTCACTCCGATCACCCGTGCGCCGCGCGCCTTGATCTTGCCGATCCCCATTTTTATCGGGTTGCTGTCATGATCCTCGGCAACGCCGAACAGCATGAACAGTTTGGTGTGATCCCAGTCGGGTTGTCCAAACTCCCAAAACGCGCCACCCATCGTGTAAATGCCACCGGCCGCCATATTGACCGAGCAGAAGCCGCCGTGGGCTGCGTAGTTCGGAGTGCCGAAATTCTGGGCCCAGAAACTGGTGAAACTTTGGCTCTGGTCGCGGCCAGTGAAAAAGGCCAGCTTCTGCGGTGCGGTTTCATGCAGTTCGTTCAGCCAGCCCACAGCAGTGCTGAGCGCCTCGTCCCACTCAATCTCGCGAAATTCACCCGAGCCACGTGGGCCGACACGCTTCAGCGGTTTGCGCAGGCGAGAAGGGGCGTTGACCTGCATGATCCCGGCAGAGCCCTTGGCGCACAAAACCCCCTTGTTTACCGGGTGGTCCCGGTTTCCTTCGATATAGGCGACCTTGCCGTCTTTCATGTGAACGTTGATGCCGCAGCGGCAGGCGCACATATAACAGGTGGTTTTGCGGACCTCGTCCGAAACTTTCGGAGACGTTTCAAGGATCGGCTGCTGATGGGTCATTGGCGGGTCCTGTCGGTTGTGTCGGGAGGACTTTGTCACTTTCCTTCCGATTTGAGAACATCGTTCTGGAAACGACGTGAGTTCTGAGTATTATTCCCTGATAGCTTGCAGTGCCGTCACGGCGATCATCTGGGTCACATCTTCGGCGCTGCATCCGCGGGAAAGATCATTGGCGGGTCGGGCCAGCCCCTGCAAAACCGGGCCGATCGCGGTGTAACCCCCCAGTCGTTGCGTGATCTTGTAGCCGATATTGCCCGCGTCGAGATTGGGAAAGATCATCACGTTGGCCTGACCGGCGACCGAAGATCCGGGCGATTTGCGATCCCCGACCGATGGCACAAAGGCCGCGTCGAACTGAAGCTCGCCGTCGACCTCGAGATCCGGGGAACTTTGGCGCAGTGTTTCAGTGGCCTCGATCACCTTGTCGACATCGGGATGCTTTGCGCTGCCCTTGGTCGAAAAGCTGAGCATGGCGATCTTGGGGTCAACCCGCAGCAGTGCCCGCGCCGATCTGGCCGAGGCGACGGCAATTTTGCTCAACTCGTCAGCGCTGGGATCGATGACCAGGCCGCAGTCCGAATAGAGCATCGCCCGCGCTCCGGGCTGAGCGTTTTCCGGCGGGTACATCAGGAAAAAGGATGATACCATTCCGGCATCTGGGGCCATGCCGATCACCTGAATGGCCGCGCGTACAATGTCTCCGGTCGTGTGAACGGCACCACCTACGGTTCCAGTGGCCCGCCTGCTGCGTACCAGCATGGCGGCATAGACTGGCGGTGTTTCAACGGCGGCGCGGGCTTTGGCCGGATCGACGCCCTTGTGTTGGCGCAGTTCAAAATAGGTTTGGGCAAATTCCTCGGTCAGGTCCGAGGTTGCCGGGTCGTGAACCATGACGCCGTCAGAGCGAGCGGCATTCTGGTTCTTGAGGGTGGCTTCGACGTCGGCTTGTGGACCGACCAGAATGACATCAGCCAGTCCGGCCTGGTGGGCGGCCAGTGCCCCCGCAACGACGCGGGGATCACTGCCTTCGCATAAAGAAATCACAGGGCGCGAGGCCGGGGCGTTCTGACGCAACAGTTCAATTGGTGTCATTGTCATACGCTCTGGCCTCGTCCTTTGATCACGCTTCCTGAACTTTCATGTCTTCGGCCGAGATTCCTGCGACGGCGACGGGTTTTTTCATTGCGTCGCGGCGGAAGGGTTCGCCGA
>NZ_JBQFXN010000008.1:0-151594 GCF_056540885.1 Ruegeria sp. AL12 | reverse complement strand
TTTAGCCTTGAGTTCAGCGCTGGAAAGTTTGTGTTTTGGCCGTGCCATTCTACATCCACCTTTCTATCCACCCCTAGATATGGGGTATGGTGGTACAGAATGGTATAGCATGAAACAAATAAACGTATATTTTATATATGGTTAGGTAAAGCTGAGTATTCCTTTGTACTCCAAGATATATAGTTTGGATGCCTCTCCTGGGCACCAAATCTCCCCGCAAGATGTTGGAACACAAAAATTTTCTTTGCGGGCATCAAAATACCCCCTGATTTTTCTCCCGACTTTTTGCTGATAGACCTGTAGGTATTGGTTGGTATCGCGCAGCTTCCAAGCTTCGACAGAATCGTCCGCTGACTGCAACCGAGTTGTTAGGTTTTGTTAAGGTTGTTCCGCCCGTTCCAATGGTCCTAATGATCAAAGCCAAGGCTGCGCAATCTACAACGAGACAGATAGCCCAAATCGATTATGAGTCGTATCCTCCGCACAACCGGGGCAAGCGGGTCATTGACGGAAAAGTATCGCAAAGCAGTCGTGCATCTCAGTCGAGCAACTTTCCGATCCGGCCCCAAAGTAACTAAGTGCTGCAGTCCGCGCTAACGACCGCAACGCGCAGAAGCCAGACATTGCAAAACCCGGCGTGCGATCCACAGCAGAACTTGATTCTTACTTCGAACAACGGCGGCTTTGAACCACACCAACTCACAAGGAGAAGTAGGCTCAATTCTCATTCCGCCACAAGCGCGACGACGGCTTCGTGTGGTTCGGAACGGCGGTTTTTGGCCGGACGTTGTTTGTTGAATGTTATACGAAACACCAAAGCGAACACGGGAGGGGTGAAGTAGAAAGATACAACGGTTGACAACAAAACGCCGCCTGCGATCGCTACGGCGAATGGTGGCCAAAATGCACCTCCACCCAAGATCAGAGGTAGGAAGCCGCCAAAGGTCGTGACCGTTGTCGAAATAATGTGACGGCTGGAACCAGTAACTACGCGCGCCATGGCTGCGCGATCTCCCTGGCTGGCCTCTCGGTCTTGTTGTAACCCGGTCAAAATAATGATCGCCGCGTTGATCGAAACTCCTATTGAGCCGATGACCCCGATGATTGCCGTTATTCCGAACGGGAACTGCATGACGGCCAGCGACAGCAGTGAAAGGCCTGCAGACAACACGCACACGACCAAGGTCACAAGGGTCAGCCGGAACGAGTTGAAGGTCAGAACGATCGTCGCGATGGAGAGTGTGACGATCAACCCGACAGAGGCGAGCAGATTTCCCACGGTATTGGATCGCGCATCGCTGTCGCCGCCTAAGGACATCGAATAGCCTTGCGGCAACACAAACCCGGACGCATCAAGCGCTTCCAATATGTCCTGCAAAGCCTCTTCGGGTAAAACACCGGGTACGATAAACGCCTGTATGGTGTTTTCTCGCACGCCATCCGTTCGAGTTATGACGCTTTCCGCAGGTTCGATTATGGGTCTGGCTAGTTCCGACAACGGTACAGCAGGGAAAATTCCTGTCGCGGATATTTCGGCAGCGTTCGGCAGTAGAATGGGCATACTGACAATCGCGCTTAGATCTGATCGCACCTCGTCACCCAAACGTACGCGCACCGGCAACTGCTCAGTCCCTTCGATCAGTGACCCACCGGTGATGCCAACAAGCGCCGTGTCCAGCTGACCCGCTATATCCGCCACGTCCAGCCCCAGCAAACGGGCTTTGACCTCATCAATCTCGAACCGGATTTGAGGGTTGCCGCCGTTCACACTGGCGCGCGCCTGCGTCACCAGATCGAGATTGGCCATGACTGAACGAACCTCGTCGCCTAGATTGCGTAATTCCGAGATGTCCTGCCCTTGAATTTTGACTTCAACCGGTGCGGCGACCGGAGGACCCTGAACAAGATTGCGCACGATGATCTGCGCATCAGGAAAGTCGATATCCAGACGGCTCTGCAACGCTCCGACAAGGCGGGCCGCATCGTCGGCCGTGTCGGTCGTGATCATGGCTTGTGCGAACCCGGGCTCGCGCGAACGGTTGCCAACGATGTTGTAGTAGAATGCCGGGCCGGACTCTCCGACTGTCCAGTAGACACTCTTAACACCTTCATCTGCCAGTAGCATTTCATCGATCTGGCGGGCGGTTGCTTCGGTGGTGGAAATTGATGTTCCACCTGGCATGTCGACCTCGATATAGAACTGGTTTCGGTCGACGCCCGGGAAGAATTGCGCAGTAAGCGTTGGAAAGGCCGCGAAGCCAAGCGCGGGCAAGACCAGTGCCAAGGCGATGGATCGCACCGGATTGGCAACGGACAATCGGATTGAGGCCTCGAACAAGCGGGCAAGCGGCGGGATACTGATGCCGCGACTCAGCATTCCTGCGTTTGGGCGATCGGACAGCAACCAACCAGCAATCGCCGGTGTCACCGTCAAGGCTACAACCAGGGACCAGACAAGCATAAGTACCACAGCGATCGCGATGGCACCCACAAAGTCGCCGGCGGGTCCCGGCAGCAAGATCATCGGTGTGAAAGCAAGCGCCGTTGTGACAGTCGATGCCAGCAAAGGTGCGGCCAACCGGCGAACAGCATCTCGTACGGCTGCAAGTCGCTCCATCCCATCCTGCAGACGACGCCGAATTTCATCGGTCATGACGATAGCTGCGTCAACGAGCAGACCGAGGGCAACAATCAGGCCCGTCACGGACATCTGATGAATTGGCAATCCAATCATGTTCATAGTCGCCAGAGTTGCCAATGAAACAACCGGCAATACCAAAGCCACAATCGCAGCTGCCCGAACCCCCAACGTAACAAACAAAACTGCCACGACCAGAGCCACGCCAATGGCCATGTTGATCCCAACCTCTGACAAACGATCCGTCGTGTACTGGCTTTGATCAAACAGCAGTATTTCCTGCATGCCCAAAGGTACCGATGCGGCGCCGGCCTCAAGCTCATCCCGAAGAAAGCCTGTCCAACGGTCGATCTGTACCCCGTCCTGCGCCAGAACTCCTATCAAAACCGAGGGCTTTCCGTTCGCAAACGCGATTGAGGGCTGCGGTTTGCGCGCGCCCCGGTCTACGCTGGCAATATCTCCGAGCTGCACCACGGCACCGTCTGCATTTTCTCGCAGGACGATGCTTCGAATGCGGTCCAAAGTCTCAATTTCTCCGCTTATGCCTATGGTCAGGTCGACATCGGACTGCAACCGCCCAGATTGGACCTTCCCATCTGCTTCTGCAATCCGCTGGGAGATCTCGGCAGCGCTGAGCCCAAGCGCAGCGGCCTTGTCCATATCGACATTTACGAGCACTTCTTCTTCCGGCTGACCGAAATAGTCCACGGCTCGCGTAGAGGGTATCGCGCGCAGCCTGTCACCCAGAGCTTCGGCATGCCGCGACAGCAAAGTTAACGGGAAGTCCGGATCCTCGGCCGCAACGGCAATGACAGCAGAATAGGCAGAAATACCCTCGGCATCGAATTCCGGCGGCAACACTCCACTCGGAAAGTTCTGTCGAGCATCTTCAACGGCATCCCGAGCTTCGGCCCAAACCTGCTCAATGGTTGCTTCATCCAGCGTCTCCAGCAACTCTACCGAAACGACCGATACGCCCGACCGGGATACAGAGCTGATTTCATCCACTTCGGAGATTTTCCGCAGTTCTTCTTCGATTTCTGCGGTGACCAACGCTTCGACCCGCTCCGGGTCTGCACCCGGGAACTGCGTCGTCACAGTTGCGAAGAGGTTGGTAATCGTTGGGTCTTCCTGCCGGCCCAACGATAAGAACGAAGACAGGCCTGCAGACACAAGCACCAAAATGATAAGAGCAACCAGTCGGGGGTGGCGAAAGGTAAGGGTTTCCATCAAATCGCTCCGTTACTCGCCCGTGTTGAAAGCGACGCGCTGGCCAACAGTAACGCGCTGTGGCCCTTGGTCGATCAGAACAGTGCCTTCTGGAAACGCGCCGCGTACGAAAACACGGTCATCTTCAGCATGCAGAACTTCGACCGTTGCTAGGCGCACAATCTTCTGCGCGTCTGCAACCAGCAGTGTCCATTGCCCACGCGTACCTTCTTTCAAGGATGTCGTGGGCACCCAGGTTCCCGCACTCTGTACGGGATCAATTATATGCACACGAGCGGTCTGCCCGAAGGCAACGTCCGGCGCGTTCCTCAGATCGAAAAGTGCGGTTCTGGTGCGGGTTACCGGATCAATGTCGGGCCGCAAGGTTGCAAGGTCAGCCCGATAGCTTTGACCAGCGATCTCGATTTCAACATCTGTCAGAAGCGCCGGGTCAACGTCGAGTGGGATACCAATTCGAATCTGCGGCGAAACGACCTCGACCATACCCAGAACCAGTTCACCCGAGCGCAGAGTTTCACCGCCGTCGACGTGTCGCGCGGTTATTTGACCAGAAAACGGAGCCTCAATGCTGGATTTTTCGATCCGAACGGTTACGTCCCGCAGCGCTGCATCCAGTTCCCCAATTCTAGACAACAATTCATCTTGTCTGGAAACTGCCTCATCTAGGCGAGCTTGACTGGTAAAGCCTTGTTCGATGAGTTTCGCGTTTCGCTCGACCGTTTTCTCGGCGAATGAAAGCTGGGCTGCAATGGCATCACGAGATGCCGTCAGTCGGTCGCGTTCAACCTCCAACAGAGCTACGTCTAACGTTGCGAGAAGTTGGCCCTTAGCAACCTCGTCACCCTCATCCACCAGAATTTGATCAAGCGTCCCATTCAATTCGAAAGAGATATCTGCCGAACGCTGAGGCTCGACCTGACCGATGAATACACGGTCGACTGTGTAGGCGCTTTCGGACGTGATTGGTGTGGCGGAGACTGGGGTTACAGCAGCTGCATCTGGCGCCGGTACAGCATCTGCTCTGCGCGTCAGCTCCGATGCACCGAAGTAAACTGCGGCCGCCGCAACACCTATGAAGCTAACGGTCACCCCGACACGCACGGTACCGCGTAAAACACGCAAAAAGAAGCTCGGCTTGGTCTTTTCAGTAAAGTATTTCGCGGGACTTGGCATTTGCGGACCTCATCAAGTTAGCATCTCTAACATATGTTAGAAGTTCTCACTTTGACAAGGGATACGTGATCTGGCACATGTTGGATCATGACCAGCATAGAAAAAAGTCACTCAAAAATCAGCCAAGCGACCGGTCAAACGGTGAGCAAGAAAGCCTATCATCACGGCGATCTCCGCGCTGCACTGATCGAAGCAACCCGACAGTTGGTTGAAGAAAAAGGTCCGGACAGTTTTTCCGTTTCCGAGGCCTGTAGAAGGGCTGGCGTATCAACCGCGGCACCTTACAAGCACTTCAAAGACAAGACAGAAATGTTGGTCGCCACTGTCCTTGAAGGAATGGATCGGCACCGAGACAAAATGCTTGCCGCACTGGAAGGCGTTCCCGAAGGATCTCCCGAGCGCATTACTGCCATCGGGATGGAGTATGTTGCCTTCGCGTTAAATGAGCCTGGGATCTTCAGACTGAAATTTGGCGGCTTCACAGATCGCATCGCGGATCCCCGGTTGGAGGAAGGTGGCCAGCAAAGTTTCGGGATTCTCTTGACTGAGGTAGCAAAGTGTCTCGGTGAACCGGGAATCACAGACGAAGTTCGCCGCCGTGGTTTTTTGTTGTGGAGTTTCGTGCACGGGCTGTCCTTCATTCTGCATGACAAAGGGCTTGCTGAGAAAGGCGAAGATTTCGATCTTCATACCCTTCTTGAGGACGTTTCGGAAAGAATGCTGAATTGAGCGTTCTCACGCCAAAACGAACTTGACCAAGCGCAGATAGCAGACAATCTAAGCCGCTATCACGCCTACGCGTAAACGATTGCTCTGGTTCACATAGAAGACATTTTTGGACAGCGCAGCGAATGTCCGCTATCCACAATCGCAAGGTCTCATCGTGAATGCCGGCTTGGGATTGAGCTAGTGTTACCAGATAGGGTCTATAGCAGAGTTTTCAGTCCAATACTTCCGTTTCTCAACCTGGAATTGTATAGGCGCGTTTGTTAGCTGGGAACTTCTGCAGGCACCAAGATCGTCATTCCTGCTCGGTCTGCTACGGCCATGATTGCCGGAATGTCTGGCGGTCCATCTGGCGCCGGAATTTCTGTCGTACCATCAGGCATTGCTTCACCAGCTTCAGTAAAGAAAGTGTCATGCATCGCGCCAGGGGCGTTTATGCAAAGTAGCCGGCCAGGCCGTTCCCCAGTACACGTAAAGGCGTGCACTGCGCCGTCCGGAACTTTGACGAAGTCACCACTTTTTGCGCTGATTGTCTCACCATTCACAAAGAACTCGAATTCACCATCAAGCACATAGAAGCTTTCGTCTTCGCCAGCATGATGATTGGGTGGCGCACCGGCACCCGGCGCCGTCTTTATCTCAACGATTGTGCAACGATCTCCGGTCTCACTGGGAAAGGCGTGAAAGGTTAGAAGGTTTCCTAGAAGATGATAAATTCGCGGACGAGGTTCAGCCATTACTTCAACTCCCTTTACTTGAAACACACTGCCCTTATGATACATATATCTACTAATGAGACAAGTGTATCACAAAAGGCTTGGTATTGGCGTCGCGTACAAATCAAATTAATCGAACACGAGAAGCACTTCTTTCAGCTGCACGTGACTTGATGTCGGAAGGCAAAGAAGTCACGCTGGCAAAAGTCGCTGAGCGTGCCAAAACCAGTCGTGCGACGGTCTATCGTTACTTTTCTGATCCAAGTGTCTTGGCTTTGGATGCGACGCTCGATCTTGAAGTTACTCCAACTTCAGAACTTCTCGAGGGGCTGAATAACGTCAGGAGCCGCGTACACGCCGTTGCGCGCTACTATCTGGATTTTTCTCGGGTTCATGAGGCGCACTTCCGGCAGTTTCTTGCTGAATCACTCAAGGCATCACTTGAAGATGGAACTGTCAAAATGCGTGGCGCCAGAAGAGTGGCGGCTTTTTCGGAAGCACTTGCACCAGTTCATCCATTGATGAAGCCGAAGGAAATTGTCGACCTGGCAAAACGATTATCCATGACGACGGGCATGGAACAACTTATTATTCTGGAAGACATTTTGCGAGTGGACAAAGCCACTGGTTACCAACTTCAGGAAGGGTTGGTCGATGCTCTGTTGGATCGGTACTTACCAAAAAACTGAGGCAGAATTCAGATGCCGATTTCATCCCAAAACTGCTGGAAAATAGACACCAGTTAAACGTCCGCTTTGGATTGACTGTGTACTTCGCGACGAAGAACGCGAACGGCCATTTTGACCGCATCTCGGACGTTAACTGCGCCTTTGTTAAACGGCTGCTTTGCGGAGGAAGCGGCCAACACAGCCTGTAAATGCAAGAGGCCGCCAACGCGTCGACAAGCCGCTGAGAGAGACGAAAAAGCACGACCCTTCGGACCACTGGCGTCCGGTTTGGCTTCACCAAAAAGCGCGGCGTCGCATCAATCTCAATGAGTGTAAGCAGGCAAAAACGGGCGTTGCAGGGCTCAGGCCTGCTTTTGAACCTCGGCTTCGTCTGCCACCTCTGCCGACTCTGGTGTCACTTCGACCACATCATCCTCGTCCGCGGGCTCCATGACTTCAGGCTCTTCGGATTGATCTTCGAGCGCACCAACGATCAAAGGCAACATATGTACGCCGGTCGCGCTTGCGATTTCGGGTGTTTGTGGTGTCTGCCAGCTGAGCGTGTCGAAGCTGCCGCAGTTCTGGCAGACCGGTCCCCATTCAGGTTGGATATCATGGCAATTGGTGCACACCCATTGCGGACCACGCGGCGCATTCAGCGCTTTGGCCAACCAGCCTTGCACAATGGCGTCCGAGGCCCCCTCGCCGCGTTCGATAGCGGCCATCAAAGTATAGGCGCGCGCATCACCCTGCGTTTCGACCACATCGCCCAGCGCACGGCGGGCTTCGGGGAAGTCCTCGGCCACGATGTTCAGTTCGGCCAGTATCAGGCGCGTCTCCATGTTCTCGGGGTGAATCCGGGTCAGCGCGGTGAACCGCTTGATCCGTTGGTCGGGGGTTTCATCCGGCACGATGTCGGCAAAGGCATGGGCCAGATCCGGATGCGGCTGCGCCTCCCATGCTTTTTTCAGAATCTTGGTTGCCGCCCGGGGTTTGCCTTTGGCGATATACGCGCGGGCCGCCATGGCAGCGGCTGGCACCAGATCAGGCGACAGGCGATTGGCTTCAATCGCGCGTTCCTGCTGTTCGACCGTCGCACCTTCGTCCAGAATTCCCTTGGCTTCGGACAAGGCCAGAACCGCGTCACGCCGTTTGAAAACATCGCGCGGTAAATACCCGGCCTTCAACTTGGCCGTCAGGGTCGAACGTGCACCGGCCCAATCCTGCGCCTTGGTTTGCAGGTTCAGCAGCACGTCCTGCGTTTCTTCATGACGCGGTTTGATCGCCAGGGCCTTCTCGGCCAGTTTGCGGGCCGTTTCATCATCACCTTCGGCCAGCTTCTGCTTCATGATCCCGCGCACGCCGACGAAACGGGTGGCGCTGTTGGTCACCAGTTTTTTATAAGTGTCCGATGCCTTTTTCGTATCCCCGGTCATCTCGGCGGCCTGTGCCACCAGCAGATCGGTAAGCTCGGGCTTGTTCAGCAGTTTCTCGGCCTTGCTGGCTTTGGTCATGGCCACGCGCCCTTCGCCCGAGGCCAGCGCCAACAGACCATCAGCCAGCGCCTGGTATCCCTTTTGCTGGCGATTGCGGTCAAAATACCGAGACAGCGCCGTTTCGTCACCGTTCAGGAATTTCAGCGTTGCGATCAGCAGGCTGAGCAACGTGAAAAACAGCCAGACCGCAAAAACCAACACAGCCAGCGCGATCACCGACTGAAGCGGCCCCAGCGTGAATTCCGTGCCCGCGACGGTGATTTGAACCCCGCCACTGGTTTGCATCAGGAAGTGACCGCCCAACGCCAGCAGGCCGATAATCGCAACAAAAACTAGGATCTTAAACAGTGACCACAGCATGGCAGGTCCTTCAGTTCGAGTTCAGGCTGGAAGCCAGTGTATTCGCCACATCGACGGCGGCGACCCGTGTTTGGGCCGCCTGTTCCCAATCGGACATTGCAGCCTGTGCCGCTTCGGGAAGTGACTTCAGTTCGCTCAAGGCTTTGGCCAGGTCTCCGTCCGCAAGCGCAGCCTGTGCCCGTGACAGGATGGCATCTGGTCCATCCCCTTCCTGGGGCGTGACCGAGCGCGCGCCCGTTTGACGTTGCAGAAATGCGATCAGGCCGGTGCCCTTGTCGGCTTCACGGGCTTGGGACAGCGCGGTTCGGGCCGCAGGTTCGAAACTGTCGCGCAGAGAAGAGAGTGTTTCAACACCCTTCTCAGCCGGCCCGGACAGGGCATCCGGCACATCCACACCGCCTGCTTTCAGTTCTGCAACCAGATCGGAATAGGGCTGACCCGCATCCAGTTGCCCATGCAAGCGCGACAGTACGGCGGCATTGGCCGCGGCCTGCGCATCGGCTGATGCTTTTGCCTCCAGCGCCTGAGCGTCAGAAACCATTTTTTCAACCTCGGCCCGTTGCGAGGCCAGCGAGTCCTGAAGCTTCTTCAGCTCAGCTTCGAAGGCGGCCATGGATTCGGGCGACACGCTGGATTCGATCGGGGTTTTCTCAAGCGTCGCAATGCGCTCTGACAATGGTCCGATCTGGCCTGACAGCGTATCCACAGTGGATTTGATCGCACTCAGGTCACTTTCCACGGGTGTCAATTTGTCGGACAGCGCTTTGGCCTGATCCGTCAAACCAGCAACATCCGGACTGTTTGCAAGCGCCTGAGACAGCTTGGCAATCTGGTCGGACTGGTCTGCCAGTTTGGATTCCAACGCCGCCAAGGTATCCGAGCTGTCCGAGCCAGTTGACAACAGCCCGCCATTGCCCAGCGCAAACCCGACGGCGGCAGCGATGGCACCGCCCAGCAAAGCGGGAACAAATCCGCCACGCTTTTCAACGACACGCTCGACCACTTTTTCTTTGGCCGGGGCAGTATCTTCAGTCGACGCTTCGGCTTCGGCTTCGGCTTCGGCTTCGGCTTCGGCTTCGGCTTCGGCTTCGGCTTCGGCTTCGGCTTCGGCTTCGGCTTCGGCTTCGGCTTCGGAAAGTTCTTCTTCTACGGTCTCAGTCGGGTCAACAGGTGTATCTTCCTGTTGCAGTTCGGGTTCGACGACGTCATCTGCCTTGGGGGTTTCCACCGGCTTTTCTTCGGACTTTTTCTTACCAGCCACCGCAATATTCCCCTTATCGAATCCAAATTCAGATGAATAACAGCCCCAGTCAAGTTAATCGGGGACCGCGCCGCCCTCAACCCGCAACGCATGTTTCACAAGCTTTTTGACAGCCTTACGCATTTTCTTTGGTGTCGGCTTCTTTGCGATCTTCAGGCGCGCATAGTCCAATGAATAAAGGGGATCCGCCGTAGCCTGACTGATTGCGGCCAACCACAAAGGCGCGGATCCGGTCCAAATATCGGCAAAATGTCGCGCCGTTCTTGGCGAAAAAAGCGGTGTGATCACCGGCGAATCCAGATCCGCCACCCGGGTCGCTTCGGATGTTAGCGGCAACAGCAGTTGCTGGTAGACTGGCAGTTCCCCCACGGTCAGGCCGGATTCGGTCAGTCGACCGGCAACATTGCCGCGCGTGTTCTCACCCCTCAAATGCAACAGCGGGCTTTTGGGCCTCCGCTTGAGCAGATGTCCCACCAGTTCTTCCGCCGTGGCCCCGACCATTTCGGCCTGCCAGCCGCAACCCTTCGCTGTGCTGGTCGTTGTCGGCCCGACGCAGAAAGCGGGCAGGTTGCGGTCCACACCTTTCAGGGCCGCCGCGTTCACCGCATTGGCCGACGTGAAAATCAATCCCTGCACACCCTCGGTCTCAACCTCGACCGGCAGAGGCCGGATTTCCATGATCGGAGAATAGATGACCTGAACCCGGGATTTGGTGCGGGTCGGCAGCTGCGCGACGAACCGTTCAGAGGCGGCGCGCGGGCGGGTCATCAACAAATACAACGTGCGGCCCCTTGGCCCTTCAGGATTGTTTGCATCCGCGCAGGGTGATACCCCGCCGTTAGATCATGATGCAACGGATCAGGGTGATGGTGCAAACACTTACCGTACTGGGATTGGAAAGCAGCTGCGACGATACCGCCGCGGCCATCGTGCGTAAAACGACGGGCGCCAAAGCCGAAATCCTGTCATCCGTGGTACATGGCCAAACCGAACTGCACAGTCCTTTTGGTGGCGTCGTACCCGAGATCGCAGCCCGGGCGCATGCGGAAAAGCTGGATGTCTGCGTTCTGCAAGCGCTGGACACGGCTGGTCTTTCCCTGAAAGACGTGGACGCCGTTGCCGTCACCGCCGGGCCCGGTCTGATCGGAGGGGTCATGTCGGGCGTCATGTGCGCCAAGGGGATCAGTGCGGCAACCGGTCTGCCGCTGGTGGGTGTCAATCACCTTGCCGGTCACGCGTTGACACCCCGACTGACGGACAACATTGCCTTCCCCTACCTGATGCTTCTGGTGTCCGGCGGCCACTGCCAGTTCCTGATCGCCCACGGGCCCGAACATTTTACCCGCCTAGGCGGCACCATCGACGATGCGCCGGGCGAGGCCTTCGACAAAACCGCCCGCCTTCTGGGTCTGCCGCAACCAGGTGGCCCTTCCGTCGAAGCCGAGGCGCGCGCCGGTGATCCCAAACGCTTTCAGTTTCCCAGGCCGCTTCTGGACCGGCCCGGTTGCGATCTGTCCTTTTCGGGATTGAAAACGGCCTTGATGCGGATGCGCGACCAGATCGTGGCCGAAAAGGGTGGCTTGACGCGCCAGGACCGCGCAGATCTGTGCGCTGGATTCCAGCAGGCGATTGTGGACACGTTGGCCGAAAAAACCCGGCGCGCGATTGATCTGTATCTGGAAACCTCTCCGTCTGAACCCGTGATTGCCGTTGCCGGAGGGGTTGCCGCAAACTCGGCCATTCGGTCCGCATTAGAGTCTGTTTGTGCTGAAAAAAACACCAGTTTCACCGCGCCCCCGTTGGCGTTGTGCACGGACAATGCGGCGATGATTGCCTATGCTGGCCTGGAACGCTTTCGTACCGGCGCGCGGGATGGGCTGGACCTGACCGCCCGCCCTCGCTGGCCTCTGGATCAACACAGCCCGGCCATGCTGGGCGGCGGCAAGAAAGGGGCCAAGGCATGAGCGTATCCGTCCTGGGCTCCGGTGCGTTTGGCACGGCTCTGGCAATCTCGCTGGCAGGCAATGGGCCAGTGACACTGTGGTCAAGAAACGCCGATCAGGCGCAGCAGATGCGCGAGACGCGCGAAAATGCAACCCGGCTGCCCAACATAACCTTGCCCGCGGACATCACCGTGACCGCGGACATCGCCGAGGCGCTCAGGGCTGACACGCTTTTGTTGGCTGTGCCGATGCAGAAATTGCGCAGCGCTTTGCAGGATCACGCCCCGGTCCTGCGTGGCAAGACTCTGGTGGCCTGCTGCAAGGGAATTGAACTGACCTCGGGGCTCGGACCTGTCGCGGTCATCAAAGAGGTTGTCCCGGATGCCAGCGTCGCGTTGCTGACCGGGCCCAGTTTTGCGGATGATATCGCGCACGGTCTGCCCACCGCGTTGACGCTGGCTTGCGAGGATACAAAACTTGGCAAGGCGCTTCAGGCCGAACTGACGACGGCGAACCTGCGCCTTTATCGCACCACCGACACGGTCGGCGCCGAACTTGGCGGCGCGCTGAAGAATGTCATGGCCATTGGCTGCGGCGCCGCCATCGGCGCAGGTCTGGGTGACAGCGCCCGAGCGGCCTTGATGACCCGCGGATTTGCCGAGATGCAACGCTTTGCCGCGATGCGCGGCGCGCGCCCCGACACCCTGATGGGCTTGTCCGGGTTGGGGGATCTTGTGCTGACCTGCTCTTCCGAACTGTCCCGAAACTATCGTTTTGGCCTGAGTTTGGGTCTGAATCAGCCCTTTGACAGCCAAACAACGGTCGAAGGCGTCGCCACCGCTCGTGCCATGTCGGACATTGCAGCCAAGGAAGGGCTGGATATGCCCATCAGCGCCACGGTGGCGGACCTGAGCCATGGCGCCTACAGTGTCACCGAGGCCATTCAAAACCTGCTAAATCGACCCCTCAAGGAGGAATAACATGCTGATCGCCCTCATCGCTCGTGATAAACCCGACGCGTTGCAAACCCGATTGGACAACCGCTCGGCCCACCTGGCCTATATCGAAGAAACCGGCGTCGTGTCACAGGCCGGACCGTTGCTGAACGGTGACGCCATGATCGGTTCATTGATAATCCTCGATGTGGAAGACCCGGCCGCCGCACAATCGTGGGCCGACGGCGACCCTTACGCGAAGGCAGGATTGTTCCAATCGGTTGAGCTGATCCCGTGGAAAAAGGTGATCGGTTGATGGCCTATTGGTTGTTCAAGTCGGAACCGTCGACCTGGAGTTGGGATCAGCAAGTCGCAAAGGGCGACGCGGGCGAGGAATGGGACGGTGTACGCAATTATCAGGCGCGCAATTTCATGCGTCAGATGAAGGTTGGAGACCGGGGGTTCTTTTACCATTCGCAAAAGGACAAGTCCGTTGTTGGCATTGTCGAGGTCTGTGCCGAGGCCCATCCCGACAGCACCACCGATGACGAACGGTGGGAGTGTGTGGACATCAAAGCCGTGCGGCCCTTTTCCAAACCCGTAACGCTGGACCAGATCAAGGCGGACGAGCGTCTGGCCAACATGGTGCTGGTGAAGAACTCTCGCTTGTCGGTGCAACCCGTGGCCGAGGATGAATGGCGGGTGATTTGCATGCTGGGCGAAACCCAGCCTGATTGAACGGGAAAATGGCGCCGGGCACGGAACTTCTCAAAGCTCTGGCAAGATGCTATCTTTCCTTGGGCTTTGCCGGGTGAGATCATGTCGGTCGCGGTTTTGTGCGATCGAAATTGCCGGGTGGTGTTCGAATAAAGATCGGTCTTTCTTGAAAGCAAAAACCCATGTCTGACGACGAAGGCGGCAATGGGATATTCGAAGACGCCGTTGCTGCGAAGAATTCAAAAAACTGGGAAGCGCGCCTGAAAGAGGCGCGTGAAAAGCGTGCCAGAGTGCTCAGCGGGGCGCAGGGTGAAGCGCAGGAAAAACCCGCCCTGAAACCTTCCGAGACAGAGCACCTGCCCCGACCAGACGAAACCAAAATCGAAGAGATCGTATCAGACCGGGTCCGTTCCCTGCATTTGGAAGAACCAAAAACCAGGAAAAAACCCTTGGTTAGAGCAGGTATTGTTCTGGCCGCCTTGGTTTGCGGCGCGTTCCTGCAATGGGCGGTCACACATATTGTCGGAACTTGGCGCTCTACCGGTGGAACGCCCCCAGCCAGCCTGGATGCGGCGACGGAAACTCTTCCTGAAATCGAGGAGCTGCTTTCAGACAGAGCCCCCACCGTCGGAATCGCTGAGTCACCGGCCCCACGAGACACACAAGCAGCCGAGGACCCCGCCGATTCAGCGTCTTCCGAAGTCGCACCCGTTTCCAACCCGGCAATCATCGAAGAGGTCGAGGATGCGATCACAGGCGCATCTCTAGACCAGAGCGTCTCGGTTGAGGCAGTTGTGACGCCACCCGGTCCTGCCGAAGACATTTCGGCTGCGGATGACCAAGACAGGGTGGAACCAAGACCCCCAACCCCAGAAGCGGAACCGGCCGTGTCTGTGTCCCCGCCAGCCATATTCATTCCGCCACGGCTCGAACCCATCTTGGCCAGCGTTTCTTCTGCGGATATTCAAACCTTGTATACAGCTTCTGCCGAACCGCCGTGGCGCCACACCAACCGGTCGAACAAAGACAGCTTTTCGCAGACATCCTTGATGGTTTTGGACCCTGTTCTGCAAGAGATCACTTTATCTGCGGCCCCGTCTTATGCAGAGGTAAAACCGCTTTCGCCCGCACAATCCCCCATTGATCTCGAAGTCTCGCTTTTTGTTCCCTTGAGAGTGTCACAAGACGCCAGCAGCCGAGCTTTGGAACTGCTTACACAGGGCCGCGCGACTGTCGTGTCAACAGACCGCGTGGGTTTTCGTGTCAGAGAAACACAGGTTCGTTTCTATCATCCAAGCGACGCTGAAAACGCGGCGCTGGCGGCTGATGCTCTTGACGGAATATTGAGGGACTTCACGAATTCGGGCAGCAAGACCCGTCCGGGGCGGATAGAAGTCTACCTGGCAGGCAGCGGTGGCGCGTCATCCAGGAATTCGGACCCGAGGCCCACGGAATTCGACAATTTCATTGCGCGTATTCTTGGCGAACTCAGATAAGAAACGAGGGAAGGCTCTGACGATACAGAACCTTCCCTACCCCCGCGTGCTCCCTACTCACCACACGCGTATGGAAATATCTGGTTCTGACCGTCCTGGTCACAGGTTGAACTTAGCGCAACCACAGCCTTGGTTTCAAACGCCAAGTCGTTAAATTGAAACTCAAATTAAATACGCCCGCCAAAATCTCGGCGGGCGCTTGGTAGGTTTCGACCGGGTCAGCTGTAAACGGATTCTTTTCCGAAATGCTTGGTCAAAATATAATAGACTACGGCACGGTACTTGTTGCGCTCGGACATGCCATAGGTTTCCATGGCTTTGTTGATCCCTTCCATCAGTTCGGGGCCATCTGCCAGACCCAGCTTTTTGATCAGGAAGTTGTTCTTGACGGTTTCCAGTTCCGAATCCTGGCTGGCCGCGACAGTTGCCGCATCTGCGTCATAGATCGCCGGACCACAACCGATGGTGACCTTGGTCAGCAGGTCCATATCGGGGTCCATCCCGCATTTGGTTTTCAGGTCTTCTGCGTATTTGGCGATCAGCTCGTCGCGCTTGCCCATATCCTAGTCTCCTTGATCCGTTTACCCGGCACCTTTTACCGATGATCGAAAGACTAGCCGCGTCGCAGGCTTTTCCAAAAGGAAAAAAATTTACGATTTCTCCCCCTTGGTCGCAGCCTGCACGTTTCTTGCTGAAAAGCCTAGCGGCAATAGCCCCACCCCGGGCCTTGCAAGTGGAAATGATCCGCGTGCAAACGATTGAAATCGGGCCCAAGAACCACGCGAAACCAACCGCAGGCCTCGTGCCAGATCCGTCGAAAAAAGGCGCCTTCCGGTCCCGAGCCCTGCCAGTATGACAACAAGGTCAGCGTCCGACCGTCAACGGTATCCACACCGACGATATCTATCGAATCCGCGCGGGCATGGCTGCTCCACCCACCGTTTTCACCCTGCGCGGTGCGCATGGGGCGGCAATTGTAACTGCCGATGTGGCGCAATCGGGAAACGTCGGTCCCAAGCAGATCGCGTGCGGCGGGCTGTACGACGTGATGTTCCCACATGGTCAGGCGCAGCGCGGTGGCGCAACTGGTTTCAACATCCTCGATCCCTGATGTCACCAATTTGGTCAGACGACCCCGACCGGCGATGCCGCAGTTCTGATCGACAACCAGGTCCGCCATCGCCTCAAACCGAACACCCGCGTCTTCCAGAGCGGCCCGACACTGTGCTTCGCTGGCCAATGCGCGGTTCAGTTGGAGCTTGGTGACGGGTGTAATCGGGGCGGTTACCTTCAGATCACGCAACGGGTTCCAATGTGACGGTATCGGCGTTTCGGGATGCGCCAACACCCACCAGACACCACCGCCCAAAAGGATCACAACAACCGCCAGCCTGAAAAAGAAAGACGCCGCCAGGTACAAATACCGGCGGCGCCCAGATTTCTGCGTCATATCCAGACGGCGATCAGTAGCGGTAGTGTTCCGGCTTGTACGGACCTTCCGGTTTGACACCGATGTAAGCGGCCTGATCCGCATCCATCTGGGTCAGCTTCACGCCGATGCGATCCAGATGCAGGCGAGCCACTTTCTCATCCAGATGCTTGGGCAGGATGTAGACTTTGTTCTCGTACTGGTCGCCTTTGGTGAACAGCTCGATCTGGGCCAGAACCTGGTTGGTGAACGAGGCCGACATCACGAAGGACGGGTGCCCGGTGGCGTTGCCCAGATTCAGCAGACGACCTTCGGACAGTAGGATGATGCGGTTGCCCGAAGGCATCTCGATCATGTCCACCTGTTCCTTGATGTTGGTCCATTTGTGGTTCTTCAGGCTGGCCACCTGAATTTCGTTGTCGAAGTGGCCGATGTTGCCGACGATGGCCATGTCCTTCATCTCGCGCATATGCTCGATGCGGATCACGTCCTTGTTGCCGGTGGTTGTGATGAAGATATCCGCGGTAGCGACTTCGTCTTCCAGCAGGGTCACTTCGAACCCGTCCATCGCGGCTTGCAGGGCGCAGATCGGGTCAACCTCGGTGACTTTCACACGGGCACCCGCACCACGCAACGACGCGGCCGAGCCTTTGCCCACATCACCGTAACCACAGACCACTGCAACCTTGCCGGCCATCATCGTGTCGGTGGCGCGGCGGATACCATCGACCAGCGATTCCTTGCAGCCGTATTTGTTGTCGAATTTCGACTTGGTGACGCTGTCATTCACGTTAATCGCCGGGAACGGCAGGTGGCCGTCCTTGACCAGCTGATACAGGCGGTTCACACCGGTGGTGGTTTCCTCGGAAACACCCTTGATCTGATCCCGCATCTTTGTGAACCAGCCCGGGCTTGCCGCCATACGCTTGGCGATCTGCTTCTTGATCACCTCTTCCTCTTCCGAACCCGGAACAGGGATGATGTCCTCGCCCGCTTCGGCACGGGCACCCAGCAGGATGTACAGCGTTGCGTCGCCGCCATCATCCAGGATCATGTTCGGGCCTTCCTCGAACAGGAAGGATTTGTCCAGATAATCCCAGTGCTCTTCCAGTGTCTGGCCCTTGACGGCGAAGACGGGAATACCCGCCTCGGCAATCGCGGCGGCGGCGTGGTCCTGGGTCGAGAAGATGTTGCACGACGCCCAGCGCACATCCGCGCCCAGCGCCACCAGCGTTTCGATCAGAACGCCCGTCTGGATGGTCATGTGCAACGACCCGACGATGCGCGCCCCTTTCAACGGCTTGCTGTCGCCGTATTCCGCGCGCAGGGACATCAGGCCCGGCATCTCGGTTTCGGCTATGTCCAGCTCTTTGCGGCCAAAGCCAGCCAATGAAATGTCTTTAACGATATAGTCCCCGGCCATCAGGTGCTCCATTTTCCGGTAATTCACAGTCCTCGCTGCCCCTAGCATTCCTTGGGGCAGGTGGCAACTTTGAAGACTGTGGTCGGAAACGATATGGCCAATATCAGCTTGGTGTGCCTTCAATTTCGATCTTTGGTATCGCTTCAAAAAAATCGGTGCCAACGGCAACAATACAGCTGATACCGTTCGCATTGGTTACCAAAACGGTATAACTTCCCGTTTCTTTCGAGGTCCAAACCTCCATCACCGCTTGCGCGCCGCGTGTTTTTTGCAGGCCGCCAAAGGCCAATTCTTCGGCATAGTTCTCCTGCAATTTGGATATGATGTGATCCCGTGCCGCACAATTCTGGGCAAAGGCAGGCGGCGCGGTGGCGGCCATTCCGAAGGTCAGTGCGATTGCGAATAAACGTTTGAACATAGGGTGCTCCTTTCGATACGTGTTTCGGTTCGAGAGGGGCACACTGGGAGGAGAATGCACCCCCCTCAGTCTTTAATGTCGGGATCATACCGCGCCGTTTCAAAGCACGAACGCTCAAGAAAATGTTGGCAGCGTGTGATCCAGACAGGTACATCATACCATAAAAACGCGAATTGAACGTGTCCAACTTCACAAGGCATGGCAGAATGGCAACACAACCCAGAGCGTGGCAAAGGATGCTGTCGGGCCGCAGGCTGGACCTGCTGGACCCGACACCGGTGGATATCGAGATTGAAGACATCGCACACGGCCTTGCCTTTGTCGCTCGTTGGAACGGTCAGACAAACGGCGATTTCGCGTATTCCGTGGCCGAACATTCCCTGCTGGTTGAGGAGATTTTTGGCCGTATTGCCCCCAAAGCACCCATGAAATGGCGTTTGGCGGCCCTGTTACATGACGCGCCCGAATATGTGATCGGCGATATGATCTCGCCCGTGAAATCCGCCGTCGGCCCAGACTATGGCGCGTTGGACGACCGGCTGGCGGCAGCAATCCACATACGGTTTGGACTACCGGCTGAGGTCCCAAAAACGGTGAAGCGCCAGATCAAGAAGGCCGACAAGATCAGCGCCTGGATGGAGGCGACACAGATTGCCGGGTTTTCCGAGGCCGAAGCCACGAAATTCTTTGGCCGCCCGGACAGGGGGATCATGGCAGGTTTACAAATCAGGCTGCGGCCCCCGGTCGAGGTGCGGCACGCCTTTACAGCGCGGCACGCAGAATTGATCGCTCAGATCTGAAAGACGCTGTCCGAATGCGGTGAGTGGGACGGTGGGACGGGTGGAAGAAAGATGAAAACAAAGACCGGAACCCGAGTTTTGCTTGTCGTCAACGTCCTGCTGACTGTTGGTCTTGCGGCAGCGTTGGTCGAAACCGGATATGTGTCGAAGGCGCTCAGAAAAATCTCGGGCACACATGTCCCGGTCACGGAAACCGATCACTACAAGCTCATGGTCTGGCTGCACGAGCGGCCGATTTCTCAGGCGCTCGTCTCACCGGATATTCAGATCGCTTTCATCGGCGATTCCATCATCGAAGGGTGGTTGACCAGCAACATCCTGCCCAACTCGCTGAATCTTGGGATCAGCCGCGACACCACCCCGGGCCTGATCGCACGGGCAAAACCGGAACTGATTGCCCATGTCCCGACATGGTATCTGGGAATCGGGGTCAATGACGCTCTGACCGCCACACCGCCAGAGAAGATTGCAGGCTATGTCGCACAGTTGAAGGCCCTGTTCATGCCTGCTGACAGGTTGATCTGGCGTGCTGTGTTGCCCGTTACCGGTGCAAACTGGACCGCGGAACAAGAGGCGTTTCGAACGGCCTTCAATTCGGCTGCACAACTGGCCTGTCAGGATATGGCGAACTGCACGTTTCTGACCCCGCCGGACGGGTTCGCCGAGAACACCGCCGACTGGACATCGGACGGGTTGCATCCCAACACAATCGGATATCGTCAGCTGGCGCGGCAGCTCTGCGCAGAAATCTCCTGCTCACCCTGAAGGTACTGAATGGGTACGGTCAGCACCGCTGCTTGCAGACCTGTCTGAAACTTGGGCAGGGTTTGTGTTCACGCCGTTTCAGCCAAAGACGTAGAAGCACAGTTTGTTGCCATCCGGGTCACGCACATAGGCACCATAGAACCTGTCGGGGACGCGTTGACCAGGTTCGCCTTCGTCCACCGCACCCAGGCTGATTGCCTTGTCATAAAGTTCCTTGACCTCATCCTTGGAGTCGGCTGCAAACGCGACCATGTTGCCATTTCCGGCGGCGCAGACATCACCGTCATAGGGCTCGCACACCGCCAGCATCGGCGCGTCGGGTTTGTTGCCGATGAACGCGATCCGGCCTGCGTCTATAACCACTTTCGCGCCCTTGTCCGCGAAAAGGTTGGTATAGAAGTCTTTGGCGCGCGCCATGTCCGAAACGCCAACGGTTACATATCCGATCATAAAGTGGTCCTGTTCTGACAAAAGCTTCCAGATGTGGCGAACAGTCCTCGACAGGGTCCAAGGTTACAAGTCACTAAACCGTCATCGAGCGGCCGGCCGGCCTAACGCGGGCTGCGTTTCGCCAGTATCCGCTGCAACGTCCGCCGATGCATATTCAACCGTCGCGCGGTTTCGGAAACATTCCGGTCACACAGCTCATAGACGCGCTGGATATGTTCCCAGCGCACACGGTCCGCGCTCATGGGGTTTTCCGGCGGCGGGGGCATCTCGTCACCCTTTGCAAGCAATGCGTTCGTGATGTCGGTGGCATCGGCTGGCTTTGACAGATAGTCGGTCGCGCCGATCTTGACAGCCGCGACGGCGGTCGCGATCGCGCCATATCCGGTCAGAACAACAACACGGCTGTCGGGGCGTTTTTCCCGCAATACCTCGACAACGTCCAATCCGTTGCCATCCTCAAGCCGCAGATCGACGACGGCATAAGCCGGGGGCCGGGCGGTGGATATCGCGCGCCCTGCCGCGACGGATCCTGCGGTCTCAACCTCGAAGCCACGCTTTTCCATGGCCTTGGCCAAACGTCTCAGAAACGGCTCGTCATCATCAACCAAAAGCAGGGATTTGTCAGGGCCGATGTCAAGCTGAGAAGTGTCTGCCATATGTTAGGTCTTTCGCTATTTCATGCCTTTGGCTCGAACATGAGTAATAGCAGCGCGGGAACAAAGGTCAAACAACCTTGTTACGACGCGGCCTGTTCCAGGAAGCATTCAACCTTGTCCGCCATCTGTTCGGCCGTGTCTTCGCGCTTGAAGAATTCCAGAAATCCATCTTCGGGTGTAACCAGATAGGTAAAGGTGGAATGGTCAACCAGATAGAATTCGTCGCCTTTGTCATGCGCCTTGTAATAGGTCTTGTAGGCCTTGCTGGCCGCCTTGACCTGTTCGGGCGAGCCGGTCAGGGCGATCGTCTTGCCCCCGAGATTGAAAGCATAGTCAGCCATGACTTCGGGCGTATCGCGATCCGGGTCAATCGAGATGAACAGAGGCGTCACCGACAGCCCGCGTTCGGCCAGAATATCGACAGCCTCGGCGTTGCGGGACATGTCGAAGGGGCAAACGTCCGGGCAGAACGTGTATCCGAAGTAAACCAGCGTCGGTTCGGTAATCACATCTTTGTCCGTAACCGTCTCGCCTTTGCCGTTCACCAGTTCAAATGGTCCACCGATTGCGGCGGCACCCCCGGCGATCTGGCTGGACCGGCATTGTGCGAACTTGTCATCGGACCCGCCGCCCCGCGTCAGAATCCACATGGCCCCAAGTCCGAAAACCAGAGCAAAGGTTGCGAGAATTGCGTACAGTAGGCGGGCCATTTCGATTATCCGGTCGCAAGGGATTGTTGATCGTTCCGGCCGGGACACCTATCAAGATGACCAGCCGATGCAACAGGACATAAGCGACCGATGGCAGAATCCAATCAGACTTTTTGGCGCGGCCAGGAACGCAGCAGCTGGATTCGGCTTCGGACCCTGATCCTTTTGCGATGGGTGGCGATCATCGGCCAGCTCACCGCAATCACGGTGGCCCAGCGATATTATGACGTGCAGCTGGAACTGGGCCTGTGTTACCTGGCCATCGGAATCTCGGTCATGGGCAACCTGACCGCCATATTGCTGTTTCCGCAGAACAAGCGCCTGACCGAGTTCGAAAACTTCCTGATGGTTCTGTTCGACCTGCTGCAATTGTCAATTCTGCTCTATTTGACCGGCGGGCTGAACAACCCGTTTGCGCTGCTTCTGCTGGGCCCGGTCACGATTTCAGCCAATGTCATGAGCACTCGATCAACCCTGATTGTCGGCGCCGTCGCAATCGTTCTGACAACTGTGCTGGCGGAATTTCACCTTCCGTTGCGGACAAGTCTGGGGCTTGTTCTGGATATCCCCGATATCCTTCTGTTTGGAAACTGGGCCGCGATCATAATCGCCATCGTCTTCATCGGCGCCTATTCCCACCGCGTCAGTTCCGAAGTCCAATCCATGTCCGAAGCGCTGGCCGCCACGCATATGGCGCTGGCGCGCGAACAGAAACTGACCGATCTGGGGGGCGTTGTCGCCGCTGCCGCGCATGAACTGGGCACGCCTCTGGCGACGATAAAACTGACCAGCGCGGAACTGATCGAAGAGTTGGACGACCGCCCGGACCTGAAAGAAGACGCCGCTTTGATCCGCGAGCAGGCAGACCGTTGCCGTGACATTCTGCGCGACATGGGGCGGGCGGGCAAAGATGATCTGCATCTGCGGCAGGCACCGCTTTCGACAGTGGTGAACGAAGCGGCCGAACCACATGTCGGTCGCGGCAAAGAGGTTCATTTTTCCGAAGGCCCCGCGCAGGACGGGGATGTTCAGCAGCCCTCGATCCTGCGCAAACCCGAGATCATTCACGGTTTGCGCAACCTGATTCAGAATGCCGTGGATTTCGCCCGCGCAAATGTCTGGGTCGAGGCCGAATGGACCGACAGCAGGATCACCGTCAGCATCATGGATGACGGGCGGGGATATCCGCCCCACATGATTGGACGCATCGGCGATCCCTTTATGCGCCGAAGACGGGCAGAATCCGATCAGAGATCACGCCCGGAATACGAAGGGATGGGCCTGGGATTGTTCATCGCCAAAACCCTGCTGGAACGCAGCGGCGCCGAACTGGAATTCGCCAATGGTTCGGACCCCTACCAGCATCTGACCGACAATCCTGAACGGCGCGGGGCAATCGTCAAGGTGACCTGGCCACGCAAACTGATTGATGCACAGAAGGGTGACACCCCGGTCCCGTCGGGATCCAACACGCGCATCCAGGTGTGAATTAAGAGACCGTTAACCAATCCCACGCATAGTCTGTCCTTGTATCGTTCAGGCTTGGGGAATTTGATGGCCGATTGGATTATTCTGGCCGCGATCAGTCTTGTTTCGTGCTGTTTCGCCGTTCTGTGGCTGTTGCCACGCCGGGCTCAGCGCGACAAGGCTTTTGGTCTGTTTTCGAACACCTCGCTGTTTGACGCCGTATTCCTGTTCGATGGCGACCAACTGATTAGCCATTCTGATTTCGCACTCGCCGGGTTTGAGCATGTTGAAAACTGGCTGGACCTGCGGCGCTTGTTGCAAAGGGACTTCCCCACCTTTCCCGAAACTCCCGACAAAGTGCGCGATCAGGGCAAAATCCTGGTGTCGGCCATTGACTGCACCGTTGAACGAGAAGTCGTGTGTGAGAGGATCGACGGTATCGTCCGCGTTCGACTTTGCGAATGCGCCAGGACCTCTTCGGCCGGATCGGTTACCCCAGGCGAACCAACTCGTCTGGCAATGGATCTGGCCCCCTACCCGGTATGGTTGGCGGATAACGACAATCGGGTGCAATGGTGCAATGCCGCCTATGTCGCACTTGTTCAAAAGGCACGTGATCAGGACGCCGATCTGACTGCGCCGCTTTTTGAAAGCCCGGAGGATGCCACAAGACCTACCGGAAAAACCCGCGTGTCGGTGGATGTGGCAGATACTGATCGCAAGCTTTGGTTCGATTTGACTCGGATTGAACACGAAAACGGTCATTTATGCTATGCCGTTGACGTCAACGCGATTGTCGAGGCGGAAACCGCCCAGCGCAAATTCGTGCAGACCATGACCAAGACCTTTGCCCAATTGTCCATTGGTCTCGCCATTTTTGACCGCAACCGGCAATTGGCCCTGTTCAACCCGGCCTTGATCGACCTGACCACCTTGCCGCCCGATTTCCTCAGTTGCCGCCCCAGCCTGAGCAGTTTCTTCGACCGCTTGCGGGATCAACACATGATGCCCGAACCGAAGAATTACCGCAGCTGGCGGCGTCAGATGAACGACCTTCTCGAAGCGGCTGAAGATGGAAACTATCACGAGACGTGGTCGCTACCATCCGGATCGGTCTATTCCGTCAGCGGTCGCCCTCACCCGGACGGCGCAGTGGCGTTTCTATTCGAGGATATCACCGCCGAAATCACTCTGACGCGGCGCTTTCGATCGGAAATGGATCTGATGCAGTCCATCCTGGACAAACTGGCGGACGCGATTGCCGTCTTTGCGGATGACGGTACGCTGGCCTTCACCAACTATGCGTATCAGAAGCTGTGGGGAGACGCGCACGAGGTCGGGTTCCAAAGCGAAACGGTCACCGACGTCACGCGACGCTGGCAAGACCTCTGTATTGCGACGCCGGTTTTGGGTGAGGTGCGGGATTTTGTCGAAATGCGGGAAAACCGCGCCGAATGGACAGCCGAAATCCAGATGAGAACCGGCATAACCGTGGATTGCACCGTCACACCGGTGCATAATGGCGCGACAATCGTGCGGTTTACGCAATCCGAGTTTCCCTCGAAATCCACCGCGATGGAACAGATCAGCGCCTGAACCGGGTTGCAGCCGGTCAGGCGCAAGGCCATTGTGGCGGCATGACACAGACCGCCCGATCTCTGACTTTCAAATCGCCTGAAGAAACCGCAGTTTTCGCACGGCAATTGGGAACATCTCTGCGCCCGGGCGATGTCGTTCTGCTGGAGGGCCCGATCGGCAGCGGCAAGACGCATTTCGCGCGCAACCTCATTCAGTCATTGATGGATGTGCCCGAAGATGTGCCCTCGCCAACATTCACTTTGGTCCAGGCTTACGACACGTCATCAGGGGAAATATGGCATTGCGACCTGTATCGTCTGAGCGCGGCCGAAGAAGTTGACGAACTGGGTCTGACGGACGCTTTCGATACGGCAATCTGCCTTGTGGAATGGCCGGGCAAGCTGGGCCCGCTGGCGCCCCAAGGCGCGTTGACGTTGGCTTTTAAAACAGACCCTAACAATATCGATTTCCGCCGTGTGACCCTGTCTTGGACTGCTCCGAAATGGACGGAAAAACTGGAGAGAACCGCATGACCAACAGGACGGTCCTGGCCGAAGCCCTGATTGCGCAAACACCCTGGGCCGGAGCAACACGCACGCCACTGGCCGGCGATGCCTCGAACCGGCGATACGAACGGTTGATTGATCCAACCAACGGGCGCACTGCGGTTTTGATGGACGCGCCACCTGAAAAAAGTGACGATGTTGAACCCTTCGTGCGGGTTGCCGAATACCTCCGATCGGTTGGTCTGAGCGCGCCGGAAATCTATGCCGAAGATACCCAGTACGGTTTCCTGTTGCTGGAAGATCTGGGTGATGATCTTTTTGCGCGCGTGCTGAAAAAAGATCCGGGCAAAGAGCGTGAATTGTACCGCGCCGCCACCGACGTGCTGCTCCACCTGCATCAGGCGCCTTCTCTTGCCTTGCCGTCTTATGATCCGTCCCTGATGACGGAACTGGCGGCATTGGCTTTCACCAAGTATGCGGCCGGTATCCTGGGAACATGTGATGAAGACGCCCTGTCCCGGTTCGAGCACCGGTTCGCGGACATCCTGCATCGTGAAACATCCGGTTCGAAAGTCGTCATTCTCAGGGATTATCACGCGGAAAACCTGTTGTGGCTGCCGCAGCGCGAAGGCGTGAAGCGCGTCGGGTTGCTGGACTTTCAGTTGGCCATGCTGGGGCATCCGGCCTACGACCTGGTGTCTCTGCTACAGGATGTACGCCGAGATGTCTCGGCCGGGATCGAAATGCAGATGATCAACCACTACATCTCTGCGTCAGGTATGGACGACCATGATTTCCGCACGGCCTACAGTGTTTTGGGGGCCCAGAGAAACCTGCGTATCCTTGGCGTCTTCGCACGTCTGGCGACGGAATATGGCAAGCCTCACTATGTGGACATGATCCCGGCCGTCTGGGCACATCTGATGCGCGATCTGGATCACCCTGCCCTGGTTTCGGTGGCGTCCCTGCTGCACGAAGCTTTGCCCAGACCCACACCGCAAAACCTGGCCAAGTTGAGAACGCAATGACCGGATCGCCATTTGCCGCAATGCTGTTCGCAGCCGGGTTCGGCACCCGCATGGGCGCGCTGACCAAAGATCGGCCGAAGCCATTGATCGAAGTGGCGGGGCGACCACTGATTGATCATGCGCTGGATCTTGTCGAAGATCTTGATCCCGTCCGTACCGTTGCCAACCTGCATTATCACGCTGATCAGCTCGCGGCGCATCTCGGCCCCAAAGGCGTTCTGCTGTCTCGGGAAGACCCTGAAATACTGGAAACAGGTGGCGGATTGCGGGCGGCTTTGCCGATGCTGGGCACCGACCCCGTATTCACGTTGAACACGGACGCGATCTGGTCAGGGCCAAACCCTTTGACCCTGTTGCAGCACGCCTGGGACCCGGGTCGTATGGATGCGCTGCTGATGTGTGTTCCAGTTGCGAGAACCGTTGGTCATATTGGATCGGGTGATTTCACCGCTGGAAAAGATGGACGGATCACGCGCGGTCCTGGTCTGGTTTACGGCGGGGCCCAGATCCTCAAGGCCCAGGGTTTGCATTCGTTCTCGCAAACAGCGTTTTCACTCAACCTGCTTTGGAACCAGATGCTTGATCAGGGTCGGCTTTTTGCGGTCGAATACCCTGGACGCTGGTGCGATGTAGGTCGTCCGGAAGGCATCGCGCTGGCCGAGGGTTTGCTGGCAGATGTTTGAATCCGGCACCGTGCCCCGTGTATTTGCCGTGCCTCCCGGTACGGATTTCCCCAAGGCATTGGTCGATGGCCTGCGGCAGCGCTGTTCGGGCCCACCCGAAGCTTTGGCGCGGGTAGAGTTGATCCTGAACACACGACGCATGGAACGGCGCGTCCGCGATCTGTTCAATCAGGGGCCACCTTGCCTTCTGCCCCGTCTCTCGTTGGTGACGGACTTGGGTGAAAGGGTTGATCTGGCGCGGATCCCGCCTGCTATCCCGCCTCTGCGGCGGCGTCTTGAGTTGACTCAGCTTGTATCCAAACTGCTGGAACAACAGCCGGACCTTGCCGCCCGGTCATCGATCTTTGACCTGTCCGACAGTCTGGCCGCGCTGATTGACGAAATGCAGGGCGAAGGCGTATCGCCCGAAGCGATCCGGCAGCTGGACGTCAGCGATATGTCCGGACACTGGTCGCGGGCACAAGCCTTTATCGGCATCGCGGATCAATTCATCGACACCGGCGGGCAGACGATGGATGCACAGGCCCGCCAGCGCCGCGTGGTCGAAAACCTGATCGCGCGATGGCAGATTGCCCCTCCGCAACACCCGGTCATTCTGGCGGGCTCTACCGGGTCCCGTGGCACCACCCTGATGTTGATGGAAGCCATCGCGCGCCTGCCGCAAGGCGCATTGGTGCTGCCCGGATTTGATTTCGACCAGCCGGATCACGTTTGGCAGGGGTTGGATGATGCGTTGACGTCTGAAGATCACCCACAATACCGTTTCCGCAAGTTGATGCGCGCGCTGGAACTTACACCGGGTCAGATCACCCAATGGACGGATTTATCGGCTCCCTCACCCTCGCGTAACCGCTTGATATCCCTAGCTTTACGTCCGGCACCCGTCACTGACGCCTGGATGACCGAAGGCCCCAGACTGTCCGATATAAAAGGCGCAACCGACGGCCTGACACTGGTCGAGGCTCAATCGCCTCGCGCCGAGGCATTGGCCATCGCCCTGCGCCTGCGGCAGGCGGCGGAAACAGGACAGACCGCCGCTCTGATCACGCCGGATCGCATGTTGACCCGCCAGGTCAGCGCCGCGCTGGATCGGTGGAACATCGTGCCGGACGACAGTGCGGGCCTGCCGCTGCAACTTTCCCCACCGGGACGTTTTCTGCGCCATGTGGCCAACCTGTTCACACGCCGTCTGGAAGGCGAGGCGCTGCTGACCCTTTTGAAGCACCCGCTATGTCATGATGGCGGTGACCGCGGAATTCATTTGCTGCACACGCGTGACCTGGAACTTGACCTGCGCCGTCACGGCCCGCCCTTTCCTGACAGTGCAAGCCTTGCGGCTTTTGCAGTGCGCAAAGAGGCCCAGGAAAGCTGGGTGAAATGGGTCGTGCAGCATTTCTGCGACCAGCAGATCACCAGTGAACTGCACCTCGCGGACTGGGTGGCGCGTTTGATGACACTGGCCGAGGCGATCTCGGCCGGCAGCACGGGTGAAACGGGCACTCTGTGGGACAAAAACGCAGGCCAAAAGGCACTGGGGGTGCTGAATTCTCTCAGCGCAGAGGCGCAGCATGGCGGCCTGATGACGGCCCATGACTTTGCCGATCTGCTGGGTGCTCTGCTTGCGGGTGAAGAGGTTCGTGACCGGGATGCGCCGCATCCGCACATCATGATCTGGGGCACGCTCGAGGCACGGGTGCAGGGCGCCGACCTGCTGATCCTTGGCGGGTTGAATGAAGGAAGTTGGCCAGAGGCGCCAACACCCGATCCCTGGCTGAACCGGCAGATGCGTGACAAAGCGGGGTTGTTGCTGCCCGAACGCCGGATCGGCCTGTCTGCGCATGACTTCCAGCAGGCCATCGGCGCACCCGAAGTGTGGTTGACCCGCGCGACCCGCTCGGATGATGCCGAGACGGTTCCGTCGCGCTGGCTGAACCGACTGACCAACCTGTTGCAGGGTTTGCCGGGTCAGGGTGGCCCCGAAGCTCTGACCAAAATGCGCGCTCAGGGCGAAAAATGGCTGAACTGGTCCGAGGCACTGGAAGATGCGCCGCCGATCGACCCCGCACCGCGTCCTTCTCCGCGCCCACCGGCCGCCGCGCGTCCGCGCCGTCTGTCTGTGACCGAGATAAAGAGGCTGATCCGCGATCCATACGCGATTTACGCCAAACATGTGCTTCGGCTGAAACCGCTAGATCCGCTTGTACAGGCCCCCGATGCCTTGCTGAGAGGAATTGTGATTCACGAGATCCTCGAGCATTTCATCAAGGACAGCGTCCTCGACAGTGCTTTGCTGACGCGGGACAATTTCCTGAAACGGGCGCATGCTCTGTTGGATCAACACGTCGCCTGGCCGACAGCCCGCAAACTGTGGCTGGCCCGGCTTGAGCGGATCGCGGATGATTTCCTCGGGGCAGAGCTCGCGCGCCGGAAGGATGGTGGCCCCGTGGCATTTGAGGCGGCGATGAAACTGGCGCTGCGCCCCCTGGATTTCACCATTGTCGGGCGCGCGGACAGAATCGATTGCAACAGCCGGGGCGCGTTGCGCATCATCGACTATAAAACCGGCGCACCACCGACGGAAAGCCAGCAATCCAAATTTGACAAGCAGTTGCTGATCGAGGCGGCAATGGCCGAGCAGGGCGGGATTGAGGGCCTTGACCCGACAAGTGTGGCCGAAGCCATCTTCATCGGTATGGGTGGCAGCTATAAGGAGGTTGCAGCGCCTTTGGACAAAGAACCGACCGACAAGGTTCTTGCCGAGCTGAAAGAGTTGATTTCCGCTTATTTAGAGCCTGATCAGGGGTTTTCGTCCCGTCGCATGCTGCACAAGGATACGGACATGGGTGATTATGATCACCTGGCGCGGTTCGGCGAATGGGACCGGACAGCGGAAACATACCCCGAGGATCTGTCATGAGCCCGCGCAACGATGCAACCGAACGGCAGGTACAGGCCGCGCGCCCCGATGCATCGACCTGGCTGGCGGCCAATGCCGGGTCTGGCAAAACCCGGGTTCTGACCGACCGTGTGGCGCGTCTGCTGCTGGGCGGGGTCCAACCTCAGCACATTCTGTGCCTGACCTACACCAAGGCCGCCGCCAGCGAGATGCAGAACAGGTTGTTCAAGCGCCTTGGCGAATGGGCCATGCTGGATGATACCCCCTTGTTGCAGGAGTTGACCGATCTGGGTGTGCCCGGCGAAATCGGTTTGGACCGGTTGGCGCAAGCACGCACCCTGTTTGCCCGCGCCATCGAAACGCCGGGTGGTCTGAAAATCCAGACCATCCACTCGTTCTGCGCGTCATTGTTGCGACGCTTTCCGCTGGAGGCTGGCGTTAGCCCGCAGTTCACCGAAATGGAAGACCGCGCAGCAGCCTTGTTGCGAGAGGAAATTGTCGAAGATTTCGCCGCAGGCCCGCAGGCCGGGTTGATTGAAGATGTGGCGCGGTTCGTCACAGACACGGGGTTTGATAAACTGACCGCTGCGATCACGCAAAAACGCAGTCTTTTTGCGCAGCCGCTCGAATGGTCCGATCTGCTGAAACGCTTCGATCTGCCCGCCGGCTTTGACGAAACAGCGCTGCTTGCGCGGGTTTTTCTTGGTGGCGAAGTCGAACTCATCCAATCCATATTGCCCGCTTTGACCGAAAGCGGAGGCAACAATGCAAAGGCCGCCGCAAAACTGGCCGCGTTCAACGAAGCCAGATTGATACATCTACCCACGTTGGAAAGCGTGTTTCTGACCGGGAAGGGCGCAAAGGAACCCTTCACGGCCAAGCTCAACGCTTTTCCGACCAAACCCCTGCGCGAAGGTGTGCTGGCCGACCGGATGCCGCAGATCGAGGCCTTCATGCAGCGGATCGAAACCGCGCGTGAACAACGCCTGGCGCTGGTCGCGGCGCAGAAAACCGCGGTTCTGCACCGCTTTGCCGCAGCCTTCCTGCCGGAATATGAACGGCGCAAGCAGTTGCGCGGCTGGCTGGATTTCGACGATCTGATCCTGCGCGCGCGACAGGTGTTGAACGATCCGGCAGTGGCCGAATGGGTGCTGTACCGACTGGACGGGGGAATCGATCATATTCTTGTGGACGAAGCGCAGGACACCAGCCCCGATCAATGGGACGTGATCGAAAAACTGGCACAGGAATTCACCAGCGGGGAAGGGGCCCGATCCGGGGTCGAGCGTACGATCTTCGTCGTCGGCGACAAGAAACAATCGATCTATTCCTTTCAGGGCGCCGATCCACAGGCCTTTGACAGAATGCAGAAAGAGTTTGGCCGGAAATTGGCTGAATCAGGCTCTAAACTGTGGGATTCGACGTTGGAATACTCGTTCCGATCCTCCAGCGCGATCCTGACTCTGGTCGATATCCTGTTTGAAAACCGCTCTGGTGCGGGGTTTCACAAGGACAGTCTGCACCGTGCTTTCAAGGCCGATCTGCCGGGTCGTGTTGATCTTTGGCCCGTCGTCGAAAAAGTGGCAGATGCCGAAGACGGGGATTGGACCGACCCGGTCGATCGTCCCGGCGCACGGCATCACACCGTCATTCTGGCCGAGAAAGTCGCACAGTCGATCAAAGACATGATCGAACGGGGCGAGACGATCCCGGAAGATGACAAATCCGGCCAATTCGTTCGTCGAAAAGTGCAGCCGGGGGATTTTCTGATCCTTGTGCAACGCCGCTCGGACCTGTTTGCCGAGATCATCCGTGCCTGCAAGGCGCTGCACCTGCCCATCGCCGGAGCGGATCGGCTGAAAGTGGGCGCTGAACTGGCGGTCAAGGATCTTGCGGCCTTGCTCGGCTTTCTGGCCACGCCCGAAGACAGCCTGTCTCTGGCGACGGTTCTCAAATCCCCCTTGTTCGGTTGGTCCGAACAGCAGCTTTTCGATCTGGCGCACCGTCGGAAGGAACAGTTCCTTTGGGCCGCACTGCGCAACCGCGCGGAAGAGTTTCACGAAACCCTGTCGGTGCTGAACGATCTGCGCAGCCAGATCGACTTTCTGCGTCCCTATGATCTGATCGAACGTATCCTGACCCGCCATGACGGACGGCGCAAGCTGTTGGGGCGGTTGGGGGCAGAAGCCGAAGACGGCATCAACGCGCTGTTGTCCCAGGCTCTGGCCTATGAGCGAACGGATATCCCCAGCCTGACGGGATTTCTGGTCTGGATGCAGACCGACGATCTGGAAATCAAACGACAGATGAGCGGCGTCGGCAACAGAATCCGGGTGATGACCGTTCATGGCTCAAAAGGGTTGGAGGCGCCGATCGTCATCCTGCCGGATACCGGCAAACGCCAGCCTCCGCGTGACGCCGAGATCATGCTGGCCGGCGGAACACCCTTGTGGAAAGTGTCGGCGGACGCGTCACCAAACCTGATCTCGCAGGCGCGGGAAGAGGCGCGCAACCGCGAGGAAAACGAACGGCTTCGGTTGCTGTATGTGGCTCTGACACGGGCGGAAAAGTGGTTGATCGTGGCGGCGGCAGGCGATTTGGGGAAAGACGGCAACAGCTGGTATCAGATGGTCGAGGCGGCGATGGATCGGGCCGGGGCCGCGCAGGTGCCGGGTACCGATATCCGCCGCCTGTCCCACGGGGATTGGGGCGCGCTGCCCTTGATCGATCAACCGAACACTGCCGTTCAGCAAGTCGATTTGCCGGACATGTTCCAACATCCGGCACCGGATCCGGTCGCGCCTGCAAGCACGCTCAGCCCTTCGGATCTGGGCGGCCCAAAGGCGTTGCCCGGAGATGCCGGCCTGGATGAAGATGCGGCCAAACTGCGCGGAACCCGCCTGCACCTGTTGCTGGAACACCTTCCCGCGGCCGAGAAAGACCTTTGGCCAGAGCTTTGCGCGCGGTTGCTGCCCGATATGCACGAAACGGACCGGCACGAGATTTTGAACGAAGCCGTAACTGTGCTGACAGCGGAAGGTTTGCAGCCCGTCTTTGCACCTGACACGTTGGCCGAGGTGCCCATTACTGCCGCTCTGAACGGGCAGCGGATGCTTGGGGTTGTCGATCGTCTGATCTTGTCGGAATCGGAAGTGCATGTGATTGATTTCAAATCAAATGCCACCGTTCCAGACCGCGCGGAAGACTGCCCCGACGGCCTGCTGCGACAGATGGGGGCATACGCGCAGGCGCTGGCGCAGATCTATCCGGATCGCAGCATTCGTACCGCCATTCTGTGGACCCGCACGGCGCGGCTGATGTGGTTGCCACACGATCTTGTGACAGATGCTTTGGCCCGCACCCAGATATCTTGACCTTACCCGAAGCGGCACATACGTTCTGTTCCCAAGTTTACCCCATTCAGGAGACAGAATATGTCGACCGTAGCCGTTACCGACGACACCTTTGACGCCGAAGTCAAGAATTCGACCGTTCCCGTGGTCGTGGATTTCTGGGCCGAATGGTGCGGCCCCTGCAAGCAAATCGGCCCTGCGCTGGAAGAGCTGGCGGCCGAGTATGGCGACAAAGTCAAAATCGCCAAGGTCGATGTGGACAGCAACCCGAACTCAGCCGCCGCCATGGGTGTACGTGGCATCCCCGCGCTGTTCATCTTCAAGGACGGTCAGGTCGTTTCCAACCGCGCGGGCGCGGCGCCCAAAGCCGCCCTGCAAAGCTGGATCGACGAATCCATCTGATCTGGTCCTAACAGATTATCTCGAAGGCGCCTCAGATCGGGGCGCCTTTTCTATTGAAGACATCGGAGACACCAATGGCAAAAACGCGGGTCCTTGTGGAATTCGGGATGGGCACATCCCTGCGCCGGATGGACTATACTCAGGCGTCACTGCGGGCGATCAAGGATGCGCTTTGGCACAACTCGGTCAACATCGCGGAACTGTTCGGGTTTCCGAAAGAAGCGATGATCATTGATGCCGAAATAGGGGTTCAGCAGCCGGATCAGGTGGACACCGAAGCGTTGAAGGCTGTCTTTCCCTATGGTCATCCCAACATTACTGTCACCAAAGGCGGGCTGGACATCGCAAAACCCCACAGTGACGGGCACACGGTCATCGCCAACGCCGCCCTGATCGTTTCCTTCGACATGGAGCCCGCGCAATGAGCGAAAAACGCATCATTCTGGAGATGGGAACAGGTAACGATCTGTACGGCCAGGACTATACCAAGGCAGCCCGCCGCGCGGTGCAGGATGCTTTGCACCATTCATCCATCACGTTGTTTTCAAAGCTGGGGATCGACCATTCCGAAATGCGCGTCAGCGTCACGATCGGCGTGCAGGATCCTGAACAGGTGGATTGCGATCTGGTTGCCTCGGATCTGCCGCGGGGCAGGGCCGAGGTTCGCGCAGTCAAAGGTGGGCTTGACGTTGTCGACGAAGAAGCGGGAACGCGGCACGTGGTTGCAACTGCGGCGATCGAGGCGTTTCTGCCTGATCTTGCTGGAAAATACGTTCAGGGCTGAACAAAGAAAAAGCCGCTCGGAAATCCGTGCGGCTGTCTCGAGTTGCTGATCTGCGGGAACATCAGAGATCGGCGATGTCTGCGCGGCTCAGGCCGATATCGTCAAGCTGGGCGTCGCTGAGTTCCGACAGGAGTTTGCGGGTTTTGCGGGATTCTTTCCATTCGACAACGGTGTTGACGACATTGGTGAACGCGTCCACTACGTGCAGGATGGTAGCTGCTCCGAGCGGCGCATGAATGTTAGCTGTGGTTGCCATGTGCGCGGTCCTTTGTGAAGAAACAGCCGACCCGTTGTCGGTTGTAAGCCTCATGTAGTCCTGCATGCCCGGACTCACAATTGCTGGTCTGGTAACCCCGGAATGCGTTTTTTGCATATCTTTTAGGCAATTGAAGAACGGGTTGCGCCAACCTGCGACCCAGCCCATATATACCGCCAGCGAAAACGGAGACGATCATGGCAGACAACGACTTTCCCGGTTGGCACGGCACGACGATCATTGGCGTCAAGAAGGACGGTCAGATCGTCATAGCCGGTGATGGGCAGGTCAGCCTGGGTCAAACCGTGATCAAGGGCACGGCCCGCAAGGTGCGTCGCCTGTCCCCCGGAGGGTCCGAAGTTGTCGCCGGCTTTGCCGGGTCGACGGCAGACGCCTTCACCTTGCTGGAACGGCTGGAGGCCAAGCTCGAGGCGACACCGGGCCAACTTGCCCGTGCTTCTGTGGAATTGGCCAAAGACTGGCGTACCGACAAATACCTGCAAAAGCTCGAAGCGATGCTGATCGTCACGGACGGCAAGGACATGTTCGTGATCACCGGGGCGGGTGACGTGCTGGAACCTGAACACAACGTGGCTGCCATCGGATCCGGGGGCAATTTTGCCCTGGCCGCTGCCCGCGCGATGATGGACAGTGACAAGTCGGCGGAGGAGGTCGCGCGTCAGGCAATGTCCATCGCGGCCGATATCTGTGTCTATACCAATGGCAATCTGACGGTTGAGACGATCTCAGGCTAACAGCGCCACGATCTCCTTGCCTTTCCAGCGGCGATGCATGCCGATCAGGCCAATGATCGCTGCGATGACCACGATGTAGTAGGGCACGCGGATATCGATGCTCATCAATCCGCCCCCGATCAGCGACATGATCCCGCCCGCAAGGCAGAACACGGCAGTGGTCACACCCATGACCCAGCCCTGATCCGCTTCGCTGACGCTGGAAGAGAACAGCCCAAGCATGGTGGGGTAGGCGATTCCGAACAGGAAATAGAAGAAAAAGACCGGCACATAACTGAACACGCCGCTTGGGCTGAAGGCGAACGCGAAACCGCAGATCACCATGACGATGAGTGACGTGTGGATTATCGCATGTTTGCTGAATTTCTCTTGCGCGGGTTTCACCAGGAACGTGCTGGAGAAGGCCAGCGCCACACCGATGACGACCATCGCCATGCTGCCACCGATAACTCCGTATCCGAAGGCGCTGGTCAGGAAATTGTCGACAAAGACGTAGAAGGTGACATTGGCGATCATGAAGAACGAATAGACCGGCAGGATCTTCAACACCACCGGATGACCACGCACCGCCATCAGGCTGTCTGTTATGTCACGGGGACGGAAGACAAAAGGCGCACGATCCGTTCGGGTATCCTGGAAGAAAAACAGGACCAGAAAGATTGCAATCAGGACAAGGACAAATGCACCGTAAAAGGGCGTTCTCAGCGTGGCGAAGCCGCCCAGCAGGGCGGCGTCAGACAAGACCGCGCCGATGATCGGCCCGCCCACAAGGCCAAAGCTGACGCCTGTCACGATATAACCCATGTTCCGGTCCCGGTCTGTCGCGTCGGTGCTGCCGTCGATCATCGCCGCTTGCGCAATGGGTTGGTTGCCCGCAGTGAACCCGGTAATCGAACGCCCGACGATCAGCAGAAGAAGGCTGTTGAGATAAAGCGCGGCAATGGTCAGGGCATACCCGGCCAGAGCACCGCCCAGGCACACCAGCAAAGCGTTCTTGCGCCCGATCGAATCCGATACTTTCGAAACATAGACAACGCCCAGAAACCAAGACAGGAAAAAGCACCCGATCACGAGGCCGTAATAGAAATGCCTGCGCCCCTCGGGCGTGTTTTCGGGCAGAAACCCGGATTTCGTTTCCATGATCAGCGAGTTGATGATGGGAAAGACCAACCCCTGTCCGATCAGATCCACAAACACCACAAACAGAAGGGTAATCTTGGCAATATTTGTCATGTCTTACGCTCCTGACCCTCAAACCCTTGAAATCACTGTAGCAGAGGGTTCGCGCATTCCCCAAGCAAAGCATTTGCAAACCTGAGCCGGCATTGCTAACCAACGCGGCCATGAATACAGGCTTGGTTGTTTTCGCCCGCGCGGTGATTACCTAAGCCGCATGAAACAAATGCCGACCGAAAGGACTGCCCTTTGACCGACCTGACCCCGCGCGAGATTGTCTCGGAACTGGATCGCTTCATCATCGGGCAGAAGGACGCCAAGCGTGCCGTGGCCGTCGCCCTGCGCAATCGCTGGCGCCGCAAGCAATTGCCGGACGACATCCGCGAGGAAGTCTATCCCAAGAACATCCTGATGATCGGCCCCACCGGCGTCGGCAAGACCGAAATCAGCCGCCGTCTGGCCAAACTGGCCCGCGCGCCGTTTATCAAGGTCGAGGCCACCAAATTCACCGAAGTCGGATATGTCGGTCGTGATGTGGAACAGATCGTGCGCGATCTGGCTGATGCGGCCATCCTGCAAACCCGCGAGTTCATGCGCGAAGACGTCAAGGCCAAAGCCCATCAGGCCGCCGAAGACCGGGTGATCGAAGCCATTGCTGGCGCGGATGCGCGCGAAGGCACGCGCGAGATGTTCCGCAAAAAGCTGAAAGCCGGCGAACTGGACGACACGGTGATCGAGCTGGAACTGTCCGACACCTCGAACCCGATGCCGATGTTCGACATTCCGGGGCAGCCGGGCGGTCAGATGGGCATGATGAATCTGGGCGACATTTTCGGCAAGGCCTTTGGCGGGCGGACCGTCAAGAAACGCATGACCGTCGCCGAAAGCTATGATGCGCTGATCGGGGAAGAGGCCGACAAGCTGCTGGATGATGAAACCGTCACCCGCACCGCGCTGGAATCCGTCGAACAGAACGGCATCGTATTTCTGGATGAGATCGACAAGGTCTGCGCCCGCTCTGACGCACGCGGCGGCGATGTCAGCCGCGAAGGCGTGCAGCGCGACCTTCTGCCCTTGATCGAGGGAACCACCGTCAGCACCAAGCATGGCCCGGTCAAAACGGATCATATCCTGTTCATCGCCTCGGGTGCGTTTCATATCGCCAAACCGTCGGATCTGTTGCCGGAATTGCAAGGGCGCCTGCCGATCCGCGTCGAACTGCGCGCCCTGACCGAAGAAGACTTCGTGCGCATCCTGACCGAAACCGACAATGCCCTGACCTTGCAATACACGGCGTTGATGGGCACCGAGGACGTGACCGTCAGCTTTACCGAGGACGGCATCGCGGCGTTGGCGAAGATTGCGGCTGACGTGAACCAGAGCATCGAAAACATCGGCGCGCGGCGGCTTTACACGGTCATGGAGCGGGTTTTCGAAGAACTGTCCTTCGCTGCACCGGACAAAGCCGGTTCGGAGATCACCGTTGATGCACAGTTCGTCAGCGACAATCTTGGTGAATTGACCAAGTCCTCTGATCTGAGCCGTTACGTTTTGTAACACGGCCAGCCGTTTTTTGCCGTTGTTTTGGTCTTGCCATGCTGGACGTCGCGCAGGAATAGGCTAGCGTGTGCACAAGTCACCCCGAGGTCTGGCCCGTGCTGCGATACTTCGTCATTCTGTTCATATCCCTTTCGCTCAGCGCCTGTGTCGACCGGACGGTGTCCGAGGTCGTGCCCGGTGCCGTGAACATCGGAAAACCTGAAACCATCTTCGCAAGCACGACCCGCGCGCGTGAGGCTGATGGCTCCTATGGATTCCGACGCGGTGAAACGCTCAGGTTCCTGGAAACGACGGTTTCTATTCCACCCACGCATACTCCGGGTACGCTCCGCTTCTCCTACGCGAACCCGAATCCGCGGAAAGAATTCGTTCTGGCAGACGTGACCGAGTTGGATGGACCGCAGGGGCTACGCAAACACCTGCGAGGACAGGATGATGTCACGATCTTTGTGCACGGCTACAATTCGACCCAGACAGAAACGATCTTCCGCGCGGCGCAACTGACACATGACATCGGCCTCCCCGGATCAACGCTGGTGTATTCCTGGCCCAGCCGCGCGACGGGCTATGGATATGCCTATGATCTGGACAGTATGCTGTTCGCCCGCGACGGGTTGGAACAGACCATCCGCGAACTGAAAGCCATGGGTGTCAAACGCGTTATTCTGGTCGCGCATTCCATGGGCGGTGCGTTGACGATGGAGATGATGCGGCAAACCGAATTGCAGGAACCCGGCTGGGCCAAGCGAAACATCGAAGGGGTCGTTCTGATCTCGCCTGATCTTGATCTTGATCTGTTTCGCTCGCAGATGAAACGTATCGACAACCCCCCCGATCCGTTCATCGTAATGGTGTCGCAAAAGGACAAGATCCTGAACATCTCGGGCCGCTTGCGTGGCACGGATGAGGGCCAGCGGTTGGGGAACATCAGTTCGGTTGACTCGCTCGAGGAATTCCCGATCAGCGTGATCGACACGACTGCTTTCAACAGTGACGCGGCATCCTCGCATTTCGTTGCCGCGACCTCTCCGGCTTTATTGTCGATCCTCAACTCGTTGCGGCGTGTCAACAATACCTTCGGGCGTGAAGATCGACCGACCATTGATATTCTGGTGCCACCCAGCGAGCGCAATCCAGACGGGGCCACTGAAATTGTTCTGACGGAAACCGGGCAGGCACAGGTTACCACTCCGTGACGCGGTTCAATCTGCGTCGGTATCTTCTGGACAATGCCACCTGGCTTGGCGCCGGCGTTCTTCTGACGTTTTTATCCAGCTTCGGGCAGACATTCTTCATCTCGATCTTTGCCGGTGAAATCCGCGCGGAATTCGGCCTCGGCCACGGTGCGTGGGGTGGGCTATACACATTGGGCACAACCCTGTCGGCCATCGTGATGATCTGGGCCGGAGGGCTGACGGATATCTTTCGCGTCCGGGTGCTGGGTCCAGCGGTTCTGGCTGGGTTGGCCCTGGCCGCCCTTGCCATGGCGCTGAATACCTGGCTGCTCCTGTTGCCAGTGGTGATTTTTCTGTTGCGCCTGCTGGGTCAGGGGATGAGCACACATCTGGCCGCGGTCGCCATGGCGCGGTGGTTTACGGTCACGCGGGGCAAGGCGCTTTCCATTGCATCCATCGGCTATGCCATCGGTGAGGCCCTGCTGCCCCTGATCTTTGTTGCAGCCATGGTTTACCTTGACTGGCGTTGGCTGTGGGTGGTCGCGGCGGGGATGACTGCCTTGGGAATACCCGTGTTGATGCGGCTGTTGCGCGAGGAACGAACACCGCAAAGCCTTGCCAGCGAATCCTCTGCCATTGGGATGCAGGGTCGCCACTGGAGCCGTCGCGACGCGCTGTTTGACCCCTTGTTCTGGTTCATGGTGCCCGCCGTGCTTGCGCCATCGGCATTCATCACCGCGTTTTTCTTCCATCAGGTTTATTTCGCCGAGGTCAAAGGCTGGCAGCATATCCAACTGGTCGCTCTGTTCCCGATCTTTACCGGGGTATCACTGCTGTCGATGTTTGCTGCGGGCTGGGCATTGGACAAATGGGGCACTGCGCGCATCATGCCATTCTATCAGCTTCCGATGGCGGTTGGGTTTGTGGTTCTGGGCATGACTGAATCAATCAGCGGCGCGACGATCGGGTTGGTGTTTCTTGGCCTGACGGTCGGAGCGAACAGCACGTTGCCCAGCGCGTTCTGGGCAGAATTCTATGGGACCCGGCATATCGGGGCCATCAAGGCGTTGGCTGCGGCTGTCATGGTACTGGGGTCAGCCATCGGCCCCGGTCTAACCGGCGTTCTGATTGACCTTGGTATCCTGCTGAGCATTCAGTTTTTCTGGATTGGCCTGTTCTTCGTGCTGGTATGCAGCCTTGTTTGGGTCGGTATTTCCCGCGCCCGTCGCGACCTTTAACGCACGCGCCTGAGATACACGTAATACGCCCCGTCTCCGCCGTGGCTGATATGAGCCGGCGTGACCTGCAACACCGCCTGGGCCAGCGGTGGGATCGACAACCAATGGGGAACCTGATTTCGCAGAACGCCGCGCGGCGTCGGAATCGGACCGGGCTCGTCCCGATCCTTGCCTTTGCCGGTCACGACCAGAACCAGGCGCTTACCCTGTGCCTGCGCGCTCAGGACAAATCGGATCAGCGCCGGATGGGCCGAAGCCACCCGCATACCGTGCAGATCCAGCTTGCCTTCGGGTTTCAGCTTGCCGCGCTTCATCCGGCCAAAGGCCTTGTTGTCCATCTGAACCGGTGCATTGCGCAACGTATCCGTCACCGAAGGCTTCAGGTCGTTCGGTTTCGGTTTCGACTGATGGGCCTGTCCAAGTTCGAATGACTGAAAACGCGGTTTCGGCGTTTTCTTGGGCTTGGGTTTCGGCAAAGAGGTCGGATGGATCGTCTGCGGGATCTCGGGGTGCAGCCTCTCGGCCTGTTTGGCGACCTTGCGCCACAGCTCGATCTCTTCGCTTGTCAGTTTGCGCCGGGTCATCAGAATTCATCCGGCAGCAGGGCATAGGCACGCTGGATGGGCAGCAACAGCACCATCCGGCCCGGATCCTTCAGCTTGCCCGCGGCCTGCCCGGCTTCGTCCCCCGTTCCGAAAAAGATATCGGCCCGCTGCGCGCCTTTGATGGCCGCACCTGTATCCTGCGCGATCATCAGGCGGCGGATCGGTTCCTTGCCGTCCTTTTCCACCCAAACCGGTGCGCCCAGCGGGGTATAGGCCGGATCAACCGCGATGCTGCGCATGGTCGTGACAGATCGGTTCATGGCGCCCAGCGGCCCAAGCTCGGGCGCGACACGTGAAACTTCGCGGAAAAACACGTATGATGGGTTGTGGAGCAGCAATTCCGCACCGGCCTCGGGGTTCTTGCGCACCCAGGCGCGGATCATCTGCGCGCTGACCTCATGCGCGCCAAGAATGCCGCGCCGCACCAGTTCCACGCCAATTGACCTGTAGGGATGCCCGTTCGCACCGCCATACCCGACGCGCAAAGCGCCGCCATCCGGCAATCGAACGCGGCCCGAACCCTGGATTTGCAGAAAAAACAACTCTACGGGGTCATCGACCCAGGCAATCTCAAGCCCGCGGCCCTGCATGACATCACTGGTCAGGATTTCTCGCCGGCTCAGCCAGGGCCCCTCAGCGCGGGCCTCGGGCGGCATTTTGTAGATGGGATACTTGAAACGATCCGTCCGGGTGCGCGCACCATCAAGTTCGGGTTCGAAATACCCCGTGAACAGGGCATCCTCACCATCCTCGACCAGAACAGGGCGAAAAAAGAGCTCAAAGAACGACCGTGCCGCTTCGGCATCATAGGTTCTTGCCACACCGCACAGGGCCCGCCAATCGGGATCCTTCAGATCCCCGCAGGTGTTCAGAAAAACTGACAGGGCTGCACCGTGGTCATCCTCGGCCCAGCCACGCAGATCATCGAACGACAGAATGGATCGCGTTGCCTCGGCCCCGGCAGCGCTGGCAGTGGTCATTGCACCCACCAGTAAAAGCGACCGGAGCGTGGCAATCATGCGTCCGTGGCAACAAGCAGCCAGTTCGGGTCGTCCTTGCCCATCACACGGGCAAAGGTCCAGCTGTCCTTTTGGCGTTTCACGGTGTTGGGGCTGCCTTCGACGATATCGCCACCGCGATCCCGCACGACCGATGTCAGTTCACCCACGAATTTCATGGTGATCTCGGCCTGATTGGTATCCTTGTCGAATTTCACATCCGTCAGGGTCGTCTCTCGGACACCGATGAACTCGGCCTCGATCGTCAGGCCCTGATCTTCTCGTGCGGCGACGCCCGCAACGAAGGATTCAAAAACTTCTTCCGACAGGAATGGCTGGATCTCGTCCAAGTTGCCCTTCTCAAACCCCATCACGATCATTTCATAGGCACCGCGGGCACCCTGAACAAACTCGGTGACGGAAAAACCGGGTTCAACGCGTTTCATCGCCGCCAGCGTCTGTGCCAGCTCGCTGTCTTCCGGGACATGGTCTGTGATGTCATGATCCGGGCCGCCTTCGATCACTTCGAAATCGCGGCGCGACTTATGCGCTTCGGGCTGCTGCTGCACAGGCGGTTTCTCAAAACCTTCACGCGTGCCCAACACGCTCTTGAGGCGCAGGATCAGGAAAACGGCAATTCCGGCCAGGACCAGCAACTGGATCATGGGTTCGTTCATTTCATCCTCTTTTCAGAACCGCGGCTTTGTATACGCGGCCTCATGCCACTATGTAGGTGACCGTAGGTGGCAAGTCCACAGCCCGGCCTAAGGGAAAGGATAACGCAAATGTATCTGTTCTTGGCATTTTTGTTGGTGCCCATCATCGAGATCGCGCTGTTTATTCAGGTTGGCGGGTTGATCGGCTTGTGGCCAACCCTTGCCATCGTAGTGCTGACGGCGGTTTTGGGCACTGTTTTGGTGCGGACACAAGGTCGCATGGCGTTGGGAAACCTGCAACGGTCGTTTGCCGAACTGGACGACCCGACCGAGCCGCTGGCCCATGGTGCGATGATCCTGTTGTCGGGCGCTTTGTTGCTTACACCGGGATTCTTTACTGATGCCATTGGATTTGCGTTGCTTGTTCCCGGCGTGCGGGTTGCGGTTTTCAGGTATCTCAGATCGAAAGTCACCGTTACCCAGTTTCAGATGGGTCAAGGCCCCGGTTTTCAGTCTCGGGGAAATCCGTTCGATCAGGGTGACATCATAGATGGTGACTTTACCGAGGTCCGCCCAAAAAATGATCCGTCAAAGCCGTCTAAATGGGTGGAAGGCCCCCACCGGCATTGAGGTGCCGCGCCCAACTTGATAAGCAGTGGCGAATTTCATTTTTGGAGTAGATCCATGGCCGAAGAAAAAGCTGCAGAAAACACTGCGGCCAAAGCCGCCCCGCAAGTTCAGATGCGTGTTCTAGGGCAGTTCATCCGCGACATGTCCTTTGAGAACGTTATGGCCCAGAAGGGTGTTTCCGGTGACGTACAGCCCGAAATCGCGGTTCAGGTGAATCTGGATGCCAAGAAGCGCCCGGCTGACCACCAGTTCGAAGTGTCGATCAAGCTGAACCTGACATCCAAAGCCAAAGGCCTGGAAGATGTTCTGTTCCTGTGTGAACTGGACTATTGCGGCCTGTTCCACGTGGAAGGTGTGCCGGAAGACCAGTTGCACCCGTTCCTGATGATCGAATGCCCGCGGATGCTGTTCCCGTTCCTGCGCCGCATCGTCAGCGACATCACCCGTGACGGCGGTTTCCCACCGGTGAATCTGGACAATATCGATTTCGTCGCCCTGTACCGCAACGAATTGATGCGTCGTCAGGCCGAACAGTCCCAGAAGACAGACGCCTGAGGGTTTGGCCCGTGCCTGACAGGGTCAGGTGCGGGTCCACAGGGCATTGTCGCCCAGTTTTTCTATGAATGCATCATGTGCCGCGCGTTCATCCTCGGTAATGCGAGACGGCAGTGGCGTTGCTCGTGGTGCCGGTCGCCAATCATCGCCGCCGCCTGCCACGGATGATGCAGATGTTGACAGTCCAAAATCGGGCTGTCGTCCTCCGATCAGCTCAAGATAAACCTCGGCCAGGATTTCCGAGTCGAGCAACGCGCCGTGCAGCACACGGTTCGAGTTGTCGATATTGAAACGACGGCAAAGCGCATCCAGTGAGGCCGGCGAACCGGGAAACCGTTTGCGCGCAATCGCCAGTGTATCCAGCGCCTGTTCCATCGGGATGAGCGGGGCACCCATCCATTTCAGTTCGGCATTCAGGAACTTCATGTCGAAAGATGCATTGTGGATCACCAGCCGCGCATCGCCGACGAATTCGCGAAAAGCGTGACCGATCTTGGCAAAAACCGGTTTGTCTTTCAGCGTCACTTCACCCTTTTCCGGCGGACGCGGGCTTTCCAACAGGTCCGGGCCGATGCCATGCACGCCAAATGCCTCTTCCGGCATCGAGCGTTCGGGGTTGATGTAGACGTGATACGTCTCACCCGTTGCGACGTGGTTCCACAGTTCAACGGCGCCGATTTCAACGATCCGATCACCGCTTTCGGGATCGAAACCCGTGGTTTCGGTGTCGAGTACAATTTCACGCATCTGCCATCCCCGCCCGTATTTGCCTGACCACATCCTGCACCTGCGCGCGGGCGTGGTCCAGAGTGTCGGTCACGATAACGTAATCCGACCGCGCGCATTTTTCTTCATTCGGCATCTGCTTGGCGCGGATTTGCTCGAACTGCGCCTCGGTCATTGTGCCCCGTTCCATGACGCGCCGCTTTTGCTCGTCGGCCGGGATCGAAACACACGCCACCGCGTCCATCGCCGCGTCACCGCCCGTTTCAAACAAAAGCGGAATGTCGAACACCAGGATGTCGTTTGTCGCGGTATCACGAAATGCAGCGCGGTCAGCAGCGACCAGAGGGTGGACGATGGCTTCGATGGCCTTCAGCGCAGCGGGATCCGTGGCAATTACCTGTTTCAGCGCCTCCCGGTTGACCGCACCGTCCTGAATGGCCGACGGAACCATTCGTTCCATGGGGCCAACGGCCGCGCCCCCCCTGGAATACAGGCGATGCACCGCCGCGTCCGCATCCCACAAGGCACAACCTTCTTCGACGAACATCTGCGCCGTTGTGCTCTTCCCCATGCCGATGGAACCGGTCAGGCCAAGCGCAAAACTCATGCCAAGGCCGCCGCACGTGCATCAGCATCAACTTCGGGGCGCACACCGAACCAGCGTTCAAAACCGGGCACTGCCTGATGCAACAACATGCCCAGCCCATCGACTGCGGTGCATCCCGCCTGTTCAGCGGTTTGCAACAGCCGGGTTTTCAATGGCGCATAAACCAGATCCGTCACCACGGCACCGGGCTGCAACCCATCAAGCGGAACCCGCAATTCCGGTTGGCCCTGCATGCCCAACGAGGTGGTGTTCACCACGAGTTCTGCGTTTTCGATGACATTTCCGGCCTGAACCCAATCCACCACGCGGATACGTTGACCGAATTCCTCTTTCAGATGATCCGCCCGGGCACGGGTTCGGTTGGTCAGCAGGATTTCCGGAACGCCCGCGTCAGACAATGCCTGCAACACGGCGCGCGCGGCTCCTCCGGCGCCGAAGACAACAGCCGGCCCGTCCTTTGCATTCCAGTCCGGCGCACCGGTGCGAAGATTCTCCATGAACCCGTACCCGTCAGTGTTATCCGCGTGGATCGAGCCATCTTCACGAAACACCAGAGTGTTCGCCGCACCTATCACCGTTGCGCGGTCAGACGCATGATCCGCGATCCTCAAGGCGGCTTCCTTGTGGGGAACAGTCACATTGGCGCCGACAAAACCCGCCTTGGGCAGGGTGCGCAGCACAGTTTCCAGGTCGGCGGGTGCCACATCCATCGGGATGTAATGACCGGCAAGACCGTATGTCTTCAGCCAATGACCATGCAATTTGGGGGATCGTGAGTGACCAATGGGATGTCCAATCACACCGGCCAAAGGAACCCGATAGTCCGTCATTGATCGATTACCCCTTTGACAGCCAGAAAGTTGAGCAGCTCCAACAGGGGCATACCCAAAACGTTAAAATAGTCGCCGTCAATGGTGGCGAACAGGCGGACACCTTCTTCCTCCAGCTTGTAAGCTCCGACGGCGTGGCGGATACTGTTCCAGTTTCGCGCGACGTAATCCTTCAGATAGGCGTCGGAACTGGCCCGCATCCGCAATCGCACCTGCCCCACATGCCGCCAGACCGGCTGAGCATTCTGAAAGATCACCGCTGCGGACAAAAGCATGTGCCGCTTGCCTCGCATGGCTTTCAGCTGGGCCAACGCCTGTTCGGGGGTTTCCGGCTTTGACATCAGCTGACCGTCAAAATCCAGAACCTGATCACATCCCAGAACCATGGCACCGGGGTTTTTGTCGCTGACCTTCCGGGCCTTCATTTCTGCGAGTGTGTCGGCAATGTCCCGTGGAGATGCGTTTTCAGCCAGCAGGGCGCGTTTGGCCGTCTCTTCATCCACGCGCGCGGTTTGAACCACAAACGGTACGCCTGCATTTTCAAGCAGCTGCGCGCGAATGGCGGATCCGGAAGCAAGAAGAATGGGGACAGACATGTGGAAAACCCCGTGCGCAAATCATTGAGAGTTCAGGGGTGCTTTGTATGGTTTTCCGGTTGACACGCAACCCCGTGGATTTCGCGCCAGAGATCCCCGAGTCGCTCAAATCCAATCCCGTCCGGACAAGGATAAGTCAGTTTCTCTGGAAAACCCCGATATCCCAAATTCTCCTACCAGTTATCCCCAAGCGGAACAAGGAATGATGTGAATAAGATATTGATTTTAAATGCTAAAAATATCCACCAACAGAATCACCTGAAAAATTCCGTGTTCTGTCCACCTGGGGAAAACACTTGTGTAAAAAAGTAATCCACGGATTTTACTCACCCTACAAAACCATCATCCTTTTTCTTTTCCTATTTTTTTATTAGGGAGGGTCCCGAACAACGCCCGGAGCCGAAATGACCGATCTTCTGTTCACTTTGTACCCATGGGTGAAATCGCTCCATATCATGGCGGTGATTTCGTGGATGGCGGGTCTGTTCTATCTGCCCAGGTTGTTTGTCTATCACGTCGAAAAGGCGCAGGCCGTCGAAGGCGCACAGGACATTTTCTTTGAAATGGAAGAAAAACTGCTGCGTGTGATCATGAGACCGGCGATGATCGTGGCTTGGGTTTGTGGTTTGATCATGGTGTTTACGCCGGGCATCGTGGGATGGGACTGGAGCTGGCCCTGGGTCAAGGGCGCGGCGGTGATCGGCATGACCTGGTTCCATCACTGGCTGATGGCGCGACGCAAGGATTTTCTGGAAGGGCGAAACACGCTCAGTGGGCGGCAGTTTCGCATGATGAACGAGGTCCCGACCGTTTTGATGGTTGCCATCGTTCTGGCGGTTGTTCTGAAGTTCTGAGGGCCTGTTTGACTCCGCCCCGCACTGCGCTTATGTAGGGATCAACACGCCCGTCCGGGCGGCGTATCTTCCATACTGAAATTCCACTTCGTGCCGCGTTGCCTGCGGTGAAGGTATATATCATGACAACCGAATCCCTGAATCTTGCTGATCTGAAAGCCAAAAGCCCCAAAGACCTTCTGGCGATGGCCGAAGAGCTGGAGATCGAAAACGCCTCGACCATGCGCAAGGGCGAGATGATGTTCCAGATCCTGCGCGAACGCGCTGATGAAGGCTGGACCGTTGGTGGCGATGGCGTGCTTGAAGTGCTTCAGGACGGTTTCGGCTTCCTGCGCTCGCCCGAGGCGAACTATCTGCCCGGCCCGGATGACATCTATGTCTCACCCGAGATGATCCGCCAGCACTCATTGCGGACAGGGGATACCGTGGAAGGCGAGATCAAAGCCCCGGATGAGAATGAGCGCTATTTCGCGCTGACGAAGGTGACCAAGATCAACTTCGAAGACCCGGAAAAGGCCAAGCACAAGATCCTGTTCGACAACCTGACGCCGCTTTATCCGGATGAGCGGCTGAAGATGGAGATCGAGGATCCGACCATCAAGGACAAGTCCGCACGGGTGATCGACCTGGTCGCGCCGATCGGCAAGGGCCAGCGGTCGTTGATCGTGGCGCCGCCGCGCACCGGTAAGACGGTGATCCTGCAAAACATCGCGCATTCGATCGAGCGCAACCACCCGGAATGCTACCTGATCGTCCTGCTGATCGACGAACGCCCGGAAGAAGTCACCGACATGCAGCGTTCAGTGAAGGGCGAGGTCGTATCCTCGACCTTTGATGAACCCGCGACCCGCCACGTGGCCGTGTCAGAAATGGTCATCGAAAAAGCCAAGCGTTTGGTCGAACATAAACGAGATGTTGTTATTCTTCTCGATTCGATCACAAGACTTGGTAGAGCCTTTAACACAGTGGTCCCATCCTCGGGTAAAGTTCTGACCGGTGGTGTGGACGCAAACGCCCTGCAACGGCCCAAGCGTTTCTTTGGCGCGGCGCGGAATATTGAGGAGGGTGGTTCGCTGACCATCATCGCGACCGCACTGATCGATACCGGCAGCCGGATGGACGAGGTCATCTTTGAAGAATTCAAAGGTACAGGCAACTCGGAAATCGTTCTGGATCGCAAGATCGCGGACAAGCGTGTGTTCCCGGCCATCGACATCCTCAAATCCGGCACGCGGAAAGAGGATCTTCTGGTCGACAAGGGCGATCTGGCCAAGACCTTCGTTCTGCGGCGTATCCTCAACCCGATGGGCACGACCGACGCAATCGAGTTCTTGTTGTCCAAGTTGAAGCAGACAAAGACAAACAGCGAATTCTTCGATTCCATGAACACCTGACACTGGTCTTTAACTCTAGCGAGGCCTTCGAATGGATACGATATTCGCCTTGGCCAGCGCGCAGGGCAAAGCCGGGGTGGCGGTCATCCGCCTCTCGGGTCCGGACTCCCATTCAGCAGCGGCGCGCCTGACGGGTGGTGCGCTGCCAAAGCGTGGCATGGTCCTGCGCACTCTGACCGATCATGGCGGAGCGCGTTTGGACGACGGATTGGTCTTGACCTTCCAGGCTCCGGCCAGTTTTACCGGTGAGGACGTGGCCGAGCTTCAGATTCATGGAAGCACCGCCTCTGTTAACGCCGTGCTGCGTTGCCTGTCGGATACGGAAGGGTTGCGCATCGCTGAACCGGGTGAGTTCACACGCCGGGCACTGGAAAACGGCAAGATGGACCTGACTCAGGTCGAAGGCCTGGCCGATTTAATCGATGCAGAAACGGAAGCACAACGTAAGCAGGCGCAGACCATTCTGGCGGGCGAGCTGGGCACATTGGCCGAACGGTGGCGTCGGGATTTGATACGGGCTGCGTCCCTGTTGGAGGCTGTCATCGATTTTGTTGATGAAGAAGTTCCAACCGATGTGACGCCGGAAGTGCGCGAACTGATCCAAGGCGTCATGTCGGACCTTCATCGCGAAGCAGATGGCGTCAAGACTGCCGAGCGAATTCGTACAGGGTTCGAGGTTGCGATCGTCGGCCTTCCAAATGCGGGAAAATCCACCCTTTTGAATGCCTTGGCGGGCCGTGAGGCGGCCATTACTTCAGAATATGCCGGGACCACGCGTGATGTGATCGAAGTTCGCATGGATCTGGCTGGATTACCGGTGACCTTGCTGGATACGGCAGGGCTGCGAGAGACTGAAGATCATGTCGAAAACCTGGGTATCGAGCTTGCGCGCAGCAGAGCGGAGGCCGCCGATCTTCGCGTTTTCCTGTCTGAAACACCGAAGGACCTGGGGGTGGAGATGCGGGAAGATGATATACATGTTTTGCCCAAAGCAGATCTTAGAGGGATCGGGGAAAAGGGTGTGTCAGGGAAAACTGGCCAGGGAATAGATGCGTTAGTAGACCAGATATCGTGTGTTCTGTGCCAGCGAACCACTACCCATGGTATTGCAACTCGGGAACGTCACCGCATTGCAATCACCAGAGCATTGGACTCACTCACATCTGCAATCGCGGTTCTGGAATCAGGCCCAGACCTGTATGATATCGCGGCAGAGGAGCTGAGAACCGCCATACGCGCTCTTGAATCCCTGGTGGGCAGAATAGACGTGGAGACTCTGTTGGATGAAATCTTCTCGAGCTTCTGTTTGGGAAAATAAGGAGTGTTTCACGTGAAACATTCGAAGTTTGATGTCATCGTCATCGGCGCGGGTCACGCCGGAACCGAGGCCGCCCATGCATCAGCCAGAATGGGCGCAACAACTGCGCTTGTAACGCTGTCTGCAACGGACATTGGCGTCATGTCCTGCAATCCAGCGATTGGCGGTTTGGGGAAAGGCCATCTTGTGCGAGAGATTGACGCCTTGGATGGCGTCATGGGTCGCGTGGCGGATCAGGCCGGCATTCAGTTTCGGCTATTGAACCGTCGTAAAGGGCCAGCCGTTCAGGGGCCGAGAGCGCAGGCGGATCGCGCCCTTTACCGTCTTGCCATGCAACAGGTAACAGAGAAACAGGATAACCTGTCTGTCGTTGTCGGCGAGGTTGTCGATTTTCTGATGAACGGCGAAAAAGTTGCAGGTGTTGTTCTTTCTGATGGATCAGAGCTTACCGCCCGCGCCGTTATTCTGACGTCCGGTACGTTTCTAAGGGGCGTCATCCATATCGGTGACGTGTCTCGCCCAGGCGGGAGAATGGGGGATCGGCCTTCCATCAAACTGGCTGAGCGGTTGGATGGATACGATCTTCCCATGGGGCGATTGAAAACCGGCACACCGCCGCGTCTGGATGGGCGAAGCATTGATTGGTCCGATCTTGAAAGGCAGGACGGCGACGATGAACCAGCCCTGTTTTCTTTCATGTCGAAATCCGTTGTCGCGCCCCAGATTTCTTGCGGAATTACGCATACAAATGCGCGAACACATGAGATCATTGCGGCAAATCTTTCGAAATCTGCCATGTATGGCGGTCACATCGATGGCGTAGGCCCGCGTTATTGCCCTTCGATCGAAGATAAGATCGTACGCTTCGCCGACAAGGAATCGCATCAAATCTTCCTTGAACCCGAAGGGGTCAACGACCACACAATCTATCCGAACGGCATATCGACATCTCTGCCCCAGGATGTTCAGCTGGACTATGTGCGGTCAATCAAAGGCTTGGAAAATGCAGAGATTCTGCAACCGGGATATGCGATTGAATACGACTATGTTGATCCGCGTGTCCTGAGCGCTTCTTTATCCTTGCCGGATGTTTCCGGACTATATCTAGCGGGCCAGATAAATGGGACCACAGGATATGAGGAAGCCGCGGCTCAGGGCATGGTGGCGGGCCTCAACGCGGCGTTGGAGACCCAAGGGCGGGAGCCCATCCATTTTACACGATCCGACAGTTACATAGGCGTAATGATCGACGATTTGACAACTCGAGGAGTTGCTGAACCTTACCGCATGTTCACGTCACGCGCGGAGTTCCGGCTATCTCTGCGCGCCGACAATGCTGATCAACGGCTGACACCAATTGGTTTGGAATTGGGGTGCGTCGGAGAAGAGCGCAAGGTACAGTTCGAAGATAAAATGCACCACCTTGAGAGTGTGAAGTCAAAGCTGACGAAACGGACTTATACGCCCAAGGAAGTTCTCGCTGCCGGTATAAACGTTAATCAGGACGGAAACCGGAGGGATGGGATGGCAATTCTGGCATTCCCTGATACCTCGTTTGAAGATTTGTTGCCTCTCGTTCCTGATTTGCAGGACGTCGACCCAAAAATCAGGCTCCAGATCGAGCGGGACGCCTTGTATGCCAACTACATTGCCAGGCAAAAGCGGGACGTCGAAGCAATGAAGCGGGATGAATCCTACGTTATCCCGCATGAGTTCGATTATTTTTCCTTGGACGGCCTGTCGTCGGAGATGAAACAGAAGCTGTCGCAAGCGAAGCCCGCAAATATCGCACAGGCAAGCCGTGTCGAGGGCGTCACGCCAGCAGCACTGACGCTTGTTCTGGCAAAACTACGCCGGGATCAAAGAGCTCGCCACGCATGAAGGTTGATTTTTCGAAGTTTGAAGACCTGAATGTTTCACGTGAAACATTCGATCGCCTCGTGACCTATGTTGATCTGGTGAAGCGCTGGAATCCCAAGATCAACCTCGTGTCTAAGAACAGTTTGGAGCATATCTGGGACCGGCATATTCTTGATTCCGTGCAAGTCTATCGGTGCGCTGACAGGTTTGACACCTGGGCAGACCTGGGAAGCGGAGGCGGATTCCCTGGTATGGTCTGCGCCATCATCGCCGCGGAAGAAAATCCAGGCGCCGCATTCAATATGATCGAGAGCGACCAGCGGAAATCAGCTTTCTTGCGCAGCGTTGCGCGGGAATGCGGCATAAAATGCACGGTGACTTCAAAAAGGATTGAATCGGTTGATCCTTTGGCTGCAAACATAGTTTCCGCCCGAGCGCTGGCTGACTTGCGCACCCTGTTGTCCTTTTGTGACAGGCATTTACACACCAACGGGACAGCGTTGTTGCCCAAAGGCGCAAATTGGAAAAAAGAGCTGGAAGACGCACGTGAGGAATGGAATTTCAAGGCTGAGGCGATTACAAGTTTAACTGAACCTCAAGCCGTTATCCTTAAGATAAATGGAGTATCACGTGGTTGATTTATCTCGACCTTCAGGGCCTCGGATAATTGCTGTTGCCAATCAGAAGGGCGGGGTCGGAAAAACAACCACAGCAATCAACCTTGCAGCAGGATTGGCCGAATCCGGGTGTCGGGTCCTGGTGGTTGACCTAGACCCGCAGGGGAACGCTTCGACGGGTTTGGGTGTCGAAGATCGAGACTGGACAACTTATGATCTGATCCTAGACGACGCGCCATTGGAAGCCGTCGTTCAGGAGACTGAAATCGAAGGTCTTTTCGTTGTTCCGGCGACCGTTGATCTGAGTTCCGCCGATATTGAACTGATCTCCAACGAAAAACGCAGCTATCTTTTGCATGATGCTTTGAGGCAGCCAGCCATAGATGCGTTTGAACTGGATTTTGTGCTTATCGACTGCCCGCCGTCCTTGAACTTGCTGACCGTGAATGCAATGGTTGCGTCGCATTCGGTGCTTGTGCCGTTGCAGAGCGAGTTCTTTGCCCTTGAAGGGCTTTCACAACTGATGCTGACGATTCGAGAGGTCCGCCAAACGGCGAACCCAGATCTGAGAATCGAAGGTATTGTGTTGACCATGTATGACAACCGCAACAACTTGTCCCGTCAGGTTGAAAAGGACGCGCGTGACAATCTGGGTGAGATGGTCTTTAAAACGAAGATACCCAGAAATGTGCGGGTCAGCGAAGCGCCGTCATATGCGCTGCCTGTTTTGCAATATGACTCGGGATCGCTTGGGGCCATGGCCTACCGGCATCTTGCTCGTGAGATCTTGCACAAGAACAATAAGACCGCTGCCTGAGCGGGAACGAGGAGGGCGACATGAGCGCCAAGAAAGCAAAGTCCAGAGGTTTGGGGCGGGGGTTGTCTGCCCTTATGGCGGATGTGAATCCTGAATCAGAAGGCCGGATTTCAACGGATGCACGCAGACCGGATCTGAAAGTCCCGATTGAAAAGCTGAAAGCCAACCCCAACCAGCCGCGCCGGACATTCATGCCCGAGCAGTTGGACGAGCTGGCAGCGTCGGTCAAGGAAAAAGGTATCATTCAGCCGTTGATCGTTCGCGCGACGGGGCCCGATGAATACGAAATCGTCGCGGGGGAACGCCGTTGGCGCGCGGCGCAGATGGCGCAGCTGCATGATATCCCGGTGATTGTACGCGATTTCGATGATACGGAAGTGTTGGAAGTTGCGATTATCGAAAACATCCAACGCGCGGATCTGAACGCGGTGGAAGAGGCCGCCGGCTACAAGCAGTTGATGGACCGGTTTGGTCACACGCAGGAAAAGCTTGCCGAGGCCCTGGGCAAAAGCCGCAGCCACATCGCAAATCTTTTGCGGCTTCTGTCCTTGCCGTTGGATGTGCAAACCCTTGTTATTGAAGGTAAATTATCCGCCGGGCACGCCAGGACACTGATTACGGCGGAAAATCCGTCGGAACTTGCGAAACAGATCGTCAAAGATGGCTTGTCGGTGCGCGCAACCGAGGCGTTGGTCAAAAAGCAGCTACAAGGCAGTGCCGAGCGTTCTACACCCCGCTCCAGAAATCTGGATGCCGGAAAGGATGCAGACACACGTGCCTTGGAAAAAGACCTGTCCGCGATCCTGGCGATGAAAGTGTCAATCAATCACAAGGCCGGAACGGAAACGGGACAAGTTGTTCTGACCTACGAAAACCTGGATCAGCTGGACGACTTGTGCGCCAAGCTCAGCCGTTAGGCCGTGACCAGATAAAGATCATGACACCGCCCAGCACAACCGCCTGAATGATCAACACGAAAAGCGGAGCGGACAACAAAACAGAGAGTCCGAAAACGGCGGCGATCGAGACGGTTGCCGCCTTTTTTGCGGCTGGGCGAATGGCGCCGGAGCTTTGCCAATCAAGAATCAGTGGCCCAAAAAGGTTATGGGTCACAAGCCAATTGTGCAGCCGCGAGGATGAACGGGCGAAGAAAAACGCCGCAAGCAGAAGAAAAGGCACCGTAGGAAGTAGGGGCAGGACAACCCCAACAGCTGCCATGGCAACACAAAGCAATCCCAGTCCGGCCCAAAGATACTGCATGCTCAGTCCAACAGCTCCCGGATGACTGCGTTCAATACGGCGCGCCCATCTGATGTGGCGATGAGGCGCCCGTTGCTGCGCCGAACCATGTTGATGTCGGTCAGATGATCTATGGCTTCAGAGGGAAGAGAGCGGCCAGACAAGGCTTGCCATCTGTCCATATCTAGTCCCTCAGCAATCCTCATACCCATCATAAGGTATTCATTTGCCTGATCTTCAACGGGCAACGCGCTGCGGTTCTTTTCACCATTGCCCTGATTGGCGGCATCAAGCCAACGCTGGGGGTTCAGATAGGTTTCGGTCGCGTATTTCTGACCATTCAGGGTAATCCTCCCATGGGCACCGGGGCCGATGCCCACATAATCGCCGTATCGCCAGTAAATCAGGTTGTGCTGCGATTCTGCGCCCGGTCGGGCATGGTTCGAAACTTCATAGGCCGGCAAGCCATGTGCTTCGCAGATTTCCTGCGTGGCCAGATACATGTCGGCGGTACTGTCATCTTCGGGCAGGCCACGTAACTTACCGACGGCGTATCGATCCCCAAAGGCCGTCCCGTCTTCGATCGTCAATTGATAGAGCGACAGGTGGTCGATGGCCATCGATAGCGCTTGGGTCAGCTCCTCTTGCCAGGCGTCCAGCGTCTGGTGTTGGCGCGCATAGATCAGGTCAAAGCTGACCCGGTTGAAACAGTTGCGGGCGATGTCAAAGGCGGCGCGGGCCTCTGCCACGGTGTGGATGCGGCCCAGCCGCCTCAGGTCTTCGTCATTCATCGCCTGAATGCCCATCGAAACCCGGTTCACGCCCGCATCGCGATAGGCGGCGAACCGCCCGGCCTCGACCGAACCGGGATTGGCCTCGAGCGTGATTTCCATGTCATTGGCGGGCCGCCACAGGGCGCGGGCGGTGTCGATCACGGCGGCCACGGTTTCAGGCGCCATCAGCGACGGGGTGCCGCCGCCAAAGAAGATCGTGTTCAGAACCCGATCTGGCGTTTCGGCGGCAGATCGGTGAAGTTCGGATAGATAGGCGTCAAGCCATTGTTTTTGATCAATATTCTTGGAAACATGGCTGTTGAAGTCGCAATAGGGGCATTTGGCCTCGCAAAAGGGCCAATGCACGTACAGGCCAAAGCCCCCGTTGCGCCAATCATCCGCCAAAGCAGCCTTTCACGAACATTTCCACCGCGCGACCGCGATGGCTGATCTTGTTCTTTTCCCAGCGATCCATCTCGGCAAAGGTAATGTCGTAGCCGTCGGGGACAAACATCGGGTCATAGCCGAACCCGTCCTTGCCGCGGATCGGCCAGACCAGATGACCGGGCGCGATGCCTTCGAACACTTCGTCGTGCCCGTCGGGCCAGGCCAGAACCAATGTGCAGCGGAATTGGGCCGTGCGGGGGTGCGGCGCGTTTTTTGCTTCAAGCTCATCATGGGCGCGGGTCATGGCCATCAGGAAATCGCGGCCATTTCCGGTTTCGGCCCAGTCGGCGGTGTACACGCCCGGCGCGCCGTCCAGCGCATCGATGGTGATCCCGGAATCGTCCGACAGGGCGGGCAGTCTGGTGGCCTGTGCGGCGGCGTGGGCCTTGATCCGGGCATTGCCGACAAATGTGTCCTCGGTCTCTTCCGGCTCGGGCAGGTCCATCTCGGCCGCGCCCACGACCGTCACGCCAAAGGGCTCGAGCAGATGGGCCATCTCCTCAAGCTTGCCTTTGTTGTGGGTGGCGACCAGCAACCTGTCGCCGTCGAACTTGCGGGTCATGCGGTGGCGGCCTTTTGCGCGGCCGCAAGTTCGGACACGCCTTTTTCCGCCAGATCCATCAGTTGATCCATTTGGGCGCGGCTGAAAACCGAGCCTTCGGCGCTCATCTGCACTTCGATCAGTTTGCCGGATCCGGTCATGATGAAGTTTCCATCTACGCCCGCTTCGCTGTCTTCGGGGTAATCAAGGTCCAGCACCGGCTGACCGGCGTAGATACCGCAAGACACGGCGGCAACCGGATCAACCAACGGGTCCGAGATCACGTCGCCTGCCTTCATCAGCTTGTTCACCGCCAGCCGCAGCGCGACCCAGCCGCCGGTGATCGAGGCGCAGCGGGTGCCGCCATCGGCCTGGATCACATCACAGTCCACGGTGATCTGACGCTCGCCCAGAGCAACCCGATCAACGCCGGCGCGCAGGGCGCGGCCGATCAGGCGCTGGATTTCGACCGTGCGGCCCCCTTGTTTGCCCGCGGCCGCCTCGCGCCGCATCCGCGTATTGGTGGCACGGGGCAGCATGCCGTATTCGGCTGTGACCCATCCCAGGCCCGAGCCCTTGATAAACGGCGGCACGCGATCTTCGATCGTGGCGGTGCACAGAACATGCGTGTCGCCCATTTTGATCAGGCAGGAACCTTCGGCATGTTTCGTGACTCCCGTCTCGATTGAAACGGCGCGCATTTCACTTAAATCTCTTCCAGAGGGTCGCATCGGAATTCCTTTGTTTGCTGGGTTGGGGATAACGCCCCGCAGCGTTACGATGCAACCCCGATTGACCTTTCATTTGCCTGCTATTTAATGACGAACGAGCAGGGGAAGACGGATGAGCGAAGCGAGCAAGATTCTGGACGAGATGAACGACCGGTCACGAGAAGTGTTCCGGCTGATAGTCGAGAGCTATCTGGAAAGCGGAGAGCCCGTCGGCAGCCGTACTTTGACGCGTACGTTGTCAGAAAAAGTCAGCGCTGCAACCGTCCGCAATGTGATGCAGGATCTGGAGTTTCTGGGCCTTCTGGATAGCCCCCATGTCAGCGCCGGCCGAATCCCGACGCAGCAAGGCCTGCGAATGTTTGTGGACGGATTGCTTGAGGTCGGTGACCTGGGTGCCGATGACCGGCAGAAACTGGAGCAGACATTAGGCTCTAACACAGGTGATGTTGGTGGAATGCTGGACCGTGTCGGCTCTGCCTTGTCGAACGTTACACAAGGAGCCTCGCTGGTTCTGACGCCCAAGCATGAATCGGAAATCAAACATATCGAATTTGTTTCTCTGGGCCATGATCGGGCTTTGGTGGTTTTGGTTTTCTCGGACGGACATGTGGAAAACCGGCTGTTCACGCCGCCACCCGGGCAAACGCCCAGTTCCATGCGCGAGGCCGCGAATTTCCTGAACGCACTTATCGAGGGGCGGACACTCAGCGAAGTGCGGCGGCAAATGCAGACGCAGATCGATGCGCGCAAGCAGGAAATCGACACTCTGGCCCGTGAGATGGTCGAAAGCGGAATGGCCGTCTGGGACGGAGACGGAAGCGACTCGGCCCGTTTGATCGTGCGCGGGCGCGCGAATCTGTTGAACGAACCCGGTCAGGCCGAGGAACTTGACCGTATCCGCACCCTGTTCGATGACCTTGAGCGCAAGCGAGACATCGCCGAATTCCTTGAATTGACCGAAGAAGGCGAGGGTGTGCGCATTTTTATCGGGTCTGAGAACAAACTTTTCTCACTTTCGGGTTCCTCTTTGGTGGTGTCTCCTTATATGAACGCTGATCGAAAGATAATCGGTGCGGTGGGGGTTATCGGACCCACACGTCTGAATTATGGGCGGATCGTACCGATCGTGGATTATACGGCGCAACTGGTCGGCAAACTGATATCCGACCGGAGCTAGAGGGTAAAAGATGGCAGAGCCGAAGAACGAAGATTTTCTGGATGATATCGCAACCGCCGAGGCCGAAGAGCTGGCCGAAGAGCTGATGGATATCAGCGAAGAAGAACTGGAACTGGACGCGCTGCGGGCCGAACGGGATGACTATAAAGACAAGTTCATGCGCGCGCTGGCGGATGCCGAAAACATGCGCAAGCGCAGCGACAAGGCGCGCCGCGATGCGGAACAGTATGGCGGGTCCAAGCTGGCCCGCGATATGCTGCCCGTCTATGACAACATGAAGCGCGCCCTTGAAGCTGCGACGGATGAGCAAAAAGAAGTGGCTGCTGGTTTGCTGGAAGGCGTCGAATTGACCATGCGCGCATTGAAGGACGTGTTCCAGAAGCATGGAATCGAAGTGATCACACCCGAAGTGGGCGACCGGTTTGATCCGAACGTGCATGAGGCCATGTTCGAGGCACCTGTTCCCGGAACCAAGGCAGGAGATATCATTCAGGTATCCGCCGAAGGGTTTATGTTGCACGATCGTCTGCTGCGCCCGGCGCAGGTGGGCGTGTCGTCAACCCCGGCAAGCTGATACGCGCCCAAGGGCGCGTGCCTTCGGCGAGAGTATTTGGGAAAAGATGAAGGGGCGGTCAGGATTTGGCCGCCTCTTTCAGTTTGTAGATCAGATCGAGGGCTTCGCGCGGGGTCAGGTCGTCCGGCAGGATCTGGTCCAGCATATCGGTTACGGGCGACGCCTTCGGGACCGGCTGCGGGGGCGGCGCGGCGGAAAACAGCGGCAGATCGTCGATCAGCACCTTCTGCTTGCCGCCTTCGCGTTCCGTTTTCTCCAACTGGTCCAGAACCACGCGGGCGCGTTCGACCACGGATGCGGGCAGCCCGGCCAATTGCGCGACCTGCACGCCATAGGAGCGGTCGGCGGCGCCCTTGTGGACCTCGTGCAGGAATATCACCTCGCCGTCCCATTCCTTGACCGCGACAGTGGCGTTTTCGACGCCCTCCAGCTTGCCGGCCAGCGCGGTCAGCTCGTGGTAATGGGTGGCGAACAGCGCACGGCTGCGGTTGGCGCCGTGCAGATGTTCCAGCGTGGCCCAGGCGATGGACAGGCCGTCATAGGTGGCGGTGCCGCGCCCGATTTCATCGAGGATCACCAGCGCCCGGTCATCGGCCTGGTTGAGGATGGCCGCGGTTTCGACCATCTCGACCATGAATGTCGACCGGCCCCGCGCCAGATCGTCAGAGGCGCCCACGCGGCTGAAAAGCTGGCTGACCACGCCGATATGAGCCTGCTCGGCCGGGACGTAGCTGCCCATCTGGGCCAACAGGGAGATCAGCGCATTCTGGCGCAGGAAGGTCGATTTACCGGCCATGTTCGGGCCGGTCAGCAGCCAGATGGCGGCGCCGTCCTCGGCGCTGAGGTCGCAGTCATTGGCGATGAAGGCATCACCGGACTGCTGGCGCAGCGCGTGCTCCACCACCGGGTGGCGGCCCGCGACGATATCAAAGGCGCGCGAGCCGTCCACCTGTGGGCGGCACCAGTTCTCTCCCCGCGCCAGATCGGCCAGCGCGGTGGTCAGGTCCAGCTCGGCCAGCCCGCGCGCAGCCTGATTGATGCGGGCGGCTTGCGCCAGAATCTCATCAGAAAGCCTTTGATAGAGCCGCTTTTCGATCTCCAATGCCAAATTGCCGGCGTTCAGGATGCGGGTTTCGATCTCGCTGAGTTCAACTGTGGTGAACCGCACCTGGTTGGCGGTGGTCTGGCGGTGGATATAGGTCTCGCTGAAGGGCGGGTTCAGCATCTTTTCGGCATGGGTGGCCGTGGTTTCGATGAAATAGCCCAGCACGTTGTTGTGCTTGATTTTCAGCGAGGCGATGCCGGTATGTTCCGCATATTTCTGCTGAAACCCGGCAATGACCGAGCGGCCTTCGTCACGCAGGGTGCGGGCCTCGTCCAGTTCGGCGTCAAAGCCCGGCGCGATGAAGCCGCCATCGCGCGCCAGCAGCGGCGGGTCGGCGACCAGCGCCTGATCCAGCAGGTCGAGCAGTTCGTCGAAGCCCACGAGGTTCTGCGCCGCGGTCGCCAGAAGCACCGGCAGGTCCTGACCGGCACAGATCTCGGCAATTGCCTGCGCCTGCGCCAGCCCGTTGCGGATGGCGGCAAAGTCGCGCGGGCCGCCTCGGTCCAGCGACAGGCGCGACAGGGCGCGGTCCAGATCGGGCGTCTTGCGCAGCGCCTCGCGCAGATCGGCGGTGATCAGGCTGTCCCGGGCGGCAAAATCGACCGCGTCCAGCCGCGCATGGATCACATCCAGGTTGCGCGAGGGGCTGGACAGGCGTTGTTCCAGCAGGCGCGCACCGCCCGGGGTTACGGTTCGGTCCACCACCGACAGCAGCGATCCGGCCCGCCCGCCGGACAAAGACCGTGTCAGTTCCAGGTTGCGGCGGGTGGCCGCGTCGATCTGCACGACGCGATCTTCGGATTCTTTCAGCGGCGTTTGCAACAGGGGCAATTTGCCCTTCTGCGTGATCTCCAGATAATCGATCAGCGCGCCCATCGCGGACACTTCGGCGCGTCCAAAGCTTCCGAACGCGTCCAGCGCGCCCACGTGAAACAACCCGCAGATGCGTTTTTCAGCCGCCGTGCTGTCAAAACTCGCCCGTCCGACAGGGGTGAGAGAAATACCCAAATCGCGGACCGGCTCATTCAGTTTTTCCTGCACGCTGTCTGCCACGATCAGTTCCGACGGGGCCAGCCGGGCCAGCTCGGGGCTCAGCCGGACCGAGGTCAGCGGCATCACATGAAACGCCCCGGTCGATATGTCCGCCCAGGCCAGCGCGGCCTCGTCGCGCACCTCGGCATAGGCGGCCAGAAAGTTGTGGCGGCGCGCCTCCAGCAGGGCGTCCTCGGTCAGGGTGCCGGGGGTGACAAGGCGCACCACATCGCGCTTTACCACCGATTTAGAGCCTCTTTTCTTGGCCTCGGCCGGGCTTTCCATCTGTTCGCAGACGGCGACGCGAAAGCCCTTGCGGATCAGTGTCAGCAGATAGCCTTCGGCCGAATGCACCGGCACTCCGCACATCGGAATATCTTCGCCATTGTGTTTGCCGCGTTTGGTCAGGGCGATGTCCAGCGCCTCGGCGGCGTTCACGGCGTCTTCAAAGAACATCTCGTAGAAATCGCCCATGCGGTAGAACAGCAGGGCATCCGCGTGGGCTTCTTTGATTTCCAGATATTGCGCCATCATCGGCGTGACGTTGGACAAGGCTGCTCCCCTCTGGCGTATTCCGGCGCGACCTTACAAACCCGGCCCCTGCGACGAAAGGTGAAAACGTATTGTCGTTGAGACGCGCCTTTGCCTGCGCTATGAGGCAAAAGCCCAACAGATGTAAAGAAACGACATATCCGATGCCCAAAGCGAAGATCACCAAAGAAGAGGCGCTGGCCTTTCACCTCGACCCGACCCCCGGCAAGTGGGAGGTGCAGGCCACCGTCCCGATGACCACGCAGCGGGATCTGTCATTGGCCTACAGCCCGGGTGTGGCCGTCCCATGTGAAGCCATCGCCGAGGCGCCGGAAACCGCGTATGACTATACCAACAAGGGCAATCTGGTTGCTGTGATCTCGAACGGGACGGCGGTTCTGGGTCTTGGCAACCTTGGCGCGCTGGGCTCGAAACCGGTGATGGAGGGGAAATCCGTTCTGTTCAAGCGGTTCGCCGACGTGAACTCGATCGATATCGAGCTGGACACCGAAGATCCGGATGAATTCTGCCGCGCGGTGCGACTGATGGGGCCGACCTTCGGCGGCATCAATCTGGAAGACATCAAGGCGCCTGAATGTTTCATCATCGAACAGCGCCTGAAGGAAGAGATGGACATCCCCGTCTTTCACGACGACCAGCACGGCACGGCCGTGATCTGCGCGGCCGGGTTGATCAACGCACTGCATATCTCGGGCAAGAAGATCGAGGATGTGAAGATCGTTCTGAACGGGGCCGGGGCGGCGGGGATCGCCTGTATCGAATTGCTCAAGGCGATGGGCGCCCGCCATGAAAACTGCATCGTCTGCGACACAAAGGGCGTGATCTATCAGGGCCGTACCGAGGGCATGAACCAGTGGAAATCGGCACATGCGATCACCACGGATCTGCGGACTCTGGAAGAGGCCATGAAGGGCGCGGACGTGTTTCTGGGCGTGTCGGTCAAGGGCGCGGTCACGCAGGAGATGGTCGCAAGCATGGCCGACAATCCGGTGATCTTCGCCATGGCCAATCCCGATCCGGAAATCACCCCGGAAGAGGCGCACGAGGTCCGTGTGGACGCCATCGTGGCGACCGGGCGCAGCGATTATCCAAACCAGGTCAACAACGTTCTGGGCTTTCCCTATTTGTTCCGCGGCGCGCTGGACATTCACGCCCGCGCCATCAATGACGAGATGAAGATCGCCTGTGCCCATGCGCTGGCCAATCTCGCGCGCGAAGACGTGCCGGATGAGGTCGCGATGGCTTATGGCAAATCGCTGACCTTCGGGCGCGACTACATCATTCCCACGCCGTTTGATCCGCGCCTGATCCACCGTATCCCGCCCGCTGTTGCCAAGGCGGGAATGGATACCGGCGCGGCCCGCCGTCCGATCATCGACATGGACGCATATGAGCTGAGCCTGAAGTCCCGGATGGACCCGACCGCAAGCATCCTACGCGGGCTGAATGCCCGGGCGCGACAGGCGCAAAGCCGCATGATTTTTGCCGAGGGCGATGATCCCCGCGTGCTGCGTGCCGCCGTCATGTACCAACGTTCAGGCTTTGGTAAGGCGCTCGTGGTCGGTCGGGCGGATGATGTTAAAGACAAACTGGAAGCCACCGGTCTTGGCGATGCTGTGCGGGAAATCGAGGTTGTGAACGCTGCCAACACCGCGCATCTCGAGACCTATTCGAATTTCCTCTATGAGCGTTTGCAGCGTAAAGGCTTTGACCGCAAGGATATTCACCGACTGGCAGCGCGGGACCGCCATGTGTTCTCATCCCTGATGCTGGCCCATGGCCACGGAGACGGGTTGGTCACAGGTGCAACACGAAAATCGGCACACGTAATTGATCGTATCAATCATGTGTTCGATGCCGATGCCGCCCATGGTGCTGCCGGTGTGACGGCACTTCTGCATAAAGGCCGGATCGTTCTGATCGGTGATACACTGGTGCATGAATGGCCGGACGAAAACGATTTGGCTAACATTGCCGAACGTTCCGCTGCAGTGGCCCGACATATGGGTCTGGAGCCCCGGGTTGCTTTTGTCAGCTTCTCGACATTTGGATACCCGGTTTCGGAACGTGCCGAGAAGATGCACCGAGCGCCGGCGGTTCTGGACCAGCGCGGCGTCGATTTCGAGTATGAGGGCGAAATGACAGTGGATGTTGCCCTGAACGTGGATCAGCAGGCGGCTTATCCGTTTTCCCGCCTGACTGGGCCTGCGAACATCCTGATCGTTCCTGCGCGGCACTCAGCGTCGATTTCGACCAAGCTGATGCAGGAAATGGGAGGTGCCACCGTTATCGGGCCGATCCTGTCGGGCGTCGACAAGCCGATTCAGATTTGCTCGACCGTCTCAACCGCGAACGATATTCTGAACATGGCCATTCTGGCCTCGTGCGACATCGGATAAACCATGACAATATGGAACCTCGGCTCGATCAACGCGGATATGGTCTATGACTTGCCGCATCTGCCTGCGCCAGGGGAAACTCTGGCCGCCCACGGGCTGGACCGGTTCCTTGGCGGAAAAGGTGCCAATATGTCGGTGGCGGCTGCGAGGGCCGGATCTCGCGTCAGCCATATCGGCGCCGTCGGGCATGATGGGCGCTGGGCGAAGGATCGACTGACGGAATATGGCGTGGACACACGCTATATCTCTGAGGTGAATCTGCCGACGGGGCATGCGATCATTGCGGTGGACGCCGAGGGTGAGAACCTGATCATCCTCTATCCGGGGGCCAACCACGCCTTGGATATCAGCCATCTGGGGCAGGCGCTGTCATCGGCAAGCACCGGTGATCTGCTGATCTTGCAGAATGAAACCAACGCACAGGTCGAAGCCGCGCAGTTGGGGCGTAAACTTGGATTGACCGTATGTTACGCCGCCGCACCGTTTCAGGCACAGGCGGTTCAGGCGGTTTTGCCCTATCTGGATTTCCTGATCCTGAACGAGATCGAGGCCGAACAATTGCGGCAGGAAACCGGGATGGGTGCGGCTGATCTGCTCGTGCGGCATGTCATTGTCACGCTGGGCTCAAAAGGTGCCAGGTATTTGCAGCAGGGCAATGACCCGGTAGAATTTTCGGCTCACAAGGTGCAGGCCGTGGATACCACCGGGGCAGGTGATACTTTTACCGGTTACGTGCTGGCTGGAATGGATCGCGGAATGCCGATGGAACAGGCCATTCTGCAAGCGAACCGCGCCGCTGCCTTGATGGTCACGCGGCACGGGACCGCGGATGTCATTCCCGATCTGAGAGAAGTGCGCGACGCGACCTTCGATTAAGAACCGGCAAAAGGCGCATCTGAACCCCAAAGCTGTTTGACACGCGCGTCACGGCCACAGGCTTTGCGATATGCTTTATAGGCGTTTTGCTGACGTTTGGGCCCAAAGCGGGTAAAGATCAGCTTGTTCCCTTTGTAGTAATCCTGATGATAGGCCTCGGCAGGGTAAAACGTGCCCGCGTTCAGGATCGGGGTGACCACCTTTTGGCCCAATGCCCGCTCTGCGTCTTTCTTCGCCTGTTCCGCCAACGCCTTTTCGCCTGGGTTAGAGACGAAAATTGCGGTTCGATAGCTGTCGCCCCGGTCGCAGAACTGACCACCGGCATCCGTGGGGTCAACCGAGCGGAAGAACATGTTCAGAAGCGTTTCACGTGACACCCGGGCCGGATCGAAAGTGATCTGAACCGCTTCATAATGGCCGGTTCCACCTTTGGAGACCTGATCATAGGTGGGGTTGGCGGATTTGCCGCCGGTATAGCCCGACACGGCCGCAACAACGCCCGGCACCGATTCAAAATCGGACTCGACACACCAGAAACAGCCTCCCGCAACTGTCAGCGTTTCGGTCCCTGCCGCGGGGGCGGGCAGAGCGCGTAACATCGCAGCCAGCGTGATCAGGGTGAACAGAATGGCCGGTTTGAAGGCATCCAGAAAAGCGGTTCGCGACATGTCGGGTCTCCTTTCGGCACCAAGGTGACCCGAACCCGAAGGACATTCAATTGCCTGACATCTGATGTCACGGGCTGGTGAGGCAAGTTTATCGGCGGCGGATTTCGGAGAGAAACCTTGCGCAGGCCGTCTTGTCGGTGGGACAGGGCGCTCTAGCGAGGTGGAATTCCGCGATCAACCTGCCTTCGGATTAACCCAGAAGCTGCCCCAGTTTCATCGCAACGCCCATATTGCCCGAGATTTTGAGCTTGCCCAAAGCGACACCTGTCATCGGGTTCAGTTTTCCGGTCAGAAGCTTGGTCAGGTTGTCCTGCGAGATGCGGATCGTGCAATCCGTTTCCTGGTCCTGTGTCGATGCCTGACTGTCGGCCAGAACAATCACGCCGTCCTCGCCACAATCGAACTTCAACGAGCCGTCAAAGGTTTTGCCGTTCAGGCCTTTTTGAATTTCGTCGGCGATATGCTGAAGCATCCGGGTTCCTTTCGCAGTTTCCGAATGCGTAAAACGTCAGGTATCGAACAGGCAAGGCTGACCCGACTGGAACTTCCGATCACGAAGCGCCAAGGCTCTGAACGGTTCGCGCGCAGGGCTCGCCATCGTAGAAAGCGTCAAGAATTGCCTGAAACTCGACCGGAGCATCTGCCACCGAGGAAAACAATGTCATTGAAGAGCGAAGTTTTTTCGCGTCAACCCCACCCAGAATGTCGCTGGCATCGCGCCCCTGATGCAGCAACATCAACGAGGCCGCTTGCGTCAGACGGTGGCGCAGTACCGGGTGGTTCAGATAGCGCGTGGCTTCATCCAGATCTTCGATGCCGTAAAGCTGCGCCATATGGGACTGGCCCAGCTCGGCCAGTTGCGGAAACACGAACCACATCCAGTGGCTGGTCTTCTGCCCCTGTTCCAGTTCGCGCAGGACATCGGCCCAGACCGTGTCCTGCGCTTCGATGAACATTTCCAGTTCGTCGTTCAGACCGTCATCTTCGGTCACTTGGACAACCGCTTGTCGCGCGCGGCCAGCAGTTTCAGCCGCAACGCGTTCAGTTGGATGAAGCCCGCGGCGTCTTTCTGATCATAGGCACCCGCGTCTTCTTCGAAGGTCACATGCGCCTCGGAATACAGCGAGTGATCCGACCAGCGGCCCACGGTCGAGGCCAGACCCTTGTACAGCTTCACGCGGACGGTGCCGGTGACGTGTTCCTGGCTCTTGTCGATGGCGGCTTGCAGCATTTCACGTTCAGGCGAGTACCAGAAGCCGTTGTAGATCAGTTCCGCATATTGCGGCATCAACTGGTCCTTCAGATGCATCGCGCCGCGGTCCATGGTGATGGATTCGATGCCACGATGCGCCTCAAGCAGGATGGTGCCGCCGGGAGTTTCGTAGATGCCGCGCGACTTCATACCGACAAAGCGACCTTCAACAAGGTCCAGACGGCCGATGCCGTGCTTGCCGCCATATTCGTTCAGCTTGGTCAGGATGGTCGCGGGGCTCATCGCCTCGCCATTGATGCTGACCGCGTCGCCTTTTTCAAAGCCGATCTCGATGAATTCAGGCTGATCGGGCGCGTCCTCGGGATGGACGGTGCGCTGATAGACATAGTCGGGCGCCATATCGGCGGGGTCTTCCAGAACCTTGCCCTCGGACGAGGTGTGCAGCAGGTTGGCATCGACCGAAAACGGCGCCTCGCCGCGCTTGTCCTTGGCAATCGGGATCTGGTTCTGTTCGGCGAATTCCAGCAGCTTGGTGCGGCTGGTCAGATCCCATTCACGCCAGGGTGCAATCACTTTGATGTCGGGGTTCAGCGCATAGGCCGCCAGTTCGAACCGCACCTGATCGTTGCCCTTGCCGGTCGCACCATGGGCCACGGCGTCAGCGCCGGTGGCTTCGGCGATTTCGACCAGACGTTTCGAAATCAGGGGGCGCGCGATGGATGTGCCCAAAAGGTACAGACCCTCGTACTGCGCATTGGCGCGGAACATCGGGAAGACGAAGTCGCGCACGAATTCTTCGCGGATATCCTCGATATAGATGTTCTCGGGCTTGATCCCCAGCAGCTCGGCCTTTTTGCGAGCGGGCTCCAGCTCTTCACCCTGACCCAGGTCGGCGGTGAAGGTGACGACCTCACAACCATATTCGGTCTGCAACCATTTCAGAATGATCGAGGTATCAAGGCCACCGGAATAGGCCAGAACAACTTTCTTGGGCGCGGACATCTGACTTCCCCTTATGCGTAGAACGATTGGCCCCTAGCGGGTTTTGCGCGCGGGGGCAAGTTGTGAGGATTGACGCAGTACCTGAATTGGGGTGAAACGGGTGCAGAGAATAACAAGCATTGATTGAAGGGGCGGTTTCAAATGTTGGGATGGCAGATTTTCTTGCATTCTGTGCGGATGGTATTTGGAAACATCAAGCAGGTGCTACAGATTACGGTTGGTCCTGCTCTTATTGCGACAATCATCATCGTGGGCGTGTTCTGGGCGCTTGGTATTCCGCTTGAGGCGCTTGAAGACAACGCAGGCGCGTTGCCGTCAGGTGCAACCGCAGGTTCAGCCTTTGTTTTTGCGGTCGTTTTGCTGGCGGTAATGTCCGTCACGATGTTCTGGATTGCGGTGTCATGGCACCGCTTCATCCTGTTGGAAGAGTATCCCACGGGAATACTCCCGACATTCCGCTTCGACAGGATTCTTGCCTATTTCGGTCGCTTTCTGATGTTGGGGGTTTTGATGGTGATCGCTTATATCCCCATGGGTCTGGTCGCTGCTGCACTAGGCGAAAGCCTTGCGGTGCTTTCGACCATTTTGGTGATTGTTTACACTTTTTTTCTGGTCGTGTGCTTCTATCGCCTGTCAATTATTCTGCCCGCGGCGGCGATAGGAAATCCCATATCGATCGGTGAGGCATGGAACAACACATCCGGGGTCAGTGGTGCAATCTTGTTGCTGCTGCTTGTCGCCCTCCTGTTCCAGATTCTGGTGCAGCTGGCTTTCACCCTTCTGGCAATAATACCGGTGCTGGGTGTATTGCTGACCGTGTTCTTTGGCACGCTCATTCTGCCGATGATCAATGTCAGTATCCTGACCACGATGTACGGAATCTTCATCGAAAAACGCGAACTGTCCTGAGCGGCGTACACATATGTATTCCTTGCCCTTGCCGCGATGATGGGGCAGGGAAATCGACATGACTGATTTCATGACCCGCGCCCGCGCTGCCGAACAGGCGATGCGCACCGTGTTTCCGGCAACACCGTTGCAGCGGAATGCGCATCTGTCTGACCGTTATGGGGCCGATATCTGGCTCAAGCGCGAAGACCTCAGCCCAGTGCGGTCTTACAAGATCCGTGGTGCGTTCAATGCCATGCGCAAGCAGCAGGGGCAGGACCTGTTCGTCTGTGCCAGTGCTGGCAACCACGCGCAGGGTGTGGCGTTCATGTGCAAGCATCTGGAGGTGCGCGGTGTGATCTTCATGCCGGTCACGACGCCGCAGCAGAAAATCCAAAAGACCCGCATTTTCGGCGGCGACAATATCGAGATCCACCTGACTGGCGACTATTTCGACGATACTCTGGCCGCCGCGCAAGCATGGTGCGCGCAGCAGGGCGGGTATTTCCTGTCACCCTTCGATGACGCTGATGTCATTGAAGGCCAGGCCTCGTTGGCGGTCGAGATCGAAGAGCAAATGGGAGGCGTGCCGGATCACGTCGTTTTGCCGGTTGGCGGCGGCGGCATGTCCTCGGGCGTGGCCACATGGTTCGGGGATCGCAGCCATTGTCTGTTTGTCGAACCGGCCGGAGGTGCCTGTCTGCGCGCTGCTTTGGCTGCGGGCCATCCGGTCTCGCTGGATCATGTGGATACCTTCGTCGATGGCGCAGCGGTTGGACGGATCGGTGAGAAACCGTTTGAATTGCTGAAGTCTCGCCATCTGTCGGATGTGCTGGTTCTGTCCGAGGACCGAATCTGCACCACCATGATCGAGATGCTGAATGTCGAAGGCATCGTTCTGGAGCCCGCCGGCGCGCTGGCGATCGAAGCGGTGGGCGATATCCAAAGCTTTGTGCGGGGCAAGACCGTGGTCTGCGTGACATCCGGTGGCAATTTCGATTTTGAACGCCTGCCCGAGGTCAAAGAACGCGCCCAACGCTATTCCGGGGTGAAGAAGTATTTCATCCTGCGCCTGCCGCAGCGCCCCGGCGCGCTGAAGGAGTTTCTGGGTATTCTCGGCCCCGAGGACGATATCGCCCGCTTCGAATACATGAAAAAATCGGCGCGCAATTTTGGTTCGGTCCTGATCGGGATTGAAACCCGCAAGCCTGAAAACTTCATGCGTCTATTTGCGCATCTGGATGAGGCAGGGTTCACCTACACCGACATAACCGAAGACGAAACGCTGGCGCAGTTCGTGATTTAATCCAGATTCTGGCGCAGCTCAGCCTCGAATTTCTGTTTCGAGCTGTCAAATACGGCCAGAATAGCGGGCAGATCGACATCCTCGCCCTGACCCGCGGCCGCCTGCCGTTCGCCGTCCTGACAGAGTTTCGAGAACTGGTCGAATCCAAGACTGAGCGCGCTGCCCTTCAGGAAATGCAGATTCTGTTCCAGCTCGGACCGGCTTGTATCCTGATGCAGGCGGGCGATGACCTCCTGCACTTCTTCCAGAAAGATGTCGACCACCTCATCAAACTCATCCGGGCCAACCTCGTCCCGCAATTGTCGGACTCTGCCCCAGTGGATCATACTGCGTCACCTGCCGTTGAACATGCGTTTCCAAGAATAGGCAACACCAGTAAAAACCGGGTTAACGGCCAAGCGGGATTGCGGCCTTCGGTCTTCACCGGATGTTAAAACCGTCGCCACTAGGATCGCCCAGTGTGAATGAACGCATCAGGTCAGAGGGTAAATGGTGCCAAGGGCGAGTCTTGAGGAAACCAGATCAGATCTGGATTTCGGCGCGATCCGTAAAGTGCTGGTGGTTGATGACAGCCGTCTGCAGCGGCGCATCCTGGTCGCATCGCTCAGAAAATGGGGCTTTGAGGTGGTCGAGGCCGATACGGGCGATGCCGCCCTGGCGCATTGTCTGGACGATCCGCCCGATCTTGTTCTCAGCGATTGGGTCATGCCGGGGATGAGCGGGCTTGAGTTTTGCAACGCGTTTCGCGCCCTGGATACCGATCAATATTGTTATTTCATCCTTCTGACTTCCAAAAGTGAAAAGCAGGAGGTTGCGCGCGGACTGGATGCCGGGGCAGACGATTTTCTGATCAAACCCCTGGAGGCGGATGAGTTGCGGGCGCGCATATCCGCAGGCGCGCGCATTCTGGACATGCAGCGCGAGCTTTCGCAGAAAAACCGCCTGATCGAATCCGCGCTCGAAGAACTCAGGCTGGCGCATGACGCGATCGATAAGGACCTCATTCAAGCCCGAAAAATCCAGGAATCGCTGGTTCCGGAATTTACGCGGAGCTTTGGAAAATCCCGGGTCAGCCTGTTGTTGAAACCCTGCGGTCATATCGGAGGAGACCTTGTTGGCATGTTCTCGCCCGGGGTCAATCGGCTGGGGTTCTACAGCATAGATGTATCCGGGCATGGCATCACCTCGGCCATGATGACGGCGCGTCTGGGCGGTTATCTTTCCAGCAAGCATTTCGATCAAAACGTCGCAATGGAGAAGAGGTTCAACAAATTCTACGCTCTGCTGCCACCGGAAGACGTCGCAAGCATGCTCAATTCCCGATTGATGGCGGATGAAGGGATCGAGGAATATTTCACGATGGTCTACGCCATTGTGGATCTTCGAAACGGGCACCTCAAGATGGTGCAGGCCGGGCATCCGCATCCGCTTCTGCTGCGGCAGGATGGCAGCACTGAATTTCTGGGTGATGGCGGGTTGCCGATCGGGCTGATCGAAGATGCGAGTTTTCAGCAAATCGAGATTCACATGAAACCCGGCGACAAACTGTTGGTGTATTCGGACGGATTTACCGAATGTCAGCTTGCCGAAGGCGGTTTGCTGGAGGAAGACGGTTTGCGACAGATGGCCCAGCAGTGCATTTCTGAAAAGGGTGGGTCGGAGTTTCTGGACGACATGTTCTGGCGATTGACCCAGGAGATTTCGCCCAAAGATGGCATTGGGGATGACGTATCCGCCGTTTTCTTTGAATATAACGGGTCTTAAAGCAAACTGAGATGCATTTCCGCAAAGTGCCGGTCACCGTCATTGCCCAGCAATTCAACGGCATCGGCGGCTTCCATCCACAGTGCTTCGTGGAATGCCTCGCTCGGCGGGCCTTTGCGGCGTACGGGACGGGCGCGGTAGATCAGGCAGACCTTTTCGGCCCACAGATCGTATTCGGGCATATAGGTGAACCGGCGAAAAGCGCCGATGCGACGCGGGTTGGCAACATGCCACCCGGTTTCTTCATAGACTTCGCGATGCAAGGCCGAAATCGGTGATTCGCCCGGATCGATGCCTCCACCCGGCAATTGCAGATCCGGGCCCGGTTCGGTCTGACAGGTCAACAGCAATTGGCCGCCACGTGGCAAAAGGGCATATACGCCAACCCTTCGGGTGTATTTCCGCCCCGTCTCGGGGGTTTCACCGAACCGCCTGATCATGTATGGCCCCTTTCAACCCGATCTGTACGACCTATATGGTGCCGGTATGCCAACCCGTGGCGTGTAAGGAAACCCCATGTCTCTTGGAACAAAAATCGCGTGGGACGATACCGTCCTGCCCTTTCAACTTGATGCATCCGACATGCGCGGCCGCGTGGCCCGTCTGGATGGCGTGCTGGATGGTATCCTGAAACAGCATGACTATCCCGAGCAGGTCGAGGCGCTTGTGGCCGAGATGGCCTTGCTGACCGCGTTGATCGGCCAAACGGTTGCGTTGCGCTGGAAACTGTCGTTGCAGGTACAGTCCAAAGGGGCGGTGCGCATGATCGCAACCGACTATTATGCGCCGCAGGAAGAGGGCCAGCCCGCCCAGATACGGGCTTATGCCAGCTTTGACCGGGACCGGCTTTCCAATTCTGCGCCTTTCGATCAGGTGGGCGAAGGGTATTTTGCCATCATGATCGATCAGGGAGAGGGCACGCAGCCGTATCAGGGCATCACTCCGCTGGCCGGTGGATCGCTGAGCGCCTGCGCCGAGGCATATTTCGCGCAATCCGAACAGCTGCCGACGCGGTTTTCGCTGAGCTTCGGCAAATCGACCGAGCCGGGCGTGGGCGAGCATTGGCGTGCAGGCGGCATCATGCTGCAACACATGCCCAAAGCGTCGCCCTTTGCCGCGTCGGGTGAAGGAACCGGTGACATCCTGACCGCTGCCGATCTGGTCGATGGCGAAGAAGGTGAAAACTGGGGTCGCGTCAATATCCTGCTGGATACCGTCGAGGATTTGGAGATGATCGGCCCCTCTGTTGCGCCGACCGACCTTCTGGTTCGCCTGTTTCACGAGGAACAGCCGCGTGTCTATGATGCGCAGTCCGTTCAATTTGGCTGCACCTGTTCCGAGGATCGTGTGCGACAGAGCCTGTCGATCTATTCGGCCAAGGATATCGAAAAGATGACCACGCCCGAGGGCGAAGTCACCGCGGATTGTCAGTTCTGCGGGGCTCATTATGTGTTGGACCCGGCAACTGTCGGGTTCGATGCCGAAGACCCCAAAGGTGCATGACCCGGTTGAAAAGATCCGGGCGGCCCTGCGCCGCCCCGGTCACGGGTCCAGCGACTTTGACCTGAACCCGGATACCGTTCTGCCGCCCGGACGACGGTTGCGACCCGCCGGTGTTCTGGTGGCCATTTCACTGGCTGATGACACACCGCAGGTCATCCTGACCAAACGCTCATCCGCGCTGAAGCATCACCCGGGCCAGATCGCCTTTCCCGGTGGCAAACAGGACGAAACCGATGCTGACGTTACGGCTGCGGCGCTGCGGGAAGCTGAGGAAGAGATCGGCCTGCCCCCGGAAATGCCCGAGATCCTGGGATTTCTGCCGACGCATGAGACCGTGACCTCGTTCACTGTGACACCGGTTGTCGCGGTTTTGCGGGACAGGTTCCAACCCGTGCCTGAACCCGGCGAAGTGGACGAAGTTTTCGCGACCCCCCTTGCCCATCTTTTGAATCCTGAGAATTATCTGATCGAGTCGCGCCGATGGCGCGGCCAGAGACGCAGATACTACGCAGTTCCGTACGGCCCCTATTACATTTGGGGCGCGACCGCCCGCATATTGCGCGGGCTTGCTGCACGGGTGAATGAATGATGCAGATTGACGAAGCCTGGATCAGTGAACCAGCGACGCAAAGGGTCTGTTCGGCTCTGACCTCTTCCGGGGCTCAGGCGCTTTTCGTGGGTGGATGCGTGCGCAACGCGCTGCTTGGCGCACCAGTGTCGGATATCGACATTGCCACCGATGCAAGGCCCGAGCAGATCGTCGAACTGGCGCAGGCTGTCGGGCTCAGGGCCATTCCGACCGGCATCGAGCATGGTACGATCACAGTGGTCAGCGCGGGCATCCCGCACGAGGTCACCACCTTCCGCCGTGACGTGGAAACCGATGGCCGCCGCGCGGTCGTGGCATTTTCCGATCACGTCGAAGAAGACGCGGCGCGACGGGATTTCACCATGAACGCGCTCTATGCCCAACCCGATGGCACCGTGCTGGACCCTCTCAATGGTCTTCCCGACCTTGAGGCCCGGTTGGTGCGGTTCATTGGAACCGCCGAGAACCGCATTCGCGAAGACTATCTCCGTTCGCTTCGCTACTTCCGTTTTCACGCCTGGTACGGGGATCCGGATGGCGGTTTCGACCCCGATGCCCTGGCCGCCATCGGCGCCAATCTTGACGGGCTGGAGTCGTTGTCGCGCGAGCGGATCGGGGCAGAGCTGCTGAAATTGCTGGCGTCACCTGATCCGGCCCCTGCCGTTGCGACCATGCGCAGTACCGGTGTTTTGGCCCGGGTGTTGCCGGGGGCGGACGATCGGTCTTTGGCCCCTTTGATCGCGCTGGAACAGGCAGCTGGAGCCGATCCCGATCCGGTGCGACGCCTCGCAGCCATTGCCTCGCCCGATGAAGCCGCGACATTGCGGTTGAGCCGTTCGCAGTTGCAACGCCTGATCAGGATGCGTGAAGAGGCACAGTCCACAACCAGTATTGCTGAACTGGGATACCGTTATGGCGATGAAGGGGGATTGCACGAGACGCTTTTGCGCTGCGCCTTTCTGGAACAACCCTGGTCCGAAGATTTGCGGCGCGATCTGCATGCAGGCGCAGCAGCGCGTTTCCCTGTCCAGGCCAGAGATCTGATCCCCAACTTCACCGGCCCGGCGCTGGGCAAGAAGCTGGCTGAGCTGGAAAAACGCTGGATCGCATCCGGTTTTGCGCTGTCACGCGAAGAGTTGCTGGCACATTAGCGCGAAGTCTCAAAAGGGGATGACATCTCGGATCCTTTGTGCTTAGGTTCGCCTGTCACATGGATGGAGGAATGCGAATGTATTACGGGATCTGGTTCGGCTAAAGCCGGGACACCTGCCCCGTAAAGGGTGGTGTTCGGGCGCCATCTTTCTTCGCACGTCTATTTTCCTGCTCAATCGGAGCACTTTCCATGTTTCGCTATTTCGAAAACCTTGTTGACCCTTTTGTTGCCTATCGTGAGGCTGACGCACCGCCGACGCGGTTGTGGCCCTTCATGCTGGATTATTCGCGGCCCTTTTTCCAGGTATTTTTCTGGGCGGCGCTGGTTTCCATAATCGTCGCGGGTGTTGAAATCGGGCTGATCTACTACATGGGTCGCGTAGTGGATCTGTTGGGCGGCACGCCGGCAGAGGTCTGGCAAAATCACGGAACGGAATTGTTGTTGATGGCAGCCTTTGTGTTGCTGTTGCGTCCGCTTCTGCATTTGGTCGACGTACTTCTGCTGAACAATACGATTTTGCCGAACTTTGGTACGCTGATCCGTTGGCGTGCGCACAAACACGTGTTGCGTCAGTCGGTTGGCTGGTTCGAGAACGACTTTGCCGGGCGGATTGCCAACCGGATCATGCAGACACCTCCTGCGGCGGGTGAAGTGGTGTTTCAGGTTTTTGACGCGATTTCCTTTTCGCTGGCCTATTTGATCGGTGCGGCGATCCTGCTGTACGCGGCGGATCCGCGTCTGTTGATCCCGCTGCTGATCTGGTTCGGATTCTACGCCATGCTGGTGCGCTGGACCGTTCAGCGTGTTGGTCCGGCGTCAAAAGCGGCCTCGGATGCGCGTTCGACGGTCACGGGGCGGGTGGTGGACAGCTATACCAACATCCATTCGGTCAAAATGTTTGCCCATGGCCCGCAAGAGCTGGACTATGCCCGCGAGGCGATCGAGGAAACCCGTCGGACATTTCAGATCGAAATGCGGATTTTCACTATTATGGATGCCGTTCTGGTCACTTTGAACGGTATGCTGATCGTGGGTGTTGTGGGCTGGGCGATTGCCTTGTGGATGCAAGGCAGCGCTTCGGTCGGTGTCGTTGCGGCGGCTACCGCCTTGACCCTGCGCCTGAATGCCATGACCGGATGGATCATGTGGGCCCTGACCAGCTTTTTCCGCCAACTTGGTATCGTGTCCGAGGGGATGGAGACCATTGCCCAGCCCATCGACTTGCTTGATGCGCCTGACGCGAAACCCTTGCGGCTTACCAAAGGTGAGATCCAGATCCGCGACCTCTCGCATCACTATGGTCGCGAGGCCGGCGGTTTGGACCATATCGACCTGACCGTCCGGCCCGGTGAAAAGATTGGTTTGATCGGTCGCTCGGGTGCTGGCAAATCGACACTGGTAAAGCTGCTGTTGCGGTTCTACGACGTCGAACGCGGTGCGATTTATATTGACGGTCAGAACATTGCGCATGTCACCCAGGACAGTCTGCGCAGCCATATCGGTATGGTTCAACAAGACAGCGCCTTGCTGCATCGCTCGGTCCGCGACAACATCCTTTATGGCCGGCCAGATGCGTCCGAGGCGCAGATGATCGCCGCCGCCAAACAGGCCGAAGCACATGAGTTCATCCTCGATTTGCAAGATCCGCAGGGTCGGACCGGGTACGACGCGCATGTCGGTGAACGGGGGGTGAAGCTGTCAGGTGGCCAGCGGCAGCGTGTGACGCTGGCGCGGGTGATCCTGAAGGATGCGCCGATCTTGTTGTTGGATGAGGCGACATCCGCCCTAGATTCCGAGGTCGAAGCGTCAATTCAGGAAACCCTATACGGCATGATGCAAGGAAAAACCGTGATCGCCATTGCCCACAGGCTCAGTACCATCGCGCAGATGGATCGCATTCTGGTGATGGATGCAGGCCGTATCGTCGAGGAAGGCACGCATTCCGATCTTCTGGCGCAAGGTGGCCTTTACGCCCAATTCTGGGCGCGGCAATCTGGTGGTTTCATGAACCCGGAGGCTGCTGAATGAGGATTGCCGACCTCATCTATCCGTTCAGGAACATCGAAACGCCCCCACCGCAGACGTTGGGGGCGTTCATCCGCTGGAGCCTGTCCGGGGCGTGGCCAATGCTGTTTGTTGCGGCGTTCTTCTCGGCCATTGCAGGCGCGATGGAGGCGGTCACGGCTTGGATACTGGGCCGCGTGATTGATGTGGCGACCGCCAGCGGGCCCGAGAATTTTCTGACCGCTGCCAATATGTGGATGATCCTCGGTGCGGTCGCTTTCTTCATGTTGCTTCGCCCGATCCTGTTTGGCCTGTCATCCTTGTCGAACAACTACATTGTCATGCCAAACATCACACCTTTGGTTCTGGCCAAGCTGAACCGTTGGACCCTGGGTCAGTCGGTGACCTATTTCGACGATGATTTTGCCGGTCGGATCGCGCAAAAGCAGATGCAGACATCGAACGCCATGGCTTCGGTCGTGTCGGAAACGATCAGCGCGATTGTGTTTGCCCTGGCGTCTCTGGTGGGGTCTTTGCTTTTGTTGGGGTCTATTCATCCTTTGGTGATGCTGCCCTTCGCAGCATGGCTGGCTGTGTATTTCATGCTGGTGCGCTGGTATCTGCCGCGCATCCGCAAACGTTCCGCCGCGCGGGCCGGGGCGCGGGCGATGGTGTCTGGGCAGGTGGTCGATACGATCACCAACATCAAAACCGTGAAGCTGTTCGCCCACTCGGAATTCGAAGATCAGGCGGCGCGTGAATCGATGGTGGATCTGCGTGAAAAATCGCTGGATTTCGGCAAGTTGTCGGCAAGTTTCCGGTTCATCCTCATGACGCTGGCCGGTGTCCTGCCTGTCTTGCTGCTGGGCGCGACCTTGTGGCTGTGGCAGGGCGGCATGGCGACCGCCGGGGATATCGTGGCTGCCGGGGCGGTTTCGATCCGTATTGCTCAGATGACCGGTTGGGTCAGTTTCACCTTGATGGGGCTGTATGCCAATGTCGGTGAAATCGAAAACGGGATGAAAACGCTGACCAAGCGTGACCGGGTCGAAGATACGCGCGGGGCGAAGGACCTTGATGTGACCGAAGGGTCGATTTCTTTCGAAGGCGTCAGCTTTGCTTACGGTCGCGATATCGGTGGCGTCACGGATTTGAGCCTAACCGTCAACCCGAGCGAAAAACTGGGCATTGTCGGTGCATCAGGGGCGGGGAAATCCACGCTCGTCTCACTGTTGCTTAGGCTCTATGACAGGGAAAGTGGCGCCATTTGTATCGATGGCCAGGACGTGTCTCAGGTAACGCAGGACAGCCTGCGCCGACAGATAGGTATGGTCACGCAGGAAACGGCGATGTTCAACCGGTCTGCTCGTGAGAACATTCTGTATGGCCGGCCGGACGCCTCAGAGGCCGAGATGATCGAGGCCGCAAAAAAGGCCGAAGCGCATGATTTCATCCTGAGTCTTGAAGATGCTCATGGTCGAAAAGGCTATGATGCTCATCTGGGTGAACGGGGCGTGAAACTCAGCGGCGGGCAGCGACAAAGGATCGCTCTGGCGCGCGCCATTTTGAAAGATGCTCCAATTCTGGTTCTCGACGAAGCGACATCGGCGCTGGATTCCGAGGTTGAAGCTTCGATTCAGACCGCGCTGCATCGGGTGATGCAGGGCAAAACGGTGCTGGCCATTGCGCACCGGCTGTCGACACTCAGCGAAATGGACCGGATTGTTGTTTTGGACGAGGGCAGGATCGCCGAAACCGGAACGCATGAGGCGCTGCTGGACCTGGGCGGCCTGTATGCGCGGTTCTGGCACCGCCAGTCGGGCGGGTTCATTCAGGCAGAAGCTGCGGAATAAGGGTTTTTTTGCTGCGAAAGCCCGGCTATCAGGCCTCTCATGACGCAGCAATTCACAATCACAAGGCTTGGACATCAGGGCGACGGTATTGCCGATGGCCCTGTTTACGCCCCTCGTACCCTTCCCGGTGAGATCGTCAGCGGCACCCTTGTCGGTCAGCAAGTGACCGATATCCGGGTCGAGACACCGTCCGAACACCGTGTCAAAGCCCCTTGCCGCCACTACAAAGCGTGCGGTGGCTGCCAGTTGCAGCACGCATCCGATACATTTGTGGCCGACTGGAAAATGCAAATCGTCCGCAAGGCGCTGATGGCGCAGGATCTCGAAGCACCCTTGCGCCCGATACACACATCGCCCGAACGGTCACGTCGGCGGGCTACGATTGCCGTAAGGCGCACGAAAAAGGGCACGTTGGCGGGGTTTCACGGTCGTGCATCCGGCACGATCACCGAGATACCCAATTGCCGGTTGCTTGATCCGGCCTTGATCGCGGCCATTCCGGTGGCCGAGGCGCTGGCCAACCTGGGCGCAAGCCGCAAGGGCGTTCTGGCTGTCACGCTCACACTGTCCGAAGCTGGTCTGGATGTGGCCGTAACAGGTGGCAAACCGCTGGACGGCCCCTTGGAACTGGCGTTGGCGCAGGCGACCGAGAAACATGGGCTGGCCCGGCTCAGTTGGGATGACGAGGTTATTGCCATGCGGCATGCGCCGGTTCAGCGCTTTGGAGCAGCCGGAGTCACGCCACCCCCCGGAGCTTTCTTGCAAGCAACAAAGGACGGAGAAAAGGCTCTGTCAAAGGCAGTTTCCGAGGCTACACGGGGTGCGAAACGTATCGTTGACCTGTTTGCGGGCAGCGGAACGTTCTCTTTGCCGTTGGCGGAAAGCGCCGAAGTTCACGCGGTTGAAGGCGAGGCCGCCATGATCGAGGCGCTGGATCAGGGCTGGCGCAGGGCACAAGGGCTGAAACGCGTAACGACCGAGGCCCGTGACCTGTTCCGCCGCCCGCTGATGCCGGACGAGCTGAAATCTTTCGACGCCATTGTTCTGGATCCGCCTCGTGCCGGTGCCGAAGCTCAGGTAGATGAGATTGCACAGGCGCAACGCCCGGTGATCGCCTATGTCTCGTGCAACCCCGTCACCTTTGCGCGTGATGCGAAAACGCTGGTTAACGCGGGTTACACCCTTGAATGGGTACAGGTCGTTGACCAATTTCGATGGTCAACACACACGGAACTTGCTGCGCGGTTTGTTCTGAACGCAGCATCTTGATCTTACCGGGGAAACTGACACATGGGGTCCAAACAGCGTTTGCTGAATATTATCGAAGCGCCCGTTTTCGGGCGGTTCATAACGGCCGTGATCATTTTCAATGCCATTCTTTTGGGGATGGAGACATCGCCGACCCTGATGGAACTGGCCGGCCCCTTGATCGTGGCGCTGGACAGGCTTTGCCTGGCGATCTTTGTGGCTGAAATTTCCATGAAGCTGATTGCCACCGGGCGCAGGTTCTTCACAAATGGCTGGAACATATTCGATTTCCTGATCGTAGGAATTGCCCTGGTTCCCAGCGCCGGAGGTCTGTCGGTGCTGCGCGCCCTGCGAATTCTGCGGGTGTTGCGCGTGATTTCCGTGGCGCCTCGTCTGCGTCGCGTGGTCGAAGGGTTCATCTCGGCCCTTCCCGGCATGGCCAGTGTGTTTCTGCTGATGGCAATCCTGTTCTATATCGGTGCGGTAATCTCGACCAAGCTGTTTTCGGCATCGTTCCCGGATTGGTTCGGCGATCTGGGCCTGTCTGCTTATACGCTGTTCCAGATCATGACGTTGGAAAGCTGGTCGATGGGCATCGTGCGCCCGGTGATGGAGGTCTATCCCTATGCCTGGGTCTTCTTTGTTCCCTTCATCATGGTCACGACCTTTGCGGTGGTGAACCTGTTGGTGGGTCTGATCGTCAATTCGATGCAGGATGCCCATCATGCCGAGGATGAGGTTAAAACCGATGCCTATCGCGATGAGGTTCTGGAACGGCTGGAAAGCATCGAACGTCGACTGGCCGAGCAGTCGAACATCAAAAAGTGATTTCAGTTTTTCCCATTTTTGGCATAATGATCGAAAAAAAGCAGAGCAGGCAGTGAAACATGGATCGTCGAGTATTCGGTTTAGGCGCGTTGGCAACGCTGAGCCTTTCGGCTTGTGCCTCTAGCGGCCCAAGATTTCTGACTTATAACGGACCCGAGGTGACCTCTTTGGTGGTCAACAAGGGTACGCGAAAACTTTACTTGTTGCACAACGAAAAGATCCTCAGGGAATATGACGTCGATTTGGGGTTTGCCCCGAATGGAACAAAGAACCAGCGCGGTGACGGCCGAACACCCGAGGGCACCTATCTGATCGACCGTCGCAACCCCAGAAGCCGGTATCACCTATCCCTGGGCATTTCTTATCCCAACTCGCAGGACATCGCCAAAGCCAAGGCTGCGGGCGTTGATCCGGGTGGGGATATCTTCATCCACGGTGAACCCAATCTGCGTTCTGAGCGGCGGCGCGCAAAAAAGAAGCGGGATTGGACAGCTGGATGCATCGCAGTCAAGAATGACGAAATCGAAGAGATTTATGCGATGGTCAACAAAGGTACGCTGATAACCCTGCGCCCTTAGGCCGATCCTGGCGCCCAGTCACTGAACCCGAATGCTTCATAGTCGCGCTGATAGGCTTGAACCGCCAGCGCTTCGAGGTTTTTGTCGTAGATCAGGTGCAAAGCATATGGTTCATCCTGTGCGCAGCAGCTAGGCTGAGGCGGGTTTGAATGCCCCATGCTACGCGCCAGATCCGGCAAGGCCGTCATCAGATCCTCTTCTCTCAGAATCAGATCGGGCATGGTGAAGGATGCGATTCCCTCCAACGTCCTGGACTGGCTGCACCACGTGCCGTCCACACGGACCGGTGTCTGCCCGTTGAGGTTGAGGCGCAGAAAGTCCAGAAAGCCCGAAAAAGCTTCGCGGTGTTGTTCGACAGAATAATTGTTGTCCCGCACTTGCCCCGGGATCGGCAGCTTGAGCCGGTTGCGAAGGTAATTCCGCACCATCTTGTAGCTGCCCGGCCCCGTATTCAGAATATGACTGCAAAACGCCGTATGTGCCCGGGCCAGAGGGTGACGCAGAACCGTGAATTGCCGATGACCGGGATGGCCCTGTTTCCATGAGCGGACCTGTTTGCGGTTTCGATCCGTGATCAGCTTGTCGGTCTGACATCCGTCCAGATCAGCCAGCCATTGCACGATAACAGGCTCTATTCCGCCCCGAATGGGCAAATACATCAAAGGAGACCTTGCAGCGGCAACGTAAAGCGGTACAGCCGCGCCGCGCTGGGGCTCAAAGCTTGTTGACCGATGCAATCCGAACCGATCCTGATCGCACAGGGCTTGTTTCATTTCATCAGTATTGGTGACCTTCGACAATGCCGGCGCCGGGTTTTGCGGTTTCAGGGTATCATCCAGTCGGGTCAGCCGACCCTCAACCCCCAGCCATATAGCCAGCCCGTTTATGACCTCCAGCTCGGTCAGGTCTTCATAGTGAATGAAGAACCCGGTTTGGCCTGTCTTTTGCAGGTGCCGTTGCACCATAAGCTGATGGTCTTGCAGCTGGTTCAGGTAATCCGAAAATTCGTCGGCGTCGAAGTCAACCTGCGCGTCGACGCGGCGTTTCACATTCTTCAGCAGCCACTGCTGCGTTTTCTGTGCTATTTTCAGCGACAGGTAACTGTCCAATGGGTTGCGGGTCAGAATGATCTTGGCACAACGCGGGTCGTTCAGCATAGGTTTCAGGATACGTGGGTCATGGTCTTCGAAATACCGAAAGCCATTGATGTCACCCGGTGCTGATTTGATGGCCTTGAGCATTCGCATGGGGTCCGCATCCCGGTCTTCCAGCGAAAGGCCAAGCAGATGATCGGATTTCAGGCTGCCCGCAAAATGCGGATTAAACGCCTCTCCGTGACAGGTGACCCCGTCCAGCGCGTTCAGGTTGGCCTCAAGCAGGTTCGAACCTGTGCGCATGGCGGCCAGAATCACGAAGTAGTCAAATTGGGCTGACATGGGCAATCACTGCACCAGATACGGTTTTCGGTATGGCTTTTCCTGGCGACCGAACACATCGTCCGCCGGGAAATCGCCCATCAGATATGGGTGCATTCCCTGATTCTTGAGATTTTGCAGGAACTTCCCGAATCCGGACAGATCGACCATGGTTGGCACTTCGGTCAGATGGCTGGTCTGCTGCATGCCTATTTCTTCAACAATGCCCTGCAAGGCATCCATCGGAGATTCAATGAAGTCGGCCAGCGTCCAACTGCGCATCCGCGCCTTGGTCCAGACCGATGTCAGCACCTCCAGCTGCTTGGTTTCAATTTGTTGCAGGCGCGCCGCCTCACTCCGGATTTCCGAGAAGTTCATATTGGATCGGAACAATGGGATCGCCCAAGCGCCCGTGATGACCGAAATCTGCGCGTTCTTGTCCCGCGCCAGAAACCAGTTGATTTCCTGAGTGTCCCGCGGGCTGAACTGGAAACACTGGCGTTCACCGCGCGTATTCCAGATCAGGTTCGACAGAAAGGCGGTCGGGTTATAGTCCCGCAGCGCCGCACTGTCGCTGAGGGCGCCATTTGTTATGGCTTCTCCTTGCGAAAACTCGGCGCGTTCCGGCCCGAAAAGATGCCCGTGGACTCTGGCTCCGGTGGTTGCGGCCAACCAAGGTTCGAAATCCTCGAACAGTTCCGAAAAGCCTTGGAATACGGAATATTGTGACGATGTCAGACCGTTTTCACTGCCATGGCGGGGAAAACGGCTTTGCATATACAGCCCGTCGCGCCCACGAGTTCGCCGTTCCACCGCTTTGGAAAATACGCGATCGATCTTGCCCGGATTGGGCTCTGCCGGTTTCATCGCCCCGGCCTGATCCGTCAGGAATGCCTGGTACAATCGCTCTGCGCGGGGCCAGATTTTTCGGGCGACAAAACAATCCGATCGGCGCAGCAATTGCAGATGATCATCATAGAAGATGTGCGGGCGCCCCTGGTAATCGAATTTGGATAGGGTCAGGGACCTGCTTTCAATATGCGTGGAATACAAGCGTGCCAGCGTCTGGAAATAGCTTTCATCCGGAATCCAGACATGACGGAAATACTTGTCATACAGCTTGCGCCTGGGGTCTTGAAGGATTGCCGACAGCGTTTGGCGGGTCAGGCACCACCATTGGCTTCCCATATGCGGAACCAGTCCGTCGGGGATTTTTCTGCGAAACCCCATCAGACGCTGAAGTTTTACATATGCGTCGAATAGTTTGCGATGTTTGCGCCACGAAAACGGAAACCGCAGGGTGAACCGTTCATGATCCAGCCCGCCGATGGTCCAGCTGACATCGGATGTCGTCGCGCTTTCGATGAAATCGACACGCGGCCGGTCTGACAGGTAATCGATCAGTTCCTGAACCGGTCGCAAAGGCAGGCAGGCCCCCGATGCAAGAAACACATGCCGAACTTCGGGGAAACGCTCCAGCATCAACTCGGACGCGCTTTGCGAGGCGGCAACGATACCCCAGCCACCCCAATCGCACCGATGTCGGTCAGAAAACACGATCGATGGATTGTTCGAACAGGACGCAACAAACCGGGAATAAACAGTGTCTGGCACCTTGCGATCCACATGGATGACCACCGGGCATCCCGCTGCTGTCCAGTGGCGCGCGACCTGCTCGGCGCGGTCCAGCGAAGTATGAACCAACATGACAATACCCAGACCGCTCATGCCCAGTTTCCTTTCGACATGAGGCCCAGGATTTCAAGCTGTCGCCAGTTGATATAGGCCTCGGACCACTCGCACCAGAAAACAGGCTTGTCCTCAAGCTGAGTGGCATAGGCCTTGTATTCGCCCGAGCCGCGGTAATGCTGGCCACGCAGCAATTCCTCGCGGGCTTTTTCCCCAAGAGTATTGATCAACTTGGCATGAAGCAGTGATCCGCTGGCCTTTTCGCCGCCCCATTCGTCGTAAACCTGGTTGAGCCCGCGTGGCAAAAGCGAATGGGTCGAGCTGACATAGACGTAGCGCCGGTTCCATTTTACCAGCGGAATCTTGTTCAGCGCCGGTGCTTTGGAGGGGTTGTCCTGAAAGAACACGCGCGCCCGTGGACCCCCTTGAATCCAAAGGTTCTTGTACTCGGGATTCTTGGTGATCATGTAATTCCCGGGATCGAACCAGCGCGCGATTTCGAACGGGTTCTGACCTTCGGCATAGGGTTCGGCGTCCACCGGACCTTCAGGGTACATGTCGATCAGCATCGTGCCAAAACTGCGCACGGCACTGCCATCCAGCCAGTCCGTCAAGGCTCGGATTGGACGGGTGTCGCAGAACGGATAGATGAAGAATTCGTCCGGATCGACGCTCAGCACCCAGTGATCGTGCGCGTATTTGCGCAACAGATAGTTCGACCAGTCCAGACCATAGCTTGCCCGTTTGTAGCTGGTCGTCGTCCGCCAGACCGAAACGTCAGCCTGTTCTTTCAAAAATTCAAAACTGCCATCATCGCTGTTGTTGTCGACAAACAGAAAATGGTTGATGCCCAGTTTGCGATAATATTCAAGAAAGAAAGGCAGGCGAATTTTCTCGTTCCGCACAACGCTCATCAGCAGGATATCATCACGCCGTATGGCCTGTGTGTTGTTGCTGACTGGCTTGAGCTCGCGACGTCGTTTGAGGCAGCGCAGAATACGGCGCTTGCGCCGCAATCTCATTTTGTAGGACTCAAACAGGCTCACGTGACTGCCCAACCTTTTTATAACGCGAGCTTTCCCCGAACCAGCCGTGACCGTTGGCACGACATGGCATTCCCGGTTTATGCCATCTTTGCATCTTCTGACGCAACGTCTTTAAAACCCGCAAACTGTAAACGTGCGGTTGATGCCCTTGTTTTCAATCCCAGCCTCCGCCGTTCATCAGACCCAACTGTTCCAGCTGGCTCCACCCGGTGTAGCGCACCGACTGTGGGGTCCACATGTCCGGCTGGTTGATTATCCCATCGTAGTATGGCCCGAATTGGTCCGGATCATGAAAATGTTGGCGTCGCTGCTTTTCGGTGTTGGATTTCTCGATAACGTCCGGCAGGAACTTCGTGTGCAGCAACACGCCCGACGGGGCATCGCCGCCCGGGCCATCATAGGTTTCGTTCAGATGGCGCGGCAGGGCGGAATGGCATGAGTTCACATAGGCATAGCGCCGCGACCAGCGCATCAGCGGGATCTTGTTCAGCGTGGGTGATCTTTGCCGGGTTTGCGCAAAGAACATCCGTTCCCGCGCGCCGCCCTGCACCCAAAGATTGCCCACCGGGCTTTGCCGCTGCGCGCGATACGGTCCTGCATCGAACCAGCACAGCAGATTTGTGGGGTCGGTGTCCGGGTCATAAGCCGCATCACCCAAGGGGCCCTTGGGATAGAGGTCCAGCATCAGCGTCCCGAACCCGATCTTCCCGCGCCGGTCCAGCCAGGTTGTCAGGTCATGCAGGGACCGGGTGTCGCAGTGGGTATAGACCAGCAGTTCATCCGCATCCACCATCAGGCACCAGTGGCGGTGGCCAAAGCGCATCTGCAACCAGGTCAACCAGTCCAGGCCAAACCGCGATCCACGATAGCTGGAATGGGTTCTCCACACCGAGACATCCGGTTGATCTTGCAGATACTCGGATGATCCATCGTCGCTGCCGTTGTCGACGATCAGAAAATGATCGACGCCCAAGGCGCGATAGTGACGAAAGAACCAGGGCAGGCGGATGATTTCATTGCGCAAGGTGACAAAGGCCAATATGTCACCCCGCTGGATTCGGGATGTCTGATCATTCTGGCAGGTCAACTGATGTCGACTGCGCAGCGACCTCCAGAGCAGCCGCCGACGTTTCCAGCGCAACCTGTACTTCCGTGCCCATCCGATCCGGGGAAGTGTCAAAGCAGTGCTGGATGTCACCGGGTCCTCATTTTTCGTAGTGACCGTTCTGGTGCCAGCGCCAGGCATCTGCGATCATCGTCTCTAACGTAGATCTTTTGGGCTTCCAGCCCAGTTCATTTTCAGCCCGCACAGAACCAGATACCAGCTTGGTGCAATCTCCTGCCCGACGAGGGCCCACTGTATACGGAACGGGACGGTTGGTGACGGACCTGGATTGCTCGATCACCTCAAGAACGGAAAACCCGGACCCGGTGCCCAGATTGAAGACACGGCTGCCTTTGCCCTGTTCCAGCCAGCCCAGCCCCAGAATATGCGCATCTACCAGATCGCAAACATGTACATAATCGCGGATACAGGTGCCGTCGGGCGTATCATAATCCGTGCCAAAGACGGTCAGACCGTCCCGCTTGCTGTCAATCGCGTCCAACATCAGCGGGATCAGATGGGTTTCGGGGCGGTGAAACTCGCCCACTTCGCCTTCGGGGTCTGCACCTGCAACGTTGAAATACCGGAAAATGACATGGCGCAGCCCATGAGCCGCCTCGAAATCCTTGAGGATATCTTCGATCGCGCGTTTTGATGCCCCGTAGGCGTTCAGGGGATACTGCGCCGTGGATTCATCAAGAACCACATTGTCGTGCTCGCCATATGTGGCACATGTGGACGAAAAGACGAAATCCAGACAGCCGGCCGCAACAGCTGCTTCAATCAGATTCAGTGAACCCGTAACATTGTTCGACCAATACACGCCGGGCTGACGCATAGCATCGCCAACCTGGCTGAGCGCCGCGAAATGCATCACTGCATCTGGTTTGTGTTTCGCGAACACCTCATCCAGGCGGTCCCGATCCAAAAGGTCGCCCTGTTCAAAAGGGCCAAATTGCACCGCATCCTGCCAACCCGTGATCAGGTTGTCGTAGGTCACAGGAAGGTAACCTGCCTGCGCAAGCGCCTTGCAGGCATGTGAGCCGATATACCCGGCACCACCGGTGACAAGAATTGTCTTCATGGCATATCCATCGGGGCTGGTTGAGGAACAGTTTCGCCAAAGGCGCCGTCAGAGTCATGGGGAAAAGACGTCACTCCAGCCCCATGGCTGCCATCATCTCTTCAATCTTGGGCACGTCCTGCGGGTTGTTCAGCTCCCAGAACTGACGGCCCCTTGCCTCGACCTCGACGCACAGAACCTTGCGCCCGTTTTCCATGAACCTGAGCTGTTCCAGGCCTTCCAGCTGTTCCAGAGGCCCGGCCGGCCAGCCCGGATACGCCGCAAGGGCGTCGGGCCGATAGGCGTAAACGCCGACATGGTGAAACACGGGTGTCGCTTCATCGCCGGCGTATGTCTGCGACGTGAAGGGGACGACCTCTTTCGAGAAGTACATCGCACTGTGATCGCGTCCGAACACTGCCGTCGTGCCACCGACACGGCCATGCTTGCGGTCGTTCAGCAGACTGTTCAGCGCACTGCCGTCACAGCGCAGGACAGGGGTCGCAACACCGGCATCCGGGGCGGCGCGCAGGCCGGAAACCAGATCTTCGACAAACCAATGCGGGGTCAGCGGAGCGTCGCCTTGCAGGTTGACGATGACGTCATACCCGCCACCCAGAACCTCATGCGCTTCGGCGCATCGTTCGGTGCCGTTCTGACAGGTTTCCGAGGTCATCACGACCTCGGCCCCAAAGCCCTCGGACACGTCGCGAATGCGCTCATCATCCGTCGCAACAACAACGCGATCGACACCCGAGACTGACCTGGCTGCACGCCAGGACCGTTCGATCAGTGTCATGGACGCGCCTTTTGCGCCGGTCAGGGGAACCAGCGGCTTGCCGGGATAGCGGGTCGAAGCGTAACGGGCGGGAATGGCAATCAGTACAGACATCAGGCTTCCTTCAACTCAACACCCGGAGCGTAGGCAATAAAGAACGGATTTGCATAGCCATCCTTGCCATAAAGCAACGGAGTATGGTCGTCAAAACGCACAACCCGGCCACCGGCTCCGGCCAGTACCGCATGGCCTGCCGCCGTATCCCATTCCATCGTGCGCCCGACGCGCGGATAGATGTCCGCCTCGCCCGTGGCAACCAGACAGAACTTGAGTGACGACCCCGCGCTTTTGCTGTCCTTCACGTGATATTTGTTGATGTAGTCCTCGGTGGCCTGATCCCTGTGGGACTTCGACGCCACGACCAAAAGCCCGGAATTATCCGGTTCAGAGACTGATATGGGTGTCAAAGGACCGGTCTCGTTTTTGTCGAAAGCGCCTGTTTCCTCGACCGCGCGGCCATCAGCCAGCGTGAAGAACATACGACCCCGCGCCGGGGCATAGACCACTCCCCGGGTTGGCACTCCGTTTTCGACAAGTGCGATGTTGACGGTAAAGTCGCCGCGACGGTTGATGAACTCCTTGGTGCCGTCCAGCGGATCAACAATGAGGAAAGTGTCGCCTTTTTCAGAATGGGAAGCGGCCTGTTCTTCGGTGACCAGAAGAATATCCGGGAATGCCGCACGCAAGCCTGCCGAAATCAATGCATCAGCGGCTTCGTCTGCCTCGGTCACAGGGCTGGAGTCGGATTTGACTTTGACATCGAAATCATCCGCCTCGTAGATTTCCATGATCTTGTCGCCTGCCTCCAGAGCCAGTCGCCGGATGACGGGAATAAGCGCGTCGTAGGTCACAAAAAAGCTCCGTTCCTGTGGTTTGTTGATCCAAAATCGCGATCGACTTATGATGCGGCGGTTACGGAACGGCAAGATATTCATGCCAGTTTAGAGGCGACGAAGCAGAAAAGACCCTTTGAATGTTCTATTTCAAGCGCAACCAAACGCTGCTGGGCGGCGCTTTCACGACGGCTGAGCTGGTATTCCATGCCACCGTGCGAAAGGTGCGCTCGCAACATCCGAATGCAATAGTCGCCATCCTGATCAATGTTTTGCAGCTTGTGGTGATGGGAACCACTTTCTACCTGCTCATGTCACTGATGGGCCGGGGTGGAATACCGAAGATCAGGGGCGAATTTCTGCTGTATGTCCTGTCCGGCGTGTTCCCCTTCATGCTGCACATCCAGTCGATAGGCGCGATTTCAGGGGTTGGGTCCGCGAACAATCCGATGATGCTCCATTCGCCGATGAATGTGATGGTGACGATCCTGTCTGCGGCGCTCGGTATTCTTTACAAGCAACTGCTGGCCATGTTCGTGATCCTGTTCATCTACAGTGTCGCGGTCGCCCCGATCGAGGTGCAGGATCCCGGCGGTGCTTTCGCGATGCTGATAATGGCCTGGTTTACCGGATGCGCGGTAGGTTTGGTGTTCATGGCGATGAAACCATGGTTTCCGACGACTGTGGGAATGCTCACCAATATCTACCGTCGCCTGAACATGGTGTTTTCGGGAAAGATGTTCGTTGCAAACACACTGGGCGGCGGATTGCTGATGATGTTCGCCTGGAACCCGCTGTTTCATATTATCGACCAGTGCCGGGGCTTCATCTTCCGAAACTACTTTCCGCGAAACACAAGTTGGGAATACGCGCTATGGGTCGGGATAGCTTTGTTGATGATCGGTTTGATGGCTGAGTTTTTCACGCGCCAGCATGTTTCGCAAAGCTGGAACGCGCGCCGCTAACATGCGACCCGCAGCGTCAAGTTGATCCGTCCACCTTTTGGCAACAGCCGGGATGATCCGTATCTGATCCGGTCGATTCCGTGATAGGCCAATCGTACCGGACCGCCCATGATCACCACGTCGCCCGAGCCGAGCCAGATCGACTCGGTCTTGCCGCCACGAGTTGTGTTCCCAATTCGGAACAGGGCGTCATCGCCCAGGGAAACCGACAGAACGGGCCAGGAAAAATCTGCCTCGTCCTTGTCCTGATGCAGGCCCATCTTGGAGCCTTCCCCGTAGTAGTTGATCAAACAGCAATCCGGCGCGCGCTCGGTGCTGACCAGATCGTGCCAGATATCAAGAATGACCGGGGGGATTTCAGGCCAGACCCCGCCTTTCGGGTGCTTATCCTGATAGCGATAGCCTGCCTTGTCGGTCACCCATCCCAGATCCCCGGCCGAGGTCATTCTTACCGACATCTCTTTGCCCGAAGGCGTGACGGGTCGAAACAAGGGTGCCGCTTTCAGAATCGGTCGAAGGGCCGCGATCAGCCGTGCCTGGGAAGCAGGGTCAATATAGCCTTTCCTGATTTCGAACCCTCGCAAGACCACCCGCGTCATTCCGGAAACCCCAAACCTTTCCAATTTCTTGCCAAAAAAGACCTCAAATTCCCGAAAACCTGCACTCTACGGTGCTTGCAGGCCTCTTGCCTCGCCCTTATATACGCCGGGACGCGCGATGGTAGTGCTGTCGCGCACATCAGATCGGGAGTGGGATGCCATAAAGGGTCCGACCCTCGGGACATCGCCTTGAAGAGAAAGGGATTGCAAAAATGGGAAAAGTAATCGGGATTGACCTCGGAACCACGAACTCCTGCGTAGCCATCATGGAAGGCTCGCAGCCGAAGGTCATCGAAAACGCTGAAGGGGCGCGGACCACGCCTTCGATCGTCGCCTTCACCGAAGATGAGCGACTGGTCGGTCAGCCTGCAAAACGTCAGGCGGTCACCAACCCCGACAACACGATCTTTGGCGTCAAACGTCTGATCGGTCGTCGCGTGGATGATGCCGAAGTAGAAAAAGACAAGAAAATGGTGCCGTATTCCATCGTGAATGGCGGCAATGGTGACGCGTGGGTTGAAGCCCGCGGTGAAAAATACTCCCCCAGCCAGATTTCCGCTTTCATTCTGGGCAAGATGAAGGAAACCGCCGAGAGCTATCTGGGCGAAGATGTCACCCAGGCGGTCATCACCGTTCCGGCATATTTCAACGACGCCCAGCGTCAGGCCACCAAAGATGCCGGTAAAATCGCCGGTCTGGAAGTGCTGCGGATCATCAACGAACCGACAGCTGCTGCGCTGGCCTATGGTCTGGACAAGGAAGAAACCCAAACCATCGCGGTCTATGACCTTGGTGGTGGTACTTTCGACGTGACAATCCTGGAAATCGACGATGGCCTGTTCGAGGTCAAATCGACCAATGGTGACACCTTCCTGGGTGGTGAAGACTTTGACATGCGCATCGTCAACTACCTGGCGGATGAGTTCAAAAAGGAACACGGTGTCGATCTATCTCAGGACAAGATGGCCCTGCAGCGTCTGAAAGAAGCCGCGGAAAAAGCCAAGATCGAACTGTCCTCGACCTCGCAGACCGAGATCAACCAACCCTTCATCTCGATGGGCGCCAACGGTCAGCCGCTGCACATGGTCATGAAACTGACCCGTGCCAAGCTGGAATCGCTGGTGTCGGACCTGATCAAGAAGTCGCTGAAGCCCTGCCAGGCCGCTCTGAAAGACGCGGGTCTGTCGGCTGCTGACGTGGACGAAGTTGTTCTGGTCGGTGGTATGACCCGGATGCCGAAAGTGATCGAAGAGGTCACCAAGTTCTTCGGCAAAGAGCCGCACAAGGGCGTGAACCCGGACGAAGTGGTTGCCATGGGCGCCGCCATCCAGGCCGGTGTTCTTCAGGGCGACGTCAAAGACGTGGTTCTGCTGGACGTGACCCCGCTGTCGCTGGGTATCGAAACGCTGGGTGGCGTGTTCACCCGCCTGATCGACCGAAACACCACGATCCCGACCAAGAAGTCTCAGGTCTTCTCGACCGCCGAGGACAACCAGAACGCCGTGACCATCCGCGTGTTCCAGGGTGAGCGTGAAATGGCTGCGGACAACAAGATCCTGGGTCAGTTCAACCTTGAAGACATCCCGCCGGCACCGCGCGGCATGCCTCAGATCGAGGTGACTTTTGACATCGACGCCAACGGCATCGTCTCGGTTTCGGCCAAAGACAAAGGCACTGGCAAAGAACAGAAGATCACCATCCAGGCATCGGGCGGATTGTCCGACGAGGATATCGAAAAGATGGTCAAGGACGCCGAAGAGAACGCGGAAGCCGACAAGGAACGCCGCGAGCTGATCGAGGCGAAGAACCAGGCGGAAAGCCTCATACATTCGACCGAAAAGTCGATGGAAGAGCATTCCGACAAGGTCGACCCGACCACGATCGAAGCCATCGAGTTGGCGATCGCCGCGCTGAAGGACGAGCTGGAAACCGAAAACGCCGACAAGATCAAGTCGGGCATCCAGAACGTCACCGAAGCCGCGATGAAGTTGGGCGAAGCCATCTATAAGGCGCAAGCCGAAGAAGGCGAAGAGGAACCTGCTGCCGCAGACGCTGCACCAGGCGACGATGACATCGTCGACGCCGAGTTCGAAGACCTCGACGACGACAAGCGCGCCTAACGCGTTAATCGGTTCCGGCAGGCCTGGTTCGGGCCTGCCGGAACGGTCTTCACCATGCAGCACGCGTCTCCGAAACCTTCTTTTGGCACCTACGCTCTCTCACATCGGATGGAAATATTGCGCCGGTGGTCTGAGGGCATGCCGCGTCAATGGATGTCGTCCGGAATTCGCAGGATAGTAATGGCCTCTCAGCGAGAGCCTTACGATGTTGAGGTGTTTGGCGGACAGAAATGCCGATTGCACCCATCTGACAACTGGGCCGAACGTCGCGTCATAACCGGCTCGCAGTTCTTTGATCTGGATGAGCGTCAATCGCTGGCCAACCATATTTCGCAGGGCTCTGGCGATTATGTCTTTGTCGACGCCGGTGCAAATGTCGGGCTGTACACCCTGTGGGTCAGATCAGTTGCGCAGAAGTTGGGGCGTAACCTGAAAGCCCTGGCTGTTGAACCGGATCCGGTCAACAAGGCTCGCCTTGGTACCAATCTGGCTGCCAATAAAGCCAGTGAAGTCATCCATTGCGACAAGGCCTTGTCTGACAAACCGGGTGAGGTGTGGTTCGAATCCGCGAACCTTGGCGATCGGGGTCATGCCAAAGTTGCCGAGTCGGGCGATCTGTGCGTTCAGGCGATTCCGTTGTTGGACGCTATACGCGATGCCGGGTTGACCAGGGTTGATGCAATGAAAATGGATATCGAAGGTCAGGAAACCCGCGTATTGCGCGCTTTTTTCGAAGACGCACCGCGAGAGATTTGGCCCGAAGTGCTGCTGATAGAAATCAAGCATTCGGATGACGGGCTTGACGAGGTCTTGAATAAGGCAGGTTACGTGGCCAGTTTTGCAAACAACACCAACGGCGTGTACAGGCTCAATGAAAGCACCGCGTCCGGCGGCACGAAGGAATAACAAATGTCAAAGCGCGACTATTACGAAGTGCTCGGCGTGTCCAAGGGCGCTTCGGCGGATGAGATCAAGAAGGGTTTTCGCAGGAAAGCCAAAGAGCTGCACCCTGACCGCAACAAGGACAACCCGGATGCCGAGGCGCAGTTCAAGGAAGCCAACGAGGCTTACGACGTTCTGCGTGATGCCGAAAAGAAGGCAGCTTATGATCGCTTTGGCCATGCCGCATTTGAAAACGGTATGGGGGGCGGTGGCCGCCCCGGCGGCGGTTTTGGCGGTCAAGGCGACTTCTCCAGCGCATTTTCGGATGTATTCGACGACCTGTTCGGTGATTTCATGGGTGGTCAAAGGGGCGGCGGCGGGCGTCGCGCCGCGCGCGGCTCGGACCTGCGCTACAACCTGCGTGTGACGCTGGAAGAAGCCTACTCGGGCCTACAAAAAACCATCAATGTGCCAACGGCCGTGGCGTGTTCGTCCTGCGAAGGTACCGGGGCTGAAGGTGGCGTTGAACCCACATCCTGCCCCACCTGTTCGGGCATGGGGAAAGTGCGGGCACAACAGGGCTTCTTTACGGTGGAGCGGACTTGCCCGACCTGTTCGGGATTGGGGCAGATCATCAAGAACCCCTGTAAATCCTGTCAGGGGGCCGGCAGGGTCGAAAAGGACCGCGCTTTGTCGGTGAACATTCCTGCCGGTGTCGAAACCGGAACGCGAATTCGTCTGGCAGGCGAAGGTGAGGCCGGAATGCGCGGCGGTCCTCCGGGCGATCTGTATATTTTCGTCGAAGTGGCCGAGCACAAACTGTTCGAACGCGACAGCGTGAACCTCTACTGCCGCGTGCCGGTCAGCATGGCCAAGGCGGCGCTAGGCGGATCGATCGAGGTTCCGACCATTGATGGCGGTCGCGGCCGCGTTCAGATTCCGGCCGGAAGTCAGTCGGGTCGGCAAATGCGCCTGCGCGGCAAAGGCATGCCTGCGTTGCGCGGCGGTGGTGTGGGTGACATGTTCATTGAACTGGCCGTGGAAACCCCGGTCAACCTGACCAGCCGCCAGAAAGAACTGCTGCGCGAGTTTGATGATCTGGGTGAAGACAATCATCCGGAATCAAAAAGCTTTTTCTCGTCCGTCAAATCTTTCTGGGACGGTATGAAAGGCTGAACGACCGGGAAAGGGGGCTCTGCCCCCGCCGCCCTTCGGGCGACTCCCCCGGGATATTTGCAGCCAGATGAAGCATGGGACCCGTTCTTCATCTGGCCCAAAACATCCCGGAGCGCGAGGCAGAGCCTCGCATCCCACTGTCATACACATGCAGTTTTGGCCTTAGCAGAAAGCTGAAAGTGGCAATATATCTGGAAAATTGAGTCTTGATTCCGGCCCTCGACCCTGAGATTGTCCGCCTCAACCGTTGGGGTGCCCTTTTACAGGGCTGAGAGACGCAACCGCGTTAACCCATCGAACCTGATCCGGGCAATTCCGGCGTAGGGAACGGTCTCTTGAATACAGACGTTTTCTCTACTCCGTTGCCCATAGAAGATGGAGCAACGAGATGGCGGCAATTGCCCTGACCATAGCAGGATCCGACAGTGGCGGCGGCGCGGGCATTCAGGCTGACCTGAAGGCAATGTCGGCGCTGGGTGTTTTTGGCGCAAGTGTCATCACCGCCGTTACCGCGCAGAACACGCAAGCTGTCACCGCTGTGCATGGAATTCCGCTGGATGTGATTTCCGCCCAAATCGACGCGGTTCTGAACGATCTTGACGTCAGGGCCGTCAAAATCGGCATGCTTGGCACACCTGAGATCATTCATACGGTCGCCAGCGGGCTGGCGGCTTTCGAGGGTCCCGTGATTCTTGATCCGGTCATGATTGCAAAATCCGGCGACGCTTTGTTGGCGCAAGAAGCGGTCCGGACGCTGCGCGATGTGTTGTTGCCAACGGCGACGGTTCTTACGCCGAATCTGCCTGAGGCGGCGTGCCTGCTGAACATGCCAGCGGCAGAAACGCGTGAGCAGATGGCTGAACAGGGCCGGGCATTGTGCGCTTTGGGTGCGGGAGCAGTCGTGATGAAGGGTGGACACGGGTCAGGTGACATCTGCCACGATTTGCTGATCGATCCGTCGGGTGTCATGGCCGAGTTTCAGGCCCCGCGTCAGGATACGAAAAACACCCATGGAACAGGATGCACCCTGTCGTCATCCATCACCGCCGGTTTGGCCAAGGGGCTGACCCTGAGGGACGCGGTTGCGCAGGCGCATGACTATTTGCAAGGGGCCATCGCGCGCGCGGATGAGTTGAATGTCGGCGCTGGGCACGGGCCGGTGCATCATTTCCACCGGGTTTGGCCTTCGTGACGCTTTGGTCTGTCATAGGGGCAGGGGTTGCCGGTCTTGCCGTTGCCAGCGAACTGGTGTCGCGCGGTGCAAAAGTGCAGATATTCGACCCCGGCGGGCCACCGGGCCCGCATGGGTGTTCATGGTGGGCCGGAGGAATGCTGGCACCGTGGTGCGAATATGAAAACGCGGAAGAACCGGTGCTGCGCCTTGGGCAGTCAGCGATTGAATGGTGGGCCCAACGTACCAAAGTGACCCGTCGGGGAACGCTTGTTGTCGCAAGTGCCCGTGATGCGCCGGACCTGCGCCGATTTGCGCGTCGAACAATAGGGTTCACCAAGGTCGAACGGGCAGAAATAACGGAATTAGAGCCTGATCTGGCAGGGTTTGGTCAAGGCCTGTTCTTCGAACGCGAAGCCCATGTCGATCCGCGTCAGGCGCTGCAAGATCTGTATCGTCAACTGCAAAGCCAGGGCGTCGCGTTCCACCGGAAGCTGGCGCCCGCCCAGTTGGAGAATGCAATTGACTGCCGTGGCCTTCACGCCCGCGAATACCTGCATGATCTGCGCGGCGTGAAGGGTGAGATGCTTGTCATACGATGCCCTGACGTGGAACTGACGCGCCCGGTTCGTTTGCTGCACCCGCGGATGCCGCTTTATATCGTTCCGCGCGGAGGCGGCGTCTACATGTTGGGTGCGACCATGATCGAATCCGAGGACAGCAGCCGCATTACCGCCCGTTCGATGCTGGAATTGCTCAGCGCGGCCTATGCCGTGAACCCGGCTTTTGGCGAAGCCGAAGTGTTGGAGATAGGCGTCGATCTGCGCCCCGCCTTTCCCGACAACTTACCGCGCATCCGGCGTTTGGGCCGGACGATCTATGCCAACGGGCTTTATCGCCACGGATATCTGCTGGCACCGGCGCTGGCGCGGGGTGTTGCGGATCTGGCGCTGAACAACACACATTCGGAGATGGTCGATGAAGATCGTGCTTAACGGCGAGACGCGCGAGGTGCGCGCCGAAACCCTGTCGGAATTGTTGGATGAATGCGGTTTCTCGGGCCGTGTGGCCACCGCCGTGAACGAAGATTTCGTGCCCTCAAGCCTGCGCGTCGCTCACAAGCTGGCCGAAGGCGACCGGGTCGAGGTCGTCGCACCGATGCAGGGGGGCTGAAGATGAAGACGTTTTACGGCACTGAACTGCCCAACCCGCTGATGCTGGGCACGGCGCAATATCCAAGTCCGGCCATTCTGGAACAGGCGTTTCGCGAAAGCGGTGCAGGCGTTGCCACTGTATCCTTGCGGCGCGAAGCGGGTGCAGGCCAGACCTTTTGGAACATGATCCGCGAATTGGGAGTTCTGATCCTGCCCAATACGGCCGGTTGCCATACGGTGAAAGAGGCCGTGACGACCGCCCATATGGCACGCGAAGTGTTCGAGACCCGATGGATCAAGCTGGAACTCATCGGACATACGGACAGTCTGCAACCGGACGTTTTCCAACTGGTCGAAGCCGCCCGCATTCTGACCGAGGACGGGTTCGAGGTGTTTCCCTACACCACCGATGACCTGATCGTGGGCGAACGCCTGTTGGAAGCGGGATGCGAGGTGCTCATGCCCTGGGGCGCACCGATCGGGTCAGGACGAGGGCTGAACAACGAATACGCTCTGCGTGCGATGCGGGCCGAATTTCCTGACATTCCCCTGGTGGTGGACGCCGGTATCGGCTTGCCCAGCCACGCGGCCCGCGCGATGGAGCTGGGCTTTGACGCGGTTCTGCTCAACACCGCTGTGGCCCGTGCCGGAGATCAGGTTCTGATGGCCAAGGCGATGGCGCAGGCAACCCTTGCCGGGCAATTGGCCCATCAGGCCGACCCGATCGAGCCGCGCGATATGGCGGAACCCTCTACCCCTGTTGTTGGAAAGGCCTTCCTGTCATGACGCTGGACCGTTTCTATCCGATCTTTGATCACTCGGACTGGCTGCGGCGGATGTTGCCGCTGGGTGTCAAGCTGGTGCAGCTGCGCATCAAGGATCAGCCAGACGATGCGGTGCGCGACCAGATTGCCGTCTCACGCGAATTGTGCCGCGACCATGGGGTGGTTCTGGTGGTCAATGACTATTGGCAACACGCGATCGATCTGGGCTGCGAATGGATCCATCTGGGGCAGGAAGATCTGGACGACGCCGACCTGAAAGCCATCCGAAAAGCGGGTCTGAAACTGGGCGTTTCCACCCATGACGATGATGAGCTTGAGCGTGTGCTGGCCATGGATCCCGATTACGTGGCATTGGGCCCGGTCTACCCCACCATTCTGAAAAAGATGAAATGGCATCAGCAGGGCCTGCCCCGCGTAACGGAATGGAAGGCGCGGGTTGGTGATATTCCCTTGGTCGGTATTGGCGGCATGAGTGTCGAGCGCGCGGCCGGTGTGCTGAAGGCCGGGGCGGACATCGTCTCGGCGGTCACGGATATCACACTGAACCCCGACCCCGAAGCACGGGTACGCGCGTGGATCGAGGTCACACGATGAGCCGATATGCCCGACAGACGCTTCTGCCCGAAGTCGGGGCGCAGGGGCAGGCACGCCTGTCGGCGGCCCGTGTTCTGGTCGTCGGTGCGGGCGGTCTGGCTGCACCGGTTCTGCCGCTTTTAACAGGGGCCGGGGTGGGGCGGATTACGGTCATGGACGGTGATACGGTCGATCTGTCGAACTTGCACCGTCAAACGTTTTTCTCCGAGGCCGATTGCGGGCAATCCAAGGCGGAAACCGCCGCCGCCCGTTGCCGCGCGCTGAATGATGAAACTGATGTCATCGGTCTGAATCAGGCTCTGACCAGTGAAAATGCGCCTGGCTCGGTGTCGCAAGCCGATATCATTCTGGATTGTGCCGACAGCTACGCAGCCAGCTACATCCTGTCGGATACGTGTCTGGCGCAGGGCAAGCCTTTGATCAGCGCCTCGGTTCTGGGGCTTTCGGGTTATGTGGGCGGGTTCTGCGGCGGGGGCCCATCGCTGCGCGCTGTATTCCCCGATGCACCGGACAGTGGTGCCAGCTGCGCCACTGCGGGGGTTCTGGGCCCCGTGGTTGGCGTGATAGGGGCGATGCAGGCGCAGATGGCGCTCAGCTTGATCCTTGGACTTGATCCCTCGCCCCTTGGGCAGTTGGTTCAATATGACGCAAGAACCCTGCGCAGCACCGGGTTTCGCTTTGATGACGCACCCGAGCCCGGCAACTGCTTTCGCTTTCTGTCCGCAAGCCAGCTGAAGGACACGGATCAGATCATCGAGCTGCGCAGTTCGCAGGAAGCCCCTGTTCCCATCCATTCGAACGCGACGCGCATCTCGCCGGATAATTTGCACGAAATAGACCCTAACAAAGGGAAAAGGCTGGCTCTTTGCTGTGCCACCGGTTTGCGGGCATGGCGAGCCGCCGAACAGATTCAACCAGATTGGCCGGGCGAGATTGTCCTCGTCGCGGCCTCAACCTCGTGAAGAAAAGGGAAACGCGAGATATGAAAAAGCTGATGACAGCCATCGCCCTTCTGGCCGCCGGGCCGGCATGGGCCGAAGACAAAATGACCGTTCTGCTGGACTGGTTCATCAACCCTGACCATGGTCCCATCATCGTGGCGCAGGAAAACGGCTATTTTGCCGAACAAGGGCTTGAGGTCGAGATCGTCCCGCCCGCCGACCCGTCCGCCCCACCTCGTTTGGTGGCTGCCGGCCAAGCCGATCTGGCGGTGTCTTACCAGCCGCAACTGCACTTGCAGATTCACGAGGGCCTGCCGCTGAAGCGCGTCGGCACATTGGTTGCGACGCCGCTAAACTGTCTTTTGGTGCTGGAAGACGGGCCGATCAAGTCGCCTGCTGACCTCAAGGGTAAAAAAATCGGCTTCTCGGTCGCGGGGGTCGAAGAAGCCATCCTTGGCACCGTTCTGGGAAAATATGATGTTGCGCTGGGCGATGTCGAGCTGATCAATGTCAACTTTTCCCTCTCGCCGTCTCTGATGACCGGTCAGGTGGACGCGGTGATTGGCGCTTATCGCAACTTCGAACTGAACCAGATGGATATCGAAGGTCGTCCCGGCACCTGCTTCTATATCGAGGAAGAAGGCGTTCCGTCTTATGATGAACTGATCTATGTCGCCAATCCGGAAACGATGGACAAGGACAAGATCGCCCGGTTCCTCGCCGCGACTGAAAAAGCGACCCAATATATCGTCAACAACCCGGAAAAAAGCTGGGAAATCTTCGCGGCGACCTCGCCCGAACTTCAGGACGAGCTGAATGCCCGCGCCTGGGTCGATACACTGCCGCGCTTTGCGCTGCGCCCGGCAGGTTTTGATGCCGGTCGTTATGCCCGGTTCGAAACCTTCCTGAACGAAAGCGGGATGATCGACAGCGTCCTTCCGGTCAGTGACATCACCATCGACGTGACCGCGCAATGAGCAACTATGGCAAAGCCTTTGCGCTGATGCGCGATGCTGCGGCGGAGCCGTGGCGGGATTATACCCGCCACGCCTTCGTAGAGGGCATGAAAGACGGAACGCTGCCACGCGAGGCGTTTCTGCACTATCTGCGGCAGGATTATGTGTTTCTGATCCACTTCTCACGTGCCTGGGCGCTGGCCGTGGTGAAATCGGAAACGCATGAAGAAATGCTTGCCGCATCGCGAACCGTGAACGGTTTGATCAGCGAAGAGATGAAACTGCATATCGGTATCTGCGCGGCAGAAGGTATCTCGCAGGCAGAGTTGTTTGCCACGCCAGAGCGGCACGAGAATCTGGCCTATACCCGGTTTGTCCTGGAAGCAGGCTACAGCGGCGATCTTCTGGACCTGCTGGCGGCGCTGGTTCCTTGCGTCATGGGGTATGGTGAGATCGGTACGCGCCTGTCCGCCGAGGCAACGTCCGAGACATATCGCGGCTGGATCGACACTTATGCCGGCGAAGATTACCAAGGCGCATGTGTGGCGGTTGGCGAGTTGCTGGATCAGGCTCTAACAAGACGTATTGGGGCTGATTTTCAGGATTCGCCACGCTGGGATCGACTGTGCCAGACCTTCCGCAAGGCGACAGAGCTTGAAGTCGACTTCTGGCAGATGGGTTTGACGCCATGACACCTGCGCCCGAACTGACCATCAGCGGCACTGCCACGATCGACGGCGCGACCCTGTTTGCGCCGTTGTCCCTGACCCTTGGGGCCGGGGCGTGGACATGCCTGCTGGGCGGTTCGGGCGTGGGAAAAACCACGGTTCTGAGGTTGATTGCGGGGCTCGAGACCGGGGCTGTCTTCGCCGGGCGGATCACGGCCAGTGATGGCTTGCCTGTGGCTGAGCGTGTCGCATACATGGCGCAGGATGATCTTCTTCTGCCTTGGGCAACCGTCGCGCAGAATGTCTCGCTGGGTGCGCGTCTGCGCGGGGAAACCGTTGATCTTGATCGACGCGACCGCCTGATCAAGCGTATGCGGTTGCAGGATCACATGAACAAGAAGCCCAACGCGTTGTCCGGCGGGCAACGTCAGCGTGTCGCCCTGGCCCGGACACTGATGGAAGATCGCCCCATTGTTTTGCTGGACGAGCCCTTTTCGGCCCTTGATGCCCGCACCCGCGCTGACATGCAGGATCTGGCCGCCGAAGCATTGCAGGGCCGCACCGTCCTTCTTGTGACCCATGATCCCGCAGAGGCCGCGCGTCTGGGGCAATCCATCGTAGTGATGACCGAACACGGATTGACGCAGTGCGAACCGCCCCGGGCCCCGGCCCCGCGCCGCGTGGATGATCTGGAGACATTGGAAACCCAGGGTGCCTTGCTGCGTCTTCTCCGCGAGGGCGCGGCATGAAGTATCTTTCTGCATTGGCCGCAACTTTGTTTGCCTTGCTGATCTGGCAGGGCATCGTGACCCTGACCGGATTGCCGAAGTTCATCCTGCCCGGACCCGCCGTCGTGGCCGAGACTTGGTGGCAGAACCGCTGGGTGATCGCCGAGCATACCTGGATCACCGCGATCGAAGTGGTGATCGGTCTGGCATGCGGAACGCTGCTGGGTGTCGTTACTGCGCTGCAACTGGCGAATTCGCGGGCGGCGCGGGTGCTGGTGCAGCCGATGCTCGTGTTCACGCAGGCTCTGCCGGTATTCGCATTGGCGCCGTTGCTGACGCTTTGGCTGGGCTATGGGCTGTGGTCCAAGGTCGCCATGGCGGTGTTGATCATCTATTTCCCGATCACCTCATCCTTTTTTGACGGGCTCATGCGCACCCCGTCGGGGTATCTGGATCTGGCCCGAACGATGCAGGCCAGCAAGCGCGCCGTATTGTGGCATATCCGTATTCCGGCCGCTCTGCCGTCGCTGGCGTCGGGGATGCGGCTGGCGGCGGTCTATGCCCCGATCGGAGCGGTGATCGGCGAATGGGTCGGCTCGTCGCAGGGGCTGGGTTATCTGATGCTGCTGGCCAATGGACGTGCCAAGACCGATCTCATGTTTGCCGCGATGCTGACCCTGGGCGTATTCTCGATCCTTCTGCACATGATTGTCCGCCGGGCCACGGCACGCATGGCGGGTGAGGTGCGTTAACCAATCAGAAACCGATTCTGAGTCAGGGTGCGCTCATGACACAGGACGCCTTTGCCGAAGCCCCGATGCTGTTTGATACGGACGAAGCCCCGGCGCAGCCGCTGCCCTCTGGTCGGCTACCCTCCTACATAAAAGACCACCGCAAGCGGCTGCGCGAACGGTTCATGACCGGCGGATCGGCGGCGATGCCGGATTATGAACTGCTTGAACTGGTCCTGTTCCGGTCCATTCCCCGGCAGGATGTGAAGCCACTGGCGCGGGCGCTGATGGATACTTTTGGTGATTTCAATCGTGTCCTGACCGCGCCCGAGGAACGGCTGCGCCAGATCAAGGGCGTTGGCGATACCGTGGTTACCGACCTGAAAATTCTTGAGGCCTGCGCCCACAGGATGGCCCGCGCCCGGGTGATGCAGCGGCATGTGATCTCGGGCTGGGATGCGCTGCTGGATTATTGCCACACCACCATGGCGCATCGTGAGATCGAACAGTTTCGCGTGTTCTATCTGGATCGCAAGAACGTAATGATCGCGGATGAGGAACAGGCCAAAGGCACCGTGGATCACGTGCCGGTTTACCCGCGCGAGGTCGCCAAACGAGCGCTGGAACTGAACGCCTCGGCCCTGATTCTGGTGCACAACCACCCGTCGGGCGATCCGACGCCTTCGCAGTCGGATATCGACATGACCAACCGTATTCAGGATGCCTGTTCGGCCCTGGGCCTGACCCTGCACGACCACCTGATCATTGGAAAATCGACCGAGTTGAGCTTTCGGTCCGAAGGGTATCTGTGAGCTTCACTGCACCCAGATTTCAACCCGGCGGTTGACCTTGCGGCCCCATTCGGTGTCGTCACAGGCCATCGGCATTGCTTCGCCAAACCCTTCCGCGACCACCTCGATACTGTCTGATATCGATGTCTCGGCCGCGGCCAGAACCGCGTTTCGTACAGTCTGTGCACGTCGCAGGGCAATGCGGGCGTTGGCAGCGGCCCCGCCATCCCCGTCGCTGAAACCGGCGAACACCAGCTTGCGCGCCTTCAATGTGCCGGCGTCAAGCATATGTGCCAGTTGCTGAATATTGGAACGTGACTGCGCATCCGGGCGGGATGATCCGGGCTCGAACCGAACCGACAGGGACAGGCGCGACAGCGGGCGCAGGGTTTCGATCATGCGCTGAAGCTCGTCCAGCCCAACCTCGGGCCCTCCGGTGGCGATGGCGTTGGCAAGCCGGTCGCCCTGTACGCCAACCGGCAAGGTTTCGGGCGATTGATCCACGTAACCTGCGTCACGAATGGCCATCTGGGCTTCGGGGCTTAGGCTAAAGGCCAGAAACTGCCGTGCGATCCGCGGCAGGCGGCGTTCGGGCAGATACAGGAACATCGGCAGGTTCAGCGGATAATCTTCGGTCTTGATCGATTGACGGGAGGCGGCCAGCGGATGCCCACACCCTCCGGTCAATGGCAGGGCTCGGGCATCGCCAGCTGTCGCTTTGCTGGCGATTCCGATGGAAAACGGGTCCTTGGCGACGGCCTTGGTCAGATCGCTCGTTCGAATATGACGGATTGCGGTATCGGTCAGTTCCACACCAGCGGTCTTCAATACCTGATCCTCGACAGCCTGCGCCAGCCCCGATCCCGGATCCGGCACATGCAATGCGATCGGAGCATCCGGCCCGCCCAGGTCCACCCAGTTCTTCACTTCACCTGACAGAATGCGCGCCAAATCGGCCAGCGAAATCTGACGCATCATACTATCGGGTGCCACCACCGGGACCATGGCGTCCAATGCAACAACCCTGGATCGCCGGGCCCGTTTCAAATCACCCAGCCCCGCGGCATCGGCTGCATCCCGCTCGGCCTCGCGTACTTCGCGCAGGGCCATCACGATATCTGTCTGATCCTCGATCAGCTTGACGAAGCCGCGATCCGTGGTCCCGACGTCAAAATAGAACCGCGCCAACGGGGCGTCACGGCCTGACTGAAAAAGCTCATAGACGAAGGTGTCCGTATCGACGCGGGCAGGCGTTGCGGTCAAGCCTTCCTGCCGCGCAAACCCGATGATCAGGGCGGGCAGGACCGTTTCGGCCATGACAGACGATCCGGAAAACCGCAACTCGGCTACGAAATCCGTCAGGCTGGGGCATGCAGGTCCGTCGCAGGTGACGCCCGAGCCATCAACGGTCAACTCACCGAACTGCGTATCGACGCGGTAGAATTCGCCGTCAAAGCCCAGCAGGTTGCCTGTTACTTCGACCTTGCCGTCATGAGACGTCAGCGTGATGTCCTGCGCCACTGCACAGGTCGCACCTGCAACGGTTAACAGCGCGGTCACAGCCGCACGAAAGAAAGTCATAAGAGAGTCGAGCCTGCCTGCGGATTACTTTGCCGCAATTGTCAGGTCTGAGAGCAGATTATTCAACACCAGAAACTCACCGGCCTGTGAACAATCCGGCAGGGTCAGGGACATGTCGCGCGACCGCAGGCGGCTATCTGACAGAAGTTCCAGCGCCTGCACATTCAGCGTTTGCCCGCAGTTGGATTCGGTCACTTCGGCTTCGACCGTCAGGTCGATGCTGCCGGACCGATCCGACGCGCCCGTCGGAAAGGAATATACTTCGATATTCTTGGCACGACCCAGACCCGTCTGGCCCAGGCGCAGAACCTCTCCTGCGCCATTTGCCGAGGAATCATCCCACACGTGGCCGCTGCTGCCATAGCTTGCCCCGAATTCCAGCGCGTGAATCTGCAACTCGGTTCCACCCTGCCATTGCAGGACGACGCGGTCATATTCGGCAATGTCGGTCACGTGAGTGGTGGCGACCGTACCCGTTTCATCTTCGAACGAAATCAGGAAAATCGCGTATTCCGACAGTGCCGGGATGGTCATGTCCAAGGCACCGGAATCGTCAGTGTTCTGGCTGACCGTCAGGCCGCTGTGATGAATTTCAACGCGTTCGTTTCGGTGGCAGGGTGCCCGCAGCGACAGCTGTGCCATGGCGCCGGGGACGGCGACGGCGCGCGCGCTGATGTTGCAATCCGTCGTTTTCGGGGCTGACGGAACTGCGCGAGGTTCGGGCGCTGCCGCCCCGGAATCTGCGTCAGACGCCGGAGCCGAAGTCAGTACGATAGCATCCAACCCCGACAAAACCGAAGATTGCTGAGATGCCGAGGCAACATCAACACTATCCCCCGCGTTCGCCGGCTGCGCGGTTGGTCCGTTTTGCATCAGATAGCCTATGCCCAAAGCACAAGCGACCGTGCCGCACATGGTCACGTAGTTTCGAACTACAAACAAGACACCCTCCCCAGTTGAAGGAGCAAATCGCACATTCGCCACGAATCGCGGCCAATTTGTGGCCGCGAGACGAACACATTGTGGATTCGACGGGTGACGTTAGGTCAGTCGGCCATGGCAGTGTTTGAACTTCTTGCCCGAGCCACACGGGCACGGATCATTTCGCGACGGGTTGCCCCAGGTCGATGGGTCGCTTTCGTCGAACCCCGGAAGCGCATCACCCGAAGCCGCAGCCTCGGCCTTAACTTCGGCCTGTTTCGCGGCCTTGTCCACGGCCTCCTGCGCCTGAGCCTGCTGCCCGGCCATCTGCGCCAGCATTTCTTTCTGTTCTTCTTCGGTCAGCGGACGTACGCGTGACAATTGCTGAGTCACGGTCTCGCGCAGGGAATCCAGCATGCTTTCGAACAGCTGAAAGCTTTCGGTCTTGTATTCGTTCAGAGGATCGCGCTGGGCATAACCGCGGAACCCAACGACCGAGCGCAGATGTTCCAGGGTCAGCAGATGCTCGCGCCATTTGCTGTCGATGGTCTGAAGCAGAACCTGTTTTTCGATGTTGCGCATGTTTTCAGGGCCAAAGGCGACGGCCTTCTGGGCCATCATCTCATCCGCGGCCTTGATCAGACGTTCGCGCACCTGCTCGTCATCCACGCCTTCTTCGGCGGCCCAGTCCTGAACCGGGACGTCCATGTTCAGCTTGTCCTTTATCGCCTCGTGCAGACCCTCAGTATCCCACTGATCAGCATAGGATTTCGGCGGCATGTATTCGTCAATCAGGTCGTCAATCACCTGTTCGCGCATATCCGAGACGATCTCGGACAGGTCGTTCGCAGACATGATTTCGCGGCGCTGGCTAAAAATCACCTTCCGCTGGTCGTTCATCACGTCGTCGAACTTCAGAACGTTCTTGCGCATGTCAAAGTTGCGGCCTTCGACCTTGGACTGCGCGCGTTCCAGCGACTTGTTCACCCAAGGGTGAATGATCGCCTCGCCTTCTTTCATGCCCAGCGTGGTCAATACCTTGTCCAGCCGTTCCGAGCCGAAGATGCGCATCAGGTCATCCTCGAGGCTCAGGTAAAATACCGTTCGGCCCGGGTCGCCCTGACGGCCGGAACGACCGCGCAGCTGGTTGTCGATCCGGCGGCTTTCGTGGCGTTCCGAGGCCATGACGTAAAGGCCGCCAGCAGCCAGAACCTTTTCTTTTTCTTCGGCGTGGCGTGCTTCTTCGGCGGCCCGCAGCTCGGACGGATCCGCGTCTGGATTCTCGGCAATCGCTTTCAGCACCTTCATCTCGACATTGCCGCCAAGCTGAATGTCGGTGCCACGACCGGCCATGTTGGTGGCGATGGTTACCGCACCCAGACGACCGGCATCAGCAACGATCTGCGCCTCTTGTTCGTGCTGGCGAGCGTTCAGAACGTTGTGCTTGATACCTTCCTTCGTCAGCATCTGGCTGAGCAGTTCGGATTTTTCGATCGACGTGGTCCCCAGCAGAACCGGCTGGCCCTTTTCCTGCGCCTTTTTCGTCTCGGCGATCATCGCATTGTATTTTTCGGCGGCCGTACGATAGACCTGATCATCTTCGTCGATACGGGCAATCGGCAGGTTGGTCGGAACTTCGACCACGCCCAGACCGTAGATCTCGGCAAATTCTTCGGCCTCGGTCAACGCGGTGCCGGTCATGCCGCTCAGTTTGTCGTACAGGCGGAAATAGTTCTGGAAAGTCACGCTGGCCAATGTGACGTTTTCCGGCTGGATCTGAACCTTTTCCTTGGCTTCGATCGCCTGATGCAGACCTTCGGACAGGCGACGGCCCGGCATCATGCGGCCGGTGAATTCATCGATCAGAACGACATTGCCGTCGCGCACGATGTAATCCTTGTCGCGCTGGAACAGCTTGTGTGCACGCAGCGCCTGGTTGACGTGATGCACGACGGTGGTGCTTTCCGGGTCATACAGGGAATGGCCCTCGGGAATCAGGCCGGCCTGAAGCAGCTGCGCCTCAAGGAATTCGTTGCCTTCATCGGTAAAGGTCACATTGCGCGATTTTTCGTCCAGGGTGTAATGATCATCGCTCAGCGTCGGGATCAGGGCATCAATGGCGGTGTACAGATCCGACCGGTCCTGCGCGGGACCCGAGATGATCAGCGGCGTCCGCGCTTCATCGATCAGGATCGAGTCGACCTCGTCCACGATCGCAAAGTTGTGATGTTTCTGGTAAACCTGCTCCAGATCCGCCTTCATGTTGTCGCGCAGATAGTCGAAGCCCAGCTCATTGTTGGTGGCATACGTGATGTCACAGGAATACGCGGCCAGTTTTTCCGCGTCGGGCTGGCCGGACCAGATCACACCAGTGGTCATGCCTACGGCCGCAAACACCTTGCCCATCCATTCCGCGTCACGTTTGGCCAGATATTCGTTCACCGTGACGACATGCACGCCCTTGCCGGTCAGCGCGTTCAAATAGGCCGGGAAGGTGGCGACCAGAGTCTTGCCTTCGCCCGTCTTCATTTCCGAGATGTTGCCCTGATGCAGGAAAATGCCGCCCATCAGCTGCACGTCAAAGGCCCGCAGGCCAAGTGCGCGCTTGGCGCCTTCGCGTACGTTGGCAAAGGCCTCGGGCAGCAGGTCGTCCAGGCTTTCGCCATCCAGTGCCCGCTTGCGCAGGTCTTCGGTCTTGTCGATCAGACCTTGATCTGAAAGCTTTTCAAACTCTGGCTCCAGCGCATTGATCTTTTCGACCAGAGGGCGGGTCGCCTTGATCTTGCGGTCGTTCGGTGTTCCGAACACCTTTTTGGCGAGCGTTCCGAGTCCCAGCATGTTCACTCCAGAGGATCTGTTCTTTTCGTGGTTGCGACAGGCTTGCCCACCTTGCGCGCAACCCATAGATACGGGGGGTGAAAGGCGGCCCTGTCCAAGGCTTCAAAGCGATGTAAGCGGCAGGTTCCAGAGTGTCAACGCCGCGCCCTGTCGCGGCAAGAAAATAGGATGATTCAATGCCCAAAGGTCTCACTTTTCTGCCATCGCTGGCCCTGGCCGCCGTGATGGCCCTGCCGCTGGCCGCCGAAACCCAGCCGGATGCGTCGACCGTGGTCGCTCGGGTAAACGGGGATGAGATCACTTTGGGTCACGTGATCGCCACCGTCGCTTCTCTGCCACCGCAATATCAGCAGGCGGAAGACGACGTGCTGTTCGATTTCGTTCTGGAACAGCTGATCCAGCAGCAATTGCTGGGACAGCAACAGGATGGCCTGAACAAGCAAAACGCGCTGACACTCGACAATGAAAAGCGGTCGCTTCAGGCGGTTCAGACGGTCGCGGCCCTGACCAACGATCTCGTCACGGAGGAAGCCATTCAGGCCGCTTACGATGCGCGTTTCAACGATTTTGCGGGTGAAGACGAATTCGACGCCAGCCATATTCTGGTGGAATCGGAAGAAGAAGCCAAAGCGCTCAAGGCACAGCTTGATGATGGCGCCGACTTTGCGGAACTTGCCCGAGAGAACTCGACCGGTCCGTCCGGCCCGAATGGTGGCGCGCTGGGATGGTTCGGAAAAGGCCAGATGGTACCTGAATTCGAGGCAGCAGTGATCGCGCTGGAAAAAGGGCAGGTGTCGGATCCGGTGCAAACTCAGTTTGGCTGGCATCTGGTCAAGTTGAACGACAAGCGCAAAACCGAAGCCCCCGAACTGGACGCGGTGCGCGATGAGCTGGCCCAAACGATCCAGCAAGAGGCCATCCAGGCGCGGATCGACGAGTTGACGCAGCAGGCACAGATCGAACGCCCCGCGCTGGAAGGCGCAGGCCCCGAGATCATGCGCCAGCTGGACCTGATTCAGGAGTAAAGACCAGTGGCCACGATCACGAAGGTATCGCCGCTGGCGCCGGCGTCTTTCCCTGAACTGCCTGCGATTGACGGTGTGCGTTTTGCCACCGTCGAAGCGGGTGTGCGCTATCAGGGTCGCACGGATGTCATGCTGGCTGTTCTTGATCCGGGCACGTCGGTGGCGGGTGTCTTCACCCGCTCGGCCACCCGCGCGGCACCGGTTCTGGATTGTCAGGAGAAAATCGGCGGCCCCAGCGATGGACCTGCGGCGATCCTTGTGAACTCGGGCAACGCCAACGCCTTTACCGGGCATTATGGCCAGACATCGGTTGCCGAGGTGACGCAGGCCGTTTCCAAAGCGACCGGTGTCCCGGTCGAACGGGTCTTTACCTCGTCCACCGGTGTCATCGGTGAACCGCTGCCGCATGATCGCATCATCTCGCAGCTTGAGGCGTTGAAATCCGGCCTCAGCCGCCATGCAATCGAAGACGCCGCGCGGGCGATCATGACGACGGACACGTTCCCGAAAGGGGCGAGCGCACAGGTCGAAATCGGTGGAAAAACAGTCTCTATTGCAGGGATTGCGAAGGGTTCTGGCATGATCGCGCCAGACATGGCGACGATGCTGGTCTATATCTTCACCGACGCACGGGTTGAGCAATCGGCGTTGCAGGAAATGCTGAGCGCGCAGACAGATCGCACCTTCAACTGCATCACTGTGGACAGCGACACCTCGACCTCGGACAGTCTGCTGCTGTGTGCGACGGGGTCTTCGGGCGTTGATGCCACCGGCGATGCCGCTTTTGCACGGGCTTTGGAAACGGTGATGCTGGACCTTGCGCAACAAGTGGTGCGTGACGGGGAAGGCGCCACCAAATTCGTGGAAATCCGCGTGACTGGAGCTGCCTCGGACGCTGACGCCAAGACCCACGGTCTGGCCATCGCCAACTCCCCTCTGGTGAAAACCGCCATTGCCGGTGAGGACCCGAACTGGGGCCGTATCGTCATGGCCATCGGCAAGTCGGGCGCGGCGGCCGATCGCGACAAGCTCAGCATTTCCTTCGGTGATATTCTTGTGGCCGAGAATGGCTGGGTCAGCCCGGATTATCGCGAGGAAGACGCCGCCGCTTATATGAAAGGTCAGGACCTCTTGATTGCGGTCGATCTGGGGCTGGGCGAGGGGAAATCCACCGTCTGGACCTGTGATCTGACCCACGGCTATATCGAGATCAACGCGGATTATCGCTCGTGAGAACCGTGTTAGTCTCTGCTGTCGCCCTGATCGACATCGAGGGCCGCGTGCTGCTGGCCCAACGCCCAGAAGGCAAATCCATGGCGGGGCTCTGGGAATTCCCCGGCGGCAAGATCGAGCCGGGCGAAACCCCCGAGGCCGCCCTGATCCGCGAGTTGCACGAGGAACTGGGCATTGATACCTGGGCCTCGTGCCTTGCACCGCTGACCTTTGCCAGCCACAGCTATGATGATTTCCACCTGCTGATGCCCCTGTTTGCCTGCCGCAAATGGGACGGCATCCCGCAGTCGAAAGAGGGTCAGGCGCTGAAATGGGTTCGGGCGAATGATCTGCGGAACTACCCGATGCCGGCCGCCGATGTGCCGCTGATTCCGATTATGCGGGATTGGCTTTAGGGGTTACTTAGACCCTGAATCGGCCTATTCGTCATAAGCGCTCAAATCCTTTGGGGCGTGAAGGAGTGTGCCCTCGTACTTCTTCAGATCGTCTTCGATACGCAGCCATGGAAGTTTGCTTTGGTAGTTGACGTGGAAGGTCGGAACAAAGTCCTCTGGGTGTTCCATTGAAGCGGCATATAAATGCATCCCGCCAGGGTAATGGTCTGCTTCAAAACCAACTGGAGAACCACAATCGCGGCAGAAATGCCGAAATACACCTTTTGAGTTTTCCAGTGTTTTGGGTGCTTGGGCAGTCCATTTGAAGTTCCGAAGTGGAACACCCAGCCATGCAACTATGGGTGCGGCACAGTTTCGACGGCAATCATCGCAATGGCAATAGCACGCCCATGTCACATCCCCGACAAACTCCCATTTCGTATTTTTGCACAGGCAATTGCCTCGCGTTGTCATGTCAAGCTCCTTGTTCATTTGCCAATTTGTATTGGCACGCCCATTGGCCCAAGACTGTTTGAAAGCGGACATTTAAAGTACAAAACACGACTGGAATATGTGGCTTGAAACAGGATCAGACGATCACCCCCCCCATTGTTACAATTCGTAAGAATTGAGAAAACATCACGAAAAAGTTGACGCTGATCGTCCTCCTTGTCCTTAATCGGGGCAGCAGCGTTCCGGTCTGACCCGGCGACGCCGTTCCGGCCCGACCCGGGGCCGGATGGGGAGGAGAGAAAGAATTGGCTCAGACGCAGTCGGGCGCCGAAGGGATGCACTCCCTTCCGGCGCTGCTACATCGCAATGCGACGCAGTTCGGGGATGCCCCGGCTTACCGCGAAAAGGAATTCGGGATCTGGCAATGCTGGACCTGGGCGGAAACGGCCGCCGAGATCCGCGCGCTGGCGCTTGGATTTCTTGAACTTGGCGTTGAAAAGGGTGACCACATCGCCGTAATCGGGCGCAACCGTCCGGCACATTACTGGTCAATGGTTGCGGCGCAGATGGTCGGTGCCATTCCGGTCCCTCTCTATCAAGACGCGGTTGCCGAAGAGATGGCCTATGTGCTGGAGCATTGCGGAGCGAAATATGTCGTCTGCGGCGATCAGGAGCAGGTCGACAAGGTCATCGAGATTCAGGAAAACCTGCATCAGGTCAAACACATCCTCTATACCGACAAGCGCGGTATGCGGAAATACGACCACAGCCAGATGAATGCCCTTGACGACATCAAGGCCGAGGGCAGCGCCGGTCATGCGCGTTTCGACGCCGAACTGGACAGGCGCATCGGCGACATCACCTATGATGACACCTGCGTGATGCTTTATACTTCGGGCACCACAGGCAAGCCCAAGGGCGTGGTGCTGTCAAACCGCAACGTGATCGAAAGTGCAAAGAACTCGGCCGAATTCGACCACCTGACCCGCAACGAAGACATCCTGTCCTATCTGCCGATGGCCTGGGTGGGGGATTTCATCTTTTCCATCGGTCAGGCCTACTGGTGCGGCTTCTGCGTGAACTGCCCTGAAAGCGCCGACACGATGATGACTGACCTGCGCGAGATCGGGCCGACCTATTTCTTCGCGCCGCCGCGGGTCTTCGAGACCCAGCTGACCAATGTGATGATCCGAATGGAGGATGCCAGTAAGCTCAAGCAGCGCATGTTCCACTACTTCATGGCGCATGCCAAGAAGGTCGGCGGCCGGTTGCTGGATGGCAAGCCGGTGAGCTTGGGTGACAGGTTGAAATATGCGTTGGGCAATCTGTTGGTTTACGGGCCGCTCAAAGACACGCTGGGATATGGGCGCTTTCGGGTGGGCTATACGGCGGGTGAGGCGATCGGGCCGGAGATCTTTGATTTCTATCGCTCTTTAGGCATCAACCTGAAACAGTTGTACGGCCAGACCGAGGCGACCGTGTTCATCACCGTCCAGCCCGACGGCGAGGTGCGCGCCGACACCGTTGGCGTCCCGGCCCCCGATGTCGAGATCAGGATCGACGACAAGGGCGAAATCCACTACCGCTCGCCCGGCGTGTTCGTCGAATATTTCAAGAACCCGGACTCGACCGCATCGACCAAGGACCCCGAAGGCTGGGTGGCCACGGGCGACGCGGGGTTCATCGAGGAAAGCTCGGGTCATCTGCGAATCATCGACCGCGCCAAGGACGTGGGCAAGATGGCCGACGGGTCGATGTTTGCTCCGAAATATGTCGAGAACAAGCTGAAGTTCTATCCCGATATTCTGGAGGCGGTGCTGTTCGGCAATGGCAAGGATCGCTGCGTGGCCTTCATCAATATCGATCTGACCGCGGTCGGGAACTGGGCCGAACGCAACAACGTTGCCTACGCCTCGTACCAGGAACTGGCGGGACATCCGCGCGTGCTAGAGACGATCAAGGCCCATGTGGAAGAGGTGAACAAGTCGGTCGCCGCTGACGAGATGCTGTCGGGCTGTCAGGTGCACCGCTTTGTGGTGCTGCACAAGGAACTGGATGCCGATGATGGCGAGATGACCCGGACCCGCAAGGTGCGGCGTGGGTTTGTCGAGGACAAGTTCAGCGACATCATTGCCGCGCTTTATGACGGGTCCAAGACGGTTTCGACCACGACCGAGGTGACCTATGAGGATGGTCGCAAGGGATCGATTTCGGCGACGCTGGAAATTGTCGATGCGCCGGTTGTTCCCGTCGCCCAACACAAGGTTGCCGCAGAATGAGGGCCGCACGCGCGCCGCTCGACCTGCGGTCATCGCCCCGCCCGCCGTCCCGTTTTCGCGCAAGTCAGGGAGTGACCGATGCTGGATAATTCCGAAGGATATGTCACCGAAGACGGTCGCAAGATCGGCGGTGTGGTGATGGAAATGAAGAACATCACTCTGCGCTTTGGCGGTGTGGTGGCGATCAAGGATATCTCGTTCGATATCCGCGAGGGCGAGATCCGCGCCATCATCGGGCCGAACGGCGCCGGGAAATCCTCGATGCTGAACGTGATCTCGGGCTTCTATGTTCCGCAGGAAGGCGAGGTCTGGTTCCATGGGTCCAGGCGCCCGCCGATGCGGCCTTTTGAAGTCGCCCAGCAGGGAATCGCGCGGACGTTTCAGAACATCGCCCTGTTCGAGGGTATGAGCGTTCTGGACAACGTGATGACGGGTCGTCTGAACTTCATGAAGACCAACATCCTCCAGCAGGCGATCTGGCGCGGCAAGGCCGAAGCGGAAGAGGTGCAAAACCGCGAGGCGGTCGAGAAGATCATCGACTTTCTTGAAATCCAGCACATCCGCAAGACGCCCGTGTCACGTCTGCCATACGGGTTGAAGAAACGTGTCGAACTGGCGCGAGCGCTGGCGGCGGAGCCCAAGCTGCTGCTGCTGGATGAACCCATGGCCGGGATGAATGTCGAAGAGAAAGAGGACATGAGCCGCTTTATCCTCGACGTGAATGATGAGTTCGGCACCACGATTGCTCTGATCGAGCACGATATGGGCGTGGTGATGGATCTGAGCGACCGGGTGGTCGTGATGGATTACGGCAAGAAGATCGGCGACGGCACACCCGACGAAGTGCGCAACAACCAGGAAGTCATCGACGCCTATCTGGGGGTCAGCCATGATTAAGCTCTGGGCAGAATTGGGGAGGGGCTGGCATGCCTGAACAACTTATCTTCGCAATGGAGGTCATCCTCAACGGTCTGATGGCCGGGGTGCTTTATGCGCTGGTCGCGCTGGGCTTTGTGCTGATCTACAAGGCGTCCGGTATTTTTAACTATGCCCAAGGGGTTATGGCCCTGTTCGCGGCGATGACTCTGGTCGGGATCATGAATGGGCAGGTGCCGTTTGCCCATCTGATCAACGCGACTTTCGGCACCCATATCCATTATTTCGGGTGGAATGTGCCCGCGCTGTTCGCGATCATTCTGACGATGGGTGTGATGGTGTTGCTGGCCTGGGCCGTGCAGCGATTTGTCATGCGCCATCTGGTGGGGCAGGAACCGATCATTCTGTTTATGGCGACCATTGGTCTGGCGTATTTCCTTGAAGGCGTGGCCGACCTGATGTGGGGGTCCGAGATCAAGACGCTGGATGTGGGTCTGCCGCAGGGCATCAATCTGTGGATTGATGAGACCACCTATAACATCTTCGACTACGGCTTCTTCATCGACAATCTGGACATCGTGGCAACGATCATTGCGGCGCTGTTGGTGGCCGCTCTGGTGGCGTTCAGCCAGTACACCAAGCAGGGCCGGGCCATGCGCGCGGTGGCGGATGACCATCAGGCGGCGCTGTCGGTGGGCATATCGCTCAACTTCATCTGGGTCATGGTCTGGTCGGTGGCCGGGTTCGTCGCTCTGGTCGCGGGCATCATGTGGGGCACCAAATCGGGGGTCCAGTTTTCACTGTCGCTGATCGCACTCAAGGCGCTGCCGGTGCTGATGCTGGGCGGGTTCACCTCGATCCCCGGTGCCATCGTGGGCGGTCTGATCATCGGCGTGGGGGAAAAGCTGTTCGAATTCGCAATCGGACCGATGGTCGGTGGCGCAACCGAGAACTGGTTTGCCTATGTGCTGGCGCTGATCTTCCTTGTGTTCAGGCCGCAAGGCCTGTTCGGAGAAAAGATCATCGAGAGGGTGTAGGGCATGACCAAGCTGATCGCCATCATCAACGTGATCGCATGGGCGGGGTTCTGGGCCTTTGGCTACATCGCCCTCACATCAGACGATCTGACCGAAGGCCAACTGACGATTGCAGCGATCCTGGCCTTTGCAGGGTTGATCATGGGGGTTCTGGCCTACTTGAAGCTGGTGCGCGCCTCGGAGGCGAGCGGATATGCCAAAGGGTCCAATCAATTGGACGCCGCAGCCCGGAATCGGGCGCAGGAACAATGGGGAAAGTAAGACATGTTCTATCGTGAGGCCGGAGATTTCAAAACCTCCTACGTGGATGACAGCCAGACTTTCCCGATCAAGTTCGATCGGTATCGATACTATGTGGTGCTGGCGGTGGCCTTCGGGATCATTCCGTTCATCATCAACGACTACTGGGCCAATGCACTTCTGCTGCCCTTCCTGATCTATGCGATCGCAGCCATTGGGCTGAACATTCTTGTGGGGTATTGCGGGCAGGTTTCCTTGGGTACCGGGGGGTTCATGGCCGTTGGGGCCTATGCCTGCTACAAGCTGATGACCGCCTTTCCAGACGTGTCGATGTTCATCCACGTGATCCTGGCCGGTGGCATCACTGCCATCGTGGGCGTGCTGTTCGGCTTGCCGTCACTGCGGATCAAAGGGTTTTATCTTGCAGTGGCGACGCTGGCGGCGCAGTTCTTTCTGGTCTGGCTGTTCAACCGGGTGCCGTGGTTCTACAACTACTCGGCTTCGGGGCAGATCAACGCGCCGGAACGGGATGTGTTCGGCATCATCATCACCGGTCCGAATGCATCGGCCTGGGCCACCTATCTGTTCTGTCTGATTTTCCTGACCGTCTGCGCCATCGTTGCGCGCAACCTGACACGTGGTACGACAGGGCGGACATGGATGGCGATCCGCGACATGGACATCGCCGCCGAGATCATCGGGGTGAACCCGCTCAAGGCGAAACTGACCGCCTTTGCCGTAAGCTCGTTCTTCGTGGGCATCGCGGGCGCGCTGTTTTTCGCGGTCTATCTGGGCGCGGTCGAGGTCGGCGAGGTGTTCGGAATCCAGAAATCGTTCCTGGTTCTGTTCATGGTCATTATCGGAGGACTAGGGTCTATTTTCGGGTCCTTTGCCGGGGCCGCTTTCCTGGTTTTGCTGCCGGTGGTTCTTAAACTTGTTGGCGTCGATTTGCTGGGCTGGCCCACTGACATCGTCGCGCATCTTAACCTGGTGATCGTGGGTGCGCTGATCATCATGTTCCTGATCCTCGAACCACACGGGCTGGCGCAGCTGTGGCGCGTGGCGAAAGAGAAACTCAGACTCTGGCCGTTCCCGCACTAAGGGGCAGGCCCAAGGAAAAGACGGGTGCGAAGCCCGAAACTCAACATCGGATCAATCAAGGGAGGACACACCCGATGAACAAGAAACTGGCAACCCTGGCGCTGGGCGCCGTGATGGCCGCAGGTCCGGTCCTGGCCGACCTGGTGTTCCCATCGCTCAGCTACCGGACTGGCCCATACGCAGCGGGCGGCATTCCGTTCGCGGATGGCTATGCGGACTATTTCACCCTGCTGAACGAACGCGATGGCGGTATCGGTGGCGTTCCGGCCAAGGTTATCGAGTGCGAAACCGGCTATAACACCGAAAAAGGTGTGGAATGCTATGAATCGACCAAGGGTGAAGGCGCTCTGGTCTATCAACCTCTGTCGACCGGCATCACCTATCAGCTGATCCCGAAAGTAACGGCAGACGGCATCCCGCTGCACACGATGGGCTATGGCCGGACCTCGGCTGCCAACGGCAAGGTGTTCAGCCATGTGTTCAACTATCCGGCCAACTATTGGAACGGTGCATCCGGCGCGATCAACTATCTGCTGGATGAAAATGGCGGAGATCTGAGCGGCAAGAAGATTGCGCTGGTCTATCACAACTCTGCCTACGGCAAAGAACCGATCCGCACACTTGAAACCCTGGCCGAAAAGCATGGCTATGAACTGACCCTGCTGCCCGTTGACCATCCCGGTCAGGAGCAAAAGTCGCAGTGGTTGCAGATCCGCCGTGAAAAGCCTGACTATGTCATCATGTGGGGCTGGGGCGTCATGAACCAGGTCGCGGTTCAGGAAGCCGCCAACATCCGCTTCCCGATGGAAAATTTCATCGGCGTCTGGTGGTCGGGCGCGGAATTTGACGTTGAGCCGGCAGGTGAAAAAGCCAATGGCTATAAAGCGTTGACCTTCACCGGCCTGGGTATGGACTATCCGGTCTACGACGATCTGAAGAAATACGTTGTGGATGCCGGTAAAGCCGCCGGCGCAGGTGATCAGCTGGGAACGGTTCAGTACAACCGTGGTCTCTATGCCGCGATGTTGGCAGCCGAAGCCGTGAAGACCGCACAGGAGATGCACGGAACCGCCGATATCGACGCATCGATGATGCGTGACGGAATGGAAGCGCTGGAGATCACCAATGCCAAGATGGAAGGTCTGGGCATGGCAGGTTTTGGACCCGAATTCGCGGTAAGCTGTGAAAACCATGGCGGACCCGGTCTTGTGGGCGTCGTTCAGTGGGATGCGGCAGCAGGAACCTGGAACCCGGTTCAGGATTTCAAACCGACCGATGTCGAGGTGATCAGCGCGCTGATCGAAGAAGACTCGGGCGCATATGCGGCTGAAAACAACATCTCTCCGCGTTGTGAATGATAAACTGATCGCCCCGGACATTCCGGGGCGGTGCAGACAACCGGAGCGGCGGTTTGCCGCCGCTCCTCACGAACAGTCCCGAAGGGGACAGGCATGAGGACACGCGCTGATGCTTGATGCGGCACAAACCACTGACGTGCAGGCGGAAACCCTGCTTGAGGTCAACAATATCGAGGTGATCTACAACCACGTGATCCTCGTGCTGAAGGGCGTAAGCCTGACTGTGCCCAAGGGCGGTATCACGGCCTTGCTGGGGGGCAATGGCGCGGGCAAGACGACCACGCTCAAAGCAGTCTCTAACCTGCTGCATTCAGAACGCGGCGAGGTCACGAAAGGCACGATCAAGTATCGTGGCCAAAGCGTACACGAAAGCGACCCCGCCGTATTGGTTGAAAAAGGCGTGATTCAGGTGATGGAAGGCCGTCACTGTTTCGAACACCTGACGGTTGAAGAAAACCTGCTGACGGGCGCGTATACCCGCAAGGACGGCAGCGCAGCGATCCAGCAGGATCTGGAGCTGGTCTACAATTACTTTCCCCGCCTGAAAGAGCGCCGCCGCTCGCAGGCAGGCTATACGTCGGGTGGTGAACAGCAGATGGTCGCCATGGGCCGGGCACTGATGTCGCGCCCCGAGACAATCCTGCTGGACGAACCTTCGATGGGACTGGCGCCGCAGTTGGTCGAAGAAATTTTCGGTATCGTGAAGGATCTCAACGAGAAAGAGGGCGTTTCCTTCCTGTTGGCCGAGCAGAACACAAATGTTGCCCTTCGGTTCGCGCATTACGGATACATTTTGGAATCCGGGCGCGTTGTGATGGATGGCCCGGCCGCAGAACTGCGCGAGAATCCGGATGTCAAAGAATTCTACCTCGGCATGTCTGACGAAGGCCGCAAGAGTTTTCGCGATGTGCGGTCCTATCGTCGCCGCAAGAGGTGGCTGTGAGCGGATGGAGGATATCGCGATGACCTATTTCGACGCACTCGAAACACGCTCGGCGGACGAACGCGCTTCGGATCAGGCCGCAGCTCTGGTAGAGCAGATCAAGCGTGCTGCATCTGCACCCGGGTTTGCTGCACATTTTTCTGATTCAGACACTAACAAGGTGATTTCGGCAGATGATTTGCCGATGCTGCCGGTGCTGCGCAAGTCGGACCTGATCCGCGCGCAGGCGGAGCGCCCCCCTTTTGGTGGTTTCACCGTGAAGCCTGCGCGCCACTTTCATCACGTGTTCCAGTCCCCCGGGCCGATCTATGAACCGGGCAGCACCGATCACGACTGGTGGCGTATGGGCCGGTTCCTGCATGCCGCTGGTGTTGCAGCTGGCGATATTGTTCAGAACTGCTTTGGCTATCACCTGACGCCGGCTGGCATGATCTTTGAAAACGGTGCCCGCGCAGTTGGTGCTGCCGTTTTGCCGGCGGGAACCGGGCAGACCGAACTGCAGGTGACAGCCGCGCGTGACGTTGGCTGCACCGCCTATGCGGGCACTCCTGATTATCTAAAGGTCATCCTGGACAAGGCCGACGAGATGGGCGTTTCGCTGAATTTCTCCAAGGCCGCTGTTGGTGGTGGCGCGCTGTTCCCGTCCCTGCGTCAGGAATATGCGGATCGCGGTATTTCGTGCCTGCAATGCTATGCGACGGCGGATCTGGGTAACATCGCCTATGAAAGCGCCGCGGTGGAAGGGATGATCATCGACGAGCACGTGATCGTCGAAATCGTGACGCCCGGAACCGGAACCCCGGTAGAGCCGGGCGAGGTGGGCGAAGTTGTCGTGACCTCTCTCAACCCGGATTACCCGCTGATCCGCTTTGCGACCGGGGATCTTTCTGCCGTCATGCCGGGTGTCTCGCCCTGTGGCCGGACCAACACCCGGATCAAAGGCTGGATGGGTCGCGCCGATCAGACCACCAAGATCAAGGGAATGTTCGTACGCCCGGAACAGGTTGCGGCCCTGGTCGACAAGCATGAGGAAATTGTCAAAGCCCGCGTCATCGCAGCCCGCCAGGGTGAGATGGACACGATGACTGTCCGGATCGAAAGCCCACGCGGTGACGACCCGGCATACGCCAAGTCAGTGGCCGAAGTGTTGAAACTGAAAGGTGCGATCGAGGTCGTGGCACCCGGATCCCTTCCCAAGGACGGGGTGGTGATCGAGGATCAGCGCGTCTACGAATAGCGGTGTTTTTCATATCTGCGGCAGTTTGTGCCGCAGATTTGTTGACCGATGCACTGGTGTTTCCGAGCTTTTTGGTCGATTAAAGGCGAACCCTTCGCCTTTGCCAATCACAAGCCGGGATGATGGCCGAAATCGAGTTTTCACAGAATGGATCGCGCAATCGCGGTGTACGCGGTACCCGACTGCTGGCGGGCATCGCCTATGTCGTGGCTGCCGCATGCCTTTTGCCGATGATCGCCGTGGTCCTGGCGGCTGTAACCGGGGGAACGGACACGATCTCGCACCTGATGGAGACGGTGCTGCCAGGCTATATCGCGACGACCCTGATTCTTGTGGTCCTGGTCGCGGCCGGCACGTTCAGCATCGGCACCGGGGCGGCCTGGCTGGTAACGATGACCCGTTTTCCCGGCGTGCGGTTTCTAGAGATCGCACTGGTCCTTCCGCTGGCCTTTCCGGCGTATGTTCTGGCCTATGCCTACACTTTCATTCTGGATCACCCGGGCATCGTTCAAAGCACGCTGCGTGATGTAACGGGGTGGGGCCCGCGCGATTATTGGTTCCCGGAAATCCGCTCGACCGAGGGTGCGGCGGTCATGTTGATCCTTGTGCTATATCCTTATGTCTATCTGCTTGCGCGGGCTGCGTTCCTGCAACAAAGCGCAACCGCGTTTCTGGCGGCGCGGGCGCTGGGCAACAATCCATGGCTGGCTTTTCGGCGCGTGTCACTGCCAATGGCGCGACCCGCCATTGCAGGCGGTGTTCTGCTGGCCGTCATGGAGACCATCGCAGATTTCGGGACCGTGTCGTATTTCGGCGTACAGACCTTTGCCACCGGGATCTACACAAGCTGGTTTTCCATGGCCGATCGCGCGGCAGCGGCACAACTGGCCCTGTGCCTGCTGGTCTTTGCCCTGATCATGGCCGTGGCCGAGCGCACCCAGCGTGGCAAGGCAAAATACTATCAGGCGGGGAAACAGCATGTGGCGCAACCGGCGGCAAATCTGACGGGTCTGCGCGCCTGCGGGGCATTTCTGCTGTGTGCAATACCCGTTCTTTTCGGTTTTTTGCTGCCCGTCGTCATTCTGGTCGAGATGGGCCTGGACTCCGAACAGAACCTGCTGTCGCAGCGTTATATCGGCTTCATCCAGAACTCGTTGATTCTTGCTGGTACGGCGGCGGTCATCACCGTCTTTGCAGCGATCAGTGTCGGGTTCTTTCAACGCCTGAGGCCCGGGCGCGCTTCGTCTGCGACCGCATATATGGCGCGTCTGGGATATGCCGTTCCCGGTGGCGTCATTGCGGTTGGTTTGATCGTCCCCTTTGCGAGTTTTGACAACGCGCTGGACGTCTGGATGCGACAGACCTTCGACGTGTCCACGGGGCTGTTGGTGACAGGTTCCATCTGGCTGCTGGTCGCTGCCTACATGGTTCGCTTCCTGGCTGCCGCGCTCAGCGCCTATGAGGGGGGCCAAAGCACTGTGCATGCCAATATGGATGCCGCAGCCCGTTCACTGGGTCAGACGCCGTTGGGAACATTGCGACGGGTTCACCTGCCGATTCTGACCCCCTCGCTGCTGACGGCCCTGCTGATCGTGTTCGTGGACGTGATGAAAGAGCTTCCCGCCACGCTGATCATGCGCCCATTCAATTTCGACACATTGGCGGTGCAGGCGTATCGGCTGGCATCGGACGAGAGGCTGGAGGGCGCCGCCGTGCCTTCGCTGGTTATTCTGGCGGTAGGTCTGTTGCCTGTAATCCTGATCTGCCGTCAGGTCGGCCGACGGTAACACTTGTATCGCAATTGTAGGACAACTGCGCATCAGGCTTGATTCATACACGATTTCCGGCAAGGCTGGAGGTATGAATATGCAGCCTCCCAGCCGGTTCTCGGCAAGCGCAGCGCAGATGCCCGTGGCTTTCGACCGGCATGAGATGTCTCAAATCCTATCCGTTTATGGTCGGATGGTCGCCGCCGGAGAATGGCGTGACTACGGTATTTCCAACCTGCGCGACATGGCGGTGTTCTCGATTTTTCGGCGCACTGCGGAACATCCGATCTACCGCGTCGAAAAATACCCGCGCCTGAGGTCCCGGCAGGGAATGTATTCCGTCATAGGTATGGATGGCCGCATCCTGAAACGCGGCCACGATCTGCGGGCAGTCCTGCGGGTGCTGGAACGCAAGCTGATCCGGTCCGTAAACCCGGATTAGAGCCTTTTGTGGGCCGTGACGGGCCCGTCACCCTGATCCATGATGCGGTGGATCGCCTGATCCATTGGTTCGAATACCACCGCCATATGGCTGGCGTTCGCATGCAAAAGCATGTTTTGGCCCGAAACCCAGGCCACGTGCCCTTTCCAGAACAACAGATCACCCCGTTGCGCAGGGGTCCCTTCGATCACGGTTTTGCCCAAAGCGCGTTCCTGATCGCCGCTGTCGCCGGGGCACGGCAGGCCACAAGCCAAACGCGCCGCCTGCACCAACCCGGAACAATCGATGCCGAACCGGCTGTTGCCGCCCCACAAATAGGGTGTGCCCAGAAACAGCTGGGCCACTTCGACCGGGTCGTCAGGCTTTTCGGTTATCGGCGCCGTGTGTACTTTTGGGATATAACCCAATTCGGTTTCAACAAACCGGTCCGTCTCGGTGCTGGCTTGGATTTTGCTTCCGAAACTCAGCGACACCAGATCGCGGCTTTTGAAATCCGCTTCCTGGTAGGCATGCGTTGCAGGCGCCGTGATCCAATGCGTCGCAGGCGCATCCGCCGTCAGCTGCTCTGATCGCAACCAGCCGGTATACCCGTCTTTGTCTGCGATGACCCTGTTCCACCCGCTTTTTGTTTCCTCGATCCGAACCGTATCACCGAACAACAATTGCCGGTCGCGCGGTCCGTCTGGGCTGCGCAGCAAATCGACAACGGGTGCGGAAATTCGATGGCGTGTCACAGTCCCAATATCTCCGGCAACGCCGTCAGCACGGCACGAGGCCCCTGACCCAGACCGCCCTTGGTGCGCCCCGGCTCTTTGCTGGGCTGCCAGGAATAGATGTCGAAATGGATGTAGCGGCATGCGCCCACGAACCTGCGCAGAAACAGGGCGGCAGTGATCGACCCTGCAAACCCGCCCGACGGCGCGTTGTCCAGATCGGCGATGCCGGGTTCAATCATCGCTTCATAGGGCGTGTGGAACGGCATGCGCCAGACCGGATCAGCCGAAGCCTCTGCGGCATGCGACAGGGCAGACGCGCAGCGCAGATCATCGGTATAGAACGGTGCCAGATCGGGGCCCACAGCCACACGGGCGGCCCCGGTCAACGTCGCCATCGAGATCACCAGATCGGGCTCACCTTCTTCAGCAAGCGCCAACGCATCAGCAAGCACCAGACGCCCTTCGGCATCCGTATTGTTGATCTCGACCGTCAGCCCCTTGCGAGAGGTCAGGATGTCCCCTGGGCGGAAGGCATTTCCCGCAAGCGCGTTTTCGACCGCCGGTATCAGGACCCTCAATTGCAGGGGAAAACCCAGCTGCATGATCATCCGCGCCAGCCCCAGCACATTGGCCGCGCCACCCATGTCTTTCTTCATCAGACCCATGGATGCGCCCGGTTTCAGGTTCAGTCCGCCCGTATCGAAACACACCCCCTTGCCGACCAGAGTCAGCTTGGGGCCGCTGCTGCCCCAATTCAGCTCGATCAGCCGGGGGGCCTGTTCGGCGGCGCGCCCTACGGTGTGGATCATGGGAAAATTCTGTTCCAGCAAGGCCGCGCCGCTGATCACGCTGCACGCGGCACCGAATTCGCCGGCCAGAGCCTCGGCCGCCTGCTGCAACTGCTCAGGACCCATATCCGAGGCTGGCGTATTCACCAGATCGCGGGTCAGAACTTCGGCATTGGCCATCGCTTCGATACGGTTGGCATCGACACCTTCGGGCGCAACCAGCGCCGCAGTTCCAGCGGATTGAGACGCGTAGCGGTCGAAGGCATAGCCTGTCATCAACCAGCCCAAACACTCCATCTCCAGACGATCAGCGGGAATGCCGGACGCGATATGATAGGTTCCTTCGGGCAATGCCATGGCTGCGGCGGCCAACGGGAACCTTTTTCGCGCGCGTTTGTCTTCTGTTCCATACCCGGCCAGCACAAAATCAACCGCACCATGCGCGCCCGGCACCAGCAGGGTCTGCCCCATCGCACCTGTAAACCCGTTTGCGGCAACCCAGGCCCGGGCGGTATCCGGCTGGTCCTGCAACCAATTGTCCAGATCCGGCTGCGCAATCACATGAAACGGTATGGACGGGTCAGAGGATGGGGCGAAGGACAGGGTCATGGGCGTCTCGGCTGATAGTTTCTGCGCACAGACTAGCCGCGCATGATCTGCCCGCAACCCCTGTCAGACGGAAAGGTCCTGCTGGTCCCAGACGGCGGTCAGCGATCGTTCGCCCACGCGGATCAAACGCCCAAGCGTCGCGCCCGCCGCAACGGCGTCACCGGCATCGACGGTGTGGGCCACGTCACCCGCCACCTGGGCCAGGGCCGTCATCCCGATCTGTTCGGATATAGCGACCAGTGACCTGGCGCATTTGCGCAGGTCCGCCCATTCGCGCCGACGCCAGTAGCGTTCGCAGTTTGACAGGCGCACGGCAAGCTCTTCGACCGTGCGACACAGAACATCCAGCGCATTCTTGTCGCCAAGTTGCCGGTACAGCCCGCTTAATTGATCCGAGTCCAGACGGACGGATTCCTTGTGTTCAAGCGTGATAATCTTTTCCACCACATTCACCCTAGTTCAAACGCCCCCACGGCGCGGTGTTGATCCTGGCAGAAAATTCCTTTGCAAAACCTTGCAGGGAAACTGGATAATGGCTCGAATTTTCTTTGAATTCGGTTTAGATCATCCGTCAGCGACAAGAACGGGGACATTGAAATGGAATTTGCCAAACCTCTGCCGAGCTACCTTGTAAAACGGTATCACGGATGGAAGGCCACAACATATTCGGAAAACCAGGTTTGGTATCGCCGTCTCGCCGATGAAGGGCAACGCCCCCGCGCCATGGTCATATCCTGCTGCGACAGCCGGGTTCACGTCACGTCCATGTTCGGCGCTGACCAGGGCGATTTCTTTATTCACCGCAATATCGCCAACCTGGTGCCGCCCTATGCTCCGGACGGGGACCACCACGGCACCAGCGCCGCCATCGAATATGCCGTAACGGCGCTCAAGGTCGCTCATTTGATCGTGCTGGGGCATTCGCAATGCGGCGGCGTGCAGGGCTGCATCGACATGTGCAAGGGGCAGGCGCCGCAGCTGGATGCCAAGGACAGCTTTGTTGGCCGCTGGATGGATATTCTGAAGCCGAAATTCGAACTGGTCGCGGATATCGAGGACGGTGTCGAACAGGCCCGGCAGTTCGAACGTCAATCGGTTGTCGCTTCGCTGGAAAACCTGATGACCTTCCCCTTCGTCTCGTCAGCCGTTGATCAAGGCGCGCTGAGCTTGCACGGCTTGTGGACGGATATCGGCGCAGGCGGGCTTGAAAGCTATGATCCTTACCAAAAAAAGTTCGTCCCTGTCTGAAAGCGACAGAGCTGGAAATCCGAAACAACAATGGCGGCTCTGATTCAGGGCCGTTTTTGGTATACTCCACCCATTACACCTGAAGATCGGAGCCTGCCATGAAAGTCATCAAGCGCCTCTGCGCAGGATTGGTCGTTTGTATTCTGGTTCTGGTCGCGGTTTCCTAACTGTTGCCGGGAAAGGCGGAAGTTTCGCGTAGCATCGCGATCGACGCGCCGCCAAGCGCCATCTTTCCTTACGTGAATTCGATGCAGGAAACCGAAAAGTGGTCTCCGTGGCTGCACCGCGATCCTGAAACCAAACTGACCTATTCCGGCCCTGTCGCCGGGGTCGGGAGCACTCTGAACTGGGCGTCGGATCACCCGCAGGTCGGCACGGGATCACAGGAAATCGTCGAGAGCGTGGAAAACCAACGGGTCAGAACGGCGCTTGATTTTGGTCCGATGGGTACTGCCGCAGCGTCCTTCATCCTTGAGCCTGACGGGGCGGGAACCAGAGTGACCTGGGGGTTTGACTCGGATCTGGGTCTCAACCCTATCTCCCGCTGGATGGGGGTGATGATGGATACATGGGTGGGCGAGGACTATGAACGTGGTCTGACCAATCTGAAGGAACTGGTTGAAACCCAAGGCTAGGCCGCTTGTTTGTATGGAAGCATACGGCGGTGTGCTTGACCGAAGTCCTAGCCCAGTCGAAACCGGGCAAGCTTTCCCAGGTGATCGGATCCCATGAAGGGGCGCAGTTCTACCGTTCCGGTTGTGCCTTTGGGGAACAAAAGGTTGTCTATCGGCAATGGGATTTTCCAACTGCCGAGGTTGTGGGTGTTCAGGACGGTTCCAAAGCTCTGGTTGTTTGCGGCCGCTCCGATCCGTCTGACGCTTTCGCCCCAGGGCACCATATTGAAATCCCCGGCAATCAGAACCGGTCCTTCAAGTTGGCTGATGCGGTCGGCAATCACCTGGCTTTGCCTGGACTGGTCGTAAGGAAATGGCCAGTTCAGATGAACTGAAACAACCCAGACCAAATCACCGCCAGGCGCTTTGACCTGTAACCCCACAAGCCCGTAACCTTGCAGACAGAACTCGGAATTCTCGACAATCGGCAAGGTCGTCAGGATGGCGACGTTTTGTTCAGAACGGAATTCACAGATCGCCTGTTCGGGGTAATGCTCGAACAGATTGCTCATGTACTTGCGATTGTGGCTGGAGACTTCCTGCAAGGTCACGATCTGCGCGCCTGATTCAAGGATATCATCGGACAGCGAATACCGGGGCCAGGCTTTGCTCATCAGGTTCTTCTGGTACAGCGTCAGGCAGGAATCATCGCAATCGTCCGAGGGCGCGGCAACGCTGGCCGCGATGGACCCGATGGCCACCCCGGAAAAGAGCAATGTGGCCAATGCAAGATATCTGGCGCGCATGAAAAGAAGAATTACCGCGCAGGGGAGAAGCAAAACACCAGCCTGAGGCCGGAGCAGAGCGATTGAATCTCCTACGGCAAAAACCTGCCCCGTAAAGCCAATGACGACCAGTATCATCAGAACGCATGTGCATCCGATGGTCAGGGTTCTGGCAATCCTGCGTCTGGTCGAAATATGCATGCCCTGCCTCTTTTACCCTGCACCGGGCGGTATTTTTTCCGGACTTCCGGCATCCGCCACGAACAAGGTTCAGTTTTAGGTGGCAAGCGTGTCTGGTTTTGTCAACAGGTTGGCGATTTTCACCGCGCGCAAGACTGTACCCTAACCGAGGTTCATAGCGCAGCCATGATGGATGCGGGTGATGGACCGGAAAGTGCCGATTTGGTGTAAGAGGTGATCCGAGCCGGTTCTGCTGAGCGCATTGACGGGCCAACTCGGGCGCGGACTCACCTGTGACGTTGACTGCTGATCACGGTGGTTACGGTTCGTGTTGCGCGACTTTGTGCAAGTGCAATGGCGCTCAAAACCAAGACGCAGGCCACTGCTTGCGCACCTGTGATTGTTTCACCGAAGGCAAAAACGCCCACGGCAAACATTGTCGGCAGTTCAATGCTGCCGATAACGGCAGTGCGCGATGCCCCGATGACAGGGGAACAGACGGTGTAAATCAGCTGGGGAACCAGTGCCGTCATAAGACCGATCCCGACGATCAGAAACCAGTCACTTCCGCCTGCTGGCAGGACTTCGCCAATTTCCGACGAGATAATCAAAGGGGTTAGCCCGACGACCGACCCCAACGAAACCGACGCTATCCTGGACAAGGGAGCAATTCGCGAAAGGCGGTGTACAAGCACGCATATGCCGAAGCCAAATCCGAAAGGTGCAGCCAAAGAGACAAGCAGCGTTGGAATTTGGTCAATCGGTACGGATGCCGGAGACCCTGCAATGCCTGCCGCAAGAACAATCAAACCGGCCGCAACAAGGCTGCGCCGCGTCGGCGGATCGGCGAATATCGCCCAGGCGATGATGATCGTAAACACCGGGTAGGTCATGTAAAGAACACCCACCGTTGATGCCGGCACTGTTTCAAGTGCGGTAACATATCCGACCCACCCAAGCCCCATGACTGCCCCCGCAGCCATACCCCAGACTATTTCCCGCCGGTTTGAACGATGCTTCAAAAGGGCTGGCAGCAATAGGATCGCCGTCAAAATGTACCGATAAAACGCAACTGCGTAGGGTGCGAGTCCCTGGTCAGTGAGACCTCGGCTGAAATAGGGTACAAAGCCAAAACAGATGGATGCAAAGAACACTCCCGCCCCGGCAAGGGCGTAGGGTACTGGATCGTGCTTGGTTGATGTTAGTCGGCCCATCTTTGACACCTACCATGCAGTATTTCCGTTGGCATCAGCAACCTGAACGAACCGTCACGTCGTCTGTAAACCGGCTATTGGGAAACGAAAGAAACCCGCCGAACGATCAGCGGGTTTCCTGGTTTTCAAGTTTTGACGAAAATCGGGATGTCAGCCCTTTTTCAGAACCTCGCGGCCCAGAAGTTCCGCGATCTGCACCGCGTTCAGGGCGGCGCCCTTGCGCAGGTTGTCGCTGACGCACCACAGGTTCAGACCGTTCTCAATGGTCGAATCCTGGCGGATACGGCTGATGAACGTGGCGAAATCGCCCGCGCATTCGACGGGCGAGACGTAGCCGCCGGCTTCGCGCTTGTCGATCACCATGATGCCAGGTGCTTCGCGCAGGATGTCGCGGGCTTCGTCTTCGTCGAGGAATTCCTCAAACTCGATATTCACGGCCTCGGAATGGCCAACAAAGACCGGAACCCGAACGCAGGTTGCGGTGACCTTGATCGACGGGTCGACGATCTTTTTGGTCTCAACAACCATCTTCCACTCTTCCTTGGTCGAGCCGTCTTCCATGAAGACGTCGATCTGCGGGATGACGTTGAAGGCGATCTGCTTCTGGAATTTCTTCGGCGGCACGTCCGTGGTGGGGTTGTAAACCGCCTTGGTCTGATCCCAAAGTTCATCCATGCCTTCTTTGCCCGCGCCCGACACCGACTGATAGGTCGACACCACGACGCGCTTGATCCTGGCGCGATCATGCAGCGGCTTGAGCGCCACCACCATCTGCGCGGTCGAACAGTTCGGGTTGGCGATGATGTTCTTGTTCTTGTAGTCGTGGATCGCCTCGGGGTTACATTCCGGCACGATCAGAGGGATCTCGGGGTCATAGCGATACAGCGACGAGTTGTCGATTACCACACAGCCAGCCGCAGCCGCCTTGGGGGCATAGGTCTTGGTTGCGTCCGAGCCGATGGCGAACAGGGCCATGTCCCAACCGGTGAAATCGAAGGTGTCGATGTCCTGGGTGGTCAGTGTCTTGTCGCCAAAGCTTACTTCCGTACCCAGCGAACGACGGCTTGCCAGCACGGCAAGTTCATCGACCGGGAACTGGCGTTCCGCCAGAATGTTCAGCATTTCGCGGCCCACGTTACCCGTGGCGCCGGCGACAACGACGCGATAGCCCATTTCATGTCTCCAAAGTTAAGGACGCGCGTTCATAGCCGCGTTGCAGCAAAGAAAAAAGGGCTATCACGGGTGATTTGGCCGAATTGACGTCGATTTTAACCCGAATGCGCGTTTTCACCAGTGTTCAGCAAAGACCGATAGACCCGCACGATGGCCTCGGCCTCACCTTCGATTCGAAAATGCTGCTCGACACGCTGTCTTGCGGCCTGACCGGATTGCACCAGCTTGTCCGGATCGCTCAACATCTGTTCCAGTGCTTCAGCCAGCGCCCCGGCGTTGTCCTTTTCGATCAAGCGGCCGGTTTTCCCGTCCTCGATCTGGGCGCTGAAGGCTCCAACCCCGTGGCAGGCGATTGCAGGCACGCCGGAGGCCATCGCCTCAAGCGGTGTAAGGCCGAACCCTTCGTGACGTGCCGGGGCCACGAACAGGTCAAGGGCGCGGTAGGTTTCAACGATCTCCTCCCAAGGGCGCTCGCCCAGGAAGTGCACCCGTTCCGACAGCCCGGCAGCTTTGAGTTTGGCTTCCTGTTCCTGTTGGAAGGTTTCAAATTCTTTGGTGGCGCGCCCGGTTAACACGATGCTAGCGTCGGGATGGTTCGGCAGAACCTCGATCGCCGCATCCACCAGCAGATCGACACCTTTTTGAGGTCGAATACGCCCGAAACACCCGATCAAGGTCCCTTCCGGCAGCCCCAGCTTCTGTCGCAGGGCGGTTTTGTTTTCTGCCGGGTGAAACAGTTCGGTGTTCACACCGTGCATGATGACGGTTGCGGGATGGTCCAGAAACGACGCCGCTTGCGGCGTTGTGGCGATCAGCGCATCCATCTTGGAAATCAGCCATTTGGTGAACCCCGAATGATTTCGTTGCGCAGCCGAGGTGAACAGAAGTTTCAGATTGCGTCGCAGCACATGTTTCAGAACCAAACCCATCAGCATTTCGGTGTTGCGCCGCGCATGCCACACCCGGAGCGTTCTGTTCGAAAGGAACGGAATTTTGATCAACCGGATATGAGGCAGATCACCAGGCAAGCCGGGTCCCGTGGCGACGATCCTGATCATATTCTTCTGGATCGGCAAAAGGCGGATGACGGTTGTGGTGACGCCGGAGAGGCTGTGTTTCAGGTTCGGCGCTATAACCTCGATATCCTGCACGGCTTGCTCCGCAATTACTTCAATCCACACTATCCCGGCTGAATAGATATATCACGCAACCGAAGGCAAGGGTTACGGCAAAAAACGCGAAAATCGCGGTGTAGGGCGCGGTCGTGCCGGCCTGGGCCGTGGCGGCATGAATGCGCCCGGTGACAAATTGGGCGATGCCGACCCCTCCGATTCCGAAAAGATTCAACAGGGTCACGCCTCGGCCCACCAGATGGGCGGGAACGAAGGCCCGACCATGGGCCATGATGACCGGAAAGCTGGCCCCGGTGAACCCAATGATGGCCAAAAGCAGAACGGACAGCCATGTGGCATGGTCGATCCAAACGCTAAGCAGGGTCAGTGCCACGACACCCAGCGCGTTGCCCGTGAAGATAACCCATTTCCGAGTGCCGAAGACACGATCCAGCGGTCCGTAGACAAAGGTACCGACAATCATCGCAGACCCCATGACCAGTGTCGCGGTGCCAATCTGGGTGGTGCTGAGCCCGAAGACATCGTTCAGATACGGCCCGGCCCATAGCCCGCGCAGCGCGGCAGAGGGCGCATAGGCCACCAGCATCAAAGGCATGATCAGCCACAGTGCAGGCTCTTTCAGCAGGTCCAGAAGTGACCCCTTGTGTTCCGTATCAACCTTTGCTGGGTCACGCAGGCTCAGCCAAATGCCCATAGCGATCGCAGCAGATATCACGGCCAGCCCAACCATGGTGGCGCGCCATCCCATCCATTCGACCGCAAGCGCAGTCGGATAAGAGGCGACGAGATTGCCCACCGAGCCAACACCCAGCATGACGGCGGCCAGCGTCGCGAATTTCGCAGGCGGGTATTCGCGGGCAAAGATGAAATAGGAAGCCATCAGAACCGGAGAGCACCCAACCCCGATCAGGCCCATGGCAACACTGACATGCAACGGTGAGGTCGCGACCGCAAAAATTGCGGATCCTCCTGCACCGCCAACCAGAAGAAGCGCGGCTGCGGTCAGCCTGGGCCCAACCTTGTCCAGCGCCCAGCCGACCGGGATTTGCATTGCAGCGAACACCAGAAACCAAAGGCCGGATGCAAAGGCCAGATCTTCGGGTGTAGCACCGATATCGCGTTCAAGATCCAGGCTGAGCACAGCCAGAAATGCACGGAAAAACTGGCTGAGCACATAGCCCAGGCACAAAACCACCAAACCCGCCTGCATATCCCGCCTCTTTTCCGCTCATCCGAAAGGAATGCTTGGCACGCAATGATGCAACGCACAAGCATGTGTACTATGTTTCAAAACGAGGACTCGGGCCGCATTCCGGCTATCATTGCCAGAAGTTTGATTTCGAGGGGGAAAATGAAAGACCTCCATTCCGCATTTTACGAAAACCTGCCCCTGTTGAGGGATTTCACCCGTCTGGCGGACCCGGCGCAGTTTTCGCCGGTGCCCGACGACTGGTTTCTGGGGGTTGCCGACATCGTCGATTCAACCGGCGAGATCGCACGCGGACGATACAAAACCGTCAACACCGTGGGGGCTGCCGTTATCTCGGCGATGATAAACGCGATGGACGGCAAGTTGTTTCCCTATGTCTTTGGCGGCGACGGGGCGGCGTTTGCGATCCCCCCCAGCGAAGTTGAAGCAGCGCGGGATACTCTGTCAGCCATGCGGCGCTGGGCGGAAGAAGAGTTTTCCATGCCGTTGCGTGCGGCGCTGGTGTCGGTGGCGGATATCCGAAAAGCCGGCAGGGACTTGCGCGTCGCTCGTTTTGCGCCCTCTTCCGGGGTGGATTATGCCATGTTCTCTGGCGGAGGCTTGGCCTGGGCCGAGGCAGAGATGAAAGCGGGTCATCATATGATCGCGCCTGCCGAACCGGGTGCGCAACCGGACCTGACAGGCCTGTCATGCAGATGGTCCAACAGCCCGGCGCGGCACGGTCAGATCGTGTCACTGGTTGTTGAACCCACTGCGTCGGCAACTGAACGCGACTTTGCCGACCTTGCGCAATCGGTTCTGTCCGCGTCAGAAGAGCTGGAGCGCGCAGGTCATCCGGTGCCGAAGAATGGTCCGCCCATGAGTTGGCCGCCCCCCGGCCTCGACATTGACGCGCATGTTTCGCGCAATGGGCGGAATTTGTTTCTGCACAAGCTCGTTCTTCTGTTTCAGAACCTGCTGATCGCGATATTGTTCAAAACAAGCAAGAAGCTGGGGCAGTTTGAACCCGAACACTACAGGACGATGGTCAGCAGCAATGCCGATTTCCGCAAGTTCGATGACGGCCTGAAGATGACGTTGGATTGTGACCCGGCCACTTTGCGACAGATCGAACACTTGCTGAAAGAAGCACGCGGGCGCGGCAAAATCCGATACGGTCTCCACGTGCAGGACGAGGCGATGATGACCTGTTTCGTCCCGTCGGCCACACGGGACGATCATGTGCATTTCGTTGACGGTGCCTCGGGCGGATACGCCCAGGCCGCAGCGGCCATGGTCCGTTGAGCGGTTAGTTGGCTTTCCATCGTGCGGCGAGATCACGTGCCGTTTGCGTCAGCAGCATCACATCAATGCCAACCGCCAAGAACTGTGCGCCCATATCCAGATATGCCTGACGGGCCTCGTCATTTGTGGCCAGAATGCCCGGCGCTTTGCCTGCGGCCTTGATCCGGGCCAGTGCATCCCGGATAATCGCTCGCACCTCGGGTGCCGCGCTGTTGCCCTGATGGCCCATATCGGTCGACAGATCAGCAGGGCCTATGAATACGCCATCCACGCCTTCAACATCCAGAATGTCGTCCAGAGCAGCAATTCCGGCGCGGGTTTCCACCTGCAACAACAGGCAAATCTCCTGATCTGCGGTCTGAATATAATCTCCGACCGATCCGTACATCGTCGCCCGCGATGCCATCGCGCCCACGCCGCGGACACCGGCAGGGGGATAACGGCAGGCCCGAACCAGCTCTTGCGCCTGCTCGGCGCTTTCCACGATCGGAACCAGAATGGTCTGAGCACCCGCATCCAGAACCATCTTGATCAGCCAGGTCTCACCCACGGGAACCCGCACAACCGCATGAGAGTCGCTTGCCGCAAGCGCCAGAAGCTGGTCCCGGATCGACCGGATATCGTTTGCGGCATGCTCTCCATCGATTACCAGCCAATCAAAACCGGCGGTTCCCATCATCTCGGCCGCTGTAGGCTCCGCAAAGCTCATCCAGCACCCGATCTGCATTTTTCCCTTTTTCAGAGCCTGTTTGAACGCGTTCTGCTGCGCAGCCATACTGTTTCCTTTGTTGCAAAACCTTCAGCGCCACGTGGTCGCGAAAGCGGCCGTTTCCACATCTTCTTACGTGGTGCGAAATTGTCCAGTTTTAATGCAATTTGGCGTCATCGGATCGACGGCGGCAAAGGCGCGTCACGCAAGGGCGGCGGCGTCCCGGCGGTTCTTGTGCTTCAAACCGAAAGCCGAGGGTTCCCTTGCGTAAATCACGGATTTCGGCGATAATTTTGGCATGAACGACGACCTCCCTCTGACGTCGCGATCTTTGCCCATTGCGCTTTTGCGGGCGCGGGAAAAGGTTATGGGACCCATCCGAGCAATGCTGGCCGACGCCGGTGTCACCGAACAGCAGTGGCGCGTGTTGCGCGTATTGAACGAAGAAGGCCCGCAGGAACCGACGCATATTGCCGAACGCGCCTGTCTGTTGTTGCCAAGCCTGACACGGATACTGCAAAAACTGGAGCATCGCGGCCTGATCTCCCGACGATGCCACCCGGCTGACCGGCGTCGCCAGATTGTCGAGATCGGCGAGCGTGGCGTTCAGATCATTCACGCCAATCAGCCCGCCAGCATGGCGCAGGCGGAACGCATTCGTTCCCGCCTGGGGCCGGAAAAACACGAATTGTTGCTGGATCTTCTGAACGAGTTGAACGACCTGGATACCTGATGCCGGTCGCCGAACATGGGTGTCATCTGCAAGGACCCCGCCGGAGATTTTAGGGGCGATCTCCGACGGGGTGGCCAGACTTGGATTTGGGTTTGGCCTGGCCTGAGGCCGGTTGCGTCACGCCTTGCCTGACGGTCCGGCCTGCGCATCGGAGTATATGGCGAGCCGGAAATGTGGCTCTGATTAGGGCCTTTTGGCCTTTGGGGGAAAGGCCGTGCACCTATGCTCTCCGAAACAGTCTTGGGCAATTGCCGAAGGAAAACCTGGCCCGCAAGGGATGACTTGGCGTCATTCTGGCCGAGTGTTTCCGCATGCGCGGTGATTTGCTGCCATCGCACCCCTCAAGCTGGATGCGCACCGCAATTCCTATTTAAGACCTAGCCCGACTTGTGCCAGAGCCAAGTTAATTTCCGATCTGCCCAAGTTCCGGTGCATCAATAAAGACGGATGTGAAACAGCATTGGAACGGCACTGGGCGTTCAGGTCAGAATTGAGCAGGTTCGCGCTGAAACAACTCTTGGATATTGGCGAAATCCAGCGTGCATTCCCGGCTTGCTGGCGGCTCTGGCAGGCGTAAGATGGCAGCGATGAAAAATTCAGGAACCACGATGTCAAACAGCCTGTTTTCCCTTCCCGATCCCATAACCATTCCTGTCGTTGGCGAGACGGCCGGGTACCCTGTCGGGCGCATTTTCTGCGTCGGGCGAAACTATGCCGCGCATGCAGCAGAGATGGGGAATGAGGTGGATCGCGATGCGCCCTTCTATTTCACCAAATCCGCGCCAAACGCAATCCTGTCCGGCGCGACGGTTCCGTACCCGGCGGGGACGAAGAATTACCATCACGAAATGGAGCTGGCGCTGGCAATCGGAAAACCGGTGTTTCGTGCCTCGAGTGCGCAGGCTTGGGATGCGGTTTATGCCTATGGCTGTGCGCTCGACATGACACGCCGCGATCTGCAACTCCGCGAGCGGGACAAACAGCGGCCTTGGGATCTGGGTAAGGACGTCGAAAACGGAGTAGTCTTCGCGCCGCTGACTCCCGCCGCGGACTGGTCGCCGGACGATGGCAAACACATCCGGTTGAGCGTGAACGGCGAATTGCGTCAGGACGCTACCCTGGAAGAGCTCATCTGGAAGATCGATGAAATCGTCAGCCATCTGTCCGGTTTCTACCATCTGCGCCCCGGCGATCTGATCCTGACAGGTACACCGGCCGGCGTAGGCCCGGTTGTGGCCGGCGACATCATAATAGGAGAGATTGACGGGCTGGAGCCGATCAAACTGACCCTGACGGACGCGGAATAGGCCCTATTTAGGGTCTTTCAGCCAGCCCCTTGCAAATTCCACTTGGGTTACGCCTGCCAGCCGGCGCACCCGGTCCAGCTCGGCGTTCAGGCGTCGGCTGCGGGCGTTAGACCAGCGCACCCCGCGTTCGGGCCAGAGCGCTTTGACATGCAGCAGGTCGCGATCCCGATGCGCCTTCATGTCGATCCGGCCGATCAATCGATCGCCTTCAAGCAAGGGGAAGACGTAATACCCATATATGCGCCTGGCTTCGGGAACGAAAACTTCGATGCGATAGTGAAAGCCAAACAGCCGCTCGGCCCGGTTTCTGTCCCGAAGCATGGGATCAAACGGGCTGAGCACGCGAATCCGACCGGGCGGTTGCGGCAAGTCGGTTGCCCGATCCATCAAATCAGGGCGGGCAAAGGTTTTGCGCAGGCGTCCATCGGCGCAAGTGACCTCGATCTCTTCGATATTTCCTTGAGCCAACGCCGTGGCACACCAGTCTTTGGCTTCGGCGGCGGTGACCGTGCCCCAGAACGCGGCCAGCTCTCCGGACGTGGCAAACCCCAACCGGTCCAGCGCTGCGTTGCACAGCCAATCCACGGTTGCCGTCGCATTACAGGCCATGGTCCCGGGGCACAGGTGGGTTTCGATCACACGTTCGGTCAGATCATAACGTTTCTGAAACCCGTCGCGGCCCACGACGGTCAAGGCCCCGGAACGCCACAGAAACTCCAATGCGGTTTTTGACGGATGCCAGTCCCACCAACCGCCCGAGCCTTTCTTTTCATCCTTGCCAACGTCTGACGAACACACGGGCCCGTGGTCGCGGATGTGTTGCAAGACAGTCTCGAACTGTTGCTCGAACCCATCCCGCCGCCAGTTCTTCCAGCGCGCCTTCAAGAGATCCGCATCACGCTGAAAGCGCAGGTGCCAGTGCGGATAGAACGACATCGGGATCACGGACGCATCATGTGTCCAGTGTTCGAACAGCGCTTTTTCCCTTTCATAGAGCCTTTTCAGGTTGGCGCTTCGATACGCAGGCCGTCGGGAAAACAGGATCATGTCATGAGCGCGGGCAACCGTGTTGATGCTGTCAAGCTGCACGAATCCCAACCGCTGGACAAGGTCCAGAAGCCCGGCGCCCTTGGCCGCGCCCGCGGGTTGTTCGGCCAAAGCATGGCGATCCAGAAAAATGGCGCGGGCCGTCCAGTTGTCGAGCCGCTTCAGGGGCGCATTCATCGTCGTTTCAGGGTATCGCCATAGCTGATCTTGGGGGTCAGCGTGACCCGTGTCTCGATTTCGGAATCCGGGTCCTTCAGGCGTTCAGCGATGATCTGTGCGGCCTGACGTCCTATGTCCAGACGACAGGCATCCATCGTCGCCAATTTGCGCGGAAGACCCTGCAAAAGTTCCACGTTGTTGAACCCGGCCAGACCGATCTGCCCCGGGATATCCACGCCTTGCTCCAGCAGGTACAACAGACCACCGGCGCCAATCATATCGTTGGAATAATACAGGAAATCCAGATCAGGCGACCGATCAAGCATGGCCTGTGTCATCTCGCGCCCCTTGGCCAGGGCAGAGCCACCGGAATAGAACTCGCGATCTTCAATCTCGATCCCGTGTTTGCCTAGCACTTCGGTAAACCCTTCAAAGCGTTTTCGGGCACGGTGATCCAATGGCATCTTGGTGCCCATGAAGCCGATATGTTGATACCCGGCCTTCAGAATCGCCTGCGCCATCTCGCGCCCGGCGCGGCGATGCGAGATGCCCACCATCGCGTCGACAGGTTTGCCGTCGGTATCCATGATCTCGACCACCGGAATGCCCGCCGAATCCAGCATGGCGCGGGCCGCGTCAGTGTGTTCCAGCCCGGCAATGATCACGCCCGAGGGTCGCCACGAGAGCATCTCGTACAGCACTTTTTCCTCTTTCTCGGGCAGATAATCCGTCACGCCAACCACGGGTTGCAGTTCGGTATCTTCCAGCACCTGATTGATGCCGGTCATCACCTCGGGAAACACCATGTTCGAAAGCGAGGGGATGATTACCGCGACCAGGTTGACCCGGCTGGATGCCAGCGCGCCCGCGATCTTGTTGGGGACATATCCCAGCTCTTTTGCGGCGGCCAGAACGCGGGTGCGGGTGGCGTCGGACACATCCCCCCGGTTACGCAGAACCCGGCTCACCGTCATCTCTGAGACACCGGAAGCCTCGGACACATCACGAAGGGTAAGCGGGCGTTTGGTTTCACTGTTCACGGGAGGCACCTGCGTAGTTGTTTTGTCCGATGCTAGCGCGAACAGGTCGGTGTGTACAACAATTGTGCAAAGGCGATGACAACACGGAAATTCCCGGTTACAGAAGGCAGGGCGCGGCCCCGTGGCTCAACTGGATAGAGCAGCCCCCTCCTAAGGGGCAGGTTGCAGGTTCGAATCCTGCCGGGGTCGCCATACTTTCTAATGCCTTATTTTGTTGACATTTTTTGACAGCTAGTGTTACAGATGTGGTGGAGTTACACCACAAATTTACACTACAAAAGAGCGGGCTATTAGTAGTGATAGAAACCTTGAGCAACCACGCGGTCCCGGTACAGCTTGGCGGTTTAGGATGTCTACGCCCAAAATTTTAAAGGGCACCACTGATCCAGAGGCGGGCAAACCTTTTGGTCGAAACATCATAAGAAGCCTTGGAGGTGTTAAGCACAAAGCCACGGCACGTAAGCTACGCGACGTGGAACTTAGCAAGGTTCGAGAGTTGGAATTACAAGCGCTGGGCAGAAAGCGCTATAGCATTGCTGCGGCAGACCGATGGGCTGAAGCCATGGCAGACCCCGACCCTGAAGCCGCGATGCTGGTGCGTGATGTGTTCTATGAAGAGGTTGAGAATGCGCCCAGCGCGGTGCGAGATGCGTTCGGTAAAAGGGGCATGGCTACATCCAGACCACTGGCTGAGATGGTTGCGGCGTATATTGAGGCCAGAGCGCCGGGGAACGCTTCAGGTTATAAACCGCTGCGAAGTTCGACCATCAATGATTTTCGGACTTCGGTTCGCTATCTGGTCGACTTTCTGGGCGGTGATATGTCCAGCCTTTTTGTGGACGATATGGCAGACGTTGAGGCGGTGGCCTTCAGGGAATACCTAGGTGGCATAGTGTCGGAGCGGACAGGGGAGCCGCTAGCAGGAGCGACCATCCAGAAACTCATGACGCAGCTGCGCACGTTTTGGGCGTGGGTTGTAGAAACCAAGGCCACAAGCAATCCCTCAGTGGAACCCTTCACACTACCTAAGGGGGTCACTAGGGAAGCCGCCACGCCGAAGAAAGAAAGGCTGATGTACCGACCAGAGCAGACCAGTGCTTTGTTCGTCGCGCGTTCACAGGAAACACCGTTGGGAGTATTGATGCGTCTGGGCCTGACACTCGGAACACGCATTTCCGAATTGGTTAGGGTTACAGTTGAGGATGTAGATACTGACGGCGCTGGGCTGAAGATCATTGTTGGCAAAAACGAAAACGCGAAACGGTGGACCCCCGTACCCACTGAGCTTCAAGCGACGGTATTGAAGTTGCGAAAAGAAGTAGAGAGTAGAGATGGACCCAAGGGCAGGCTTCTAGGGGCCTTCAGTCTGGACCCCAAATCAGGCAAAAGCAAGCAGGCTAGTCAGTCATATAGCCGCCTTAGGGATGTTGTTTTGGGGAGACCTGAAAGCAACGTGATGTTGGACTTTCATTCATTCAGACATACATGGAGGGCCATCGCTCATAGGGCAGGCGTTGACGACAAGGACGCTGTGCAGCTCGGCGGCTTGTCCAAAGACGAGCGCAGGGCAAGTGAGATTTACAACCATGGGTTAGGCCGGGATGAGTTGCGGCAGGTGCAGCGTAAGATCGTCGATAGGATGCGGGCTGACGGGTACCTTAAGGGGCTGTGAGCGAAATACGAAACGCGATACGCATTTGATGTGGTCCAAATAATTTGGCAAAAAAATCTGAGTACCAGAGATTAAAGAAAATGCCGCGCAGGCCCCCCGGTGGGGCCACCTCAGGGTCACCTCCTTCCACCTGAGGGAAAGTCCCTTTAGTGTATATTTTTCAATAGGTTGAATTGCTACCGACGTGGAGCCAAGTTGAGCGCACATCGCTCCTGATGCATATCATTTATGAGGTAACGACCCATGATCATCTTTGATTTTCGCTTTGGTCCTTTTGACTTGCTCATCGAACGTGAGGTCCGCTCAGTTCCCTTTCAGGTGACACGAGAGGGACCGGGCGAAGTGTTCCTTGACCTTGGATTCTATGCCCTGACCTTCACGAACCACCGTAAGGCAGCCTGAACATCCGTGTCTCATTTGACCAGAGGGTAACAAGACAAGTTCCAACCCCTCAGATACTGTCTCATTTAAGTGGGGTTGACACTTAAAGCACAACTTCTTACTTAACTCTATGAGGTAAATGATACACTCTCGGAGACAGACACATGCTCATAGGCTACGCACGGACGTCCACAGCAGACCAGATCGCAGGCTTTGAGGCTCAGCAGCGCGAGTTGAAAGACCATGGATGTGAGAAGGTGTTTGCTGAGCAGGTGAGCAGCGTTAAGCAGCGAGACCAGCTTGAGTCAGCCATAGACTTTGCCCGTGAAGGGGACACTCTGGTCGTCACTAAGCTGGACCGTCTGGCGCGTTCGGTCCCTGACCTCATCGACATCCGCAAGCGGCTTTCTGACAAGGGCGTTGGTCTGCATATCATGAACATGCCCATGATGAACGACAGTGCCACCGCGCAGATGCTTGAGACCATCCTTGGAGCTGTTGCTCAGTTTGAACGAGAGGTGATGCTTGAGAGGCAACGTGAAGGGATTGCTAAGGCCAAGGCCGATGGCAAGTTCAAAGGACGCCCTGCCATGGATAAGGACAAAGCAGCAGCTATTCGTGAAGCGTTCCAAAGAGGCGATAAGCCAACCCAGATAGCGAAAGACTTCGAGGTCAGCAGAGCGACCGTCTACAGGCTGGTGAAAGATGCGGCTTGAAAGGCTGCATGCAATTCACCCCCACACAAGAAAAGAACATACCATGAACATTCACCCACACTATAGCCGTAAACAAATTTCGGAATTGCCTCGCTTCATGGAAGTGCGAGGTGATGTCAGCATGGCGTTATCACCGACCGTCGAGGAAGGCTGATAGCAGACCATCTGTGGTGGGGCGTCCTGTGTGCTGGATGTCTCACCCTAGCATATCCCCTGATGTGCCCCTTGGGTTGCCCTTGTTTGGAACCTAACGAACACCTCAGGTGTGTTACTGATGCGGCGGGTTTCGCAGTCTCAACGAACCCACAAGCAGCACCTCAAGGACAACCTTCAGAGGCCCTGAGAGGGGCACAAGAAGGCGCAACTGAAGGTGAGGCAAAAGGTGCATCAGAGAGTGCATTCGTTGCTGATGAAGCAACTGAGCAGGCCTTTGATGCTATCGCTACAGCAGCGCCGGGGACGCAAACACAAATCGTCGATGGGTTGATCAACCTTGGCGAAGTGCCTGACTACATTTTGCAGCGGGCGGCGTCGGAGATGAGCGTTGAGCCTGAGGATGTACAAGCACACGTCGAGACCATGGCGCTAGGCGTTCAAGAGGCCGCACTCGACCGCATTGGTGAGCGCATTGGCACCTTGGATGTCGATGCCTTTGAGGCGTTCGTGGGCAGCGCTGAGGGTTCGGAACTGGCACAGCAGGCAGCACGTGAGTTGATGACCACAAACGACACTACGTCGCTTGACGAACTGGCCGACAGATTCGCAGAGCGTATGGACGTATTCGCTCAGGAAGACGTGCTGTACGCTTGCTACGAGGCAGGGATATCGGATGGGCTTCTTTCGCTGTCTTCGACCAGGTGTGCAGGCCTTTATCCCTTTGTCTTGTAACGCTTCTCTGAACCAATCGGCATCATATCCACGATCTCCAGGCAGCCAATCCACGTCCGGCAGACCGTTTAGCAGGGCCTTTGCACCGGTATCATCACTGACCTGACCGGCGGTCATAAAGAAGTTCAACGGGCGCCCCTGGCTGTCACAGATGGCATTTAGCTTCGTGTTCATGCCGCCTTTGGTGCGTCCCCTCTCGGCAGCATCCCGTAGATGCGCCTGCCAGGCAGTGTATCAGTCGTCATCGCCCCCTTTTTTTGACCCCGAGGCTGGATGCCATGCGGTGCGCCTTCAGATAGGTCGCATCAATCACCACGGTCTTTTCTTCGCCGTGATCGGCGGACAGGCCCATCATCATTTCCGCGAAGATGCCCTTATCACTCCACCGCTTCCAACAGTTGTACAAGGTCTTGTGTGGCTCGTATTCCTTGGGTGCATCACGCCATCTTAACCCGTTACGATTAATGAATATAATCCCACTCAAAACACGCTTGTCATCGACGCGAGGTTTCCCGTGGGACTGCGGGAAGAAAGGCTCAAGACGCGCCATCTGCGTGTCCGTTAGGCAGAAGTGATCAGACATGTTAATCGCTCGTTTTCGAACCGTGAATCACGCCGCATAACTTAATCCAATGGGTCATGAGGCTGGTAAAAATAGTGTTCCGTTTCCAGCAAGCATCCTAATCTGGCTATTATCCTGACTTTTTTCTACTTTCCGACAAGAATTGCGTGTTCCCGTTCGATGACCTTTTCCCAATCGCCTTGCGCCTTCAGACCAGTCGAAGAGTCTCCCATTAGCGACGTGACCATGAGTCTTCCACGCGCTTTCGCTTCCTCATTCGAGAAACCGGCCTGTTCAAACATCCAGGCGGCAAATTGGAAGCGTTTGCCGATGGTTCTTTGATACGATTCTTTCACCTTCTCATCGGTATTCGCCCAGACTGAGACAGCGTGATCTGGCAATGCGGCGTCCTCTTCAATGACCTTTTTCATAAGAAGAAGAATTCGGTCTTCCGGGGGGCCGCCAAATGTCTTTGCCTGTGCGATCACTTTGTCAGTCAGTTCCTGCTCCCAATATCTGAGAACCTCATCCAAAAGCTCACGGACGTTTTTGAAATGCCAATAAAAGCTACCGCTTGTCAGGTTCAGTCGCTTTGCCATTGGTACGACTTTTATCGCGGAAACGCCGCCCTCGTTCAGGACTTTGTAAGCCAGCAATATCCAGTCTTCTTTGGTCGCGGCGTTTTTGGGTGAGGCTCGGGTGATAGTTTCTGACATTCAGATTACAGCATTCTTTGTTTGACATAGAGCAGTCTATGGACTTACCGTAGAGAAGTCTATGGTTGACTGGGAGTTCACGACATCGTGCTCTCCCAAACGCCATGCAGAAAAGGGGGGGATCAATGAATAGCATTATGAATTCCACGACTGGCGCACTATTGGCATTGGGTTTGTCGTTGGCTGGCACCGCTTCAGCGCAAAACGCGCTGCCGACTGGTCGAACTGCTTCTGCAATTGAATATGGTGTTTATCCCGCGTCATACTTTCCCAACACTGAAATCCTGGGCGCGGATGAAATGCGTATCACGGCATTGGGGACGGGGATGCCCAACCAAACCAAAGCTGCCGTTTCGATTTCATTTTATGTTGAACTAGGAAATGGAGACGTTTTCCTGTTTGACGTGGGCACGGGTGCAACTGGAAACTTGTTTTCATTGAGACCGGATTTTGCGAAGGTCGATAAGGTCTTTTTCAGTCATTTGCATGTCGACCACGTTGGAGACTTCATGGGTCTTCATGTTGGGGGTTGGCTTTCGGGCAGATATACTCCGCTCCGCGTCTTCGGCCCGTCCGGATCAGAGGATGAACTGGGCACCAAAGCCTATGTAGAAGGCATGTCAAAAGCCTATGCTTGGGATCTGGCCACACGTACAGGGGCGCTGCCGGATGATGGTGCCAAGCTTGAAGTTACCGAATTCGATTACATGCAGGAAAACGAGATCGTTTATCAGGAGAACGACGTAACTATCCGGTCCTGGCCTGCCATCCACAGCTTAGATGGCTCGGTGAGTTATTCTCTGGAATGGAATGGGCTGAAATACGTCTTTGGCGGAGATACGTACCCGAACAAATGGTATGTAGAATATGCCAAAGGTGCGGACATCGCTTCTCACGAGGCGTTTCTACCACCGGATGCGCTGGCCCCGTACTTTGGCTGGGACATGAAACAGGCGACCTATGTGGCCACGCGCGTTCATACCGAACCTGCGGCCTTTGGCAAAGTGATGTCTGCGGTCGAACCGCGTATGGCGCTGGGGTATCACTCTGTTCTTTCACCCGAGAATTATCAGGCGATTTTGGAAGGTGTCCGCTCGACTTACGATGGACCGCTCACACTCGCGCGAGATCTTCAGGTGATCAACGTCACCAAGGACCAGATCGTTGTTCGGGAAGCGAGTGTTGATGACTATGCACTGCCACCAGCTGTGAGCGACGAGTATGTCAATGCCCCGCGTTCAAAAGAAAAAGAGCCGTCCGACAAAGTCAAAGCGGGCAAATGGGATGGTTACACGCCACCGCCAATGCCGGAAAATTAAAGTTCAGGGGTGAACAAAATTCCAATTTGGCAGTATCTGTGCCGACTATGTCTGATGCTGAGCCTGATGGCCTCAGGTGCGCGCGCCGTTTCGGCGGATGTCGTTCTGACTAACGGATCAGAAGTCGCCCCCAACATCGCTGTCCTTCATATCAAAGACGATGGGGTCTACGTCGACCTTGAGATCTATGTCGAAGATATTCCGTTGTTTACTGATATGTTGCCAATCGGTTGGTCATCGGATTTCGTCGAGGGTGAGCCGGAGGCTAAACAAGAGACCAAACAAGGTTTTGCCCAAGCCGAAAGTCGGGCGTTATCGATTGTTGGAAGGGACAATCAGCCCCTAAACGCTGAAATCAGAAATTTAGAATACCGAACACGCATCGACCGGGCCTCGCCACTTGCAGGTCAGCGGAATCCATTCTCGGGTCAAGTTGTTCCCAGCCCGCCAAAAGATCCGCGTGTTCTGTTCGTCAAAGTGTTCTTTGCGTTTCAAAACACAGTTCCCAACGAGCTGACTATAGTGCCTCCATCGCGGGATGGTGAACCACTGGCGACTATCGGGATGCAGGTTTTTGACCGAGAGGTTCCGGTCACCGATTTTAGCTTCTTGTCAAAGCCGGCAGAGTTAAAGATTCACTGGCCTGATCCGTGGGATAGCCGTTTTTCTGCTGACAGCCTAAATCGAAAAGCGCAGGACGGGACATCCACCTTTCTCTACATCGAACCTCGTGAAGTTCGGCATGAGACGCTGATCCGCTTGCGTGAACTGGCGCCTTGGATTGGTGAAACTACCGAAGTCGGTCAAACACTTTCGCCACAGCGTAGCGCCATGATCGTAAACCAAGCGGCGTCCTTCCTGGCTTCACGGAACCCGGTGACAATTGACGGCAAATTAGTGCAACCATCAAACGCTACTGCAAAGCTCCTGGAGCTGACATCGCAGGGTTTTCAAGTTGTAGAACCGGGAAAGGAAGTGTCCGTGAACAATGCGTTTATCGGAGCTATCCTGTCCTTCTCATCGGTAGAACTTCCCGATCAGGTGACAGTCACATGGGATATGTTTGACGAGGAAATTTCCCGCGTCGCAACGATTTCAAACGATATCGCTGGGCCATTCTTTGGAGCTGTGACACCTGCGGCCCCTCAGTTTCACTGGCAGAACCACTTGCTCCAATACCAAGGAGCAACTGTTACTCAGATTCCATTTGAGCAGCAGAAACGGCAGAACCCGGCTTTGGCGTTGATCGCCGGGATTATCAGCGCCGTCTCACTCGGTTTTCTCCTGCTAACCAGAGGCAAAAATGCAAAGCGCGCCAGTTGCGCAACCATGATTGCCGCAACATCGGCAACCGTCGTATTCTCGGGTTATTTGCTGGATTTACCTTGGAAAAAGCTTGAGCCCCCAGAGCAGCAGGTTGCCGAAGAAATACTGCGCTCAATGGTCGAAAACTTGAGCACGGTGACTCTGGAAATTTCTCCGGCCGCAAGAAAGTCAGAGCTGGCACATATTGTGACGGAAGCGTCTCTTGGTGACATCGCAACAGAGGTTGAACGTGGTCTCGCGATCCGAACGCCAGGAGGCAGTCTTGCTGCGGTTACTGATATCAGCGAACTGGAATTAGAGCGCATTAACCCAACCCTCAAACCGGGTGGATTTAGCACTCTGGCCAAATGGACAGTGAAAGCACAAGGAGGTCATTGGGGGCACGCCCACATGCGCGCCGTTACGTTTCGGGTGCTGGCCGAGGTCGTGCCAGAGTCAGGGCAATGGAAGCTGGATGGATTAACCGTAATCGAGGCTCGCGATCCAAATGTATAAGTGTTTAAGATCAAAGGTTTTTGCTTCTGGCGCTCTGTTTGTCGGTGTGCTTTTGTCACTGACGCTGTCAGCCTCGGCGCATTTTTTGCTTAACCTCAACGTTCGAATTTCGCATGTCGAGCATTCCGAGGGCGGTCTGCGTGTCTATATGCGCATCCCCATGCCTTATCTGGTGGCAGATAAGGTCGGTGATCAAAATGGTGATGCCTTGCCGGAAGCTGCACCATTCACGACCAATGCCTTGAGCGACGGTCAGTTGGTGCACTTTGTCGACTTGCAGGCTGTCATGAGCGATCCCAATGGGCTGGGGCAATTCGCCGAAGGTGGGTTGCATCTGTCGGTCGACAATCAGCGCTTAAGAGGAACAGTTGAGTCCGTTCGCTTGCATCGCGTTGGAAATGAGCCCGGATTTGCAACTTTGGCCGAAGCTCGACAGGCCGTGGACACCGAAACGGCCTTAACGCCACCGCTTTTTGTTGGTGACACAATTGTCGATCTCGTCCTGCACTATGACACTGACGGCCCAGTCCAATCTTACAGCATCACCAACGTGCTGGACCCAGGCTTGCCGGATCAGGACCAAACGGCCAACCTCATTCTCGATTACGCGTCAGACACACCTCAGATATTCCGATCTCGGGGTCTGATGACTGAACCATTGGTGGTTCAGAAGAAGGGGTATGGAGGATTCCTCAGTTTCGTCTGGGAAGGCATACGACATATCCTCGAAGGGTTGGATCATGTTTTGTTTGTTGTGTGTTTGGTCATCGGAGCGCAGACACTCAGGGCACTATTGCTGCGTGCAACCGGTTTTACCGTTGGGCATAGCGTGACGCTGTCTCTGGGGTTCTTCGGCTTTGTGCCATCGGGCGCGTGGTTTGTTCCTGCCGTCGAAACCGGGATCGCGATTTCTATTATTTTTGCAGCCGCAGCAGCGTTTATGAGTTTCAAGGACAACGCGCGTTCTGAGGTCACGATGGTGCTTCTGACGACACTGATTGGCCTCCTGCATGGTCTTGGATTCAGTTTTGTGTTGCACAAGATATTGCAGGTTGCATCCCCAAACATCTGGCAAAGCCTGCTTGCCTTCAATCTTGGCGTCGAGCTTGGCCAAGTCGCCATTATTCTTGCGCTCTGGCCTGCCTTGATAATGTGTCGGCGCGTGAACTCCAGTTTGTGGATGTCCCTACGAGTGGGCTTAGCCGGTGGATGCGCGGCTATCGCCTGCTTTTGGACCTTTCAGCGAGTTGCCGAGGTTTATTCCACGTTGGCTTAGGGTCATTGCGAAGGCGCGGTCCGTGATGGTCGCCTAAGACATGCGGACTTCGGCTGTTCCGAAGAATAAGGCAGATTAGGCTCAATGCAGTCGTTTGCTGCGCAGAGCATCAATGGCCGCTCTCCGGACAAATCTAACGTTTATTGAGGTCGTTCTCCAAATTTCTTCAAACTCGGGAGGTTAAGCCAAAAGTCGCAGCTAACCATAGCAACACGCTTAACGGTCCGGCATCCGACAAAAAGACAAGACCGCTTATGGACTCGTAACGCCAATCTCGCTCAATGCTTGACCCGCAGCACTGCTCGGTTGGCTGATACCTAGAATAGTGGTCAGAGTGACGGCCACGTCTACCGTGGAAACAGGACGGTTTACACGAGTTGGCTTGATACCTGGACCAGCAAAAATGATTGGAACATGTGTGTCATAGCGCCACGGCGATCCGTGCATCACGGCAATTGGACCATCCTCAAAGAGAAATGAATAGGGTGTCTGTACAACATAAATATCGCCAGAGCGTGTTGGATGATAGTTCCGCCGTATCTGCTCTTGAAGAGTATGCCCTCGCTGTTCAGCAAGTGGTTCGGTCGGCATTGCCAGCTCAATGCCAGATGCAGCCATCAGGATATTGACGATGCGTCGTTCGATTGCACGCCGGTCAACACCTGACGCTTCTATCGCGCCATTGTCCAGATAAACGTAAGGGCGGAAAAAAAACTGTATTGCGGCTTCGACTCCAAACTCATCGGCGATCACCGAATTCACGTCCATCATCAATGCTTCGGTTGAGTTTCGGAATGTAGAAAGACCAGCTTCGGCCATCTCCTCTGGCGCCTCCGGCATGCCATGATCGGCGGAAAGCACGTAAAGCACATTCGCGCGTCCTACCTCTCGATCCATGAACTCAATGAAATCGGCCAGTGTCTCATCCAAACAGCGTACCATTTCTTCATTCTCCAGACTGGATGGTCCAAAGAAATGGTTGGTTGCGTCAACGCCAGAAAAACTGACGCTGAGGTAGTCTGGCCATTCGTCATCACCAAGCCCTTCCTCTTTGACTATAGTTTTTGCAAAGTCAGCCGTGATCCGGTCGCCATGCGGCGACAACAAGACCTGTGTGTAGTATAGACCGTCGTCCGGCTTCCCATAGAAATGCGGGAAAGTGCGACCGAACGTGCCAAGGTTCGTTACGAAGGAGCGTTCAATTCTTTCCATTATGTAAGGTGCGTCTGAACACTCCGGCCACCACTCACTTTCGATCTTCGCATCTGCGGGGCGCTTAGAGTTCCAATCGAGAACCCAATCAGGATACGCGTCGTAGTAAAATTCACTTGTTTCAAACGCTCCTGTGGCCGTCGACAACCAAAAAGCCTTTCCAGAGTGTCCCGCCATTGCAACCGCTGAACGGTCTTTACCAGATACGGAAAAAACTTTTGATCGCCCAACATTGGCTTTTACCAGTTCATCTCCGAAAGTCGTCGCCAACAAGTTAACGGGAGAACGTCCCGACGTCGCAGCGGCGGCTTGCGTCGGGTCGACTTGATCAACGTTTCCACCGAAGCCAGGGACTGGCAACATCGGGTAGTCCGGATCTTCAATATTGTAACCCAATCGCTCTTCAGCCCTGTTGAACCAGGCATTACCAATCATTCCATGTTCGGAAGGATGGGCGCCAGTAGCGAGGGTCGCGTGACCAACGATGGTTTCGGTGTTGGCGTGACGATGATGAGCATCGGTGTACCAGACGCCGTTTTCAATCAGTCTATTGAAGCCTGATCCCCCGAAGGCGGCCTGATAGCGAGAGATCAAGTCTCCGCGTAGTCCATCAACTGTAATTTGTACAACAAGCCTGATGTCTTCCGTCGCACTGGCTGCCGTCGTGGAAATTGATAGAAGGAGAGTTGAGACTAACGCCAGTGATCGCTGCATTTATGACCTCCTAGGACAAACTAGTGCTCTGAATACCAGAATCTGCATCCACCGGCCACTGAGGGGCAATTAAGATGCCCTTTCAAACATCCGCTATGGGCTCGAAGCGATCATTCGCTATAGAGCGTGCGGATGTCCGTTTTAACCGCGTAAAACATATCCCGGCACAAGAACATAGTAAGAACAATTCTTTCTTAGCAGAAGTATTTCCCTTACGATTTCGATGAAATCTGGTGCCGCTGAAGGGCATCCAAAATAAAAATCGTGGAGCACCACGGAACACTCATCTTGCTCTAACCATGTCTGAAATATGCATTTATTTGTTTCACGCTATACCATTCTGTACGACCATACCCCATATCTAGGGGTGGATAGAAAGGTGGATGTAGAATGGCACGGCCAAAACACAAACTTTCCAGCGCTGAACTCAAGGCTAAA
>NZ_JBQFXN010000007.1:0-159906 GCF_056540885.1 Ruegeria sp. AL12 | reverse complement strand
TTCCGTCAGCAGGAAACGCTCTAGAAGCGGCAATTGCGATTCAAACCGAGTTAAGAGAGCCAGACCATCCCTATCTGGTTCCGGAACGTATTCAGCTTAGAGCGGGTTTGCATGTCGGCGACGTTACCGTCGATGGCGAAGATATCTTCGGAGACGGCGTTAACATCGCTGCGCGGCTCCAATCGGCAGCTGAACCCGGGGGCATTCTGGCCTCAAAGGTACTTTGTGATCTTGCCGGAGCGGATTACGCCAAACGATTGCGCCGAGAAGGGCTGCATACGTTCAAAGGCATTGAACAGCCGATCGAAGTGCTGTCGTTCAACTTCACCGATGAACATGTGTCCAAATCGCGCGCTAACTTCGCCAAAACACAGGAAATTCGTTACTGCAAAACTGACGACAACATTAGTCTGGCCTGGAGCTCAGTTGGAGACGGTCCTCCGGTCGTAAAGGCGCCAAGTTGGATTGGACACTTGGAACTTGACTGGCGCAATCCCGGGAAAGCTCCAATTTACACTTCCATCGCTCAAAGACATCGCTTGGTCCGTTTTGACGCCAGGCTCAACGGTCTATCCGACTGGGACGCCGAAACTTGTACGTTCGAACGGTTCGTTGATGACTTGGAAACTGTTTTCGACGCAGCGGATATAAGGCGCGCGCCGATCCTTGCGATATCGCAGGGGTCCGCAGTGGCAGCCGCCTTCGCAGCGCGCCGACCTGACCGCGTGTCTGCGATCGTAATGATAGGTGGGTTCCCCGTTGGTCGGGCAAAAAGAACATCGCAAAAAGATGTGGAACGCGCCAACGCAATTAAGCAAATGATGACTGCCGGGTGGGACGATGATTATCCGTCTCTGCGTGACTTAATGGCGCAAATCATCGTGCCGGGCGCAAGCCAAGAAGAACGGCGGCAATATGCCGAAGATATGCGAAAGATGATTTCACCCGAAAACATGGGGCGGTATCGCGGCGTGATTGATAACATTGATATCTCACCGATATTGTCCAAGGTCGAGGTGCCGTGCCTTGTTTGTCACGGGAACAGTGACAGGATGCAACCGGTCGAACAAGGACGATTGTTTGCAAAGGGATTACCCAACGCGAAATTCATCGCCTACGAAAGCTCGAACCATACCATCCCGGACAACGACCCGGAATGGCCACGTTTTGAGAGGGATGCTCTGGCTTTCTTGGCTGAACACAGCTGACTTATTGCTCCAAGTGCCTTCGGGTTTGGCGCTATATCTCTCTAAACAAATGCTACAAGAGTACCTCGCCAGAGTAATGGAACACAGAGTTGCGATAAGTGCAGTCAGGCTATCCTACGCACAATACGCCGAAGGTGAGCCTGTGGTCTTTGTTCATGGTTCGAATGCGGATCATGGGATTGGCGGGTTTTGCAGATATGGTATCCTTTTAGAGGGAGGCGAATTGACAGCCGAGCAGTCTTGCGGCTTTCAGCTATTTGCCAAGATAGCAGGATAAGTATATCCAGTAAGTCGCTTACTCTGGCCGTCCCAAAAGTTTGCGACATATCCAAATCGGGCTAGAGTAGAGCGACGAATTAGCATCGCATCAGGAGAGTAAAAGCCGCGCGTCATGGCGAAGATACCGTCGTTGAAAAGCATTCAGGCCTTCGAAGCGGCCTGCCGGCATCTGAGTTTCAAGGATGCCGCCGATGAACTATGCGTCACTCCGACTGCCATTTCCCATCAGATCAAATCGCTGGAGGATCAACTTGGGGTGCCCCTGTTTCACCGGCTGACCCGCGCCTTGAAGTTGACGGAGGATGGGGCCAACTACGCGCCCCACATCATTGAGGCCTTCAAGAACATCGAAGCCGCTTCTCTTGCGCTGGAGGAAGACGACCTTGCGGGCACATTGACAATCTCAACAACCGGGTCTTTTGCCGCCAATTGGCTTAGCCCGCGGCTGCGAGGCTTTTACGAGAAATACCCGGAGATCTCGGTAAGGGTTCTGTCTAGCGATCAACTGGTGGATTTCAAATCTAGCGATGTGGATGTGGCCATTCGGTATGGCTTTGGCGACTATCCTGACAGCAATGTGGCATGGGTCTTGAATGACTGGGTAGCCCCTGTCTGCAGCGTGGAAAAAGCGAAGTCACTGAGCTCCCCCGAATTTCTTCTGAAGTCTCGTCTGATCGAATACCAATGGAGCGGGTTTTCTGATGTGGATCCGAGTTGGGAACGCTGGATGGACGCGGCTGGCTTGCAGACGGGTGATGCCGAGCCCTATGTCACCTATTCCGAGGAACACATCTGCTTGCTGACGGCAAGCGATGGTCATGGTGTGGCCCTGGTCAGCCTTTTGGCCGCCGCGCGTTTTCTGGAACGCAATATGCTGGTCGCCCCCTTTGATACGGCATTGAAGAACAGGAGCTATTTTCTCGTCTGTCCGGAAACTTACGCCAATCGTGCACGCGTTCGTGTGTTCCGGGAATGGCTATTGGACCAAGCAGATGAGTTTCGCGACAGCGCCGTCGGTCAAAGGTTTTTTGAAGATTAGTGCGTCCGCAACGATCTAATCCGTCGCTTGAATTTTTGTTATTTCTATATCGCCGAGAAGCATACGTTTCTGAACCACTAGGCAGGAGTTCTTGCGCATGTAGAACTTTAACCCTTCCCAACAGGGACGCGGATGTACTTGCGACGGCGTCTCATCTGGAGAAGGAATTCTTTGCGAATAGAGATGGCTGAGGTCAGTTCACTCTATTCAGAATTTTCTTCATTTGTACCTGCGCGTCTCTGGCTTCACCTTTGAATAGTTCTTTGCAAACTGACTAGGTGACGAGATGACCACAATCCTGAGAATTGACGCCAGCGTGCGGCGCACCGACAACCCTGTTGCGGCCTATAATTCCATTTCCCGCGCTTTGGCGGACAGTTTCGTGGAAGAATGGAAAACCGTTGATCCGGACGTCGAAATTGTTGTGCGTGACGTCGGAATGACCCCGCCGGATTTCATTTCCAACGACTGGATCGCGTCTGTATTTACAGCAGAAGAGGAACGCACTCCTGAACAGAGCGCTTTGGTCAGCTTGTCTGATACGCTGGTTGACGAGCTCGACCGCTCCGACATCCTTCTGATTTCGACGCCCATGTACAACTACGGTATGCCCGCAGCCCTGAAGGCTTGGTTCGATCAGATCATCAGGGTCAACAAGACATTTACGTTTGATTTGGCGCGCGGCGACTTCCCTCTGGAACCGATCATGTCAGGCAAAACCCTGGTGTTGCTGACCTCGTCTGGTGAATTCGGTTTTGAGGACGGTGGGATTCGCAATGACTCGGGTCACCTTTCTGCGCACATCAGAACATTGCGCCAGTACCTGGGAGCAGAACGGATGTTCGAAGCTGCGGCCGAGTACCAGGAATTCGCTGATGAGCGTCACGAAGCTTCGGTCGCCTCAGCTCAGGCTCAGGCACGTCACATTGCTCGTGAGCTAGCCTAGTCAAGGGTCAGTTTATGGAAAGTAGAACCTGACGAAATGAACAGTTTCTACATTTCCAACTGATCACGGCTCAAGTTGTGTGAAGCAGGTGGTTATGTTCTGCGCCCTTACTTGAGTGGTTCAAGTCGCTAAAAATACGAAACGGCAGCGAATGCAGTTGTAAACCTTCATTTCGGATTGGCAGACTGTTTAATCTAATATCTTGAAACAACATCTCCGTATTCGAACTCCAGGTTCAAAAGCGGACTTTGCCATGCTGCGTTTTTACGGCAGATTTGTTCGCGTTTTGCCAATTCGATCTGCGTGTATTTTGCTTTCGCAGCGAATGTCCCGAAAGTGGGCGAAAGCCGTCGTTGGCTACATTGCAGCACGTTTGGTTTAAGTGAACGACTGCTTGAGCGGATCAATCTTGGTCTTGGTTAGCGGATCGAGAGTTTCAATGGGGCTCAGAGCGGTCGTTCGCTGCAGAGCGGCGCACTATTGTCAAATTAGGGTCCGCTTTTGGCTCGAAACAGCCGTTCGACCAAATTTGTTAAATGTCTACTTTCTGGACTTTGCATCCATCTGCATTCTTGCTCCTCAGGGCCGCAATCAGCCTAAAGCAGACCTTCAAAAACGAGTCTTGGACAGGTTCACGCGTGCGGATGGGGGGCGGCGGACCCCACTCACTTGAATATTTGATTTTATGCATGCTTTCTCGTACACTTTTGCTTTAGTTTTTTTGTCTGGGGGGCAGTCATGAGAACTCATTTTGAACCCACGAATATTTTGCATGCTGCAACCGTCTTAGCGCTTTCATTAGGAACGCAAGCAGTTGGCTTTGAAGGCGAAGTACCTCCTGATAAGGTGGTTCCTGCACAGACTTACTCTCCGTTTGTCGACCGATCTTATCCCGATCAGGTTCTATTTGGTGATCTTCACTTCCATACTGAAATCTCATTCGACGCAGGGCTTGTTGGGACTTCTTTGAACATCCACGACGCCTTCCGCGTGGCCCGCGGTGAGAGGATAACCTCAAATACCGGACAACCTGTTCAACTCATTAGGCCCCTCGATTTCCTCGCGATTACTGAACACGCGGAAATGTTGGGACTTGCGACCGCCGTTCGAGCAGCTGACCCTCGGCTTTTGGCTGACGAGTGGGGTCGTTTGACTTACGAAAGGTTCAATTCCGGGCAAGAAGGTCGGATGGAGGCGTTCGCTGATATCATCGAAATCGCATCAATCGAAGGGCGAGACCCGACCGCTGGATTGGATTTAGACGGTGACCTTTGGCAACAAATCGTGGAAACGGTCGACGAATACTACGAACCTGGAGTCTTCACATCATTGGCTGGGTACGAGTGGACATCAACTCCGAGAGGTAACAATCTCCATCGGGTGGTGATCTTCGGAGACGGCGCCGATAAGACCGGTCGAACCCGCCCATTTACCTATTTTGAAAGCGAAGACCCTGAGCCGTTGTGGGACTATCTGGCTGCGTACGAAGAAGAGACGGGTGGAAGCGCGGTATCTGTTCCCCATAACGGAAATATATCCAATGGAATAATGTTCGCGCCTACGAAATTCGACGGCACACCTATGGACGCGGAATACGCCGCCAAACGCATTCGTTGGGAACCGATGCATGAGGTAACCCAGATCAAGGGGGACGAGGAAACGCACCCACTCCTGTCACCTGATGATGAGTTTGCGGATTTCGAAACCTGGGACGTTGCGAATATCTCGGGCACCGTCGCAAAGACCCCTGAAATGTTGCGCTACGAGTATGGGCGCTCCGCCTTGAAGGTCGGGCTCGAAGTTCAGCGAGAGACAGGCGTTAACCCATTCAAGTTCGGCTTCTACGGCACGACGGACACGCACACCGCGCTCCCAACCACGCGAGAAGACAACTACTTTGGTAAGTACCAACACACAGAGCCTTCAGCGAACCGTCACAACTTTGATGTAATCCCGGCCGAAGACCCGGCATTGCGTATCATTACGGCGCAAGAATCGGCTGCAGGCCTCACCGCTGTTTGGGCGCGCGAAAACACCCGCGAGGAAGTCCACGGAGCAATCAAGCGCAAAGAGGCCTACGCTACGACCGGGCCGCGAATGCGAGTCCGGGTCTTTGGCGGTTGGAATTTTGATGCCGATGATCTGTACGCCTCGGATTTTGTTTCCAACGGGTATAAGAACGGTGTGCCGATGGGCGGAGACCTTAGGAACGCGCCGGATGGGGTTTCTCCCAGATTCCTGATCCGGGCGCTGCGCGACCCAGACGGCGCGAACCTCGACCGAGTCCAAATTATCAAAGGCTGGATCGACGAGAGTGGCGAAACTCATGAGCGGATCTTCGACGTGGCCGTCTCCGATGGCCGAGAGATTGGAGAGGATGGCCGTGCACACGAACCAGTAGGCTCGACGGTAGATATTGGAAGCGCGACATACAGCAACTCAATCGGTTCCGTGGAACTCGCCGGTTATTGGCAAGACCCAGATTTTGACCCGAACAACAACGCGTTTTACTATGTGAGAGTGATCGAAATTCCAAAGCCGCGATGGACGACCATAGACGCAGCTTTCTACGATATACCGCTGCCCGAGGCGGTTCCCGCAGAAGTCCAAGACCGTGCTTACACATCGCCGATCTGGTTCAGCGCTGAATAGTGAAGCTAGTATTGCGACAAAGCTGGTCTTGATCAATTTCGATTCCCACGGAACACGTTGGCAACCAGTTCCAATGGCTCGAAAATCTCTAAAGCGTAAGATCGCCTTCTGGCTCTGTTGCAGGACAAATCAAACCCGTTCTGATGCCACCGCGTCTTCTCGCTGGTAACGCCGGCAGTGGCCACACGCTGTACTTTGCAGAGTCAACTTTCTGCGCATTGCCGTCGTTAGTGCGGACCGCAGCATCCGTTTACTTCGGGCTCGAATTGGACGTTTGACACAATACCTCGAATGACAGATTGCGAACAAAGTAGCCGTTCGCTGCGGATGCGAGAACTTGATTTGGCAGAACTAGCAGTCTGCGGCACGGCTGTTACGGTACTTGTCAGTTCAAATGTCATTGAACGGCCCCGTAGAAAGTCGTTCCAAAACACACTGCTGCACCAAAGCTTCGCTTTGGTATATTTCGATCATTTTTTGTCAAAACTGGCGCAAATAGCTTTCTTAAACAACAGTCTAGCGGAATTCTGTTCTGCGTCGCCAAGCCCCTTCATCTGCAGTGTTGAAGAAATTACAAGTTTGTTGCGGGGTCATAAAAAAATTAGGCTATAAGCTAAGAGCAAGCATATAAAAGTCATCGCTAAAAATCGGTAGGCAGCTCTTCACTCCACTTTCTTAGCTCATCGAGAAATCCAAGGGCTGTGCTGCCAAACTCGGTGATGGAATATTGAACCGAAACAGGGGAAGTATCCATCACTTGTCTTGCAACCAAACCCTGCTCCTCAAGTTGGCGTAATCTCTCAGCGATCATCTTCTTACTAGCCCCACCGATCATACGCGATAGATCGTTAAAACGCACGGGACCATCTTTGAGGTGCCACAAAATCGATCCGGTCCATTTTCCGCCAATGATCCGCATACCTCTTTCGATTGCGCATGGCTCCAGACAGGCCTCCGAGACCTGTCGACGGCCTTTGGCGTCCTCTTCAATCCGCGCTCGCATTGTCATCCTTCCGCTCAGATAACTAGGTTACCAAAAGTATACTGGTTGATTTCTCATACCTATACTCTCAAATGCTCTCTGAACCCGGCGAAAGTCAAGGGTTCAGAAACTGCACATATGGATATGGACATGAGCAAAATCCTGATCGTGAACGGCACCCAGCCCTACGAATTCGCCCCCGGACAGTTGAATGCAAGCCTCGTTGAACGTGCACGGAATACGCTGACAGCAATGGGGCACGACGTGCGCGTGACCACTGTCGCTGATGGATATGACGCGAATGCAGAGGTCGACGCGCACCTGTGGGCCGATACAGTCATCATGCAGTTCCCGGTGAACTGGATGGGCGTTCCGTGGATTTTCAAGAAATACATCGATGAGGTGTACACGGCCGGTATGGACGGCCGGTTGTGTGCAGGTGACGGCCGAACGACCGACGCGCCCAAAGCCAATTACGGTACCGGCGGCACGCTAAACGGTAAGAAATACATGCTGTCAGTTACCTTCAACGCCCCGAAAGAAGCATTCGATGAAGAGTCCGAGCCTTTCTTTGCGGGTGCCAGCGTCGACGACCTGCTAGCGCCAATGCACCTGAACGCAAAGTTCTTTGCCATGCAGCCCCTTACGACTTTTGCTGCATTCGATGTTATGAAGAACCCGGAAATCGAGGCCGATTTTGCTCGATTTGACGCACATCTGAAAACCACGTTTGCCGAGGTTGAACATGTCCCAGCCTGATATTCACCTGTATACCGCAGGCACGATGAACGGCTACAAACCAGTCATTTTTCTGGAAGAGGCAGGTATCGCCTACGACCTGACCCATATCAACTTTTCCAAACACGAGCAGAAGGCGCCGGACTATTTAGCGCTTAATCCGAACGGAAAGATCCCAACGATTGAGGACCGTTCGGAAGGCCGCGCGATCTTCGAATCCGGCGCGATCCTGTGGCATCTGGCCGAGAAATACGGAAAATTCCTGCCTTCGGACCCGGCCAAGCGGTCCGAGGTAATGCAGTGGATGCTGTTTCAGGTCGGTCACGTCGGGCCGATGATGGGTCAAGCGATGTATTTCCAGCACATCGCTGCGCCTAATGGCCATGAAGAGCCCTTTTCAATCCGTCGCTACGTGGACGAAAGCCGCCGGTTGATGGAGGTGATGAATACGCGTCTGGACGGGCGGGACTGGATCGCAGCGGACGAATACACCATCGCCGACATGATGCTGTACCCGTGGGCGCGTGCTTATGTCTGGGCACGGGTGGATGTTTCGGACCTACCGCATCTGAACGCCTGGTTCGACCGTATGGATGCGCGACCTGCCGTCCAGCGAGCGCTGACCATCCCCAAGGCTAACCCACAGTTCTGGGATGCTGACGCAGATGCCAGCGCCTTTGCCAAGGAAAACGCGGCGCGTTTTTCCAGCGACGTGAAAGGATCCTGAGCCGTGCAAGCTGCTCTGCCTATTCGCGTCGATATCGTGTCAGACGTCGTTTGCCCGTGGTGTGTGATCGGCTATCACCAACTTGCCAAAGCCGCGCGCGACACTCAGACCGAACTGGATATCCATTGGCATCCATTCGAGTTGAATCCGCAGATGGCCGAGGGTGGTGAGAACCTGCGCGAACACTTGGCATCGAAATACGGGACGACGTTGGAAGGGTCGATCAAGGCACGAGCCCGCCTGACAGAGATGGGCGCGGCACTGGGGTTCACGTTCAATTACGCCGATGACATGCGGATGTATAACACCTTCCGTGCGCATCAATTGATTGACTGGTCCGCCGAACAAGGCAAAGGCCATGAAATGAAGCAGGCCCTTTTTTCGGCGTTCTTTACACGCCGCGAACACGTCTCGGACATACAGGTTCTGGCAAATGCGGCTGCTGGCATCGGGCTGAACCGCGCGGATGCGTTGGACATGTTGCAAAGCCAAGATCGGGCCAATCACGTGCGCCAGAAAGAGCAATTCTGGATCAGCCGAGGAGTTCAGGGTGTGCCCGCAATGGTGTTCGACAAACGTCACCTTGTGACCGGCGCGCAGGGCGAGGAAAACTACGCACGCATCCTGCTGCATCTACGAGACGACAGGGCCGCGTGACATCCGTGGATACCGGGCACTGCCAGCGCAATAAACCCACGATCGAACAGGTATTGCCTGGCATGCAATCGCTGAACAACCATTGTGGGGGTTGCATGACGAAAGTCTCCGCGACAACCTTCATCTTATAGTGAAACTCAATCTGGGTGGCCGCTTGTCGGCCACTACAGCCTTTCAACCTTGAAGAGTTCCCAATTTATGGCATTGCATGACCACCCCATGTGGCGAAAGCCCCAACATCACCAGGACCTTGACCATGCACATGATCATGTCCACTGGGCCGAGCTGTTCTACGACCTGATCCATGTCGTGACAATCTTTCTGCTGGGCAATTACTTGTCGCATCATCTCGATCTGCATGGGTTTCTTGTGTTCGCTGGTATCTTCATCACGCTCTGGTACGCGTGGGGCGAACTCAGCATATTCAACTCGATCTTCGTCAGCACCGATTTCTGGCACCGGCTGATTATGGCCGTGATGATCTGCACGGTGATGTTCATGGCAGCGGCGACCCCGGCTATTGACGGCAAGGGTTGGGTTTTCTTCGCGTTAGGATTTGCAGCGAACAGGGCCATGCTCGCGGCGCTGTACTATCGCGTCCGGCGGGCCAATTCATCTGGCGAGTCCATGTCGACGGCTCAGATCCGGAATTTTTCGGTTTTTGCGGTGATCTTTGCCATCACGGCATTTCTGCCAACACCCTTGGCCTATTGGGTGTTTGCTGCCGCAATGGTGGCCACGCAGGCGATGTACATGATCCCGGGCCTCACTGTATTGCGCTTCGAACGTTTCGTCCCGCGCCTTGGCCATATGGCGGAACGGTTTGCTCTGCTGACACTGATCGTTCTGGGCGAAGGGTTCTTCAAACTCGTCGTTACTTTGTCCGAGAAAGGCATCTACAAAGTCTCACTTGATGTGCTTGTTAACTTCGTCATCGGCGGCGTTTCGATGTTCGTCATGTGCTGGATTTATTTTGACTTTGTCGGCAACGCCAAGCCCAACGACAAGAAGGTGTCGACATTGGTCATCTGGTGGCTTGCGCATCTGATCTTGATGTTATGCGGCGTCATGGTAGGCGTGGCCCTAGCTGCCGAGGTCAAAGTCGGTTTTTGGGAGCCATACCCGACCGAATATGCCGCCATTGGCTGTTTCGGCCTTGCAGGATATATCGCCATGCTTTGGGTGCTCCAGAACGTTATTGAACACCGTCTTGCATCGGACTTTGGGCGCTGGGATGTGCGGGTATTTGGGATCGTACTGGCTATTGCCTGTTTCTTTATCGTCCCCCATGTTCCCTCGTTGGTTGGCAATCTGATCTGGGGCACAGCCTTGCTATCGCAAATCGCGATTCCCCTGACGCGCGCCTGGACGCAGTTTCGACATGAGTGAGGCAGTTACAAATTCGGGCTATCTAAAAAGGAAAGTCTATTGGTGGCTCGAGCGCCCGGACAGGGCGGCCACCGGTCCATGGTTGCTTGAGATAGCTCTAATTGCCCTCATCACACTGAACGTGGCCGCCGTTATCCTGGAAACGGTCGACTCCATATATACTCGTTGGGGCCTGGCGCTGAACCTCTTTGAGGGTTTTTCTCTATTCGTATTCGTTGTCGAATACGCGGCAAGACTGTGGGTCGCCACCGAAAATCCAAGTTACAAAACGCGCGCTGCCTGGGCCGTCTCCCCGATCGCCATCATCGATTTACTAGCGATATTACCTGCGCTGCTCTATTTGATCTTCCCGGTTGATCTGCGTCTGTTGCGGACCTTCCGCATGTTGCGGCTCCTCAAACTCACTCGGTACTCGCCTGCACTCGGAATGCTGCTCGCTGTGTTTGAGGAAGAGGCCGGCGCCTTTTTTGCAGGTTTTTTCATCCTGATGGTGATGCTGATCTTTGCTGCCAGCGGTGCATGGCTAGCAGAGCACGAGGCGCAACCGGAGGCATTTGGATCGATCCCAGCGGCGATGTGGTGGGCGATGGCAACGCTTACGACCGTTGGTTATGGCGACGTAACGCCCGTGACAGTTGCCGGTAAGATCTTCGGCGCTGCGATCACAGTGATTGGCATTGGGATGGCCGCATTGCCCGCAGGGATCATTGCCAGCGGCCTGAACGACCAGTTGCACCGCCGACGGGCCAGCCTGGAACGTGAATTTCGAAAGGCCTTGGAAGACGGCGATATCTGCGACGCCGACGAGGCCGTTATTGAAGCCGTTCGCAAGCAATTGGGTCTCTCGCGTCGCGCTGCCGATCATATCCGAAACCGCGTGCATGCTGAGACCGTGTCACAGGCCGATCACTGCCCTACCTGCGGGCAAACTGTGCAAAAGGCCAAGCCCTAAGCTTGAGCAATTGGCCTGCCACTGATCAGGTGCCGAGCTCCCAACTGGATCACAGCAAATCTGTGAAAATGTGGGATTTCGAATAGAGTATTTCGCGTGCTTGGGTGTTTCGCCGCTGTCCTTCGAGATCTGTGTTGTCGACGGCATCCACGCAACTTGCTGTCGATAGCACGATGGAACAGAGCAAGCTTTCTCAGGTTTTTGCGAGTTCAAGCCGGGGGTGAATGGCCCTAGCCTGCTTTGGCTGCAATGGCCGCTTCTGTACCAACGGCCGTTCCTTGTTCCAGGGGCGCGACGTGTTGCGAAAACGGGAACTTGGTTTTTGAACATTGTGATGCCTACATCCATTCCCGTCCTTCCCAAAATCGGCAAGTTGCCAATGGCTGTGGTCTGGTTGCTGCTCGCGTGCCTTCCCTTCGCACAAAGTCGCCCAAGCTCGCTGAAATGAAAGCCAGAAGAGCTGCCGATCAGCTCGATTAATACTGGTACCACCTGAGGTGTCTTGACGAAGAACTTGCGGGGAAGCACATGCTGAGGCTTCAAAATGCAGCAGGAGCCGACCACTCTGATCTGCCGCTTGTTGCCTCTTTGTCATCTGTTCTTTTGTCTGAGTTCGTGGGGATTTACCTGCGGTTAAAGGGTATAGGCCGCGCCGTGACTTAATAAAAACCGCAGAACCTTACCCATAAATCTGCGCGGTGTTTGGTCACAGCTTTGCACAGCTATCCCACAGATTTGCATGCCACAGAGAACCCCACGAACAAAAAGGGTCCTCTGGCACAGTTGCTAAACACAAAAAACAGTTTACTCCCAGCTTCCAGCAGACGAGCGCCAAGTCTTGGCTTCGGCATCCCAAACACTTGCGCTGACGCATGGCGTCGGATTTATTCCCTCGCAATCGGATCCATGCACGTCCGCGATGACAATGCGTTGGCTCCCAAAATCAACGACCGTCCAGCCTTGGTTGAGCAAGGAATGCACCTCTTCGCTAACCCAAAAGTGCGACATGCATCCGCCAGTTCCGCAGTAAAGAGATGCGGCGCTTGAACACGCGAAACCGGACTCATTCAGAACCCAGTCGCGTTGTAGATCTCCGTCGAGATCGACCCGTTCAACCGCGCCCCAGGCTATGTCAAACTGACCGTCGTTGAACTCCGCGCAGGCTCGTGCCGCCAGATCAACCTTCGCCTGCAAACCGGGCGGAAGTTGCGATACATCAGCCGCGACAGCTGGTGAGATCCAAACTAGACCCGAAACAAGTACGATCCCGGAAACCAAATACTTCAGCTGGTGCACTATTGGGGAAGCTGGTTGGAAGGCGGCGTCAATTGCATTGATCATATCTGAAGTCCCCGTATTCCAGCCAGTTTTCCGCGCCTTCGTTAAAAATCAGAAATTCGGACCTGTCTTCCCCAAGCAGGGCGACGACAAATCCGGCGGGCGGTACAGAGTTTCCGAAGTAACTGTAGGCTGTCATGGCTCTGATCGACTCGCCGTTGACCGTTACTCGCGCGTCCCACTCCCCCTCTGGATTGTCCAGAATTACATATTCGATCTGGCGTTTTATCGCTCCGCCACCACAATAGACAATGCCTTTGGGCGCTTCGTAGGAACCCCCCTGGCGAGCACCTGAATCGCAGGCGGAACGAAGGGACCGAATTGCCGTGCCGGAACCCTTCAAGTCAAAGATTCCGTAGCTGACATCTTGATCAATCATCGACAGATTAACCGATGCATTGGCCGCAAGCTGGTCCAGTACAAAACCATAATCCTGCTGACTATTAAAACTGACCTTGACGGGATAGTTGTCGACGATCTGCACGGCAGCGTTTTCTACGCCAACCTGAAATGCCCCAACTTCGGTGGTGCCGTCCTTAAAGAAACGAATGGAAAGCCCCTGCTTCTGCACAATGTCCTGGCTGTCCTCAAATCCGGCCGGAGCAAAGCGGATATGGTTACACTGAAGTTCCAGCGTCGTGTTTCCGGTCTGAATAAACGCATTGGGGTTGGGCCCGGAACTGAACGACCACTCCGCCGATGCTGTGGTTGCCATTGCCATCATCAGCGCTCCAACGGAAATCGGCTTGAAATTCATTCTTTCTCTCTCCACGGTGTTGCATTTGGCTCTTTCTTTCAGCAGAGCTTCGGGCCCACCGCCCGGGCAACCAGATCAGGAAACAGGTGCGCCGTATTCGTTTGCGCCTTCTTGAGAAGGTCGTGTCAGCCACCAGATCATCAGGATGGACAGAACCAGTTGAAGAATTGAGAACACAACAATGCCGGTTGCGCCCAAAACTGCCGCGGGTCCACGCAATGTATCGGGGTTTTCCGTTCCTTGCTCCAATACCGAAAAGAACGCCACCCCGCCCAGCATAACAAAAAGCGTTGTAATGCTAAGCGCCATCGGCAGCAGCAAGTACCAGCCAGGTCGCCCTGTATCATGCAGCCTCCGCCAACCGGCGGCCAGCATGGGAATAAGAACGGCCAGTTGGAAAACAGAGGACAGAACCCGAGATCCCTGCCCCGTTTCGGGATTGGTCCCGAATATGATCGTATCCAGCACAGCTAATACGGCACTCACGAGAACCACGAACAAGAAGAACCACCAGTATTCTGATCGTAAAGCCCGACCAGAGAACTGGAAGTATTTCGAAAAACACGTTTTTACTGCTTCAAAGAATCCCATGTTTTTGTCCCTTCGTCCTTTCTTGGCGGCGTCAAAAACGCTTGGCTGCGTAGGGAACACTCGCTTTTCTGAAAATCCCCACATTCTTTTTGTTTGAAAGCAAAAGCCTTTCGCACGAAAGCCTAGAGAAATTTACGCGCGGAAAAAATATTGATTTATGAAAAATTAGATTCAAATATGAGAATTCGACGCAACTTTATTTTACCTCCGTTGTTGTCGCTGTCGCCCGTTTTACCGGGCCCTTCCGACTGCTGGAGTGAGTGCTGGCAGTCGGAAGGCGTTTTCAATGATCGAGCGTTGGGAGAAAGCGATGCCAAGACTCAAAGCACTAGCTCTTCTTCCAACGTTCGCTCCAGCTTTTTCCAGTGCGGTCACGCGTTGTTGGCAGTGGATGCGATCAACGCAATATTGTTCTGCCGGCCAAACCTTGAATGGCGAGTCGTTTGAGAACGGTAGTCACCAGTTCGAGGAATGCACGATTGTCCGCATAGACGCTGGAGCTTCAAAACGTAGCCACCAATTCAATTGAGATCAAAGAACCCAGAGGGAGAAGAAAATGACCAACAAGATGGTGATGGTTGCAGGCACGACATGTTTCGCACTGCTTGCGGCCTGCGACGATACGGGTACATCAAGCGCGTCTGCCGAGCTCACGCCCGCTCAGCAAGCGTGTTTGCGAGACGTAGCCAATACAACGAACAATTCGCAAGTCGTTGTGCTGTCGTCTGCGTTTAGCGAGGCGGGAACCCAGGTCACTGTCGGCGTTGGCGAGGATCGTGCCCCATGGAACTGTATTGCTTACAGTGATGGCGCCACAGCCGGTATCGAGTTCCTGGGCGACGAAGGCGCATTGTGACCTGTTTGGTGCGTGGCTGAACACCGCCGCGCAGCACTGGCTCGCTCATCGGAAAGCTCGACTTGGTTTGTAGAATAGCCACCATCGTATTCGCGATCCTTTACCTGTTGGCGTTGATTGCGTTCTTGACGGGTACATTTGGTTGGTTGGGGCAAGAAAAAGACCCTTTGTCCGGGGTGTTCCTTTTGCCGTTGGGTTTGCCCTGGATACTCGTAGCGGACTTGCTCTCGGAGGCGACCAAACCTTGGTTCGCGGCGCTCGCACCGGTTTTCAACCTTTTAGCGCTGGTCTTGATTTGCAAATGGGTACGCAGTTTGCGGCAGTAGTGAACGCTGAACGCATTCTCACCAAAAGGGAGGAAAACATGGGAAAAGTGATCTTGGGAATCGTGATCGGGCTCGTCCTCGGCGTGGTTGGGGCGATGACCTTGGGTGGAGGTGCCGCGATGGGTGTTGGCGTTGCGACAGGCTTGTCCGCCGGTGTCTGCTCTACATTGAAAGGCGCACAAGCCGAGAACCTGATCACCGCCGAGCAAGCGGATCAGATCCTCAATCGCGTGAATTCCGAGATGGCATCACTGCAAGGAATTGAAACGACGGACGAGATCGTCGGAAGCGCACAGGCATGCGATGACTTTCTGTCCAAGTTGCGGGAAGCGAAGTGAAGTTCCGCTTTGTACAGAAGAACACTGTAAGGATTAGCCAACAGGGGACAATCTGATGAAACTCCGTTTACTGAACCTCCTCACACCCATGTTTGCAATTTCGGGCACAGCTGCTCTTGCAATGTCGGAAGCCGATGACGCGTGTATCGATCATTTACGGCAAGTTGGTGGGCCAGACGGTCAATCCGGTACGATTGAGAGCTCAGAGTTTTCCGAAGCTGGCACGCTGGTCATGTTACGTGACGCAGGTGGGACACTTTGGCGATGCATCGCGTACAAGGATGGAAGCATCGGAGAGATGTCGGTTGTCGAGGCGATGGATGATGGTGGTGGAGCTATGGCCGGTGCCGAAGGATCTACTGAAAGCCGACGCGTCAAATTTGATGCTGGTTCAACTGGCGCCGAACTCGTTGGCCAACTCGCGCCCGGAGCGTCCCAGCAATACGTCCTTGGCGCCAAAAACGAACAGTTCCTTTACGTTCGCGTTGCTCCGCGAAATGGCACCTTGGACTACGTTATTCGAAACCCCGATGGTTCTGAACTGTTGGGATTGATGTCGGCGGAAAAGGAGTATCGAGGGCAGCTTTGGCAATCCGGTGATCATGTTGTCGAGGTTATCAACCGCGGCAACTCTTCCGTCGGCTACAACGTTATATTCGGAATTGAATAGGTGATCGACGGAAAACCCTGGAACGGCAACTCAAATCAGCTAGGAAAAAACAGATGAAATCCAAAGTCTTTTTGGTGATCGGTACAGTGTGTATTTCTGTACTCTCAGCATGCGACGAGAGTGGCGGGTCAGTGGATGCGAGTGCAGCAACTGTGGGCAGCTCTAGCGATCTTTCGTCATTTGAAGGGGCCAGAGCGGGTCAGGCTGAAATGGGCATTCAAAGTCTCGGGTTTGAACTTATCCGAAGCGAAGGGCTGACCTCTTACTGGTTTAACAAAGATACCGGCGCATGTGCGCGGATCACGACATCTGAAGGAAGGTATTCAGATGTAACTATGCTGCCTTCAGGCGACTGCTGACAATTTTCAACAATCCCAAATCTGAAAAAAGGAGCTCTAGTTTGCATTTCGATCTGGCACATGCGGCGGTCATCGTTGTCGCTTTGATTATCACAAACCTGGCATTGAAATCGGCCGGCGTGATCAACGAAGAAAACAAACACCAGTGGAATTGGAAAGTTGTTCTGGCCTACTTCGTGGTCGTCGTTATCATCAATCTGGTGTGGCCAATTTGAAGCTTCACGGCGGGACGCTAACCGCCACCAAAGATGTTTACGGTGAATGTGTCTCTCCGAGAGATTGCCGGCAGGAAAAGTGTGAGCATCACGGGCTGAACACAGAAAGGAATACGCATGCGGTTTTTGACGTCACTTATATTCATTGGTGTTCTGGCAACCGCTGCGACTTCTGACGTCACCAGCCGAAACGGTGGCCCTAGCAACAGCCAAATGCTTTCAAAAAGTGGCGACGGAGGCGTCGATGGCGTCGCTTTCTTCCGCCCAGTCTTAAGCGGTGTGTTGTATCGATCCGGTTTCAAGGGCGGCGACAAGGATCGAACAGGTCTGAGTGACGTTCAACGCGAAACCTTGTGCGAAAAAGGGTTTTCAACCGGATTTTATGCCGACTTCGGCAAAAACACTCAGTACGGCCGCACAGGTTGTGGGAACGGATCCTTTGACTATCAGAGCGCCAGATCCTCCCGACCCGGCGCCGTCATGGCATCCATACACGAAGTAATTGAAAACCCGGGTAAGGGCCCTGTTCTGGTGCACTGCATGTGGGGTGTTCATTCCTCTGGCGCACTGTCGGCAATGGCGCTTGTTCAGTTTTGCGGTTGGACGGAAGAAAGGGCCAAAGATTATTGGAATGATGCCCGAAACGGGGCACCTTGTTCAGGCAGGTGTGACCAGTGGATTGACTCAAAATTCTCCAAGTTCAGTGTCGACCCCAATCTGAAGATATCCGCCGAACAACGGGCTGCGATTTGCCCTAGATGATCTCCGGAGGACTATTCAAATGAAGTTCCATCTTCTGGGGTCTCTTGCTTTCATTGCACCCACCATCTTGTGGGCAAGCGACGATGTTCAGGGTGAAGCCACGACATTTGATAGTCCCAACGGCGTTACTGAACGCTGTATTCGGATCGAAAAAGTTCCAACGGGCGGGTATAAGAAAAGCGATCTTGAGGAAGAAACAACCTATTGCGAGATTGATTTCTATGCCTCCGAAATTGCTGTTTGCCCAAAAACCTGGAGCACCAGCCCAGGAATGGCCGTCTACGATATTTCGGAAGGACCCTACGCCGGGAACCGTTCCGAATTCGAGAGAAACGCTTGCAAAGAGGGGAAGGCGGCAAAAGATCTGGCAAAGGACAGGGTGGCTAAATTCAAATCCACCATGAACCAGAAGGGTACAAGCGGAACGTTTTCAACCTCTTCGCTGCTCTACTACCATTTCTCCAGGTATTTCGACGCGACGGTGAACGTTCCGGTGGCGGTCTGGCGTAGCATGGACGCTCAGGCGCATCTCACCGAGGTCGCAGAGCCCGGCCTTGCGATTTCTGGTGGCTCTCATGGCGGGCGTATGAACCATGAAGGCTGGCGGGTATTCTTGGCTGCGGATGCCGATCCGAACTCGTACCAGCCAACCGATGATCTGTTCACCGCGGATCGAACGCAGATATACGGTGTCCTGCTTGACAGCCCCGGTCATCGCTATGGCTCGGAAATCAACGGCACCCGTAAATCCGGTTGGGGCAAAGGCCAAAACCGCGATTTTCAGGAAACACCCGCCTTCTTGGCCTTGCGGTCTTCAAAACCCTTGCCCGAGGCCATTGCAGAAGGTGTCAGGGAAGGTCGAAAGGATCGGCAGATCAACAAGGATCTCGGCCCCGATGTCAGCGACCAACAGATGGCATTTTGGATGCAAGAACTTACCGAGATTGTTCTGCTCGACTTCATCTTCAGCCAGCAGGACCGCGTAGGAAACATAGACTTCACACCCTATTGGTATTGGGTCGAAGACGGAGACCTGAAGCACAAGAAGGCCAAGCACCATAAGCCAAACCATGGAGATGTTCCAGCCGACGCATTATTGATCCGTCGCAGCAATCTAAACGACAACGATGCTGGTGGGCGTGTCGAATATGCCAACTTTGCGAAATCCACTCAGATGCTGGAGAAAATGCGACACTTTTCTCCACGCACTTACCAGCGCTTGTTTGCTTTGAATAACGACCTTCAAACGCAAGGCCCGATTTATGACTGGTTGTCGCAAAGCTTTGGCCTGTCAGATAGGCAGATTGCGCAAGCCGTTAAAAATACAGCGCTGGCAACGTCCATTCTCCAGAGCAATTGTTCAAAAGGTGTTTTGATGTTCGACTTGGACCCCGTCGCATTCTTTTTGAAAAACGACACCGAGGTAAAGGCTGTGGACTGTAATGACCCGTAAGCGCTCCGTCACCGCGGCGGTGTTGATTTGGTCCGCTCTGCTCACCTGCAAAGCGGCGGCATTGGATGTCATCGTCATATCGGATCTGAATGGAAGCTATGGTTCGGTAAGATACGATGCCCGCGTCGACAAGGCGATTGAGCGCATAATCGAGATTGATCCCGATCTGGTGGTTTCGACCGGAGATATGGTTGCGGGTCAGCGCATTCCCAACTTGTCAGACAAACAGGTCAGAGAGATGTGGAAGGCGTTTCACAAGGCGGTGTCAGACCCGCTGGAGGCTGCCGGAATTCCATTTGCGGTCACGCCGGGAAACCATGATGCCTCTGCCTATCGCGGGTTCGAACGTGAAAGAAAAATATACGCCGAGGAATGGACACCGAGAAAACCAGACGTCGCTTTCCTGGTTTCGAAGGACTATCCGTTCTTCTACGCGTTTGAGATGCAAGGCGTCACGTTTGCGTCTTTGGATGCCACGACCCTTGGGCCGCTATCCGGCGATCAGCAGGACCAACTTGAGGAACTGGGGGCGAATGGAAACCCGATTGTCACTTTCAGTCACCTGCCGCTTTGGCCCTTCGCGATCCAGCGCGAACGCGAAATCATCGGTGACCCGGCACTTGAGAAAATCTACCTGCAAAGCGGGGTCGTTCTGCATCTGTCCGGCCACCATCATGCCTTCTACCCAGGCTGGAAAGACGGTGTGGCCTATGTTTCCCAAGCTTGTTTGGGCGGTGGTCCACGACGGCTGATTGGTGATAATGCCAGATCACCTCACAGCTTCACTCATGTTACGTTCCAGCCGAACGGAGAGTTTGGGATAGCAGTATATCGAGGGCCCGATTTCGAAAGGTCGGTAAACTTCAAGTCGCTCCCGAAAGAGATCAGATCCCCGAATGCGGTGTTGAAACGATTGGACCTTGTGAAATAACTAGAGGTTGAGTTTCAACTCAACTTTTTCGGGGACCAGATCGTTTATCATCTCTTCGATCCGGGCTTCTGAAAGTCCACCCGAAGTAATGAAAAGCAATGAAACGCGAGACTTGCCAGGGACGTGGTGTTTTCTGACCAGCTTCCAGCCAGCGTCTGCGGCCATGGCTTCAATGGCGCCGCTGACGTTCAATGAGTGTTCTTCGTCTGAAGCTTTGAGCGAAATTTCCACGCCCTTGTTACGTCCACCGAGCCAAATGAAACACCAACATACAACCGCCACCAGTGTGGCCATCAGCGGCAAGCCCAAACCGACCGCAAGACCAAGAACCGTTACGATTATCATTTCGACAGTGTCTACCGGATCATCAAGATTGGATCGGAACCTGAGCAACGCGCCGATGCCAAATATGACAAAACCAATCATTGATCCGTGCTGAACCACCAGGAATCCAACAGCCATGCCAATAAGAGCATAAAGGAAGAACAGCCTCGGCATGACCAAGTCGCCGATGCTTCTACGGGCTTTGCGTCTCACCGGATGATAGACGATCAAGCCAGCCAGAATGATCGTGACCACCACATCGAGAGTAAAGAAATACAGTTCCTGTTTGCCGCGAAACTGAGTCCATTGGCGTTCGATCAGAATTTCTGACTCCGAAGCTCCGGCCAGCATCGTTGCAGGATCGATTTGCGACACCGCAGCGCCTGGCAACAGCAGCATCAACAACACGGTTTTAAACGGGAATGTCGTATTCAGCTTTTCTTCCTTCCTGCTCAGGCCAAGGGCTTAGGCTTCACCACAGGCACATCGTGCCCCATTCAATTCAATCGCAACAAGCGGGATCAGGTAAAGAGTTCAATGAGCATTCTTCCGACATCGCATCTGAGTTGTGATAAGAACGCGATAAAGGGATGTGTTCCACGGGCGAGAAAACTGAATGGCAGAAAACAAACTGTTTCCGTCAAAACCTGAAATTTCACGGAGCTTCTTTTTACTTAGACGGCTCGCTTTTGCGCCCGGGTTATTGGCGGCGGCCTTCCTGTTATGGGCTGGTCTTGCCCGCGCCGAAAGTGCTGGTTTGGTTCTGGTCGATAGGTTCAAGGTCGCAGACAAATCAGAAGGATTTTCAGAGCCTTCAGGTCTGTCGCTTTCCAGCGCTGAAGGCTTCTTGTGGTCTGTCAGCGATGCCGAACCTATACTGCATCTCCTTGGAATCGACGGGGCATTGGGAAACTCTTTCAAGTTGCCATCACTGAAGGGATCAGACCTCGAGGGTGTCGCTTCGCGAAAAGATGGATCTGTTTTGGTGCTTCAGGAAACTGACCGGTCAATTCTAGTCGTTCACCCAACCGACCCCATTCAACTTACAACGGTTCCACTTGCTACTCTCAAGGGTTATTCGGATGCAGCTGAAATGCTCGTCGGTAATCCATTGAACAAAGGGCCTGAGGGCATCACAGTCGATCCGGACACTGGGCGAGTATTCGTGGTCATCGAAGGGAAACCGCGGTTGTTGCTGGTATTGTCACCAGAGCTGACGGAGATTGAGGAAATCACCCCACTGGATCGCGAATCTGGTTTTATGTCCGATCGCGTAAATGACGATGAGCTGGATGTAAGCGGATTGGCTTGGTCTGCGTCCTCAGGTGTACTGTGGATTCTGAGCGACAAAGGGCGCCAGATCTTTTTGTACAATCCCGAGACGAGAACGGCAGAGATAATAGAACTATCTTATATGAAAGACGGCGACCGTAAGGTTGTAAAGCATCCAGAAGGGATCGCCCTGGATGAGCCCAATGGACTTCTCTACATCCTGACAGATGATGCCGCGAAATCGCGACTGTATGTTTTTGATATTCCCGAATTTTGATAGCTAGAAAACGAAGCTCACACCGCCATAATGGCTTCCGCAAGTTGTTGCAGCTTGCTTTGTAAGCATCTACCTTGGTCCGCCTCAATCAGAACCTCCGTTGTAGTGTGGCTGGGACTAGGCGACCTTGATCCAGCGCAGGACATTGCGCGGGTAAATTTCATGCTCACGTCATACGTCGCAAAAAGGCTTCAGCCGTCGTGACATGCTTGTTTTTGACCTCTGGCGACATGCGCCCAGCCGTACGGCACATCATCGCCCAACGGGGATTGCCAGCAAGTCTATCGGTGTGTTTCAGGATAAAGCGCCAATAAAGCCCGTCCCAGATATCTGCCCAGGGCCCATTGCCCCAATGGCTCATTTTTCGAATGTAGTTTGAGCCGGAAAAATACGGTTTGGTGGTGATCAACCCGCCATCGGCATGCTGGCTCATCGCGTAGGCATTGGGAACCATCACCCAATCATAGCTGTCGACGAACATTTCCATGAACCAGCGATAGACATGGTCTGGATCAATCTCACACAGAAACATAAATCCTCCCAGTACCATAAGGCGTTCAATGTGGTGGCAATACCCGGTTTCGAGCACCCTTTTGATCGTGTCGTCCAGCGGATCAATACCAGTGGTTCCGTTGTAGAAAGAGCGATGCATAGGGCGATGATGGCCCCAATGGTTTGTAGTGCGCATCTGCACACCAAGGTTCTCATAGGTAGCACGCATAAACTCGCGCCAGCCAATGATCTGGCGGATGAATCCTTCTACCGAGTTCAGGGGAATTCCCTTGCGATCAGCATGCGCCAGGGCAGCGTCCAAAACTTGCTTCGGCGTCAACAAGCCAATGTTCAAAGCAGGCGTAAGAACGGCATGCCACAGCCAGTTTTCCCCCTCGACAATAGCATCTTCATAGTCGCCAAAGTGTTCGAACCGCCGTTCCAGAAACTGCGCCAGCCAGTCGGATGCGGCTTTGTGTGACGTCGGATAAAATAGCGTACCCAGGCCGCCCAATGCATCTGGAAATTCAGCGATAACGCTCGCTTTTGCAGCTTCATCAACTGCGTCATGGGCAGGCCAGTCGATCCAAGGCAGGCTGCCCAACAGCGCCTTGGGCACTTTTTTGCGGTTTTCCTCGTCAAAACTCCATTGTCCCCCGGCCGGTTGGCCGCTGTCCATCAACACGTTCAAACGGCGGCGTTGGCCCTTGTAGAACTCCGCCATGAACCAGCGTTTTCGACCGGCAGACCAATCCAGATTGTCGGCCCGCGTATTCATAAAGCCGGGGGATGGCTGGATATCGAGCGTGATGTCGGTATTGCCAGCCGCTGCCCGAAAACGTCTTTCTGCAATGAAGTCTACTGGATCAGCCATGATCACTCGGCTGACACCACGATCACGCAAGTTTTGAAAAAGTCGCAGACATGCACCCGCCTGCCGCTCAAAGGGCCAGATCGCAGCATCAAAGCCCTTGGCGACCAAGCCATCGCGATAGCGCGCCATTGAGGCGCGGTGCAGCCAAAGCTTTTGCTTGTGCATCGTGGCGGGATAATACGCGTCGCCAAAGAACAGCGGGTCTTCGAAAAGCACAACAGTATCGGGCCGGGCGGCCAGGCCCGGGTGTTGGGCAAACAATTGGTTGGGAAGTAAAAGGGCGGCAGTGGACATGGGCTATGGTCTTTGTTGGGTGGCCAAGTTCAATTGGCGTAGAAGCGACGGGATCTTCTTTCGAAGGCCGAAGAACCCGGCCTTCGCATGAGGCCATGTTATAGCGTCGTACGGCCGAATTATCCTGTTCAAAGAAAGGCCTGCGTCTCTCAATACAGGTTCCGCACGATCCAGCCGTGACCGAGTGGGACCGACAGGCGCATAGGCTGTTGCAATGGTCGTAACACCTGCATTCCGTGCTGCCTCGATCAACGTACCACACCAGTCCTCGGTCGATTGCCCGAGTTTTCCGTGGGGTTCCAAAGCGTTGCTCATCGCGCCCTTGGCAAAATCCTGTACAACATCTCCCATCTGGTTTGGGGATCGACCATGCGTCGCCAAAAGTCCGATCTTGGCAACAGGCGATGTCGGCATCAATTGATGAGCTGACAGATCATCTTCTGTCAACAGCAACAGATAAGGGCTGTCTGAGGGCATGTGCGGACTTGAAAGAGGAACGAGCGGGTGATCTACCGGCTCGGTCAGCGGTTCTGCAAATTTGGCCAGGCCTTTAGGTTGAAACCGTCCTTCAGTGTATTTGGCAATATTGTCAGGGCGCGCGAGGTAAGTTTTGCCTTTCGTGTGCAATCCACCAACCCAGCGCCAGCTCAGCGTGTTCGATGCGGGATCGCCATCCAGCAAATGTCGCAAAAAGAAATCTGCACCAAGCTGCCAGGGTAAGCGAAGTGAAAAAATCCAGATTGATGCAAACCACATGCGCGCATGGTTATGAAGGTAGCCTGTCGCCACCAGTTCCCGCGCCCAATGGTCGAAACAGTCGATGCCGGTATTGCCGTTCACTGCATCATTGATACGGGCCTTAAGGCCCTCATCATCCCTTAATCGCTCACAAGCGCTCAGCAAATCCCGCTGATACAGTGACCAGACGCTGGGCCTTTGTTCCAGCCAACCCTTGAAGTACGTGCGCCAAAAAACTTCTTGCACGAATTTCTCCGCCGCGTTGAAATTATGCGACGCTAAAACCGTTGCCAGTACTTCTTTCTCCGTTATCAAACGGTGGCGCAGCCAAGGTGACAAACCCGAAACATTGCTGCGACGCTCAGTCCCAAAATCGTAGTTTCGCGCACTTGCGTAATGGCGCCCGGTGCGTCCCACGAACTGCTTCAGCCTTATAAGACCGCTAGTCCGTGTGGGTTTGAAATCGAACGTCTCTTTCGCTTCATCAAGTTCTGAAAACATCTCGATCATGCAGCCGATCTGCATTTTTTTGAGCAGTATTTCACCTCATCCCAAACGTTTCCCCATTTCTTCCGCCACGTGAACGGGCGCTGGCAGACCGGGCAAACCTTCTGGGGTAAGTCGGCTTTCTTGCGCATCTTCATCACTGATCCTCCAGAGGCAGGCTGAGTTGCTTTTGATTTTGAGACGCCCGCGCGACTTTGCGAGGATTCCGCCGATTCTTTCGGCTGGCGTGTTTTGTCACGATGGCGTGTGCTTCGGAACGAAACTCCGCACTTCGGCGGACTCCCCAAACCCGCTCGCGCGCGGCCTTGGCTGCCGCTAGATGGTCAAAAACACGCTCTGGATAAAGCGTTCCAAGGATGTCTTTCGCGTTGTGAGCTTTCCAGGGTTCATGGATATGCTGATCCGCAATTTGGGACAATTCCGGCAACCATGTCCGAATGAACAACCCTTCTGGATCCTGATCATAGCCCTGCTTAACCGGATTATAGATGCGCACGGTATTGATGCCAGTGGTGCCTGATTGCATCTGCACCTGACTCCAGTGAATGCCCGGCTCATAGTCGGTAAACATGCGCGCCAAATGCTCACCCGGGGCCCGCCAATCCAGCCAAAGATGATAACTTGCAGTGGCCATCACCATTGCGCGCATCCGAAAGTTAAGCCAGCCCGTTGCCTGCAGTGACCGCATGCATGCGTCCAGAAATGGATATCCCGTTTCTCCGTTGGACCATGCGGTCAAGAGCTGGGCATCTGGCGCTTTCGGTCGAAGACCATCGTAGAGCCGATGCAGATTTTCAAATTCAATCCGGGGTTCATCCTCAAGTTTCTGAATAAAATGGCAATGCCAATGCAAACGGCCCGAAAACGAGCGAAGCGATTTACGCCAATCCTTTGCCTGCGGCGGCAACCGGCGTCTCTGAATTTCAGTAGCTTGCGACACCTCGCGCATCGAAAGCGCACCCCAAGCCAGATAGGGCGACAGCCGCGAACACGCAACGGCCCCCTCCAAGGGGCTGGACATTTCGCGTTGGTATCTTTTGCCACGGTGGGTCAGAAAACTGCTCAGACGTTCCAAACCCACAGCTCGTCCACCGGCTTGACGACCAACACATGTATCATCCCGCAAGCCAAGGTCGCGCCCCGTGGGAATATAGCCTGGTTCTATGTCGATATGCTTAAGCGCAACTGGTGAAGCAACGGGCAAAGCCATAAACCGGTCCCAACGTTCCGCCCAGCCATCGCGAGACCTGAGCCTGCGAAGAACGCCATGGTTTTGTACTTCGTGCCACCGCACGCCGTGGTCCCTGCACCATGCAGCAACCTGACGGTCCCGCTGATACGTCCAATTGTTTCCTGTTTCTTCATGTGACCAAAGTACGTCTATCAGACCACGATCTTTTAACTCGGAAAGGACCGCCACAATTTGTCCCTTGCGCAAAATGAGTGGTTGTCCCAGTTTCCCAAGGTCATCACGCAACTCAGCGATTGTCTCAGCAACAAAGTTCCACTGCCGTGTTGACGCGTCAGGTTGCTGCCAAAGCTCAGGTTCAACCACATAGAGTGGCAGAACTGGCCCGACCTCAGACGCTTGCGCCAGTGCCGGATGATCATTTACCCGTAAATCCCGTTTGAACCAGACGACCTGCACGATACCTCCGTTTTCAAGGATTGTACGCATGGCCACTAGAAATGGATCTATGTTCCAGTCTTCCTCGCGTTCCGCTGTGACGTGGTTTTTGCAGAGAAACCATTGGCCTTCGGAACATGAATGTCGGAAGCGCTCGCGAACCCAACCAAGGCATGTGGCCAAGAGAAAAAGACCCCGACAAAGGTGACATTGGCAAGTGATCGCTCTGGGCCCTAAACCACCAAAAAAGGAGCGGGTTAGCCCATCTCTGTCTTATTTGAATTTCTGATTTCTGAGTAAAGGATAAAGAAACCAGCCCGTCGATTTGAACGCTATCAGGCACGGTTGGCAACGGACCTCAGAGCATCCGCCCCGAAAGCAGTGTAAACGCAAGAGGGAGGTATTCAAACGGGACCATCTTGTTTGCGCATCGAAAGCAGTAAGCTTGACTTATGCGGTATCAAGCCCCGTGGATCATGAGCTGCGCCAACCGCTGAGCTTGTGAGATTGCCGTAGTCATCTTCTGGTAGGGCAACTTTTCAGTGCCTTTCGGAAAACAACGAGGTACCTACAAACCCCTCACCCTATTCGATAAAATTGCCCGCACGCCTGCAATTCGGGCGACGCAATCGCTAAAATTTTGCTAACATCATCACAAGTTGCGGCCTCATAACGCATCTGTATGTCAAGGCTGAACCCTCGTTTCTTCGGTATCTGCGCTAAGTCTAGCAACGGGGCGGATGAAGCCCGCAAGACGAGGTCAAACAAAATGGACAAAACGGACAAAGCTGAGGTTGCGCTCACATCTGATGACGCCGCAACTGATCATTCGTTTGCTACGGTTTATTACGACGGATCTTGCCCGCTTTGCTCCGTTGAGATCGAGCACTATGCCTCCTGCGAGGGCGCTGAACGCTTGAGGTTTGTCGACGTTTCAAAACCAAATGTTCGAATTGATGAAGATCTAACGCGGCAAGAAGCTATGGATCGTTTCACTGTGCGTCGACCAGATGGACAACTAGTATCCGGTGCACGCGCGTTTACGGAACTCTGGGGCACTTTACCCAAATGGCATTGGCTGGCACGGGCGGCAAGCTTGCCGGGGATAACGCCTTTGCTAGAGCTTGCATACCGGTGCTTCCTGCCACTAAGACCGATGCTTTCGAGGATCGCGTCTTGGGTCGGAGCGAAGTCGGCTAACGGGACAGGTTCGTCGACATGATCAATCTGGACGATGGTCGTTTTCAAGGACTGGTTTGGCTCGTAAAACGGGGGCTCGAACCCGCACTTGGCAACACTCGCATTATACTCGCGCTTTGTTTTGGGTTGGTCACGCATATCGGTGCCGCGGGTTCTGCTATTGCTCGGTTTGCTGGGTTAGGGAGGATAGGGGTCGTTCAGATGACATACTTTGCAAGAAGCGTCTTTACAGGCAGCGAGGCACTCAATCGCGTGGCCAATAAGAACATCCCCCCAATCTTTCGCTGAAGGTAAAGAATATCCATTGGCATTGGGGGCGGGATATACCCGGCCCGGGCCAAGGCCATGCCTTCCTTGTTCAGGTGGTTGGAGAGCGTTCGGTCAGAAAAATCAAATTCATTCGCGGATAGGATTGCGTCGAAGACACTGCGGATCATTCCGAGGATCCGGTCGTCGAACGGGCCATCACCTTCAACAAGCTTCAATTGGATGGCAGCGTTACGAAGCTCTTCTTCATCTTCCCGCAGGCCAGCACGCAGCAGATGCATATACCCATCAATTGCCAATGGTTGCAGGGCTCGGGCCGCGCCAAAATCCAAGAGGCTGATCTTCCCATTTGACGGGTTGTATCGGTAATTGGCAAAATTTGGATCGCTTTGCATGATACCGAACTCGAAAACCTCGCGCAGCGTGAGATCGACCAAGGCTTCTGAGACTCGATTGCGTTCCTCTCTGGTCGCATCACTCACGGTCTCGATAGGGCGACCTTCCAGAAAGGACATCGTTAGAACTTCGGGAGTGCTCCAATCCGGAAAGAACTCCGGAATTTCGAACGCATCATCACCCTGCAAGAGGTCAGCAAAGTGGCGCATGTGCCGCCCCTCGCGTTGATAATCCGTTTCTTCATGTAATTGACTGCGGGCCTCTTGGATATACGGCCCCAGATCAAAGCTTTTGGGAAGTAGACCGGACATTCGAACCAGCGCGGCCACATTGGCAACATCGCTGTCGATACTGCGAGCGATACCGGGATATTGCACTTTGATCGCCATATCACGCCCGTCTTTCAAAGTTGCACGATGTACTTGCCCGATACTCGCCGCCGCAATGGGCCTTACATTGAACGTTTTGAAGGATTTGCGCCAATCTGTACCCCAGTTTCGGTTCAGGACGTCACGCAATTGCTTCGGTGGCATGAAATGCGCCTGATCCCGCAAACGTGCCATGATGTCAGCCAGCTCAGGTGGCAAGGCCTCGCCTGCATCCATCGAAATCAGCTGACCCACCTTCATCGCCGCCCCTCGCATGCGCGAAAGCTGATCCGCGATCCGTGTCACGTTACCTGGGGTCATCAACAAACCACGCATATCGGGTCGCGCACCGCGACCGATCTCTCGAAGGGCGCGCACTGCCACGTTTCCTGCAATGCCTGCCGTCATGCTGCTTAAACCGGCAACACGGACCAAACGGCTTGTAGGAACTGCCAAAGAGGTTGTTGAGGATTTAGGGTCAGTCATACATCCTCACCAAAATTCCGTGCCCGGAGAGCCTTTGATGCGACCTTTCAAATTCTCGGTGACCCAACCCCCATAAAAGTCCCCGGGTTGCGGGATCACACGATGCTTGCCAACGAAACAACCGTCCATAAGCCCGGCGTAAAAGGCGACATAGCCCTTTATCTGTTCAAACCTGGTGGTTGGTTCCTCGTAACTCCATGCGGCTTTTGTGGCCTTGGCCGCCCCGCTCTGAACGTCCCAGTAACTCGCAACGCCCTTCCATTCGCAGTATGACCTGACCGAGGTTTTTGTCAGAACGGCATCAATGTCATGCGGTGGGATGTAGTACGTTGGGGCGTGGTGGGTCTCGAGTACCTGAAACGCCTGATCGGTTTCTACGATTGTTCGACCGCCAAACTCTATCCGCACGTTATGGGGCACCTCCCGCAGCGCAGGTGGCCGCGGATAGTCTTGCACGTCTTCAATTGTCAAAGCTGTCATTGTGGAACCGGGTTGTGTATTAGGCTGTTCCTTCTTCGAGATAGCGCGCCGACAGCGTTATTCTAGCGAAAGAACTTTCAACACAAGGTAGGCGAACTTGAACCACAATTGGGCTTAGTGTCAGCTTTGATCGGGCTGCACTGTTAGACCGACTTTGCAGCCCGAACCGTCAAAATGAATGTCCTAAGTCTGCCAGTTCGCCAACAGTTCACCCATGCGCTCTAGGCCAAGGTCGAGATTGGCAGCAGCACCTCCTCCGACGCCTAGTCGGACGTGGTTCTGCATCCCGTAAGACGAGCCCGGTAAAAGAAATGTCCGATACGGATCGGCGAGCAAGAGTTTGGCGAACACATCGCCATCAATCCCGTCAAGCCGCGCCAAACCAATCAATCCAGCCTGAGGTTTGACCCAATCGAGGCGGGGTTGTTCGGCAACAAACCGATCAAGGCGTTCCAGTGTTTTCATCCCAGCTGCGCGCGCAGTTTTCATTGACTGATTGTATCGGTCAGGCCTCAAAGCGATTTCGGCAATGACTTCGCCGAGTATATTCATAATCTCGCTAGAGTTTTCCCGCAGAATTATGGCATCCCAAATCAGATCGGGATCACGGCAAATCATCCAGCCGGTGCGCAGCCCCTGGAGCCCCAATGCTTTGGAAACGCTGCCCGTCGTGATACCCCTCGGATACAAACCGGCAATCGAAGGGGCACGGGACCCGTCCCATTCCAATCCTGCGTAAACTTCATCAACAACCAGCCATGCGCCGACACGGTCTGCAATTTGTACAAGCCTTTCCAGCTCTGCCCGGGTCATCAGGCGGCCGGTTGGGTTATTGGGGTTGGTGACAAAGATGAGCCGCGTGCGCGCTGTTACTGCGGCTTCAACTTCGTCCAGCGGCAATAACCAACCAGCGCTCTCTTCTCGGTCTACAACTTTGAGAGTCGCGCCAACAGCCTCTGCCAAGACGCCCACTTGCGGCCAGCCTGGGCGTTCTGTTACGACTTCGTCGCCCGGTTGGACCAATTGCATGAATGCAAGATAATTGGCTTCCGCAGCGCCTGCGGTGATCAGAACATCGTCTGGTTTGCAAACATCAGACAAGCCGGCGCGGTCCAAGACATGTCGTCGTAAAGCAGGCAGGCCCCGAAAGCTCTTTTGGTTCCAATCCAGCGGCAGTGCTGGGTCCAGCGCATCCATAAACTCACCCAAACACGGCGACGCAGACAAGGAAAACCCAACGAAAGCTTCTGGATCCGCTTCGGTGGTATCCAGCAGGTACTGAAAAAGTGTGTGTATCTTGACTTTCATGCTCAACTCAAAATCCTTGTAGTCAACCAGGGAGAGAGTCTGTGCAAGCAGAAGGATTTGTCAAAGGGCGACCGAGTGACTTGGCAGTTTTGGACTACGGGCTGTTCAAGGTCCATTCCACCGGCCGCATTATTGGGATCTGCGGGTTTCTGATCCGGACGGACTTAGGAGAAGCAATACTCATCGACACTGGGTTTCCTGAAAAATACGCGACCGATACCGACGCCGCAGTCAAAGAAGATCGATTGGACGAGTTCGGCGAGGTCCTGAAGTGTGAACCAGACAATCTGCCACGCGCACAACTGGCAAAACTCGGACTGACTCCGTCAGACATCACATTGCAGATTTGTACGCACACTCATATCGACCATATCGGCGCATTGGCCGACTTTCCAAGCAGTCCAATTCTTATCTCTTCCGCGGAGCGAGCCTTGCCTCGCCCATTGTATTGGGGCGATATACGGCCTTTGGAATGGCCCGATCAGGATTATCTCTTGGTTGATGGCGACGTAGAGATTGGGCCGGGCATCTTCGTTTTGGCCTCACCCGGTCATGCGCCTGGCCAGATCGCAGTAATGGTCGATCTTCCTTCGGGTGCAATTTTGTTAACGAGTGATGCAATATCCCGACCGGCAGAAATCGACGAGAAGTTTGCCGGCTCGTGGGACGAAGATGCCGCAATTGCCAGCGCAGACAGGTTGATGCGTATAGCATCCGAACGAGATGCCTTTGTAATCTATGGGCATTGTCCCAAGCAGTGGCCCGCTCTGAAGAAAGCACCAGAAGTCTACCGTTGATCCCAACCTGTGGCTCACTTTTCCCGAAAAGTGATGTCGCGCCTGCCAGTTATCTGACGTCGCGCCCTTGATTCAGAATAATCACGTTCCCGCTGGAAACATCACCGGCCGGCGAAATGAGAAAACTGACCCAAGAGGCGATTTGCTCGGGTAGCATCGCGCGACCATGCGGCATGGCATTAACGGCTTTCTCCAAGACTTCCTCGGTCAAGACCTTGAACAAGGGTGTCTCGGTCATGGCAGGTGCCAGTGAATTCACACAGATTTTTTCGTTTGCGTATCGACGGGCAAGGTCTTTCGTAAGGGTATCCATAGCAGCCTTTGACGCCCGGTAGTGCGGAGGGTCGAAAACATCGAAATTGTAAGCTCCGTTCGAAGAGATATTTACAATCTTTTTGATACCTTCGCGTTCCAGCATCAACTGAACCGCCTGCTGGCAACAATGGAACGCAGAGTTAAAGTTGATTGCCATCTGTTTTTCGAGTTCCTCGGGCGGAATGTGCGGGAAGTCGGACATGAAGCAGGTGCCCGCGTTGTTTACCAAAGCATCCAGACCACCGTGCGCTGACTTAATGCCATCAAACGTCTGAGCGATAGCCATGGAATCCGTTAGGTCGACGGAGATCGGCGTGAAATCTGGGCCTAATTCTGTTGCCAGTTCGTCCAGACCCTCTTCATTAAGGTCCAGTCCAACGACGTGGAACCCATCTGCCCGCAATTGGCGGCAGATGGCCTTCCCCATCCCTCCCGCGGCGCCAGTCACAACCGCTGTTTTCATAGCAACTCCTCCCACCTTGGCATGAATTGGGGTACTTCGAATTAAAGAAGGAAACTCACAACCCTTTTATCTGAAAGCTGCGAAAGTCAATTCTGCTTGAATTCAGTGCCCGCCCGTTTTGGGCTTTATGCGATCATTCCCTGCTGTCTGCTTTTTAGCTGCTTGGCAGTCAAAACTGCCGTCTGCTTTCATCACCTGCTTGCCGTCTTTTTTTAACTTGAAGGCAAGCCCGGCACTCAAGTTCTTCTCGATATCACTGCGGATGGCCCACGCACTTCTCCCCCGCAGAACGGGACTACGCGCGTAAGGGAAGTTTAACTAAGCCCTCGCATTGCAGTTTCGATTTGACCACAAAACTTATCAATATCGCGCTCCAGCATATCGCTTTCTCGGGTCTCATCTCTGACTGCGGTTAGTTCATCTACAATAGCCCGCGCTTCCTTTTCTGGAGCCGCTTCAGCAATGCGAACCAAAGCTCGAATAAGGGCGGCCGTCACGAGGCCATTGCCCCGAGCGGCGCGTCTTAGAGCTGGCATCGAGTCGTGAAACAATGACTCTGCCGTGATGGATGGGTAAACCACCCGCACGGCTCCGTCGTCATCTCGATACACACCCGTGCAGAGCTTGGACGACCACGCACGGGCCAGAGAGGCCGATAGACGGTCGATGCAGACAATTGCGGTGAACGTGTCGTTGACACCCGGCGATAATGCCCGAAGTGCGATTTCAACGAGAAGATGGACAGAAAAACGGATATCTCCGTTAGGGTCTCGCGCGGGGATCAACCGAGCTGCCGCTTGCACCAGATCATTGAGGCTCTCATCAATATCACCATGAACATTGGCCAAAATGTCCGATGGAACCATAAAGTCACCAGGCTGCACATCAAAAACGACGACTGCTCCTGCTTGTTTGGCCGCACGCACCAGTTCTTCGGTGTTGATCGAGTTCACATAACCAGTTCCCGAAGCCGGGACCGGGCGCTTGTCTCCCTTCTCGGGGATTGCCTCTGAAGATGGAATATCTGCACTGTTTTCGATCGCGGTGCTCACTTGGCGATCCAAGGCTTCAGAAATCCGCGCCGCCTCCTGATCAATGGTTACGCGCGTCGATACGGTATGGACGAAGAGCAGCAGCAATAGAACCGAGACGATTGAATAGATTATGCCAACCACCACGGCTAGGTTCACTGATGTGTCATCGCGTACCAACCACAAGATCATCAAGCTGTATAAAAACGTTGCTCCAAGTGAACCAACTGCAATCTGATTTACCCTGTCTTCGCCGAAGCGCTGCAAGAGCCTGGGCCCAATAGATCCAGCTGCCAAGGTGTAGACCAGAAGAACAATGGAATAGACCATGACCAATGCGGACATGGATGCTGCCGAGATTGCGCTCAGTACATCGCTCGCAGTGCGATTCGAAACGCTGAGCCAATCGGAAGCGGACCAACCCCACTTCACAAGCGCTTGCTCGGTCTTGAAGACAATCCCAGCCACCACAAGACCTGAAAGACTTATGGCGGCAGGGATGGTTAGGAACCCGCGAAAGTATCTCACTAATTCTCTGGGCGTTTGCATTCCAGTCCCCATTCACAACACGCTCTTTCTTGACGAACCCTGCTTTACGCGAACCGGTCGGCCGCTTTTTTCAAAGCACTCTGCATGTCATTCCATGCAGCCTCGTAGCCCTCTTTGACGTCTTCCCAGGCCTCGTCGCTGGTCGACTTCAACTCTTTCAGCTGAGCTTCTGCGTCAGACCTTACCTTGTAGAGCTTGCTGAGTTGTTCCTCGAGCTCGATCTTGGCATCCGCTTCCGCCACTTTCAGCTTGGCTTCAAGAACATCAATCTGGGCATTCCAACTATCCAGTTGCAGCTGTGCCTTTTTCTCGTACCCAACACGTGTCATGAGTTTTCCTTTCTTCTCAAACGGTGGTTCAGATCGACGGGAGCCGCCCACTAGGCCGCAACAATCGCCTTGAGCATCCAGACTGCTTCTTCATGCTTGGCCATCCTGGCGTTCATCAGATCCTCTGTAGCCCCATCGCCATAACGGGCGGCGGTCGCGGCAGTCTCACGCAGGTTTCGGGCGATCGCTTCATGGTCTGCAACCAACTGCTTGATCATACCTTCTGCGTCTTTGACCGTTTCTTCTTCGGTCAACTTTGCCTGGCTAACCATGTCAGTGAACGAAATCGGTGCCACCTGACCCAACGCGCGCACGCGCTCGGCCAATTCATCAGCGGCCTCAAACAGGTCACGATACTGACGCTCTGTCAGCTCATGAATCGGCAGGAAAAGCGGGCCGACGACGTTCCAATGTGTGCCTTGCGTTTTCACCATCAGGATCATTGTATCGGCCAGTATTTCTGTCACCGCGTTGGCGATCCACGCATTTTTGTCGATGCCTGTATCGTTCGTTTCTTCCTGAACTTCAGACTTTAAAACTTGCTGTATCATTTTCACTCCATTTCGTTTCTTACAGAGTAGAAACTAGGGAGAAGATGAAAAATTTCAATTAAAATCATATACTTATTATATGTATCCAACACATAATGGGGCGCTTCATGATCATGGGTATCCAGCCCAACATGCCAACATTGATGTAGACACACAGGCCCATTGCCATACATGCTTGGAGTAACTGACGTAAGCTACTGAGGTCATGCCGGTGTCTGATCAAAATCGACCACCAAAGCGCACTGAAAAACTGCAACTAATGCTCGACCTCGAAGAGCTTAAGGCCATCGATGATTGGCGGTTCGAGAACAGACTGCCATCCAGAGCGGCCGCCATTCGAGAACTCATCCGTCGCGGTCTGATTTCCAATGAGTTCGAAGAACCACCTACTGACGCGCCTTCCGGTGAGTTTCGTGTTGTGGACGAGTGACAGAAGCATCTACAGCACATCTCGTCTTTGCAAGGACGTGACACTGACCCAACCGAACCATCCGGCACGCGAGAAATTGTATGCTGATCTTGTTGCATACTGCACACGTGACAATAGGGCGATAGCCGCAATCCACCGGAGTATTTTAGCGATTTTCTGTACTGTGCAACACAGTGCTTTGTACCCAACTGATCCGCGAGGGCGCTATTCGACTTGTCGGGTTAAGTTAAAGTCAACGCTCAATTATTCCACTGTAGCCGATATAGTACGTGGTGGCCACGTAGACCTTTGAGCAGTCTGGGTTCTAGGCCGGAAAACGAAAAACCGGTCTGTCCGGCAACCATGGCGCGGGTCACATCTGAAACGAGTATTTCACCTGCCACACCAGCCGTTGTAATGCGTGACGCCTTGTTGACCACGGTACCGAAAAAATCTCCACGTGATTGCACGACATCGCCAGTGTGAATTCCAATACGAATACCGAAAAACGGCTCTTCGGACACCGACGCAATGGCCTTCTGAATTTTGACGGCAGCCGCTAATGCTTCTTTCGCAGACGGAAAGACAGACAACGTTCCATCTCCAAGGGATTTTACGAACTGGCCATGATGCTTTTCAATGATCGCCGACAAGACCCGGAAATGGTTTTCGATCAGCACCGACCAACGCTGATCACCCAACGCCTCTGCCAATGCCGTACTGCCCTCCACATCAGTGAAAAGTACCGAAGCTAAACCTTCGGTTTGGGTCAGCTCGGGCCCTTCATCGCGTGCGGCATCAATCAGTTTTTGGATGGCCAGCTGTTCCTTACCCACAAGTTCAATATTCGGAGTGGGTACTGAAGCGTGGCGATTGATGATCTTCCAGGCCGCTCCCTCCAGGACAAAAATCAGGACGGTGCGATAGAAGACGGCTTCATCAAAGCCGACAAACTGAATCTTATGGACAAAGGATGACCATCCCGTTTCTCCGTTTTCGAAGGCTTCCGCTTCAATTTCTTCGAAAACGACCGGTGCCGGGATTTCCGCGAAAAAGCCGCTAACCCCATCACGAACGGCTTGGCCGCTCCAATACTCGCCTTCGCCGGTTCCAACGAACCGAAGTTCTTCTGCTTTCGACAGAAAGTTCCGCAATTCCTCAGTATTCTTCTTGGTTCTGAGAATCTCGTACCAACGCCTGGAAACTGCCAGCAGTTCAGGTGAGGAATGTATCATCGCAAGCAACCCGAGACTCTACATGGGAAGAAACTAAGAAGGCCTTGCAAACGGTATCCCCATTTTTCGAACAACGCAGGTCAATGCTGCCGCCGGGATTTGTTCAGATCAAGACTTTTGTGTTTCTTCAGGACATGACCTGAGCCCGCAAATCTTCTCCTGTTTTGCGTAGAGTCTGGTCAACTAAAGGACGGACAAGTGAAAGTGAGATTCACCCGCGAACTGATCATTCAGATGATAAAGCAACAGGAAGCTTGCGAGAATACGGGAATGTTTACTAGCGCTTTGGGATCAGCCAGAGCACCTTCTACAAATACAAATCGAAGTTTGGCGGCATGGAACTGTCTGACGAGAAGCTGCGTGCTTTGGATTCTTAGAACCGGCGGCTGAAGAAGCAGCTAGGCCGCAAGTTCCGCTCACAGTTCATCAAAAACACCCCTGTATTTGAACCGCACGCTCCGCGGAAATCTAATTTTTGTCATCTAAACTGAAGTCCCGGTCACCCGTGAGAAATGAGACATTGAGAGCATAAGCGTTTGTCAGAGTCCGGTGCAGTATTTGCATTCGGCCAGCAAAGAACGCCCGCAATTGATAAGCCACACCGGGTTTAGGTGCCTCAAAACGCGGCTTTCTTGCCATAGATTTCGTTCATTAAACTCAAGTTTAACGCCCATAGCCCTGCCCGATTTGCCCAAAAGTCTGCACAGTCAGTATTTTGCGTTGGATTAAATCCCTCCGAATGTCTCTTTGAGTTCTGCGACTTGTTCTGCATCCAACGTTCGGGTTGGCATACCCCGCAGTGTCACGAGCAATTTGGCCGTTTCTTCCAACTCTTCTGCTGCACAAACTGCTGAGAACAGATCCTTTCCCGAGACTACGGGTCCGTGGTTGGCCAACAGTACAGCACTGTATTTACCGCTCAGTTCGCGGATCAGGTCACCAGATTTCGGATCACCCGGCTTGACGTATGGAACCAGTTTGACCTTGCCGACGCGCATCACCACGTACGGCGTCAGCGGAGGAATACAATCATCTGGATTGGTGTCTTCCAGACACGACAGGGCGGTGGCCCAGGTCGAATGCAAATGAACCACCGCGCCCGCTTCTGGTCGAGTCTCATAAAAGGCCTGATGCAGAAAAACCTCTTTGGTCGGCTTGTCGCCAGAGACGTGGTTTCCATCCAAATCAATCTTGGCGATGCGCTCGGGGTAGATATCTCCTAAAGTTGAGTTGGTTGGCGTCATCAGGATACCGTCGTGTAGACGTGCGGAGACATTGCCCGCAGTGCCGACGGAAAATCCACGCTCAAACAGCGAGGCACATAACTCCGACATCTGCTGCCGCAATACCAATTCTTCAGATTTCATGTGCCTGCCTCCATCATTCTGAGAGCCTTCAAAAAGAAGTTCGGAGCGCCAAAGTTTCCAGACTTCAACGCCAGCGCGATGGGTTCGGTTTTTCCAACGCTCAGGACCGGCACGCCCGGGTCAATCTCTGGCCCAACCGACATGGCAGGAGACCCCAGTGCCGCAGACACAGCCTTGGCGACAGCGCCCGACGTCTCCCCTCCTGCCACCACCAATCGCTTGTACCCCGTCAGGACAAGTTCTCGCGCGGTGTCTGCAAAGAGATTGTCCAGCTTTTCCGCTACTTCTTCCTGACCAAATTGGTTTTGGATCGCGCGCACATCTTCCGGGTTTCCCGACGAATATGCGAGCGGCGCCTGACCCAAGTGCGTTTCAAAGAATTCCAAAAGCGTTTGCGTGGTCACATCCCCGGAAATGACGCCCGGAACATCGATTGCGAAGGTCGGATGGGAACTCGCATGAACATCGATCTGCTCACGAGTAGCGCCTGAGCAAGACCCCGCAAGGATCGCCTCGGGCCCCGTGATACCGGGGAACACACCGCCAGCTCTATTGGGTGAAGCCCCTCTCAAGATGTTTCTTGGTAACCCCAGTGCTATACCCGATCCCCCAGTAATGAGCTTGGCATCCTTTAGAGTTTCGCCCCAGGCCAACAAATCTTCATCCGAAATCGCATCGCCAATCACAAATCGTTCGTCGGCGCTCTTCAAAGCAGCAGCAATCGCCTCGGATCCTTGCTTCACGGCGTCAATGGGCACCAACCCGACCGCTTCTTCGGTCTGACGCTTCAACCATCGCCGGATGTTTGCATCCGTCATGGGAGTAAGAGGGTGATTTTCCATCCCAGACTCGTGCAGCAGCTTGCCGTGCACAAAAAGATGTCCCTGATAAACGGTACGCCCCGGGGTGGGAAAGGCCGGACAGAAAACCACCTTTTGCTCATCCAACTCGTTGGCGAGTGCTTCCGCAACGGGGCCGATATTTCCCTCCATCGTGGAATCAAAGGTCGAGCAATACTTGAAAATGAACTGACCGCATCCTTGGTCCGCGAGCCAGCGCAAAGCGCGCAAGCTATCTGCAACAGCTTCATCGACGGGTGCAGTGCGGCTTTTGAGAGAGATCACACCTGCTTCGATCTCCTTATCCGCCGGGGTAGTTGGAATGCCTGTATACTGAGCCGTGCGTAACCCACCTTCCGGCTTAAGGCCCTTTGCCAAGGTGTTCGCAATATCACTCGCACCAGTGAAGTCGTCCGCTATGACGCCGATCTTCATAATTTGATGTCCTTCGTCGGCCCTGGATCCAACCTATGGATATGCGGTGCTGCTCCGACGGGATAAATCTCGCGCACAAGTGGATCGTGGCCGGGCACTATGAGCCGAGGATGCGAAGCCAACCTCTCCAGCGTCTCAAAACCATCCATCATGTCCTGCAGGTCGACGACGATGGGAAAAGCTTTGCGCGCCATAAAATTCTCGTAGTAATGCGAGGCATCTGAGGCGAGTACCATCCACCCGCCTGACGTCCTTACCCGAACGCATTGCAACCCGCGCGAATGCCCACCGATGCAGTGCACCGTGACCCCATCAGCTATCTCGGCTTCTCCGTCGTAAAAAACGACCTTGCCTGAATAGAGGCGCTTTACAACCTCGCAGATATGGCCCGCCGAGAAAGGCGCACGCAAATGATCGTGGCACATACAGGGGCCGGTGGCGAAGGCCATTTCCGCCGATTGCATATGCAACTTCGCGTTAGGGAACATATGCAGCCCCCCCGCGTGGTCATAATGAAGATGGGTCACGATGACATCGGTCACCGCTTCGGGCGAAATACCTAAAGGCCGCAAAGCCTCGCGAGGGTCCATCGCGATGGGACGACCCCGGGCAGTGGCCTCGCCGCTATCGTAACCAGTATCTACCAGAATGACTTTGTCGCCGCGTTTGAGCACCCAAACGAAGTAGTCCATCGCATGAGGCGCGTCGTGATTATCATCGATGATGAAACTATCAGCTCGCGTCCGGGCATTTCGATCCGCATATTTGACGGCGTGGATTTCCCAATTGTTCATCGGATGACCTCGGAATACTGGTGAACAGCTTTGGCTTCTATCATATCAGCCACCGCAGCATCGAAGGACTTGAAATGCGGGCTTTCGAGGTGAACGCCGAACGCGGCTGCGTCCTCATAAACCTCGTAGAGGAACACCGTCTCGGGATCGTCACCGAGGCAAACGTCAAACTGATGGCATCCGGGTTCTTCACGCAAAGAGGTTGAAGCGTTTTCTACCATCAGCGGCAAAAAGGTGTCTCTCGTACCGGGCTTGAGAGTGAAGGTGACAGTAACCGCAAACATCAGACAGAAATTCCTTTCAGACGTGAGAAAGCGCGCTTTGCGACAGGCAGTTGGCTGAGGATCAGGCCAATATTTAGTACCAGAAGAATGGCCGCACCGGGTCGTGAAAAGAAGACCGAAAGATCCCCGTCTGACAAGAACAGCGACCGGCGGAAGGTTTCGTCAAACAGGCTTCCCAGAATAACACCAATCACCAACGGGGCGATTGGGTACTTCATAAGTTTCATGAAATAGGCAACCGCGCCGACACCGAGCATCAGGTAGAGATCATTGATGCCCCCACCAACGCTGAAAGACCCAATTGTTGTCAAAACCATAACGACGGGCAAGAAGATAGTCTGCGGGATGGCGAGTATTTTGATAAAGACCCGAGCGGTGAAAAGCCCCATAAGGAACATCGTCAGTGACGCCAGCACTAAAATTGCAACCACGCGCAGAATGATCTCGGGGTCTATCGTGGGTCCTGGGATCACGTTGTTGATCTTGAACGCCCCCATCAAAGCCGCGGCGGGTGGCGAACCGGGAATGCCCAACACCAAAAGAGGGATCAGAGCACCACCAATACAGGCGTTGTTTGCAGTCTCAGAACACAGCAGACCCTCCAAAGAGCCTTTTCCAAACTTGTCGCCCTCGGCAGATACGGTCTTGCCAACACCGTAGCTGACCCAACCGGCGACATCTTCGCCAACTCCGGGAAGAGCTCCTACCCCGGTTCCAATCACACCTGACCGGCCAATGGTGGGCAGGTAGCGTCGAATTGAGCGAAGGTTTGGAAGAATACGGCCTTTCAGGGCTAGGACTTTCCCAGTCTCAACATGCCTCAAGCCGTCGATAATTTGGGGGATGGCGAAGGCTCCCATCAAAACTGGCACAACCTGAAATCCGCTCATCAGGTAAGACCAGCCGAAGGTATAGCGTGGTTCAGACAACAGCGGGTCGAGCCCCACCATGGACATCGCAAGCCCGATCAGACCAGCGATCCATCCCTTGATCACCAGGTCTTCGCTCATCAAAGTGCCAGAAAGCAGAATGCCGAACAGGGCCAACAATGCTTTCTCTGGGCTTGCGATGTTCTTTGAAACCAAAAGCAGCGCCCAGACGAAAATCAAAAGCGTGATGGTCCCGATTACTGTGCCAATGAAACTGGCCGTCGTGGTGAGCCCTAATGCTTCGCCCCCTCGACCCGCATTGGCCAGAGGGTAGCCATCCATGGCCGTCGCCGCGCTGGCTGCTGTGCCCGGTATATTCAATAGAATTGAGGGGTAAGAGCCGCCATAAATCGCGCCGACATAGGCCCCGAGCAAGGCAATGAGCGAATAGTCGAGCGGGATTTTGTTACCGAAGAAGCCCGTCAAGATCGTCACGGCCAGGGTTGCCGTAAGTCCGGGCAATGCTCCAAATGCGATGCCCAGGAATACGGATGCGACCAAGTACAGATAGGTCAGCGGGTCCACTGCCAGGCCCACGAAAGCGGCCCCAAATCCAGCGAGTTGCGAAAGGATAAAGTCCATCCGGTCAGTCTTTCCAAAGCGGACGAAGCGTCACGTAATAGTGGTATTCGATTTGCTTGAAGATCAGTCCGCCGCGCGCGGGCACGTTCTGCCGGAAAACAAAGGCCATCGCGCTTACAAGGATGAGCGGGGCAAGTATCGCCACCACTGGAACGAACCGCAAAACGCGTTCAGTAACCGCTTTGGACAACACCACAAGTGTAAGCGTGACCCAAACGGCCAATGTAAACCAATCATCACCGTGTTCATTCCAATCCGCCTGCGCGGGAAACACGGCGAACGCAAACAAACCGGCAGCGACAACTGCGACACAGGCCACCAAAGCACGCCGCGCATGACCCCCGTAATAGCCGTAAGTCAAAGCCGTGATCAGCAACCCAGAGCACAAAATGAAGTCCACTCTGGGAACCAGTCCGACGACATATGCAAGAAGGATCAGGCCTATTGTCGAAGCACGGTAGGCTTCGCACTTATCCCATCCAATCCCCAAGGCACTGAACGCGTTTTGAGCTCCGCCCGAACGGACCGAAATAGCCAGCAAAACGAAGGAAAGGACAAGTAACCCGCCGAAGATGAATAACGGTACAATTGCAGCCGAGTTGTACCAATCAGATCCACTTACACCGGCGCGGTTTTCACCCCAAAGTGGAATGTCCAATGTCTTCCAAAGGAAAAAGAGGGACACTGTGATAAGAACAATCGATGCCCAAAAATCGCGCGTCCGCAGGATCAGTGTTTCGTCAGGTTTGTCCATGGCCTGCCTCCTTCAGGAAGGGGCGCGATCGAACGCGCCCTTTCAAAATTGATCGGATTAGGGCTTCTCGATACCCAGCGAGGCCGGATCGACAGTGGCAGCACCAAGGTCCTGCAAGGTATAGGCAAAGGTAGCCTCAAGGTTCGCAAACAATTCTTGAGCTTCTTCGCCGTGCTGACCGCCGACATCGTATTTGTTTGCCGCAGCCCATTCAGCGACGGTGTCGGACGCAATCGCCTGCTCGAAGGCATCACCAAGTGCGGCCTTTACGTCATCTCCGGCTGAACTGTGAACTGCAAACCCGATGGCCTGTTTGAGCGGCAGATACTGGTCGAGCCCGTCATAGATGCCAAAGGCAGATGGCACTGTTGTGCCTGCAATCTGCGCATCTTCGGGCGTCAACATTGCGAGCGGTTTAAGTTGACCGCCCTCAATCAACGGAGCCTGTTCAGCCAGTGAAGTCACAACCAACGCAACTTCACCCGCTATCGCCGCTTCCTGCCCGGGTGCTGAGCCTTTGTATGGAACAAATTTGAATTCTGCACCGGACCCTTTTTCGATGGCCAGAAGGTTCAAGTGGTGGATCGAACCTGCACCGGACGCCGCTGCTGGAATAGTACCCGGAGCAGCTTTGGCAGCGTCGACCAGTTCTTCCAGCGTATTGTAAGGGCTGTCCGCTGGAACCGAGATCAGATCAGGCGATCCGCCGACAATAAACGGATACCAAAAATCAAATTTCTTGTCCCACCCCCCCTGCACAGCGGCCGTGACATTCGATTCTGACAGCCCGACCAATGTATAACCATCGTCTGGTTGGTTCATAACATAGACCATGCCGTTGGAGCCTGCGACCCCGCCAGTTTGATTGATCACGTTGATCGAGACCGGAAGGTGTTTTTCCATCTCAGCCATGATCATTCGGTTAATCGTGTCCGTGCCGCCACCGGCCCCCCAGACCACAGCTGTGGTGATATCACGATAGGGATAATCCTGCGCGGCAGTTGCCCCTGCGATCCCGGTCGCCATCACGGCTGCGGCCGCTAACCGCCCTAGCTTTAGTTTCATTTCCAAGTCCTCCCAAAACAACTTCGCGTTTATTGTTGCATTTATTTGCGTATACATTAAAGAATGCATTGTCAACGGACTGTAGTGGAAGCTGCTATCGCGCTATGAATGCAAAACGGGAAGGAAGCGGGCCAAAATGAAAAAGACTTACGATATCGCGGTTTTCCACGGGGACGGGATCGGCCCGGAAATTATGGCGCCTACGCTTGAAATTTTGCGCCATCTCTCGCGCGGCAATCCGACCTACGAGTTGGCGTTTACAGACGCACCAGCAGGCGCAGGCCACTACGCCAAAACTGGAGAATCTTTCCCATCAGGATCACTCGAAACTGCACGCATGGCCGACGCGATTCTGCTGTCAGCAATGGGTTTACCGGATGTTCGATATCCTGACGGAACCGAGATTTCTCCACAGATAGACCTGCGAAAGCAGCTTGGCCTTTTTGCTGGCGTGCGTCCGGTAAAGGTAAGCAGCGGACAAATGACACCCTTGGAGTTGCCTCCCGGAAAAGAGATCGACTTTGTTTTGATTCGTGAAAGCACCGAAGGGTTGTTCTTCACCCAAGGAACGGGCGAAGTCACGGAAGATGAGGCGCGTGAAACCCTGCTGATCACCCGCGAGGTATCCGAAAAGCTATTCCGTTTCGCGTTTGACCTCGCCAACAACCGCAAGGCGTCCGGTCGCGGCCCGGGACGAGTAACCTGTGTCGACAAAGCCAATGTATTCCGCGCCTTTGCATTCTTCAGATCAATCTTTGACGCCGAGGCTGCACGCCATCCCGATTTACAAGCAGACCATGCTTATGTTGATGCGACCGCCCTCTGGATGGTCCAGAAGCCTTGGGAATTCGATGTTTTGGTAACTGAGAATATGTTCGGAGATATCCTCTCTGACCTTGGTGCAGGTCTTATGGGCGGTCTTGGACTGGCTCCTTCAGCAGATATCGGATTGAACCACGCCGTGTTCCAACCCTGTCACGGCTCCGCTCCGGACATTGCGGGACAGGGTGTTGCCAACCCTTTTGCAATGTTCCTGTCCGCGGCAATGATGCTTGAATGGTTGGGTTTGACCCATGATCACCCGGAACTGTCCAGCGACGGCGCTCGATTGCGCGAGGCCGTAGAAAAGGTGGTGGCGAACGGTCAAAACCTGACGCGAGACTTGGGCGGCAAAGCTGGAACTCAGGAAGCGGCCTCAGCAGTATTGGAAGCATTGCCGGAATGAATACTAAAGAAGCCATTCGGGTCGCGTGTGTAGGTGCGGGATACTTCAGCAAGTTCCACTACGAAAGCTGGTCAAGAATGCCCGGCGCTGTTCCAGTTGCATCCTGCAACCGTGATATCAAAAAAGCGAGGGAAACAGGGCTGGCGGCTTATGATGATCTGTCGAAAATGTTGGAGGCAGAAGAACCGGACCTCGTGGACATCATCCTTCCACCTGTGGCGCAGGCCGAGGCCATCCGCACGGCACTGCGGTTTGGTATCAAGTGGCTGATCTGCCAAAAGCCATTCTGCTTGTCTCTGGGTGAAGCGGAGGAGGTTGTTTCCGAAGCAGAAGAGGTTGGCGCAACTATTGTTGTACACGAGAACTTCCGCTTCCAGCCTTGGTACCGCGCAATCAAGGAAGCGATGGCTGAAGGTCGAATTGGAACGCCTCTACAAGCGACTTTCCGGCTTCGGCCCGGTGACGGACAGGGACCACGCGCCTATCTGGACCGGCAGCCCTACTTTCAGGACATGCCGCGTTTCCTCGTTCATGAAACAGCGGTTCACTGGGTAGACACGTTTCGTTTTTTGTTCGGGGCGCCCAGCGCGGTTTATGCCGACCTGCGTCGAGTGAACCCCGTTATCGCGGGCGAGGACGCAGGTTACATCTTGTTTGATCACCCCAACGGCTTGAAAGCTCTGTTCGACGGGAACAGGTGCCTTGATCACAGTGCCGAAAACCTGCGTCAAACCATGGGCGAAGCGCTTATTGAAGGAACGAAAGGATCGCTGGTTCTTAACGGCGACGGTTCAGTTGAACTCCGCGCTTTTGGAAGACAGGAGCGAAAGCAGATTCTGCCTCCGAGCGATCACGATGGATTTGGAGGAGACTGCGTCCACGCCTTGCAAAGTCACGTCATTTCGGGCCTTCTACGGGGCACGCCGCTGGAAAACACGGCCCGAGAATATTTGGATGTGATCCGCATAGAAGAGAAAATCTATCTCTCGGCTGCGGAGGGACGAAAGATCAACCTGGAGACGCCGTGAAGGATCAGGACGCAAAAACTCTTTCCAATACACAACGCGCTGTAAGGGATTTGCGACGGATGATCCTGTCCGGCGAACTTGCTGCCGGAACTGACCATCTGGAATCGGAACTCGCCGAGACCCTTGGCATGTCCCGCACCCCGATACGGGAAGCTGCGCTGATGTTGGAAAGTAAGGGTTTGCTGGAAATGCGGCCCCGGAAGGGCGTGCGGATACTGCCTGTTTCGTCAGATGATATGCGTGAAATTTACGACATATTGACGGAACTCGAGAGTCTCGCAGCACAGCGCGCCGCCGAAGCGGGTTACTCGGAAGATGAATTGGCGGAACTCGCCGGATCAATTGCAAAGATGGACCAAGCCATCGACGCCGAAGACCTTGAAGCCTGGGCCGAGGCCGATGAGCTGTTTCATCAGGAACTCGTGCGTTTAGGTGGCAACAAGCGGGTCGAAGCGATTGTGGCCATGATGAGCGACCAGGTTCGTCGCGCACGCGCAACGACACTGTTTATCAGGCCGCTACCAGTCAAATCCAATGAGGATCATCGTGTTGTTTTCCAAGCGATAAGTGAAGGTCGGCCGGATGTGGCGCGTGAACGCCATCGAGAACACAGGCTCCAAGCCAAGACTATGCTTTGTGGGATACTCGAGAAGCATCGGCTCAACAGCCTTTGAACCACTTGGACGGCTCTTCGAAAGTTCATTAAACCGCTAGGACCACGGGATAATTTGCTGCGCCCGGCTCGTTGCAGCCATTTGGTGAAGTTCACCGAGGGTCTACTCCTCAAGTGCAGAAGACATTTATTCTCGGCCGGAAATACTCCGTACCGGAGTTGTGTTATGATGCCTCCAATTATGGAGGAAAAGTTGTTTCGCTATGTTTTACCCCTCGCTCTCATTTTGGGGAACCCAATCCTTGCTCAGGATGCAATAAACCCGTCTGGGCTTTCTGGACCTTCTGGTCGCCCTTATTCACCTTACGCTGAGCGCGCGTATCCAACTCAAGTCTATTTTGGAGACACCCACGTTCATACTGGACTTTCCGGGGACGCTGGCGGCGGCGGGACACGCCTCATGCCGCGAGATGCTTATCGGTTTGCGCGTGGCGAAGAGGTGATTTCTAACACGGGTCAACCAGTAAAACTTTCGATACCTCTCGATTTCTTCATGATTACAGACCATTCGGATGCGATGGGAGCAATCACCGACATCATTGGGGGTGCACCCAACATCCTGGCGGATGAGCAAGGCAGATATTTCCACGAGGAATTCAACAAAGGTGGGGAAGCCGCCTTGGCAGCTGCGCTTGAGCTTACCGCGGCATTTGCTCAAGGACAGGTTTCCCCTGCGCTGAACTATCAACCCGGCAATCCCGCTTACGCCCGTGTTTGGGACGACATTATTGATGCCGCGGAGGAGTACAATGACCCCGGCGTGTTCAGCACCTTCATAGCCTATGAATGGACATCTCTGGTTGCAGGGAACAATTTGCACCGAAACGTGATATTTCGCGACGGCCCTGAGCTCACAAGGCAGATACTGCCTTATACAACGACGCCCCCGGTAGGTTCACCAAACCCTCGTGATCTTTGGAAGTGGTTGGAAAACTATGAGCAAACAACCGGCGGGCGTGTGCTTGCTATTCCGCACAATGGAAACTTATCGAACGGCTGGATGTTCCCGCTCGTTGACGATTTCGCAGACGGGGTGCCGTTAGATCCCGCATATGCAGAAGCGCGAAACAAATGGGAAAGGCTATATGAATCAACCCAGATAAAGGGGGACGGTGAGGCCCATCCGTTCCTTTCACCTGACGATGAATTTGCTGACTTCGAAACGTGGGACTTCGGTAACCTTGACGCTTCGGTTCGAAAAGAGGCGGATATGTTGCCCGGCGAATATGCCCGATCCGGGTTGCTTCGCGGCCTGTCGCTTCAAAAATTTCTTGGGGTGAACCCTTTCAAGTTTGGTTTGGGTGGGGCCAGTGACACGCACACAGGTTTGACCGCCCCTGACAACGACAATTTCTTCGGAAAATTTACCGGCTACGAGCCCAGCGAAGAACGGAGCCAACATGTCAGCAAGACGTATGCTGACGGGACTGTTGCGCTGCGGTCGTCGCAATATATTACCGGCGGTCTGACAGCAGTATGGGCCGAGGAGAATTCCCGCACAGCCATCTGGGATGCGATGCATCGGCGTGAAACTTACGCAACAACAGGTCCCCGAATGCGCGTCCGTATGTTCGGTGGATATACTTTTACCGAAGAGGATGCCTTGCGGCGGGACTTGGCGCTTGTGGGATACACCAAAGGTGTGCCGATGGGTGGCGATCTTGGCCCTGGGGAAGGCTCTCCTACTTTTCTGGTATACGCGCTTCGTGATCCGATGGGAGCAAACTTGGATCGAATCCAGATCATAAAGGGTTGGTTAGATGCAGATGGAGAGCAACGGGAAAAAGTCTACGATGTGGCCTGGTCCGGTTCCCGCGAACCAGATGCCGCTGGTAAGCTGCCATCCGTAGGCACCACAGTTAACCTTTCAATCCCCTCGTGGACCAACACGATAGGTGCTTCTGAGTTAGGAACCGTGTGGCAGGATCCCGACTTTGATCCGTCAGAAAGCGCATTTTACTACGCCCGAGTTATCGAAATTCCGACACCCCGCTGGACGGCGTATGATGCCGTTAAGTTTGGAATTCAAATGCCAGACAATGTCCCATTGACAGCGCAGGAACGCGCATACACTTCGCCAATTTGGTACGCACCTGACCAATAGTCCGAACTTGCTGACTGTTCTGCTTTTCGCTCTAGGCCCTCATATCTTGCGTCGAATACTTCAAGTATTTCAGCCTTTTTATGAGGTCGCTCGATTGGTCATAGCGCATGGATGCCGAATGGATCGGAGAAACCCTTGATCATGGCTCCACCAAATGTGTCCAACACATATGCCGCCACCGACAGATCGAAGACTTCTTGATCAATCAATTGCAGGCTTCCGGTTTTCTGCGTCTCTGTCCCAAGGTAAGCAGCAAGGTTTACGGTCGATCCGATACAAGTATACGTCGCCCAATTATCCGTACCGGCATAGCCCGCGACGACTTCGCCAGTCGCTATTTCCGATGCTGATTTTCAGGTCACTTTTCCCTTCTGAGCGCGGCTCGTGAACTTACATCTCAATCGTGTTATGCATTTCATGCCCTTCCTACCCTGAGCTTTGCGCCAAGTTCGGCGGCGGCTGCGGAACTCCGAAACCGTCGCCCGGCATCAGACTGACAATTCCGCCATTGCTGGTATGCGAAATCAACACTTACAAACGAAACAACCTCAGGCGTCATAGAACAAACTTGCCATCGCATGGTCCGGCGTAGTCACCTAGGGCATACGGTTGGAGGAAACCTATGGCGCAATGGAAGTTCGTGATTGGGGTTTGTTGCGCGCTGTTTCTTGTCGCTTGCGCTCCAAAATCCCGTACATATGAAAAGACAGCATCGGCTGCGCTGCCGGCGAATTCGGGCACGGCTCTGGGCCAGGCGGCCGATCGCCTTGGGGACCCCAAAGACGGTCGGTCAGGCATCAAGCTGATCAGTGATGGAGAAGAAGCGCTTGTTTCACGGCTGCTGTTGGCGGCTGCTGCCGAGCGAACGATAGACGCGCAATACTACCTTCTACACAACGACCCAACAGGTCACCTTTTTGCAGCCAGTCTTTTGCAGGCAGCAGATCGGGGTGTTCGTGTCCGATTGTTGCTGGATGACATGGACACGTCCAGCTATGACGCGATGACGGCCGCGTTGGACAATCACAAAAACATTGAGATCAGGCTATTCAATCCATTTTGGCGGGATCAGAGCCTTTTGATTGCGGGTATCACAGATTTCAAACGCATCAATCGAAGAATGCACAACAAGTCCATGACGGCAGACAATGTGTTCACGATTGTGGGTGGAAGGAACATCGGTGCCGAGTACTTTCTGGCCCGGGAGGAAATGAACTACGCTGATTTGGATGTGCTGGCCGCAGGCCCCGTTGTACGCGAAGTGTCGCGTAGCTTTGACTCTTACTGGAACAGCGAGTTCGCAGTTCCGGCGCGTGCGGTCGTTGGGGAACCCGAAGAATTTGACCTTAGCGATGCGCGAGGCAGGTTGAAGGAACTGGTCGAAGAAGCGAAGCAAACGCAGTACGGCGCCGCCCTCAGAAAGTCAGCACAAGAGAACTTTGCAGATGGAGCCCTGTCACTGGATTGGCTGCCTGCAAAACTATATGCCGATCCGCCTTCAAAAGCTGCGGGTCTGGATAGTTCAGACCCCGTTCTGGCGTCTCAATTGCTTCCGTATTTTGAAAATGCCCGCAGTGAGGTGAATATCGTGTCCGCCTATTTCGTGCCGCGCAACAACGGCGTGAAATGGCTGACCGAACTCGAGAAGCGCGGGGTCGACGTAAAGGTCGTAACCAATTCACTTGCGTCTAACGACGTCGCACCCGTTTACGCACATTACGCTAAAAAACGCCGAGCACTTTTACGCGGTGGAGTAGAACTCTACGAACTGCGACCAGACGCTTATCAAGTTCAACGCCGCGGGATTAACTGGGCTCAATCGCGATCAGGCCTACACTCCAAGGCATTTGCGGTTGATGACCGATACTTGTTCGTAGGGTCGTTCAACTGGGACCCCCGGTCTGTCAACATCAACACCGAGATGGGAATTCTGATTGACTCGCCAGCATTGACTGCACAGACGATGGGTGCCTTGGACGACGTGCTGCCCGCATACACATATCATGTCACACTCGAGCAAGCTGGCCAGCTTAAATGGACGACAAGAGATGATGATGGCAACGTCCTTGAATATGAATCCGAGCCGACAGGATCAGCCTGGGATCACATAGTTTCCGGTTTCCTAAGTATTTTGCCAATTGGGTCGCAGCTTTAGGGCTTTTTAACAAATAATCTGATGGCATGTCGCCCTTATTTTGGGGGGCGCGGCTACACCGAAAGGGGGACGCCCAGACATATTTCTGGCCATCGCCCGGGCGACCTTCAGTAAAACCCAATCTCGCTGACATCCACACTGGCCGCGTGATCGCGCCCATAGGCTACAACTCCAACCGAGGTGATTTCGTCAGCGACGGGAATAGCGCGCAACATGGCACCTGAAGCTTTGAAGTCTGACAAAGGCAAAGAGACTTCGGTCCAGTTTTCTGAAGTTGGAAACTCGGCCTGATAGTATTGCCAAGGAAGTACGGTGCCACGTGTCCTGAGGTGAACAAAGTATTGCTCGCCGTTACCCCGGACCAACAGCCTTACGCCCGATACGCCCGCATCGGGCCGATCAGGCAACTTGCGTCGGAACTGGATGAAGCCACCGTTGTTTTTTGTACTGACGGTTCCGGTCAGACGCGCGAATGCGACATCACCTTCCGAACGAAACTGCACTTGCCCTGAAGAGACTCCTCCCATGACTGTGTCCGCAACATAGTCCCAACGCGTCTCTGGAGACTTGGAAAAGTCCTCAGCAAGGTTTTCATCAGCCTGTGCCATTGTAGATCCGAGCATAACAAGACCCGAAAAAAGCCCAAAGAAGTTGGCACGCATGTTGTTCCGTCTCAATTCAGTATCGCAATGGAAAGATTAAGCACCGTGGCAAATGCGACCCATGCACAATACGGCAGGAAGGCCAGCGCGGAGACTGGATCCGAGTTCCTCACCCGAGCGATGAACACGAAGATGACAGCCAGCAACGCAACAATGACCACAAAGGCAACCCACGGCATTTGCAGTACGAAAAAGGATGGAGACCACAAAAAGTTCAGCCCCATCTGCGCCCACCACAACTTCATGGCGGCCGAGCTCCGGTCTGCTTCGAACTGGCGCCAGCCCGCCATCGCGATCAAAACATAAAGCGCCGTCCAAACCGGGCCAAAAATCCAATTTGGTGGATTGAAAGCAGGCTTAGAAAGTTGCGCATACCAAGCACCGGGTGCGGTTAGTATCCCGATCAGGATGCCGCCTCCGAGCATGAGCGCAAGAAATGCTATGCGGATCAACCAGTTCGACATTGCCGGGCAGCTCTCAGCAATCCTTGGTCGTCAGGTTGACGAACGCTTCGGAAGAGAAGGTCGCAGTATTGGTCTCATCCGAGGCAGTATATGACACCATGGCGCCCTCGATCTCCGACCCAGAAACAGTGATTTCGCGTTGCCCAATGGTGTCATCTACATCGATGGTAAAAGCGAGTTGTTCCCCTGCCGCGAGGGAGGCGATCTCAAGTTCAATTGTATTTTGCCCGTCCACGACCGAAGGAAGCTGACGCAGTGCCTCAGCACCTTCAACGAATTCGAGAGGTTGAAATACCTCCACGCCCGCGCCTTTTTCGGTAACGTCGAAAATCAAACGTCCGGCAGATTGCGACAAGTCAATCTTGACGGTCGAGGCTTCGACGTCGCACGTTCCGACATTTGTCAGAACAAAACGGTCCTTTGGTGCGCCCTCTACGAAGCGAATTTGAACACCAGCTTGAAGCGAAGTGGCTGCGAAAAATCCAAGGGTCGCAGCGATAATGCTGGGTGGAAGCATTCTTTTCTCCTTGTTAAGAGGTACTTGATAAATACGCCTCGGCGGGTGTCTTGGATCAGATTAATGCCTTTTGCCTATCGTGGTTCAGCCAATAATTGCTTTCGAAGTTACGGCTACAATCGCGCCTGGGAGATCAAGTGCGGCCTCGATGAAATGCAGGTAGCCAATAACTTCGACTGCCACGGGTGGATCGTCGGAATCGTTCCCAAAGTCCCTGATAAGAAGCTCCGCACGCAATTCTCCGGGAACATTGGCGGGCAACACTGACGCGCAGTGCTTTGTTCCGACCTCGCCTGACTTTGTTAAAACACTGACGTCACCCGCTGCATGGCTTCCATTTTTTCCTCGGTTGAAAAAATATAGGCATCCTGTCTTTGCCCCTAGATCCCCAGAAAAGGAGATTTGCGACCCGAGGTAACGCCTCGGGCCCGTGGAAAGCAGAAAACAACTCGGCATCTTGTCCTCCGGCTGTACTCGGCAATCCGGGTTCCGGGGCTGCATCGTCAAGTTCTGGACCTGAGACGTCCTGCGCGCATACAGCCGTGCCCGATAATACAAACGCAGTGGCAGGTGCGGGTCATGTGATCGCTTGAACCAATTTCCCAATCTGTTTCAGCAATCAGGTGTTTCTCCTTATTTGGTCCTCGGCGCTGCGGGCTTTCGGGCAGTTACGAGTTGGAAATAAAGGTTCATACGCAAGCAAGTTTGGTTGAACTTGCCGCTATGCGGTCGCCAACAACGCATCGGAAAGCTCGTATTCTGACAGGGCACCCGGTGCACCTATTGCAACAAGCCTTGTTTCGCGTTTTCGGCGGCCCCATACCCCATCCCTTGCGATGTCCATACGTTTTCCAACGACCTGAACGAGAATGCGATGATCCGGGTCCTCCTCGCTAAAAACAAAACCCTTGAGGCGATAGACATCGCCTGGAAGCTTTCGAATTGCGTTCCGGAGAGAAGATAGGCTTATTGGGCGTTCAGCTTTCATCATGGTTGTTGAGAAACTGTCCGAGTGATCAGAGTGGTCACAACCACAATCTGGTCCATGTTCGTGATGATCGGGTATCGCTGTTTCGAGCTGTTCGGCGGCAAAGCGACCAACGGAAAGAAGTATATCCAGTGGGACGTCGGCATTGACAGCTTCGACCAGGCGATATCGACGGAAGCGAGACCCAAGCCAATCGTGCACCTTCTGAACAGCTGCCCTGTCGACGAGATCGACCTTGTTTAAAATAACCATGTCCGAGAACGCGATTTGACGGAGCTTCAGTTCCATTTGTTCCGGCGCGGCAAATAGCTGTTCCGCATCGACAAGACACATTAGGCTGTCCAAGCGGATCATGTCCCGAAACTTCTGATCGGTAAAGGTCATCGCGATTGACGACGGGTCCGACACACCACTTGCCTCAAGGACGATGTATTCCGGCTTCTCAGGCCGGGCAAGTACGGCTTCCACCGTTTCGATCAGGTCATCTCGTATCGAGCAACAAACGCAACCATTCGCCAGGCTCATCACATCATCTTCGAGGCCGACTACAAGATCGGCATCGACATTGATGGATCCAAAGTCATTTACCAGAACCGCAACCCGCAACCCGTGATTGCCTGTCAGGATGCGGTTCAAAAGTGTTGTCTTACCGGCTCCTAGAAAGCCGGTAAGGATCGTCACGGGGATCGCAGAAGTCGAACCAAATTCAATCATCGTTCGATCTCCTCTCAGTCTTCATCACGCGTGCCGATTACATCCGAAACTTTGATGGTAAAGTCCTGCGGCCAGTCCCCGCCAGGTGCTCGGAAAACGTCAGTTGGGTAGTACTCGCGTGGATCGATCTCCATTTCTCTGTACTTCTGATCTTGCTGATCTGCTCGGGTGAGCCTCGGGTTCGGTAGCGTGATTTCATCCGGAAGCTCAATACGTCCCGCCTCGGCTGCCGCAGCCAGTTCGCGGAATGGCGGAACGGTACCGGATTTTCCGGGCAGTGCAGCTTTCCTGTACCAGATTGCATCCTTGGTCACGTTCACAACGGCTACATCGAGACCCCATTGGAACAGACCGTCGTAATGGGCGCGAATACCAGCCAGCATTTCAGCGTCGATGTCTTCGTCCTGGGTATAGTGTGTCACCATTCCCAAACGCGGCCTTGTGTCAGCAAAGAGCTTACCCACGGCATAGTGGGAGGTGTGATGCGTATCGATAGTGTAGTTAAAGAGATCCTGTGGGATACCATATTTGTAGGTCATCAGCTGACCAATATCCTGTCCCGACATTTCGGTTACAAAGACATCAACGCCTTCGCCGTATTTCCGCGAAAGCTCATCCGGGCGACCATCGCCGGTCCATACAAAGCTCAGCCCGTTCCAATCGAGCCGATAGCCAACCGCACCGTCCTTGGCGTGGCTTCGTGGCCAAGACCGAACAGTCACGCCATCTTCGTCATAAACGATGCCGCCTTCCTGACGGAAATCGAATTCGTTGACTTCGATCTCGTAGCCGTCCCCAATCGGGAACACATCAAAGGCCTCCAGATGCCATTTGAGCATCTGTTGCATGCCTTTGACCATTCCGGCTGTCCCAAGTTCGGGTGTCCGACCAGAGGGACCGTGAATGCGCAGCGGTGTGTAGCCACCCGACCAGGCACGAAACGGGTAAATATACGGAATGTCGGCATAGTGGTCGACATGCAGGTGAGAGATGAAGATGTCGTTGATCAGTTGCCCCGGTACTTGCATGGCAATGATGTTGCGGACACAACCGGATCCAAAATCGAAGAAGAACCGTTTTCCATTCCCCAACTCCACCATGATACAAGTACCCGCCTGATCTTCGCGCGGCGGATATGGTGTTGAGCCACAGAATGAGATTCGCATCTCATCTGGCCCCAACTCCTCACTCAGTGGAAAATAGTTCGCGTTTGAACCGGTCATGTACTTCGTCGGGCGGAAGTACTCTGGCAATGATATGCCGCCTGCGGGTCGACCGCCATATGGGTTCTTGAGTGTTTCTCCCAGGGGGCCGTCTCCTTCGTGGGCCTCGGCACTTCCTGCCGCAAACCCAGCTGCCCCTGTCGCAGCCGCTCCAGTGGCCAAGCCCTTTAGAACACTCCGCCGCGACGGGTCTTCGATTTGCTCTGTTGGTTGCCCCTGTTTGTTGTCCAGGTCTTTCCCAGTGTCTTCCTTAGTCATGGACCAGTCCTCAGTTAGAAGTGTTGCGAAGGCTTCGCTTCACCATCCGGCGAAGCTCGTTGATCAGCTCAGATTTGATGTGGGTCCATTCCGCGCGCTCTGGGGCTGGTATTGATGTGTCATCCAACAGTGCCGATACTTTCTTCAGGTCTTCGATTGCCTCGCTGAGCAACGCATCCGTTTCGTTAAACCCTGAGAGCGCATCGGAAAGCTCTGGAAGCTCGTCACTCAGTTCCCAAGTCACTGGATTATCCATGGTTCCCACTATCTATTCTCAGATCAAGATGAGTGCGGTTGACGATGCAGGCCAAGTGAGTCACCGTGAGTTGGGGGTGAGTTTGCTTTGAACCAAGCTAATGAATTGCCGATAGATCAAGATATTGCACCGCCATCGCCGGAGCTTGTCCGACAGGCACTTCAGAGCGTTGTTTCAAGCGTCGCGTTCCAGGCTTCGCCGCGACTCCAGCAATTTATTACTTACGTGGTCGAAGAAACTCTCGCTGGTCGCGGCGCCCAAATCCGTGGCAAAGCAATCGCAGTCGAAGTTTACGGTCGAAGTATTGATGGCACCGGTGGCCGAAATCTCGTTCGCGTTGAAGCCAGACGGCTGCGTCGACTGCTTCATGAGTTTTACGAAGATCAATGGAACGGCAAAGGGGTTCGCATTTTTGTTGATCCGGGTGGATACAAGCCACGGTTTTCGCAAAAAAAATTGACAGCAGACGACACTTCAGAGGTACCGAGTAGCGATGTGCCTGCCGAACATCCGCGTTTGCGAAAGTTGCTGCCGCTTGGACTGGGTTGTCTTGTATTGATTGCTGGACTTGGCTTTTGGCTGGCTCAAGGTAGCAATGTGGTTTTGCCCCCAACCCGATCCCTAGGACAGGCTGAAAGAGCAGCCCTTGGTGAGCAGTCTTTGACGAGACTACAGGCGGCTAACCTTGCGGATCAAGCCAGAGGAATGTTTTTTCCTGTTTTCGATGTCAAACGACAGCAAATAGCATTGGGAATGTTCCAACATGCCACAGAGTTGGACTCGGCACTTTCCGATGGCTACGCCGGATCGGCACAAGTTCTGGCGACTTTGGCTATTTTGTCCCCGGACACAGCGCAAAGAGATGACCTCATCAGCAAGGCTTCGGAGATGTCGGGAAGGGCGCTTGATCTGTCTCCGACAGATGCCTGGGCAAACGGCGCAAATGGTTGGGTATTGGCTGCCCAAAATAATCCAGTCGAGGCTAAAAAATATGCAAGAATGTCCGTCGAACTTGCTCCGAATGATGGTCATATCCTGGATCTTGTCGGCATCACAGCCATCCTGGCTAACGCACCGGAACTTGCTGCCGAGGTTAGCAATCCCGAAAGACTAAGGTCAGGATCGGGCCGCTTTGGCGCACGTAATATTTGGGGTGTATCGCAGCTTATGCTCGGGAATTACGAAAAGGTTGTCGAAGCATTTCAAGGCGCGCCCGCTGCCGGTGCGCCCGTAAGTGCTCCGTCGCTCCTATTCCAGGCCGTTGCGCAGGATCAGCTGGGACATTCGCAAGAAGCACAACGACTGGTCACTGAAATGCGCAAAACGTGGCCTGAGTTTCCATCGGAGTTTCTCGCCGGCAGGATCTTCCACAATGATGACGCAACGCGGCAAGCCATACTTGATACTCTGGCTAGATACTGATCAAACACGTCGTATCGCAGCCGATGCAAAGTGTTCTAGGGTCAAACCTTGATGTCACATCCAGAGGTACAAAGCGACGTTGAACTCGAATGATTGGTCTTGGTCCGAAGACTTTACAGCGTTGAAAGCCATTGAAGATTGCAAGAATTGACGAATCCGGACGACTTTGCACAGCCCGCTTTCTGCGCATCGGAGACATTTGCGAAAGTCCAAGCAAGAAAGGCTGCATGGAACCCAAGGTTCCTAAGGAGGACCTTTGCGGGATTCAGCAACACAAGGGGCCGTAACCGCAAAGACTACGCCAAAAGACTGAACTATTTTGCACGATTTACTTGCGACACTGCGCGGCTCGAGAAACGCGTTCAATTGATTGTAGCCACTGCACGTCTCCCTCAACTAAAACCGGGCGCCTCTCAGACAAGGATGCATCCTGATAGGATAAATTCCAACTTGATCATATGGCAGCAGTTCATTTTCAGGCTTGTGATAGGCCCTCGCCTTAAGAATAGAGATCTCCGTAGTTGCTGGGTGAGCGCGTCCAAGCCGGCGCGCTCACTTTGCTTGGCATAGCCTGTCGCTATGGGGTTAAGAGCGATGTATCACTCTGCAGCGACTGCTTCCTCTTCCAGTGCCGGATAATCGGTATACCCTTTTTCATTGCCGCCGTAGAGAGTGGTTGGATCGAGCTCATTCAGTGCGGCGTCTTTCTCCAGCCGGTTGACAAGATCCGGGTTGGAAATAAACGGCCGACCAAAGGCCACCAGATCGACGGCGCCGGTCTCGACCGCTTCAATCGCCATGTCTCGGTCATAAGCGTTGTTGCCCATTTTAACTCCGTCAAACAATTCATAGAGCGCCTTTAGGTCACCACCTTCAGGAATATCGCGCGGGCCGCCGGTCTGCCCTTCTACGAGATGGAGATAGGCCAACCCATAGCTATTCAACAATTTGATCGCATGCGAGAATGTCGCCTGTGGGTCGCTGTCGGAAATGTTGTTTGCGTCCGAGAACGGGCTGAGGCGGACACCGACGCGGTCTGCGCCCCACACGTCGACAACAGCGTCCATCACCTCTTTCAAGAATCGCGCTCTATTCTCAACAGGACCACCGTATTCGTCTTTACGCTTGTTCGACCCGTCGCGCAGGAACTGATCGATAAGGTATCCGTTGGCTGCATGGACCTCTACACCGTCGAAACCAGCCTCTTTGGCGTTTTCCGCGGCCCTCCGGTAGTCCGCAACAATGTCAGCAATTTCTTCGATGGCCAGAGCTCGCGGTTCAGAAGTTTCAACAAACTGCTCACCATCAAACGTCTTGGCCTTAGCGCCAATTGCGGATGGCGCGACAGGGGCTTCACCACCCTCCTGCAAGCTGTAATGCGAAATCCGTCCGACATGCCAAAGCTGGATCACGATCTTCCCGTCTTTGGCATGGACGGCCTCAATCACTTTTTTCCAGCCGTCGATTTGTGCTTTGGAATAAATGCCGGGCGTCCAGGCATAGCCTTTGCCTTGGGGCGAGATTTGCGATGCTTCCGTGATGATCAGACCAGCAGCTGCCCTCTGCGCGTAGTACTCGGCCTGCAATTCATGGACACTGTCATCCTCAGCTCTTGCCCGGTTACGGGTAAGTGGCGCCATGACAATGCGGTTCTTCAGCTCGATTGCACCAGCTTTGATGCCCGAGAACAGTTTTTCATCAGCCATTGCTGCTTCCTTCTTTGGTAAACTTCGTTCAGATATTATTGGACCAACTAGTCCAATATTGTGCTCACTGTCTCTTGTTTGAGTTTGTGTTAGGTTTCATTTCGTTATGGTGGCGGAAGACCTTATGGCGAAATCACCAACCGGGCTTGTTTCAGGGTTTGCGATATCTGCTCAGCGGGAACGCCCGCCTTACGCAAGGCTAGCGTGCCAATAGCAAGGGAGGCATAGGCGCGCGCCCTGTCGAGCGCCAGACTCGGATCTGAAGGCTCAAGCGCTTCCGCAATAATTTTGTCAATGCTCTCCAAATGATGTCGCCCGAGATCGGCCACTTCATCATCATGCGGGGCAAGCTCGGTAAGGCAGTTGATCAGCATGCAGCCGTCACGACCTCCTTGCGGATTCGCCAAGGCTTCCATTATCGCGCCGACGGGGTCATTTCCGCCCGCGTCCGCGACGTCGCGCAAAGCTTTCAAACCACGTCTTGAATAGTGGCTGAGGGCTTTGCGAAACAAAGCCTGCTTATTTCCGAAGGTTCCATAAAAGCTGGAACGGCTCAAACCCATGGCCTTGGTCAGATCGTCCACCGACGCGGCCTCGTAGCCCTTGTGCCAAAATACGCACAAGGCTTTTTCCAAAGCATCGGCTTCGTCAAAGGCACGAGGCCTACCCGGGCCTGCGGGCGACTTGATGTCGGCAATTGGAAGGGTTTCTTTGTTCATGGCATAGATGTGGAATGATCAGTCCAGAATTTCAAGGGACCAGTCAGATAAAGCTGTTCATCCGACTTCATTCGCAGGTCTGTTCGGCAAAGGAACTTGCTACCACATGATGTAGGCGTGCGCATAACGCTGCATTCCTAACATTTATTTTTTTCAGAAAATCTGGGGGTCTTCGCCCATATTTTTACGCAGCATTTGCGCATAAGTTTGCACGATTTGCCCAAAAGTTTGCGCGGTTCACTATACACGCTCAAACTTCGATTGTCGTAGCGTAATTCTATCAACTTTAACGCATTAAAACTCAATCAAGAGTGCAATCTGACTAGTATAATTCAACCCAAAACCGAACAACACAACTCAATTGAGAGGTCGCGGCAGATCCCTTTCAATGTAGCGCGGCTCGGTCGGCCCTAAATGTCCACTCACCGTGGCTCAACCAAACAACGGTTCATATTTCCATAGACATTTCGTGCCAAGTCATTCCTCCATGATCAGAGCTTGATGGCCGAAGATACTTGTACCCAAATCTCTGATAGAGAGGGACGTGATGCTCTTTACACATAAGGAAGATCGCGGATTTGCCCATTTTCCTCATGCGGTCGACGAATTCATTCATCAATGCCCGCGATAGGCCTATTCCTTGATGCGCCGAATCCACGACGACAGACATAATAACAACATTTGGCGCGCCAGGGTCATGCCCTACAAGTTCTTTGAATTCCTCATCAGACATTTCGACGTTGTACGCACATCCGCAATTCACAAAGCCAACAATCTCACCTTCGACCTCAAGAACAAGGAAACCATCGGGATAGACTTCGATTCTCTTTGCTATCTTTTCGAGGGTAGCTGCTTCGTCGCCTTCATAGGCATCAGTCTCGATCTCAAAGCATCGAATTGCATCAGAGGGTTGGGCATTTCGAAATCTGTTCATGTACTTACACTATTAGCGATAGGTGAAGTTGCATAGCCGCCGTTGGTTCCGCTCGCACTATTGCTCAATCTACGCTCGGCGCAGACTCTCTCTGCGCTTACCCCTAACGGCAGCTGTGCGGGCAATGTTGCCCTAGGCGCGAACACATGCTTTTCATTCCACAACAGAGCAGCGCGCTCTTGACCGTACTCACTAGCGCATCTAGTAAAACTGATCTGCCCGCTGGGACGACCCGGCCGAGTAAGGGCGTTTTTCAGGACGACCTGGCAAATTAGAGGTCGAACATGACAACTAAAACCAAACAAGCCAGGAAACTGATCGAGGGTAGACCTGCCCTGATCGTAATCGACATTCAAAAGAGCACGTTTATTGATGACAGCGAAGTACGCTCCATCGACAACATGCCGGGCTGCAAAGAGCGCATGATCGCCGCGCGTGATTTGGTTGATGCCGCACATGAGAACAAAGTGCCAGTCATTTTCATCCAAGAAATCCATCGTCCCGATAGGATAGACTTCGGCCGTGAACTGGATGGTGACGAAGACATACACTGTCTCGAAGGTGATCCAAGAACGGAAGTTGCAAAAGATGAGATGGGATATCGCAAAGGTGACTACATCGTCCCGAAGCGGCGGTATTCTGCGTTTTTTGGAACCGATTTCGAAATCCTGCTGCGCGGTTTAAAGGTAGAAACACTTGTGTTGTGCGGCGGGCTGACAGATGTTTGTGTGCACTACACATTCGTCGATGGTCACCAATCAGACTACTTCTGCCGCGTTGTAGAGGACTGTGTTGGCGGGTCATCTGTCCAAGCCCATGAAGCTGCTCTCAAAGCCATGGAGTATCTACAAACCGGCGCTGTTCAGAACCGGGAAGCAGTGATCAAGGCCATCTCGTCGCTCTAAATTGCAATCGAAACGTTAGTGCCAGTTGGGATGCATAGTTTATTGGGTGCAGAAACGGGCAGAGATTTTTGTCGCTTGGCCGCTCCGGCTTGGCCTACACCATGATCAGAAATCCAGATTCTCAACACTCAAGGCGTTTTTCTGGATGAACTCCCGACGAGGTTCCACGACGTCACCCATCAACTTGGTGAACAGATCATCCGCCTCGACCATGTCATCCACGCGCACTTGCAGCAGTGTCCGCGCATCCGGATCCAGTGTCGTTTCCCACAGCTGGTCAGGGTTCATCTCACCCAGACCTTTGTAGCGCTGCAAGGACAGGCCTTTTTCACCCTCTTCCAGAATGGCGCGCAACAAGTCCAGCGGACCGTGGATCATCTGGCTGCGATCACGACGGTTCAAAGTGGCCGGAGAGTTGTAGATCTCTTGCAGGCTCTGCGTAAAGCTTCCGGTCTTGCGCGCCTCGCCCGAGCGCAGCATCGGGCCATCCAGCGTGCGGACCTCTTCGACACCGCGCAGGATACGGGCCAGCCGGATGCCGTGATCCTGTGTGATCCGACCCTGCCAACCGCGTTCGTATTCCAACGCGATCAGATCCAGCCGTGCGGCGACTTTGTCAGCCACACCTTGCAGATCGGCGTCCACCGCACCCGGCACGAAAGCCCCAGCCACGGCGGCCTGTTCCAGAATATGACGCGGGTAATGCGTTGGAAACGCGTCCAGCACACGTTTCAGCTGACGCGCCTCGTCGACCACGCGGGTCAGGTCCTGGCCGATGATTTCCTCACCCGAGCCGAGTTTCAGAACCGCGCCTTCGACGCCCTGATTGATCAGATAGTCATCCAGAGCGGCCTGATCCTTCAGGTAAACCTCTGACTTTCCGCGGGAAACCTTGTACAGCGGCGGTTGTGCGATGTAGAGGTGCCCGCCCTCGATCAGCTCTGGCATCTGCCGATAGAAGAAGGTCAGCAACAGGGTCCGGATATGCGCGCCGTCCACATCCGCATCGGTCATGATGACGATCTTGTGGTAGCGCAGCTTTTCAATGTTGAATTCATCGCGGCCAATGCCCGTACCCAGCGCCATGACGAGGTTGCCAATTTCCTGAGACGACAGCATCCGGTCGAACCGGGCGCGTTCCACGTTCAGGATTTTCCCCCGCAAGGGCAGAACCGCCTGCGTCAGACGATCCCGGCCGGTCTGTGCCGATCCACCTGCCGAGTCACCCTCGACGAGGAAGACTTCGGTTTTCGATGGATCTTTCTCGGAACAATCCTTCAGCTTGCCCGCCAGATAGTTCACATCCATCGCCGTCTTGCGCCGGGTCAGCTCGCGCGCCTTCCGCGCAGCTTCCCGGGCCAACGCAGCCTCGATGATCTTGCCGACGATATTCTTGGCCTCGTTGGGGTTTTCTTCGAACCACTCGGCCAGTTTTTCATTCATCAGACCTTCGACAGCCGGACGGACCTCGGAGGAAACCAGCTTGTCCTTGGTCTGGGACGAGAATTTCGGATCGGGCACTTTCACCGACAATACGCAGGTCAAACCTTCGCGGGCATCGTCACCGGTGAAGCTGACCTTTTCCTTTTTCGCGATCCCGCTGGACTGCGCATAGTTGTTGATCGTCCGGGTCAAAGCCCCCCGGAACCCCGCAACGTGGGTCCCACCGTCGCGTTGCGGGATGTTGTTGGTGAATGGCAGCACCGTTTCGTGGTAGCTGTCATTCCACCACATGGCGATCTCGACACCGATATCGTCGCGCTCGCCCTTGATATAGATCGGCTCGGGCATGGCCGGCGTTTTGGATCGGTCGAGGTATTTCACGAATTCCTTCACGCCGCCCTCGTAGAACAGCTCGGTCTCCAGCCGCTCGGCAGGGCGTTCGTCGATCAGGATGATCCGCACGCCCGAGTTCAGGAAGGCCAGTTCGCGCAGCCGTTTTTCCAACGTCTCGAACGAGTATTCGAGATTCGAGAACGTGTCGGTCGACGCCAGAAACCGCACTTCGGTTCCCGTACGATCGCCGCATTCGCCGACAACCTTCAGATGCTCTGCCGTTTCACCACCCTCAAATCGCGCCACGTGCTCTTTGCCCGCGCGCCAAATGCGCAGCTCCAGCCAATCCGACAGGGCGTTTACCACCGAAACACCCACGCCATGCAGGCCGCCCGACACCTTGTATGAGTTGCTGTCAAACTTGCCGCCCGCGTGCAGCTGGGTCATGATGACCTCTGCCGCAGAAACGCCTTCTTCCGGGTGGATATCAACCGGAATTCCGCGGCCGTTATCGCTGACCGAAACGCTGGAATCCGCGTGAATTTTCACGGTCACATGGTCGGCGTGACCCGCCAGCGCTTCGTCAATTCCGTTGTCGACGACCTCATACACCATGTGGTGCAGGCCCGATCCATCATCCGTGTCCCCGATATACATCCCGGGGCGTTTGCGAACGGCTTCTAAGCCCTTGAGAACTTTGATGGAATCTGCGCCGTATTCTTGAGGAGCCTGTGCGTCTTCGGACATTCAGTCAGTACCTATATTATTTTGGTACCTTATACGTTTTCTGGTGGGGATTGTCACGCGATCCCCCAATATTTTGTGTGTGCTCGGGTCGTTTTCTGCCCATCCGAATCCACCTCATAACCGGTCGATGTCAGAAGCGATATCCGCCGCGATTTCCAGCGCATCGACATCCTTGCGTTCGGCCGACAACCGAAGCCCCAGAATGTCCGACTGATACCGGGCCGCCAGCCGATCCGGGTCATGTTCAGGCCGGATTTCACCGGCAGCCTGGGCGCTGCGAAACAGGTCGGCGAAACACGCCTTCATTTCCGCCATGTGAAGCGCGGCCTGATCCGCAAGCGCGTGATCCTTCGCCTGCAACTCGGCATATGTCTTTGCCAACATGCAAGCCTTTGCCGGGTTCTCGACCGCCTCGATGACCAAACGAGGTTGCGCCTTGAGCGCTTCCTTCGGCCCCAGTCTTTCAGCAAGGGCTTTCAGGCGCGCCACGCCTTCTTGCGTGTAGCTTTCCAGCGTCAACGCATAAAGCGCATCCTTCGACCCGAAAGCCGCGTAGAAACTGCCGGGTTTCAGTTTCAATTCCCGCTCAAGGTCCTTCAGCGACGTACCAGCCCAGCCCTGACGCCAAAAGATGTCACGGGCCTTCTCGATCAACGCGTCGCGATCATATGCGGGTTTACGGGGCATCGGCATCACCAATTTTTGAACGTTCGCTCAAATATATACTTGAGTGATCACTCAAGAAACCCTAAATACCACCCATCGCGCCAGAAACAGGAGTTCCGACATGGCCACTTTCCCGTCTCATGATATCGAATCCGCACCCGAAGCATCCAAACCACTGCTGGAAAAGTCCCAGGCCGCCTTTGGCCGTTTGCCGGGCCTGCACAAGGTGATGGCAGAAAGCCCACAGCACCTTGAAGGTTATCAAGTTCTGCACAGCCTGTTCTTGCAGACCGATTTCGACAACAATGAGAAGACCGTCGTCTGGCAGACCATCAATGTGGAAAACGAATGCCATTACTGCGTGCCCGCGCACACCGGCATCGCAAAGATGATGAAGGTATCAGACGAAATCTCCCAGGCTCTGCGCAATGAAACCCCACTGCCTTCCGCCAAACTCGAAGCGCTGCGCACCTTCACCCTGCAAGTGATGGAAACCCGTGGCAACCCGACCGAGGAACAGCTTCAGGCGTTCTTCGACGCGGGCTATTCGCATCGTGCGGTTCTGGACGTGGTGCTGGGCCTGGCACAAAAAACCATGTCAAACTACGTCAACCACATGGCCAAAACACCGGTCGATGAAGTCATGCGCGGATTCCTGTGGGAGCGCAAAGTCAACGAACCGGCCTAAGCCGACACCACCGACCCCTCATCGCCTTCGGTGACGATCAGCGTCTGGGCCCGGTCACCCAACTCCTCAAACAGTTCAGGCCCGGTGCCCGTCATCCAGGCCTGAGCACCCAACGCACAAATCTCGTCATAAAGTGAAGCGCGCCGACCCGCGTCCAGATGAGCGGCCACCTCATCCAGCAATACGATCGGTGGCGCACCGACCATTGCGGCCAAAGCTCGGGCATTGGACAGGATCAATGAAACCAGCAGCGCCTTCTGCTCACCGGTCGAGCAATCCTTGGCGGGAACACCCTTGGCAGAAAAGACGCCATACAAGTCTGACCGATGCGGACCAACCAAAGTCCGACCCGCAGCCAAGTCCCTGAACCGGCTTTCATTCAAAGCTTCGCGCAAATCCTCAGCCGTTTCGGGCATCGCGCCTTCGGTCTGCACCAATTCCAACTCGGCAGACGGAAAAGCCGTTTCCGCCTGATCCTGCGCCACCCGCAGATGGCTCAACGCCGCCAATCTCGCTGCGTGGATACGATGCCCCATCTCGGCCAGCTGACCCTCAAGCGCAGCATACCAATGCGCGTCCCGAACCTGCTCTTTCAGCAAACGGTTCCGTTCGCGCATCGCTTTTTCGTACGTCAGCGAGGCCTCTGCATGAGACGGATCAAAACTGAGCGCAATGCGATCAAGAAACCGGCGCCGGCCTTCGGCCCCTTCAATCCACAGGCGGTCCATGGACGGAACCAGCCAGACCACCCGGGCAAGTTTACCCAGATCAATCTGAGTGGCAGATTTTCCGTCAATCCTTACCTGCCGTGCTGCACCCCCCTCAGACCAGGTTTCGATTTCGAAATTCTGACCCTGCGATTGCAACAGTCCCGACAGCTTCCAGCCCAACGCCTCGGGCCGCCGCGTCATCTCGGCCGCGCTTGCCCGCCGCATCCCGCGACCGGGTGAAAACAAGGATACCGCTTCCAGAATATTGGTCTTGCCCGCCCCGTTCGGCCCGTGAATCGCCACCGGCCGCCCGTCCAGAGACAACCGCGCCAGCATGTGAGACCGAAAATGCGAGACCGTAAGCTCGGTCAGGGCCAATCCCATGACCCCTCCCTTCATCTTTTCAAAAATACTCCCGCCGAAGGCATCGCGCGTCCGCGCGATCAGACGCGCATTGGCATGACGACGTAAACTGCGCTCTGATCATTGCCTTCGCGCATCAGGGTCGGGTCGCCAGCTGAATTGAACATGAACACCGCATTCTCTCGATCCACTTGAGACGCGATCTCCAGCAGATATTTGGCATTGAACCCGATCTCCAGACGCTCATCACCATAGGCGACGGCCAGTTCTTCCTCGGCCGCGCCACTGTCTGGCGCGTTCACCGACAGGACCAGCTTGTCGCCATCCAGTTGCAGCTTCACCGCACGCGAACGCTCGGAAGACACCGTTGCCACCCGGTCCACGGCCTGTGCGAACTCGGCAGCATCCACTTCCAGCTTGCGCGTATTCCCTTGCGGGATAACGCGCGTGTAGTCGGGAAAAGTGCCATCGATGACCTTCGAGGTCAGCGTGATATCCGGCGTGGCGAAACGCACCTTGGTTTCGCTGACCGAAACCGCGATATCCATTTCATCATCGTCCAGCAGCTTGCGCAGCTCGCCCACGGTTTTACGCGGGACGATAACGCCCGGCATGCCCTCTGCACCATCCGGCAAATCGGCATCGATCCGAGCAAGCCGGTGGCCGTCGGTGGCCACGCAGCGCAGTACCTTGCCGCCATCGGATCCGTCGGCCACATGCATGTAGACACCATTCAGATAATACCGTGTCTCTTCTGTTGAGATTGCGAATTTCGACTTGTCGAACAGCCGTCGCAGCAGGGCAGCCGAAGCCGTGAAATTTGATTGATACTCCGAGGACGCCATGACCGGGAAATCCTCTTTCGGCAGCGTCGCCAACGAGAAATTTGACCGACCGGCCTCAACCGTCAGACGCCCTGCCGCGCTGTCGGCGGTCAGCGTGACCAACGCTCCGTCGGGCAGTTTTCGCACGATCTCGTGCAAAGTGGTCGCTGCCACGGTGGTGGAACCGGCTTTCTCGACCTGCGCCGGGGCTTTGTCGACTACTTCGATATCCAGATCGGTCGCGCGAAACAGCGCCTGATCGCCTTCCGCCTCGATCAGGACATTGGCAAGTATGGGAATGGTATTGCGGCGTTCTACAACGGATTGGGCCTGCGAAACGGCCTTGAGAAGGGTGCCGCGTTCGATGCTGATCTTCATACCCTCAATTCCTCTGACTTGCGTACCGACATGGGCGGGACTGGCACGTTAGCGGTTCCACCCTGAGGCACAAGGATTTTTTACGGATTTCTGGGTTGGATTGCGTCCAGCGTCAAGGGCAGCGTGCCTGACGAGCACCAGTTCTGATCCAACCGTGGACTAATGCGCACAAGAAACGCCCCGGGTCCGAGGAACCGGGGCGGTTTCCTAGACTACAGGCGCGGATCAGGCTTCAAGCGACCGGCGCAGCATTTCCACATCTTCAGCGATCTGGCCGTCGGTCAGCTTCAACTCTTCAATGCGCTTGACGCCATGCATGACCGTCGTGTGATCGCGCCCGCCAAAACGGCGGCCGATCTCGGGCAGCGACCGGCTGGTCAACTGCTTGCACAGATACATCGCCACCTGGCGCGGACGTGCATAAGAGCGTAGGCGCTTCGGGCCGATGATGTCAGAAAGCCGGATGTTGTAATACTCGGACACCTTCCGCTGGATCTCTTCAACGGTGATCTTGCGTTCCGAGGCGCGCAGCACATCCGCCAGACAATCCTGCGTCAGTTCCATGTCGATCTCGCGACCAACCAGCGAGGCAAAGGCGAACAGACGGGTCAGGGCACCTTCCAGCACCCGAACATTGGTCGAGATGCGATGCGCCAGAAATTCCAGAACGCCATCAGCAATCGCCAGGTCCGGATAGGATGAGCTGTATTGCTGCACCTTGTTCTGCAAAATGCCCAGACGCAGTTCATAATCGGTCGGGTGCAGGTCAACCACCAGACCACATTGCAGGCGGGATTTCACCCGATCTTCCAGATCCTTGATCTCACCCGGGGCGCGATCGGCCGAGATGATGATCTGCTTGTTCTGGTCCACCAGCGCGTTGAACGTGTGGAAAAACTCTTCCTGAGTGGAATCCTTGCCGGCGATGAACTGCACGTCATCAACCATCAAAACGTCAACCGAACGGAACAGGTGTTTGAAATCCATCATCCGACGCTCGCGCAGGGCCTGCACGAACCGGTACATGAACTGTTCCGCCGACAGGTACAGAACATTGAGTTCCGGATGTTTGGTTTTCAGCTCCCATGCGATGGCATGCATCAAGTGGGTCTTACCCAGCCCTACGCCGCCGTACAGAACCAGCGGATTGAAGGTCACCGGCCCGCCCTCGGATACCCGACGCGCAGCCGCATGGGCCAGTTCATTGGGCTTGCCGACGACAAAACTGTCAAAGGTAAAGCGGGAATCCAACGGGGCGGCCTGAAGCGATTCCAATGTATCCTGCGCCGGGTCCTCACTCGGCGCTGCGACAGGTTCAGGCTTTGCCAACGGTGGCGTGTCGACAGCTGGCTTGGGCCGGGCAGGTGAGTTTGCGGCGACGCGGAAATCCAGACGCTGCACAGTTTCACCTGCGGTGTTCAGCTCGTATAAAATGAGGTCCGCAAAATTCTGGCTGACGTAATTGCCCATGAAATTGGTCGGCACCGAGAAAACCGCCACGCCGTCCTGAAGCTCCTTGAATTCCAAAGGCTCGATCCAAGTCGTATAATTGTTCCGACCGATGGCCTTCAGCAACTTGTTACGCAGTAGTCCCCATTTCTCTTGTGTCATTAAGCGCCTCACGCATCCCATTCTTATTGGCCTGTCAGCCTTATTCATACGAAGCCGGTTTCCCGGTGTTGTATTCACACGCAATAGGTATCGATTCGCCAAACCAGTCGGCTTGGCGGGACCATCCCGAAGAGCTCGGCAACCCCAGTTCTGACGCTCAGCAATAACGGAACGTCCCGAAAATCGGGTTGCACGTCGCAATCTCAATTTTTAGACAGGGCCAAGATCACCGGTTTTATTCCGGCTTTCATGGCAGATCGGCAGCCTGGCTCAAGCCAGTCGTCGACAATTGTCCCCTGATCGCTCTGATGCCCGTCAGTTCGATCGGGAAAACAGCCTGTCCCCCCAAGCGAGTGAATCGCTGACATCAGTCGTAGCAATTCCGAGAGGGGCGCGGCAACGAAACTCTGATATTGACTCGGGTCTTTGGGCGAAAGAATCTCTCGGTTTTGTGAAGGCGCGGTTTTCTGGCAACACGAAAAAAGGCGCCGTGATGTGCGGCGCCTTTTCAGAATGGTTCAGCCTTTCTGACGTGACCTTGGGTCACCCCAAAGCTTAGCCCAGTGCTTTGACGCGCGAGGACAGGCGCGACATTTTACGGGCAGCAGTGTTCTTGTGGAAAACACCCTTGGTGACGCCGCGCATCAGCTCGGGCTGAGCCGCACGCAGAGCAGCAGTCGCCGCGTCCTTGTCGCCGGATGCGATCGCTTCTTCGACTTTACGCAGATAGGTGCGGATGCGCGAACGACGCGCTTTGTTGATTGCAAAACGCTTTTCGTTCTGACGAGCGCGCTTTTTTGCCTGAGGCGAGTTTGCCATGTGGATCTGACCTTCGTTCGGTACGTTAATCTTGGGTTGCGCGCCACGGGCATATCCGCACCGGATCAGAAATCACGAGTGTGAGTCGGGCCAAGCGGGCCGCACGCGCATGTATAACGGGGGTCTTTAGCCAAGATTCGAGAGATTGCCAAGGTGATTCTTGGAACCATGGCCAAGAATATGGGGCGGGCTTGAAACACCCGCCTCAGAGGTCCCGCGCTTTACTTGTCGCGGAATTGCGCTGTGCGCTTTTCCAGGAACGCGGCCATGCCTTCCTTCTGATCTTCGGTTGCGAACATCGAATGGAAGACACGACGCTCGAACAACATGCCTTCACTCAGCGGAAGCTCGTAGCTGCGGTTCACCGCTTCTTTCGCGGCCATTGCGGTCAGCTGCGATTTCTCGGCAATCTTCTGTGCTGCGCTCACGGCTTCTTCGATCAGCTTCTTGGCCGGCACCACCCGGCTCACGAGACCTGCGCGTTCAGCTTCGTCCGCATCCATGAAACGCCCCGTCAGGTTCATGTCCATCGATTTGGATTTACCCACAAACCGTGTCAGACGCTGACTTCCACCCAATCCGGCAATGACGCCCAGATTGATCTCGGGCTGGCCGAATTTCGCGGTGTCCGCCGCGATGATGAAATCGCACAGCATGGCAAGTTCACATCCACCGCCCAGCGCATAGCCCGCAACGGCCGCGATGATCGGCTTGCGAATCGCGGTCACACGATCATTCGCATCGGCAAACAGGTTGATGTTGTAGACGTCGACAAAACTCATCTCGGACATTTCCCTGATGTCCGCGCCGGCGGCGAAGGCCTTGTCCGATCCGGTTATCACGATGCAGCGCACCTTGTCGTTGCTGTCCGCATCTTCCAGCGCGGTGCAGAGCTCACCCAGCAACTGGGTGTTCAACGCGTTCAGCGCATCCGGTCGGTTGAGTTTGATAAGTGCGACGTGGTCTTCGATTTCGACGATGATCGTCTCAAAAGCCATGAGGAGAAAGCTTCCGGTTGTTCCGTTCAGGTACGATTCCTTACCACGCGAAAAACTTGGATCAAGCTATCTTTGGCATTGCGCACAATAGAAGGATGAGCGACCGGACTGGGTGATTCTCTTGATCGGCGCTCCGCACCATTCGGTCCGGCAGGCCTCGCCCTCGCGGCCATAGACATCAAACTTGTGCTGAAAATATCCAAGTTCTCCATCGGCTTGGCGGAAATCCCGCAACGAAGACCCACCGGCTTCGATGGCGTCCTGCAACACCTGCCGAATGATCGGAACAAGCGCCGCCACGCGGGGTGCGGAAATCTGTCCGGCTTTGCGACGTGGCGACACTCGGCCGCGATAAAGAGCTTCGCAAACATAGATATTGCCCAGACCGGCAACGATTCCCTGATCCAGCAGGGCGGATTTGACAGGGGTGTTCTTGCCTTTGAACGCCTTGATCAGATGTTGGTCGTGAAAATCGTTGCCCAAGGGTTCAGGCCCCAGCACCGACAGCAGCTTGTGATCTTCGGCGCTGGCCGTTTGCAACAGGTCCATCGCGCCAAACCGACGGGGATCGTTGAAGGTGATGCGCGCGCCGTTGGCCATATGAAAGACCACATGGTCATGTTTTTGCACGGCGGGATGGTCATGGACGAATTGCCCCAACGGATCACCCGACACCGTCATCCGCCCCGACATACCCAGATGGATCAACAGCGTCTCACCGCTGCTGAGATCCGCCAGAATGTATTTCGACCGCCGCCGCAGCCGCTCCACCCGCTGCCCGGTCAGCCGTTCGGCCATACGTTCGGGGAACGGCCAGCGCAGATCGGGGCGGTTCACATCAGCCCGTTCGATCAAGACCCCTTCCATGGCGGGACTCAGGCCGCGTCTTACTGTCTCGACCTCAGGTAATTCGGGCATTACAGGGCTCCTAATTCAAAGGGCCGCATTGTGCCCGCCTCTCTTGGCCCTATAACAGAGGCGAAAATCGACAAACGGCAAGGCAAATGTCCGACAACATCGACAAGACCACTCATTTCGGTTTCGAAACCGTCCCCGAGGCCGAAAAGGCCGGGCGCGTGCAGGGCGTGTTCAACTCGGTTGCCTCGAAATATGACGTGATGAACGACGTCATGTCGATGGGCATCCACCGGGTCTGGAAGGACGCGATGATGGACTGGCTGGCGCCACGCCCCGGCCAGCGGCTGCTGGACGTGGCCGGCGGTACGGGCGACATCTCGTTCAGGTTCCTCAAGCGCGCGGGTCACGGCCACGCCACGGTGCTGGACCTGACCGAGCCGATGCTGATCGAAGGGCGGCAACGTGCCGAGGCAGATCAGATGTCGGACAGCCTGAACTGGGTCGTGGGCGATGCCATGGCCCTGCCCTTCGAAGACAATACATTCGATGTCTACACGATCTCGTTCGGCATTCGGAACGTCACCCGCCCGCAAGAAGCTTTGAACGAGGCTTACCGCGTGCTGAAACCCGGCGGCCGTCTTATGGTGCTGGAATTCAGCCAGCTGCCCAATGAGGGGCTGCAAAAGCTCTATGACCTTTACAGCTTCAACGTCATCCCGCGCATGGGAAAACTGATCGCCAATGACTATGACAGCTATCAGTACCTGGTCGAATCGATCCGAAAATTCCCCGATCAGGAAACGTTTCTGAACATGGTTCGCGCCGCAGGTTTCGAAAACGCCAAATACCGGAACCTGAGCATGGGTATCGCCGCGCTGCATTCCGGCTGGAAGATCTGACACATGCGTGGTCCCCATAACATCATCCGCCTGATCCGCACAGGCGCCACGCTCGAGCGCACAGGCGCCATGAACGTGGTGCTGGATGCGTTCGAAGCCCCGCGCGCCGTTCGCATTCTGGCCCACGCATTGGGCAAACCCTTTCAATGGCTTGGCTACAAAGGCGACCCCGGTATGCCACCGGCCACGCGCGCCCTGACGGCGCTTGGCCCCGCCTATATCAAATTCGGGCAAGTGCTTTCGACCCGCCCTGACGTCGTCGGAAATGAACTGGCCGAGCAACTGCGCGTTCTGCAAGACAAACTGCCCCCTTTCTCCAAAGCCGACGCGATGGCCGAAGTCGAGAAAGAACTGGGTCAGCCGATCTCAGACATGTTCAGCGAATTCAGCGAACCGATTGCCGCAGCCTCGATTGCGCAGGTTCACAAGGCCAAGCTGACCAGCACGGGCGAGGATGTCGCGGTGAAAGTCCTGCGCCCGGGGATCGAACGCGCGTTCCGCAAAGATGTCGATGCGTTCTATTTCGCCGCCCGGATCGTCCAGCTCTTCGCCCCCGGCGCGCGCCGCCTGCGACCGATGGAAGTGATCGAGCATTTCGACGGTGTCGTGCGCGGCGAACTGGATCTGCGTCTGGAAAGCGCGGCGGCCTCCGAATATGCCGCCAACACCAAGGACGACACCGGCTTCTGGCTGCCCCCCGTTGTATGGTCACTGTCCGCGCGGCGCGTCATGACGCTCAGCTGGGCGGACGGGATCGCGCTGGGTGACAATGATGCCCTGGATGCCGCAGGTCACAACCGCAATGATCTGGCCGAACGTGTCCTGCGCCTGTTCCTTCTCCACGCCCTGCGCGACGGCTTTTTCCACGCCGACATGCACCAGGGCAACCTGAAGGTGGCCGCGAACGGAGACATCATAGCCTATGACTACGGCATCATGGGGCACATCGATGAATACACGCGCCGGGTCTATGCCGAAATCCTGTTCGGCTTCATCCGACGCGACTACAAACGCGTGGCCGAGGTGCATTTCGAAGCCGGCTATGTTCCCGCCAACCAGGACGTGGACGAGTTCGCACGCGCTCTGCGTGCCGTGGGCGAGCCGATCTTCGGCATGGACGCCACGCATATTTCCATGGGGCGGTTGCTGAGCTATCTGTTCGAAGTGACCGAACGGTTCGGGATGGAAACACGTACCGAGCTGATCCTGCTGCAACGCACCATGGTTGTCGTCGAAGGCGTTGCGCGCTCACTCGACCCTCATATGAACATCTGGGAAGTCGCCCGACCCGTAGTCGAAGACTACATCAAGCAATCCATCGGCCCCCGGGCGGCCCTGCGTGATTTTGGGAAAACCGCAATGGTGCTGGCCCGCTTCGGCCCGCGTCTGCCGGCACTGGTCGAAAACGCACTGATCGCGCAGACCCAGAAGGACGAACCGCAGACGCCCACCTTTTGGTCCTTTGCTCTGCCCGCCACGATCGGCGCCGCAGCAGGTGCGGCGCTGGTCTTGCTGATCAACGCGCTCAGCTGAACCAACCCGCCCACTTCATCTGGCCACAAATATCCTCGGGGGGAATCGCGCCCTGGCGCGATGGGGGGCAGACAGCCCCCCGTACCCCTTCCGGGTCAGAGCCGCTCGATGGCGATGGCAATCCCCTGACCACCCCCGATGCACATGGTGATCAACCCTTTGGATCCGCCGCTACGTTCAAGCTCGTACAGTGCTTTCAGCGTGATGATCGCACCCGTGGCCCCCACCGGATGCCCCAACGCAATCGCACCGCCGTTGGGGTTCACCTTGCTCGCGTCCAATCCAAGCTCCTGATTCACGGCCAGAGCCTGCGCGGCGAAGGCTTCATTGCTTTCGATCACGTCGAAATCTTCCGCTGACAGGCCCGTCTTCTTCAACAGGTTTTGCACTGCCGGAACCGGGCCAATGCCCATGACTTCCGGCCGCACGCCTGCATGCGCGTAACCAATCACGCGCGCCTTCGGTTTCAAACCGGCCCTTTCGGCCGCATCCGCTGTCGCCAGCACCATCGCCGCCGCGCCGTCATTGATGCCCGAGGCATTGCCGGCCGTCACACGCCCGTCCTTCTTGAACACCGGGCGCAGACCCGCCAACGCTTCGGCGGTCGTCGCCTTTGGATGCTCGTCGACTTTGAAATCGACCATGTCCCGCTTGACCTTGACCTGTACCGGAGTGATCTGGCTGTCGAAGTACCCGGCCTCGATCGCCGCTGCCGCACGTGTCTGGCTGTCCAATGCGAACGCATCCATCTGCTCGCGGCTGATCTGATGCTCATCCGCCACGTTTTCGGCCGTCACCCCCATATGTCCGGTGCCGAAGGGGCAGTTCAACGCGCCCAGCATCATGTCCGGCGAGGTGACGTCGCCCATCTTTGCACCCCAGCGCGCCTGCGGAACGATATAGGGGCTGCGTGACATGCTCTCTGCTCCGCCTGCCACCGCAAAGTCAGCATCGCCCATCATCAGGGACTGCATGGCTGACACGATCGCCTGCGCGCCGGATCCGCACAGGCGGTTCACGTTCATGGCCGGCGTGCCATTGGGAATGCCCGCCTGCATGGCGGCGACGCGCGACAGATACATGTCACGCGGTTCAGTGTTGATCACATGACCGAACACCACATGCCCGATCTGCGCCCCCTCGACCCCCGATCGCTCAAGCGCCGCTTCGGTCGCGACAGTGGCCAGATCAATCGGCGCGGTTGAAGCCAGCGCACCACCAAAGGTGCCAATTGCGGTGCGGGCACCGTCGAGAATAACTATATCGCTCATGAGCTACTCCTCCTGAATTTCGCTGCATTATGCATGCGCAGAATGGCACTGTCGCCCCAGACGTCCCGTCACGGCGGGAATTGACATTGCGTTGCGCAGCCCCCATGGATTCCGTCATGACGGAAGACACAGACGATATCCTGAACCTCCTGCCCGCCCGCCTGAAAGAGGCACGACGCGCCAAAGGCCTGTCCCTGGAAGCGGTCGCCAATCTCAGCGGTGTGTCCCGGTCCATGGTCAGTCAGATCGAACGCGGAGAAAGCAGCCCGACGATCTCGACCTTGTGGAACCTGACACGCGCCTTGCAGGTGGATTTCGCCGGTCTCTTGGAGGGCACAAAAGCCACGGACCAGATCGAGGTGCTCAGAAACTCCGAAGTGCCCAGCATCGACAATATGGGGCAGAACTGCCGAATTCGCATCCTGTCACCGCCGGAAGAGGCCGGGGGTCATGAAGTCTATGATATCGAATTCGACGAGGACGGGGCCCTGAACAGCCAACCCCACGCCCGCGGTGCCCGTGAACAGCTCACCGTGCTGGAAGGCGCGGTCAAAGTCACTTCAGGCAATGCGGAGTCCGCGTTGAACCAAGGGGACACGGCCCGATACGCCGCCGACATTGCGCATTCCATCTGTGCCCAAGGGCCAGCCCGGGTATTTCTGATCGTAAAAAACGCCTGACATCCGCGAAATTCCGCCTTCACGGATATTTTTCCTTCATATTGAATTTCCCCTATTTGGGAATTTCTTCCGTTATGTTAGATGTACGACTCAGTTGAACGGAGGTCGCCATGGCAGATGCATTCCTGTCCCATATCACGGACACACTTGCGCAGATCGAATCTGAGGGTCTTTACAAACGCGAACGAATGATCACCTCGCCTCAGGGCGGTGAGATCACTGTGGGCGGCAAGCAGGTGATCAACCTCTGTGCCAACAACTATCTGGGTCTGGCGGATCACCCGGCGCTGATCGAGGCCGCAACACAAGCGATGGGGCCCAAAGGATTCGGCATGGCGTCGGTTCGGTTCATCTGTGGCACGCAAGACATTCACCGCGAACTGGAACAACGTCTTGCCAATTTCCTGAACAAGGACGACTCCATCCTTTTTGCCGCCTGTTTCGACGCCAATGGCGGGTTGTTTGAACCTCTGTTGGGACCGGAAGACGCCATCATTTCGGACAGCCTGAACCACGCCTCGATCATCGACGGCGTGCGGCTGTGCAAGGCCAAACGCTATCGCTATCTGAACAACGACATGAACGACCTCGAAGCCTGGCTGAAACAGGCGCGCGAGGACGGGGCGCGGCATATCATGATCGCCACCGATGGCGTGTTCTCGATGGACGGCTATCTGGCCAACCTGCCGAAAATCCGGGAACTGGCCGATAAATACGATGCGATTGTCATGGTGGACGATTGCCATGCGACCGGCTTCATGGGGCCGAACGGTGCCGGCACACCCGATCATTTCGGCGTCGATGTGGATATTCTGACGGGAACCTTGGGCAAGGCACTTGGGGGGGCAATCGGCGGCTATATCGCCGGGCCGCAGCCAGTGATCGACCTGCTGCGGCAGCGGGCGCGGCCCTATCTGTTCTCAAACTCGCTGCCGCCCTCGATCGTCGCTGCCGGGTTGGAGGCGATCCGTCTGGTCGAAGAAAGCGACATGCTGCGCGCGCAACTCTTCGGCAACGCCAAATATTGGCGCGCCGGGCTGGAAAAGCTTGGCTTTGACCTGCTGCCCGGGGAACACCCGATCATCCCGGTGATGCTGGGTGAGGCGACGCTGGCACAAGACATGGCGTCACGGCTGTTCGACGAAGGCGTCTATGTTTCGGGCTTCTTCTTTCCGGTCGTCCCACGCGGGCAAGCGCGGATCAGAACGCAGATGAATGCGGCTCTGACCAGGGATGAACTGGACCGCGCCCTGTCCGCATTTGGCAAGGTCGGCAAAGAGCTGGGGGTCATCGAATGATCCTTCCATCGGTCATCGATGTGATCGGCGACACCCCCATGGTCGAACTGTCGCGCGTGTGTGCCCAGCAGAAGCTGAACGGGCGTATCATCGCCAAGCTTGACTATTTGCTGCCGGGATTTTCGAAAAAGGACCGCGCGGCGAAGTCCATCATCGAAACGGCGCGCGCATACGGGACTTTGTCACCGGGGCAGACGGTGGTCGAGCTGACCTCAGGCAACATGGGCACCGGCCTGGCGATTGTCTGCGGCATTATGGGGCACCCGTTCGTGGCAGTCATGAGCGCGGGGAACTCGGTCGAACGCGCCCGCATGATGCGCGCGTTGGGCGCCGAGGTGGTGATCGTCCCCCAGGCCCCCGGCAGCAAACCCGGCGAAGTCTCTGGGGCCGATCTTGAACTGGTCGATGTCGAGGCGAAACGCATCACGACCGCACGCAACGCGTTTCGTGCGGATCAATTTGGTCATTCGGGCAACCCCAAGGCCCACGAAACCGGGACCGGGCCCGAGATCTGGGCGCAATCCGAAGGCGCCGTCACGGCATTCTGCGACTTTGCAGGATCGGGCGGAACGCTGGCCGGAGCGGCAGAGTATCTGAACCGGCACGGCGTGCGGTGCTATGCCGTGGAACCTGCGGGCGCGCGCGCTTTGGCCGGTGAGCCGGTTTCGACTCCGGACCATCCCATTCAGGGCGGCGGTTACGCCATGGATGATCTGGTGCATTTGAAGGATAGCCAATTGGCCGGCCACCTTGCTGTTTCGGGGAAGGCCGCGCGGGATTGCGCCCGGCTTCTGGCCCGGACCGAGGGGATATTCGCCGGCTATTCGGCAGGCGCGAATCTTGCCGCGGCGATTGAACTGCTGCGCGGCCCCGAAGAAGGCGGCTGCGTCGCCATCGTCATGTGTGACAGCGGCCTGAAATACCTGTCGACCGATTTGTGGGAGTAAACATATGCGACCCAACACAATGAAAGCACTGGAAAAATCCAAACCCGAAGAAGGGTTGTGGATGGTGCAGGCCCCGATCCCCGAAATTGGCCCGGATGATGTGCTGATCCGCATCAACAAGACGGGTATCTGCGGCACCGACATCCATATCTGGAACTGGGATGAATGGGCGTCTCATACCGTGCCGGTTCCGATGATCACCGGCCATGAGTTTGCTGGAGAGATCGTCGAGATCGGGCGCAACGTGACAGGGCTTGAAATCGGCCAGCGATGCTCGGGCGAGGGTCATCTGATCACCACCGACAGCCGTCAGAGCCGCGCCGGAAAGTTTCACCTGGATCCGGGAACTCGGGGCATCGGAGTGAATGAACAGGGCGCATTTGCCGAATATCTGAAACTGCCTGCCTTCAACGTGGTGCTCTTGCCCGAGGACATACCGGATGAGATCGGAGCCATCCTCGATCCGCTGGGCAATGCGGTGCATACCGCCCTCAGCTTTGATTTGCTGGGCGAGGACGTTCTGATCACGGGTGCGGGCCCCATCGGCATCATGGCCGCTGCCGTCGCTCGTCATGCGGGTGCACGCAACGTGGTCATCACCGACATCAACGCAGACCGATTGAAACTGGCCGAACATGTGGTTCCCTCGGTGCGGACCGTCGATGTCTCCACGGAGGACTTGCAGGGCGTCATCGCCGAGCTTGGGATGAAAGAAGGGTTCGATGTCGGGCTTGAAATGTCCGGCTCGCAAGCCGCCCTGGACCAGATGGTCGAAGCCTTGGTGATGGGTGGAAAGATCGCGTTGCTGGGGATTCCTCCGGGCAAATCTCCGGTTGACTGGTCGCGCATCGTGTTCAAGGCGATCACGATCAAGGGGGTCTATGGGCGAGAGATGTTCGAGACGTGGTACAAGATGATCGCCATGCTGCAAAACGGTCTGGATGTGTCCCGCGTGATCACGCACCGCTTTGCGGTTGATGATTTCACCAAAGGGTTTTCCGCGATGAAATCAGGCCTGTCCGGCAAGGTTGTTCTGGACTGGACCTAACGCGCTGGAAAGTTGCACCCTCAGCCCCTAGACAGGTGCAGAACTTGCACAAGGGAGGCATGAGATGGGCGAGAACAAAGACGATCGTCTGTTGCAACGGGGGGTCGAAGACACCCTGGTCACTGATTTCGCCGAAACGCACCGCAAAAGCTATGGCGACTTCCTGCAACTGAAGACGCTGCTGAACCTGCAAAAAACCTTTCAGGACCCCGCACAACCTGACGAGATGCTGTTCATCATCATTCATCAGGTCAGTGAGCTGTGGCTGAAACTGATGCATCACCAACTGGTCGAGGTGTGTCGGTTCCTGCAACAAGACGAATTCGGACCCGCCATGAAAAACCTCGACCGCATCAAGGCCATTCAACGGCAATTGATTGCGGCCTGGGAAACGCTGCTGACCATGACGCCAGCCGACTACATGACGTTTCGGCAGGCCCTCGGCAATTCTTCCGGGTTTCAAAGCTATGGGTACAGGCAGATCGAGTTCATTCTGGGCAACAAGGATGCCTCGACCCTGAAAGTGCACGAGCATGACCCCGAGGTGATGGAGATGCTGAACGCCGCCCTGACCAAACCGTCCCTGTATGACGAAGTGTTGCACATGCTGGCCCGGCAGGGGTTCGACGTTCCAAGGGATTTGATCGAGCGGGACTACTCCGAACCCTATTCCGGTGATCCGCGCGTGGTTCAGATCTGGGTCGACGTGTTCCGCAACACGGACAAGTATTGGGATTTGTATGCGCTGGCAGAAAAGCTCATGGATGTGGAAAGCCTGTTTCAACGCTGGCGCTTTGACCACGCCACCGCGGTTGAACGTGTGATCGGAATGCAACCCGGTACCGGAGGTTCCAGCGGCGTGGCTTTCTTGCGAAAAGCACTTGAGTTGCGGTTCTTCCATGACCTCTATGATGTGCGGACGGAACTGATGTACAGCGGGCAGGGCTGAGCTATGCTGTATCGCGGATTTTCACAAGCCGAACTGGAGCGGGAATACTCTCCCAGTTCGATGATCGGTGGCGACCTGACCCCCTATCTGACCAGCTATCAAACGCTGAGTGCGCAAGCCCGTGCCGAATTGCCCGTCCAGGCCAACCTGGCCTATGGCGACGCCCCGGCCCAGGTGCTGGATTTCTTTCCCGCGAAGGGGGCCGGCGCCCCGTTGCATGTCTTTGTTCACGGTGGGTATTGGCAGGATCTCAGCCAGCGCGAATCGGCCATGATGGCCCCGGCGCTGATCGAAGCCGAGCAATCCTTTGCCACCTTGAACTACACGCTCGCCCCGGATGCGCGGCTGGATCAAATGGTCGACGAATGCCGCGACGCCCTTCTGTGGCTTGCGTCACAGGCCGAGGCACTGGGATTCGACCCGACGCGGATCACCTTGTCAGGGCACAGTGCCGGCGCTCATCTGGCAAGCATGGTCATGGCGACCTCGGCCGGCGCATTGGCCCGTGCCGGGCTGCGTGTGCGTGACGTGCTTCTGATCAGCGGTGTTTATGATCTGGAACCCATCAGTTTGACGTCCGTGAATGATCCGCTGCACCTGACCCCGGTCGAAGTGAACGATCTGTCCCCGATCCGCAACCTGCCCCCACCGGGCCCCCGCTATCATGTTTCAGTGGGGGAACGGGACACCGGCGAATTCATTCGACAAAGCCGCGACTATGCGGAACGGCTGCGCAAGGCCGGGCACTCGGTCAGCTTTGCCTTGAAACACGGAATGCACCATTTCGACATCATCCTGCATTCCGGGACATTCCTGCCCGACACGCAATGAGGCATTTTTTCAAACAAAAACAGCGGCCCGATCGGTGCCGCTGTTTTTTTTGAGTCCATCCCGCTTGGGATCAATCCAGGGTGCGGGTAACTTCTTCGCGCTCGAAGATCTCGATCACGTCGCCTTGGCGGATATCGTCGTAGTTTTCGAACGCCATACCACATTCCTGACCCGACTGGACCTCGGCCACTTCGTCTTTGAAGCGCTTCAGCGTCTTCAGCGTGCCTTCGTGAATCACCACGTTGTCGCGCAGCAGGCGAACGCCTGCCGAACGGCGGGCAACACCTTCGGTCACCAGACACCCGGCAACCTTGCCGACACCGGTAACCTTGAAGACTTCGCGGATCTCGGCATAGCCGATGAACTTTTCGCGGATCTCGGCGCTCAGCAGGCCGGATGCGGCCGCTTTCACGTCGTCCACGAGGTCATAGATCACCGAGTAATAGCGGATCTCGACACCCTTTTGGTTCGCCGTGTTCCGCGCCGATGCGTTGGCACGGACGTTAAAGCCCATGATCGGTGCGCCCGACGCTTCGGCCAGACCAACATCCGTCTCGGTGATCGCACCCACACCCGAGTGCAGAACGCGCACGCGCACTTCTTCGTTGCCGATCTTTTCCATCGCCTGAACGATGGCTTCGGCAGAACCCTGCACATCGGCTTTGACGAGGATCGGCAACTCGGCCACGTTCTCGTCTTCCTTGGCCTTCTGCATCAGCTGTTCAAGGGTGGTCGCGGCACCTGCCGCGGCGCGTTTGTCCTTGGCGGCCTGTTCGCGATAAGCGGCGATTTCACGGGCCTGCGCTTCGGTCTCGGTCACGTTCAGAACGTCGCCCGCTTCGGGCGTACCGTTCAGGCCCAAAACCTCGACCGGAACGGAAGGCCCGGCTTCCTTGACGCGCTCACCCTTGTCGTTGATCAGCGCACGGACCTTACCGTACTGCTCACCCACAACGAAGATATCGCCCTGACGCAAGGTGCCGTTCTGAACCAGAACCGTGGCGACCGGGCCACGACCCACGTCCAGCTGCGCCTCGATCACGGCCCCTTGGGCGGCGCGGTTCGGGTTTGCCTTCAGTTCCAGAATCTCGGCCTGAAGCGCGATGGCTTCCAGCAATTCGTCCAGACCCTGACCCGTGATTGCGGACACTTCGACATCCTGGACGTCACCGGACATTTTCTCAACGATCACTTCGTGTTGCAGCAGATCGGTGCGCACCTTGTCCGGGTTTGCATCCGGCTTGTCGACCTTGTTGATCGCCACGATCATCGGCACTTCGGCCGCTTTTGCGTGGTTGATCGCTTCGATCGTCTGCGGCATCACCGCGTCGTCAGCCGCGACGACCAGAACCACGATATCCGTCACCTGAGCACCGCGCGAGCGCATCGACGTAAACGCCGCGTGGCCCGGAGTGTCGAGGAAGGTCAACGTGGTGCCGCCATCGGTTTTCACCTGATATGCGCCGATATGTTGGGTGATGCCACCGGCCTCGCCCGCCACAACGCGCGCGTCGCGGATTGCGTCCAGCAGCGAGGTCTTGCCGTGGTCAACGTGACCCATGATGGTGATGACCGGCGGACGCGGTTGCAGATCGTCTTCGCTGTCTTCGACCTCTTTGATGACGTCTTCAACATCCGAATCGGATACGCGAGTGACCTTGTGGCCAAATTCTTCGATGATCAGTTCCGCGGTGTCTGCGTCGATGGTCTGGTTCTGCGTAACCATCATGCCCATCTGCATCAGCGATTTGACCACGTCAGCCACACGCTCGGCCATACGGTTGGCCAGTTCCGAGACCATGATCGCCTCGGGCAGCTGTACGTCGCGGATCACCTTTTCCCGTTCAACGGCACCGCCCATGGCTTTCTGACGCGCACGCTCCTGCTTGCGCTTCATCGCGGCCATCGAGCGCTGACGGTTGCCTTCGCCACCGGTCGCCTGACCCAGAGTCAGCTTGCCCGAACGGCGGTTGTCGTCACGACCCTTGCCACGGCCACGCTGCTCACGTTCGCGGTCCTGTTTGCGCGGCGTGGCTGCCGGCGCAGGTTTGCTGGCCGGGGCACGAGCCGCTTTGGGCTCTTCCGGTGCGGGCGCGGCAGCGGCGCGTTTGGCAGCTTCTTCCGCCTCTTTGCGCTTGCGTTCTTCTTCCTCAGCCTTCTGACGCGCACGCTCTTCGGCTTCGCGCTGTTCGCGTTCTTTGGCTTCCTGTTCCGCACGGCGGCGTGCGCGCTCTTCTTCGCGCGCCTTTTCAGCAGCTTCGCGCGCCGCGGCCTCTTCGGCCTCACGCGCCTTGGCCGCTTGCAACGCCTTCATGCGGCGCGCCATTTCCGCATCGGAAATGCCCGCAGGACGACGCGACGGATCACCCGAAGGTGCTGCACCGCCACCCGGCTTTGCTGCGCCCGGCTTGGGAACCACCACGCGTTTGCGTTTGGTTTCCACCACGACATTCTTGGTACGTCCGTGGCTGAAACTCTGTTTCACATTTCCGGGGCGTGCCCCGCCACGAAGACCCAATGTCTTTTTGCCGTCATTATCGCTCATAAAGCTACTTACCCTTCCGCGCGGCCCCTGCCGCCGTCATCCGTTTCGCGCAAGCCACGCAGGCGCTGCGCTTCCTCTACAACACGTTTGGCGAGTCCGCCAGAGGCCAAGGCCGCATGAATCACCGTTTGGCGCCCAAATGCCTGTCCTAATTCGTCTGCCGTCAGCCAACCTATGTATTTCCCGAAGTGCGGCGTGCTCAGTTTGGACTTGCCGCGCCCCGATCCATCAGCGGCCTGAATCAGCACCTGCGCCTCTTCCCGGTCCAGCCACGTCTTGACCTTTTCATACCCGGCGACCGCGTCGCCGGACTTGCGCGCCAGGCTGAGCAGCTCGATAACGCGGCGCGCGATCTGCTGTTCAACCTTTTCCGCCAGGTCCTTGGGCACAGACACCTGCGCCTTGAACCCCCGCGCAAACAGTTTCTTGCCAACGGCCTTGTCCAGGGCGGCACGATCCGCCGCCACATAGACCCCCCGCCCGGGTAGTTTCGCCGCGACATCCGGAAAAACCTGACCGTCCGGCCCCGTCACAAAGCGGATCAGCCCGAATTTGGGCTGCACCTCGCCCGTGGCGATGCACTTGCGCTCGGGTCCGTCGGACCGATCCTTATGGGCGCCACCGCGACTCATAAACGCCACCCGAAGCCCGAGATCAGGCCTCGATCTCCTCGTCTGCTGCGTCGCCGTCGACGTCTTCTTCCGCCTGTTCCAGCTCGGCCGGATCAACCCAACCCAGCAGGATACGCGCCGTCATGACCATATCTTGCGCCTCTTCCAGCGTTACGCCGAAAGGCTCCAATACACCGTCATCCTTGACACGCTCACCATCGACGGTCGTCCAGCCACCGGCCAGTTCCCAGTCGGCGCAAGTTGCAAAGTCTTCCAGAGTCTTCACGTCGTCCCTGGCCAGCGCCTCTACCATCTGGGGTGTCAGACCTTCGAATTCAATGAGACTGTCCTCGGCCCCCAATTCACGCGCCGCATCCAGTGCCGCCTTGGCCTGTGCTTCCAGGAATTCGCGGGCGCGGGTTTGCAGTTCCTGCGCGGTACCTTCGTCAACGCCGTCAATGACCAGCAGTTCTTCAATCTCGACATAGGCAACCTCTTCGAGGTTGGTGAAGCCTTCCGAGACCAGCAGCTGAGCAAAGAATTCGTCCAGATCCAGGCTGTCCATGAACAGTTTGGTACGGGCTTCGAATTCCTTCTGACGGCGGGCCGATTCTTCGGCTTCGGTCATGATGTCGATGTCCAGACCGGTCAGCTGGCTGGCCAGACGCACGTTCTGACCGCGGCGACCGATGGCCAGCGACAGTTGTTCTTCGGGCACGACGACCTCGATCTTGCCGGCTTCTTCGTCCAGAACCACCTTGGAGACCTCGGCAGGCTGCAACGCGTTTACCAGGAAAGTCGGTTGATCTTCGTTCCACGGAATGATGTCGATCTTTTCACCCTGAAGCTCGTTCACAACGGCCTGAACACGGCTGCCGCGCATACCCACGCAAGCACCGACGGGGTCGATCGAGCCATCATAGGAAATCACAGCGATCTTGGCGCGCGAACCGGGGTCACGGGCCACGGCCTTGACCTCGATGATGCCGTCATAGATTTCCGGCACTTCCATCTTGAACAGCTCGGCCATGAATTCCGGCGCGGTGCGCGACAGGAAGATCTGATGGCCACGCACTTCGCGGCGAACCTCTTTGATGTATGCGCGCACCCGGTCATTCGGGCGATAGCTTTCGCGGCCGATCTTGTCGTTGCGGCGCAGAACCGCCTCGGCCCCGCCCAGATCGACGATGACATTGCCGAACTCTTCGCGCTTGACCGCACCGTTGATGATGGTGCCCGCACGATCCTTGAATTCTTCGTACTGACGGTCGCGCTCGGCTTCGCGCACTTTTTGCAGGATGACCTGCTTGGCGGACTGAGCCGCAATCCGACCCATTTCAACCGGTGGAACCTCTTCGACGAAGACGTCGCCAACCTCGGGCGATTCCATGTACTGCTTTGCCTGCTCGACGGTCATTTCGGCCTGATAGTTTTCAAGCTCTTCATCTTCGACCACCGTGCGCACGCGAGTGAAGGTCGCCTTGCCGGTCTTGCGGTCGATGCTGACGCGGATGTCCATCTCGGCGCCGTAGCGGCTCTTGGCGGCACGGGCGAGCGATTCCTCCATCGCTTCGACAACCAGGCCGGGGTCGATCATCTTTTCGCGGGCCACGGCCTCGGCGGTCTGCAACAGCTCCAGCTGGTTTGCTGAGGTGATTGCCATCAGTTCGTCTCCTCTTCGGACCCTTCGGTCTCAATCTCGTCGAAAGCGTTTTCGTTCAGGGCGCCGGCATCCTTGCGCTGGCGCAGCATTTCCTTGATCAGGTCATCGGTCAGGACCAGCTTGGCATCGCTCAGCCAGTCGAATTGCAGACCGATGGTGATGGTTTCATCCCCCTCGGGGATGTTGATCAGAACCTCGTCCCCTTCGATCCCGGCCAATTCGCCCTTGAAGCGTCGGCGGCCGTCAATCAGTTCGGCGGTCTCGATCTTGGCCTCATACCCTTCGAAGGTCTCGAAATCCTTCAGACGGGTCAGAGGGCGGTCGATACCGGGGCTCGACACCTCGAGCGTATAGGCGTCAAGGATCGGATCCTCGACATCCAGCGTGGCGCTGACCGCGTTGGAAATTTCGGCGCAGTCATCCACTTCAATACCGCCATCGGGCTTGTCGGCCATGATCTGAAGCGTGGTCTGCTTGCCGCTCATCAGGCGGATGCGGACCAGCTCATAGCCCAGATCCTCGATCACGGGCGTGATGATCTCGGCCAGTCGCCGGTCAATGGCAGCTTTTGCTATCAGGTCGTTTGTCATCTGGTACTCTACCCTGTCAGTCGGGCACAAAAAAACGGGCGCGCGGCCCGTCGAATTTTCCGGTGGAGCCTTGGACCAGAAGTCCAACGCGCCGCTGTTGAAACTGCATATACGCAGGATGGCCCGAGTCTGCAACCCCCCGAGGGATTCGCATTCGGATTTACACCATCCACCACCGTTCGGCGATGCGGCCATCGTCCAGCGCACCGTTCCCGGCAATATGCCGCGGCATCCCGACAGCATCCGATACGGCAAGGGCCATGTCGGCCTCGGACGGGTGGAACCGGACACCGCGCGTGCCTCGCATTCCGGCCCGATCCGGAAGCGCCGCGATATCGACATACCCGTCCCGCAGCGCCTCGGCCCGCACGGCAGGGTCCGGGATTACAATGACCTCAAACGCGTCAGCCCATCCGGCCTGACCCTCTTTGTAATGCCCCTCGACACGGCGACCCAGAAAATGGCGGCCATCTTCTGCCCGTTCGACACGATAGCAGCCGGTGCCGTTGGCCTTGCGCAACGGGGATACGGTTTCACCGGCGCGCGCAACGACAAAGCGGCTGTCGGCCAACAGGAAAGGCAATCCGGGATTTGCCTCGGCAAGTTCCAGCCGCAGGCGGTTGGGGGCAAGCGCCTCGGGCCTTCCGATTTCGGCCAGAACGGCCAGGACATCGGCAATCTGCAACGGTTCGCCATCGTGAAAGACCGCATCATCACGCAGATCAAAGCTCCAGACCCGTGCGTCGGCGTCGGTTTGCCAGCCGGTCGCAAGCTCACCGCGCAACGTACCATCCGGGGCGATTTCGGTCATTGTGTCGAAAACGGCCCCACGCGCCACTTGCTCGAGACTGTCATCGCGCGGAACGGCCAGACGCAATGTCCCGCCTTTCTTGGGCGTACCGGCAAGGGATGCTCCTGTCGCCGCCAGCAATGCGGCAGCGGCACCAGAGGCAAAGAGAGCACGGCGATCGATGCGGGTCATGCGACACCCTCCGCCACACGGTCCATGATCCGCACCAGTTCCGCGCTGATGCCCGGCTCGGACAGGGCGTGCCCCGCCTGACGAACCATCTTCAGTTCGGCATTCGGCCAACGTTCCGCCAGGGACCAGGCGGCCTGCGGCGGGCAGATCATATCATAGCGCCCCTGCACGATATGGCCGGGGATATGCGCGATCCGGTCCATCTGTTCCAGAATCTGCCCGTCCGTTTCCAGAAACGCCTTGTTGGTGAAATAGTGATTCTCGAGCCGCGCAAAGGTGCGCGCGTATTCGCCGGGGCTTTCGCCAACCGATCCGTTGGTGTGGATCGAGGCCAGCGCGTTTTCCCAATGCGACCAGGCCCGCGCATACAGGATCTCTGTCGCGCGGTCGCCCGAAAACAGACGTTTGTTATAGGCGGCAATGGTGTCGTCCAGTTCAACCTCGGGCAGCAGCGAGGTAAATTTCTGCCATTGCTCGGGCCAGAACCGCCCGGCGCCGCCGCCGTAAAACCAGTCAAGCTCGGCCTGAGTCGCAAGGAACACCCCGCGCAGCACCAACCGGCTGACGCGATCGGGATGGGTCTGGGCATAGATCAACGCCAGAGTCGCCCCCCAGCTTCCGCCAAAAGCGATCCATTCTTCGATCTCGAAGAGTTTGCGCAGCCGCTCTATGTCGGCTACCAGATGCCACGTCGTGTTGTCTTCGACCGAGGCGGTGGGGCGCGACCGGCCACATCCGCGCTGGTCAAACAGAATCACCCTGTAGGCCTGTGGATCGAAGTATCGCCTCATGGCCGGGCTGCACCCACCACCCGGCCCCCCGTGCAGGATCACGACGGGTATGCCGTCAGGATTTCCGCATTGTTCCACATAAATACGGTGCCCATCGCCCATATCGACCATCCGCTGGTCGAAAGGGTCGATCGGCGGGTACAGATATTGAACTGCGCGCTTTTGGTCCGGGTACTTGTCCATTATGGCCCTATATAGTCCTTAAGCGTAAAAGAGCACACGGAGACAGGAATGCAAGCGCATCCGAACACGGTGGACCCGTCCGAGATCGCAAAATTCGAGGCGATGGCGGCTGAATGGTGGGACCCGCACGGAAAATTCAAACCATTGCACATGCTTAATCCGTGCCGACTGGATTATGTCACGCAGCAGATCGCCGGTGAATTCGATCGCGACCTAAAGTCGCCTGTGCCGTTCGAAGGCCTGCGCCTGCTGGATATCGGCTGCGGCGGCGGGCTGCTGAGCGAACCGATGGCCCGTTTGGGGGCCGACGTTGTGGGCGCCGACGCGGCCGAAGGCAACCTGCCCGTGGCGCGCATTCACGCGGAACAGTCCGGGCTGAAGATCGACTATCGCCATACCACGGCCGAGGACATGGCCGCTGCCGGTGAGCAATTCGATGTTGTGCTGAACATGGAAGTGGTGGAACACGTGGCTGATCCCCTGTCCTATCTGACCGCCACGCGTCAGTTGCTCAAACCCGGCGGGTTGGAGATTTGTTCAACTATCAACCGCAACCCGAAATCCTACGCCATGGCGATTTTCGGGGCCGAGGTCGTCATGCGTTGGCTGCCGCGCGGAACGCATGAATGGAACAAGTTCATCACGCCGGACGAGCTGTTCGACCTGCTGCGTCAGGCCGGGCTGGACCCGGTGGACCGCAAAGGGTTCGTGTTCAACCCGATCCTTTGGAGCTGGTCCATCTCGGATCGGGACTTGAGCGTGAACTACGTGACGGCGAGCGTGAAGCCACAGTAGGGAGTTATTCCCCCTCCAACTGCATGCGCAAATCCCGAAGCACTGGTAGGGCGCTGCGCACACGCTCCAGCCCCAGCTCTCCGACCACGCGGTTGATCAGCGGGGCAATCGAGGAAATCGCCTGATCCCGCGCCCGTCGACCTGCGGGGCTGATCGCCACCATCTTGCGGCGGGCGTCGTCCCAGTCGGGGCGGATGTGGATGTAACCGGCCCATTCCAGCTTGGCCAAAGTATTGGTCATCGCGCCACGGGTCACGTGGAATGTGTTGGCCAGTTGCGCCGGGCTACGCTCGTCCCCGACGAAAACCAGATGATTCAGCACCGAGAAATGCGAAATTTCCATACCCTTGGGCAGCACCCGGCTGAGCCGGTTGCGCAACAACTGATCCGCGGTCAGGATCTCGCTGAACAGCGTGACCGCAAGGGCGTTGGTGTCTTCCGTCATTGTTCAATTCTGTCAGGGTCCGGTGAAAGACCGGGTGTGTGTCAACGACGGCACGCGGCGGCGCGCCTCTGTCACAGAACTATCATCCAAATCGAAAATGTGAATGCCCGGATCTGTCCCTGCGTCGATCAGCACCTTTCCCCAAGGGTCCACAACCATGCTGTGCCCATGGGTAAAACGCGTCTTTCCGCGCGTTGATGGGTGTTCCCCCGTTTGCGCGGGGGCCAAGACCCAACAGCCTGTCTCGATCGCCCGGGCCCGCAACAGCGATTCCCAATGCGCGGCGCCCGTAACAGGTGAAAACGCTGCCGGAACGGTCAGGATGCGCGCGCCTGCCTGCGCCAAAGCCGCATGCAGGTATGGAAACCGGATGTCATAACAGATGGTCAAACCCACCTTGCCAAAATCGGTTTCAGCTATGACCGCCTTTTCGCCGGGGCGATAGTTCTTTGATTCGCGAAACGTCTCGGTCTCGGTGACCTGCACGTCGAACATATGGATCTTGTCGTAGCGCGCCACGATCTGACCTTGCGGATTGATCATGAAAGACCGGTTGGCAAACCGCCCGTCAGCGTCATGAGTCTTGATTCCCAGTGACCCGATCAACACCCACACGCCCAGTCGGGCGGCCTGATCCCGCAGGCCGGCCAAGGTGATGTCGTCTTCTTCGTGCTGAAGAACCTCGTTTTGCCGCGTCGTACTGTTTGACACGCAATTCGTGACCTCTGGCGTCAGGATAAACCGCGCACCCTGCCCTGCCGCGTCGGCCGCCATGGCGCGCACCATGTCCAAGTTTTCGACCGGATCATCCGACGACGTGATTTGCAGCAGCGCGGTCTTCATCAGGCCGCAAGCAGACGGTCAAGCTTGCCTTGCCGCTCCAGCTCGTAAAGGTCGTCGCAGCCGCCCACATGCTGTGACCCGATGAAAATCTGAGGCACGGTGCGTTTGCCGCCTGCGCGCTGGATCATCTCGGGCTTGCGTTTGGGGTGCATCAGAATGTCAACTTCCTTGAACTCAACGCCTTTCTGCTTCAGCAGACGTTTGGCCGCGTGGCAAAAACCACAGAGCGGCGAGGTATAGATTTCTACGGGCTTCATGTTCCGGTCCCTTTGGGTTTCGTGCGATCTTGGGCGAATTAGGCATCCTTGGCAACGCGCGCCAGTGCCAACACGAAAATATGATTTGCCCCTGCGGCCTGACACGCACGTGTGCACGCCGCCAGCGTCGCGCCGGATGTCATCACGTCATCCACCAGCAGGACATCGCGCCCCTTCAAATGCAGCACCCGCCTTGGGTGGATGTCAATTGCGCCCTCCAGGGTCTCGCCCCTTTCCCGCGCGGTCTTTCCGTCCAGCACCGGGGTCCGCCGTTTGCGCACCAGCAGATCCGGCACGCAGTCCAACCCGGCTTCTCGCCCCAGGTTGCGTGCCAGCAGCGCAGACTGATTGTATCGCCGTTTCAGCAGGCGCGACCAATGCAACGGCACCGGAGCAATCACCATCCCGGGCCGCAACAGCTCGCGCCCGGCCTGCGCCATCCAACGCGCAGCGGGGCGGGCCAGTTCGGTCCGGTCACCATGTTTCAAGGCCAGAACAAGTGACCGCGCCTTCCCATCATACATCAGCGCAGCGCGGCCCGCGTTCCAGGGCGGAGGGGTTTTCAGACAATCGTCGCACTCGATCCGGAACCTGTCTGCGCTTCCGATCACGGGCACCCCACAGCTTTCGCAAACCGTGCCACCGATGAACGGTGTATCCCGCCAACACGCCCCACACAGGCCGAAATCGGATTCCGTCAGCTCTCCGCAGCCAATGCAACGCGGCGGATAGATCAATGCAAGGGCAGTTTGAATCCGCTGCGCAATGCGATACTTGCGACCTATGAAACTGCCCGAGCCCACCGCACCCTCTCTTTTCGACCGTAACGCCATTCTGCATCATCGCGCCCGCGCGAAGGACGACGCCCTGTTCTTGCACCGCGCCGCCATTGATGAGGTTCAGGATCGGCTCTCCATGGTTAACAGAACCTTTACGGCACCTGCGGTCGTGACCCCTTTCCCACAGCTTTGGGCGGACGGTTTTCCGGATGCCGCCATTGTCGCGGATGACGATGTGCTGTCGCTGCAACCCGGTACGCATGATCTGGTGATTCATGCGATGGCGCTGCACTGCGCCAATGACCCGGTCGGCCAGTTGATCCAATGCAAAAGAGCTTTGAAACCGGATGGGCTGGTTCTTGTTTTATGCCTTGGGGGTGAAACCCTTCACGAATTGCGCGCCGCGCTGGGTCAGGCCGAAATCGAAGTCACGGGCGGGCTCAGCCCCCGCATCGCCCCGATGGCCGAACTGCGCGATCTGGGTGGGTTGCTGCAACGGGCCGGTCTGGCATTGCCAGTGGCCGATGCCGTACCGCTGACGGCAGAATACCGCGATATCTGGCACCTGATGCATGATCTGAGGGATATGGGTGAGACCAACGCATTGGCTGCCCGGTTGAAATGTCCGACCCGACGCAGAGTGTTCGAAGCCGCGCAGCGCGTCTATTCGGATCACTTTTCGACGGGAACAGGCCGTCTTGCCGCAACCTTCGAACTGATTTGCCTGACCGGTTGGTCCCCCGATGACAGCCAACCAAAGCCGCTGCGCCCGGGGTCAGCCCAAATGCGCCTGGCAGATGCCCTGCGCACGGAAGAGGGCAAACTGTCGGATTGACGCGCAACCAAATCCCTTTATCTCAGGACGGAACACGAAAATTCAGGAATGCCCAATGTTTGATGCCACTCGTCCCGCTCATGCCCCTGCCGACCATCCCAAGGTCAAGATGGGCCGTGTTGGCATTTTGCTGGCCAATCTGGGCACGCCGGACAATTATACCTATTGGCCGATGCGTCGCTATCTGAACGAGTTTCTGTCGGATCAGCGGGTCATCGACTATCCGAAATGGAAATGGCAACCGATTCTTCAGGGAATCATCCTCAGCAAGCGGCCATTCAGTTCGGGTGAAGCCTACAAATCGATCTGGAATCATGAAAAGGGCGAAAGCCCGCTGATGACGATCACCAAGGACCAGACTGCCAAGCTGCGCGACGCGATGCAGGATCGGTATGGGGATCAGGTGATGGTCGATTTCTGCATGCGCTACGGCAACCCGTCAACAAAGTCCAAAGTGCGCGAGATGGTTGCCGCGGGCTGTGACCGTATTCTGTTTTTCCCGCTTTACCCACAATACGCGGGCGCAACCACAGCCACCGCCAATGACCAGTTCTTTCGTGCACTGATGGATGAGGCCTGGCAGCCTGCCACGCGAACCGTACCGGCCTATTTCGACCAACCCGCCTATATCGACGCTCTGGCGCAATCCGTTGAACGTGCTTATGCAGCGGCGGAGATAAAACCCGATATTCTGGTCTGCTCGTATCACGGGATGCCGGAACGGTATCTGCAACAGGGTGACCCCTATCATTGCCAGTGCGCCAAGACGACACGGCTGCTGAAGGAACGGCTGGGATGGTCTGACGATCAACTGGTTTCAACGTTCCAGTCGCGATTCGGCCCCGAGGAATGGCTGAAACCCTATACAGTGGATCATGTGGCGGATTTGGCCAAACAGGGCAAAAAGAACATAGCGGTCATCGCGCCGGCATTCTCGGCCGACTGCATCGAAACGCTGGAAGAGATCAACGAAGAGATCAAGGAAAGCTTTGAAGAAGCGGGCGGCGAAACCTTCACCTATATTCCATGTCTCAATGACGATGCGGCGCACATTGCTGCATTGGGCACAGTGATCGAAGAAAACTTGCGCGGCTGGCTGGACTGACCTGCACAGCCTTGGAAAAACAAAAAAGGCGGTGGATTGCTCCACCGCCTTTTTCATGAATTCCGTGTCGGATTAGCTTGCAGCAACAGCAGCAGCAACAACGACCAGCAGGATCAGCGGCAGCAGGATGCCCTGCGACGAACCCTGAGTTTCTTCTACAACAACAGGTGCTTCAACAACCGGCTCTTCCAGGTTACCAGCATAAGCGGTCGAAGCAGCAGCAGTCAGTGCAGCAGCGAGAACGAGTTTCTTCATATTAACCTCCAGAATTTGCGCAGTTCCAATGCCCGGAACCACACATCTAAGACTTACCTCGTGGTTTTTTCTAATCAGCATTGACGCTGGAATGCAATTGCAACTTGACCGCTAAGCGGGTTCCCACACGAAAATGTCGTCAAATTAGCAACACTTGCGTGCCGACCTTCGCCATCGAGAACAGCTCGGCAATGTCTTCGTTGAACAGACCGATACAGCCATTCGACGACCGACGTCCGATTTTTCGCGTATCGTGCGTTCCGTGAATGCGATAGTACTTCCAACTCAGGTATAAAGCATGTGTTCCCAGCGGGTTATCCGGCCCCGGAGGGATATAGTCAGGCCATTCCGGGTTTCGCTTTTTCATGGACGGTGTCGGAGACCAGCTGGGCCCTTCAACCTTTCTGATCACGCTGGTACGCCCCCGGCGGGTCAGTTCCTCGGTCAGGGGAACCGATGAAGGGTAGAGTTTGTATATACTTTGATCATCTGACCAATAGTGCAGCGCGCGCGACACGGTATCGACCAGAATGGCACCGTTTCTGGTGTTCGAAAAATACGGCTGCCAATCCAGCGCCCGGAAACCCGATACGTTTCGGCGCACCGACGGTTCGGGTTCGGGTGCAGGGCGCAGCGGATCACCGGGGATGTACTGCGCCAGTGCGGGTGTTGCCAGCGTTGCAGTGGCCCCAGCCAGAAAACCCCTGCGTGTGGACGTTTGAATGCGCTTTTTGACCATGACAACGGGTCCTGTGTTCAAGTGAGGTCTGAAATCCGTGACATTCTATTGCCAGAATGCTTCAGTCGCAAATCAAACCGGCAGAATCACGCAAGTTTAGGCTATTGCGCGTTTGCTCAGAGCTGTCAGGCGCGCTATGCCCTGTAATGACACAATAACCAGGTCGATCATGACGCGTATCGTTTCTTTACTCTTGATTTGCTTTGTCGCGCTGGCGGCATGTACAGACACCGGCACCACGACCATCGGTGCAGACGGTCGCCCGCTGCCCACGGTCTACAAAATTCGCGGCAACCCGGAAAAGTTGCAGTTCCGTATGGTTGATTCGGTCAATGCCCTGCGTCAGGCCCAAGGATTGCAGCCTGTCCAGCTGAACTCGCAGCTGAACGCAGCAGCGGCGACCCATTCCAAGGACATGGCCAGACAGAACCGGCCCTGGCACTTCGGGTCCGACGGCTCCTCTCCGATCGATCGGGCTGCGCGGGTCGGATATTTCGGCACGTTCCTCGGTGAAGCAATTTCCGAGACCTACGAAACCGAAACCGAAACCCTTGCCGCTTGGATGCAGGAACCCGGACCGCGCGCCGTGATCATGGACCCCAAGGCCACGCAGATGGGGTTCGCCTGGCATCAAGAAAAAGGCGGGAAAATCTGGTGGACGCTGGAAATGGGAACCGGCGGCTGACCCCGATCACCGTACACACAAAAAAGCCCCCGAAATCCGGGGGCTTTTTTTCTGATTACGCTGCTTGCATAGACTGCGCTTCGGTCAGGATCGCATAAAGCTTGACCGGATCGGGGTTCGCCCGAAGCTTGGTGCACACCGAGGTGTCCCTCAGCGTGCGTGACACAAGGGCCAGCGCCTTGAGGTGATCGACGCCGGCCTCTTCCGGTGCAAACAGTGCAAACGCAATGTCCACGGGTTGACGGTCAACCGATCCAAAGTCGATGGGCTTTTCCAGCATGACGAATACGCCCGAAACCGAATCAAGCTCGGGCAACCGCGCGTGCGGAAGCGCAACGCCATGCCCCACGCCGGTCGGGCCCAGGCTTTCCCGTTCGAGCAGACAGTCGACGACGGCCTGAGAATCGAGGCCCAGATTGGCGGCTGCGACATCGCCGATTTCCTGAAACAACCGCTTCTTGCTGGAAGCGGCGGATAGTACACGTACTGCTTCGGGCTTCAGTATGCTCGAAAGCTCCATGATCATGCTCCATAGGCACGGCACCCGCGTCGGCGGGTGCGGCCCCGTATCCTTGCCTGTTAAGGATCAATCCAGCCGATGTTACCGTCTTCGCGACGATACACGACGTTCAATCCATCCTTGTTCTCATTTCTGAACACCAGCACCGGGGCACCGGCAAGTTCCATTTGCATCACGGCTTCACCTACGCTCAAAGATGGGATTTTTGTTTCCATCTCAGCCACAATCATGGGCTGCAGCGATTCGGGTTCATCGGCCGCGTCCGATTCGTCAGAAGCGAGGATATAAGAGGACGCTCCAAAGAGTTCAACCGGCTCGGACCGATCCTTGTGGTGGTCCTTCAAACGACGCTTATAGCGCCGCAGTTGTGTTTCCATTTTGTCGCAGCATGCCTCGAACGCAGCATAAATTTCGGTTGCATGCGCCTTGGCCTGAGCGGTCAACCCGGTGGACAGGTGCACTGTTGTTTCGCATACATATTCATGCGCTGAACGGGAAAAGACGACGTTGGCATCGGTAGGCCGCTGGGCATATTTACCCACAACCTCGCCCAATTCGGTCTGCACGTGAGTCTGAAGCGCCGCACCGATGTCGATCTGTTTTCCGCTGATTTGGTAACGCATGTGATCTCCTTCACAATTCACACCCATTCTGACGTCACGTTACGCGACGAACTTGTTTTTATCGGGTGGGGGGTCGAGACACTTTCCGCGGTTGTCTTAACTCCAGCCCTTCAACGAAGGGACAACGATCTCCAGACTGGAACCGGGTAAATGCCATGGGACAATTGAGGCAAGAGACGACGGAAGAGTCAATCAAAACAGGTGTGTATATACGCGATTTCCGCCATGCATCCGACGCAGACCATAACAAGCCTATGAAATACGGAAGTTTTCGCCAAGATAGACACGGCGGACATTCTCGTTCTCGACGACCTCGTCCGGTGTGCCCGACATCAGAACCTGCCCATCATGCAGGATATAGGCGCGGTCGACAATTTCCAGCGTTTCCCTCACGTTATGGTCGGTGATCAGAACACCGATCCCCCGCTTTTTAAGGTCGGCAACCAGATGTCGGATATCGCCGACGCTGATCGGGTCAACACCCGCAAATGGTTCGTCCAACAAAAGATATTTCGGGTCTGCGGCCAAACATCGCGCTATCTCAACGCGGCGGCGCTCACCGCCGGAAAGGGCAAGAGCGGGCGCGCGGCGCAGATGTTCGATCGAAAAATCCGACAACAGCTCTTCCAGCCGTTCTTTCCGCCTGTGAGCATGAGGAACCGTGATATCCAGTACCGCGGCGATATTGTCCTCGACGCTCATGCCGCGAAAGATCGACATCTCCTGCGGCAGGTAACCGATGCCCATCCGCGCACGCCGGTACATCGGCAACGTCGTAACATTCTGGCCGTCAATCGTGACTTTGCCGGCCTCTGGGAAAACAAGCCCCGCCACGGAATAAAAGGTCGTGGTCTTACCCGACCCGTTGGGTCCCAACAGGGCAACGACTTCGGACCGGTCCAGTGTCATCGAGACATCGCGGATCACCGTTTTCTTACGGTAGGATTTCCGCAGTTTCTCGATGCGCAGCCCGGAATTGCCTTCGGCTACTGACAGGTCGGGTCGCGCCATCAGTTGTTTCCCTGCTGAAGGATCGTCTTGACGCGCCCGGTCATGGTCGCTGTGCCCGTTGTCAGATTGGCGTTCATCTGATCGCCGCTGATGATGCTGGGGCCTTGCGTCAGCAGGACATTGCCTTTCATGACGATCACACCGGAATCTATCGTGTATTCCGCCCAATCGCCCTCTGCCGCATCCGGCGGGCTGACCAGAACAACATTCTCGGTGGCTTCCATCCGTTCAATCGCCGAGCGTTCCTCGTTGTAGATCACGAGAACCCGTTCAGCGGTCAGCCGCATTTCGCCCTGAATGACGACGACATTTCCGAGGAATTCGGCAGAACCGTCCTCCTGGTTGACGTTCAATATTTCGGATGTGACCTCGACCGGAAGGCTCGGGTCGGCATTTGCAGAACCAAAAGCCACCTGCGCCTCCTGCGCAGTCGCGGTTACGGCACCTGCAAACAGAGCAAGGCACAAAGGAACAAAACGAAAATCGAACACAGGTTATCTTTCTGCTTTTTCAGGCTCGTATACCAGCTTCACGCCGTCTGTAAAAACAATATGGACCGGTCCGTCCTTTTTTTCAGTCCCAAAGGTCATGCGGCCGGCGGAAAAATTGCCGATCGGCCCGGTTCCGTTCACCCGCCCCGGCGTGTCGCCCCGGATTTCGTCCAGCGACGTGTTGAGCAGGTCAGTCGTGACTTGAAGCCCGTCGGCAGTGGTAATCACCACGTCGCCGACAAAAGTTGCCGTGCCCTCATCAGGGCGGATCAAACCTGAATTGGAATCCAGAAATATCGTTCCACCGCTGAGAAGCCCCAGCCGGCCCCGAAATTCGGATGCGGTCGGGGTTTCGTCTTCGCCGCCCTGCTTGGCTTGGATGGCTTCGATCTGAACATCCTCGCCTTTGCGGGTTGTCCCGCGATATTTCGGCTGTGTGACCACCTGTTGCGCCAACCGCTCGTCAATGTCTTTTTCTGCGAATGGCACTGATACGTTGGTTTCGATGCTGCGGGATAGCAGGAACACTGTAGACAGCATCAGAATGGCCGCAAGCGGCAACAGAACCTTCAGGAACTGTACCATGCGGGAATACCTGTCCAATTCGGCCTCCCTCAGCCCAGACCGACGCGCAAGCAGTCGTGGATATGCAGAAGACCCAGCGCCTGCCCGGATGCAGCCTCGTCGACCACAAACAGCGAAGTGATCTTGCGATCATTCATGATCGCCACCGCCTCTTCGGCCAATGCGTCCGGTGTTATGGTGGTCGGATTGGCGGTCATGACCTGCTCGGTCGTTTTGTCCAGCAGACCGTCCATGTGTCGCCGCAAGTCACCGTCCGTAATGATGCCCGACAAATGCCCCTGCGCATCCGTTACACCGGCCACGCCGAAACCCTTTTGGCTGATTTCGATCAGCGCGTCGCTCATCGGGGTGTTCGCCGCGACCAGAGGCAAGGCGTCGCCGGTATGCATCAGGTCACGCACCGTACTCAGCCGCGCACCCAGTTTTCCGCCGGGGTGGAAGGCGCGAAAATCCTCGGGGCGGAAGTCGCGATACTTCATCAGCGCAATGGCCAGCGCATCGCCCATGGCTAGGGTCAGCGTCGTCGAGATCGAAGGCACCATGCCGAAACCGCAGGCCTCGCCCATCGACGGTATCAGCAGATGCACATCGGCCTGTTTCATCAACGTGCTTTCTGGCTTGCTGGATAGCCCGATCAGCGGAATGCCAAAGCGGCGCGTAAAGGCCAGCAGGTTGGCCAGCTCGGGCGCTTCGCCCGAATTCGAAATCGCCAGCACCACATCGCCTTTGGAAACCATGCCCAGATCGCCATGGCTGGCCTCGGCCGGGTGCACGAAATAGGCGGGCGTTCCGGTACTGGCCAGAGTGGCGGCAATCTTGTGGCCGATATGGCCCGATTTTCCGATGCCGCTGATGATGATGCGCCCGGTTGCTTTCAGGATAAGATGCACCGCCTCTGCAAAATGCTCGTCAAGGCTGTCGGCCAGCACGTCCAGCGCGCGGGCCTCGTCGGTGACGACCTGGCGGGCGGTTCTCAGGAATGCTTCGGTGTCGGTCATGAGTGTGCAAAGATATCCGTTTCGGGCCAACCGGCGAGGTCCAGCTTCGCACGCATCGGCAGGAAATCAAAACAGGCCCGCGCCATCTCGGTCCGGCCCTCGCGCGCCAGCCGTTTGTTCAACTCGTCGCGCAGGCGGTGCAGGTAAAGAACGTCCGAGGCCGCATAGTCCAGCTGAGCATCGGTCAGGGTTTCAGCGCCCCAGTCGCTCATCTGCTGTTGTTTCGAGATATCCACGCCGATCAGTTCCTGGCACAGGTTCTTCAGCCCGTGGCGGTCGGTGTAGGTGCGCACCAGCCGGCTGGCGATCTTGGTGCAGTAAACCGGCGCGGCCAGGGCACCAAAGGTGTGATACATCGCGGCGATGTCGAACCGCCCGAAATGGAACAGCTTCAGGACATCAGGGTTTTCCAGCATGGCACTCAGGTTCGGGGCTTCGGTCTGGCACTTGTCCACCTGGATGATATGGCTGTTTCCGTCACCGCCTGACATTTGAATCACGCACAGGCGATCGCGATGCGGGTTCAGCCCCATGGTTTCACAGTCAATGGCCACAACCGGGCCCAGATCCAGCCCATCCGGCAGATCGTTTTTGTACAAATGGTTCGCCACGCGACTATTCCTTTGTGCGATATCGCCCCCGAGATAGGCGGTTTGGTCCCCAAACTCAACGCCGTCCGAAAGTCGCGGGCCATTCGATGCCAAATCCTTGACCATATCCCCATCGGGGGGATATGGATAAGCCATGTCAGACAACACCCACCAGTCACATTCGCAGATCACGGCCCGGCTCAAGCGGGCCCATGGGCACCTGGCCAAGGTCATTGCCATGCTCGAGGAGCACGCGCCCTGTTCGGACGTCGCCCAACAGTTGTTTGCAGTAGAAAAGGCCGTCACCAATGCCAAACGCGCTTTGATTCATGATCATATCGAACACTGCCTGTCCGCTGACGACGATGGCGGTGGGATCGAAGACTTCAAGGCGATTACAAAGTACCTCTAAGCCATGCTGAGTATTCTGAAACACCGCACCTACCGCCACCTGTTCGCCGCCCAGATCGTTGCTCTGACCGGAACCGGGCTGGCCACGGTCGCCCTTGGGCTGCTCGCCTTTGATCTGGCCGGGAATGCTGCGGGACTTGTCCTTGGCACGGCACTGACGATCAAGATGGTGGCTTATGTCACCGTTGCACCGCTCGCCGCTGCTTTTGCCGAGCGTCTGGATCGTCGCAAGATGTTGGTCGTGCTGGACCTGATCCGCGCAGCGGTTGCAGTATGTCTGCCTTTCGTGACTGAAGTCTGGCAAATCTACGTGCTGATCTTCGTGCTCCAATCGGCGTCGGCGGGCTTTACGCCCGCCTTTCAGGCCACGATTCCGGACGTTCTGCCAGACGAAGCTGAATACACGCGTGCCTTGTCGCTGTCACGCCTGGCCTACGATATGGAAAGCCTGCTGAGTCCCATGTTCGCCGCCGCATTGCTGCTGCTGGTCAGCTTCAACAGCCTGTTCTGGGGTACCGCGCTGGGTTTTGTCGCATCGGCATTGCTGGTTGTCTCGGTCGTGCTTCCGTCACCCAAACCAAGCCGACCCCGCGGCATCTATGACCGCACCACACGCGGCATTCGTATCTATCTGAAAACACCCAGGTTGCGCGGGCTGCTTGCGCTCAGCTGGAGTGCGGCGGCCCTGAGCTCGATGGTGATCGTGAACACCGTGGTCATCGTGCGTGCCAATCTGGGCCTGTCAGAAAGCGCGGTGGCCATTGCCCTGGCCGGGTTCGGGGGTGGGTCGATGCTTGCAGCCTTTACCTTGCCCCGCCTTCTGGACCGGATCGAGGACCGTCGGGTCATGGTCGCGGGCGCCGTTTTTGCCACTGGCTCCATGGCCGTCGCCGCGATGTTGGCCGCAATTGCTCCTCTGTCGCTCGGGTTGCTGACCGCGTTGTGGGCATTTACCGGTTTCGGATACTCCACCACCCTGACACCTTCGGGCCGCCTTTTGACCCGGTCGGCCCACCCCGAAGATCGCCCAGCCGTCTTCGCCGCACAGTTTACCCTGTCGCATGGTTGCTGGCTGGTTCTTTACCCGCTGGCGGGGTGGTTGATGACCGTGTTCGGCCCGACCGTCACACTCAGCAGCATGGCGACGCTGTCCGTGGCGGGCGTCGTCGGTGCAATCGGCCTGTGGCCGCGCCTCGACCAGGAACCGATCACCCATGATCACCCCGACCTGCCGCCCGATCACCCGCATCTGGCCGGGTCGGGCCCGCACGCGCATCCGATCATCATCGACGATCTGCACCCGCGCATCCCGCGCGAACCCTGAGCGGGCGCTTGGACCTGATCTCAACCCGCAATGACCACAAACCAGAGCCCCAATGGACCAGCTTGACCGTCGCATCATCGCCGCCCTGCAAGCCAACGCACGCGCCTCGACCACGCAGATTGCGACCACGCTGGGTGTTGCCCGGACAACCGTGCACGAGCGAATAAACCGGATGGAACAGCGCGGCCTGATCGAAGGATACTCCGTGCGCCTGGGGTCCACCGAAGACACGCCGAAAGTGCAAGTCATCGTCATGCTCGAAGTGCAGCAAAAGGAAACCAGCCGGATCATCAAGCGGCTCGAAGCCTACCCCGAAGTCAAACTGTGCCTGTCGATCAACGGAGAGTTCGACCTTATGCTGTCCGCAGAGGCGCCGAGGCTGGAGGATCTGGACATTCTGGTCGATGACCTGGCGAAAATTCCCGGTGTCTTGCGCACCAATACCAGCGTTGTTTTCGGGCGCAGGATAGATCGAAACTGAAGCGGCGATAACTCTCTGTAAACCGATCGTTGGCTAGCTTGGCCGGGAGAGATCAGAATCCCGGACCGGCAGAATGCCAAATCAGAAGTTCCCGCTTTTACTCATGATGGTGCATGTGCTTTTTGCGCAGGCAGGGTTTGCCATGCCAGATGCCAAAACCGGTGACCTGTGCGATCATGCCGCGCGCCGCGCCGCTTTGTCCGAAGGCGTGCCCCTGGACGTGCTCCGCGCCATCTCGCGCGTTGAAACCGGGCGCAGGCTGGACGGCCGGTTGCAGCCTTGGCCTTGGACAATCAACGTCGGCGGTCAGGGATACTGGTTCAAGTCCGAGGTCGAAGCCAAGGCCTATGCGTTCAAAATCTTCAAATCGGGCACCCGCAGCTTTGATGTCGGCTGTTTTCAGATCAATTATCGCTGGCACGGCAAAGCCTTCCGTTCGATCGACGCGATGTTCGATCCAGATGAGAACGCGACCTACGCCGCCCGGTTCCTGAATGAACTCCATGCCGAGCTAGGTTCGTGGCCCGCAGCCGCGGGGGCTTATCATTCCCGCACGACACCCCTTGCCGAAGCTTACAAAGAGCGGTTTCAAACGGTGCTGGCACAGCTCGAAGGGGCCCCCCGAACCCGGGTTGCGGGCACGTCTCGGGATCCGTTCACCGAGGCCGGACTCCCCTTGATTCCCATTCCGACGGCCTCGCCCCGCACCGGCGCGCTTGGGTCTCTGGTGCCAGCCGCAGGCGCCGCAACCGCGTTTATCGCCTTCAACTAGGAGTTTCGCGTGCCCAAGGTAAACATCCAGTCGCTGTTTTCGCCTACTGTCCTGCTGGCGATTGCGCTGATGACGGTCATCGTCATGATGATCCTGCCCATGCCAGCCTGGGTGCTGGACGTGGGGTTGGCGGCCTCCTTTGCCCTGGCCATCCTGATCTTCACCCTGACGCTGTTCATTGAACGCCCGCTGGACTTTTCGTCCTTCCCGACGATTCTGCTGGCGTCTTTGATGTTGCGCCTGTCGCTGAATGTGTCGTCGACGAAACTGATCATCGGGCAGGGGCACACCGGCCCGAATGCTGCAGGAGACGTGATCGAAGGTTTTTCCAGTTTCGTCATGGGCGGCAGCATTTTTCTTGGCCTGGTGGTGTTCGGCGTGCTGCTGATCGTGAATTTCATGGTCATCACCAAAGGCGCCGCCCGAATGGCCGAAGTCGGCGCGCGCTTTGCGTTGGACGGGATGCCCGGCAAACAACTTGCGATCGACAGCGACATGTCCGCCGGGGCAATCGATCATCAGCAGGCCAAGGAACGGCGAGAGCTGGAACAGCAGGAGACGACATTCTTCGGTTCGCTCGACGGTGCGTCGAAATTCGTGAAAGGTGACGCCGTCGCCGGGCTTCTGATCACGTTGCTGAACCTCGTCATGGGCCTGGTCATGGGCGTCGTCGTACATGGAATGCCCGTGGCCGCGGCGTTCGAAACCTATGCGATTCTCACCGTCGGCGACGGGTTGGTGTCCCAAATTCCCGCCGTCATCATTTCCATAGCGTCTGCCCTTCTGCTGGCACGAGGCGGCACGCAGGGGGCCACGGACAACGCCATCTTTTCTCAACTTGGCCGCCACCCGGCAGCATTGTCCACCGTCGCGGTGCTCATGGTCCTGTTCGCTCTGGTGCCCGGTCTTCCTTTTCTGCCGTTCATCCTCGGCGCGGCCATTCTGGGATATGCGGCTTACAATGTTCACCGAAAGCAGCAAGACGCAGACGCGTCGGCAAAACTGCCCTCGACCGAAACCGAAGCGCCGACATCCCAGGCTATCGGCGACATCCTGGACCTGGATGATGTCCATCTGGAGTTCGCTCCGGATCTGGTCAGCATGGTTCTGAATCCTGGCACGGGGCTGGACGCTCGTATTGCCAATATGCGGACCTATGTGGCGTCGACCTTTGGCCTGATCCTGCCCGAAATCCGCCTGACCGACCGCGCCGACCTGCCGACCGGGACGTATGTGATCAAGGTTCAGGGCGTCGAACAGGCACGCGGTGTCTTGCATCCCGATCTCATCCTGGCGCTCGTGCAGGACGGGTTTGACCTGCTGCCGGAGGGCAATGACGTGACCGAGCCGGTCTATGGTGCTCCGGCGCGCTGGATCCTGCCGAAAGATCAGGAGGACGCCGCGCTGAGCGGTGCCACCATAGTTTCACCGCCCGAGATTCTTGCCACCCATCTGCTGGAGATCATCAAACAGAACTTCTCGCGCCTGCTGACACTGAAATCCCTCCGGCGCCTGCTGTCGGAAATGACCCGCCTGAGCGACCCGGTACGCGCCGAAGCCAACCGTAAGCTGCTGGATGAACTGATCCCCGACAAAGTGCCGATCGACACGTTGCACGCTGTTCTGCGCCTGTTGCTCGACGAACGTGTGTCGATCCGGAACATGGCGCTGATTCTTGAAAGTGTCGCCGAGGCGCGGCTGACCACAACCCAGCCCGAAGGCATCTGTGAACTTGTGCGTCAGCGTCTTGGCTTTCAGTTGGTCGCGGACATGAAGCGCGAGGATGGTTCGATCCCTCTGATCCAGTTGGCCCCGGAATGGGAGGACACATTCGCCTCTTACCAGATCGACGCCCCAAATACCGGCATGGATGTCGCGCTGCCCCCGAACGTGTTCAACAAACTGGCCGACGGAGTCGTGAGCACCATCGCCAAATCCGCTGACAACGGTCTGTTTCCAGCCGTCGTGACCTCGACCCGGCGTCGTCGGTTGCTGCGCACCGTCATGCAAGCACGCGGCGTGTCCAACCCGGTTTTGTCCTTCGAAGAAATCGGGCTGGAAGCCAAACCTGCCTTGGTCGGAACTGTTGCAGCGTGATTGCCCTGCCGCCAGAGATGCTGTCGCAGCTGGCCGAAGCAATCTGGCAGGCCTTTGTCGTGTTTCTGCGCGTCTCCGCTCTTGTTTCGCTGCTTCCAGCTTTCGGTGAGCGCAGTATTCCGACACGGGTAAAGCTTGGTGCTTCCGTTGCTTTCACGCTGATCATACTGCCCGCTGCGCCCCCCGTCAGAATAGATCCCAGCCTTTGGGCGACCGTGCGGCTGGTCGGCACCGAAGTTCTGATCGGGCTTGTCCTGGGGATAGGCCTGCGCCTGTTCGTTCTCGCGCTGCAAACCGCGGGGTCTATTGCGGCTCAGTCCACGTCATTGTCGCAACTGCTGGGTGGCGCGGCGGCCGATCCGATCCCCGCCATGGGATACCTGCTGACCCTGGCAGGACTGACACTTGCCGTAATCATGGACCTGCACATCCGGGCCGCGCAGTTCCTGATCCAGAGTTATGCCCTGTTCCCAATAGGGCTGGCACCTGATGCCGCGGATGCGTCGCGCTGGGGATTGCATCAGGTCGCCAACAGCTTTGGGCTGGCTTTTGCACTGGCAACACCGTTCGTCATCGCCTCTTTGATCTACAACCTGGCACTTGGGGTCATCAACCGGGCAATGCCCCAGCTGATGGTGGCCTTCGTTGGTGCTCCTGCAATCACCTTCGCCGGGCTGTTTCTGCTGTTCGCCGGCACACCGCTGATCCTGTCCGTGTGGGCTGACGCGCTGGTCGCCTTCTTCACCAACCCGATGGGAGCGCAAAGATGAGTGCAGGTGATGACGACAGCGACAAGTCATACGAGCCGACACCGCAAAAGCTGCTGAAAGCGCGCGAGAAGGGTGAGGTTCCAAAATCCAACGACTTGTCGGTCGTGGCGGCATATACCGGGCTTCTGATCGCCCTGCTTACAGTCGGTCAATACAGTGTCGAGCATATGGGCACCGGGTTCATGGTTCTGATCGATCAGTCCGACGCATTTGCACGGCTTCTGACGGATGGGCCATCGCATGCTCCGGTTGCGGGGATATTGAAAAGTGCCCTGCTGCCTGTTGCTTTGCTGTTCTGCCTTCCTGCCGCGGCTGTTCTGCTGAACTTGATCGCCCAGCGCGCGCTGATCTTTGCCCCAAGCAAATTGAAGCCAAAACTTTCGCGTATCTCTCTGGTTTCGAACGCAAAGAACAAGTTCGGGCGGGGCGGCCTGTTCGAGTTTGCCAAAAGCACCACCAAACTGTTGATCTACAGCACCTGCCTTGCGCTTTTTCTGAAAGCCAATCTAACCGAGATTCTGTCTGCCAGCGCGGCGCCGGCAAAGTCATCCATTCTGCTGATGATGAACCTGCTGTTTCGCTTTCTGTTCATCGTGATCGCGATCGCACTGGCCATCGGGGTTGTCGATTTTATTTGGCAATATGCCGAACACATGCGCAAGAACCGTATGTCGCGCAAGGAGATCATGGATGAAACCAAGGATGCCGAGGGCGACCCTCATGTCAAACAACACCGGCGCCAGCGCGCACAGGAAATCGCAACCAACCAAATGTTGGCAGATGTTCCAGGCGCGGATGTCGTGATCGTAAACCCCACCCATTATGCTGTGGCGCTTAAATGGACACGGGTTGCGGGCAGCGCCCCGGTTTGCGTTGCCAAAGGGGTGGACGAAATCGCCGCCACCATCCGATCCGCCGCAGGAGAAGCAGGCGTTCCGATCCATTCAGACCCTCCCACAGCTCGCGCCCTTCACGCGACCGTGGACATAGGTCAGGAGATCGCCGAAGAGCACTATCGTCCTGTTGCCGCCGCGATCCGGTTTGCCGAAGCGATGCGAAAACGCGCGAAGGAGCAAGTTCGATGACCCACACGCAATTACCCGATCTGGAAAAAGTGACCAACGCTGCGTTTCAGAAGCAATTTCAAGTGCTACGACCGATCCTGGAGGCCGAGGCACGGATCAAGCAGCAACTTGCCAGATTGGACGGTCAACTCCGTCAGGCGCGTCAAGACAGCACCAAGGTCGAAGGCTATCAGGTTTCAGGGACCGACGTTCTCTGGAATAGTTGGGAGTCCGCGACGCGGAGACAATTGAACCTGCAACTGGCACGAACGCGCGCGCAGAAACTGGCCGGAATGGAAGCTTTGCGTACTGCCTTTGGGCGAAAACAAGCGGTGGAAAAATTGCGAAAGAAAGTTCAGCAAGCAAACCGAAAAGCAAATGCCAAAAAGCACTTCGGGCCCTAGCTTGACCGACCCGAATTATCGGGTCGGTCAGTGTCAGCTATCTTGTCGGTTTACACTCAGGATCAGCACTTTGGACACGTCGTCGCCAAATTCTTTGCGCGCCACTTCCAGCAAGGAATTCCGCAATACATCCAGGTTCCCGGATTCTGTAAAAGCCCCGTCAAAGCCACCCGTGTTTGCATGGTCAAAAAGAACCTGAAGAAAGCCATCCCTGAGTTTAGGCTCGATTGCATAATAGGTTTCTGTAATGGCCGGGTTCGCCTCAAGGCTCAGCGACAGCGTTACCATGGCTTCGATCTGGTCGTCTTTTACAACGGGGACGACGAATTGCTTGGTCATTTTCAGATAACCAAAGCTCTCCCCCTTGCCTTTTTCCTTTGATTTCCCGGTTTTCTTGCCGGCCGACTTATCCTCTTTGACTGCTTCTTTTTCGGCAACGGCAGTTTCAGGTTTTTTTGCAGGTGCAAGAACCAGACCCGCGCCAATACCCGCACCGAGTCCAACAATCAGAAAAATCACGGGAATCAATTTCGCGACCACGATCTCACCTCAGAACGGCAAAAGGGAATCAAGAACCTGCTGACCATAGCGGGGTTGCTGGACATCCGTTATCTGCCCTCTGCCGCCATATGACATGCGCGCTGACGCGATTTTGTCATAGGTTATTTCGTTTTGCCGCGATATGTCCTGCGGCCGGACATATCCCGTCACAAGAAGCTCTCGCAGTTCGAAGTTGACCCGCAACTCCTGGGACCCCGATATTGAAAGAACTCCGTTCGGCAACACATCCAGCACTGTTGCGGCAACACGCAGGGTCAGTTTTTCATTTCTCCTGACGGATCCCCGGCCAGAGCTCGAGGAATCCGCTTCAATCGAAACGGCTTCATCCAGTGACGCGCCCTGGGGCAGATTCTTTTGCACGCGTTGAGGCAGGCCGAAGAGGCTGGGGACTTCGAGGTTCTCGGACCCAGATCTGGATCGTCTGGTGTTGTTCGAAATTTCTGCCTTCTCGTCCAGCTCGATGACAACGGTCAGGATGTCGCCTTTCTTGATCGCGCGCTGGTCGCCCAACAACGAATGCTGCCCGCCGCTCCACAAAGAGGACCGGTCGACGTTTCGCTGGGGTTGGGTGTGCAATGGCAAACCCGGCCACAACATTGCAACCTGTTCCGGGGAATCCTCGTTGGGTGTGAAACTTGGCGGTTTGCCCAAATGATCCATTCGACCACATGCGGACAAGGTAAAAGCCGTCAGGACAAGGGTTTTTGGCAATCCGTGCATCACTGTACCTCGATTTGACCGTCCGGACGGATTCGGCCTGTTACGGTTGTTCGGGATGAAAGGTTCATGACCCGAATGCGATCCCCCGCCGCGCCGCGCCCCAAGGCCCGGCCCTCGGTGGTGATCGACAAGGGTTGGCTGCTGAACACCAGCACGACCAAATCGTTTCGATCCACGATGGCAGGTGGCCCGACATCAGTGCCGCGAATTGGCCGACCGGGGTAGAGCGCCACCCGGGCCTCTTGTCCGATCAGAAGATCAGGGTCTGAAATTGCATCGGCAACATCTGTTGGCTTCAACTCGAGATCGGTCGCAGAAATGACTTCCTTGGACCGGATCGTACGTGTCGGCACCACAATGTCAGCCTGGGCGGCAATTGGCACCAGAAGCACCAGAGAAAGAACCAGAAGTCGCATCACCGTACCTGCGTTGTCGCGCTCATCATCTGGTCCACCGCCGTGATGACTTTGGCATTCATCTCATAGCCGCGTTGCGCTTCGATCAACTCGGTAACTTCGCGAACGGCGTCAACCGAACTGTCTTCCAGATAACCCTGTCGCAAAGTTCCCAGACCGTCTTCGCCCGGCGTACCCAGAACCGGAGCACCGGAAGCTTCGGTTTCCTTGAACAGATTGCCTCCGACGGCTTCCAGGCCTTTGGCGTTGGAAAAACTGGCCAGCGTAAACTCCCCAAGCAACTGACCTTCGGGGGAATCGTCAAAATATGCATAGACCTCGCCCGACGCGTTGATCGAAACAGAATGCGCATCGTCGGGGATGGTGATTTCCGGCGAAACCGCAAACCCGTCAGAGGTGACGATCAGGCCCTCTGCCGACCGCTTCAAACTGCCGTCGCGCGTATACGCGGCCTGACCGCTGGGCAAGGTCACCTCCAGATATCCGCGACCTTCGATTGCAACATCCAGGTCGCTCCCGGTGGCCGACAAGGCCCCTTGTTCCAATTGCACTGTCACCGCGGCCGGTCGCACACCCAGACCCAGTTGAATACCCGTGGGCAGAACCGTTCCGTCCGACGCGTTCACGGTGCCGGCCCGCGCCATCTGTTGATAATGCAGGTCGGCGAATTCGGCCCGTCGGGCGTTGTAGCCGGTGGTGTTCATATTCGCGAGGTTGTTCGAGATCGTCTCGACCCGCATCTGTTGCGCTGTCATCCCGGTGGCGGCAATTTTAAGGGCCCGCATGTCTATCTCTCCTCATCCAAATCAGCGCATCAGCGCCTTGAGTGCTCCACGCACGCGCGCATCTTCACTCTCAAGAAAGCTTTGCCCCAGCTCATAGGCGCGCTGGATTTCCACCAAACGGGTCACTTGCTGAATCGCGTTCACGTTTGACCCTTCGAGAAAGCGATGCAAAACCACCGGCTCGTCGACCGGCTCAATCGCACCGTCGGTGCGGAAACGAGTGTTTCCTTCGCGTACAAGTTCGTTCGTGTCGGCAACGTTGAAAACGCCCAGCTGACCCAGAAGTTGACCATCGACACTCAGCGTTCCGTCGCTGCCGACATCGATTGACGCCGCGTCAGGCGGGATGAACACAGGCGCGCCATTGGCATCGAGCACACGCGCACCATCCATTGAAACCAGATCGCCATCGGCATTGGGAGAAAAGCTGCCAGCCCGCGTCAGCCGGTTGCCGTTCTCGGTTTCGACCATGAAGAACCCGTCGCCTTCGATGGCAAAATCAAATTGCCCGCCGGTTTGCGTCAGCACGCCTTGTTGCATTGACGAATTTCGCGCCTCGGCCCGGCTCATGGAAAGGGACGGGCTGTTCGGCATATCTCGAATGTATTCCGAGAACACCAGCCCCTGCTGGCGATAGCCGGTCGTGTTGGCATTTGCGATGTTATTCGCCACCAGGCGCATTTCATTCATCAGCCCGGACTGGCGGGACAGGGTGACATAGGCGGTGTCCATCAGCGACCTCCTGCGATCAATGGAACAAGCGTACCGGTGAAAAACGTAACAAGTGTCTGAGTCATGAACCCCATCGAGATCCAGAACACGACGACGATGGCGATCAGTTTGGGAACAAAGGTCAGTGTCATTTCCTGAATCGACGTCAGGGCCTGAAACAGACCAACGATCAGGCCTGACACCAAAGCAACTGCCAGAATCGGGACCGATGTGATGACGGCGATCCAAAGAGCCTGACGCACGATGTCATAGAAAAGACCTTCGCTCAGCATCGTATCAGACCGGCATCCGAAGGATTTCCTGATAGGCCTCGACCACCTTGTTGCGAACGATCACTGCTGTCTCGACGGCCAGTTCGGTCTGTGCCAGCGCCTGCACCAGCGCGTGCGGGTCGGCTTGCCCGACCATCGCGGTCTGCGACATCTGCTCGCTGTGTTTCAACGTGGATGCAAAGTCCTGAAAACTTGCCTTCAGCCCCTGCACCATGCCCGGGTGATCGGGGTCGGCCTGGGTTGCAGGACGGGCGCCGGCATAATTCTGCGCGGCGGTCAAGGATCGGATGTCCATTCTGGCTGTCCTTTATTTTCTGAGCAGTTCCATCAATGACGACGACATTTGCCGTGCTTGATCGAACATCTTGAGGTTGGCTTCGTAGCTCCGCTGCGCCTCACGCGCGTCGGCTATTTCGATCATCAGATCGACATTCGATCCCAGATAGTGACCACTGGCATCTGCCATCGGGTGGCCGGGGTCGAAAATTCGTGTCAGGTCGCGTCGATCAAGCTTTACGCGGCCAGCTTGCACCACGTTCTGACCATCTTTTTCTATGGTCTCAAACGGCACCGTCTTGCGCCGGTACCCGGGCGTATCCGCATTCGATATGTTTTCGGACACGTGGCGCAGCCGGGCTGCCTGCGCACGCAGGGCGCTGGCGGATGCCGCAAGTGAGTGGGAAAAATCGCTCATCCTCGGCCTCCTTATCCACGTCCCAGACTGGTGCGAAGGATGTTCATCGAGGATTTGTAGATCGCCAACGCGCGGTCGTGCTGTCGTTTGACCTCGACCGATTTCAGCATCTCTTCTTCAAGCGATACGCCGTTGCCATTTGGATCACCCGACGGAGCGGCCTGGTGCTCTGCCCAAGGCTGCGCACCCGTACCGCCATGCAAATGACCCCGCCGCGTGGCCATCATGGTCACTTCGCGTCCCGAGTTTTCAAGTGCTTTTGGGAAGGGCTCGATATCGCGCGGCTGGTAGCCCGGCGTATCCGCATTGGCCATGTTGCGCGCAATCACCGCCTGCCGTTGCCCGGCATGGGTTGCCATTGCGTACGCAGTCTTAAGGACGTTCAAGTCATAGAACATCGGGGCTTCTCCCTCGATCAATTTCAATCAAGGCTTAACCCCGATTCCTTTAGAAACCGTTTTCAGAACCCAATTGGAGAACCCAAGATGTCCGATCTCGACCCGATGCTTCTGAAACATGAATTCGATCGGATGACTTCGATCCGCCACGTGGGCCTGGTCAGTAGCGTCGCACAAGGGTTGATCGAGATCAGTGGCCTCAACGAACATGCGCGAATCGGAGACTTGCTTACATTGCGGCGGCGCGCGGGGCCCGATCTGGCCGGTGAAGTGCTGCATGTCGGTGCAGACCATATCCACATGATTCCGGGTTCCGCCCCGGACGGTGTCAGCCTCGGGGACCGTGTGTACCTTGATCCCTCGCCGGGGTTCGCGCCCGCATTGCACTGGCTTGGGCGCGTCATTGATCCGTTTGGCAAACCGCTGGACGGAAAACCCCTGCTGAACGGGCCACAGGATCGCGATATCATGCAAGCCCCCCCGCCTGCGGTGGCGCGCAAGCCATTGGGAAAGCGGATGGCCACCGGACTATCGGTTCTCAACACCATGCTGCCGATTGTACGCGGTCAACGCGTTGGGTTGTTTGCGGGATCGGGTGTGGGAAAATCGACGCTGCTGTCGACGCTGGCGCGCTACATGCAGGCTGACGTGGTTGTGGTGGCTCTTGTCGGCGAACGTGGGCGTGAAGTGAACGAGTTTGTTGCCCGCGCCATAGGCCCGGAAGCCATGAAGCGCACTATCGTGGTCGCTGCGACGTCCGACCAGTCTGCATTGGCGCGCAGACGGTGCGCGTGGTCGGCCATGTCGGCGGCCGAGTTCCTGCGGGATCTGGGGCTGAACGTTCTGTTTCTGGCCGATTCGGTAACCCGTTTCGCGGAAGCGCACCGTGAAATCGCCGTTGCCATGGGCGAAGCCCCGTCACTCCGAGGGTATCCGCCCTCTGTCACCCCCCTGATAGCCAACCTGTGTGAACGCGCAGGCCCCGGCACGCAGGAGCAGGGTGATATTACCGCCGTATTCAGTGTCCTGGTTGCGGGCTCCGACATGGATGAACCCATCGCCGACATTCTGCGCGGTGTGTTGGACGGGCATATCGTACTCAGCCGCGAGATTGCCGAACGCGGGCGCTTCCCGGCCATCGACCTCAGCAAATCCGTATCCCGCAGCCTTCCAGAGGCCGCGTCAGAGGCCGAGAACCAGATGATCAACGAAACCCGCAAACTTGTCGGCAGCTACGAACAATCTGAAGTCATGATAAAGGCCGGGCTGTATTCAGAAGGATCAGATCCGCTCTTGGATCAGGCCGTGCGCGTTCATGAGGAGTTGGACGCGTTTTTCGGCAAACCCGATTCCGAAGGAATTGAAAACAGCTTTAACCGCTTGTCCCTGATTCTGCGCCGTGCCTCGGCCGGCCTGCCGCGTTAGTGAACTCGGAACAGTTTTAAGTATTAAGGCCGCCTTAAGACCTGCACTGCTATTCCAATAGTCGGGTGATAAAAAGGTGGTGGAGATGGGTGCGCAAACCAATGCGGCGCCAATCATCATCAAGAAGAAGCGTGTATCGGGTGGCGATGGCCATCACGGTGGCGCGTGGAAAGTCGCGTATGCCGACTTTGTGACGGCCATGATGGCCTTCTTCATGTTGATGTGGCTGCTGAACGCAACAACGGAACAGCAACGAAAAGGGTTGGCGGATTATTTCGCGCCGACAATCCCGCTAAGCCCGGAATCCGGCGGCGGGGACGGGGCGTTTGGCGGCGACAGCATGCTGTCTGAAGAAGTGCTGCTGCGAGACGGTCAGGGTGCCACGACCACACATCCGACCGAATCGCATCAGGCCCGTGGCTCGATCGGAGTGAATGCCGAGGGCGGCGGCAAAGGGGCCAAGGAAGATTTCTCTACGTTGGAGGCGCAACTGCTGGGGCGCACGGGTGAAAGCGAGGTCTCGGACAAACTGCTCAAGCATATCGTCACACGGGTCACCGATGAAGGATTGGTGGTGGAACTGTTCGACACCGACGATCAGGCATTGTTCGAATCGGGTTCTGACAAGCCAACCAGCTTTCTGCGGTCCCTGGCCCTGATCATCGCCCGAGCCTCGGATCTTGTCGTCAATTCGATCGCCGTCGAAGGGCATGTCAGCGCGTCTCCGGTTGTGCAGGCGCGCAACACTGCCTGGGAACTGTCCACGGCAAGGGCCCAAAAATTGCGTCAATTGCTACAGGACAAGGGCGTTGCGGCACAAAGGATGGATCGTGTTACGGGCCATGCAGACCGAGAATTGTTCGGCGACAATCCCATGGCTGCGCGGAACAACAGGATCGAAGTGATCTTTCTGCGCCAGCCCTAAATGATAGAGCGTATTTTACATGTTAGCGCGCTGTTAAGGGGCAGCGCGTTACCTGTTGCATCAAAGACGGACGCAACAGAAGGGCGCACCCATGACCATTTCCTCTTCGCTCAATGCCGGTGTGGCGGCGCTGAAAGCCAATGCCAACAGGTTGGCGACGATTTCCGACAACATCGCGAATTCTTCAACCTACGGGTATAAACGGGTCGAGACGGATTTTCATTCAATGGTCACGTCGGGCCAGGGTGGCAGCTATTCGGCAGGCGGCGTGCGGACGACAAGCCAGCGCATGATTGATCAACGCGGGCCCCTGGTGACGACGAGCAACTCTACCGATCTGGCAGTTCGCGGGCGCGGCATGTTGCCTGTGCGCCCCAGTTCGCAGATCGGGAATAATTCGAACGAGATGCTACTGACCACCACCGGGTCGTTCCGCACCAACGAAGAAGGGTATTTGGTTACCGAATCCGGCCTTGTTCTTCTGGGGTGGCCCGCGGCACCCGATGGCACTATTCCACCGGTTTCGCGCGATACACCCGCCGCGCTTGAACCCATTCAGCTGAGCGTGAACCAGCTGTCGGGTTCACCAACCACAGAAATGAAACTGCGTATGAACCTTCCGGCCACGGCGACAAATGCGGGCGCGCCGGGCGACGTTCAACCTTTGTCGGTTGAGTATTTCGATAATCTCGGCAAGTCTGAAAGCGTCGATATCCAGCTGATCCCAACGGTTCCCGCAACCGGCAGCAGCAACGAATGGACCATGGTCTTGCGTGACTCGGCGTCGGGTGGCGCGGTCATCGGTGAATACACGCTGACATTCACCGACAACCGAACGGCAGGCGGCACTCTGGCCAGCGTCACACCTGTTTCTGGCGGAGCTTACGATCCAGCAACGGGCAGTGTCATGGTCAACGTCGCCGGCGGACCGATGGAGGTCAATATCGGCCTGATCGGGGATGCAGACGGGATAACCCAATTGTCCGACACGTTCGCGCCTGTTTCGATCACACGTGACGGTTCTGCCGTGGGAACAATGACCAGCGTTCAGGTCGATGAGAGAGGATATGTCTACGCGTTCTACGACACCGGCGTCAGTCGCCGGATGTACCAGATTCCATTGGCAGATGTACCCAATCCCAACGGTTTAACCGCGTTGGACAGCCAGACTTACGCGCCTTCCCGTGAAAGCGGTACGTTCTTTCTTTGGAATGCCGGCGAAGGCCCGACCGGGGATCTTGTTTCTTTCGCGCGTGAGGAATCCACCACGGATGTAGCGACCGAGCTGACCTCATTGATTCAGACGCAACGTGCTTACTCCTCCAGCGCCACGGTGATCCAGACGGTGGACGAGATGTTGCAGGAAACGACAAACCTGAAGCGTTAATCCAGCTCTGACCCCAAGAAAGGAGCGGCCTCATGAACATGTCGACAGCACTCAATAACGCATTGGGCGGGCTGACTGCGGCCAGTCGCGGGGCAGCTGTGGTGTCCGGAAACATCGCGAATGCGCTGACCCCCGGCTATGCGCGCCGGTCCCTGGAACTTGCCACAAGCCCAATTTCCGGAAATGGCGTACGCACCGTTGGCGTGATCCGGCATCAGGATCCGGTTTTGACCGCCAACAGACGTTCGTCTGATGCCGAACTCGCCTATCGGTCGGACGTTTCAGATTTTCACGCACGGTTCGAACAACTGGTGGGGTCTCCTGATGGCGGCCCTTCGCTGTCTACTCGTCTTTCCTCGTTGGAAAACGCCTTTATCACGGCGGCCAGTCTGCCTGACTCGATCGAACGGCTGGATCAGGTTGCACGCTCGGCCCGCGATCTGACCAACGAGCTGAACGCGGCGTCCGAAGGCGTACGCCAGGCACGCTCGGATGCTGATCGAAAAATTGGCGCCCAGATCGACACCCTGAATCAGACTCTGAAAGATATCGAAGACCTGAACGCCAAGATTCCCGCCGTTCAAAACTCTGGCGGTGACATCGGTGCCCTGCTGGATCAGCGGCATGTCCTGATCGACCAGGTCAACACCCTGATCCCGGTCAATGTCGTGCCGCGCGCCAATGATCAGGTATCTCTGTACTCTGAGGGCGGGCTGATCCTGCTGGAAGGCACAGCCTCGGAGTTCACTTTTTCCACGACCGGCGAAACAAAGCCTCACATGACCGTGGCAAATGGTCTGTTGTCCGGCCTGGAGATGAACGGCAACCCGGTACGGACAAGCGGAGACAACGCTCAAATCCGCGGCGGGGCACTGATGGCGCAGTTCACCATCCGCGACGACTTGGCAGTCGAGGCGCAGGTTCAGCTCGACACGGTTGCAAGGGACCTGATTGAACGATTTGAAACGCCCGGTTTGGATTCGTCGGCTCTTGCGACAGATCCTGGTCTGTTCACCGACGATGGCAACCGATTTGATCCTGCATCTGTTGTCGGGCTTGCATCACGGATTTCACTCAATTCAACCGTGGACCCTGACAAGGGCGGGGACAGTTGGAAACTGCGCGCGGGTCTGGGTGCCGCAACTCCGGGTGATCCCGGGCAGGCTGCTCAATTGCGCGCGTTCGGGAACATATTGAACGACGCACGTCCGGTACCCGGCGGGCTGTTCGGCACGGGAAACATGCGCGCTGCCGAGTTGACCGAGGCCCTGTTGTCGAAAGCGGGCGCACACGCCCATGCCGCAGATCAGCGCAAGACTTTTGCAAACAGCTTCCAGCAGCAAATGGCGCAGATCGAGGCCGCGCAGGGCGTGGATACCGATCAGGAACTACAGCGGCTCATGCAGGTCGAACAGACATATGCCGCAAACGCTCGTGTCATCTCGGTTGTTGACGAGCTTATGGAAACTCTTCTGAGGTTGTGACCATGAATATCACTTCTATCGGCGATTTGGCGCGAGGAATGACCTTGCGAACCCGCGCAACAGATATCAAAACCCAGATCGAAACCCTGTCTTATGAAATGTCCACCGGGCGGGTACAGGACGTCTCGGGGCGGCTTGGCGGGGATTATTCGCAAATTCTGGATCTCGACCGCAGCCTCGCCAGACTCGACGCCTTTGGCATCGCAACGTCCGAAGCGGCCCTGTTCACCGATACCATGCAACTGAGCCTGAAAACCTTCGGAGATTCGGTCGGAGACATGACCGCGTCTTTGCTGGCCTACGGAACCGCCAATCAGCCCGTCAATCATGAACAAGCGTCCCAAAAGGCGAAGAATGAACTGGACACGATGATCTCGGCACTGAACACGCGCGTAGGAGGGCGCAGCCTGTTTTCCGGTACCGCCACCGATGTGTCGCCCCTGCAATCTATGAACGATCTTTTGACGGCGCTGAAATCGCAGTTGACGGGGCTTGCCACGGTCGCTGATATCAGGCTGGCGGCAGAAAACTGGTTCAATGACCCAGCCGGTTTCGACGCCGTGATTTATCAGGGGTCAAACAGCACACTGTCTCCGATGCAGATTTCGGAAAATGAAGGCGTCACGCTGCCGATCACGGCAACGGACCCGGCGTTCAAGACCGCACTCAGGGATGTCGCCGTTGCGGCGCTGGCCACCGACAGCGCATTGGCACTTTCCCCCGATCAACGCACGGCTTTGTTCACGCAGTTAGGGGTCGATCTGGCCAACGCACAGGATGCCACTGTCAAGCTCCGGGCAAAGGTCGGGGCGGCCGAAGCCCGCATCGAAGAGGCCGCAACACGCAATTCCTCGGCCCGAACCAGCCTGGAATTCAGCCGGAACGAACTGATCGCGGCCGATCCTTTTGAAACGGCAGCGAAACTGCAAACGGTGCAATTTCAGTTGGAAAGCCTGTATTCCGTAACCGTTCGCAATGCGAACCTGTCGCTGGTGAACTTTCTGAGATGAGGGCGCTGATATTTCTCCTGATTTTCCTTCCCGGCATGGCTTGGGCTGGGACAATCCGTCTCAAGGACCTCGTGAATTTTGACGGTGTGCGGGGCAACGATCTGGTGGGTTACGGCCTGGTGGTCGGCTTGAACGGAACCGGCGATGGGTTACGCAACGCGCCCTTCACCGAAGAAATCATGTCCAATATCCTCGAACGTCTTGGCGTCAACGTCACAGGTGAGGATCTTCGGCCCAAAAACGTGGCAGCGGTATTGGTCACGGCCAGCCTGCCGCCTTTTGCACGGGTGGGTGGTCAAATCGATGTAACGGTTTCAGCCATAGGCGATTCAAGCAGCCTGTTGGGTGGAACATTGATCATGACCCCGCTTAACGCAGCCGATGGCCAAATCTATGCGGTCGCGCAGGGCACAATCCTTGCAGGTGGCGTTTCGGCTGAAGGAGAGGCAGCCTCGGTCGTGCGTGGGGTGCCGACTTCGGGCGTGATCCCATCCGGTGCAAGGGTCGAGCGTGAAATTGACTTCGACTTGTCAACTCTCACTCAGATGCGCCTTGCACTCAGAGAGCCCGATTTCACCACAGCCGCGCGCATCGAAACCGCGATAAACACCGAGTTCAACAGAGCCGTGGCGATCATGCGGGATTCCGGAACGGTTGAGATCAACGTCGCGGCGACGCAGGCGGTTTCGACAGCCCACGCTATAGGGCGTATCGAAAACATTCTGGTCGAGCCTGAATCGAAAGCGCGCGTTGTTGTCGATCAGCGCTCTGGCACCATTGTCATGGGGCAGGAGGTCCGAATTTCGCGTGTTGCGGTGTCTCAAGGCAACCTGACTCTGACGGTTCAGGAGGCACCGATTGCGGTGCAGCCCAACCCGTTCGCCAGAGGTGAAACAGTGGTCGTGCCACGTACAATCGCAGGGATCGAGGAAGAAGAGGGAACCGGCCTCGCCGAAATCCCCGAGGCCACCACGTTGTCCGAGGTCGTCGCAGGTCTGAACGCGCTTGGGGTCTCGCCTCAGGACATGATCGACATTCTGAAAACGATCAAGGCAGCAGGCGCGCTGCATGCGGAATTCATCGTCAGGTGAAGGGCACCGCCAGCGGGATGGGCGTGCTGCTGGCACGCCCACCAAAGCTTGTATCTATTTCGATTTCCAGCTGTCCAGCCAGCGCCGAAATCTGTTGTGTCGCTCTTCTATGGCGTCACCCGCCGCATATAGGCCGTCTTCCACGTTTTCGATCATCGGATCAATCCGTGCTTGCCGGAACCTGCGCCAACGCACCCATATCGCCCAGACGAACGCCGCAAAGATCGTCAGGAAGATGATATTGAACCAGGGAATGATCCGAACATCCGGCCCTTCAACGTCTTTGATGAAAATGGCGTTGGGAAAGATCGACATGAATTCGTTGCGCCACCCGTAGTGGGTTACGACCACCCATTTCGGGTTTTCCTTGGTGGATTTCGCATCATTGGCCTCGGTATACAGGTTCGCCGTGTCGAACTTGAAATACGGGGGCCATCCCCAGCCGGTATCCTCATTTCGGTACACGATGGGTTTTCCGTTGGCCCGCACCGCCTGAATGAACTGCACATCCCGGTTGGACAGGCTGGTGGATTGATCTTCCGGCTCTGACCAGAAGATCCGGGTCCAGTCGTTCAGATCCTGCCGTTCTTCATAGGTGTTGACGATGCGCACAATGTCATGCTGGGGCAGAGAATATTGCAGGATCACGGCAATCGTACCCCAGAAAATGATAATGAACGCCCATTTCACATAGGCCATGCCTAAACCCTCACATGTAATTCACGATGTAGATCAGCGCGCCAATCGCCAACCACGGCACGATATAGACACCCAGGATCAGTTTACGCCGAAACGAGTTGTCATACACATGCAATCCGCGTTCGACAAAGGCTTCTTTGTTGCCCGTCTTGCCCTTTTCGTCCCACCAGTTCTCCAGTTTGCGCCGGCGTATGCCGCGCGAGTAGAACGACAGCCCGACATAGGCAATCGTCTGGATCACCAGCAAGATCAGCAAAAGGCGCAATAATCCAATCATTTCAACCTTTCCTCACCGAACCCCACGGACCGACCCGGGCAATTATGTCATCGCTGACGCGATCGTCGCCGCTCATATCCGGCTCATGTCCGAACAGGGCGGCGCGGGCGCCTTGCTTGTCCACCTGATATTCGCGCGCAAGGAAGTCGGCCACATAGGCCTTCTTGCTCTCGGGCCAGCCCGAATATGTTCGGTAGAACAATTCTTTGTGGCAGATGAACATCTGGCGCGGGTCCAACGGGGCCAATTCGGACAACAGCATATTCACCAGATCGCGGTTCGGCGTATCGGCGGCGCGCAGCGTGTAGAAATAGGCCGGGTGGTCCGAAGTGATGCGCGGCCACGGCCCTCCATCGCTTGCCCAGCGCAGCAGTTGCGCAAGCCCGTGATAGGCCTGCGGCAGGCGATCCGCGTGGTTCCGCGCCAACCGCCGCATGTCGCTGCGATCCAGCCCGGTCAGGTTGACATCGGCATCCGCCGCTGCGTCGACGGTCAGGAAATCCATCTTCTGTTGCAGGATCGCGGCCGCATCCACGCCGCGCGCCTTGACGATGGGCTCAACCAGATCGTTGTAATCCAGAAACTTGGCAATCTGGTTCCGCTGCGACGGATCAAACGTGTATTTGATCGGCAAGTCGTCAGGCTTTTCACCCATGCAAATCGCTGCCGGGTGATCAACGTCGGGAAAAAGATAAAGCCCACCGAAATGTGCCGTCCAGAAATTTCGCTGCTCAAAATCCGTATGGCGCAAGCGGACCGGGTTGCGGGTGACGTCGCCGGTTTCCCTGGCGGTTTCGATCATCCTGGCGATCAGCACATCGTCGAACCAGGCGTCCTCTTCGGTTTTGAACCGTTCGACCATACCCGCCAGTTGCTGCGCCTTGCGCAGGGTGCCGCCAACCGTGTCGGCCTCGATCTCGATCTTGCGCAGGTTCAACAGGTCGCGCGGTGTGGTGAGTTTGAAGACCGAGTTCACCAGCTCTCCGGCCACCGCATCGGTGGCGGTCAGGGCGAACAACTGCGCCTCGTTCATCTCAATGAATTCGCGCAGGATATCACGCGAGGTCGAGAATTTGACGTTCAACAGAGGCGCGCGTTTCTGCTCGGTTGTCAGCAGGATGAACTGCCGGTTGACCCCGTTGGGGTTGAGGTAGAGCGGGTCGTCCAGCTCAATCCCCACCTCCGGCGAATAGCCCGAGATATCGATATGAAAATCCGTCAGCGCCGTGGTCTTGCCCGCCAGGTGCTGCAGCGCGCGGTTATACCGCTCGACCAGAGCCGGGCTGGAGATGTGGACGAGGTTGCCAAACATCAGGCCTTTTTCGATGAGGCGGATCATCTGCCTACCCCGTTTCTCAGAAAGACCGGTGTTTTTCGCCCTTCAATTTCACCCACAAGCTCGGGTTCTAACCATAGCAATTTTTGTCTCGCGTTTCTATCCGGCAAGCGATCCAAAACCAATTCGGTTGCGATCAACTCGTATGCTTTGTTAGCCCACCGTGTCGCACTCAGGTTCCAGTCCAACCAGTCTTTCAGTAGCTGGTTTTTTTCCTCTTTAGTCCTAAGGGATGCGCCGGCTCGGTTTAGACGCCCACTAAACATTACTTCTTCGCCAAATGGATACCATGAGTTCCCATCTTTGTTGTGCAAGTATAGCTTGCAGTTCGCTCGATCTGAAACGTGACCGATGTTCTTTTTGGCGGCCTTGAAGGAATAGTGATTGGTAGCTCCGTGCCTTATGGCGCGGGCAATTTCGTATCCACGAAGTTCTTCAAGTATTGAAAACGCATCGAAGGATTCCTTGGCGAGACGAATAACGTTATCGTCTTTTGTACCGCGGGAATTGGATATCTCGGAGATGCTTTCAAAAAACTCAAAGAGTTTTGCAGACCAGTATCTTAGCAAAACCATGATTTGAATTGAAATCGCCGAGTCCACGATTTCGTCCCCCGTCATCTTGTGAGTGGAAAACAAGTACAGCTTGCTAATCGTATTAGACTCAGAAGCGGCGTAGCTTGCCAACGCAAGAAGGGCTTTCTCGTCAAGTGAAAGCGATTTCAGGTCGTCCCAATAGATTGGGATTTCGACTATTTTCTCAATTGCTTTCATAAATGAATTCTACCCCTTCCCCTCCAGATACCGTCGCTTGGCCTCTTCCATCCGGCCCATCTCGCGGACGGCGTTCTCGATGGCGACCTCGTCGCTCTTGTCGGCATAGCGGAACTCGCTGTCGGCATAGCGGTTGATCTCCTGGATCACCATCTCGACTGTAATCGGCTGGCGCAGGTCCTCGATCATCGCCTTCTTGGTGTCGTAGTCGCGGAATAGGAACAGGTCCGGGTTCTCCATCCATTCGTCGGGCAGTTCGAAATCCATCGCGCGGACTTTGACCGCGTCGGTGATGTTCTTGATCGCGCGGCCGGTGAACCGCTCATCCGCCTGTTGGATCGCCTTGAGGTAGGTGCCCAGTTTGGCGATGGTGTCCATCTGGCCGATCTCGCCGGAGACCCGGTCATAGACCTGCAACAGAGCGTCCTCATGCGGACGGGAGTGGCTTTCGAAACTGGCGGCGACGGCCTTTTTGATTTCCTGCGCGGCATAGGCCTCGTGCTCGCCCAGCGGGATGTCATGGTTGCGGCCCATCAGCAGGTGCAGGATGTCGATGTAATCCTCGCGCGTTTGCGGCCCGTCCACCAGGAACCGCGCGCCCGCCCGCTGGCGAAGGGCGTCATCTACATTCTCGGGGTAGTTCGAGAACATGCCAAAGGTGCAGTTGCCGCGCACGACGGTGTTGGCACCCGCAAAGCTCTCCATCAGCACGGCGGTGATTTCCAGCTGACCTGCGCTGGACTGCCGGTCGCCGCGTTTGCCCGCCAGTTGGTCTATATCGTCGATGGTGCCAAAGCCGATGACCGAGGGGTCGATGATCGTGTTGATAAACGCCTTGGCGTTCTGGCCGGATTTGCCCTGATAGCTGTCGATATTGTCGGTGCTCAGGTTCTGATAGCGGAACGGATAGCCCGCGTTCTGGCAATAATCATGGATCAGCCCGGCCATCATCTGGATCAGGGTGGTCTTGCCGGTGCCCGGCTTGCCGTCGCCCATGAAGGTAAAGATGAACCCGCCCAGTTCCGCGAACGGGTTCAGGCGGCGATCGAAATCATAGGCCATCAGCATCTTGGCCAGTTTCATCGCCTGATACTTGGCGATATGGTTACCCACCACCTCATTCGGTTTCTTGAACGTCATGGTGAGCGTGGTGGATTTGGCTTTTGAGGCCGGCTCAAACCCTCGGATGGTCAGGTCGTCGGCCTCGATTTGCCAGGCGGCATTCTGGAACGGGGCCAGATGGCCTGCGGACCCTGCACGCAGGGCGGCCTTTTCCATCAGTTGTTCGGCATAAGCGCTGGTTGCCGCGATCAGATGGGCGTCGTCGGGGGCGTGTTTGGCCAGCACCTGATCCAGCTCCCACAGCGCACCATGCAGGGCAAGCTGGCCATTGTCGGTCAGAACCTCTTCGATCTCATCGAGATCAACCGTGGTTTCGCCCAGATGCGAAGACATCAGATAGGCCAGCGCGTTGCCGAACGTATGGAGCGTGATCAAAGCCTCGGCGGTCAGCAATTCCGAAAATTCAGTCTTGCGCGCGGCAGGTAGATCCCCGGCCAAATTGGCACGTTTCAGATCAGCCAACGGCGTCTGCTCCGCATAAGTCTCGGCCACGGCCAGAGCGATGGCAATCGCGCGCCGGATGGCCTGCTGCGCATTGGCCTGTGGGGGTGAGACCAGCGTATCGCCATCATCCGAGGCCTCGATCCGTTCAACCAGATGCACCCCGTCCGCCCGCACCGTACGCCGCGTGACCAGCCCCGGCGTCGTGGATCGAAACCGCCGCCCCGTCGACACACCCGGAGACCGTTCGACGGCGGCCTCAACGGGCTTGGCAATCCGCGGTGCATGCTCGAACCCGTTCAACAGGGCGGTCGCTGCGGGATAATGCTTGCGAATGTCGTCTTCGCGCAATTCCATCTGATCCGACGTCAAACTCATCTCAATAACCGCCCTTGCTTCATCTTTTCAAAAATACTCCCGCCGGAGGCGAAAAATTCAGTATCTCAGCACCTGCCCGGCCTTGCTGACGACGAACTTGCGCACATCGGCAAAGCCTGGCGGGTTGCGCTCGGCCAGCACCTGAAACGGGCGCTGCGGCAGGATGATCGACCGTTGGGTGCGGGTTGCGCCGGTCTCGGCCCCCTGGCCGCCGAACGGGTCCAAAGCGAAGACCTCGCGTTCGACGGTCGAAAACCACCCGGCGCGCTCTTCGATGACCTCTTCGCTTTCCAGCTCTTCCGTGGTCCACGCCAGCGCCCAGTCCTGCCCTTCGGGCGCCTGCGCGTCTTCCAGTACTTGCCGCAAAGGACCGGATTGCTCGGTATAGGCCGAGGAATACATCGGACCCACATGAATGCGCCGCATGTGTTTGGGGTGCAGGTCGTCGAAATCCTGATCGAACCCTTTGGCAATCGTCACCAGCTTCAACCCGCCTAAGGACTGCGCCATCAGATGCGCCTGCACCTCGGGCCAGCGGCGCTGATCCTTGGGCAGGGCCGTCTTGCCGCTGTCCTCCAACTGCATCAGGTAGATGACCGGCAGGTTGATCTGGCTGTCATAGACCGCCCAGTGGATCATGAACTTGCGCCGCTCGTCTTCATTTCCGATCCAGTGGCATTCGGGATCGTTGCGGGCCCAGAACAGCTGACCCTTAAGCAATTCCTCGTAATAGAGCCTTTGGGACAGCGCGAATTGCAGCTTAGTGGGGATTTCCTGATCGCCAATAATCGCGCGCACCATGTCGGTTTTCAGATCCTCTTCCGAGGGCATATTCGCCAGATGCACCTGCGCCTGCTGCGCGTCATTGGCCATGGTCAGCAACTCGGCCGCCACGGGAAACCCGCTGTCGCGCTTGTCCATGGCGAGGCTGCCAAAGAACCGCCCCGTATCGCGCCCGACCAGCAGGTATTTCATGCTGAGCGCGCGGAAGGTGTAGAGCAGCCCCGAGAGGTAACGCGAAATGATCCTCACCTCTTGTTTGCTGATCGCGCCCTCAGCCTCCATCGTCGCGGCCACGCGCAGCAGGTGGACGGTGATCACCTCGAATTTGCGGAAATAGCGGCGCGAGGCGAAAGTGTCGGTCAGGCCGACATGGTCTTGGGTGGGGTTAGTCTCCATTAGTCTCCACCGTCTCCGTCCCCATCCGCGTCTCCTGAGTGATACCCATCAGTGTCGTTGTGGAACGCGATTTCGGCCGAAACCGGGTCTTCCTTTTTGTAAATTAGATAAACCAAGTGCCCGATCCCTACGAACACTGCGACCCCAATAGCCGGAGCCCAAAGAGACTCCGTGATCCAGTAGAAAATTACGCCAAGACCGATAGCGAACCAGCGCAGGATCATCGCATTCTCTACCCAAGCGGGAAGCTGAATGTCACTGCGGGTGAGACCCGATGTATAACGGTTATTGGTGTGTTTAGTCACAACGGTGACCCTCAAGAACCCCCATACAAATTCTTATCATGCTTCTCGACAATCGACGCAAACCGGCGGGCAAAGCGTTCATCCGCCTTGGCTTTTTTCTCCAGCACGTCGCGGGCAAAGACCATGTGATCCTCATGCGCCTCTAGCATGTCGGCCATTTTCTGGTTGGTCGCGGTGCCGATGGCGGCCATTGCCGTCTGAGCCTCCTGGTCGGTCTGCACGCCGATCTCGTTGATGCGGTGGGCCACGTCCTGCTGCTGTGCGGTTTTCAGCGATTTGGTCAGGGCATCATATAGCACCACGCGCTGTTGCGTGTCTGTTTGCAGTTTGTTGATCAGCACCATCTGTGTCGCCGCCTGGTTTTGCAGTGAATCGACCCAGGTCTTGCCCTTTTCGATATAACGCTCCAACGTCTGGGACTTGGCCAGCTTCACCTGCTCTTCCTGAACCTTGGCGTTGTATTGCTTGTTCAGCTCTGCCAATTCAGTCTCTAACTGGGTGCGCGCGGCGGCGTCCTGTTCGACGCTGATCTTGTTTTCCAGCGTGATGATCGTCGGATCCATACCCTGAATCTCGGCGCGCAGCGCCTCGAGTTCCGCCACGGTTGCCTCGCGATCGTCCAGCGTGACGGTCAGGTTGTCCTCGACCTTGACGCGCTGTTCTTCCAGCACGGACAGTTGCCCTTGCAGCAACTTCACGATCACGTCGGATTTGGCGATCAGGTCTTGCAGCTTGTCATCGATATTGGCGGTGCGCATCCGCTCCTGCCGCATCGACTCGGATTTACCTTTCGAGAAGATGCCGACAAACGACTCCCACCCGGTTTTCGAGCGCATCTCGTCAAAATCCTTGGAAAACGCGCTGGTGACGTCGTCCAGCCCCATGATCAGTTCGGCGATATTGGCGTTCATCACCTCGGTATGGGCGTGCACATCCTCGAGCGTGGCGTTTTCGATGTCGATATCGGCCTCGGCAGTGCCGATCTTGGCGCGGGCCGCTTCAATGCGCGAGGTCAGCCCTTCGATCTGAGACTGGCTTTCGCGCACTTTGGCTTGAGTCTCTTCTATCAACGCTTCGAATTGCTGGTTCGACATCGCTTCTATCCCTTTTTTTCTTCTATTACCCAATAAGATAGGGAATGTTACACTGATTTACATCCCCTGGGTCTCAAAATTCACCCAGACTTTGGCAAACTCCTTAGCAAAAAGAAAGGCGAGACCGGCCAATGAAACGCGCAGATTTCGGGTGACTCAATTAAATTAACTTGTTAAATATTTTTTGATCAAACCTGGATTGATTCCACATCCAGAGTGGCCATAGACAATTGAGACATCACCTGATTGGGTGCGCGCAACCCAATTCACGCCGGAGGCTTATCATGCTGGACGCAACGACCGATCTGAAGTCAATCCTGAAGAACCCCGAATTGCTTGTAACCAAAGCCTATATCGGCGGTCAGTGGGTGGACGGTGACAATGGCACGTTCAAAGTCACAAACCCCGCTCGGGGCGATGTGGTCGCCGAAGTGGCAGACGTCAGCCGCGCTCAGGTCGCCGGAGCAATCGCACAGGCCGAAGCCGCGCAGAAGGAATGGGCCAAACTGACCGGCAAGGAACGTGCAGCCATCCTGCGGCGCTGGTTCGATCTGATGATGGAAAACGCCGAGGATCTGGGCAAGATCCTGACCGCTGAACAGGGCAAACCCCTGGCCGAAGCCATCGGCGAGATCGGCTATGGCGCGTCATTCATCGAGTTCTTCGGTGAAGAGGCCAAGCGCGTCTATGGCGAGACCATTCCTGGCCATCAGCGCGACAAGCGGATCATGGTGATGAAGCAGCCGATCGGCGTTGCGGCCTCGATCACGCCTTGGAATTTCCCCAACGCGATGATCACCCGCAAGGCAGGCCCGGCTTTGGCTGCCGGCTGCGCGTTTGTGGCCCGTCCGGCCACCGAAACGCCCCTGTCGGCGCTGGTGCTGGCGCTGCTGGCCGAACAGGCCGGCGTACCTGCGGGCGTGTTCAACGTGGTGCCCTCGTCGCAGGCCAGTGAGATCGGCAAGGAGTTCTGCGAAAACCCCGGTGTGCGCAAGCTGACCTTTACCGGATCGACCGAAGTGGGCCGCATCCTGCTGCGCCAGGCAGCCGATCAGGTCATGAAATGTTCGATGGAGCTGGGCGGCAACGCACCGTTCATCGTGTTCGACGACGCCGATCTGGATGCCGCCGTCGAAGGCGCGATGCTGTGCAAGTTCCGCAACAACGGCCAGACCTGTGTCTGCGCGAACCGTATCTATGTGCAGGCCGGCGTCTATGACGCATTCGCGGCCAAACTGAAAACGGCAGTAGAGGCACTCAAGATCGGCGACGGCTTGACCGAAGGCACCACCACCGGCCCGCTGATCAACGCCGACGCGGTCGCCAAGGTCGAGGAACATATCAAGGACGTGACCGACAAGGGCGGCGCGGTTCTGACTGGTGGTCTGCCTCATGATCTGGGCGGCACGTTTTTCCAGCCAACCATCGTGACCGGCGTGACGCAGGACATGCTGGTGGCGCAGGACGAAACCTTTGGCCCGCTGGCCCCGCTGTTCAAGTTCGAGGACGAAGACGACGTGATCGCCATGGCCAATGACACGATTTTTGGTCTGGCCTCGTATTTCTATGCCAAGGACCTGAGCCGCGTATACAAGGTGGCCGAAGCCTTGGAATACGGTATCGTCGGCGTGAACACCGGCATCATCTCGACCGAGCTGGGCCCGTTCGGCGGCGTCAAGCAATCCGGTCTGGGCCGCGAAGGCAGCCATCACGGCATGGAAGACTATCTGGAAATGAAATACGTCTGCATGTCAGTCTGATCCAATACGGTCTCTGTCCCATTGCGGTGGGCAGAGACCCCGTATCCGGAAACGCAATCGCGTCGTCTTTTGACTGTTCATGGCGGCGTCCCAGTCGACGCTGACACGGCTATTCTGCGGACTTGTCGCGGATTTGTTCGATTGCACGGGTCGCGAACTTTCCCTGCAACGAACCGTCCACCATGGCTTCCAGCGCGGGCAATGCAGAGGACGCCGCGCCACCTATTTTCCCCAATGCAATGGCTGCCTCTTTTCGGACAAACACCGACGGGCTTTCAAGAAGCGCGATCAATTCCGGCACCGCTGGCTCTGCCTCGGGACCAAACAGGGCCAGCGATTGGGCTGCCGTCCGCTGATCTTTGGCATCCCCCCGTGACAGATCCGCCGTTAGACTTGCTATGGTTTTTTCCGGAGGCAACGCCGCCAGACGCAGCCCGTCGTTCAACCGGGCGTTCAAATGCTGGTTCTCACCGACCCAGCGAATGATGAAAAAGTAATTCTGAACAGCGTCCTGTATGACACCGGCATGCTTGCCCTTTTGCCATCGGTCGATGATCGCCCTGCCCGCACGGCGATCTCCGTTCAGGGCCAGAACCGAGGCTGCAAATGGCATCAGCTCGGTTGCCTGCGGATTTCTGTTCAACTCTTTCTCGATCACATCTGCCGCACCCGTCAGGTCATTCAATGCGTAAAGAGCCGCCGCTTCAAACAGCGCGTAGTGGCTGGGATAATTGGGATCCAGCCGGGTCGCGGCCTGTACAAAGGCCAATCCTTCCTCGGGCTCACCGGCTGCAATCAGCGCCCATCCCATCGTCAGATGCGCCTCGGGGTCGCTGGGTTGCAGCGCGATGGCTTTCGCTGCTTCTCGTCTGGCTTCTTCCGTCCCCCGACCTACCCGTAGGTTACTGTCCCAATCCGGAAGGTTGAGACTGACAATAGCCCGGATAACGTGCACCAGGGCGGTATCCTGCTCCATCACATCCCGGTAATATCTGTAAAACAGGCCGATATGCATTTGCGCGCCTGACTCTGCAAACCCATTCCAATGATGAAAGATGTGCGGTCGCAAATGCGCCAGGGCAAGCGTCGCCCAGGCACGCCCATAATCCGGGTCCAGTTCCACGGCCTTTTCAAAATGCGGAATTGCCGCAAGGTTGTCCTGTTCGTTGAACTGCGAATACAACTCCCACCCGCGTTGGAAGGCTTCGCGTGCTGCAATGGTCTGGGTTTCCACGCTTTCGATGGCTTGCCGGCTTTGAGGGTCGAGCGGAAGATCCAGCTCCTGAGCAATTGCGAGAACAATGATTTTCTGCACTTCAAAGATGTCATCAATCGCGCCATCAAACCTGTCCGCCCAGATCAATCGCCCGCTCAATGTGTCGGTCAGGCGAATGTTGATCCGGAAATCTTCATCCGCACGTCGCACGCTGCCGTCAACGACGTAGCGAACCCCAAGTTCTTCGGCGAAACGTGCGATATCTATGTTTCTGTCGCGGTATGCGAAGGATGAATTCCCGGCGATGACGAACAATCCGGATATTCGGGACAGGTCCGTGATCAAATCCTCAGAGATACCGTTGATCAGCATCTCCTTGGATGCGTCATCGGTGTAATTCGCAATCGGCAACACTGCGATGGAAGGCAGATTCGGCAAAGGGTAAACCATCTGCGCCTCTGAGGCGCGCAATTGGCCAGTCTTCCACGGTTTCGTCAGAAAAAGCCCAACAGCCGCCAACATCACGAACAGAGCCGCCAGCGGCAGCCAGCGAGATTTCCTCAGTGTGCGGCTTTTTCGCGGGGAAGGCAAAGTTTCCGCTTCTACGCGAAAGGCCTGAACCGGGTCTGCGATGTTCTTTACGTTCTGTGGCCCGATCGGGGCAAAACCATAGGGCACTTTGTTGCGCGCATAATCGACGATGGATTGTGAAACAATGATACCACCGGGATCTGACAGTGCCTCGAGCCGCGCGGCAACGTTCACCCCGTCGCCAAGGATGTCATCCCCGTTCGAAACCACATCGCCGACATTCAGGCCGATCCGAAACGTGATGACGCTATCTTGATCGGTACCCGCGTTTCTCTTTGCAAGGTCGGCCTGAATTTCCACGGCAGCGTGAACCGCATCGACGGCGCTGCGAAATTCGATCACAAAGCTGTCTCCCGCAGTGTTCGCGATGCGCCCTGAATGCCGGGCGATCGCCGGCTCTATGACTTCGCTGCGGATCAGGCGAAGCCTTGCGATGGTACCTTCTTCGTCCAGACCAACCAATCTTGAGTAGCCGGCGATGTCGGCTGCCAGGATAGCTGCTAGTCGACGTTTTGGTCGGCTTTCCATAATACCGAAGACTATCAGGCGGATAATTTGCTGGGAACCAGTTTTCGCACACGCCCAAAACACAACGCCCCGCGTCTGGAGGAACGCGGGGCGTGTGTTGCGGCAGTCCGGGAGGAGTGAACTGCCGCGGGATATTCAGAAGCCTCAGTTCACGGCTTTGGCGTCCACCACATCCTTCTCGATGGCTTTGGCCGAGGTGATCTCGATCCGGCGCGGTTTCAGGGCCTCTGGAACCTCGCGCTTCAGTTCGATGTTCAGCATGCCGTTTTCATGGCTCGCACCGGTGACGCGGACATGATCCGCCAGGGCAAACCGACGCTCGAACGCGCGGGTGGCGATGCCACGGTGCAAATAGGTGCGCTCTTTGTCTTCGGCGGCTTTTTTACCTGCCACGACAAGCGAATTCTCTTTCACTTCCACGGTCAGGTCGTTTTCCGAAAAACCGGCAACGGCCACCGAAATCCGGTAGGTGTCGACATCGGTTTTTTCGATGTTGTAGGGTGGATAGCTGGGCTGGGCCCCATCGTTGGTCAGAACGCGATCCATCATGTCGGCGATCTGGTCAAAGCCAATGGTGGCGCGGTGCAGCGGTGCAAAATCAAACGTACGCATGTGTCATATCCTCATTCTTGAGCGATTTGCGATAAGTGCCCTCCGACTGGACGGGCGATTTCAAGTACCGGACCCCGTTGTGGCGGTCCGATACACATCACATGGGTAGCGATTTCGCCGAGTTCAACCCCCGCCAGAACTGATGAATTTCGCACCAGATCCTGACTTACCGGACCCGACCTGCAATCGGCGGATCGACGCCTTGGGTTGAGGTGCATCGCGCCGCATGATGGCCTTGAGCTCGGCAACGATCCCGTCAAGCTCCATGCCAAACCCCACCTTTCTGCGGCCGTTCGTCCCTACTGCCGATACCACGGACAGGATCTGCCAGCGCGCACCGTTTTTCGCCAGAATTGCAGACCCGGAAGACCCGAAAGTAATGTCGCAATCAAAGGTGATCAGACCCTGCCTGCGGTCGATGATACGGCACGAACGCTCTCGGGTGATCGCCTCGGACCGTCCGCGCCCATACGAGGCAATGCTGATCTCGTTGCCCGGAACACGGCCGCTGTGCAGTGCAAAAGGGTCGGCAACCGAATACGGGATAGGCTCGTTCAGCCGCATCAGGGCCACGTCCAACTGGACACCTTCGTGCGACAGCGGGTTCTGCGCCCCATAGCTGGGATGAAGGGCGATTTGCGTGACCTGACGCTCGGCCAAGGCGTTGCCGTTGCTAAGGCCTGCACGAAACGTGATATCTTCGGGCACATAAGTCTTCCCGGTACGACGATCCACCGCACAATGGGCTGCAGTCAGCACCATGTCCTGTGCGATCAACGTGCCGGTGCAATACGAGGCATCGCGAACATCCAGCCGACCGATAGCCTCCCAACCATAAAGGTCATCCCGGTCGGTCAGCTTGCGCTTGTTGGATTGCGCTTGCGGCGCTGTTGCCAAGACGCTCAGGCCCAATAACAGGCTCCAGAAGACTCTCATCATGGTCGAATGAACCTTGCGCCTATGTTCTTGTTCGTTCCCGATCCAGACGAGGAAAGCCCAAATCCCCGCCCCGCAGAAAGTTCGTCACGCAGCAATTGCAGCGAATGCTCAACCGCGGTTCCAATTGCGACACTCTGGCCGTCCATACTGGCCTTGGCCGCAACCACCGATACGATCTGAGGGCGCGCGCCCGTGAAAGAAAAAACGGGTGCCCCCGAAGACCCGAAATCAACGTCGCAGGACATGACCATAACCCCGGCCTGCCGGTTCATGACCGAGCAGACCTGTTGCAGCGACGGAGCTTCTGACCGGTCATGCGCATAAGACACAACGCCCACTTCAGCGCCACGTTTGGGCTGATCGCCCGACTCAAATGGAATGACGGCGGTATTACGGATCGGCTGCCACAGCTCGATCAAAGCCACGTCCGCGCTTACCCGGTCGGCCGTAGAATCGACGCCATATTGGTAGTCCGGATGGATCACAGCCTGGCGCGCGGTCCGATAGGCCAACGCACGTCCCAAACGCCACCCGGCCAGAAACTCGATATCCGCGGGGTTGATCCGTTGTCCGGATCTTTTGTCGAACAGGCAATGCGCCGCTGTCAGTACAAGCGTCGGCGACACCAGCGTTCCGGTGCAAAACCCTGCGCCGGCGATATCCAACCGCCCGACAGCCATCCACTCGCGCCCGGAATCCGACGTATCCAGGCTTTCCAGCCTAGTGTCCTGCGCCGTGGCCGCCAATGGCAAGACACAGAGCACGGTTGCCTTGATCCAGTTACGCACGCGGTTCTCCGAGACTCACTTCGAAGCTTTTGTCCTACGTGCCGCGTTGGGCGAAAATAGGGCGGTCATGCACCAAAGGTATTTCCCTGGGAAATGATGCGCGCTGGCATCAGCATGATTCACCGCAAGACGGGAACCGAGTTCCCTGTTCCCTGCAAGGCCGGTGGCTTTGGCCCGCCGGTCGCCCAGTCCAGCAACTCTACTGTGTGAACAATCGGCAGTTGCGTACCAGAACCGATCTGCATCATGCACCCGATATTGCCGGCGGCAATGATATCGGGCTGTTTCGCCTCAAGTGTTCTGACTTTTCGCTGTTTCAACTGGCCTGATATTTCCGGCTGCATCAGGTTGTACGTTCCCGCGCTGCCGCAGCACAAATGACTGTCGGCGGGTTCGACAACCGTGAAACCCGCGTGTTTCAGCAAATCTTTGGGATAGGATTTGATCTTCTGCCCATGCTGCAATGAACAGGCTGCATGATAGGCGACGGTCAGGTTTTGGTTTTCCCCCGCCGGCAGGTCCAGCTGGATCAGAAGTTCACTGACATCCATGGCGATTGCAGACACACGCGCTGCATCTTCGGCAAGCGGGCCATTGCGAAACATATGCCCATAATCTTTCACGGTAGTGCCACAGCCAGAGGTATTGATGACGATGGCGTCCAACCCATCACCGTCCATTTCCCGTTTCCAGGCTCTGATATTGGCGCTTGCCGCCATATGACTGTCTTGCACTTTGCCCATGTGATGGGTCAAAGCTCCGCAACACCCGGCACCTTCGACGATCACGACCTCGCACCCCAACCGTGTCAGCAGGCGGATCGTGGCGTCATTGATATCGGTGTTCAGCGCCTTTTGTGCGCAGCCTGTCATCAGCGCCACTCGCATTTTTCGTTCACCGCCGGGCGCAAAACTCTGCGGATCATCGTTGCGGCTGACAGGCGGGATATGCTTGGGCGCCATCTCCAACATCGCGCGCAGCCGGGCATCTGGCATCAGGAACCGGAAAGGACGACCCAGCCTGGCCCCGATCAGGGCCCAACGGAACCGCATCGGATAAGGCAGGATCTGCGCCAGAACCCAGCGCAACACCCGATCCGTCAGCGGGCGCTTGTAGTTGGCCTCGATATATTCGCGCGCGTGATCGACCAGATGCATATAATGCACACCTGATGGGCAGGTGGTCATGCAGGCCAGACAGGACAGGCAGCGGTCGATGTGCTTGACCGTCTTTTCGTCGGGCACACGCTCGTTTTCCAGCATGTCCTTGATCAGGTAGATGCGCCCACGCGGACTGTCGAGCTCGTCTCCCAGCACCTGATATGTCGGACACGTGGCCGTGCAAAATCCGCAATGGACGCAGTTTCGCAGAATCTCGTTCGAGCGCTGGATTGCCGGATCTTGCAATTGCTCATCCGTGAATGTTGTCTGCATCGCCCTATCCCATCAGCCCCGGGTTGAACAAACCGCGAGGATCAAATTTCGCACGCAAGCCCTTTGTCAGAGCCGATATTGATGTGGGTTCCGGATGAAATCGCCCCAGTTTTCTGATCGTTTCGTGGTCGGATCGTACCAAAGTGGCATGACCCGAAAACCCACCAAGCCGGCCACGCACATCCGTGCCGGCCGGGACCCGCAGCCAGACAAGACCACCGCCCCAATCAAACAGCGTTTGACCCGCTTCGGCGCGCGCCGAAATCTCCGCCGCGTCACTCGGTTTTACCGAAAGCCGCCAGACGTCCCCGTCCTTGCCCTGAAATGGGTGAACGTCGCGGATCCCGGTCCAAAGCGCTGTGGCGTCTCCCTCGTCTGTCACCTCACCAAAATCTGCCAGTAAGGCGGTCAACCGACCGATCCTGTACGTCACCGACTCTGCAAATCCCTCAACCCTAAGCAGGGCATTTCCATCCGCCGGGTCATAGGCGGCACCCGTCACTTCAAAAGGTGATTTCAACGCAGCGGAAAGAACTTTCACCGCGTTGCCGGCATCCCGAACGGCGACGGACAAAGTCGCCACTCTTTCCGGCTTGGGCAGCACCTTCAACGACACTTCGGTCAGAATTCCCAGTGTTCCCCAAGACCCACCCATCAATTTAACGAGATCATAACCGGTGACGTTTTTCATAACTCGCCCACCATTCTTGACCACCTGCCCGCGCCCGTCGACGAAACGCACACCCAGCAGGAAATCCCGGCAGGCGCCAACCTGAATCCGCCGCGGGCCAGAGATATTGGCCGCGACGACACCGCCGATCGTTGGTTCACCTTGAGTATCAAGCAAACTGCGGTGATCCATCGGTTCAAAGGCCAGCTGTTGCCCTTCCCCATCCAACGCCGCCTCAATCTCAGCCAGCGGTGTACCCGCCTTTGCCACAAGTGTCAGCGCCCCGGGTTCATAGAGGGTAATACCGCTCAGCCCGGATACCTTCAGTTCAGGCTCTCTCCCGGTCACACCGCGCGTACCACCTCCGGCAATCCGCACCGGACCGCTCAGCCCGGCCACCAGCTCGGCCAATTCAGCTTCCGTCTCAGGTCTCATTTGCTTCATCTTTTCCAAAATACTCCGGGGGCAAGGGGGCAGAGCCCTCTTACTCCGCCGCAATGCGCCGCGCCCGAGACACATCCAATGGGAAAACTTTCGCAGGATTCAGCAGCCACTTGGGATCGAACACATCTTTGACCGCCATCTGCGCCTCAAGATCGACAGGGGCATACTGATGCGACATGAGATCCCTCTTCTCGATGCCAACGCCATGTTCACCGGTCAGACAACCGCCTTCGTCCACGCATAATTTCAGAATTTCGGCCCCAAATGCCTCGCATTTTTCCAGATCACCCGGTTTGTTGGCATCGAAGAGGATCAGCGGATGCATGTTCCCATCCCCTGCGTGAAATACGTTTCCAACAGGCAGCCCGAATTCTTCACTCAACTCGCCGATGCGGCGCAGCACCGTCGGCAGGGCCGACACCGGGATCGTACCGTCCAGGCACATGTAATCGTTCAACTGCCCCATGGCGCCGAAGGCCGATTTCCGACCAAGCCAGATTTTTGCGCTTTCTTCGGCCGACTGGCTTTCTCGCAGTTCGACCGGGTTGTGGCGTTTGGCGATCTCGATGATTTTCGATAGCTGATGGTCGATTTCCGCTTCAGACCCTTCCACTTCGACAATCAACAGCGCATGGCAGTCGGGGTATCCGGCGTGCGCAAAGTTTTCGCAGGCTTTAATGCACAGCGTGTCCATGAACTCGATCGCGACCGGCAGAATGCCCGATTTGATAATGTCAGAAACACACTGACCCGCGACTTCGTTGTCGTCGAACCCCATCAGAACCGGCCGCGCGCCTTCGGGTTTGCGCAGAATGCGCAGTGTTGCTTCGGTCACCACGCCCAACTGACCTTCCGAGCCGCAAATGACGCCCAAAAGGTCCAGACCGGGCGCATCCAGATGCGCGCCGCCGATCTCGACGACACTGCCATCCATCATCACCATGGTCACGCCCATAAGGTTGTTCGTTGTCACGCCATATTTCAGGCAATGCGCGCCACCTGAATTCATCGCGATATTGCCGGCAATGGCGCATGCCAGTTGCGAGGAAGGATCAGGCGCATAAAAGAAATCCTCCTCCTCGACCGCGCCGGTGACGCTCAGATTGGTGCGGCCCGTCTGCACCCTGATGAAACGGTTGTCATAGTCAACCTCCAGCACCTCATTCATCCGCGCGACGCCCAGAATGACGCAATCAGCCGTTGGCAATGCCCCGCCGGCCAGCGACGTACCCGCACCGCGCGGCACGACAGGCACGCCATCTTCATGGCAGATGCGCAAAACGTCCGAGACTTCCTGCGTGCTCGACGGCAGCACGGCCAGCATCGGCGGGCATTTGTAAGCCGTCAGGGCATCGCACTCATAGGCTCGGGTTTCAGCCGGATCATGGATAATTGCCGTATCCGGCAAAACCCGCGACAGCCGCGAAACGATCGCGCTTTTCCGGTTCAGTACGTCCGGGCTTGGCTTTGGCATTTCCATGGCATCCCTCCCTCATGGCATCCCTCCCTTTGGTAAAATAATATTACCAATTCACCACTCTGGCAAGTTGCGATGTCCGGTCGTACTGTCGCGCCATGACCTGGATCGAACGTGCCGCCCTATTTTCCCCTCTGGATTATGCTGCCATTGCAATATTGCTGGGTGCGTGGCTGTGGATCGGATGGAAGATCGAACACCCGTCACCACAGAAGCCGTCCGTCGCCCTTGTGATGGATGGCTACCGCCGCGACTGGATGCACGAGATGGTGACGCGTCAGCCACGGATGTTCGATGCACAGGTCGTGGCTGCCATGCGGCAAGGCAGCACCTTTTTCGCCTCGACCACGATGATTGCCATCGGGGGCGGTCTGGCCCTGTTGGGCAATACCGAACGATTGGCCGGGGTGGCGACGGATCTTGCCATCGGCAGCGCACCGGCGATGGTCTGGGAAATCAAGATACTTGTGGTTGTCCTGCTGCTGGCCAATGCTTTTTTGAAATACGTCTGGGCACATCGCCTTTTTGGGTATTGCGCCGTTTTGATGGCCTCGGTCCCCAACGATCCTGAGGACCCAAACGCCTATCCTAGGGCCGGTCAGGCGGCCGAGATCTGCGTGACCGCCGCCCGAAGCTTCAACCGCGGTCTCCGCGCCACCTATTTCGCCCTTGCTTCGCTGGCGTGGTTTCTTGGGCCGATGGCATTGGTGTTGGGCACGATGATCACATTCGGTGTCCTGTATCGCCGCGAGTTTGCGTCGCATTCCCGCGCAATCCTCATGGCCCAACGCCAGAACACAGAGACGTGATCCCCAAGCGCAGCATTAAACCCTAGGTTCGAACCATGCGATATGTGATTCTCAGTGCCTTTCTGGCTGTACCTGCCCTTGCCGACCCGCCGACAATCGAACAGGTCCGCGCCAGTGCCACCGGTGACACATGGCGGTTCGACGTGACGATCCGGCATCCCGATACAGGCTGGGATCATTACGCCGACGGCTGGCGCGTTCTGGACATGGACGGGAATGAACTGGGAATGCGGGTGCTGCACCACCCGCACGAGACAGAACAACCTTTTACCCGCTCGCTTGGCGGCGTGGTGATTCCGGAAAACGTTTCACAGGTGCAGATTCAGGCCCGGTGCAATGTGGATGGCTGGAACGAAGACACGACATTGGTCGAACTGAACTGACCTTCAGAAAATCCCCATGGCCAGGCCCGCACCCAGCGCGGCGCCGATCTCGCGACACCGATCCAGCTGATCTTCCGGAATGGTTTTCCGGGCCAGAATGGCCTCGGGCGTTTGCGCGTGCGTGCAGACAATCAGCGGCGACTGGACCTCTTTCAACCGCCAGCCAGTGGCTATCCGTGCGATCTGGCGGGCTGCATTCTCTCCGTCCGACCCGGCGCAAATCATCTGCGCATATGGACGACCTTCGATCTGTCCCAGAACTGGGTAATAACAGCGGTCGAAGAATTCCTTCATCAAGCCAGAGATCGCCGCCAGATTCTCTGGCGCGCAGAAGATGTAGCCGTCGGCGGCCAGCACATCCTCCGGCCCCGCCTGATCCGCAGGCACAAGCTCAACCTCGGTCTCTGCCCGTGCCGATTCAGCCGCCGCTTCGGCCATCTGCCGGGCACCACCTGTGCGCGAATGGTAAACGATCAGAAGCTGCGCCATGTCAGACCCGGTGATAGGGGCCACCTGACAGAATGGTCGCGGCCCGATACAGTTGCTCGGCCAGCATCACACGGACCAGCATATGAGGCCAGACCATCGACCCGAACGAGATGGAAAAGTCGGCTTCCGCCCGCAAAGCAGGGTCTATTCCGTCGGCTCCGCCGATGATCAGCGCCAGATCCTGCCGCCCCGCATCGCGCCAACTACCCAGTTTCCTGGCAAAATCGGGCGAGGACATCACGCGCCCGCGTTCGTCCAGCGTACAGATCACCGCGCCCTTGGGCAGCGCCTTGCGCAGCAACGCGGCTTCGGCCCCCATGCCTGCGTTTTTCTTGTCCTCGACCTCGATCACCCGCGCGGGACCAAGGCCCAGGCCACGGCCGGTCCGGTCAAAGCGGGTCAGGTAATCATCAAGCAGGGACTTCTCCGGTCCGGCGCGCAATCGCCCGACCGCAACTATGCTGATACGCATATCTCTCTCGCCTCCGGCCCCTCAATACGGGCCGGGATGGCGCCTCAGTTCGCCGAGGCGCTGCCGCCCTGTGGCAGCCACATCTTTTCCAGCTGGTAGAATTCGCGCACTTCGGGGCGGAAGATATGGACGATCACGTCCCCCGTATCGATCAGCACCCAATCGCCGGCATCCTTGCCTTCGACCTTCGAGGTGAAACCGAATTCCTGCTTGATGCGATCCGTCAGCTTTTCCGCCATGGCCGAGACCTGACGGGTCGACCGACCCGAAGCAATGACCATGTGATCCGCGACAGACGACTTTCCTTGCAGGTTGATCTGCACGACGTCTTCGGCCTTGTCATCGGAAAGTGAGGAAAGGATACGCTCAAGCAGCTTGTCGCTGATTGACTGAGAGTGGGCCATTACACGGGACCCGTCTTCGGCAGGCAAACCCGCCTGTGTATGTAGTGACAGGACATAGTCCTCCTTTGCTGCGCGCCGTGAAACCCCGGCGCCGGGGTACTAATAAGGTAACAAGGGGAATGCAACATTTCAATGAAAGCGCGTCCGGCCCCGCGCAGGGTTGGTCACTCTTCTGCGATTTGTTGCATGTTTGCGTTTTCCGACAAAAGCCGAACCTCGCGCTGCGGGAAGGGGATCGAGATGCCTTCGTCCTGAAACGCATCCCACAGCGCAAGATAGACATTTCCCCTGATATTGGTCAGCCCTTTGGTCGGATCGCTGATCCAGAACCGCAGAACGTAATCCACGCTGCTGTCGCCAAAACCGGTGATATGGCAAACCGGTTCATGTTTTCCACCACTCAATACGCGGGTCACTGCCTTTACAGCTCGGATCGCCGTTGCGCGCACTTTGTGGGGGTCATCCTCATAGCTGGTGCCGAAATCCAGATCCAACCGCACGAATTTGTCGGAATGCGACCAGTTCACCACCTGGTTGGTAATCAGGTCCTCGTTCGGGATCAGGTATTCCCGCCCGTCCCGCGTGACAACCGAGACATAGCGTGCGCCCAGCGCATTGATCCAACCGAACGTATCGCCCAGCGAGATCACATCGCCTGGCTTGATCGACCGATCCATCAGGATAATGATCCCCGATATGAGGTTCGACACCACTTTTTGCAGGCCGAACCCGATGCCCACGCCGATCGCGCCCGACAACAGCGCAATGCCGGTCAGATCGAAGCCCAGCGTGCGGATCGCAGCCAGAAAGACCGCGCCATACAGCAGCACCTGAATTCCCTTGGCCAACAACACCTGCATGGACGGGGTGATGTCGTCATTGCTCTGCAATCCACGCTCGGCCGCGCGGGTGCCGATGCGGGCCAGCGTTAACAGGACTCCGATCAGCAGGATGGCCTTGAGAATGCCCAGCAAGGAAATATGCAGGTCACCGACGGAAATCGCGACCCCATCGAGGAATTCGGCCACGTCATCCGTCAGATTCAACGCAACAAGCGTTGCATAGACCCACATTGCCCACTTGAATATCCGTCGCAGCGTCCGGTTGCGGACAAGCCTCGCCACCAGTGCAATCGCCAGCCACGCAGTTGCCAGAGTTGCAATGATCCCAATGAGATAACTGCGCGACGGCCAGGTGACATGCTGCATAACCTGATACAAGAGCCAGGACAGCAGCACGAAATAGACCAGTGTCAGCCGCTGCATCAGCTGTACCATGGTGCGAAGCCGCCATTTCGGCCATCCGGTGCGGGCGCGCGTCCAGGCATCCCATCGCGGCTGTGTCAGAACTTTCAGAAGGAAAGCCAGCGCCCAAATGAAAAGGATGATGACCAACTGATACTGCCGCCAGCCCGGCGTAACCACCAACTCGACCAGTTCTTGAAGCTCGGAAGAGAACCCCGCGACCATGTTGTTGTAAAGGTCTGTCAGCGAGCTGGGGATCAGGTCTTGGTTCATACGCGCCTCCTGCACGGCAGCTTGGACAGCAATGCTAGGCGATGCAAGTCTGACACCAGTTTTGAACCTTGATTGCAGCAAAGGCGCGGTATATCTGAACCGCATGAGACTCAATGTGGCCCAAGAACAGAATCTGGAAGACCGCGCGCGTCTGCGCGAACGGTTCTTTGGGGCTGCCCGCACGGTCCTGGCGCGCCTACCCGTCGCCTGAGCCAACTCGCCAGCTATTTCTCATTACATACGGGAGAGGACACATGTCCCCCAAAACACTCTATGACAAGATCTGGGATGCCCATGTCGCGCACGAAGCCGATGATGGAACCTGCCTGCTGTATATCGACCGCCATCTGGTCCACGAGGTCACCAGCCCGCAGGCGTTCGAAGGCCTGCGCATGGCGGGCCGCAAGGTGCGCGCCCCAGAAAAGACTATTGCCGTGCCGGACCACAACGTTCCGACCACACCGGACCGGGTGAACGGTATTGAAAACCCGGAATCGCGCATTCAGGTCGAAGCGCTGGACAAGAACGCCCGGGATTTCGGCATTCACTATTACCCGGTGAATGACGTCCGTCAGGGCATCGTGCACATCGTCGGCCCCGAACAAGGCTGGACCCTGCCGGGCATGACCGTCGTCTGCGGCGACAGCCATACCGCCACCCATGGCGCATTCGGCGCATTGGCCCATGGCATCGGCACGTCCGAGGTCGAACACGTTCTGGCCACGCAGACCCTGATCCAGAAGAAATCCAAGAACATGAAGGTGGAAATCACCGGCAAATTGCAGCCGGGCGTGACCGCCAAGGACATCACCTTGGCCGTGATCGGCGAAACCGGCACCGCCGGCGGCACCGGCTATGTCATCGAGTATTGCGGTGAAGCCATCCGCAACCTGTCGATGGAAGGCCGCATGACCGTCTGCAACATGGCCATCGAAGGCGGCGCACGCGCAGGGCTGATCGCACCGGATGAGACCACGTTCGAATATGTCAAAGGCCGTCCGCATGCGCCGAAAGGTGCGCAGTGGGAAGCCGCGATGAATTGGTGGAAAACACTCTACACCGACGAAGGCGCGCATTTCGACAAGGTTGTCACGATTCGTGGCGAAGACATCGCGCCTGTCGTCACCTGGGGCACCAGCCCCGAGGATGTTCTACCGATCACGGCAACCGTGCCGCACCCCGAGGATTTCGAAGGTGGCAAGGTCGAGGCGGCCCGCCGGTCAATCGAGTATATGGGTCTCAAGGCCGGTCAGAAGCTGAGCGATGTCGAGATTGACACCGTCTTTATCGGGTCCTGCACCAACGGACGTATTGAAGACCTGCGTGCCGCGGCCGAGATCCTGAAAGGCAAGAAAATCAAGGACGGGATGCGCGCCATGGTCGTGCCGGGTTCGGGGCTGGTCCGCGCCCAGGCCGAAGAAGAAGGCCTGGCCGACATCTTCAAAGAGGCCGGGTTCGAATGGCGTCTGGCAGGCTGTTCGATGTGCCTGGCGATGAACCCCGACCAGTTGCAACCGGGCGAACGCTGTGCCGCCACCTCGAACCGCAACTTCGAAGGCCGTCAGGGCCGGGGCGGGCGCACACATCTGCTGAGCCCGGCAATGGCTGCCGCAGCGGCAATCACGGGACGGCTGACAGACGTCCGTGAGTTGATGTAAGGTGCCCTCATATCTAGATATTTGAGGGATTGAACAAATGAGTGACTGGGTCAAATGGCTCCTGCTGGGGCTTCTATCAATTGCGTTCGGCGTCTTTGCGCTGGGCAATGCGATTGCGGCTTCGCTTGCCGTAACGGTCGTGACCGGTGCGCTGCTGCTGATTGCGGGCGCGATGCAGGTGGTCGGCGGTTTCACCGTCGAAGGCACAGGCAACAAGATTCTGTCACTCATCATGGGTGTGGTCATGCTGTTCCTGGGCTGGTCCTTTCTGGATCACCCGCTTCAGGGAACACTGACGCTGGCAACCGTGATGCTGATCCTGTTCATGGCAGGCGGCATCGCGCGGGTCATTCTGTCGTTCCAGATGAAAGGAACACAGTTTTTCTGGCCCACGATGTTCTCGGGCATCTTGTCGATCATCCTCGCAGGTATCATCTGGTCTTATGCAAGCAGCGAACCCGCCGCTTTGCTGAGCCTTCTGGGTATCCTGCTGGGCATCGAGATGCTGTTCAACGGGTTCGGATTGGTGTTCATGGCGTTCTTCGTCAAGAACGCACCCAAGGACGAAACAACCAAAGCGAAAGAAGCTTAATCGCGGGATACGGGCGCGGCCCTCTCCTGCAGGAGTGCAGACATGGAAAAGTTTGAAAAAGTCCACGGGGTGGCCGCCCCGATGCCACTGATCAATATCGACACCGATATGATCATTCCGAAAGTGCATCTGAAAACCATCAAACGGTCCGGCCTTGGCGTCGTGCTGTTTGATGAAATGCGCTATCATGATGACGGGCGCGAGAACGAAGAGTTCGTCCTGAACAAGCCCGCCTATCGCGAGGCCGAAATTCTGGTCGCCGGCGACAATTTCGGCTGCGGCTCGTCGCGCGAACACGCACCCTGGGCGATCAAGGATTTCGGCATCAAGGTCGTGATCTCGACCAGCTTTGCCGACATCTTTTTCAACAACTGCTTCAAGAACGGCATCCTGCCGATCGTGGTCGAAGAAGAACACCACGCGATCCTGATGGAAGACGCACATAAGGGTGAGAATGCCCGCATGACCGTGCACCTGGAAGATCAGCAGATCACCACTTCGGATGGGGTCGTGATCGAATTCGACATCGATCCGCACCGCAAGCACTGTCTGCTGAACGGTCTGGACGATATCGGTCTGACCATGGAGAAAGACCACCACATCGACAAATTCGAGGATCACGCAAGTCAGGCCCGCCCCTGGGTGTAAGGCCCGAGCCGATTCTTTGGATACTCAACCTAACGGGGTCGCCAAGGCGGCCCCATTCTCATTCTTGGGGTTGAATTTACCAGAACCACAACATCTTGGTCTCACATTGAGATACACGTCGGATTTGCGTCGAAAATGATGCAATCCCGCACCAGTTGCGCCATCATTTTGCCCGAAATCACGTGTTTTCTGCACCCTGTCTTGAGCGAAATGCCGCTTATCGTCCATGTTGGCGCTAAAGAGGCATCCGTCAAAAACTCGAGACGATGGGCACAAGTTGGAATGTAAGTCGGCGAAGATCGACTTATCCGGTTTGAAAAAGGGTTCGGATAGTGATTGCGCGCACAACAGGGGCGGCGATACGCGGAATACTTGTGGCACTGATGGTGCTGACACCCGCGTTGTACCTGCCTGTATCATCGACGAACGGGACCGAGATTCTGGTCTTCCTCGCGATTCTCGCGTTCATCCTGACATTCGCCGAGTACAATTCCGCCTTTCCCAGCTTTATTGAATTTCGCGATGCGCCGCCGGTGAACCGTCTGCGGTTTGTCGGGCTGATGTCGATGGTCACCTTTCTGACCCTGGTTTGCAAAAACGCCTATGAGCCGACTGAGCTGACCGCGTTCGCCTACACCGCGGGCCTGGCCGTTGCGAATGTCGCGGACTTTCCCTATTCTCCGGTTCGGTTGATCGTGCTGATGCTGCCTTTGGATGCGGGCCAGCCGTTGATCGAATTGGTTCGGATCGCAGCCAGTGTGGCCTACGTGGCCGCCTTGGTCACCGTCGCCAGCTTTGCCTATGCGGTCAAAGTGCGTGGCTGGCCCACGGGCAATGGCGCCTTCAACGTGTGGACCAATCTACCGTTGTTTGATCCCACCAAGGGCGGCGATGTCGTTACCCGTCTGCAACGCGATGGTCGCCTGAATATCTGCATTGGCGTTCTGCTTCCCTTCCTCATTCCGGCTGTCATCAAGCTCATGAGCAGCGTCGTCGCCCCGATCTCGCTGAGCAATCCGCAAACGTTGATCTGGACCATGTGCGCCTGGGCCTTCCTGCCCGCCAGCATGATCATGCGCGGCATGGCGACGCTTCGCATCGCGGGTCTGATCGTGGAAAAGCGCCGTGCCTATTCGACAAGCGAGACAACGCAAGCCGCATGATCCGTGCCCTTGTTCTGCTGCTGCTGCCTTTATCGGTGCAGGCAGAGGTTTATCGCATCTCCACCTACAACACTGAACTCAGCAGAAACGGCCCCGGCCTGCTGCTGCGCGACATCCAGCGGGATGATGCGCAGGTTGAAGCCGTTGTCGAGGTCATTGCCGCTGCGCGACCTGATGTCATTGCCCTGCAAGGCATCGACTGGGATCTCGAAGGCGCAGCCCTGAGCGCCCTGTCCGAGAAACTGCGCAATGCGGGCCTGGATTTCCCCTATCACTTCTCCGCCCAACCAAATGCTGGGCTGGAAACGCCGCTGGATCTGGACGGTGATGGCAAAACGCAAGGCCCCGGAGACGCGCAGGGCTGGGGGAAGTTCACCGGCCACGGAGGGGTGGCGGTGTTGTCCCGTTTCGAAATCATGACCGATGACGTTCAGGATTACACCGATCTGCGGTGGAAAGATCAGCCTGGGGCTGCTTTGCCACGCAGGGATGGGCTCCCCTTCCCGTCTGAAGCTGCGCACGACATTCAGCGCCTGTCCTCGACCGTGCATTGGGTGCTTCCGATCGAAACCCCGCAGGGGCGATTCAGCCTGATGACCTTTCACGCTGCCCCACCGGTTTTTGACGGACCCGAGGATCGCAACGGTCTGCGCAACAGGGATGAGATTCGCCTGTGGTCGGTTTTGTTGAATGGCGGTCTGGGGCCAGTTCCTCAAGGCCCCTTCGTGATAGCAGCGGACGCCAATCTCGACCCGACCCGCGGAGAAGGCCACAAGCAGGCCATTCGCGCGCTTTTGACCGATCCCAAGGTGCAGGACCCGATGCCAAAGGACCCATCGGGGTCATCAGCAACGGTCGAATGGAAAGCCACCGGGGAAATGCGCGTTGACTACGTGTTGCCGTCCAGTGATCTGCAAATCTCGGAAACCGGCATTGTCTGGCCCGTAGAAGGTGACATGCTGTACGACAGTGCCCGACGTGCCAGCAGGCATCGACTGGTCTGGGTTGACATAATCCTACCCTAGAACCTCGCCCCTGTTCCCGGTTGTTGACGATGAAGCGGCACGTTGGGGCGGAATGGCGGAACGCAAGGCATCCTCCAGCTTCGTTTCAGAAAACGAGGACAGCAGTTCCTTCATATAGCCGCCATCCAATTGATGCGGCACGTGCCAGAGGTACCGCATCTCGATCAAATGAGGGGCCATGCGCCAGAACGGACGGGCCAATTGCAGAGGCCACCATTTCATGCGCCGCACTGCAACCGGCCGGCCGGTGACTTGTGAAAGCGAGTGGGCAATCTGCGTCCCGGTCAAAGTATACCCTTCAAATGGAACATCGCAGAAACGGGGAAGGTCTTGCCGCATCTCAGCCAGCGCGACGGCGGCGCGGGCCAGATCAGGCAGAAAGGCCCAAGCGTGCGGCGCGTCCGGATCACCGGGGTAAACGAACTGACCGCGCGAAAGACGCTTGATCATGACCTGATCGAACCAGTTTCCGGATGCATTGGTGTCGATGAAATCCCCGGCGCGCAAAAGGATGGTGCGCACGGTTGATGCGCGATAGGCCTCTTCCATCTCGATCCGGACCCGGCCCAGAGGATTGCTGGCCCGATGCGGCGTCCCGCCCGACCATGGACCCGGCGTATTTCCACCAAATACGTAGACATTGCCCGGCACGATCACGGTCGCCCCCGTATCTGAGGCCGCATCTATCACCCGTTTGGTCAGTACCGGCACATCGCGCGCCCAATCGGGATAGGGAGGGTTCCATCCGTTCACGATGACGTCCACGCCGCGCGCCGCCCGTGACAGCGAATCAGACCTGCGGTCAAATTCCGTCACGTCCCAGCCCGCGCGCCTGAACGCCAGGGCTGCGTTGCGTCCAAAACGACCTGTTGCGCCCAGTACCAGTGCAGATTGTGCCATGTTTGCCTCCTGTCTGAGATCAATCTACCCATTCACTTCGCGCAGGGAATTGCCGCAATTCGCAGAACATGTATTCATTTCTGAATGGACAAAGCTCTGACACATGCAGATTGGTCTCTGATCCAATGCTTTCTGGCCGTGGCCGAGACGGGATCGCTGTCTGCCGCCGCACGACATCTCAATCGTAGTCAGCCCACTTTGGGGCGACAGGTCCAAAACCTCGAGGATGAGCTGGGTGTCTCTCTTTTCGATCGCCACGCGCGTGGTCTGAAGCTCAGCGAAGCGGGTTCACAGCTTTTGCCGATGGCCCAGCAGATGCACAGCGCCATGACCGCGTTCAGCCTTGCCGCCGCGGGGCAATCGCAACAGCTTGAAGGTTCGGTGCGCATCACCGCATCCGTCTTTGCCTCGCATCACTTGCTGCCACCGATACTGGCGTCCATCCGCAAGCAGGAGCCCACGATCCAGCTGGAACTGGTGGCCACTGACACCACCGAGAATCTGCTCTATCGCGAGGCGGATATCGCTGTGCGGATGTATCGCCCGGCGCAGGTGGATCTCATTTCCCGCTATCTCGGGGATGTGCCGCTGTGCTTTTGTGCGGCAAAGTCCTATCTGGATCGGAAGGGGCGCCCCAAGACACCCGAAGAACTGTTTACGCATGATCTGGTAGGGTTTGACGCGAACCAGGAGATCATCAAAGCCATGCGTGAAAAGGGGTGGCCTGCCAGCCGCGACAGTTTCGCCACCCGCTGTGACCTGCAAAGCGCCTATTGGGAACTGATCCGGGCGGGCTGTGGCATAGGCTTCAGCCAGGTACAGGTTGCCCAAGCCGACCCCGACGTGGAAATCCTGCCGCTGGATGTGGACATCCCGATTCTACCCGTGTGGCTGGCCGCACCTCAGGCCATGCGCCAGACCCCGCGCATCCGCAGAGTCTGGGATTTGTTGGCAGAAGGGCTCAAAGCCGCTCTTTGAGGGTCAAAGCGGGCCGGTATAAGTTCCACGCGCGGGATAGTTGTTGCCCAATGTGAATTTCAATCCACCCGCAATATCCGACATGGACGGGCGACCGAAAGGCGTGGTCTGTTGCCACGCATAGTACAGCGTCCGGTCGGGTGCCACGTAGAAGTGCCCCGGCTCTGCGAACAAGTCCGGTTCGGCGCTGCCTTCGCGCTTGGTCGAGATGTTAAGGCCCCAATCATCCCGCGCGGCGGACAGGGGAAGGCTGTGGCCCACACGCAGGCGCGACGCTCCGGCTTTTTCGGCGGTTTCCGCCGCGCGCTCAGCTGTATCGGTGGTGATCATGATGACCTCGACGCCCAGCGCCGCGAAATCATCCAGCGCCGCTTCGACCTCGGCCATCTGCTTGATGCAGATCGGGCAATGCAGCCCGCGATATTGAATCACCAGCGTCCCGTTTTCGCCCTTGTCCGCGTCAAGATCGAAGCTGCCATGGGCAACAGTTTCGATTTTCAGCGCAGGAACCGGATTTCCAGGAGTCAGCATGTGTTTTCCTTCTGTTTTGGCAGGTTCGTCTCATTGACCCGATGCAACGCAGACGCTAGGCCCTGTGCAACAAAACGCAAGGAGACCCTTCATGTCCAACCCTTCGCTCCTTATCCTGCCCGGAGACGGAATTGGCCCGGAAGTCATGGCCGAAGTGCGCAGAATCATCGATTGGTTCGGCGCCAATCGCGGTCTTCAATTTGACGTGAGCGAGGACCTGGTCGGCGGTGCCGCCTATGACGCCCACGGCAAGCCTCTGTCCGATGAGACGATGGCCAAGGCGCAAGAGGTCGACGCGGTTCTGCTGGGCGCTGTCGGCGGTCCGAAATACGACGATCTGGATTTCAGCCTGAAGCCCGAGCGCGGCCTGCTGCGCCTGCGCAAGGAAATGGACCTGTATTCGAACCTGCGCCCGGCCCAGTGCTTTGACGCGCTGGCTGACTTCTCGTCGCTGAAGAAAGACATCGTTGCCGGTCTGGATATCATGATCGTGCGCGAACTGACCTCGGGCGTTTATTTCGGTGAACCACGCGGCATCTTCGAGGAAGGCAATGAACGCGTCGGCATCAACACCCAGCGTTACACCGAATCCGAGATTGAACGCGCCGCACGCTCGGCCTTTGAACTGGCGATGCGCCGGAACAAAAAGCTGTGCTCGATGGAAAAAGCCAACGTGATGGAATCGGGCATCCTGTGGCGCGAAGTGGTCAACCGCGTTTCCGCTGACTACCCCGAAGTTGAGCTGAGCCATATGTACGCCGACAACGGTGCCATGCAGCTGGTGCGCGCGCCGAAACAGTTCGACGTGATCCTGACCGACAACCTGTTCGGTGACATCCTGTCCGACTGCGCCGCGATGCTGACCGGGTCTCTGGGTATGCTGCCGTCGGCATCGCTGGGCGCGCCGATGGCCAATGGACGCCCCAAGGCGATGTACGAGCCCGTACACGGATCCGCCCCCGATATCGCGGGTCAGGGCAAAGCCAACCCGATCGCCTGCATTCTCAGCTTTGCGATGGCTCTGCGCTACAGCTTTGATCAGGGTGAGGAAGCCGATCGGCTGGAAGCTGCGATCGAGAAGGTTCTGGCCGACGGCGTTCGCACCGGCGACCTGCTTGCGGATGAGGGCGTTCAGCCCGTCTCGACCAGCGAAATGGGCGACGCGATCCTATCTGCATTGGACGCAAGCGTCTGAGTGACGAAAGTAAGAAAAACCAAAAGGCGGTGCACCGGGCACCGCCTTTTTTTGTTTTGGCGTTTCGAGATTGCTTTAGTTGCCGCCGAAAATGTTCTTCAGCAGATTGTTGATGTCATTGGCAAAACCTCCGCGCTTTCGGCGGGGCTGCGGCTGGGCAACCTGAACCGGTGGTTCCGGCGCCATCATCGGCAAGGGCGTGGGTGTCATCCCCTCGGTCACGCGCAGCATGGTTTCTTTCCAGATCTCGGCCGGCAAGCCACCACCGGTCACGCCGGACAAGGGCGTGTTGTCATCATACCCCATCCAGACCCCGGTCACATAATCCGCCGTGAACCCGATGAACCACGCGTCGCGCGCGGCCTGGGTCGTTCCGGTCTTGCCGGCCACCTGCCAGCCGGGCAATTTGGCCCGCCCGCCGGTTCCTTCAGAGACCACGCGCTCCATCATCCAGGTCAGCTGTTTGGCGGCCTTTTCATTGATCACCCTCTCGCCAATACCGGTCGTCGTGACCATGACGGGTGTTTCGTCGCCCAGCAGCTTCAGTTCGGTCAGCCCATAAGGTTCAACCTGTGACCCACCATTCAGGATGCCTGCATAAGCCCCGGTCATCTCGATCAACGTGCTTTCAGATGCACCAAGCGCCAGCGCAGGCCCCTGTGCCAGGTCGCTGGCAATCCCAAAGCCGCTGGCGACCGTCCGAACATTGTCCAGGCCGGAAATCTCGGCCACTTTCACCGCCGGTATGTTAAGCGAGTTTTTCAGCGCATCCGCCAAGGTCACCCGCCCATAATACTTGTTGGTGTAGTTCTTGGGGCACCACTGGCCTGACCCCGGAATATCGACGCAATAGGGTTCATCCATCACCGTATCCAGCGGCGAATATCCAAGTTCCAGCGCGGTGGCGTAAACGAATGGCTTGAACGATGACCCTGTCTGTCGCAACGCCTGCGTCGCCCGGTTGAACGCGCCAGACACGCGTGTCTTGCGCCCACCAACCATCGCGCGCACCGCACCGTCGGCCGACATCACCACAATGGCCGCCTGCGCCTTTGATCCTTCGCGCACTTTTTCCTGAAAGATGAACTTCAGCGCCTCTTCCGCAGAGGTCTGAATGCGCTGATCCAAGGTGGTCCGGATCACCACATCTTCGGTCGTGTTGCGGGTAAAGAACTCGGGCCCGCTGGCCATGACCCAATCTGCAAAATACCCCCCGGCCCGCGCAGCCGCCGCCTCGGACAGTTGGGCCGGGCGCGCCCGGGCTTCGCTGGCCTGCGCAGCGGTCAGATAGCCCTGATCCTCCATCAGACCGATTACAAGGCGGGCCCGGTCCTGCGACCGTTGCAGATTGTTCGTTGGCGCATAGCGCGTGGGCGCAACCAACAGCCCGGCCAACATAGCTGCCTCGGCCGGCGAGACTTCGGCGGCGGACTTGCCAAAGTACCGCTGGCTTGCGGCCTCGAACCCGCGCGCGCCTGCACCAAGGAAAGCCCGGTTCAGGTAGATCGTCAGAACCTCATCCTTGGAGTATTTCACCTCCATTGCCATTGCATAAATGGCCTCTTTGGCCTTGCGCCACAGCGATCCCTGACGGCAATCGGCTTCATAGGCGGCCTCTGATTCCCATTCTGTCGGATCATAAGGCACGCCCAGACACAGCAGTTTGGCCGTTTGCTGCGTTATGGTTGACCCGCCATGCCCGGACAACGGGCCGCGCCCTTCGCTCAGGTTGATGCGCACGGCGCTTGCCACACCGCGCGGGCTGACCCCGAAATGGCGATAGAACCGTTTGTCCTCGGTCGCGATGACGGCGTTTTTCAGATGCGGCGACACCGTATCAGCAGTGATCACCCCGCCAAACTGGTCGCCCCGCCAGGCAAACACTTTGCCGTCGCGGTCCAGCAGCGTGACAGACCCGCGCGCACGGCCGTCCAACAAGGCATCCAACTCAGGCAACGAGGAATAGACGACACCCACCGCCAGGGCGATCAGGATGGCCACGACCGCTCCGACCCGCCAGGTCAGACCCCAGACCATGCGCCAGACCCAACGGAAGAAACGACGCAAGATGCCGCCGCCTTTGCCCCCCGATCTTTTGCGCGTCTTTTTGCGCGCAGTTTTGCGTGAGGTGGTTTTGCGAGCCGTCGCCTTCTTGCCCGCCGGGCGCTTGGATGCCGACGGTTTACGACCCTTTGACGGGTACCTTTTATCCGCAACCAATTTCGGCTTGCGTCGCTTGGACTCAGTCATGCTCAAACTCTGCCCGGGTTTTCTTTTGCGCCACCATACCCCGGTGATCTGAGTATGTAGAGGTCCGAATTTCCGAAATTTCCCCTCACAATACTGCCTATTATTTAATCAGCGTGCCTATTTTGTGCAAATAATGTGCAACTTTTCGCCGTTTGGCGATCCTTTGGCCCTCAAGAGCCGTTTCTTACCACGATCAGTCGCGCATTTTTCTGCAGGTGCAAACAAACCGGTTCCACCGGAGAACCAGAGGGGAAAGACGTGAAACTGATCATTGCGACAATCAAGCCGTTCAAGCTGGAGGAGGTGCGCGAAGCACTGACCGAGGCCGGCGTGCGCGGCATGATGGTGACCGAGATCAAGGGCTTCGGCTCGCAATCCGGCCACACCGAAATCTATCGGGGGGCCGAATACGCGGTGAACTTCGTGCCCAAGATCAAGCTGGAAATCGTGGTGCCTGCCGCGATGACCGACCAGATCGTCGAGACCATCACCAAAACCGCCAAGACCGGAAAGATCGGCGACGGCAAGATTTTCGTCCTCGATGTCGAGCAGGCGCTGCGCGTGCGGACCGGGGAAACCAACGAAGAGGCGCTGTAAGCGCCGCGACCGACAATCATTCGAGGACTGAACATGAACCTGATGAAATCTCTCATTCCTGCCGCGGCGATCGTCGCGCTGCCGCAGATGGGCCTGGCGCAAGAGGCCACCGGCGAGACTGCGCAGCATACGCAATACATCCTGACTTCGCTGTTGTTTCTGGTCGGCGGTTTTCTGGTATTCTGGATGGCCGCGGGCTTTGCCATGCTCGAAGCCGGCCTGGTGCGTTCCAAGAACGTTGCCATGCAGCTGATCAAGAACATGGGCCTGTTTTCCTTTGCAGCCATCATGTATTGGCTGGTGGGCTTCAACCTGATGTATCCGGGCGACGGCTGGACCATCACCGGCATTCTGGGCGCGTTCTCGCCAACCTCACTGGAACCGGTTGGTCTAGCAGGTGTCGAAACCGACCTGTCATATGCGTCCGTCGGATCGGACTTCTTCTTCCAGCTGATGTTCTGCGCCACCACCGCGTCCATTGTATCGGGCACCATGGCCGAGCGCGTCAAACTGTGGCCCTTCTTCTTTTTCGTGATCGTCCTGACAGGCATCATCTACCCGATCGAAGCGTCCTGGCAGTGGGGTGGCGGCTGGTTGTCCGAGATGGGCTTCAGCGACTTCGCCGGCTCGACCCTGGTTCACGCCGCAGGTGGCTTCGCAGCTCTGGCCGGTGCCATCGTACTGGGCCCGCGCATCGGTAAATACAACAAGGAAGGCAAAGTTGTGCCTATCCCCGGCTCGAACCTGGCGCTGGCAACCCTGGGGACGTTCATCCTGTGGCTGGGTTGGTTCGGCTTCAACGGCGGCTCGCAGCTGGCCATGGGCACGATCGGTGACATGGCCGACATCAGCCGTATCTTCGCCAACACCAACATGGCCGCCGCCGCCGGTGCCGTCGCCGCCCTGATCCTGACACAGGTGATGTATGGCAAGGTCGACCTGACCATGGTTCTGAACGGCGCGCTGGCCGGGCTGGTCTCGATCACCGCCGAACCGCTGGCACCGTCGCTGTTCCAGGCGCTGATCATCGGCGGCATCGGCGGCGTGATCGTGGTCTACACCGTGCCGCTGCTGGACAAGATGAAGATTGATGACGTGGTCGGCGCCATCCCGGTTCACCTGATCGCAGGCTTCTGGGGCACCTTCATCGTGGCATGGACCAACGGTGATGCGTCCTTCGTGACCCAGATCATCGGCTTCGCAGCCATCGGGATCTTCGTCTTCGTGGTCAGCTTCATCCTGTTCTCGATCCTCAAGGCCACCGTCGGCCTGCGGGTGGGCGAGGAAGAAGAGATCAACGGGCTCGACATGGGCGAACTGGGCATGGAAGCCTATCCCGAATTCTCGAAAGGCTGAGCCCACCTCCACCCAAACAAGAAACCCGGGCACGAATGCCCGGGTTTTTTTGTTTGGCAATGCCTGAAAATCAGACGCCGACGTCGACAATCGCCTGTGCAAGGATCGGAACGGTGTTGGCGTTCAGACCGGCGATGTTGAGGCGGCTGTCGCCAACCATGTAGATGCCGTGTTCAACGCGCAGCTTCTCGACCAACTCCGGGGCCGCACCCAAGCGCGAGAACATGCCGCGGTGCTGGGCGATGAAACCAAAGCGGTCCGAGCCGCTCAGACGCTGGAGTTCGTCGGCCAGTTGGCGACGCAGGCCCAGCATCGACAGGCGCACCTCTTCCAGTTCTGCCATCCAGTCGGCGCGCAGGGCTTCGTCCATCAGGATCGTGGTCACAACACGTGCGCCGTGGTCGGGCGGAAAGGAATAATTCTGGCGGTTCAGGAATGCCAATGTACCCTGGTTCAAAGCGGTCTGCCCGGCATCGGCGCTGATGGCCATCAGCAAACCGGTGCGTTCGCGATACACGCCGAAATTCTTCGAGCATGACGCCGCTATCAGGCATTCCTTGACCGAAGACGCGACCAGACGTGTTGCTTGCGCATCCTCTTCCAGACCGTCGCCGAAGCCTTGATAGGCGATGTCGATCATCGCAACGAGGCCAAGTGCGTTGATCAGGTTCACGACCTCCTGCCATTGAACCATGTTGAGGTTGGCGCCGGTCGGGTTGTGGCAGCAACCGTGCAGCAGAACCACGTCACCCGCCTTGGCGGTCTTCAGGTCTTCGATCATGCCGTCGAAATCGACGCCACGTGTGTCACCATCGAAATAGCGGTATGGAACCGTCTCGATCCCCAGGTAGTTCAGGATCGACAAGTGGTTCGGCCATGTCGGGTTCGACACGAAGACGCGGGCCGACGGGTTGGCCATACGGATCATCTCGAAGGCCTGACGGCAGGCGCCGGTGCCGCCCGGTGTCGCCACGGCGGCGATGTTGCCGCGTTGAACCGAGGTGCCGAGGATCAGCCCGATCATCGCATCCGCATAGGCCGGGTCGCCGGCCAGCCCGGTATAGGCTTTGGTTTCCTGCTCTTCCCAGACGCGCTGCTCGGCCGCTTTGACGGCGCGCATGACCGGGGTGATACCTTCCGCGTTTTTGTAGACGCCAACGCCCAGGTCGATCTTCTGATCACGCGGGTCTTCGCGGTACATCTGCATCAGCGCCAGGATCTTGTCGGCAGGCTGCGGTTTCAGGTTCTCGAACATCAGGTCTCTCCGGTTGCGACGGGCAGGGTCGGGAAGGCGCCCCATTCAGCCCATGAGCCGTCATAAAGCGAGTGGTCTTTCTTGCCCATGCGTTCAAGCGCAAGGCTGAGGATCGCGGCGGTCACGCCAGACCCGCACGAGGTGATCGCCGGTTTCGACAGATCGACGCCCGCGGCCTCGAATATGGCGCGGCACTCTTCCGGCGACTTCATGGTACCATTGGCGTTCAGCAACTGGCCAAAGGGGACATTGCGTGAACCCGGAATATGCCCCGAGCGCAGCCCCTCGCGCGGTTCGGCCTCGGCCCCGGAAAACCGGCTGGCAGAGCGGGCGTCGATGATCTCATGATCACCCAGCTTGGCGGCGGCGGAAACTTGCGTGACATCCCGAACAAGCTGATTTTGCACCCGGACGGTCATATGACGATCACGGATGACTGGCGGCAGGTCTTCGACCTCGCGCCCTTCCGCCTGCCATTTGGGGAATCCACCATCCAGAACTGCGATGTTTTCCTGCCCCATCAGACGGAACAGCCACCAGACGCGCGCAGCCGACATCAGCCCAGCACCATCGTAAACCACGACTTGATGACCGTCGCCCACACCCATCGCCCGCAGGCGCGACATGAATTTCTCGACCGGAGGCGCCATATGCGGCAAGTCGGAACGGTGGTCTGATATCTCGTCTATGTCAAAGAACCGCGCCCCGGGGATGTGGCCTGCGTCATATTCCGCCCGTGCATCACGATTTTGCGCGGGCAAATACCACGACCCGTCCAGAATCCGCAGATCCGGATCCTTCATATGCGCGGCCAGCCATTCGGTGGATACGACGGTTTTTGGATCGTCCTGCATCAAAGCCTCCCCTAAGCGCGCTTGATTTTTCCCTATACCCGGCGGCATAGGGGTTCAAGGCTGGATAGCGCTCACTTGGCGCTGCGCAGGCGGAAATGTTGGATAATCCCAATGAGGCTGATCAGAATCCAGAACCCTTCGATCAACATTGATGCGAGATTGAAGTTCTGGAGCAGGGAATAGACGATCAGCACCGAGCCCAGCAGGTTGATCACGGGAAAGGCCAGATCATCCGAGTTCATCATTCGCATCTGTGTTGCGAAATACGCGGCGACCACGATCAGAGCCCCGAAAGAGCCGATGGCGTCGACGATGGTCAGGCTGTCGAAAAATGCGGTCATGAATGGGCCTTGCCGTTCTCTACAAATTCGGTGTGTTGGGCGTAATGATGCATGTTCAGAAAGGCCGCCCCCGTTGGACCGGCGCGATATCCGTGCGGAAGATCGGCCGCGAAACGCAACCCCTGCCCGGCCTGTAGGGAAACCCACTCGTCTCCGCGCAGGATCTCAAGCGTGCCGTTCAGAACAAAGACCTCCTCGGTCACGCCTGTCGCGTGGGCGGGCGAATCGTGGCTTTGGTTCGGCTTGAGGTTGACGTGGAACGTCTCGGCCCCCAGAGCGGGATCGAATGGAAAGACGATCTTGACCTCGATCGTGCCGGGGAAAGTTACGGTCTGAAAAACCGAAGGGTCCCCGTTCACCGTATCGATCAACGCGCTGAGCGGCAGTTGAAACCCCTTGGCAATTTTCCACAGCGTTGCGATGGTCGGGCTGGATTCGCCGCGCTCGATCTGCCCCAGCATGGCTTTGCTCACGCCCGTCATCTCGGCCACTTTCGACAGGCTCAGGCCCGATGCCGCACGCACGTCTCGCAGTTTCAGCGTTATATCGTCAGAGTTCATCTCGTCGTCCCGCGAATCCTCTTGTGCGTTATAGCGCACATGTGGTACGTGCGCTATAACGCACGAACCCCAAGACATGCAACCCGAGGCAACAGGGAAACAGCATCATGCCATTGTACCGATCCAGAACCTCAACCCACGGCCGCAACATGGCTGGCGCACGCGGCCTTTGGCGCGCCACCGGCATGGGAGACGATGATTTTGGCAAACCGATCATTGCCATCGTCAACTCGTTCACCCAGTTCGTGCCCGGTCACGTCCACCTAAAGGACCTGGGTCAGATGGTTGCGCGCGAGGTCGAGGCCGCCGGTGGCGTCGCAAAAGAATTCAACACGATCGCGGTGGATGACGGCATCGCAATGGGCCATGACGGGATGCTGTATTCGCTGCCCTCGCGCGAAGTCATTGCGGATTCGGTCGAATACATGGTCAACGCGCATTGTGCCGACGCCATGGTCTGCATCTCGAATTGCGACAAGATCACCCCCGGCATGCTGATGGCCGCGATGCGCCTGAACATCCCTGCCATATTTGTCTCGGGCGGGCCGATGGAGGCCGGCAAGATCGATATCGCAGATCTGGATGCCAAGAAAATCGACCTCGTCGACGCCATGGTCGCCGCGGCGGACGACAAATTCACCGACGAACAGGTTCAACACATCGAAGAGAATGCCTGCCCGACCTGCGGGTCCTGTTCTGGCATGTTCACTGCGAACTCGATGAACTGTCTGGCCGAAGCGTTGGGCCTGGCCCTGCCGGGCAACGGCTCGACACTGGCGACACATGCCGACCGCAAAGAGCTGTTCCTTGAGGCAGGCCGCCGCATCGTCGAGATCACCAAGCGCCATTATGACCTAGACGAAAAAGGTTTTCTCCCACGCGAGATTGCCACCTTCGAAGCATTCGAAAACGCCATGAGCCTCGACATCGCCATGGGCGGGTCCACCAATACGGTGCTTCATCTGCTGGCCATCGCGCATGAGGGTGGCGTCGATTTCACCATGTCCGACATGGACCGCCTGAGCCGCCGCGTTCCCTGCCTGTGCAAAGTCGCGCCCAACACCGAAAATGTGCACATGGAAGACGTCCACCGCGCCGGAGGTATCTTCTCGATCCTCGGAGAGCTCAGCCGCGCAGGCCTGCTGCACGAGGAATGCAACACGGTACATTCGGCCACAATGGGCGAGGCGATCGCCAACTGGGACATCAAGGTCGCCAACAATCCAAAGGCGCAGGAGCTGTTCAAGGCCGCCCCCGGCGGCGTGCGCACCACACAGGCGTTCAGCCAGTCCAACCGGTACAAGGAACTGGACACCGACCGCGAAGGCGGCGTGATTCGTTCGAAAGAACACGCGTTCAGCCAAGATGGTGGTCTGGCCGTTCTGTTCGGCAATATCGCCCGCGACGGCTGTATTGTGAAAACTGCTGGCGTGGACGCCAATATCCTGAAATTCACCGGCTCGGCCTACGTGTGCGAAAGTCAGGATCAGGCGGTCAACGACATTCTTACGGGCAAGGTGAAAGAAGGCGATGTGGTCGTCATCCGCTATGAAGGCCCGCGCGGAGGCCCGGGGATGCAGGAAATGCTATATCCGACGTCATATCTGAAGTCCAAAGGACTTGGCAAAGCCTGCGCGTTGCTGACCGATGGCCGTTTCTCGGGCGGCACATCAGGCCTGTCGATCGGACATGTATCACCCGAAGCGGCCGAAGGCGGTGAGATCGGTCTGGTTCAGAATGGCGACACGATCGAGATCGACATCCCCAACCGCACCATTCATCTGGCGGTTTCGGATGAAGAGCTGGCCACCCGCCGCGAAGAACAGGACGCAAAGGGGTGGGAGCCCGCCGCACCGCGCAAGCGCAAGGTGTCAACCGCGCTCAAGGCCTATGCCAAGCTGACGACAAGCGCAGCAAAAGGGGCTGTGCGGCAAGTCTAAGCACCTGCGCGACCGGCTTGCCGAGGCGGCGAGCCGGGTAATCAACCGCCCTCAAGAGCTCCCACGCCCAAATCGCACCATCAGCTTCGCTGATGCCACGTTTGGCCTTGGGCCCGGCGCCGCGCAACGCGCG